>DASXVJ010000015.1:0-43984 GCA_036504335.1 Thermoanaerobaculia bacterium
TTCATCCGGGTTTCTCCGATGGCCTGCTGCTGTTTCGCACCAACAGCTTCCCACCGGCTAACCCGGGTGAACAACCTCCTGAGTCTTTACAGCTAGCCGCTTACCTCACGAGCTCAGCTTTGTTACGCAGCGTCTCGGCCCGCGCCGAATCGCCGTAACGTCGATGGGCTTCGCTTAGTAGGCTCAGCACTTCTGTGCTTTCGGGTGCGATTTGAAGTGCAGCCTCCAGCTCTTCGATCTCCTCGGTCCTCAGGCCCCTTTGGCGACACTCATAGGCCCGCCCTATCTTCTCAAGCAACGCATCGCCGACTATCTGCCAAGCCCTCAGATCGGCTTCTAACTTCGATTCTTCCCGCTTGCTGAGAACCGAAAAGGCTGCCTCCGCGGTGCCCCCACTTGTTCCCGTCACAGTTAGAACGAGCGGCCCGGCGGCCTCGCTGTCCCTCCATCTCGATAGCGTCTCGCGCAAGGTCGCCGAATCCAGCGACTCCGTATTTGGGTTAATCCCGTCTTCCTTCCAAAGGACCTTCCCCGAACTCGACTCCAGCCGGAAAGACAACGTCCCAGTGAAAGAACCCGAGCGCCACCGCACCGTGCTCTTCTCCGCGAGGATGACAGTCCCATTCCCCGGCGACACCAACGTCCCTACGCTCCCGCTCCGCGACCCGCCCGGCCTTCCATACTCCCGGAGCGCCTCAGCCACGCGCTTCTGCTGCGTGGTGCGGGGTGTAACCAGCGCGAGGGTGAACCACTCCTCGGACGGCCCTAATTCGCGAACTCCCGACATGAAGGCGGCCTTAACGTGTCCCCCTGGCTCGACGCGGAGTGCCTGCCCGAGATAGAGGCTTCTCATAAGGTCGCGCTTCGGGTCTAAGCGGATCGCGGGCGCCCCGAGGCTTGTCCTAAGAAGTACCGTTCCCTCAATTTCCAGGATCGCTCCGGCCGGCGCCTGTTGCTTGTCTTCGGTGGGCCCAGCGGCGATGTGAACGCAGATCGTCAGACAGATCGCCAGAAGCGAAAGCCCTCGTTTCATTTCGATCCTCGACTGCGGCTGCGAGCCCTACGTTTGGATCGCTCGCGTTTGTCGCTTCCCTTCGCGGGCGCGGTCGTTAGCAGACGGCCAACCAGTCTTTCACAGGGCCCATGAAGCAGGAGCCCCGCGACGACCATCAAGTAGTCAGTCCACAGCAGGCGCACGTAGCGGACCAGAACATGGCCGACGGCTATAACCACGAAGACCACGGCGATCGTGAGAATTGTCTGCATCGAGTGCGATGCGAAGCCGCCCCCATCTCGCCGGCTCCTCGAAAGATAGAGTTCGATCAAGAACACCGGTCCAAATACCATCGCTGCCGCGAGCACGTCTGCTACGACTCGCCCAGCGTGAGTAAGCGTAAAGAGAGGTCTAGCCAGCAGAGTCTCGGCCGCACATGCATGCACGAAGACGCCGGGAACCGGTGTCTCTACTCCCGGCAATATGAACTGGTCCCCAGTCTCGCCTGGCGTCGCGCGTCCGATCAGCACGAGTTTGCCTTTGACTGCGCGATCCGTCCCCCCGGGGGCCGTGAGACTACTCGCTGAGATCCGCCGTTTCATTAGTCCGTCGAGACCGCTGAAGTCGACCGCGAACTCCGAAGATGAGAATTCCTCGGTCTGTTTGATCGACACTCGGTTGAGAGCCCAGTTCACGGCTCCGGGGAGGGCTTTCAGCTCCGACTGGGACAAAGCGGAGGCCAGGGACGGACAAGGGCGGGAGACGCCGCTCGGCCAGACCCACTCGACCATGCGCGGCACAGACCCGACTTCTTGCACTCGCGGAATTGACAGGTACGCAGCGAGCGGCGAGAACTCCGGTTCACTCAGCCACTGCTCGGGCTGTTGAACGACAGATTCGAACACTCCCACGAAGATCGGCAGACCTTCGTTTCTCATCGCCAGGATCTCTTTCAGGAATCTCGTGTCCGAATGCGTTACTGGCCCGCCCTCACTCGGTGAAAAGTCCACGTCAATTCCAATGGCCCGCGGCCCATCCCTTGCTACCGACCTGACGACCCTTAAAAGGTCTTCACGAGGCGTGATGAGCTCGCGACGCAGCGGTGTCTCGATCACGGTCGGCAAGATCGAGCTAATGTCTACGACGACCACGGGAGACTCCGCCTCCGGCGCAGACCTCGTCAGCCGCAGTTGAAGGAGGTTGTAGGTCAGAAGCTCGAGCTGCCTTCCGAATGCCGTCTGCTCGAGAAGGGCTTTTGCCCCTATCAGAGACAGAGCGACGGCGACGCCGAGCACGAGGCTGCGAAGCGGCGTGCCTCTATGCTCCTTCACGGTTGCGGCGCCCACTCAAACGTTGCCAGGAACGACTTTCCGCCAATCATTCCACCTACCGTCAAGACGTCCCCGGAGAGAATGGCGTCCTCCAGCGTAATTGAAGTTCCGGCCCCGAACCACAACTCCGGAACGACACCACCCTTCGGCTCAAGGCGCTGAACGACCACGTCCTCCCAGCGCCTGCCGGGGATTACCTGTTCCTGCGGCCGGCCAGGAATGGGCCGATGCCGGTCATGGAGCTTGCCGTCGCCGGGGTCTCCCAGCCGCTCACTCGCCGTGACCGCCAGAAGCGATCCGTCCCGCCCTCTCTTCAAGACCCTTACGATGTGAGACGGAAGTGGTTCCGCTACGCCGTCGCCGCTCCATGCGTTTGCCGCAGGATCGGCGAATTTCACTGATGCGATCTGCGCCCGACCGCAGCGGTCTACGCTCGAGCCCGCCAAAATCAAACGACTCCCGTCGACCACGATTGCACCGGCATTCTGGGCATCGTCCCAGTGACGAAGAGCCGTCCAGCGTGGAGTGCTATCAGGCACAGCGGCTAGGGTGGTCTTCGCGACGATCTGACAAGGGTCGGTCTCTCCATAGCCCGTGGGAACGGGAGAAAGCGACTCGTTTCGCTTCCATCCCTGAATCGCAACCATCCAGGTTCCAGCCTGGCGTACGGCGCTGCCGTTCAAGGCCCCGACCCCTTCGTCAATCTCGGCCTCATCTCTCTGGGTGATATTGCCGTCCTCAGCCCAGCTCACCACCAAGACGCTTCGCTTTCCCACGGCTCCTAGATCGGGGCCACCAAGGCTGACTAGTGCATGCCAACCGTCCGCCTCGTGGCTCACCGCCAAGGGAAGGCACTCACGAGAAGCCACATCGATTCCGCGTCGCCAGAGCTCACGCCCGTCCGTGCCGAACAACACAAGAGTCGGCTGCGTCACGCCGCGCTTCCCTTCGAGTCCAAGTACGGCGATCCCCTCGCTGCTTGTTGCGATCCGCAGCGGAGTCCAGTCGGAGGTCTCTCGGCGCCACAGAGACTTCCCCGAGGCATCAGATCGCTCCAAAGCGCCAACCGCGGCGTCGGCGTTCCAGTGTATTGCAGACGACAGTATCCCGCCGTCAGCGAGCGCGGCCAAGCTGAGGACAGTCCCCTCGCCGCGGCTCTCCTGAATCTCGTAAGTCTTCCGTGTCCACCCAACCCTGGCCTGACTGCTCGGCACTTCCGGCCGGCGTCCATCGCCATAGATCACAAAGGGTGCCCAGAACCTAGGATTCCGATAAGCGCTTCGCGTTGGAGAAGAGAGGTGAGCACGGACAGCGTCTCCCAGGGCCTCCGCCGGGCGGAGTCCCCGCTCCCTCATAGTGGCCAGCGCTCCGCCAACCAGGTGTCGCGCCAACACACTGTCCACCGGCCACAGGGTCACTAGGCTCGCCGGAACCCCGGCAAGTGCAAGTGCATTCGTCAGACCGTGCACCTCAGGCGAAACTAGCTCCGCGTCGACCTGCCCCGTGTTGCAGGCAGAGAGAACGGCAAGATCCGCACGCAGATCGAAATCCGCAATCTCCGACGCCCTGAGCAGCCCGTCGTCCTCCTGATCATCTGGCGATGTTGGCGTGAGGACGAGGGCGGACTCGCTGAGACCTCTGAGCTCATTGCCGAGGAGGCCGTGCGTGGCAAACTCCACGACATCGTAGTCGCGTAGGAGATGCCTCCGAACGGATGCTTCAGTCGCCGCGTCGCCCGTCAACACCGTGGCGCGGTTACCGTACTTCGAGGCTACTTCTCGAAGTTCTGCACCAGTGTCGGGCAGCTCGTCAAGGTGCACTAGGGATGCTAGGCCGAGCCGAAGGCCCCCACGAAGCACAGCTTCGCTTCGCGACACCCCGTTGTCAGTTTCACCAGAGAGCGTCGGATCTCCGGCACCAAAGAACGTGCGTTGACCTCGAAACTCGAGAGGCGCCTTGCGTGCACTAACAAAAGCCTTGAGTGACGGTGCGTAGGAGACATCGAGGGCCTGAGCGACGAACTCCAGCGCTTCTAGCTCGCGCTCTCCACCGGACGACGGAGGCGCGGCTCGCACGAGCGCCCCAATCGGCAAGCCAGCCAGATCCGCGGGTGGAATCCACACAATGTGCCGCTTGCCGGTGAGGATTGCCTCCACCGGCTTAAGGAGTAGCTCGTATAGCCGAAAGGCCCGCTCGGCTGGATATTCAGCATCCCGTTCATCTGATGGCGGACCGTCTGCTGTCAGCGCGAGTTTCAGAACCCGGAAGTCGAAGGCGAATTTCTCGCGGTCGACAAGTGTGGCTGCGAGCTGCGTATCGGTCTTACTTACTGCAACATGAACGATGCTGCCCAAGTACTCGAAGAGACAGACGACTACCTCGTCCGGTGCTAAGACCGACTGAAGGTCAGTCAGGGTGATGTAATGCGGCACAGCAGGTCGTGTTTCGCGCTTGACCTGGCTGCGGAGGACCGCCCGCTGCTCGCTCAAGTTGCCAAGCCGTGTTCGTTGTGTAAAGTCGTAAATTGCGAACGACTTATCGCCTAGAGCCTCGCCGCTTCCAGTGAGTGATGCCACAAGCGCCGCCAACCAGATGCGTTCTTCATCTGTCTGTCGGGCAGTGAGCCGCATGAGGGCGTGCGCATTCCGCCGCGCATACTCGTCGCGGCTGTTGGCGACCAGAGCGAGCGCGTCACCGTCAGCGTCTCTCAGGGTGCGATTCGTCGCCTGTGACACCCGAATGGTCATATCAGCCAGAAGAGTGCGGTCGAATCCGTCGATTCGTGCCAGCGCTTCGAGCCCGAAGCGTATGTAGACCCTGTCCATCGCACTCGGTAGCGTCGTCGCGTCAGGGTGAGCTGCGGCCTCGATTGCATCTATCTCGAGGCGCTTCTTGATGAACTCGACGATGTTCCGGTCGGCGCCCGGCTCCTTGCGGACATACCGAATAAGCCCGGCGGCTCCCGCCAACAGAGACTCTCGAGCCAGCCGCGTCATCTTCTTCTCGTCTGGGTCGTTAGCGAGCCGAGGGTCCTCGAGTGGCGTGAGCCACTCCGCGTGGATCGGCCTAGCCTGCAGCGTGTCCACGAGGAGTAGAGCAGCGACATAGGCCGTCTCGGATTCAGTCAGTCGGCGACGCGGAGGGGCCTGCAGCTTAATGGCGTAGCTACTCTGCTCGAGGGCAGAACGGGCACATGGGAGATCTCCCATCACGATGCATGTTCCGGCGAGCTCGGTCAGCGCCCAGTCCCGGAAACTCTCGTGAATGCGCTCCGGTAGTTCCTGCGACTCCTGCTGCGTTCTCAGGAGCTCAAGGTACTGCCGTGCATTTCGAAACTCTCCAATCCGTTCTGCGAGGCGGCCTGCCAACTCCAGAACCTCTCCCGTGGCAGCGCTGCCAGGCGGCAAGGCGCGCAGCCAGAGTGGAAGTGACACACGGAATAGCTTGAGAGCCCTGGCTACATCTCCCTGCCGGACGAAGAGATAGCAGATCCGCGCGAGCCATCGCGCAGCGTAATAGGGGATGGGTTTGCGGAGAGTCACGAGTAGTGATAGCGCTCTTTCCGTAGCTAGGCGCGAACCCTCGTAATTCCCCGCAAGGAGAAGTGCGTCAGCATGCCGGATCTGCACCTCGATGTAGAGATCTGGTGGGAGGGGTGTCACCTTGTTCGCGATCCGGGCGAGGATCGCTTCCGGAGAAGGCTCGCTTCTGTCGCCGATCTGTTGCTTGAAGATCGACCAGTAGATCGCTCCTTGGGCTAGGTCTTGAAACGAACCACTCCACGTGCTGACGGATGCATCAAATATCGGGAGGTGGAGCGCTAGACACTCGACATCGAGGGCGTCGACGCAGGTGTCGAGCAAGAGCGTCTGTATGTTGATCAGCTCCTGCGGCGGCAAGGTCGAGCTATGCCGCGCGAGGAGGTCCTCATAGGCAGCACGCGCGGCTCCGTGGCAGCCCTGGTAACGCATTGCCCCTGCCGATTCGAACAGGGCGTCGATCTCGACACTTGCCCGTAACGGCGCAGCAGCGATACAGATCGCTGCAATACACACACCGATTCCTCGGTTCAGTGCTTCGGGCAGCGTTCCCATCTTGTCGGCTCGGGTGTACCCGTATCGTGGATTCCTACGATTCGACATGACCCATCGTCATTTCGCCAGATGGACCGCTCGAATTTCCCCTCCCTCTGGTAGTCGTACACTTCGACATCCCACTTACCGCGCCCCTTAGAGTCCACAAAGAGCACTGCGGGCTTCGCGGAGTCATATGGCTCAAAGAGGATCGCGTCGGTCATTCCGGAGCAAAGGGTGTCGTACTTCGTAACGAAACCCCGGTGCTTTTCGTCAGCGAGGCGCTGCGAAGCCAGGCCTCTGCAAGGAGCGGAGGGCACCGCTTCGCTCGTTGTGCTGCGGGCTTGGAACTGCACAATCTCGTCAACCGCAACCGCGAAGTGCAGCTCGTCTCCGAGTTTTGAGAACGTATTGACGCCTATGAGATGTCCCGCATCTGAAATCAACGGGCCGCCCGAGTTCCCAGGGCTGATAGGTGTCTGCGTCTGAATGACTGTCGCCTCATGCCTCTTGGCCGGCGGTACCGTCCATTCATAGTGTTGTCGGATCTGACTGACGAGACCTCGTGTGTATGTCCACCTCAGGCCCTTAGGGTGCCCGATCGCATGTACATCCGATCCGATGGATATTTCCGACAACTGGCCCAAGGGGATTGTTGCTAAACGGGCCGGGGGGGCCAGAACCTTCAACAGTGCGAGGTCCTTTGTTGCATCCACCCGCCAGACTTTGGCTCGGTACAACTGAGAACGCTCGAGCTCTGTGCCCGCGTCAGGCTTGAAGGCGACAGCAACGTTCTCGTGCCCTTCGACGACGTGATAGCTAGTGAGAATCAGACCGTCCGTGCTAAGCACTGACCCCGAGCCTAAGCCCTCGGGCGTGGTCACGAGCACGACCGCCGGACTCACCGAAGCGTAGACCTGTTGCTCTTTGACGCCGCGGGTCGTGGACCGCTCGTCCTTTGCCAGCCCATCAAGGGCCTGCTGGATTCGCGCCGGCGCAGTTTCTCGAAAGATCGCTAGCGACCTCGGAGCAAAGGGTCCCTTTGGCTCAGTCCAATCATGCGACGAGGCGCCAGGTGGGTCGGGCCGGAGTAGGTCATCGGCCCGTCCCGCCGGCTTAATGGAGCAAACGACGATGAGGGATGCGAATGCTAGGACGCTTCTTCTGACCATGCTCACAGTCTTTCGGCTCCTCATCAGGAGGCGCCATGGCAATCGAAACACGTCCGCGCTCGCCTCGCTCTGCGCCCCCCAGTTCAGATGACCCTAGTGTCGCCGGAGTAGTTCCCAGAATGTAGCGCTCTACGTCCTTTATTGGCGGGCTTTCGTTGTCAGACTTCCTGGCCCTGCTCGATCGAGAGTTTGCCGCCGACGCCTGGAGGTCAACCGCAGTCTTCTGATCGTCCGGAAGTCACTCGCCCGCCGCAAGCCGCATTCTGCCCGAAGTAATTGAGGAATTTGCACTTATGGCAGAGCACCGAATACTCCGCGGGTTCGAGGGCGTTCGCACCGCTACCCACGCCATCAAACACCCGGCCCACAGAACTCCCTCGCCCTGGTCGCGCCACGTGGGCCAACGTCGCGCGAAGGAGGTGGCCCGGGGGCCCCTCGGGCCCTGACCTCACGGGTCATTTCCCCGCCAACGACTGGACCTCCCAGGTCATTCGGCCCGGCCCTTCAGGAGCGGGCACTTCGGAGGCCCCAGCCCGCCATCTCCGACACACCGTACCCGCACGAGAAGCCGAGCCCCGGGTTCGCGGGATCCGAGAGCCGCCTTCCTTCCCCTTATCATCGCTATAGTCGAATGGGCGAATCCGAGAAAGTGACCCGCTGGAAGCGTGTCGATCCGCTGCTCAAGGCAGCCGGATGGAAGATCGTCGACTTCAAGGAAGGTCTCGACTTCAAGAAGCTGACAAAACACGCGGTCCGCGAGTTTCCGACGTCGAACGGGCCTGCCGACTACGCTCTTTTCGTGGATGGCCAGATTCTCGGCATCGTCGAGGCCAAAAAGGTCACTCTCGGGCCGCAGGGGGTGCTTCAGCAGGCCGAGCGCTACTCGAAGGGCGCGAGCGACGGCCCGATCGGTGGCGCGAAAAAGGCCACTCCGGGCCGGCCTCGAGCGACTGGATTAAGTGGTCATTATTCAGTCACTTCGCCTTGCCGTGATCAGACTTTTCGGAGTGGTTTCTAAACCCCTCCGCGCTCGAAAGTGACCTCTCTGAGGTGGGTTATTAACTCGTCACCAAGGGTCCCGGAAAATCGCGTCAACCGCTCTCTGCCGCTCTCGACAAGAACCGATCTGAGAGAACGGTCGCGTTGCTTTAGGGGACCAGAGTTGAGGGGAAACGATGCTCTCGGCTCGATGCCCCGAGACTCCCCGCTTCCGCGTTCTGGCGTCCAGATGCAAAAAACCCCGCGAGGTCGTCGCGAGGTTTGGGTCAACCGCGCCTGCTGTGCATTCGCGGGTAAGGTAATTGGCTCCGCAGGTAAGACTCGAACTTACAACATCCCGGTTAACAGCCGGGTGCTCTACCATTGAGCTACTGCGGAATGTGAAAGACCCCGGGGGCCTTCGCGCGCACGGGCCGCACGAAGGCCGCGCATCGTACGGTCCGCGCCTCTCTGCGTCAAGCCTCCGGGATTCAGCGGGTTAACCTCTTCCGGTGACGGACGTTCCGGCCTCCTCCCACACCGGGCGCTTCGCGCCTTCCCCCACGGGGCCGCTGCACCTCGGCAGCCTCGTCGCGGCGCTCGGGTCGTGGCTGTTTGCGCGCGCGAAAGGCGGGCGCTGGCTCGTGCGCATGGAAGACCTCGACACGCCGCGCGTCGTGCCCGGCGCGGCCGACGACATCCTGCGGACGCTCGAGCGCTTCGGCCTCACGTGGGACGGGGAGGTCGTCTTTCAATCCGAACGCCTCACGCTCTATGACGCGGCGTTTGAAGATCTTCTGAGAAGGAAAGAGATCTACGCCTGTGCGTGTTCGCGCGCCGACATCGCGCGGGCGGCCTCCGCGCCTTCTCGCGGCGAGGAGGGTGGCGCCGTCTACCCGGGCACGTGCCGCGCCGGGCTGCCGCCCGGAAAAACGGCCCGCGCCTTCCGCTTCCGCGTACCCCCCGGCCTCATCACCTTCGAAGATCTTCTCTTCGGTTCTCTCTCCGAAGACGTCCAGAGGACGGTTGGCGATTTCGTCGTGAAGCGCGCCGACGGGCCGTACGCGTACCAGCTCGCCGTCGTCGTGGACGACGCGGCGCAGGGCGTCACCGAGGTCGTGCGCGGCGCGGACCTCCTCGACTCCACGGCGCGGCAGATCGCCCTCCAGCGCGCGCTCGGCCTTCCAACGCCCTCGTATGCGCACCTGCCCCTCGTCGTCGGGCCGGACGGGAAGAAGCTCGGCAAGAGGGACGGCGCTCTCGCGCTCGAGACGCTCGACGAGGCGCGCGTCCGCGCCGCTTTCGGCTTCGCGCTCAGAACGCTGGGGCAGGAGCCGGCGGAGTCCCTTCGGGAGGCGGCTCTTCGTTTCGACCCGTCGCGCATTCCGCGAGAGCCTCGGCCAGCGCCGGGATGAGGGCCGCGAGCGGCACGACGAGGATGCGGTCCCATGACCACCGGACGTGCCACGCGGGGTCGAACCGGCTGAACGCGAACGAGCCGAGGAGAACCGCCGAGTAAAGCGCGGCCCACGCGAGAACCGCCCGCCGCCGCCGGAGCGTTCGGGGCGCCAGTGCGAGAAGTCCGGCCGCCGCGAGAGCCAGGCCCGCGGCGGGCGCCGCTTCCGCCGCGAGCGCGGCGAAAGCCGCGGCCGCCTTCTCGAACGAGAACGCCGGGAGCGCGAAAGCCGTCGGCAGCGGCTGCGGCGCGAGCCGCCGGACGACGAGCGCCCAGGGAAGAGCGGCAAAGAGAAGCACCGAGAGCCCGACGAGGAGCGCCGCGCGAAAGCGTCGCGCGAGGGCGAGGACGGCCGCCGCGGCCAGTGCGGCGACGAGACCCTCGGGCTTCGTCCACGCCGCGAGCGTCAGGAAGATCGAGAGCCGCGCGGTTGCGGCAGCGTCCGCTCCGGCGCGCCCGGCCTCGCCGGCCGCCGCGAGGATGAAGACGAGGAGAAGCCCCTCGGCGTAGCCCGGGTACGTCCGCCAGTACGGGAGGAGCGACACGGCGGCGCCCGCGAGGAGCGCGAACGGCGGCGCGACGTTCGATTTCAACGCCGCACGCACCGCGAGGAGCGAGGCGGCGAGCGCGAGGAGCGGCCACATCGGCGTCGCGACGAGGTCGTCGTACGGGAGGCGCGCCCGCGTCGCGACCGTGAGGAGGAGCGGCCACAGCGGCGGGTACTCCGGGTGGGAGAACGCGCCGCCCGGATCCACGCGGAAGAGCGACGCGAGGGAGCCCGACCGGTGGAGGGCGCGCGCCTTGAGGCCCCAGATCGCCGTGTAGTCGTTGAGCGCGAAGGGCTCGCGCATCGCGAAGACCCCCGCCGTGAAGACGCCGAGGACGAGGAGAAGGAGCGCCGCCGCTCCGACGAGCCGGGACGCGGAGCGGCTCACGGCGCGCCCCCGGGAGGGGCCGCCGCGAGAGCGAACCCCTCGCGACCCGTCTCCCCGCGGGCGAGCGTCACGCGCCGCGGCGCAAGGACGAACGCCGCCTTGCGGCGCCTCTCCTCGGCTGCGGCGCCCGGCAGCGCCGGAGGCACGGTGAGGACGACGTCCGCACCGAGCGGCAGGGACCGGTCGCGCCCGAGGAGCGCGAGGCCGAAGTTCGGCTCGCGCCGGAAGAGGCGCGAGTTCAGGAGCCGCGCCGAGGTCGACGCGCGCCAGAACGTCCCCATCACGGAGAGCGAGACGTCGAGCGGCGCGACGGCCTCCCACGCGCGCAACGCGAGAACGAGGAGGACCACCGCGGCGAGAAGGGCCGCGGCCGTCCGCCGCAGAACGGCGTTCATTGCGACGGTGCGGAGCCTTGCGCGGGCGGAATGAACGGGAGGAGGGCGTCCGCGAGAACGCGCGCCGCGAGGGTCTGCCCGTCCCCGTTCCAGTGCGTGTCGTTCATGTAGAGACAGCGCGGATCGCGCCGGAAGTCCGGCAGCAGGTCGACGACGGGAACGCCCTCGGCCGCGAACATGTCGCGGAGCATCGCCTGCGGCATCTCGAAATCGTACGCGTCCGCGTCCCGGCCGGCGAGGAGCCGCGCCCGGAGGGCCTCATGGACCTGGCTCTCCTCGGGGAAGAGCGCGACGACGACGGAGGCTCCCGCGGCGCGCGCGAGGGACCGTATCCGCAGGATTTCCTCCACGTTCGGCCGCGCGCGGGCGTCGCGTTCCGGCGAGCGCCTCAGGTGGTTCTCGAGGCGGTCGGTCTCGGCCTCGAGGAGCCACGGGGAGAAGTCTTCGCACGAGCGGCGCGGCGCGAAGCCGGGCGCCCGGCCCCGGAGGGCGCGCGCGAGATGGAAGTGCTCCTGCAGGAACACGGCGAGACGGATCGAGGGCCGCCCCGCCGCCTCGCGGGTGACGCGGCGGCCGCCGACCGCCGTCCACAGCGAGTCGACCGTCAGGAAGCGGCTGTAGGCGTCATTCCCCACGAAGAACCCGACGACCACGAGGTCGGGCTCGAGGGCGAGGCCGCGGCTCGCGAAGAACTGCGCGTACTGGAACGGGTCCCAGCCGCCGACGCCGGCATTCACGACCTCGACGCGGCACGGCCCGCGACGCGCGAAAACGCCCTCGAGCACCTGCGGCCAGGCCTCCTCCGCCTCCACGCCCGCCCCTTCCGTGAACGAGTCGCCGATCGCCAGGATGCGAAATGTCCCGGGCGCCTTCGGGCCGACCTCGCGGTTGCGGAGCCCCTGCCGGCTCGCGACGCCGTGCGCGCCGTTCCCGAAAAGGGCGACGCCTCCCGGCCTCAACCGGTATCCGGTGTCCGGGTCGGGGTCGAAGATCATGTTGTGCTCGGGCGCATACGGGACGGGATGCACGAGCCGCAGCGCAAGTTCGACACCGACGAGCGCGAGAACGGCGGCGCCGAGCGGAACGAGGACGAAGAAACTCCGGGGCCAACGTCGCCGGTCCGGCGCCTCGGCGCCTTTCGTCATCCGCGGCCGAGGGCGCGGCGCAGGGCGCCGATGCGCGCGACGAGCGGGCCGGGGTCGGGCGCGAAGAGGGCGACGCGGAAGGCCTCCACTTCCTCGGCGAGGACCTCCGCGGCCCACGGCGCGTCCGGGTTCTGCGTCTGGATCGCCCGCGTCAGCGCGGGATCCTGGTCCAGGAGCGACGCGACGAGGTCGAGCAGGCGGCGGAAGGACGTCGTCGCGCGCCCGTCCACGTCGAACGCGTCCACCTTCAGGCGCACGAGCGCGCCCGCGCACGCGAGCGCGACGACGTGCGCGAGGCCCATCGTGCGCGCGGCCCACGGGTCGTGCTCGGTCACGGGCATGCGGCGGATCCGGAGGCCCTCGCCCGAGAAGAGCCGCGTCACGCGCGCGGCCGCGGCCGGGTCGCCGCAGTCGAGGACGAGGAAGTCGTTCCCGCGAAAGGCGGCCGACGGCCCGAACATCGGGTGCGTCGACGCGATCGCGACGCCCGCCTTGCGGGCGCGCGCGAAGAGCTGGAGGAGCGGCGTCTTGAGGCTCGCGATGTCGAAGACGAGGCCGCGCGGCGCATGAGAGAGAACCGCTTCGAGCGCCGCGGGCGACGCGTCGAGGGACGCGGCGACGCAGACGACGTCGGCCGACGCGGCGGCGTCGAGGCCCGCCGAGGCATAGCCCCGAACGCGCCCCGCAGGATCGGCGATCAGGACGCGGTAGCCCTTCTTCCGGAAGTGCGGCGCGAGCCGGCGGCCCATGCGCCCGGCGCCGCCGACGAGGAGCAGGGTTTGCTTCGGACCCTTGCGCTTTGTGCGGCGCTTCGGCTTGGCCTTCGGCATCGAAGAGTTTCTTAGAAGGTGAAGAGGGAGAAGGTCACTTCGTGACCCGTACGAATCGCTTTCCGAGGCGGATGAAAATGCCGTCGGGAGCGTCGAAGCGGACGAGGTCGGCCGGCGATCCGACTTTCGTCCAGGACTGCCCATCCCGTGATGTCGCGACCGCCCCTTCCTTGATCTTCTGGCGCGCGACGTTCTTGCTCGGCGCGAGAGCCACGGCAACGAGCAAGTCCCCAATATTCCTTTCTAAGAAATCTTCTCCTGGGAACAAGCTGGACAGACTCTTCTCGTCGGCGCTCACCGCGCCCCCCGCCCCCGCGAAGCGGCGCTCGAACTCCTCCTGCGCGGCGAACGCGGCGGCCTGGCCGTGGAAGTCCGAGACGATCTGGAGGCCGAGGTCCATCTTCAGCTTCTTGGGATGCAGCGTTCCGGTCGCGACCGCGGCCCTCATCTCCTCGATCTCCGCCGGGCGGCGGTCCGTGAGGAGCGTCCAGTACGCCCACATCGCCGTGTCGGAGACGGACATGACCTTGCCGAAGATCTCGTTCGGGGGCTCCGTGACCCCGATCGCGTTGCCGAGCGACTTCGACATCTTCTCGACGCCGTCCGTTCCGACGAGGAGCGGCAGCGTGAGGACGCACTGGGGCTCCTTCCCCCACGTGCGCATGAGCTCGCGGCCGACGAGGAGGTTGAAGAGCTGGTCCGTGCCGCCGAGCTCGACGTCCGCGTCCAGCGCGACGGAGTCGTAGCCCTGGCAGAGCGGGTAGAGGAGCTCGTGCACCGCGATCGGCTTCTGCTCCTTGAACCGTTTCGCGAAGTCGTCGCGCTCGAGGAGCTGGGCGACCGTGTACTTGGCGCAGAGGCGGACGAGCCCATCGGCCCCGAGCGCCGAGAGCCACTCGGAGTTGAACATCACGCGCGTCTTCACGGGGTCGAGGATCTTGAAGACCTGCGCCTTGTAGGTCTCCGCGTTCGCGAGGATCTCGTCCTTCGTGAGCTGGGGGCGCGTGGCCTTCTTGCCCGTCGGGTCGCCGATCATCCCGGTGAAGTCGCCGATCAGGAAGACGACCTCGTGGCCGAGCTCCTGGAAGTGGCGCATCTTGCGGAAGACCACCGTGTGGCCGAGGTGAAGGTCGGGCGCGGACGGGTCGAAGCCCACCTTCACGCGCAGCGGCTTGCCCGTCTTCAGCGAACGGGCGAGCTTCTTTTCGAGATCCTCTTTCTTCTCGCAGGCCTCGACGCCCTTGAGAAGGAGGTCCATCTGTTCGGGGACCGGTGGAAAGGCGCTCACAGGGACGCGATTGTAGTCACTTCGTCACGCCGCGCTTCCCCGCCACCCAGTCCTCCCACTGACCCATCGCCTTCATCTGCTCGTCGAGCTTCGTGTCCTTCAGGAGCTTGTCGACTTCGGCCTTCGACTGGCGCGGGGCGCGCCCGTCGGAGTTCGCGAGGCCCCACACGAGTGCCGAGGCGATCGCGACGTTCGCGCGCGCCTCGCGCGCGTCGACCATGTCGAACGTGTCCGACTCCGCGTGGTAGTCGGGCAGGTACGGCGCCCAGTCCTGGTTCGCGACGAAGTTCGGGACGCCCGAGAGGAGGAAGTCGAAGTTGTCGGTTCCGTCGACGCCCTCGAGCGTGTGCGGCGCGCCCACGAGGCCCGCGACTCCGGCGAGCGCCGCGTCGGCGGGCTTGCGCAGGTCCTCGCGGCCGTTGAGGTAGAAGTTCGTCGTGCGGCCCGAGCCGACGTCGAAGATCACGACGGCCGCGAGGTTGCCCATCTCCTTCGCGTGGGCGCGCACGTACTCGGCCGAGCCCCACATGCCGAGCTCTTCGGCGTTGAACGCCACGAAGCGGATCGTCCGCCTCGGCTTGAGCCCCAGCTCCTTGATCCCGCGCAGGACGTCCACGAGCAGCGCCACGTTCACGCCGTTGTCGTTCGCGCCCGTCCCGAGGTCCCAGGAGTCGAGGTGCGCGCCGAGGAGGACGACCTCGTCCGGCTTCTCCGTTCCCTTGATCTCGGCGACGACGTTCTGGGCGTCGTAGGCCGGGCCCGTCGTGTTCGCGATCGAGAGCCGCACGGTCGCCTCTCCGTTCTCCAGCAAGCGAAGCAGCCGGGAGGCGTGCTCGCGCGAGACCATCGCGGCCGGCAGCGGCGCGAGCTCGCGCCCGAGACCGACCGGGTGGCGGTAGAGGAGGCCGCGCGGGCGGGTGGACTGCAGGAGGACCGCGGCCGCGCCGGCCTTCTTCGCGGCGTCCAAGATCACGCCGTTGCGCATGTACTCGCCGAAGAGGTCGTCGGCCGTCTTCATCTCCTTCGAGCGGACGATGGCGATCGCGCCCTTCGCCTTCGCGCCGAGGCGCGCGTAGTCCGCGTCGGTTCCCTCGCCCGCGTCCACGGCCTTCGCGGTGATCGCGCCGGGCGTGGAAGGCGCCGCGGGGCACGCGGCCACGCGCAGAGAGACGCTCTCCGGAGAGACGATCGAGAGCTCCGCCGTGCCGGGCAGCCACAGGAAGGGCACGGGAAACGCCTCGGTGCGCACGGCGTCGGCGCCGGCGGCCTTGAATTTCGCGGCGGCCCACGCCACGGCGCGCGTGTTCGCCTTCGAGCCGACGGGCCGCCCGCCGATCGTGTCGCAGAGCTCCCTCGTGTCGGCGACCAGCGGCGTGTCGCCGACGGCGCGGCCCGCGAGGCAGGCGGCGGCATCCGGCGACGCGGCGAAGGCGGGAGCGGACAGGCCGGCGGCGAGCAGGGACGCGACGAGACGGTTTCTCATGCGCCCATTCTGCCGCGCCGGGGCCGCCTCAGGCGAGGATCGCGTTCAGGCGGGCGAAGAGGAACTCGAGGGCGACGGCATTCTCGCCGCCCTCCGGGATGATGAGGTCCGCGTAGCGTTTCGAGGGCTCGACGAACTCGAGGTGCATCGGCCGCACCGTGTTCTCGTACTGCGCGACGACGCTGTCCACCGTGCGTCCGCGCTCGGCGATGTCGCGTCGGATGCGGCGGATGAGCCGCACGTCCGAGTCCGTGTCGACGAAGATCTTCACGTCGAAGAGCTTGCGCAGCTCGGGCTCGACGTAGATGAGGATGCCGTCCACGAGGATGATCTTGCGCGGCTCGACGCGCTTCGTTTCGGCCGCGCGGCGATGGACGCGGAAATCGTAGACGGGCATCTCGACGACCATGCCCTGCTTGAGCGCCTTGAGGTGCCGCTCGAGCAGCTCGGTCTCGAGCGAATCCGGGTGGTCGAAGTTCTTCCCGTCGAGGACGTCCTTCGGGAGGTCGACGAAGTCGCGGTAGTACGCGTCGTGGGAGAGGAATGCGATGCGCTCCTCCCCCACGCGGTTCACGATCGCGCGGGCGACGGTCGTCTTGCCCGACCCGGTGCCCCCGGCGATCCCGATGACGAACGGCGTCACACGGTCACTTGAATGCGTCGAGCATTTCCTTCGCGGCGGCCGCGTCGGCGCCCTTCGGCTCGAGCTTGAGGTACTCCGAGAGGTGCTTCTTCATTTCCGGGATCTTGTTGAGGTTCACGTCGCACATCCCGAGAAGGTACTGCGCCTTCGCGTGGTCGGGCTTGGCCTCCACGACCTTCGTGAGAAGCGGCGCGGCGTCCTTGAACTTCCCCTTGTTGTAGAGGTCGACCGCCTGGTTGTAGATGACGTCGGGCTGGTCGGGGTTCGCCGCGATGTACTTCTTCTCGTACTCGGTGAACTTCGCCTTGTCGCCCTTGGCGCGGTACGCCTCCATGAGCATGCCGATGAGCGGCGGGTTGTCGACTTCGAGGGAGAGAGACTTCTCGCCCATCGCGACGACGCCGTCCCAGTCCTTCTTCTTGAGCGCGACCTTCGCCGCGAGGTCGTAGCCGGTCGCCTTGTCGGGCCCGGCCTTCACGGCCTCCTGCGCCTTCGCCCACGCGACGTCGAGGTTTTCGGCCTGGTAGGCCTCGACGGAGGCGTTGTAGGCGGTCACGAAGGGATCGTCGACGGCCTTCACGACGCCCGTCTCGATCGCCTGCTGCTGCGTGAGGAGCTGGACGTCGAGCACCTGGGACTCGCCGATCGGGACCTTCTTGTCCTGCTCGACGCCGATGTACCCCTGCTTCTCGAACTTGTAGTGGTACGGGATCGTCGAGTCGTTGAGGATCGTCCCCCACTTGCCGTCCTTGTCGGTCTTCAGCTCGACCTTGAAGTTCGAGAGGGACTTCGTCGTGATCGTGATCTTGACGTCGGCGAGCGCGGCGCCCTTGCCGTCCGTCGCCCGGCCCGTGATGCGGCCCTGCTGCCCTCCGAGAGCGGCGCCCGCAGCGAGAAGCAGCGCGAGCGAAGCGCCCAGGGCGATGCGCGAGAGTTTCGTGGTCATGCGTCCTCCGAGTCCTTCCCGGACTGTCCCTTGCATTTCGGGTGCCCGATTCTAACCGCCTGAACGGCGGCGCCTTCGCGCCGGCCGGGCGACGTTTTCGGGCACTTTCGCACCAAACGGGGCCGGACGGGACTAGTCTTCCTGCTTCATGCGCCGCCGCCTGATTCTCGGCCTCCTCGCCGCGTTCGCCGCGGCCGCCGTCCTTTTCGCCCTCGGCTTTTTTGCGGGGAAATCGGCCTCCCGCGGGCCGGGCGCCGCCCCCGTGGTGACCGCGGTGAAGAAGATCGCGCGTCTCGCGACCGTCCAGATGGAGATCTCGGACGTTCTCAGGGTCGAGGAGGTCAAGACGATCCTCGTGTTCGACGTGCCGAAGAACGCGACGCTGCGCCTGAGGGGCCGCGTCATGGGCGGCTTCGATCTCGACAAGGGTTTCGACGTCTCGGCCGACGAGGCGCTGAGGACCGTGAAGGTCAGCCTCCCGGCCGCGCAGATCCTCTCGGTCGACGACCGGCTGGAATGGTTCGACGAGAAGTCGGGCTTCCTCAACCCGATCACTCCCGACGACCGCACCCGCTGGACGGCGTGGGCGCGGGCCGCTCTCGCGAAGTGCGCGAAGGACGCCGGCCTCTTCGACGCCGCCGCACGCCACGCGGCCGGCGTCTTCTCGGACGCGGCCGCCGCGTTCGGCTGGACGGCCGAGGTCACGGTCGCGGGCGCGGCCGTGAAGAGCGCGCCCGCGCCGAAGCCCTGAGCCCTACATCCTCTTGACGGGCAGCCTGCCGTTGACGTCGCGGAGCGTGTTCGTCGCGATCAGGATCACGTCGATCAGCCACCAGATCCCGCAGCCGCCGAGCGTGAAGAGCTTCAGGAGGCCGAGGCCGACCTGGCCCAGGTAGAAGCGGTCGACGCCGAATGTCCCGAGAAAGATCGAGAGCAGGAGCGCCACGAGCCAGTCGCGCTCGCCGGGCGCGAGCGGCGCCTGCTGCGCGGGGTAGGGCGGAGGCGCGACGGGAGGCGCGCCCGCAGCCGGCGCGGCCGACGGAGAGGCCACCGGCGCCGCGACGAGAAGGTCGCGGAATTCGTCGCGCGTCCCGAGCGGCGCCCAGGACGCCTCGCCCGATTTGAACGAAAGGCTCGGCGCGCCGACGCGGCCCTCGGCGATCCAGGCGCGCAGCGTCGCCTCATCGACCGGACCGTATTGACTGCCATTGGCCCCGATGACGTAGTACATCGCAGCTCCTCACCCCTAGAAACGGATTCCGGCGCCGAAGGTTCTCTCCGGGCCGGGGCATGCTAACCCTCTGGCTCAGTTCCTCTTCCTGTCGCCTCCGCTCCGGCGCTCGCCGGAAGGCGGAGACGCCGGACGGGCCTGCGGAGCCGCCTGCGGAGCCGGACGCGCCTGTGGAGCCGCCTGCGGCGCCGGGCGGGACACACCCTGCTGGCGGGTGCCGAAGTCTCTGCTGCGTTCGCGCACCCGTTCGTCTCCGCGCTGGCGCGCCGAGAAATCGCGGTCCAGGTCGGGCCGCGGCGCGGGCCGCGACGCGTTCGGCCACGGCCTCGTCGTCACGGACGGCTCCCTGCCGGTCGAGGGACGCGTCGTCGCTCCCGGGCCGCCGGGCCTCGCCGTCGCGCCGCCGTCGCTCGGTTTCCAGCGTCCGGAGTCACGCCGCTGCCACTGCCCTTCCTTCGTCCGGCGGTAGACCTCGCCGCTCTGGTCGGCGTAGACGTTGTTGGGCCTCGACCCCGACGGCTTCGGACGGTCGAACGCAGACGGCGCCCGCGGAACGTCGCGCGACTTCGCCGGGAGGCGGTTGTAGATGTTGACCTGCGCGGGCGGGCGGATGTCTCTCGACGGCGGACGGAAGCCGATGCCGGGGCGCACGCCGGGAATGGGGCGCACCGCGGCCCGGACGGCGCCGGGACGCGCGTTCGGAAGCGGGCGGTTCCACGCACCGCCGCCGTGGGTGCCCCAGTAGTGGCCCGCGATGACCGCGGGAGGCCGATAGCCTCCGGGTCCGTACCAGCCCCAGCCGCCGGGCCCGTGCCAGCCGCCGCCCCAGCCGCCGTAGGGCGCCCGGTACCAGCCGGCCGGACGGAACCAGCTGCCCCAGCCGAAACTCACGCTGAAGAACGGGTAGCTCCACGAGTAGCCGAAGCCCCAGCCGGACCAGGGGTTGTAGTGGGCGCACAGGCCCCACGTGTACGGGCGTGGCCACCAGTAGACCGGCCCGACCCACGGCCTGTACGCCCAGCCGGTTCCCCACACGACCGTGCCGTGCCACGGGTAGACGCCCGTGTAGCCCGGCGTGTAGCCGAAGGTGACCTCGTCCGGCGTCGCGTCGTAGATGCGGACGTACTTCACGTTGTAGACGGGCGCGCTCGGCGGGATCGCGTCGATGTCGTCGGACGGCACGGAATCCGCGACGCTCCAGGGGCCGTCCGGCGAATCGGAGACGAACCACACCGCGTTCTCGCACGCGTAGTACCGGTTGCGGATCTGGAGGACCGACGTCGACGCGTTCGCGGCATAGGACGTCGCCGAGCCGTCGATCCCGATGAACTTCGGCTCGCCGTCCCACTGGACCTGCAGCGTGGCTCTGGTGCGCCTGACCGCGGCCGTCTGCGGGATCTGGGCGTCGAGGACGGCCTCCTCGGCCTCGTCGGTGCCCGCGACGGCGGCGCGAACGTCGCCCGAGTCGGAGTCCGGCGGGATCTTCGCGAAGCTGTCGGGGAGCGCGTCGGGCGCGACGTAGGTCCACGCGCCGCCCGGAGCGAGGCTCTTGCCCTTGAACCAGCGGCCCGAGAGGAGGACGTAATAGTCCTGCTTCGTCACGTCGAGGAGGACGTCTCCCTCCGTGTTGTCCACCGCGAGAAGGCTGCCGTCCGTGCCCGCGACCGGCTTGAACGCCGGTTTGCCTTCCGTGACGACGAGCTCGGTGGGCTCGGTCGCGACGATGACGCGCGGCGGGGCGGCGCCCTCCGTGCCGTCCTCGCCGGCTGCATCCGCGCCTTCGTTCTTCTGCTCGGCCTGGGCCTTCGCGGCGAACTCCGCGATGTCGGCCGGCGGGCCCCCGGCGGTGCGCCACGGGCCGAGCGGGCTCGTGGCCTCGTACCACCACTTCTTTCCGCCGGAGAGGTAGTACCTCCCGCTGCGCGTGTCGTTCACGACGAGAAGAGACGTGTTCACGGCAACCTTCACGGGCGCACCCTCGACCTCGCGGAAGACGGGTTCGCCGTCGAAGGAGAGAAGGACGGAGGCCTCCTCGGCGAAGACGATGCGCGGCGGGTCGTGCCGGAGCCCCTCGGCGCTCTTCTTCTCGCGCTGGGCGACCTTCACGTTCTCGAGGAGACGGTCGTAGGCGAAGACGAGGTCCCCTTCGGCACTTCGGCCTCGAGGTTGTCCGTGAACTTCTTCTCGCCCTCGGGGGTGATCGCCGGGAATCGTACCCGGCTCACCTTCATGTTCAGGACGGAGACGAGGCGCGTGTCGCGGTCGACCGAGACCCGCGCGCCGAAGAAGATGACGCCGAACTTCGGCGCCGTCTCGCCCTTCTTCGTGAAGGACACGGCCGCTCGGCCGGTGACGCGATCGCCCTGGAACGTCTCGGCCTGGGGCTGGTACATGACGATCGTGTTGCCCTTGGGCGTCGTGAACTCGCGGGGCCATTCGGAGACGATTCCCTGCGCCAGAACCGGGGCCGCGAGCGCGAGGGCGGCCAGTACGGCGAAAGTGGAGATCGAGACTCTAGATTTCATGCCGCATTCCCCTCCTTATGATGCTCCCCCACGGGAGGTCGCATAGTGATTCACGACAGCATCCTCGGCACCATCGGAAACACCCCGGTCGTCCGCATCAACCGGCTCGCGCCGGCCGGCACCACGATGTACGTCAAGTGCGAGGCCTTCAATCCCATGAGCTCGGTGAAGGACCGCCTCGCGATCGCGATGATCGAGGACGCGGAGCGCCGCGGCGTCCTGAAGCCCGGCCAGACCGTTGTCGAGCCGACGTCCGGCAACACGGGGATCGCGCTCGCGATGGTGTGCGCCGTGAAGGGCTACCCGTTCGTCGCGATCATGGCCGACTCGTTCTCGGTGGAGCGGCGCAAGCTCATGAAGGGGCTCGGCGCGAAGGTGATCCTGAGCCCGGCGGCGAACCGCGCCTCGGGGATGGTGAAGCAGGCCAAGGAGCTCGCCGACAAGCACGGCTGGTTCCTGCCGCAGCAGTTCGAGAACCCGTCCAACCCCGAGTACCACCGGAACACGACCGGCCCCGAGATCCTGCGCGACTTCGCCGGCAAGCGCCTCGACTACTTCGTCTCGGGCAGCGGGACCGGCGGCACGATCACCGGCGCCGGCGAGATCCTGAAGGCGGCCCGGCCCGGGATCAAGGTCATCTTCACGGAGCCCGCCGCGGCGCCGATGGTGACGGAAGGCAAGTGGGCGCCGCACAAGATCCAGGGCTGGACGACGGACTTCGTCCCGGCCGTCCTCAACACGAAGGTCTACGACGAGGCGGTCCTCGTGACGGACGTGGAGTCGCGCGACGCCGCGCGCGAGCTCGCCCAGAAGGAAGGCATCTTCTGCGGCATCTCCTCCGGCGCCACGTTCGCGGCCGCCCGCAAGGTGGCCGAGAAGGCTCCGAAGGGCTCGGTCCTCCTCGCGATGCTGCCGGACACCGGGGAGCGGTACCTCTCGACCATCCTGTTCGAAGGAATCACGGAGGACAGTGACCCAATCCCGGCCTGACCGCCGCCGCACGCTGCTCGCCGCCGAGCGCTCCACGGAGAGCCTGTCGCGCCACGGGCGCACCCGCGTCGCCCTCGGCTTCCCGAACTCGTACGAGATCGGGATGTCGAACCTCGGGTTCCAGTGGGTCTACCGCCTCTTCAACCGCGAGGACGACATCGCGTGCGACCGCTTCTTCGTGGAGGACGACGGAGACCTCCGCGGCCCGCGCACGCTCGAGACGGACACGCCGCTCGGCGACTTCCCGCTCGTCGCGTTCTCGATCTCGTGGGAGATGGACTACGTCAACTTCCTTCGGCTCCTGCCCGCGGCGCGCATCCCCCTCGAGCGCACGGAGCGCGGCGAAGGCGACCCGATCGTCCTCGTCGGCGGCGACTGCGCGCGCATCAACCCGGCGCCGCTCGCGCAGTGGGTCGACGTCTTCGCGATGGGCGACGGCGAGAAGATCGTGCCGGAGATCGCCGAGATCCTGCGGCGGGACCTCTCGCGCGACGCGACGATCGCGGCGCTCGCGGACGTCAAGGGGCTCTACGTGCCCGCCGTCCACGGCGCCCGCGCCGAGGCCGCCGACGAGGGGAAAATCGTCGTCCAGCAGTTCAAGGCCGCCGAGGGGCCGCTGCGCGAGCCGCCGCACACGACGATCCTGACGCCGCACACGGAGCTGTCCGACAAGCTCCTGATCGAGATCGCGCGCGGCTGCTCGGAGATGTGCCGCTTCTGCTGGGCCGCGTACGCGATGGCGCCGCAGGTGCGCGTCTCGGCCGAGCGCGTTCTCGACGTGGCGCGCCGGAACCGCCCGCTCACGTCGCGCGTCGGCCTCATCGCGACGGCCGTCGCCGACCATCCCGAAATCCTCCCGATCCTGCGCGGCCTCCAGGCGCTCGAGTACCACATCGCGCTGTCGTCCGTGAAGATCGACGCGATCTCGGAGGAAATTCTCGGGATCCTCACGGCGCAGGGCGAGCGCGCGCTCGCGATCGCGCCCGAGGCGGGGAACGAACGCCTGCGCCGCGCGATCAACAAGAAGGTCTCGGACGAGATGCTCCTGGAGAAGGTGCGCCTCGTCGCGCGGTCCGGCATCACGCAGCTGAAGCTCTACCTGCAGGTCGGGCTGCCGGGCGAGACCGACGCGGACGTGGACGACATCGTCGGCCTCGTGGACCGGCTGCGCGAGGTCTTCCTCGCGGAGGGCCGCGTGCGCGGACGCGTCGGGACGCTCGTCCCCACCGTGAACGCGTTCATCCCGAAGCCGCATACGCCGTTCGAGAACGAGAGCCTCGACGACCCGGCCGCGCTCGAGGAGAAGATGCGGCGCCTCGACGCCGCGTTCCGGAAGATGCCGAACGTGTCGTTCCGGGGGATGCCCGTCGTCGAGGCGATCTGGGAGGCCTGGCTCGCGAAGATGGGCCCCGAGGCCACGCCGATTCTCCTCGAGGCCGCCGCCGGCGCGCCCGTGCGCCGCCTCGTGAAGAACCACCGCGAGACGCTCCTCGCCGTCGTCCGCCCGCAGCGCGCGACGATGTCCGAGACCGATCCCGCGCTCCCCCGCGGCGTCTTCGACGCGCACGCGCGCCAGAACGCGCCGTGGGGCTTCATCGCGAAGAGCTGACTTCGTCCCTACTCGCCGAGGCGCAGGAGCGCGTCCGCGAGGTCCGACGCCGAGGGCGGGCGCTTTTCCGGGCTCTTCGCGAGGCAGGCCGCGACGAGGCGCTCGAGGAGGGCCGGCAGGTCGGGCCTGAGGTCCGTGACGGGCTTCGGCTCCACCGAGAGGTGGCGGCGCATGACCTCGGCCGGCGTGGCGCCGCCGATCGGCCGCGTCCCCGTGAACATCTCGTACAGGACGACGCCGACCGCGTAGATGTCGCTGCGCTCGTCCACGGCGTCGCCGCGCGCCTGCTCCGGGCTCATGTAGTACGGCGTCCCGACCGTCGAGCCGTCGCCGGGATCGTCGCCGCCCGCCGCGCGCGCGATGCCGAAGTCCATGAGCTTCACGACGCCGTTCGGCAGCACCATGATGTTCGGCGGCTTGATGTCGCGGTGGACGATGCCGGCCTCGTGCACGGCCGCGAGGCCGCGGCAGAGCTGCTTCGCGATCTGGAGGCCCGGCGCGAGCGCGACGACGCCGCGGCGGTCGAGAATGTCGCGGAGCGTCGTCCCGGGCACGTACTCCATCGTGAGAAAGCGGACGCCCTCGGCCTCGCCGAGGTCGTGCGTGCGGACGACGTTGCGGTGCGTGATCTTGCGGGCGAGGCGGATCTCCTGCTTGAGCGTCTGCGCCGCGCCCGAGCCCTCGTCGAACGCGTCCGGAAGGAGGACCTTGAGGGCGACCTCGTCGTCCAGCTCGCGGTCGACCGCGCGATACACGGTCCCCATCCCGCCCTTTCCGAGGAGGGCCGTGACCTCGTACCGCGACGCGAAGAGCGTGCCGATGCGCGGCCCCGCGAAGGCGCGCGCCGCGGCGTCGGGCGCCGGCACGCGCGCCGCGAGCGTCTCGCCGCGCGTCGCGTCCCGGTCGCGGCGGATCCCGGCCACCATCTGCTCGAGCGCGGCCTTTTCCTTGAGCTCGCCCACCATCGCCGAGAACGCGCGCGCGAGCGCGCCCACCTCGCCGCCGCCCGCCTCCGGAAGCGCCACGTCGAGGTCTCCCTCGCGGATGGCCGCGGCGCCGGTCGCGAGCTCCTCGAGCGGCCGCGCGATGCGCCGGCCCAGCGCGAACGAGACCGGCAGCGCGACGAGGAGCGCGAGCGCGCCCACCCCGAGGAGCGTGTCGCGGATCCGCTTGAACGCGGCCGTCTCCTCCTCGCGCGAGCGCGAGACGACGAACGCGCCGAGCGTCTCGCCCGATGCGCTCCTGAGCGGGACGGCCCCGAGGATGCGCCGGTCGCCCGCGATCACGGCGTCGATCGGGCCGACGGGCCGGCCCTGCGCGAAGAGTGTGTCCACGGCGGCCGGCTGCGCCGCGAGCGCCGGCACGAGCGCGTCGCCGCGGAAGCCCTCCGTGGACGCCGACAACTCGAGCGCGGGCGCCCCGCCGCGCTTGCCGACGTTCGCGACGAACCCGGCCTGTCCCTTCGTGATGCCCTGCAGCGCCTTCGCGCGCGCCGCGTCGAGAGGGACGGCGGCCGCGAGGACGCCGGCGAGCCGCCCCTCGCCGACGGATGCGTCGCCCGAGAGGACGGGAACCGACGCGACGTACGAGAGCGTCGCCTTCTCGCGGATGACCGCGGTGGACGGCACGCCCTTGAGCGCGTCGGCGACCCACTTCACGGACGCGAAGGACCGGCGGTTCTCGTCCGTGATCTCCTGGTCGCTCCGGTCGAGAAGGACTCCGCGCTCGTCGAAGAGGAAGACCACTCCGGCGTCGAGCTTTCCGGGCCGCGCTTTGTCGGCCGTCCAGTCGTGGAGCGTCTTCTGGTCGCGGAGGGCGAAGAGGCCCTTCGTCCCCGGCTCGTCCGCGACGCTCGTGAGCTGGCGCCGGAGGCTCTCCTCGAGGCTGATCTGGTACGACCCGACGACGCCGGGCAGGTCGCGGAGGCTCTCGCGGATGCTCTTCTCGGCGGCCTCGTTCGCGCGCCACGTCCCGACGGCGATCGCGGCGCCGAGCGTCGCGAGGACGAGGACCGCCGCGCCGAGGAAGAACTGCGTGGCGAGGCCCGGGCCGCGCGGCGCCGCCTTTGCGCCCGCGGCGGGCCGCGGTGGAGCCACGAACGTCGCCTCCTCCGCCGTGCCGGTCACGCGCGTCCGCTCGTCGATGTCGAGCGTGACGCGCGTCGCCTCCCCGGAGGCCGCGCGGCGCGTGTCGTCAGTACCGGTTGCCATCGTCGTCGGGAGGAGGGTAGTCCTTCCCGTACTTGTTCTTGTGGCCGGCCTCGCGCCACCCCGATCCGTCGAGGGAGACCGCGAGCGGGACCGTTCCAGCCGCGGGCACGTCGACGACCGCCGTGAAGTCGCCGCCTTTCTCGTCCCACGCGCGGACCGTCGCCTTCCCCGCCGGGACGCCCGCGAGGACGGCCGTGCCGTCCGCTCCCGCCTGCGCCCAGATTCCGCCGTCGATCACGACGAGGACGGCCGCCATCTGCGGATGGATGTTGCAGTAAATCTTCACGGGCCCGGGGTTCTCGAACGTCATCGCCCGCGTGGCGCCGTTGCGGTAGAGGCCGAGGTCGAAACGCGCCTTCTCCGA
This sequence comes from Thermoanaerobaculia bacterium, assembly GCA_036504335.1. Lineage (GTDB taxonomy): Bacteria > Acidobacteriota > Thermoanaerobaculia > UBA5066 > UBA5066 > Fen-183. The sequence goes on from DASXVJ010000015.1 coordinate 26,599, forward strand.
CAGGCTGAAGACGTTGTGATAGATCCCGTCGAGGTTCGGGAACTGCACGGTGCCGCCGGCCGGCACGACCGCGACGTGCGGGTCGAAGCGCTTGCTCTTCGAGGCGATTCTCGCCTTCGCCGACGCCGCCGCGTGCTTCGCAGATGCAGCGTCCACGACCCAGACGACGGCGCCCGCGGCCGGCGCGGTCGTCTTCTCGGGGGTCAGAACCGAAACCGTCAGCCGGATGTCGCCGCCCGCGGCGGGGCCGGCGAGAAGGGCGCACGCGATCGCGAGGCCGGCAGCGGAGAGACGGCGGAGGCGCCCCACGCGCGGACGATACTAGACGGCTCAGGTCCCCCGCGCGGTTCGGACGCGCGCGACCGCGGCCGCTACCGCCGCGGCCGCCCAGTCGACCTCCTCCACCGTCGTGAAGCGCCCGAGCCCGAAACGGATCGACTCGTGCGCCTCCTCCTTCGTGAGGCCGATCCCGCGCAGAACGTGACTCGGCTCGACGGACGCCGACGTGCAGGCCGAGCCCGCGGACACCGCAAGATCGCGCGTCTCCATCATCACGGTGTCCGAGGGCGCGCCCGGGAAGCGCACGTTGAGGTTGCCGGGCAGGGACGCCGCGGGGTCTCCGTTGCGCGACGCGCCGGGGACGCTCGACCGCAGCCGCTCCCAGAGCCGGTCGCGCAGCGCCGCGACGCGCGCGGCCTCGGCCGGACCTTCGGCCTTCGCGATCGCCGCGGCCGCCCCGAACCCGACGATCCCCGGGACGTCGAGCGTGCCGGGCCTCATCCCGCGCTCGTGTCCGCCGCCGAAGAGCAGCGGGTCGAGCGCCACACGCGGGTTGGACGAGCGCACGAAGAGCGCGCCGACGCCCTTCGGCCCGCAGAGCTTGTGGGCCGAGAGGGAAAGGAGGTCGATGCCTGCCGCGTGCACGTCGAAAGGGATCCTGCCTGCGGCCTGGACGGCGTCCGTGTGGAAGAGGACGCCCCGCTCCTTGCAGAGGCCCGCGATCTCCGCGACGGGATTGAGCGTCCCGATCTCGTTGTTCGCCGCCATGACGGTCACGAGGACCGTCTCCGGAGAGAGCGCCCACGCGACGGCGGCGGCGCTCGTGCGGCCGAACCGGTCCGGGGCGACGCGCGTCACGCGGAAGCCCTCGGTCTCGAGCCGCGCGCAGGGGTCGAGGACGGCGCGGTGCTCGATCGCCGAGACGACGACGTGCGTTCCCTTCGCGCGCCGCGCCCGGGCCGCCCCGAGGACCGCGAGGTTGTCGGCCTCGGTCGCGCCGGAGGTGAAGACGATCTCCTTCGCGTTCGCGCCCACGAGGTCCGCGACGTCCTCCCGCGCCTTCTCGACGGCGGAGGCGGCGCGCATCCCGAAGACGTGGCTCCGGGACGCCGCGTTCCCGAAGTGCTCCGTGAAGTACGGGCGCATCGCCTCGAAGACGCGCGGGTCGACCGGCGTCGTCGCGTGATAATCGAGGTACACGGGAAGCTTCGGCGCCACGCCCCATCGTCGGCCCGCTGCGAACCGATTGCAAGGCGGAGAAGAGACACAGCCCATGCGCCACGTCCTCGTCGCGACCAGCGAGCGCCATGACCTCCTCGACGCGTTGCGCGCTCTCGCGCCGCCGTCGACGACGTTTCTCGGCGAGCAGGGGCTCGAAAACGTCCTCGAGCGCCTCGGCCGCTCGGCGCGGCTCGACGCCGTCGTGACGGACGACCCGGAGATGGTCACGGAGATCTTCCACGAGATCCCGGGCGCGATCCCGGTCTACCTCGCGCGGCCCGACGAGGACGCCGCCCAGATCCTGGCCGGGCTCGACGAGCTGACGGCGGGCTAGGGAACGGCCGTCGCCCGTTTGTACTCCGTCCGCATCTCGGACTGGAGGCGGCCGAGGCGGTAGGTGTCGCGGTTCACGAACTTTCCCCACGGGGCGAGCGCGGGGTGGGCCGCTTCGATCTGCTTCCACATCTCCTGCACGAGGAGGCGGTAGTCCGGGTGGCCCTGCGGCATCGAGCGCAGCTCGCAGAGGTGGACCGCCTCGCGCAGGTTGAGCGTCATGCGCCAGCGCACCTTGAACGCGAAGGGCACGACGTACTGGGCCTCGTGCGGGTGCTCGCGGGCGACGGCCTCGTGGAGCTCGTGCGCCTCCTCCATCCGCGCGCGGAACTCCGGAGCGCACCCGGACTCGACGATCTCGGGCGGCGTGTCCCAGCCGTGCGCCGTCGTGAAGGGCTGGCGCTCCTGCGAGAGGAGGCGGTGGCGGTGGAGGTCGCGGTACATGCCGAAGTTCCCGACGAGGTCGAACGCGTACGCCGTCTCCTCGAGCGCGCGCGGCGGCTTGTCGCGCCGGTTGCGCCGCGCGCTCGCGAGCTCCGCGTGAAGTGCGGCCCGCTCGGCCGCCGGCATCGCGGCGGTGCGCGCGCGGGCCTCGGCGAGGGGACGGTCGCCGTACGGGTAGAGGAGCGCCGCGAGGACCTTCGCCTCGCCGTCCGGATCGAAGTCGAGGAGCGTGACGGGCCCGGCGGGAGCCGCGCCCGGCGGCAGGATCCGCTCGGCGGCGCCGCGCGTGCGCGCGTCCAGGTCCACGAGCCAGTCGCTCCTCGTCGCGCGCTTCACGAACGACGGGATCAGACGCTGGAGCTCGCCGTGCATCGCGGCGCCGAGCGCCGCGCACTCGCCGAGCGGGCTCGCGTAGAGCCGGTTCAGGAGATGCTCGAACGCCTGGCCCGTCGCGAAGACGCCGAGGTTCGTGAGCGTGGCGCCGGGCAGGTAGCTCCGCATGACGTCGCACGCGTGGGCGCGCACGGTCGCGCCGTACGCCCGCCGCGCCGCCTTCAGGAGCTCCTCGTCCTGCGCGGCGTCCTTCCATGCGAGCGGCTCGCCCGTCTTCGGGTGGCGGACGCCGACGGATTCGATCGGGAGGATCTCCTCGATGTGCCGGATCATCGGATCGATCTGCGCGGCGTACGTCTCGAAGAGCCGGTCCATGAGGGCCGCGAAGGCGGCGCCGTGGCGCGAGGCGAGGAGCGTCTGCTCGCGGTGCCACAGGAAGTTCCCCGCCGCGTCCCGCTGGTCGAACCGGACGTAGCGCGTGGACTTCTCGAGGAACGAGATCCCGACGCGCGCGTCCTCCAGCGTCTGCGCCGCGACGTTCGAAGCGCGCTCGACGGCGACGTGCGCCGCGCCCAGCTGCGCGACGGAGTCGTCGCCGTAGCCCACGAGGACGCGGTCGTAGAACGCGCGCGCGTGGCGCAGGGATTCGCCGTCGTCCGCGGCCGCTCCGCCCCCGAGAATCCCGTCAGCCAGACCTGGTGCGCCCACGAACTCGTCGAGAAAGACGCGGCGCAGGCTCTTGGCGGTGCGGCTGTAACGCGAGAAGAGCGCGCCGGAGACTTCCTGCGGAAGCCTGAGTCCGAAGACGGGCGCGTCGACGTTCGTGAAGAAACGCTGCAGGACGTCCGCTTCGTCCCGCGTGAACTCCGGCGTCATGTTCCGGAGATCTTAGCGTCAGTCGGCCGTGACCCGAATCGCCGTGATGGGGCCGAGCGCGACGCCTTCGACGGCTCCCGGCGCCGCATAGACGAGGACCCAGTAGCTCCCGCGGCCGGAGCCGAGCGCGACGCTGGCCCGCACGAGCCCGTTCGCGACGGCGATCACGCCCGTGGACCCGTCCTTGTACACGAACGGCGACGCGAGGCGGGGAAGCAGCTTTTGCGAGGCGGCCGGGAACGCGTAGGAGGGGCGGGCGCGAATCTCCTTTGCCGTGAGCGGCCTCGGAAACCTCTCGTGGGCGATCTCGACCGCCGCGAGGGTCCACCCCTTCGGAAGCTGGATGTTGACGGGCACCGTCCGCCCCGCCGGCACGCGGCCGGCCGGAGCCTCGACCCACACGGCCGCGTGGCGCGTGAACTCCTCCGTCATCCGGAACTCGCCGCCTTCCAGGGCGACTCCGATCCCGACGTGCGTCCACTTCGGGTCGAGGATCGTCTTGCGGTGGCCGTCGTCGGGCGGTCTCTCCTGCATCATCCCCCTGTGGGCGCCGATGAGGAGGCCCACGAGCTCGCCCCTGCGAAACGCCTCACCGCGGCGGGAGGTGCCGCTGAAGTTCTCGGCGTTCCAGTCCACGCCGCCGGCGTCGGCGAAGCGGTCGTACGGCGCGCGGCCCGCGAGGTCCCAGTGGCCCATGACGCCCGTCCGCGCCGCGTCGAGACAGAAGGCGTCGCCCGCCTTCGCCGCGACGAGGTCGTAGGCGAGGAGCGACAGTCCGGCGGCCGCGCGGTCCGCGTTGATCCGGGCGAGGAGCGCGGCCTTCGCGTCGAGCTCGGCTTCGGCGTACGACGTCGTCGCCCGGTCCGGGCCGAAGCGCGCCATCGCGACGGGCCTGTTCGCCGGCGGCCGGGAGGCGCAGCCCCAGACCAGCCCGACGAGCGCGGACGAAAGAGACGCGGCTGCAACGCGGGCTCTCACCGTAGAATCCTAACCGCCCCATGATCCGCTTCGGAACGTCCGGCTGGCGCTCGATCCTCGGCGAGGAGTTCACGTTCCCGAATGCGCGCCGCGTCGTCACCGCGATCGCCCGCGTCGCGAAGGCTTCCGGCGACCCGCTCCGCGGCCTCGTCGTCGCGTCGGACACGCGGTTCCTGAACGAGCGCTTCGTGGACGAGGCCTCGCGCGTTCTCGCGCGCGAGGGCGTGAGGCCGCTCCGCGCCGACCGGGACGTCCCGACGCCCGTCGTCGCGTTCACGATCCGCGAGAAGAAGGCGCTCGGCGCGATCAACTTCACGGCCTCCCACAACCCGCCCGAGTACAACGGCATCAAGTTCTCGACGGCCGACGGCGCGCCCGCGCTGCCGGACGTCACGGCGAAGATCGAGGAGGAGATCGCGAAGACGACCGACGCGGACGCGGCCTCGGCGCCCGCCGCCGACACGCCGGCGTTCGACCCGGCCGAGCCTTACCTGGCCGAGCTCCGACGCCGCGTGGACGGCGCCGCGATGAAGAAGGCCGGGCTGCGCGTCGCCGTGGACCCGCGCTTCGGGACGTCGCGCGGCTACCTGGACGCGTTCCTCTTCCGCGCCGGCGTCGACGTCGCCCTCATCAACGGCCACCGCGACCCGTACTTCGGCGGCCTCTCGCCGCAATGCGACGCCCCGAACCTCGTCGCGCTCGGCAAGGTCGTCGTTTCCGAGAAGCGCGCCATCGGCCTCGCGACGGACGGCGACGGGGACCGCTTCGGCGTCCTGGACGCCGACGGCGTCTACGTGAACCCGAACCACTGCCTGATGCTCCTCGCCGACCGCCTGCTGCCGCGCCGCAAGGCGGGCGACGCGCGCGGCGTGGCGCGCTCGGTCGCGACGACGCACGGCCTCGACGCGGTCGCGAAGGCGCACGGCGCGCCCGTCTTCGAGACGGCCGTCGGCTTCAAGTTCATCGGCGAGCTGCTGCTCCAGGACAGGATCGTGATGGGCGGCGAGGAGTCGGCCGGCTTCACGATGGAGGGGCACGTCCCCGAGAAGGACGGCCCGCTCGCGTGCCTCCTCCTCGCCGAGCTCGTCGCGACGACCGGCAAGACGCTCGGCGCGCTTCTCGCGGACCTCTTTGCGAAGGTCGGGCCGTTCTGGCCGGACCGCGCCGACGCGCGCCTCGATCCGAAGCTCGCGGAAACGATGAAGAAGAGGCTCGCGGAGAACCCGGACACGTTCGCAGGGCTGAAGGTCCAGGGCATCGACCGCACGGACGGCCAGAAGCTGCTCCTCGGCGACGGCCGCTGGATCCTCTTCCGCGCGTCGGGCACCGAGCCCGTGGTTCGGATCTACGCGGAATCGGCTGACAAGAGAGAAACGAACAGGCTTCTGGAAGCCGCGAAAGAATATGTTCTTAGAGGGTAAGGGGTAGCCGCATGTACGCCATCGAAAGCATCCACGCCCGCGAGATCCTGGATTCCCGCGGCAACCCCACCGTCGAAGTCGAGTGCCTGCTCGAGGGCGGCGCCTCCGCCCGCGCGGGCGTCCCGTCCGGCGCGTCCACCGGCTCGCGCGAGGCGCTCGAGCTGCGCGACGGCGACAAGAAGCGCTACGGCGGCAAGGGCGTCCTCAAGGCCGTCAAGAACGTGAACGAGACGATCGCGCCCGAGGTCCTCGGGATGGACGCGCGCCAGCAAGCCGAGATCGACCGCCTCATGATCGAGCTCGACGCGACCGAGATGAAGACCGCGCTCGGCGCCAACGCGATGCTCGGCGTCTCGATCGCCGTCTGCCGCGCGGCGGCCGAGGCCTGCGCGCTCCCGCTCTTCCGGTATGTCGGCGGCACGGGCGCCGTCACGCTGCCCGTCCCGCTCATGAACGTCGTGAACGGCGGCGCGCACGCGGACAACCCGCTCGACATCCAGGAATTCATGCTCGTGCCCGCGGGCTTCGGGAGCTTCCGCGAGGCGCTGCGCGCCGGCTCGGAGGTCTTCCACGCGCTGAAGGGCCTCCTCAAGGCGAAGGGCCTCGCGACGGGCGTCGGTGACGAGGGCGGCTTCGCCCCGAATCTCGAGTCCACCCGCGCGACGCTCGACTTCCTCGTCGACGCGATCGGCAAGGCCGGGTACAAGGCCGGCAAGGACGTCTTCATCTCCCTCGACTGCGCGGCATCGGAGTTCTTCGACAAGGGCGTCTACACGCTCGAAGGAAAGAAGCTCTCCCCCGCCGAGATCGTGGCCTTCTACGAGGGGATCGTGCTGGACTACCCGATCCTCTCGATCGAGGACGGCTGCTCCGAGGGCGACAAGGCCGGCTGGAAGCTCATCACCGAGAGGCTCGGCGCGCAGATCCACCTCATCGGCGACGACAATTTCGTGACGAACCCGAAGATCCTGAAGCAGGGCATCTCGGACGGCATCGCGAACGGCCTCCTCGTGAAGGTGAACCAGATCGGGACGATCACCGAGACGCTCGAGGCCGTCCGGATGGCGCAGGCGGCGGGTTACATCACGGTCCTCTCGCACCGCTCGGGCGAGACCGAGGACACGACGATCGCCGACCTCGCGGTCGCGACGAACGCCGGCTTCATCAAGACGGGCTCGCTCTGCCGCTCGGAGCGGATCGCGAAGTACAACCGCCTCCTGCGCATCGAGGAGGACCTCGGCGAGACGGGCGTCTACCCCGGCCTCGCGGCGAAGAAGGCCTGATCCCGTCAAACCCGCGCCGCTCCGGCGGAATTGAGCGAAAATGAGCGGTGCGCTTCGAACGTATCGTCGGAGGTGAGGGTCCGCCGCGCCTCGTCGGCATCAAGCGCGTCCCGCAGAGCCCGCAGCGCCCCGCCCGCCCGGAACGCGAGCGCGAGCCGGAGCCGTCCGCGCGGCGCGCGCGGACGGACCACGGCCCGGAGGCGCCCGCGGCGCGGCCCGACGCCCGCCACGTGCGCCCCGCGTCGGTCGTCGTCGTCTCGGCGCTCCTCTCCGCGCTCGTGTTCGGCATCTTCCTCGTGAGCGACCGCGGCCTCCTCCAGGTGAGGAAGCAGCGCGTCCAGTTCGCGAAGGCCCAGGAAGAGGTCGCCCAGCTCGAAGCCGACACGAAGCGGCTCGAGGCCGAGGTCGCGGCGCTCAAGAGCGACCCGAACGCCCTCGAGAAGGTCGCGCGCGAAGAGCTCAACCTCGTCAGGCCCGGCGAGGTCGTCCTCGTCCTGCCGGACGGCTGGGAGAAGCGGGTGAAGCCCGCCGCCCCCTCGTCCGCGACGCCCGTCCCCCGCTAGGCCGCCTCGGCCCGCAGGCCGCGCCCGTAGCGCTGCGTGGCGTATCCCGTGAGGAGCCCCACGATCGAGCCGGGCAGCATGATCTCGAAGTAGTGCGCGCCCTGCAGGCTCGCGACGGCGAACGCGAGGACGAGCCCGACCGCCGTTCCGAAGACGAGCGTGGCCGGGACGGACGCGACCTTCCGCGCGAAGACGCCGATCAGGAGACCCGCCAGCAGCCCCTTGAACGTCGACCCCATCACGATCGTCGCAATCTGGGTCCGCACCTCGGGCGTGAACCACGCCGTGAGCCCGTCCAGCGCGCCGAGCCCCGCTCCCACGAGCAGTCCGACCAGGATCTTGTTCATCGTTTCCTCCTGAAGGGTCCTTTCAACGTCCCGCGGAAATCCTTTAACGGCGGAGCAGGATGAAGAGGCCGCGCACGACGAGGTACGTCGCGACGAGGCCCACCGCGACGCCGTGCCTCTTCACGACCCGCGCCACCCGCTCGAGGACGTTTTCCTCGTACGCCTCGACGCGCCCGCCGTCGAGGAGCCGCTCCACGTCGGCCGCGAGCGCCGGGACGCCCGCGTAGCGCGCTCCGGGCTCCGTCGCCCTCGCGCGCCCGACGATCGCGTCGAGCGCCTTCGACCGCGCGGGCGCCGGCGGGACGCGCAGGATCGCGTCGAGCAGCGCCCCGAGGCCGTAGACGTCCGCGCGCGCGTCGACCGGCCTGCCCGCCGCCTGCTCCGGCGCCATGAAGCCGGGCGTCCCCGAGGCGTCCGCGGCCCCGGCGACCGGCCGCGCAAGGCCCCAGTCGAGGACGAGGACCTCTCCGAAGGATCCGAGCATCACGTTCGGCGGCTTGAGGTCGCGGTGGACGACGCCGCTCGCGTGCGCGAACGCGACGGGCTCGCAGACGCGCAGGAAGACGCGCAGCCGCTCCGGCAGGGACGACCCGGCGAGCGCCTCGTCGAGGCGCCGGCCGCGCACGAGCTTCATCGCGTAGTACGCGCGCCCGTCCGCGAGGCGGCCCGCGTCGTGAACGGGCACGAGCCCCGGGTGCTCGAGGCCCGCGAGAACCCGCGCCTCGGCGAGGAGCGCCGCGGCCGCTTCCTCGCCGTCGAGCGGCACGTCGACCACCTTGAGCGCGACGCGCCGGCCGAGCGGCTCGTCCACGGCCTCGAAGACGGCGCCCATCCCGCCGGCGCCGACCGGCCCGACGAGGCGATAGCGGGTGCCCGAAAGGTCCGGGTCGCGGATCGACTCGCGCAGGCGGGAGAGCGCGTCGTCCGAGAGCCTCACGCGGGCGGCTCCACGCCGAGGAGGGCGCGCGCCTCCGCCCGGAACTCGGCCTCGGACGCGGTCAGCTCCCGGAGAACGTCGAGCACGGCGCGCCGGAAGTCGCGCCGGGCCGCGGCGAGCTGGTTCGTGACGTCGACGGCCGTCGTCCCGTGGCGGAGTGCGAGGTCCTCGTAGCGCGGGCGCTCCGGAGCCGCGTCGCCTTCGAGATCGTACGCGGCGAACAGCGCGAAGCGCACCTCGCGCCCGTCCCTCGCACACGCCGCGCGGAAGCGCTCGACCGCCATCGAGAAGACGCTCCGCGCCCACTCGCGCTCGAACGCCTGCTCGGGCGAGTCCTGCGACGAGGCGGCCGCAGCCTCGTACGCCGCGCGCACGGCGTCGACGTCGAGCGAGAGGTCCCGTGCGCCACCGCCGCGCTTGGCGCGCCCGCGCGCCTTCCACTCGTTCGCGTCGAGGCCGTCCACGAGCACGCGGAAGTACGTCCTCAGGCGGGCTTTCGACGGGTCGAAGCGGGCGAGCCAGTCCTTCTCGACGAGCCCGGCGAAGAATTCCTGCGTGAGGTCGGCCGCCTCCTCGTGCGTGCGCCGCGCCTTGAAGCGGATGTACGTGTAGACCGGCGCCCAGTACGCCTCCGCGAGCGCGCCGAGCGCGCGCGACCGCGCCGCCGCGTCGCCGGCGGCCGCCGCCGCCACGAGGGACCCGCGCGTCTCGGGGAAGCGCGCCATGCGGTCTAGCCCACCGATTCGAGGTCCTTCGCGACCTCCCCCGCGTGCTTCGCCGGCGCGACGGACTCGTACACCTTCGCGATCTTCCCCTTCGAGTCGATCAGGAACGACTTCCGTTTCGCGACGCCGAACGCGAGGCCGACGCCGTAGAGCGCGATGACCTCGCTGTCCCCGTCCGCGAGGAGGCGGAACGTCAGCTTGTTCTTCTCCGCGAATTTCTTCTGCGCCTCGACGGTGTCTTTGGACACGCCGAGGACGACGACGTCCTTCGGGAGCTGCGGGCCTTCGTCACGGAAGGCCTGGGCTTCCACGGTTCAACCGGCGGTGTCGGCCTTCGGGAAGAAGTAGAGGACGACGCGCCTGCCCTTGAGCGACGCGAGCGAGACGGACGTGCCGTTCTGGTCCTTCAGCGTGAAGAGCGGCGCCTTGTCCCCCGGTTTCAGGGTCGTGCCCGAGAAGAGTCCCATGCGGTCCTCCAGCCTCCACTGTAACCGGTCCAAACTTGACTCGCAGGGCCCGAGCCGTTATGGTCCCCCTCCCTGACGCGGGGTGGAGCAGCCTGGTAGCTCGTTGGGCTCATAACCCAAAGGTCGCAAGTTCAAATCTTGCCCCCGCAACCAATAGATTCAACGGGTTAGCTCATCCGGGCTGGCCCGTTTTTCTTTCTCACGGCACGACGTGAGTTCCCGCCTCGCCCGCGAGGGCGAGGCCGACGTGGGCGGGGTCCGTGATGATCGCCTCGCGGCCGCCGCCCTCCAGGAAGGCGATCACGGCCTCGATCTTCGGAAGCATGCTCCCCGCCTTGAAGTGGCCCTCGGCCATGTGCCGCCGCGCTTCGGCGACGGTCATCCGGTCGATCTCCCTCTGCCGCGGCGTTCCGTACTCGAGGGAGACCTTCGCGACGCCCGTCGAGACGACGAAGAGCTCGGCGCCCAGCTGGCGCGCCAGCAGACTCGACGCGTGGTCCTTGTCGATGACCGCTGCCGCACCCCGGATCATCCCCGCCGCGTCTTCGACCACGGCGATCCCGCCTCCGCCCGCCGCGACGACGACGAAGCCGGCGTCGAGCAGGCTCTTCACCGCGGCGAGCTGGAGGATCGCCTTCGGCGCCGGGGACGCGACGACCCGACGCCATCCGCGCCCCGCGTCCTCGGCCACGTCCCAACCTTCCGTCGCGCGGCGGAGATCCGCCTGCTCCTTCGACAGGAACGACCCGATGGGCTTGTCCGGCTTCGTGAATGCGGGATCGGCCCGGTCGACGAGACAGAGCGTGACGACCGTGACGGCGGCCTTCTCGATGCCGAGGCGCCGGAACTCGTTGAAGAGCGCGAGCTGGATGTGGTACCCGAGCGCGCCCTGCGTGTCCGCCACGCAGGAGTCGAGCGGCACCGTATGGAGCTCCTTCGACGCGAGCTCGGACCGGCGGAGGATGAATCCCACCTGAGGGCCGTTGCCGTGGGTGATCACGAGCCTGAGGCCCGGGTCCCGGAGGAGCGGCGCGATGTGGCGGCACGTCTCGGAGCACGCCTGGTACTGGTCCGGCACGCGCTGGTGCTCCTTGTCCGTGATGAGCGAGTTCCCGCCGATGGCGATGACGGCCGTCCTGGTCACGTGAGCCCCCTTCTTCCGGCGCGCCGAGGATATTCCGTATCCTCCCGGGGTCATGAGCCCCGACGGCCCCGCGCCTTCGCCCTCGGACCTCGCCCCGCAGGACGTCGTCCTCCGCTTCCTCGAGAGCACGGGGCGCCCGTCCGAGGCACGGCTCTACCTCGAGCTCTTCCGCGCGCGCCCGCGCGAGCAGTTCGCGGCGCTCGCGATCGACGCGAACGTCATGGCCGGCGCGGCCGACGCCGTCGTGCAGGACCTGCGGTTCCTCGCGGCGCTCGACCTCTTCCCGACCGTCGTCCTCGGGATCTTCCAGCCCGCGGACGCGGCGGCGCACGCCCGCGTCCTCACCCGGCATCTCGAGGCCGAGGGGGTCGCCGTCGAGACCCTGTCCGCGTCGGAGCCCGGGCTCGCCCGCCGTCTCACGGCGGCGGCCGCGGCGGGGCGCGTGCCGGCGGTCGTCTTCGAGCCGGCCGCGGGCGAACAGCCCGGCGAGAGGCTGACGCGGCTCGGCGTCCTCCTCCGCGAGCTCCAGACGAGGAAGCTCCTGTTCCTCCACCGGCCCGGCGGCATCCGCCAGGGCGGCGTCCTCGTCCCTCTCGTGAACCTCACGACCGACGTCGCCGCACTCGCCGCGAGCAAGGAAACCTCGCGCAAGGAGCGTCTCATCCTCGAGGGCGCGCGCCAGCTCTGCGAGGAGGCCGCGCCGCTCCCGTTCACGGTCGCGATCACGTCGCCGCTCAACGTCCTCCGGGAGCTGTTCACGGTGAAGGGCGCCGGCACGCTCCTCCGCCGCGGGGCGCGCATCGCGCGCCGCGAGGGCTGGGACGGCGTGGACGTCTCGCGTCTGCGCGAGCTCCTCGCCTCGAGCTTCGGCCGCGCGCCGCTCGACGCGTTCTTCGAGACGACGCCCTCGCGCGTCTACCTCGAGGAGGCTTACCGCGGCTGCGCGATCCTCGTGGACACGCCGCTCGGCGCGTACCTCACGAAGTTCGCGGTGTCGCCCGAGGCGCAGGGCGAGGGCATCGCGCGGGACCTCTGGGAGGCCTTCGCGGCCGACGCCCCCGTCGTCTTCTGGCGCGCGCGCCGGACGAACCCGATCAGCGAGTGGTACATGAAGCTCTGCGACGGCCTCGTGCGCGTGCCGGGCTGGACCGTCTACTGGAAAGGCCTCGCGCCGGACGCGATCCCGGCAGCGATCGAGTGGGCCGTCAAGCAGCCGGTCGACATCCCGCGCGACTGACCTTCCTTCAGTAAGAACTGCAAGCCGAACAGCAGTTTCTGCCCGCAATCTCCGCTCCGGGCTCATTTCGAGGCGACGTGCCCGTCGAGAAATACAAGACCACGAAGAAGATGGCCACGAGGATCGAAGGCTCGAACGGGGTCGTTTTCGCGTCGCACCGCAGCGTGCTGGCGCAGGTCCAGGATCTGGGGATGACGTACATCGGCTACGCATACATCGACGAGTATGGCGACGAGTGGCCCGTCTGGTTCATCCGCATCAAGGCCGGTCTCCCCGCGGTCGGATAATTTCCACGCTGGAGGAGACTCCGATGTCCTCGAAGACCCGGACCGCGAAGAAGCCCGCCCCCGCGAAGAAAGACGTCTTCGTCTACGCGAACCCGTTCCCGAAGGGCCATGACGAGACGAAGTACCGGCTCGTGGCCGGGCCGAAAGGCTACGTGAAGAAGGCGAAGTTCGCCGGCAAGACGATGCTCGTCGTCGAGCCGAAGGCGCTCACGGTGCTCGCCCACGAGGCGATGCGCGACGTGTCGTTCCTCCTCCGTCCGAAGCATCAGCAGCAGGTCGCATCGATCCTGTCCGACCCCGGCGCCTCGCCGAACGACAGGTTCATGGCGACGACGCTCCTCCGGAACGCCGTCGTCTCGGCGAAGTTCGAGCTGCCGTTCTGCCAGGACACGGGCACGGCGACGGTCGTCGCGTGGAAGGGCCAGCAGGTGTGGACGGGCGCCGACGACGCCGAGAAGATCTCGAAGGGCATCTGGCAGACGTACACGGGCGAGAACCTCCGCTACTCGCAGACGGCCGCGCTGAACATGTACGACGAGGTCAACACGGGGAACAACCTCCCGGCGCAGATCGACATCTACGCGGCGAAGGGCGACGCGTACAAGTTCCTGTTCGTCGCCAAGGGCGGCGGCTCGGCCAACAAGACGTACCTCTTCCAGGAGACGAAGGCGCTCCTGAACCCCGCGAGCCTCGAGGCGTTCCTCGTCGAGAAGATGAAGTCGCTCGGGACGGCCGCGTGCCCGCCGTACCACATCGTCTTCGTCGTGGGCGGCACGTCCGCCGAAGGTTGCCTGAAGACCGTCAAGCTCGCCTCGACCGGCTACTACGACTCTCTCCCGACGACCGGGGACAAGTACGGCCGGGCGTTCCGCGATCTCGCGCTCGAGAAGACGCTCCTCGAGAGGGCGCAGGGCCTCGGCTTCGGCGCGCAGTTCGGCGGCAAGTACTTCGCGCACGACGTGCGCGTCATCCGCCTCCCGCGGCACGGCGCGTCCTGCCCCGTCGGGATGGGCGTCTCGTGCTCGGCCGACCGCAACGTCCTCGCGAAGATCGACGCGAAGGGGCTCTGGCTCGAGGAGCTCGAGCGTCACCCCGAGACGCTGCTTCCGACGCATGCGGGCACGAAAGAACATTCAGGGCTCGTCAAGATCGACCTGAACAGGCCGATGAAGGAGATCCTCGCGGAGCTGTCGAAGCACCCCGTCTCGACGCCGCTCGCGCTCACGGGGCGCCTCGTCGTCGCGCGCGACATCGCGCACGCGAAGCTCAAGGAGCGCCTCGACTCCGGGCAGGACCTCCCGCAGTACTTCAAGGACCACCCGGTGTACTACGCGGGCCCCGCGAAGACGCCGAAGGGCAAACCCTCGGGCTCGTTCGGGCCGACGACCGCCGGCCGCATGGACTCGTACGTCGACCTCTTCCAGAGCAAGGGCGGGTCGATGATCATGATCGCCAAGGGCAACCGCAGCCCGAAAGTGACGGAGGCGTGCAAGGTGCACGGCGGCTTCTATCTCGGGTCGCCCGGCGGCCCGGCCGCGATCCTCGCGCAGGAGAACATCAAGAAGGTGGCCGTCCTCGAGTTCCCCGAGCTCGGCATGGAAGCGGTCTACGCGATCGACGTCGTCGACTTCCCCGCCTTCATCCTCGTGGACGACAAGGGAAACGACTTCTTCCAGAGGATCAAGTAAGCGGTCCGAGCGGCTTCAGGGCGCGTATGACGTCCGTCATACGCGCCCCGCGCCCGCAGGCCTACCCTTCCGCCATGTCCGCTCCCGAGCCCGTCCCCGCGACCGTCATCCCCGGCCACGACGTCCTGTCCCTCGTCGCCGCGCGCGGCGGGCGCTGCACCGTGTTCGAGCTGCGGGCCGCCGCCGCGCGGACGTTCGGGCCGGACGCGATCTTCGGCAACTGCCATGGCGACCTCTTCGACTTCGAGGCGCTCCTCGTCTTCCTCGAGCGCAAGGGCAAGATCGCCCGCGTGGGCGACGAAGTCGCTCTCGGCGCCGTCCCGGCCTGCTCCGGCCACTGAGGCTCGACCTCCCCTAAGCGGGCTGCGCGGGGAATAATGCCGGTCCGACGCGGCATATACGCCCGGAGGCCCTCGCCCGCATGTCCCTGTTCCGTCCACGCCCTGTCGACGCCGACTCCCGCATCCGCGAGGACTTCGACCGCGAGGCGTGGCCGCACTTCCGGGAGATCACGCGCGCGGCCCTCCGGCTCACCCGCCGGCCGGCCGAAGCCGAGGACCTCGCGTCGGAGGTCTTCCTCCAGGCCTGGAAATCGTTCGGAAAGTTCGAGCGCGGCACGAACTGCCGCGCGTGGCTCTACCGGATCCTCTGGAACGTGAACCAGCAGCGGAGCCGCAAGAAGGTCCCGTTCACGCTCGGAGCCGAGGGCGAGGCCCAGCTCGCCGAGACGCTGGCCGCCGAGGAGCCCACTCCGACCGAGATCAAGGACGAGGAAGTTTCCGCCGCGCTCGACGCGATCTCGCCCGAGCACAAGCAGATCCTTCTCCTCTCCGACGTCGACGAATTCACCTACAAGGAAATCGCCACCATCCTCCGCGTGCCGATCGGCACGGTCATGTCGCGCCTGTCCCGGGCGCGCGCCGCGCTGCGGGAGAAGGTGCGCGGGACGGCCGCCGCGACGAGCATCGCCGGCAGCGCGGCCGCCCAAGGAGGGACCCCGTGAACGCCGCCCTGAACGTCCGGGACTACGGCTGCGCCAAGGTGCGCCGCCGGCTGGACTCGTACCTCGCCGGAGAGCTCTCCGTCGACCTTTCCCACGAGATCCTCGAGCACCTCGACCGCTGCCCCGGGTGCCGCGCGGAGCTCGCGGCGCGGGAGAACCTGCGCACGGTCGTCCGCCGCGTCGCGTCTGCCGTTCCCGAGCCGCGCGAGGGCTTCGAAGCCGAGGTCCGCGCGCGCCTTGCGCGGACGCCCGCTCCGTCGACCGGAGCCGTCACGTCGCTCCTCCTCGCGGCCTCGCTCGTGGCCGCCGCGGGCGCGGGAACGCTCTTTCTGCTCTCCCGCACCGCGGGCTCGCCCACCACGAACATGGCCGCGGCGCGGGACGCGAAGGCGTTCCTCTTCGCCGCCCTCAACCACAAGGGTTGCACGCTGCGTTTCGACATGTGGTCGAAAGCCCCGTCGGTCTCCGCGGCGGAGATCGGGCCGAAGCTCGACGCCGAGCTCAAGGCGGCCGCCGTCCAGGCGGCGGACCGCCTGCCCGGCTACGAAGCCGTCACGGCGCACGAGTGCAGCCACGGCGGCGAGAGAATCTTCCACATCATCTACAGGCGATCCGGCTCCACCTCGAAGGACGACCTCGTCTCCGTCGTCGCGACGCGGCCCGGTTCCACGCTCGCCTCGGGAGTGAAGCTCGCGGGTCTCGTCAGCGGCGGACACCGGGACGGCCTCTCCGTCGTCGGCACGAGCGCGGAAGACGGCCGTCTCGTCCTCCTCGTCACCAGCGGGACCGACGACGAGGCGATGCGCCTCGGGACGTCCGTCCTCCCCGCGCTCGCGACCGCCTTCGTCGCGCGCTGACAAGGAAGGCAACCATGAGCGTCTCCAGCCTCACCCTCAAGACCACGGCGCTCGCGGAAAGGGTCTTCGCGCCGTTCGGAAACGTCGTTCTGCTCGTTCTGCGCCTCGTCTGGGGCTGGCAGTTCCTCACGACCGGGCTCGGCAAGCTCGAGAACCACACCCGCGTGACCGACTTCTTCACGTCACTCGGGATCCCGGCTCCCGGCCTCAATGCCTGGTTCATCGGCGGGCTCGAGATGGTCGGTGGCGCGCTCCTCCTCCTCGGTCTCCTGTCGCGCCCGATCGCTCTGCTCCTCACGGGAAACATGCTCGTCGCGTACCTCACCGCGGACCGCCCGGCGCTCCTCGGCGTCTTCCACGACCTCGACGCGTTTCTCCGGGCCGATCCGTTCTGGTTCCTCTTCGTCTCGGTCGTCGTCCTGACGCTCGGCCCCGGCGCGATCTCCCTCGACCGCCTTCTCGCGAAGGTGCTCGCCGAGAGACGCGAGCCCGCGTCCCGCTGATTTCCCGCGGGAGCGGAATGTTCCGGGCGCCCGCGGCATTCATGAGCGTCCGCGGACATCGCGGCCAAGGAGACTCGATGAAAAAGAACGCCCCCCGTAGTCGCGCCCTGTCCGCTGCAATCGCCGGCATTCTCGCCGGCTCCGCACTCCTCGCCGCCCCGGCGCGCGGCGACGACAAGCCCGACGCCTCGAAGACTCCCGCCGCCGGCCAGAAGGACAAGGCCTCGTGCGGCGGCAAGGACGGTTGCGGCGGCAAGAAGACCGACGCCAAGGACGCGGATCGCCACTCCTGCAAGGGCCAGAACGCGTGCAAGGGTCACGGCGGCTGCAAGAGCGGAGACAACGGCTGCGCCGGGAAGAACTCGTGCAAGGGCAAGGGCGGCTGCGCCTCGCCGAAGGAGACTCCTACGCCGAAGGCGGCCTGATCGTCCTGCCGGTATCCACGACGTCCGCCGCGTGC
>DASXVJ010000016.1:0-73393 GCA_036504335.1 Thermoanaerobaculia bacterium
CGTCGACGCGGCCGGGAAGCCTCTCGGCCGCGTCGCCGAGCTCGCGGACGCCGGCGGGCGACCGCTCCTCATCGTCGAGACGGCGCGTGGGGCGCGGGACGTGCCCTTCGCGCGCCCGATCGTCGTCTCGGTGGACGTGGCGGGGAAGCGCGTCGTCCTCGACCCGCCGCCCGGCCTCCTCGACTAGGACCCTTCCGCCATGCGTTTCGACGTCGTCACGCTCTTTCCGGGTTTCTTCGCCTCGCCCTTCGACGAATCGCTCGTCGGCCGCGCGGTCGAGGCCGGGCTCCTCGACCTGCGCGTCCTGGACCTGCGCGATTTCAGCGAAGATCCGCACCGCAAGGTCGACGACGAACCCTTTGGCGGCGGACCGGGCATGGTGCTCACGGCGCCGCCCGTCTTCGCCGCGGTGGACGCCCTGCGACGCGAAGCGGGCGTCCCGGCGCCGCACGTCGTCTTCCTCTCGCCGCAGGGTCGACGATTCGATTCGGCCCTCGCGAAGGAGCTTGCGACGCGGCCGCGGGTCGCGCTCGTCTGCGGCCGTTACGAGGGGATCGACGAGCGGACGCGCGCGGCCGGCCTCTTCGACGAGGAGATCTCGCTCGGCGACTTCGTCCTCTCGGGTGGAGAGGTTGCGGCGCTCGCGATCGTCGAAGCCGTCTCGCGCTACGTGCCCGGCGTCGTCGGCGACGCGGGGAGCGTTCGCGCGGACAGCTTCGAGGACGGTCTCCTGGACCACCCCCACTACAGCAGACCGCGGGAGTTCCGGGGTCTGGCCGTTCCGGACGTCCTCTTCTCGGGCCACCACGAGTTGATCCGGCGCTGGCGGCGCCAGCAGCAGCTCGAGGCCACGTGGAAGCGCCGTCCCGATCTCCTCGGAAACGCCCCCCTCTCGGCGGAGGAAAGGGCCTACCTTGAGCGACTTGCGGCCCGGCCGCGTTCCACGTAGAATCAGCGGCTACGGGCGAACTTTCCGGGGTGCGGATGTACGTGTCCCTGCCTGATTCCCCCCGTCAGTTAGGTGTTGGAGGTTCCGCGATGTCGGACAAGCTTCTGATGGCCGAGAAGGCCGGACTCAGGTCGGACGTTCCCCCGTTCGCTCCCGGCGACACGGTCAAGGTTCACGTCAAGGTCAAGGAAGGCGAGAAGGAACGCATCCAGGTCTTCCACGGCCTCGTCATCGCCCGCAAGGGCGGCGGCGTCAGGGAGACGTTCACGGTTCGGAAGATCTCCCAGGGTGTCGGCGTGGAGCGCACGTTCCCCGTGCACTCTCCGGTCCTCGAGCGCATCGAAGTGGAGCGCCACGGACAGGTCCGCCGCGCGAAGCTCTACTATCTCCGCGCCCGCCGCGGCAAGGCCGCCCGCATCGCGGAGAAGCGCGACAACTAGTCTCCACACTCTCCGCCGCGGGCCGTCCCGGGGCGGGGTACAGTTGAGGCACGATGGGACCTGGCGCCGGCCGGAATGCATGCGACCTGGGGTCTGAAAGGAAACGTGTCTCTGCGTTGTTTCGGATCGAGAGCGACGCGCGCGCCGAGGGCCACCGGCTGATCGCCGGCGTCGACGAGGTCGGGCGGGGCTGCCTCGCGGGACCGGTCTACGCGGGCGCGGTCGCGTTCGAGGGGCCGCAGCCGCTTCTCGGCCTCGACGACTCCAAGGCCCTCCTGCCCGAGGTTCGCGAGGATCTCGACGTCCGCATCCGCGCCGCGGCCGCTGGGGCCGCCGTCGGCGCGGCGACCGCCGCGGAGATCGACGCCCTCGGCATCGTCGACGCGACGCTCCTCGCGATGCGCCGGGCCCTCGAGAACCTCGCGCGCGCCGGCGCGACTCCGGCCCTCGTCCTCTTCGACGCGGTCCACATGCCCGGCCTCGACGTCCCGCAGCGCGCCTTCATCCGGGGCGACGCGCGCGTCGGGGCCATCGCGGCCGCGTCGATCGTCGCCAAGACCGCGCGCGACGCCCGCATGGACGAGCTCGACGGCGTCTTCCCGCATTACGGCTTCTCGTCACACCGCGGCTACGGGACTCCGGAACACCTCGCGGCGCTGAGGCGCCACGGGCCGAGCCCGGAGCACCGGCTCACCTTCGATCGCGTCCTCGTGCGCCGCCGCGCCGGGGCGTCCCGGGCGGCCTGACGCATGGCGGGCACGAAACGCGACGCGCTCCTCGCCTCGGCGGAGAAGAGCCTCCAGAAGGGTAAGGTCGACTCGGCGCTCAAGGACTACCTGAAGATCCTCGAGGAGACGCCGGGCGACATCAACATCCTCAACAAGGTCGGCGACCTCTACACGCGCCTCAACCGCAACGAGGAGGCGATCCCGTACCTGACGCGAATCGCCGAGCACTTCGCGCGCGACGGCTTCTTCCTCCGCGGCATCGCGATCTACAAGCGCATCAACCGTCTCGACCCGGCGCGGCTCGACGTCTACGAGCGGCTCGCGGAGCTGTACGCCAAGCAGGGGCTCAC
This sequence comes from Thermoanaerobaculia bacterium, assembly GCA_036504335.1. Classification (GTDB taxonomy): domain Bacteria; phylum Acidobacteriota; class Thermoanaerobaculia; order UBA5066; family UBA5066; genus Fen-183. The sequence continues at coordinate 2,468 of DASXVJ010000016.1, forward strand.
GACGGACGCCAAGAGCCAGTACCAGGTCCTCGCGGACTACCACGCCCGGAACGACAACGCGATCGGCGCCATCGGCATCTACCAGAAGATGGTGGGGATCGACCCGCAGAACATCCAGCTGCACGTCAAGCTCGCGGACTTCTTCACGCAGGCGCGCCGCAGGCCCGACGCGCTCAAGGAGTACACGGTCGTCGCCGCGCTCCTCAAGGACCGCGGAGCCGTCGACGAGGCGATCCAGGTCTACGAGAAGGCGCTGCAGATGGCGCCGGACAACGTCGAGGTCCTGCGGTCGTTCGTTCCCCTCCTCGTCTCGGCGTCGCGCGCGAAGGAGGCTCGCCTCTTCGTGAAGCGCGCGCTCGAGACGACGCCGCGCTCGTTGCCCCTGTTCCTGCTCGCGGCCGAGGCCGCCCTCCAGGACGGCGACGTGAAGGACGCGCAGGAGTGGCTCGGGAAGGCGCAGGCCATCGAGGCGTCCAGCGAAGAGGTCCTCCAGCTCGCGGTGCGCGTGCAGCAGGCGGGCGGAACCGCCACCCTCACCTTCGAGGCCGCCGCCGCGCTGGCGGACCAGGCCATGCGCCGCGGCGAGGCGAAGAGGGCACTCGGGATCCTGGTGCCGCTCGCGGAGGCCTCCCTCGACCGCGAGGACGTTCTCTCGCGTGTCATCCACGTGGCCGAGGCCGCGGGCGACCGGGCCGCGGTGATCCGCTTTCGCTCGGCGCTCGTGGACCTCCACAAGAAGCAGAATCGGATCGGCGACGCCGCGGAGGGACTGCGCGCTCTCCTGAAGCTCGTTCCCGATTCGCCCGAGTTCCGCAACCGGCTCGCGCAGCTGGACCCGTCGCTCGGGCGGGGAGCGGAACGCAGCGGTTCGCGCGAGCGCCCCGCGATCCCGCCGCCGCCGGTGGAGACGAGCGGCCGGCGCGCGCAGCCCGCAACCGCCGCGCCCGCCCGGCCCGCGCCGGCCGACGAGACGCCCCGGATCGCGCCGCCGGTTTCCGAGCCGCCGCCGCTGGAGATGAGCGCGCCGCTCGTCGTGCCGCCGCTCGAGATGACCGGCTCCCGCCGGGCGCCTGCCGCGCCCGTTCCGCCGATCCCGCCGCCGCCGTCTTTTTCGCCGACGCCGGCCGCTCCCGCGGCGGCCGAGTCCACGGGAGAGTTCGTGTTCGAGCTCGAGGACGGCGACCTCGTCCACGACCCGGGCTCGACCGGGCCCGTCCCCGCCGCCGTGCGCCGCCTCTCGCAGCCCGGCACCTCTGCGTTCGACCGCTCGGCGTCCGGGAAGCGGCCCACGTCGGCCGCAGCGCCCGCGCCCGCCCTCGGCGCCCTCGAGCAGCTCCCGGAGGCCTCGCCGCTCTCGACGGCGCCGAACTTCGGCCAGGGCGCGGCTCATCCGGATGCGAGCGGCTTCGATTTGGCGGCGTCGCAGCCCCTCCCGGAGGGTGCGCCGCCCGGCCTCCCCGCAGCGATGGAGGCCGAGCCGGCCGTCGAGGTGGAGGCGGCAACCGGGCTCGAGGCGGCGGCCGAACCGGAGACCGCGGGCGAGCCCCTTCCCGCCGCGGCCGAAGAAGTCCCGGCCGGCCTTTCCTCCGACATCGTGGAGGGCGCTCTCGGCGAGGCGGAGGTCTTCCGCAAGTACGGCCTTTACGACAAGGCGATCGAGCACCTCCGGTCCGTCCTGAAGCACGCTCCCGCGACGCTGGCGTTGCGCGAGAAAGTCTTCGAGCTCGCGCTCGAGGGCGGTAGGAGGAAGGTCGCGCTCGCCGAGGCCGAAAAGCTCAAGGACCTCTACCGGAGCGCCGGCCGCGAGGATCGCGTCTCGGCGCTCGACTCTCTCCTCGTCGAACGGACGTCGGCCGAGATGGGTGAGCCCGCGGAGGCGAACCGCAGCACGACCGCGCCGGGAGCGCGCGTGCGCGGCGCGAAGGCGCCCGCCCCCGCGCCCGCGCCCGAGCCGCCGGCCGCGCCTCCCTCCGCGGACGAGCCGTCGGCCGAGGAGCTTCTCGAGATCGACTTCTGCCTCGAGCAAGGGATGGTCGTCGACGCCTCCGAGCGCCTGCAGACTCTCGAGCGCAGGTTCCCCGGCCATCCCCAGATCGCCAAGCGCCGGTCGCGCCTCGAAGGCGGCGGCGGCGAGGACGCGAGGCCCGCGCTCTCGGACATCCTGTCGGAGGACTTCGAGTCGGTCCTGGACGCGGAGCTCGGCCGAGCCCTCACGGACCAGATGACGAAGGGCGCCGAGGAGCCCGCCCCGCCGGAGACGCCCGAGGCCCCTGCCGGCGCACCCGTCCTGACGGACGAATCCGCGCTCTTCTCCGACGAACAGGAGTTCTTCAACTTCGCCGGCGAGCTTCAGTCGGAGATGCGGCAGGAGGCGCACGCGGCGGAAGCGTCCGTGGACGCCTCCGGGCGCGAGATCCCGCTCGAGGAGATCTTCCGCGAGTTCAAGAAGGGCGTCGAGCAGCAGCTCTCGCCCGAGGACTTCGAGACGCACTACAACCTCGGAATCGCCTACAAGGAAATGTCCCTCACGGACGAGGCGATCAGCGAGTTCCAGCGCGCGGCCAAGAGCCCCCAGTACGCGGTGGAGTGCTGCTCGATGCTGGGCCTGTGCTTCCTCGAGAAGGGAATGCCGCAGCTCGCGATCAAGTGGTACCGCAAGGGCCTCGACGCCCCGAACATCCGCGACGACGACCGCCTCGGGCTTCAGTATGACCTCGCGGGCGTCTACGCGGGTCTCGGCGACCGCGACAACGCCTACAAGACCTTCCTCGAGATCTACGGCGCGAACGCGTCGTTCCGGGACGTCGGCGAGCGGCTGAAGGAGCTCTCGCCGGCGTGAGCGCGCCGCCGGCTCCCGCCTCGTCTCCGCTTCTTTCCGTCCGCGCCCTCACGATCGCCGTACCCGGCCCCACGGGAGAGTTGGAGACGGTCGTCGACGGCGTCTCGTTCGAGATCCACGCGGGGGAGGTCGTCGCGCTCGTCGGCGAATCCGGCTGCGGCAAGAGCCTCACGGGCCTCGCGCTCCTCGACCTCGTTCCGCCTCCGGTGCGCATCGCCTCGGGCGAGGTGATCTTCGAGGGGCGCGACGTGCGCGCGCTGCCGCCGCGCGAGAAGGAACGGCTGCGCGGCGGCGGGATCGGTCTCGTCTTTCAGGAGCCGGGCAGCGCCCTCGACCCCGTGCGCACGATCGGCTCCGAGCTCGCCGGCGTCCTGCGCCGCCACCGCGGGCTCTCGCGCTCCGAGGCGCACGCCGAGGCCGTGAAATGGCTCCACCGCGTCGCGCTGCCGGACCCGGAGCGGCAGATGGACGCGCTCCCGCATCTCATGTCGGGCGGGATGCGGCAGCGCGCGATGCTCGCGCTCGCCCTCGCGGGCGGCCCGCGCCTTCTCGTCGCGGACGAGCCCACGACGGCGCTCGACGTCACGATCCAGGCCCAGATCCTCGCCCTCCTCCTCGACCTGAGGCGCGAGCTCTCCCTCGCGATCCTCCTCGTGACGCACGACCTCGGCGTCGTGGCCGAGGCCGCGGACCGCGCCCTCGTGATGTATGCGGGCGAGATCGTCGAGAGCGCCGTGGTGCGCGACCTCTTCGACCGGCCCGCTCACCCGTACACGCGTGGACTCCTCGCGTCGCGTCCCGCGGCCGGAGTGGCCGGCCGGGGGCGGAGGCTCCCCGCTCTCGCGGGAACCGTTCCGGAGCCGGGGCAGCGTCCGCAGGGCTGCGCCTTCGAGCCGCGCTGCCCGGAAGCGTTCGGCCGGTGCCGGGCCGCGCGCCCGACGCTGCTCGGCGTGCCCGGCACGGGCTCGGAGGCCGCGTGCTTTCTCGTCGACGCGCCCGCGGAGGCGGTCCGATGAGCGCCCTCCCGCGTCCGGGCGAAGCCGAGCCGCTCCTCTCCGTCCGCGATCTCCACCGGACCTTCGAGCGCCGCGGGGGCCTTTTTGCGCCGCCGGTCCGCGTCGCCGCCGTGAACGGCGTCGCGTTCGACCTGCCCGCCGCGCGGACGCTCGCGCTCGTGGGGGAGTCGGGGTCGGGCAAGAGCACGACCGCCCGGCTGATCCTGAGGCTTCTCGCCGCCGACCGCGGGACGGTGCTCTTCGGGGGCGCCGACTGGCTGGCGCTCCCGCTCCACGAGCTGAACGCGCGCCGGCGCGAGATCGGCGTCGTCTTCCAGGACCCCGCGACGTCGCTCGACCCGCGGCAGAGCGTGGGGGAGATCGTCGGCGAGCCTCTCGTCATCCACCGGATCGGCTCGCGCGTCGAACGGCGCGAGCGCGTCGCCGGGCTGCTCGCATCGGTGGGTCTGTCCTCGTCCGCGTTCGGGAGGAAGCCCCACGAGTTCTCCGGAGGTCAGAGGCAGAGGATCGCGATCGCGCGCGCCCTCGCGACGGAGCCTCGCCTCGTCGTCCTCGACGAGCCCGTGTCGTCCCTCGACGTCTCGGTTCGCGCCCAGGTCCTCAACCTGCTCCTCGACCTCCAGCGCGACACCCCGTCGCGCCCGGCGTATCTCTTCATCGGGCACGATCTTTCCGTCGTCCGATGGATCGCGGACCGCACCGCCGTGATGTACCTCGGGCGGATCGTCGAGGAAGCGCCGACCGAGGCTCTCTTTGCCGCGCCTCGCCACCCGTACACCGCGCTTCTCCTCGCCTCCCAGCCCCGCCGGCACCCCGGCGAGGCCGCGGCGCCCCTCCGGACGCCGGGCGAGCCGCCGTCGCCCGCGGCGCCGCCCCCGGGTTGCCCGTTCCACCCCCGGTGCCCGTCCGCCCGTCCGGTCTGCTCGCAGGAGGTCCCGCGTTTGCTCGCTGATCCGTCCAACCTCGAGCGTACGGCGGCCTGTCACGCCCCTCTGGAAAACTGAAGAAACCCGTTCTGGCGGAAACCTTTCCGCCCGGATGCCGTACTCAGAAACGGTGCCCGTCCACTATCATCGGCTTTCGGTTCGAGGAGGTTTTCGTGAGTCCTGAGCAGAAGCCCGGCAGCCCCGCGCGCGCCGGCCGGCGGGCGGCCGCGGTGGCCCTCGCCCTCGTCCTTTCCGCCGGTGTCGTGCTCGCGGACGACTCCGTTTCCGTGCCCATCGGGTCGAAAGCCCGCAAGGCCATCCCCCTCCCCGCAGGCGACAGGATCGAGCTCTCGCTGAAGCAGACGATCGAACTGACGCTCCAGAACGTCCTCGACCTCGACGTGGCCGCCTACACCCTCGAGGAGTCCCGCTTCGGGATCCTCTCGGCGCGCGGCGCGTTCGATCCGAACCTCGGGATCAACGTCGGCCTGTCCGACACGCAGAGCGCGACGGCGTCGACGATCCAGGCCACCGAGACGAAGATCGCGTACGGCAACCTCGCGCTGACCGGGCTCCTGCCTTACGGCACGACGTACAACCTCGGCTGGACGAACACGCGGCGCGACTCTCCGATCGCGAACATCACGACGATCAACCCGACGTACACGAGCAACCTGTCGCTCGGCGTCACCCAGCCTTTGCTCCGCGACTTCGGGCGGACGGCGACCGAGCGCTTCGTCGTCCAGGCGAAGATCGGGCAAAACCAGAGCTCCTACGGCTTCGTGATCGCGGTCCAGACGGCCATCCAGACCGCCGAGAACGCCTACTGGGACCTCGTCTACGCGGTCGAGAACCTCAAGGCGAAGCAGGAGGCGCTGGATCGCGCCAAGGACCTCAACCGGATCACGAGGATCAAGATCGACGTCGGCGCCCTCGCGCCGATCGACATCGTGCAGACCGAGGTCACGATCGCCCAGCGCGAGCAGGACATCATCATCGCCGAGGGCCTCATCGGCGACGCGCAGGACCGCCTCCGGCGCCTCCTGAACGTCCAGTCCGTCCCGGACTGGAACCGGCCGATCGTCGCGACGGACCGCCCGACCCGGGAGCAGCTGCAGGGATTCACAGCCGATGTGAACCAGGGTTACGAGTCGGCGCTGAGGGTGCGGCCCGAGATCCGGCAGGCCCTCCTGACCATCGAGTCGAGGAAGGTCACGTACGCCTACTCGCAGAACCAGCTGAGGCCGCGCCTCGACCTCGCGGGGGGCTACGGCTACGCGGGGCTCGGCGCCTCGTCCGAGCTTCTCAATTACTCGGACGCGCTCTCCCAGATCGGGCGGGGAAATTACCCGTCCTGGAACCTGGGCCTCGTCTTCGGAGTTCCGATCGGCAACCGGGCGGCCAAGGGCAACGCCGCGATCGCGAACGCCGACCTCGAGCTGGCCCGGACGAACTTCGCGATCGCGAAGGCGAATCTGCAGGTCGAGGTGCGCGCCGCCGCGCGGAACATCGACACGGCGTATCGGAGCGTGCTCGCTTCCCAGAAGGCCCGCGAGCTCGCCGAGCGCAACCTCGACGCCGAGAAGAAGAAGTACGAGAACGGAATGACGACGTCGTTCCAGGTCGCGCAAATCCAGAACGATCTCACGACCGCCCGAACGACCGAGCTGCTCTCGGTCGCGGTCTATCTCAAGTCGCAGACGGCCTGGCACAAGGCCGTCGGAGACCTCCTGACGCAGCGGAACGTCGTCCTCTCCGGCCTGGACGTCACTCTCGACGCGACGCCCGCCGAAGAAGGGGCGGTCAAGTGAGCGACCTCGCGCCCGCGACCCCGGCGCCCACCCCGGGCATCGGCGCCGTCGAAGCGGTCATCGGCACGTTCACGAAGCCGTCCGACACGTTCGGGCGGCTCGTCGCGCGTCCGACGTGGTGGCTGCCGCTCGTCCTCACGCTGCTCGCGACGGCCGGGTCGTTCTGGATCGTGATGCCGAAGATCGACATGGACCGCACGATCCGCGAGTCGATCGAGAAACGCATGGAGAAGAGCGGCAGGAGCGCGTCGCCCGAGGTCATCCAGCGGCAGGTCGAGGCCGCGAAGAAGATGACGCCGCTCTACCTCGGCATCGGCGTCGTCGCGGCGATCGTCTTCTTCTTCGTGATCGCGCTCGTCCTCTGGGGCGGCGCCCGGGCGATGGGCGCCGAGGCGCGGTACGCGCAGCTCCTCGCGATCTGGGGGCACTCGGGGCTGCCAAGCCTCGTCGGCGTCCTGATCTCGATCCCGATCTTCCTCCAGATGCCCGACGCCTCGCTCACGCAGGACGGCGCGCAGCACGTTCTGAAATCCAACGTCGGCGCGTTCCTCGACGAGTCGACGCCGGGCGCCCTGCGCGCGCTCGCGTCCTCGGTGGACATCTTCTCGATTGCGGTCCTGTGCCTGCTCGTCCTCGGCTTCCGAAAGCTCCCGGGCCTCTCGAAGGGCGCCGCCACGTGGACGCCGATCGTCCTGTGGATCGTCGCGGTGGCCGTAAAGGTCGCGTGGAAGGCGGTCATGGGATGAAGCCGGTGCTGATCGGGATGCGCGACATCGAGAAGACGTATTCCGTCGGCGAGGAGAAGGTCCGCGCCCTGCGCGGCGTGACGTTCACGATCGACCGCGGCGAGTACGTCGCGATCATGGGCCCCTCCGGCTCCGGCAAGTCGACGCTCATGAACCTCATCGGCTGCCTCGACACGCCGACCGGCGGCGAGTACCTGCTGAACGGAACGCCCGTCCAGACGCTGACGGACGACGAGCTCGCGCGCATCCGGAACCGTGAGATCGGCTTCGTCTTCCAGACGTTCAACCTCCTCGCGCGGACGAGCGCGCTCGCCCAGGTCGAGCTGCCGCTCGTCTACTCGGGCCTCCCGAAGAAGGAGCGCCGCGAACGGGCCGAGAAGGCGCTCGAGCGTGTCGGCCTCACGGACCGCGCCCACCACAACCCGAACGAGCTCTCGGGCGGCCAGCGCCAGCGCGTCGCGATCGCGCGCGCGCTCGTCACCGGGCCGTCGCTCCTCCTCGCGGACGAGCCGACCGGGAACCTCGACTCGGCGACGGGCGAGGACATCATGCGGCTCTTCCGCGAGCTGAACGAGCAGGGCAACGCGATCATCCTCGTCACGCACGAGGAGGACATCGCGGCGCACGCCCGCCGGATCATCCGCATCCGCGACGGGCGCATCTCCGACGACCGGCCGAACGACTCCAGCCGCGCCGAAGCCGTCGCGCGCGCCAAGCGCGAGGCCCTCGAGGGCGCCGCGTCCGAGCCGCCGGCGGCTCCCGCGCCTCCGGCCTGACGGGCGGGCACCGGCTACACTTCGCCGGTGCTCGCCGACGTCCTCGCGCTCGTCCTCCTTCAGCTGGCCGTCGGCGTCGCGTTCTTCACGCTGCTCACACCGTCGAAGGATCTGTCGGGAGGATTCTTTGCCTTGCATTCCGGGCTGGCGGCGGCGTGCCTGCTCCTGGCGCGCCTCGTCTCCAGTCACGGTGGTTTTCTTCTTAGAAGGGGGAGTGGGCAAGGCGCAGCTTCCGCGGGCGGGGCGGCGGGGAGCGGAGGCCTCGACGCGCTGATCTCGCCGGGGGCGCTCCTCGTCTTCGCGATCGCGACTGCGGCTGCCGCAACGCTGGTCGCGCGTGCGGACGTCACCCCCGCCCTATTACCTTCTAAGAAGATCTTCCTCTCCTCTCTTCTCTTTCTCTCGGTCTTCTCCTCTCTGACTCTCCTGATTTCCCGCACCGGCGTCGAGCCGTTCGCCTCGCGCCCCGCGCTCGGCGCGGGATGGCTCGCGGCGGGTCTCGTGCTCGGCGCGCTGCTCTTCGGGGGCGTCATCTGGGCGATGAACCTCGGGCACTGGTACCTCGTCTCGAAGTCGCTGCCGTTCGGGCTCCTCGTGCGCGCGACCGAGGCGCTCGCGCTCCTCGCGCTCGCGCGCACGGTGCTCGCGTTCGTCGCGCTCGGCTGGCTCGCACGCACGTCGCGCGGGCCGGCCGGCGACGCGCTCGCCGGCCTCGTGGACCCGATGCGCGACGGCTTCTTCTTCGGGTCGCGCGTCCTGTGGGGGCTCGCGGCGCCGCTCGTCCTCGCGCCGTTCGTCGTGAAGACGGCCCGCATGAAGTCCAACCAGGCGGCGACGGGGCTCCTCTACGTCGGCGTCGTCTTCGTCCTCGTCGGCGAGCTTCTCGCCGCCTACCTCACGCTGCGGTCGGGATTGCCCGTCTGAACACGGAGCGCCCGGGCAGCGTGAGGGCCAACGCCGCGGCGATCACGGGCAGGGCCGCGATCGGCCCGAAAACCGACGCCACGCCCCAGCGGTCGGCGACGAGGCCGAGGATCGGCACGCCGGCGCCGCCGAGGCCGATCGCGAGACCCATCGTCACGCCTCCCGCGATCCCTTCGCGGCCCGGCAGGTACTCCTGGCCCATGACGACCGCGACGCTGTAGCTCGCGATCGAGAACGCTCCCGTGAGGGCGAGCGGCACGAGGACCGCGGGCCCCGGCGTCGCGAGGGTGAGGAAGATGAGCGGCGCGAGCGGCAGCAGGGAGCCGATGAGGACGCGGCGGCGCCCGAAGCGGTCCGCGAGCCTCCCGCCGACGAGCGTCGCGGCCGCCCCCGCGAGCAGCATGACGGTGAGGGCGAGCGTCGCGCGCGAGCGCGGCACGCCGCGCGCGCTCACGAGCCAGAGCGGCACGAACGCCGCGAGGCCGAACGACATCATCGAGCGGATCGCGATGATCGCGGAAAGGGAGAGGAACGCCTTCCAGCGCGGCGGCTCGGGCGAAACCGCCCTGACGGCCTCGGCGACGGGACGGAAAGCGGCGAGCCGGGGCAGCTCGCGTGTGAGGAGCAGGGCGGCGAGGGCCGCCGGAGCGGCCATCCACGCGACGCCGGGAACGCCGCCGGCGGTCGCGAGGAGCGTCACGGCCGCGGGCCCCGCCGCGATCCCGAGGTTGCCCCCGACGGAGAAGATGCTCATCCCGGTCGCGCGCCGGTCACCCGAGGCGTAGTTCGCGTGGCGGGCGGCTTCGGGGTGAAAGACGGCGACGCCGGCGCCCGAGAAGACGACCGCGGCCGCCGTGAGCGCGTAGGTCGGGGCGAGGGCCGCGCCCGCGATGCCGGCGCCCGCGAGGAGGATCCCGAGGGGCATCAGGAACGGCAGGGCTTTGCGGTCGGACGCGGCGCCGAGGAGCGGCTGGAGGAAGGACGACACGGCCGAAGCCGCGAGGACGAGGCCGCCGGCGGCGGCGTACGTGAGGCCCCGGTCGGCGACGAGGAACGGCAGCAGCGCGGGCACGGCGCTCTGGTACGCGTCGTTGACCGCGTGGGCGGCGGCGAGGATCGCGAGGGCGTTGCGGTCGGGGGAGCGGGCCATTCTCGCCGGAGATCTTGCCGCACCGGGAGACGTTCGAAGAGGGATTTCTTAGAAGGTGAAGAGGGGAGGGGAGGCGGCGGCGCGCGCCGCCCCCCGTCCACTATGCTCCGCTCGTGCGCGTCGCCGTCTATTGCTCGGACTGCATGGAGCGCATTGAGCTCCCGCCTCCCTCGGAGCGCGCATCCGGCGAGGTCTCCTGTTCTTCACTTTCTAAGAAATCCTCAATCGCCTTTTCTCATTCGCCCTCGGTTTGCCGCGAAGAGAGTGTGGATTCCTGCTCTCGCTGCAAATCCACCGCCTTTTACGTCCAGAAGGATTTCGACCAGCGCCTCGGATGCGCGATCCTCGCGCTCGGCGCGGCGCTCGCGCTCCTGGCGGCGTGGAAGCTCGGGGGCGTCTGGCTCGTGCCCGTCCTGCTCGCGTTCGCCGCGCTCGATTTCGTCCTCGCGCGGCGCGTGCCGCCCGTCGTCATCTGCTACCGATGCGACACGGAATACCGCGACGTGCCGGACGCAGGAGGCTACAAGCCGTACGACCCGCACGTCGCCGAGCGCGACGCCGAGGTCAAGACGGTCCGCGCGATGAACCCCTGAACGATCGGTTATCCTCCGCGCGCCGATGAGACCACTCGGAACCTACCGCGCCGCTCCCGCCCTGCCGCCGGCGCTCGCCCCTCTCGCCGACCTCGCCCGCGACATGCGCTGGACGTGGCGTCCCGCGACGCGCACCCTCTTCCGCGAGCTCGACCCCGAGGAGTGGCGCCGCTCGGGGAATCCCGTCCTGCTCCTCAGGTCCGTGGACCCGGCCCGCCTCGCGGCGCTGGCCGTGAACGCGGACTACGTCGCCCGGGTCCACGCGGCCGCGGCCGCGTTCGCGGCGGAGGACGCCGCGACGCCGGCCGTGCCCGGGATCGCGGACCTCGCGGCCGCGGGCGTGCGCGTCGCGTACTTCTGCGCCGAGTTCGGCCTCTCCGAGATGCTGCCGATCTACTCGGGCGGCCTCGGCGTCCTCGCGGGCGACCACCTGAAGTCCTCGAGCGACCTCGGAGTGCCGCTCGTGGGCGTCGGGATCTTCTACCGCGAGGGTTTTTTCCGGCAGACGCTGACGGCGGACGCCCGGCAGAAGGAAAGCTACCCGATCGTCGATCCGCTCGACCTTCCGGTCGAGGTCCTTCCGACGCCCGCAGGCGTCGCGCCGGTCGTCACGGTGAGCGTCGGAGACCGCGACGTCCACCTCCTGATCCGGCGCGTGCGCGTGGGGCGGACGCCGCTCCTCCTCCTCGACGCGCACCTGCCCGCGAACCGTCCCGCCGACCGCGAGATCACGAACCGGCTTTACGGCGGCGACACCGACATGCGCATCCGCCAGGAGATCGTCCTGGGGATCGGCGGGATGCGCGCCCTGGAGGTCGCGGGGCTCCGGCCGACGGTGCGCCACGCGAACGAGGGGCACGCGGCGTTTCTCGGGCTCGAGCGGATCCGGCAGCTCCGCGCCGAGCGCGGCCTGTCGTTCGCCGAGGCGCGGGAGATCGCGACGGCGGGCAACGTGTTCACGACGCACACGCCGGTGCCCGCCGGAATCGACCTCTTCCCGCGGGACCTCATGCAGCGCACGTTCGAAAAGAAGCTCGAGGGCTACGGCATCGGCCTCGACGAGCTCCTCGGCCTGGGCCGGCAGGTCCCGGAGGACCCGAACGAATACTTCTCGATGGCGGTCCTCGGCCTGCGCCTGTCCTCCCGCGTGAACGCCGTGTCCCGGCTCCACGCGAAGGTCTCGCGCCGCCTGTGGCGCGGCGTCTTCCCGGACGCGCCGCTCTCGGAGATCCCGATCGGCGCCGTCACGAACGGCGTCCACGGCCCCTCGTGGACCTCGAAGGAGATCGCGGGCCTGAATCCGCGCGACGGAGACGGCCCCGACCCGGCCGAGCTCTGGCGGCGGCACGAGCATCGCCGGGCGGCCCTCGTCGAGACCGTGCGAATCCGGTCCGCCGCGGCGCGGACGCGCCGGGGCGCTCCCGACGTGGAGGTCGCCGCCGCGTGGCAGCTCCTCGACCCGACGGCTTTCACGATCGGGTTCGCGCGCCGCTTCGCGACGTACAAGCGCGCGACGCTCATCTTCCAGGATCCCGCGCGGCTCTCGCGCCTGCTCTCGGACCCGAACCGGCCCGTGCAGATCGTGTTCGCGGGCAAGGCCCACCCGCGCGACCATGCGGGGAAGGAGTTTCTGCGGCGCGTCGGCGAGTTCGCGGCTCAGCCGGAATTCCTGGGCCGCGTCGTCCTCGTCGAGGACTACGACATGCGCCTCGCGCGCCGGCTCGTGCAGGGCGTCGACGTCTGGCTGAACAACCCGCGCCGGCCGTTCGAGGCGTCGGGGACGTCGGGAATGAAGGCGGCGATGAACGGCGTCCTGAACCTTTCGGTTCTCGACGGCTGGTGGGACGAGGCGCCTCGCGACGGCGCGGGTTTCACGATCGGCGACGCGACGGAGGGCCGCCCGGACGACGAGATGGCGAATTCCCTCTACGAGCGCCTCGAGTCGGAGATCGTTCCGCTCTTCTACGACCGGCCGAACGGCGACCGGTCCGGCGTGCCGGCCGGCTGGGCCGCGCGCATGGCGACGTCGGCGCACCGGCTGGGGCGCCTCTTCCATTCGGACCGGATGGTCGGCGAGTACGTGTCGCTCGCCTACACGCCCGCCGCGAACCGCGTCGCGTCGCTGTCCGCGGACGCCGACGCGAAGGCGAAGGAGCTCGCCGCGTGGAAGGAGAAGGTCCGCTCCGCGTGGGACGAGGTGGGGTTCGTCTCCGTGACGACGGCGCCCGAGGAGCCGGCGCGCGTCGAGCCGGGGGAGAGCTTCACGGTCGAGGTGCAGATCCGACTCGGAGGGCTCGAGCCCGCCGACCTCGTGGTGGACTGGTTCGAGGGCGAGCCGGACCACGACGGCGTCGTGGACGCCGGCTTCTCGACGCCGCTGGTCTTTCAGGGGCGGCTCGACGGCACCGCGACGTGGACCGGCTCGGTCGGCCGGCCCGCGGAGGACAACCGCGGGTACTCCGTGCGCGTCCGCCCGTCGCATCCGCTCCTCGTGCACCCGAACGAGACGAACCTCGTCCTCTGGGCGGAGTAGCGCGCTACTTCAGCTCGAACTCGACGAGCACGCCTTTCTCACGGCCCTCGTTCACGAACGTGTGCGAGACGGCCACCTCCACCCAGTGGAAATCGCCCGCCCTGATCGGGTGCGTCAGGGACGCGCCGTCGGGGGCGGACATGCGCAGGTTCATGTCGGTGGCCGCGACGAGGAGATACGGCCGGGCGTGCGTGTGGGGCGCCGAGGAGGCGCCCGGCGCGAGATCGTAGCGGTAGACCCGCATCTGCGCGTTCTCCGCCGCGGGCGCCAGGATCGCGGGCGCCGCAGGCCCGTCGGGCCGCTTCAGGATCTGGACGTCGAGGACGTCGAACAGCGTCGTCCCGATGTTGTGGACGCGGTGCGTGTGCGGCTTCTTCGCGTTGTCACGGGCCGACACGAGACCCGGGTATACCGGCTCGGGCTCTCCCATCGGCTCGCCGGGACCGTGGGCCGCCACCGTCGCCGTGCTGAATCGGACGGCGGCGTCATCCTTCGCGTGGGTGTGCATCCGCGTGGACTGGCCGGGCCCGAGGTTCACGCGAAAGGCCTGAACGTAGTCGTTCTTCAGGACCGTCTTGTGAAACGGCTCCTCCTCGACGGGGACGGCGGCGTCCTGGGCGGCCGGCGCCGCGGCGAGCACGGCGATCAGGGCCACTGTGATCTTCATGCGTCCTCCAGGTTCGGGGAGCCGGTGTTTGGCGCCGTCCCCCCATCAGACCACGAGCACGATTTTCCCCGTCACGCCTCCCTTCCCGAGGAGCTCGTGCGCCTGTCTCGCCTCGGCAAGAGGAAATCGCCGCGCGACGAGCGGCTGGATCTCGTGCTGCCGAAGGAGATCGAACAGGGAGATCAAGTCCTGCCGGAAGAGCGCGGGCCTGAGCCGCTTGAGCCACTGGATGCTGTAGGGGACCACCCGTTTCCGGCCCGGAAGAAGCCTGCTGCCGACGATGTAGAGACCGAAGATGCGGATCTCACGGAAGCGCTGACGACGACCGGAACGACCCGAAGCCAATCGGCCCCCCTTGAGCGAGCCCGTAAGTCCGTAGGCGACCGCCCTCCCGCCGGGACGGAGGGCGTTGCGCGAACGCCAGATGTGAGGGCCCCCGATGCCGTCGAAGACGGCGTCCACGCCCTCTCCCGTGAGGCGGTGAATCTCTTCCACGAAGTCGAGCTGTTGGTAGTCAATTGGGATCCCGCCCAGCTCGGAAACGGCCGACGCTCCTCGCGCTGAACAGGTGCCGTACGTCTCCAGCCCTGCGAGGCGCCCGAGCTGCAGGAGGGCCGTGCCGACTCCGCCTGCGGCGCCGTGGATCAGCACGCGCTGGCCCCGTCTGATCCTGGCCGAACGATGCAGCATCTGGTACGCCGTGATGTAGTTCAGGACGAGGCTGACGGCTTCGGCGGCGTCCAGCCCGGGCGGCACCGGCACCAGCTCGCGTTCCGGCAGGCAGACGAACTCCGCGTACGCGCCGTGTATCGGCAGCGCGGCGACGGTCTGGCCTGGCTCGAATGCCGAGACGCCGTCGCCGGTCCGGTCCACCACGCCGACCAGGTCCCATCCCGGCGTGAAGGGGAGCCGGGGCGTCTCGGGATGAACCCCCTCGCGCATCATGAGGTCGGGCAGGGAGACGCCCGCGGCCAGCACCTTGACCCGCACTTCACCGCGCTTCGGCTCGGGGCGATCTTCCTGGAGCACCTCGAGTGCATCGGGCCCGCCGTAGTGAGTCACGATGATGCGCGTATGTTTCACGGACCACCTCCCCGCGACCCGGCGCTCGATCTCGTGCGGAGCACTCAGGCTTTCGCGTTCGTCGATGCTTTCGGCTTGCCGGAGCGGTTCAGGGCGACCGCCTGCCGGACGAGCGCCTTGAAGGCGGAGGCGTCGACGGCCTCTCCTTCGTGGATGTCGATCGCGCGGCGCGCGTTTCCGTCGAGGCTCGAGTTGAAGAGACGGGCCGGATCCTTCAGGGACGCGCCCTTGTGGAAGGTGAGCTTCACGACCTTCTTGTAGGACTCGCCCGTGCAGATGATGCCGTCGTGCGCCCAGACCGGAGTACCCATCCACTTCCATTCCTCGACGACGTCCGGATCCGCGTCGTGGATGAGCTTGCGCATCCTGGCCAGTGTGTCCCCGCGCCAGTCCCCGAGCTCCGCGATTCGTTCCGAGATGAGATCCGATGCCGCCGGACCCTTGCTTGCGCCCGATTTCTTCATGTTTTCATCCTGGAAGTTCCAGAAACGGGGGCCACCTTATCGGCTCATGCCGCATCGCCACCGCCCCCGAGCCGAACTGCTGCTGCCCGACGATATCGTTTCAATGAAGAGGAAAAAAGGGGCCGTCCTCGCCATCGTGGACCCCGACCAGTACCAGGAAGGGACGTTCACCCAGCCTGAGGCCCGCGTGCGAACAACCGGAGGCCATGAGGAGAAAGGCTGCGAGGGCGGGAGGCCGGCGCATGTGCCTTGCGCGCTCCCTAGCGCCTCCGGACCGCGAGCTGGAAGGAGAGGTTCTCGAGGAAGAACGTCAGGTCGACGTTGCGCACGAACGTGCCCTCGAACGCGGGCACGGAGACCGGCGCGAAGTTGAGGAGCGCCGGCACGCCCGCGCCGGCGAGAAGGCGCGCCACCTCGAGGGCGGCTTCGGCCGGAACCGCGAGGACGCCGATGTCGGCCTTCATCTCGGCGGCCTGTCTCGGGAGCTGGGCGATGTCGAGGATCGGGACGCCCGTGCGCGAGCGGCCGCCGACCTTGCGGCCGTCGACGTCGAAGAGCGCCGCGACCTTGAAGCCGTCGATGTTGAAGTTCCGCGAGTCCGCGAGGGCCTGGCCGAGGTTGCCCGCCCCGGCGATGACCACGGTGCGCGTGCGCTCGAGGCCCATGAGCTGCTTGAGCTTCGCCTTGAGGTCCGCGACGCGGTAACCGACACCGCGCACCCCGAACTCGCCGAACTGGGCGAGGTCCTTGCGGATCTGCGCCGGGTTCATCCCGAACCGTTCGGCGAGCTGATACGAGGACACGGTGTGGACGCCCTGGGCCTCGAGAGCGCGCAGGCCGCGGAGCACCGTGGACAGACGTTCACTCGTGGGTGCGGCGACCCCTTCGGGACGGTCCCAGGATTTCTCGGGCATCTCAGCGTCCGAGCAGCGCGCCGGCGGCCTGGCGGGCCACGTCGATCAGGGCGCGCGGGAACACGCCCCAGAGGAGCATGAGCGCCGCGGTGAGGAGGAACGCCGCGCCGGAGAGGACGTCGTCCGGCACGAGGGAGACTTCGCGCGCCGGCTCCTTCATCCAGAGGTGGTAGACGACGCGCAGGTAGTACCCGACGGACACGAGGCTGCCGAAGACGCCGACGATCGTCAGCGGGACGAGGCCGCCCTCGACGGCGGCGCGGAAGACGAGCAGCTTGCCGATGAACCCGACCGTGGGCGGGAGGCCCGTGAGCGAGAGCATCGAGAGCGTCAGAACCGCGGCGGCGAGCGGCTTGCGCCGGCCGAGGCCCGCGAGCTCCGACAGGAGCTTCGGCTCGTTCTCCCCGGACGAGAGCGCCGCGACGGCGAGGAAGGCCGCGGCGTTCGTCACGAGGTAGCCCGCGAGGAACACGCCCGCGCCCTCGAGGGCGTCCGTCGTGAACGTGGCGAGAGCGATCGTCACGTATCCCATCTGCGCGATGCCCGAGTACGCGAGCATGCGCTTGAGGTCGCGCTGCGACAGGGCGACGATGTTCCCGAACAGGATCGACAGCACCGCGAGGATCGCGAGGAGCGGCCGCCACGGGTCGCCGAGCCCGGCGGGGAAGAGCGCGTGGAGGACCCGCGCGAGGACGAGCACCGCGCCCGCCTTCGGGGCCGTCGACAGGAAGGCGACGGCGGGCGTCGTCATGCCCTGGTAGACGTCGGGCGCCCACCCGTGGAACGGGACGAGCGCGATCTTGAAGGCCAGCCCGGCGACGACGGCGAGAATGCCGGCCGCGAGCATCGTGTCGAACGCCACGAGTCCGGGCGTCGACGCGAGGCCCTGGATCTTCGCGAACGACGTCGTCCCGAGGCGCCCGTAGATCGTCGCGACGCCGTAGAGGAGGAACGCCGACGCGAGGGCGCCCATGAGGAAGTACTTCATCCCCGCCTCGGTCGCGGCCGGGTTGTCGCGGTACCAGGCGGCGAGGACGTACAGGCAGAGCGACATGAGCTCGAGGCCGATGAAGACGACGAGAAGGTCCCCGCCGCGCACCATGAGAATCACTCCCGCCGCGGCGAACAGGAGAAGAGCGTAGAACTCGCCCTGGTCGCGCTTGTCGCGCTCGAGCGCGGCGGCGCCGCCGAGGATGGCGAGCGCCACGGCCCCGAGGGCCACGAGCTCCATGTAGCGCGTGAAGCCGCTGACCTCCACGGCGCCCGAGAAGAACGTCCCCGTCACGTCGCGGCCCGCGAGGTTCGCGATCGCGAGGGACGCGAGGGCGACGTACGGCAGGTACGACCGCAGGGGGCGGGCGAACGCGTCGAGGAGGAGGATGAGCGTCGCCGCGAGGCACAGGACCATCTCGGGCGCGACCGCCGCGAAGTCCGCTCCGGTGACGTGCAGGAAGCCGCTCATCGGGCGGCCTCGACGGCGGTGACGGTCGCCGTGGCGGCGGGCTTCTGCAGCGCCTTCACGGAGCCGTCCACGAGGTTCAGGAGCGGCCGCGGGAAGACGCCGAGGAGGACGATCAGGACGATGAGCGGGAAGGCGCCCGCGAGCTCCCAGCCGTTGATGTCCGTCAGGCCGCGATTGGCTGCCACGGTTTCGGGACCCCAGAAGACCTTCTGGACCAGCGTGAGGAGGTAGATCGCGCCGAGCACCATCCCGGTGGCGGCGATCGCGGCCCACGCGATGTTCACCTGGAAGACGCCGCCGAGGATCAGGAACTCGCCGATGAAGCCGTTCAGGCCCGGGAGGCCCACGGAGCCGAGCGTGGCGATCAGGAAGAGCGCCGTCGTCACGGGCACGCGCGCCGCGATACCGCCGTAGTCCGCCATCTCGCGCGTGTGGCGCCGCTCGTAGAGGACGCCGACGAGGAGGAAGAGGAGGCCGGTCGTGAGGCCGTGGCCGATCATCTGGAAGATCGCCCCGGAAAGAGCGGCGCCCGTCCCGGCGACGATGCCGAGGACGACGAGCGCGAGGTGGCTCACCGACGAGTACGCGACGAGCTTCTTCATGTCCTTCTGGGCGGCGGCGACCCACGCGCCGTAGACGATGCCGATGAGGGCGAGGACGGCGATGAACGGGCCGTACCGCGCGGCCGCGTGCGGGAAGAGAGGCCAGGCGAAGCGCAGGAGGCCGTACGTCCCGAGCTTCAGGAGGACGCCCGCGAGGATGACGGAGCCGCCCGTGGGCGCCTCGACGTGCGCGTCCGGCAGCCACGTGTGGAGCGGCCAGAGCGGGACCTTCACGAGGAACGCGAGCGCAAACGCGCCGAAGAGCAGCGCCTCGACTCCCGGCGCGAGGCCCCACGCGCCCGAAGAGGCCGCGCGGGTCCAGTCGACGAGCGAGAAGCTCTGGAGGCCCGTGGCCCGGCTGTGCACGCCGGCGGCGTACAGGATGGCGATGAACATGAGGAGCGAGCCCGCCATCGTGAAGAGGAAGAACTTCATCGTGGCGTAGATGCGCCGCTTGCCGCCCCAGATTCCGATGATGAAGTACATCGGGATCAGCATGACTTCCCAGAACACGTAGAAAAGGAGGACGTCGAGGGCGACGAGGCTGCCGAGCATGCCCGTCTCGAGGACGAGGAACGCGGCGACGTAGCCCTTGAAGCGGTCGATCTTCTGTCCGCAGGCGACGAGAAGCACGGAGACCGTGAGAACGGTCGTGAGGAGAATCAGCGCGACGGCGAGGCCGTCGACGCCCAGCTGGTAGCGGACGCCGAAGCGCGGGATCCACGGCCGGTCGATCGCGAAGCCGGCGATTCCCGGCGCGGCCGCGTCGAAGCTCCGGAACATGACGACGCTGACGGCGAACGTGAGGAGCGAGGTCGCGATCCCGACGACCTTCGCGGCCGCCTTCGACTCCCCGGGCGCGAGCGCGAGGACGAGCGCTCCGAGCGAGGGAAGGAAGACGAGCGTCGTGAGGAGGTCCGCGCCGAGAGGCTGGTAGTTCATGGCGCTACCTCACCCACACGTACAGGACGAAGACGAGCGCGCCCAGCGAGAAGGCGAGGGCGTAGTTGCGGACGTGGCCGGTCGTGAAGAAGCGCATGAGGTCGCCCGCGAGCTCCACGAGGAACGCCGAGGCGTTCGCGATCCCGTCGATGAACAGGGCGTCGAACCCGCGCCAGAGGAACGTGCCGATCTTCCGGAACGGCGAGAGAACGAGCGCTTCGATTCCCTCGTCGACGTTCCACTTGTTCGCGACGATGCGGCCGAGCGCGCCGGTCTTCGCGAAGAAGGCGTCGGCCTGCGGGGAAACGGCCTCGACGGGGCCCGAGGCCTTTCGGTACCACGAGAGCGCGAGGCCGATGCCGGCGGCCGCGACGGCCAGGGAGAGCGCCATGAGGCCGATCTCGGCGGCATGCGACATCTCGTGCATCTCGGGGCGGGCGACGGAGGCCTCGAGGAAGCGGCCGATCCGGTCGGAGCCGCCGAGCGCCGCGGGAACGCCGACGAGCCCGGCGACGACGGAGAGGCCCGCGAGGATCCAGAGCGGGACGGTCATCGTCGCGGGACTCTCGTGGGCGTGCTCGTGGGCGTGGTGGTCGCCGCGCGGCGCCGACCAGAACGTCATCGAGACGAGGCGGAACATGTAGAAGGCGGTCAGAAAGGCGGTGAAGAGCCCGACGGCGAAGAGGCCCCAGTGGCCGGAGGCGGCCGCCGAGCCCAGGATCATGTCCTTCGAGAAGAAGCCCGCGAGCGGCGCGATGCCCGCGATCGCGATCGTCGCGACGAGCATCGTCCGGAACGTGTGCGGGATGCGCGACGCGAGGCCGCCCATCTTCCGCATGTCCTGCTCGTGGTGCATGGACATGATCACGGAGCCCGATCCGAGGAAGAGGCAGGCCTTGAAGAAGGCGTGCGTGAAGACGTGGAACATGCCCGCGGAGAAGGCGCCGACGCCGCACGCGAGGAACATGTAGCCGAGCTGCGAGACCGTCGAGTAGGCGAGGACCTTCTTGATGTCGTTCTGCGCGAGGCCGATCGTCGCCGCGAAGATCGCCGTTCCGGCGCCGATCCACGCGACGAGCGTCAGAGCGTCGGGAGCGAGGACGAAGACGGCGCTGCAGCGCGCGACGAGGTAGACGCCGGCCGTGACCATCGTCGCGGCGTGGATGAGGGCCGAGACGGGCGTCGGGCCGGCCATCGCGTCCGGCAGCCAGACGTAGAGCGGGACCTGCGCGCTCTTGCCGCACGCGCCCAGGAACAGGAGGAGGCAGACGGCGTAGACGGAGATGTGCGACCCGGGCGCGAGCGCGGCGCGCTTCGCGAGCTCGACGAACGAGAAGTCCGCCGTCCCGAAGAGGGCGAAGATCCCGAAGATGCCGAGGACCATCCCGAGGTCGCCGACGCGGTTCGCGATGAACGCCTTCTTGCCGGCGGCGACCGCGAAGTCCTTGTCGTAGTAGTAGCCGATCAGGAGGTACGAGCAGAGGCCGACGCCCTCCCAGCCGACGAAGAGGAGCGGGAGGTTGTCCGCGAGGACGAGCGTGAGCATCGCGAACATGAAGAGGTTCAGGTACGCGAAGAAGCGGCCGAAGCCCTCCTCGTCCTGCATGTAGCCGACGCTGTAGACGTGGATGAGCGTCCCGACGAACGTGACGAACGAGAGCATGAGCGCCGAAAGCGCGTCCAGGCGGAACGCGACGTCGACGGAGTAGTCGCCCGCCGCCATCCACGTGTAGACGTGCTGGACGACGGGGGCGAGGCCCTCGTGGCTCTTCAGGGACTCGAGGACGTACGGGACGAGCGCGGCGAACGAGAGGACGCACGCGAGGCCGACCGAGCCGACGCCGACGACGCCGTGGAACAGGCGCTGCGCGTACGGAAGGCGGGCCTTCGGCTGGTCGGCGTCACGTTCGGCCTCGGCCCGGGCGCTCGCGAAGAGGAGCGCGACGAGGCCGTTCAGGAGGAATCCCGCGAGGGGGAGGACCGGGATGAGCCAGAGCTGGTTCATGCGCGGCCTACCACTTCAGCAGCGCGATCTTGTCCACGTCCACCGTGCGGCGGGCGCGGAAGAGCGCGACGAAGATCGCGAGCCCGATCGAAGCCTCGGCGGCCGCGATCGCGATCACGAAGAAGACGATCATCTGTCCCGCCATGTCGCCGCGCATGCGCGCGTACGTGAGGAACAGGAGGTTGACGGCGTTCATCATCAGCTCGATCGACAGGAAGATCGAGAGGGCGTTGCGCTTGAGGAGGGCGCCCGCGAGGCCGATCGCGAACAGCAGCGTCCCGACCACGAGGTACGCGCCGGGCGGCACGGCCATCGGGGCGACGCCGGAGAGGACGCCGGTCATTCGAACCTCTTCTTCGAGAGAAGCAGCGCGCCGACCGCGGCCACGAGGAGAAGGAAGGACAGCGCCTCGAACGCGAGGAGGTAATCGGAGAAGAGGAGGCGGCCGATCGCAGGAATCTCGTCCCCGAGCGGCGTCCGCGCGGGCGCGGCGCCTTGCGGCAGCGGCGCCCGGAGGGCCGCGCCGGAGAGGAGGCCGCCGAGACCGAGGGCGGCCACGAGGCCGAGCCATCGCTGGACGGGCCGCGTGTCCTCGTCGGTCGCTTCCTGGCTCAGGTTGAGCAGCATGATCACGAAGAGGAAGAGGACGAGGATCGCGCCCGCGTAGACGAAGACCTGAAGGACGGCGATGAACGGCGCCGCGAGCTGGATCGAGAAGATCGCGAGGCCCATGAACGTCACGACGAGCGAGAGGACGCTCCGGACGGGCGTCTTCTGGACGACCATCGCGAGGGCGAACCCGATCGCGAGAACGGACGCGATCGTGAAGACGACGAGCTCTCCGCTGAGGGCCGGCATCAGATCACCTTCAGGAGGACGAGTGCCCCCGTCCAGAGGAGGTTGAGAAGCGACAGCGGCAGAAGGGCCTTCCAGCCGATGTCCATGAGCTGGTCGAACCGGAATCGCGGAAGGGTCCAGCGCACCCACATGAAGAGGAAAACGAAGCACATCGTCTTCGCGAAGAAGACGGCGACGGACAGGAGCCCGCCGAGGAGCCCGGTGTGCGGGAGAAACGGGAGCGACCAGCCGCCGAAGTAGAGCGTCGCCATCATCATCGAGGAGGCGACGAGGTTCAGGTACTCGGCCATGAAGAACGCGCCGAACCGGAAGCCGGAGTACTCCGTGTGGTAGCCCGCGACGAGCTCGGCCTCGGCCTCGGGAAGGTCGAACGGAATGCGGTTCGTCTCGGCGAACGCCGCGATGATGAAGATGATGCAGCCGAGCGGCTGGGTGAAGCAGTTCCAGAGCGGGAGGAACCCGAGGAACGTGCCGCCCGCCTGGTACTCGACCACGCGCGTCAGGCGCAGGGAGCCCGCCGCCATGAGCGTCGCGATCGCGGCGAGGCCCATCGAGAGCTCGTAGCTGATGACCTGTGCGGACGAGCGGATGCCGCCCATGAGCGCGAACTTGTTGTTCGACGCCCAGCCCGCGAGGACGAGGCCGTACACGCCGACGGACGCGAGCGCGAAGACGTACAGGATTCCGATGTTCACGTCCGCGACGACGAGCGGGATCTGGCGGCCGAAGAGCGGGATCCTGGAGCCGAACGGGATGACGGCGAACGTCGCCATCGCGGGGACCAGCAGGATGAACGGCGCGAGCGTGTGGAGGAGGCGGTCCGCGTAGAGCGGAACGACGTCTTCCTTCATGAACATCTTGAGGACGTCCGCGAGAGCCTGGAAGAGGCCGAACGGGCCGACGCGGTTCGGGCCCGGGCGGTCCTGGATGAGGCCGGCGATGCGGCGTTCCATCCAGATGAGGTTCGGGAGCATGGCCGCGAGGACGACGCCCCAGATGAAGGCGATCTTGCCGGCTCCCTCGAGGGCGGCGGCGAGCGTCGGGCTCACGGCTTGCGATCCGGCGCCGCGACGGACGGGCGCGTGAAGACCTCGACGTCCGCGTCCTTGTTCAGGCCGAGGGCGTCGTAGGCGGCTGCGGGGGAGACGGACGGCGGGTTGCCGACGAGGTCGTCGGAGTCCCAGTCGAGGCCGGCGTAGCCGGGGACGGACGCTTTCATGCGGTCGAAGACGTGGCGGGCCGTCCACTGCGCGTCGAAGGCGCCGTATTTCGCGCCGAGGTGCAGGAAGATCTCGAGGCTCGTGCGGACGATGGGCGGCGCGAGGATCGCGAGGTCGACGCGCTGCACGCGACCCTTCGTGTTCACGAACGTGCCCTCCGTGCCGGCGAGCGACGCGACCGGGAGGACGATGTCCGCCGCTTCACTCAAAGCATTGCGCGTGCGGGCGTGAACGATCAGGACGGACGCCTTGCGCAACTCGGCTACGAACTCCGGGTCGTTCGCCCTCTCCGTGAATGCGGCGTCGGTGATGTAGAGAACCGCCGGGGGAGAAGAGGAAGATTTCTTTGAAAGTAAGAGGGACAGGGGCGAGGTTCCGCCTTCTTTGGCGCGGGTGAGACCGGCCGCTTCGCAGCCCCTGCTGTTGGGCGCGGCCTCGGTGCCGTAGAGCCATCCGTCCTTCTTGTTCCGGATGCGGCGTCTCGGCCCCAAGCCCACGGTGAACTCGGGTGAATTCACCTTCAAAGAATCTTTGCAGAGCGTCGCGAGCAGCCACGCCTCCTCGGTCGTGAGGTTGGCGGAGCCGAGCACGATTACCTTCTCAGAAATCTTCTCTTTGTCTTTTCCTTCGGTCCTTGCCTTCTCGATCGCGAGCTTCACCGCGTCGAGCGCCTCGCCCCAGTTGGTCTGGCGGCGCTCCGCGCCGCCCACGACCCGGATCTCGGGCTTCGTGAAGTCGAGCTCGTTGAGCTGCTCGGCCCGGAAGCGGCCGTGGTCGCAGAGCCAGTAGTCGTTCACGGCGGGCTGGACGCGCGGCGTGTACCGGTAGACGACGCCGTCGCGGTGCTCGATCGAGAGGCTGCAGCCGATCTCGCAGCCGTCGCAGATCGAGCGGGTCTTGTCGAGCCACCACACGCGCTTGCGGAAGCGGAACTCCTTCGTCGTGAGGGCGCCGACGGGGCAGACGTCCGCGGCGCAGCCCGACAGGTCGTTGTCCAGCGCCTTGCCCTCGTGCGTCCAGACGATCGTGTGGCCGCCGCGCTCGATGAACGTGAGCTCGCCGGTCTCGGTGATCTCCTGGCAGAAGCGGATGCAGCGCGTGCACTGGATGCAGCGCGTCATGTCCGCGATCACGTGCGGGCCGATCTCCGTGCGGTCGTACCCGGGGAACTGGCGGCGCGGCTCGGACGTGCGCGAGACGGGCAGGCCGCCGGCGACGGCGTTGTCCTGCAGCTTGCATTCGCCGGCCTGGTCGCAGATGGGGCAGTCCAGCGGGTGGTTGATGAGGAGAAACTCCATCGTGGCGTTGCGCGCCGCGAGGGCTTTCTCCGTCGAGGCTTTGATGACCATCCCGTCACGCACGGGCACCGTGCACGAAGCCTGGATCTTCGGCACGCCCTCGACCTCGACCATGCACATGCGGCACTGGCCGACGATGGAGAGCGCCGGGTGATAGCAGAAGTGCGGGACCTCGACGCCCGCGGCACGGCACGCCTCGAGGGCGTTCGCGTCGTTCGGGACTTCGACGGTCTTCCCGTCGACGGTTACTTTCGCCATGCGACGTCCGAAGAGACCCAAGACAGAGATTTCTTAGAAGGGTAAGAGGGGAAGGAAGCGGTCTTACTCATTCTAAGAATGAATTCCAGCGGCGGTGCGGTTGGCGATGGCGTTCGTAAGGTCGTCGGAGGCGCCCTGCTCAAAGGTGGGCTTCTGGGATTTCTCCACGTACGCCTCGAACTCGCTCCGGAACTTCGTGATGCCGGAGATGACGGGTGCGATGGCGGCGTCGGCGAAGACGCAGATCGTCATGCCGTTGCCCATCTGGTTCGAGATCTGGAGGAGGAGGTCGAGGTCGGTCTTCTTGCCCTCGCCGTTCACGATGCGCCGGAGCATCTTGAGGAGCCACGGCGTGCCCTCGCGGCAGGGCGTGCACTGGCCGCAGGACTCGTGCGCATAGAACTTCGCGATGTTCGTGACGGCCTTCGGGATGTCGGTCGTCTCGTCCATCACGATGATGGCGGCCGAGCCGAACATCGACTTCGCGGCCGCGATGCCGTCGAAGTCCATCGGGATGCCCGCGATCTCCGCGGCCGTGAGGATCGGCGCCGAGGAGCCGCCGGGGATGACGGCCTTCAGCTTCCGGCCGCCCCGCACGCCGCCCGCCATCGCGAGGAGCTGCTCCCACGGGATCCCGATCGGGGCCTCGTAGACGCCCGGTTTCTCGACGTGGCCCGAGACGGCGTAGAGCTTCGGCCCGGTGTTCTTCTCGTTGCGGCCGACGCCCTTGAACCAGTCGGCCCCGCGGTCGACGATGTGCTTCACGCAGCACAGCGTCTCGACGTTGTTGACGACGGTCGGAGCGCCCCAGACGCCGGACACCGCGGGGAAGGGCGGCTTGATGCGCGGGTGGCCGCGCTTTCCCTCGAGGCTCTCGATGAGCGCCGTCTCCTCGCCGCAGATGTACGCGCCCGCGCCGCGGTGGACGGTGATCGTCAGGTCGATGCCGGAGCCGAGGATGTCCGTCCCGAGGAAGCCCTTCGCGTGGGCCTCGGCGACGGCCGCGTTCAGGACCTCCGCTCCGTGGACCATCTCGCCGCGGATGTAGATGTACGCGTGCTTCACGTCGAGAGCGAAGCTCGCGAGCATCATCCCCTCGAGGATCTGGTGGGGGTCCTGCTCGATGAGGAGGCGGTCCTTGAACGTGCCGGGCTCGGACTCGTCGGCGTTGCAGAGCAGGTAGACGGGCTTGTCGCCCCGCTTGTCCTTCGTGGGGACGAACGTCCACTTCAGGCCGCACGGAAAGCCGGCGCCGCCGCGGCCGCGCAGGCCCGAGGCCTTGACCATGTCCGTCAGCTTCGCGGGAGTCCACTCGCCGGTCTTCGCGCCGGCGAGGACCTTCTTCCACGAGGCGTACCCGCCGTCGGCGACGTAGCCCTCGATCGCGCGCGAGTCCGGCTTTCCGAGGCGGGCGAGGAGGACGGGGGAAATCGTCTCGAGTCCGCTCATCGCCTCAGCCCAGACCCTTCAGGAACGCGTCGAGCTTGTCCTTCGTGATCACGGCGTAGTCGTCGTCGTTCACCATCACGGCCGGCGCCTTGTCGCACTGGGCGAGGCACTCGACCTCGATGACCGTGTATTTCCCGTCCTTCGACGTCTCGCCGGTCTTCAGATCGCCGAGCCGCTTCTTGCACTCGTGAAACACCTCTTCGGCCCCGTTCAAGTGGCACGAGATGGACGTGCAGACCTGGATGAGGTGCTTGCCGACGGGCGCGCGGTTGTACATCGTGTAGAACGTCACGACGCCCCATACGAAGGCGGGAGCGAGGCCGAGGACCGCGGCCACGGCGTCGACGGCCTCGCGCGAGATCCAGCCCCACTCCTTCTGGGCGAGCCAGAGGACCGGAAGGAGCGCGGCCTGCTTCGTGGGGTAACGGGTGAGGAGGCGGTCGAGCTCGGCGCGCGCTTCCTTCGAGAAGGAAAGGGCCTTGCCGCACGAGACGGCGCCGTGCTCCCCGGTGCGGGGGAGTCCGGCCTGTTCGGCCACCGGGACGTTCGCTCCGCCGCTCACATCAGTTCCAATCGAAGGCGCCCTTCTTCCAGAGGTAGCCGAAGCCGAGGAACAGCACGACGACGAAGACGAGCATCTCGACGAACACGGCGATGCCGCCCTCGCGGAAGACGACAGCCCACGGGTAGAGGAACGCGGCTTCCACGTCGAACAGGATGAAGATCATCGCGACGATGAAGAACTTCACGCTGATGCGTTTGTGACTGTCGTCGAGGAGGGGCATGCCGCTCTCGTAGGGGGAGAGCTTGCGTTTCGTCTTCACCTTGCGGCCGAGAACGTAGTTCAGGCCGAGGAGCAAGGCTCCGACGCCCATGGCGCCCACGAGCATCATCAGGATCGGGAGGAAGGCCAGCGGGCTGCCCATTCGTCGCTCGTGATACTTTTCACAAACAGGGCGCTCTCGTCAATCCCCAACCGTCATGTCCGAGAAGATTTACGAAGGGTTTAGCCCCGCCGCCCTCGTCCCCGCCTTCCGATGCGCCTCGACGGTCGGCGGCGTGGTCGCGGGCCTGAGAAGGGTCGTCCCGGAGGTCCTGGTCGTGGACGACGGCAGCGGCGACGGCACGGCCGACGCGGCGCGTGCCGCCGGAGCCCGCGTCCTCGTCCGTCCCGGAAACGGAGGCAAGGGCTCGGCGCTGAGGGACGGGCTCGCCGTTCTCCTGAAGGAACCCGTCTCGCACGTCGCGTTCGTGGACGCGGACGGCCAGCACGACCCTGCCGACCTGCCCGCGCTCCTCGCGGCGGCGCGGGCCGGAGCCGACTTCGTCATCGGTTCGCGCCTGAGGGATACGGCGGACATGCCCGAGAAGAACTACTGGGCGAACACGATCGGCGACAAGGTGCTGGGCCGCATGACGGGGCTTCCCGTGGAGGACGGCCAGTCGGGCTACCGCGTGATCGCGGCGGATCTCCTCCGGCCGCTCAACCTGCGCGCCGAGCGGTACTCGATCGAGAACGAGATCCTCATCAAGGCCGCGCCCCGCGTCCGCCGGTTCGCTACGGTGCCGGTGAAGACGATCTACGGCGCGCGGTCGCACTACCGCCCGTTCCGCGACACGTGGATCACGTCCTGGCTTTCCGTGTATTACAAGACGCTCGATTCCGACGCGTCATAATCGGGGCGTGTCCGTCTCCCCGATTCTGACCGTCGACGTGGAGGAGTGGTTCCACGTCTGCGGTCACCCGTCCTACGCGGACCCGGCCACGTGGGCGGCGCGCGAGAAGCGCGTGCACGTCGGGACCGACCGGATCCTCGAGCTCCTCGGCGGGACGGCGTCGAGAGCGACGTTTTTCGTCCTCGGCTGGATCGCTCGCCAGAGCCCGGCGCTCGTCGCGCGCATCGCCGGAGCCGGCCACGAGATCGGCTGCCACGGGGACACGCACCGGCGCGTGTTCGACATGACGCCGGCCGAGTTCCGCGAGGAGGTCCGGCGGAGCCGCGACACACTGCAGGAGATCGTCGGCAGGCCCGTCACGGCCTTCCGCGCCCCCGAGTGGTCGATGCTGAGGGCCGACAACCCGGCGCTGGCCGTCCTCGTGGAGGAGGGCTTCGCGATCGACTCCTCCCTCACGACGGCGCCGCCCGTCGGCGATCCGTCGAACCCGGCGCGCCCGGCGGTCCTCGAGACGGCGTCGGGTCCCCTCCTCGAGGTCCCGCCGCTCATGGGGACGTTCTTCGGCCGGCGCGCGATGTGGGGCGGCGGCGTGTGCTCGCGCCTCACGCGCGAGAGCCGCGTCGAGGCGGCGATCGAACGGGCGCTTTCGGCGGGCGATCCGCCGGTCCTCTACGCGCACCCGTGGGAGTTCGACCCCGAGCACCCGCGGATGCCCGGCCTCTCGGCCGTCCAGCGCCTCGTCCATTTCGCGGGGCGGACGCGAACGGAGCGGCGCTGGGCGCGCTGGACGAAGCGCTGGACGTTCGCGCCGATCTCTTCCGTGATGTCCGAAGAGGACCGGAAGATTTCTTCGAAGGTGAAGAGGGGAGCCGCCGCGTGAGCGGGTTCGGCGCTCTTTTTCCCGGCCAGCTCAGCGAAAAGGCCGGGATGGGAGAGGCGCTCGCGGCGCGCTTCGACTATGTCGCTTCATCATTCGAAGAAATTTCCAGAAGGTCTGGTATTCGGATCGACACGACATTTTTCGGGATGGGGTCCGAGTCTCTTCACGACGACAAGCCCGCTCAGGTCGGCGTCTTCGCCGTCTCTCTCGCGGCCCTGGAGGTCCTGAAGCGTGAGTACGGGCTCGAGCCGGACGCCTGCTGCGGCTACAGCCTCGGGACGTACGCGGCATTCGTCGCGGCAGGGTGCCTCTCGCGCGAGGCTGCGCTCGACGTCCTCCTCGAGGCCGAACGTCTCCTGGCGGAAGCGCGGGCGCGCGGCGAGGTGGACGGGACGATGGGCTTCGTCATCGGCCTCGGCAGGCCCGACGTCGAAGCGGCGCTCGCCGGGGTGTGCCCGGACCTCTCGCGTCTCGCGATTGCGACGGAGAACGCGGCGGCGCAGTTCATCCTGACCGGCGAGACGGAGCTCGTGAAGGAGACCGTCGACCTCCTGCGGCCGCGAGCGCTGAAGGCGGAAATGCTGCCGATCGGATTCCCGATGCACTCGAGAAGTCTCGAATCCGTGAGCGAGAAATTGAAGAGCTTCTTAGAAGGTGGTGTCAGGGTGGAGCAGCCGCAATCTCCTCTCTTTGCTCCCATGTTGGGGCGCCGGGTGGGGAGCAGCGCCGAGGCTGCCCACGTCCTTTCTAAGCAAATCTCCGTTCCCTCTTTCTTCGCTCCCACTCTTTTGGCCATGCGGAACGCCGGAATTCACCGCTTCGCCGAGGTCGGACCCGGCGACGTCCTGACCCGACTCGTCCGCTGGACGCTCCGCGACGCGATCGTGGCGCGTCCCTCCCTCGAACGGCCCGAGGACATCAAGGTCTTCGCCGCCACCGTCCTGCCCGCGCCCGGCCCGCGCCGGGTGCCGGATCCGGTGATGCCGTGACGGACGCCCCGCGCGCCCGCGTCGCGCTCGTGACGGGCGCGTCCCGGGGCATCGGGCGCGCCGTCGGCGAGCGCCTCGCGGCCGACGGGTACCACGCCGTTCTCACGTACCGCGCCGACGCCGCTGGCGCCGAGGCGGCCGTCGAGGCGATCCGCGCCGCGGGCCGCAGCGGGGAAGCCGTGAAGTGCGACGTGACGTCCGCCGCGGACATCACGGCGCTCGCGGACCGCCTCGACAAGGAGCGCGAGGGGATCGACGTTCTCGTGAACAACGCGGCCGTCCTGAAGAACGGCCTCTTCGCTCTCATGCCGGACGCGAACTGGAACCTCGTGATGGACACGGCCCTCGGAGGGACGTACCGGATGACGAAGGCGTTCGTGCGCGGCATGCTGAGGCGGCGGTGGGGGCGCATCGTGAACGTCTCGTCCCTCGCGGCCTTTTCGGGCAGCGCGGGCCAGACGAACTACTCGGCGGCGAAGGGGGCCCTCGTCGCGTTCACGAAGTCGCTCGCGGCCGAGGTCGGACCGTTCGGCGTCACGGTGAACGCCGTCGCGCCGGGCTTCGTCGAGACCGAGATGATCTCCTTCCTCGGCAAGGAGGCCCGCGAGGACTTCCTGAAGCGCGTCCCGGTCCAGCGCTTCGGGCGTCCGGAGGACATCGCGCCCTTCGTCTCGTTCCTGTGCACGGACGGCGCCGCGTACCTGACGGGCCAGACCGTCCGGGTCGACGGCGGCTTCGTCGGCTGAGCCCGGTTCGTCCGCCTGCGCATCCTGATATCCTCAAAGACTCGATTTTTCCCGCATGGAGCATTGACTTGTCGGAAGACCTCAAGCCACGCGTCAAAGAACTGATCGTCCGGCAGCTGAAGCTGGACGTGGACCCGGCCTCCATCAAGGACGACGCCCCCCTCTTCGGGGACGCCGACGGCGGACTCGGCCTCGACTCGATCGACGCGCTCGAGCTCGTGCTCGGCGTGGAGAAGGAGTTCGGGATCAAGGTGCAGGACGAGGAAGTCGGCGTCAAGGCGTTCGCCTCCGTGAACGCCCTCTGCGAGTTCATCCGCGCGAAAGCCGCCGCATGACGTTCCAGCCCCTCCCGCACGTCTTTCCGTTCCGCTTCGCCGACGCGGTCGTCGCGTCCTCGGGCCGGGCGGAGGGCCGCGTGCGGGCCATGGTGACGGCGGGGGCGCAGGCGTCGCGGGGCGGGCCGCTCGCCGCGACGCTCTACGGCGAGCTCATCGCGCAGTCGGCGCTCCTCCTCGAGGGCGGGGACGCCGACCTCGGCCGCAGGGGATTCCTCGCCGGGATCTCGGACCTCGTCGCGGTGCGGCAGGCGGTCCCGGGCGACATCCTCGACGTGGACGTGACCGTCGCGGGCCGCTTCGGCGACTCGGTGAAGTTCGACGGGCGCATCTCCGACGGGACGGGTGCCGAGATCGCCCGGGGCTCCATCGTGGTGCGGCACGGGAGTGCGGCGTGACCCCCGATTCGGGAACCTTCCCGCGCGATTCGGGCCTCTTCGCGAAGAAGAAAGTGCTCCTCGCGGGCCCTCCCGCGGGCCTCCTCCGGGGCGGAGCGTCGGTTCTCTCGCTCGCGGGCTACGTCGTGCGCGCCGCCGAGAGCGTCGAGGAGCTCGAGGCGCTCGTCCCCGAGAAGATCCCCGACCTCGTCATCTTCGACGCCTCGTTCCCGCCCGACGGCGGCGTCGGGGCCTGCCGGCGGCTGCGGGAGAAGGCGCACTGGCGCGCCGTCTCGATGATGCTGGTCGTGCCGGCCGGGATGCCGCACCTCGAGGAGGCGCTCGTCCCGGGCATCAACGACTTCATGCTCGCGCCGTTCCCGGCCGACGAGCTCCTCGACAAGGCGAGCCGCCTCACGCTCATCCCGGCCCGGCGCGAGGTCAACACGATCGCCCGCGTCACGAGCGAGGGGTCGCTGAAGCTCGGGAAGATGCTGAACGTCTCGTCGAACGGCGTGCTCGTCGAGATCGAGACCCCGATCCCGATCGGCCGGTCCGTCACGCTCGAGTTCTTCCTGCCCGACGACCCCAAGCCCCTCCACGCTTCGGGGAAGGTCGTGAGGCGCACGAACGACCTCGATCACTTCCACCCCGCGTTCGGGATCCGCTTCACGGAGATCGGCGAGATCGCCCAGGTCCGGATCGACGCCTTCGTGGCCGAGCGCGAGCGGGCCGGCTTCCGGCGCTAGGGAATTGACGGGGCCTCCGGGCCCGCTTATCCTCCTCGCCCGCGCGAAAGTGGCGGAATTGGTAGACGCGCAAGGCTCAGGACCTTGTAGCCCTTACCGGCTGTGGGGGTTCGAGTCCCCCCTTTCGCACCAGCCTGACGAACGGCCCCGCCGAAAGGCGGGGTTTTTCGTCGAAAGCCTCGTCGTCGAGGAAACGAGGAGAATGCACGTTTTCGGACCGAAGACGGCGCTCAGTCCGTCATGACGACGAGGTAGCGCTCGCCCTTCCAGAACGCCGCGGCGTCCTTGACCTCGAGCCTGGAGGAGCCGTCAGCCGCGGCCGTGATCCGGTAGCTCTCCCGGGGCTGCGTCGTCACGACGAGCACGCTCCTGGCCGGAGCGGGAATCGGGACGTCGAAGCCCTGCGAGACGTCGACTTCCCTGAAGACGTCCGGGTCGAACTTCCCGGTCTGCGTCCACCTGCCGCCGACGCCGGTGCGCTCGACGACGCCCTTTTTCGCGAGCTCCTTCTTCGATGCGACCGCGACCCACGCCGTGTTCGCTTCCTTCGTCTTCTTCGCGAGGAGCGCATCGCCCTCGCGGAGGGCGGTGTCCTTCTCCTTCAGGCTCGCCGCCTGCGTCTTCACGGTGGCGGAGAGCTCCCGGACCCGCTGATCGAGGACGCCCGCGAGCGCCTCTTTCTCCTCGAGCGACCGCCGGAGTTCGGCGGTCAGCTTCTCGAGGGACGCGATCCTCAGGCCGCTCTCGCGGCTTTTCTCCTCCAGGCGGGCCAGCTTCGCGAGGTTCGTGCGCACGGCGTCGCGGATCGTCGAGACCTCCGCCCGGAGCTCCTCGCGAAGCGTTTGTGAGGCGCGTCCTTCCCCGGCCACGCGGAGCGACGATCGGACCGCGTTCAGCTCTTTGCTGCGAATCTCGTCGAGGCCGTTACGGACCTCGACGAGCGCCACCTCCAGCTCCCTCATTTCGACGTTACGGGTCTCGAGCGCGTCCGAGACGCGGCGGTTCTCGGCGGCGAGGTAGGTCTTCTCCGAAACGACTCGCGCATGCTCCCGTTTGGAGCCGCAGCCGCCCGCGGCGAGCGCGGCCCCGACCGCGAGCGTGGCCAGCGCGACGGGCAACCTCTTGATGGGATGGGGGAACCGGTTCGTCGTTCTCATGGCGTCCTCCTCGTGCAACCCCGGAATCGCAAAGGGTGTACCGGCCTCGAGGCGGGGTTTTTCGTCTCCGTGGTAGCCTTGTCCCGGTCGAGCGCGGCATCGGGCATCCGGCCCGGAATCGCCAGCTCAGCCAGAAATTCCCTGCCCAGAGTCATTTAGGCTTGAAACGGCCGGGTTCGAGACCCTCTTCATGAACCCCAATCAGCTCCGTGACGCGGCCCTTGCGGCTCTCAAGCCGAAGGGCCAGCGCGTCCTTCCTTTCAGCGACCTCGCCCGCAAGGTCTTCGGCCTCGCGCCCACCGCGGCAGACGAGGACGATCTGCGCGCCGCCGTCGCCGACCTCGAGCGGCGCGGCGAGATCGTGCGGGTGCGCGGCGAGAAGCTCTCCCTCATCGAGTTCACCGACTTCCAGGCCGGCACGCTCGCCGTGCGCGGCGAGGGCCGCGCGTTCCTTCTCTCGGGAGTGCCCGGCGTGCCCGACACCCCGGTCACGTCTCTCGGGAGCGCGCTCGACGGCGACGTGGTCCTCGTGCGCGTCGAAGCCGCGAAGGCGGCGCCGAAACCGAGAGGCGGCCGTCCGCCTCGCTTCGATCCCCGCCCGGCGGGACCCGTCGTCAAGGTGCTCGTCCGCCGGCGCGAAATGGTCGTCGGCAAGATCGTGCGCGGGCCGGAGGGGACGTTCGTCGTCCCGTTCGACCGCAAGATCGACGCGCGCCTCGCGGTGCCGGACGGCAAGGACCTGAACGCGCCCGACGGGATCTTCGTCGAGGCCCGGATCATCGCGTACCCGGACGACAAGCGCCTCGCGCTGGCGGAGGTGACCGAGACGATCGGCTTCGAGGGCGACGCCGGCGTGGACGTCGAGGTCGTGGCCCGCAAGTGGGGGATCCCGCGGAAGTACCCCGAGACCGTGATCGCGGAGGCCGAGGCTTCCGTGCGCGAGCTGGGCGAGGACGAGCGGCGCCAGCGGACGGATTTCACCGGCCGCACGATCGTCACGATCGACGGCGAGACCGCGCGCGACTTCGACGACGCGATCGAGGCCGAGCAGCTCCCGAACGGCGGATTCCGGATCGGCATCCACATCGCGGACGTCTCGCACTACGTCCCGGTCGGGAGCGCTCTCGACGCCGAGGCGTACGAGCGCGGCACGTCCGTCTACTTCCCGGACCGCGCGATCGCCATGCTCCCCGAGCGCCTCTCGAACGACCTCTGCTCGCTCCGGCCGGACGAGGAGCGCCGCACGGTGTCGGCCGTCCTCACGCTGGACAAGCACGGGGAGACGGTCAAGAGCGAGTTCTACCGCTCGCTGATCAAGTCACGGGCGCGTCTCACATATACGGCAGTAGGGGATTTCTTAGAAAAGGAAGAAGGGCGCCGCGGCGGCCCGCCTCGGAGCGCTCCGGCGGCGGCCGAGCTCTCTTCACCCTCTAAGAAAATCTCCTCTCCCTCTTCTCCCATCTCCTCCGAAGTCGGAGACATGCTGCGCGTCGCGCAGCGCGCCGCGCACGCGCTGCAGTCGCGCCGCGTGCGGCGCGGGTCGCTGGACTTCGACCTGCCGGACTCGGACGTCATCCTCGGCGAGGAGGGCGAGGCCGTCGCGATCCTCAAGGCCGTGCGCAACGAGGCGCACCGGCTCGTCGAGGAGTTCATGCTGGCCGCCAACGAAGCCGTGGCGCGGCATCTCATGTTCGTGCCGACCCCCGCGCTCTACCGCGTTCACGACCGCCCCGACGAGACGCGGCTCGCGGCGCTGCGCGTCGTCCTCGGCCCCCTCGGCTACGACCTCCCGGAGGACGAGGAAGAGGTCACGCCGGCGATGTTCCAGGCCATCCTCGACCAGGCGGAGGGCAAGCCAGAAGAGCGCTTCGTGGACGACCTCGTCCTGCGCTCGCAGAAAAAGGCCCTCTATTCGGAGGATTGCCGCGGGCACTACGCCCTCGCCGCCACGTACTACGCGCACTTCACGTCCCCGATCCGGCGCTATCCGGACCTCCTCGTCCACCGCGCTCTCGTGGGGTGGATCGCGGCCCGCCGCGCTCCGCAGCCCGAGGAGGCCGAGGGCCGCACGCGCTGGTTCCGCGAGGCGGCGCTCCACTGCTCGTCGCGCGAGCGGCGCGCCGAGTCCGCCGAGCGCGAAGCGGTCGCGTGGAAAAAGTTCGTCTTCCTCGCCAAGCGCGTCGGCGACGAATTCTGGGCGTACGTCTCGGCCGTCGTCGGCTTCGGTCTCTTCGTGACGCTCGAGGACATCTACGTCGACGGCCTCATTCCGATCTCGTCTCTGGAAGACGACTTCTACCGGTACGAGGACGTCGAGCATCGCCTCGTCGGCGCCTCGTCGGGCCGCGTCTACCGCCTCGGAGACCGGCTGCGCGTCAAACTCGTGAAGGCCGACTCCGAGAAACGTGGGCTGGACTTCGTGCCGGTCGGCGCGAGCGCGGGCCCGAAGAGCCGGAGCCGCGTGGAAGCTCTCCGGGGCCGGCAGCGGCGGCCAGCGCCGCGCCGGGGTCCCGCCCCGCGCAGGCGGCGCTGATGGCGGCCTTCAAGGTCGTCCTCGTCGGGCGCCCGAACGTCGGGAAGTCCGCCCTCTTCAACCGCCTCGCCGGCGAGAGGCGGGCGCTCGTCCACGACCAGCCGGGGATGACGCGCGACGCGCTCGCGGTCGTCGCGAAGACCCCGAACGGACGCGCCTACGAGCTCGTCGACACGGGAGGCCTGGACCTCGACGCCGCGGGCGGCTTCGCGGCGTGGACCAGCGACCGGACGCTCTCGACGGTCGCCGACGCGGACCTCCTGATCTTCGTCCTCGACGGCGTGTCGGGCCGGCTGCCGGAGGACGAGAGGATCGCCCAGCGCCTCCACGCGCTCGGCAAGCGGGTCCTCGTCGCCTGGAACAAGATCGACGCGAAGTCCGCCGCGAATTCGACGGCGGACGCGTACCAGCTCGGCTTCCCGCAGGTCGTGGGCGTCTCGGCGCTGCACGGAACGGGCGCCGACGAGATCTTCGACGCCATCGAAGCCGCCGTCCCGGCCGACCTCGACCCCGACACCCGCACCGAGCCCCTCCCGATCGCGATCGTGGGCCGCCCGAACGTCGGGAAGTCGTCCATCGTGAACGCGCTTCTCGGCCGCGATCGCGTGATGGTGTCGGAGATCGCCGGAACCACCCGGGACGCGATCGACTGCCGCCTCTCCGTCAACGGCCGCGAGTACGTGCTCGTCGACACGGCGGGCATCCGCAAGAAGGGGCGCACGACCGACGCCCCCGAGGTGCTCTCGGTCGTGGCGGCGCGCAAGTCCATGGAGCGCGCCCGGCTCGTCGTGATCGTCTTCGACGCCGGCGACGGCATCACGGCGCAGGACGCCCACATCGCGGGCTACGCGGAGGAAGCCGGCCGCGGCCTCCTGCTCGTCGCGAACAAGTGGGACCTCGTCGAGAAGGACCACGAGAAGGTCCGCGAGATGAAGCAGGACGTCGTCCGCCGATTCGTCTTCCTGCGCAACGCGCCGTTCCTGCCGATCTCCGCCAAGACGGGGAAGGGCGTCGGGCGCATCCTGACCGAAGCGGACGCGCTCGCGAAGCGCTTCGCGACGCGCATGTCCACCGGCGAGCTGAACCGCGTCCTCCAGAAGGCGTTCCAGCGCGAGCTCCCGAAGGGGCGCTCGGGCCGCGAGCTCCGCATCCGGTACGCGGTCCAGGTCGCGTCCGAGCCGCCGCTCGTGCGCCTTTTCGCGGACCGGGCCGAGGCGCTCCACTTCTCGTTCGAACGCTTCCTCCAGAACCGGATCCGCGAGCACTGGAAGCTGGACGGCGTGCCCGTGAAGTTCATCGTGAGGCCGGGGGACGAAAAGAACAGGGACGGACGGAAGAACGAGGAGAGAAGAACTTCTTAGAAGGTCCCGTGCGGTCGGCCGCGCCGAAGCCGCCCTCGCGAGCTTCTCGCTTCCTCCACCTTCTAAGAAAATCCGAAATTCCCCGTCCCTTGTGCTAAAAACAAGCCGTTTACGATGGCCGATAGCGCGAACTCCGGCGGCGAAACCCGGTACAAGATCGGAGACGTTTGTCGAATCGCGGACGTTCAGCCGTACGTGCTGCGCTACTGGGAGTCCGAGTTCCCGGTCCTCGCGCCCGACAAGTCGATCCCCGGTCCGCGCACCTACAGCGCGCGCGAGCTGAAGCTCATCGAACGGATCAAGCGCCTGCTCTACGACGAGGGCTACACGATCGCCGGCGCCAAGAAGCGCCTCGAGAGCGAAGGCAGCGGCAAGGCCGAATCGAAGGACGCCGGAGCGGACACGAATCCCGCGGTCATCCCGATCCCCGAAGCGCCGAAGCCCCCGAAGGCCGAGAAACCGCGCCCGCCCCGTCCCACGAAGGCCGCCGTCGAGCTGCCCGCGCCCGAGGTCACGAAGCCCGTGGAAGTCGCCGCCGGGCCGCCTCAGTGGGTCCCCGCCGACGACCGCGTCGTGCGTGCGGTGGCCGAGCTGAAGGAACTCCTGGACCTCCTGTCGCGCCCGCTGCCGTAGGCGAGCGCGACTCGCGTCTCGTTCTTTCGTCTGCCTGGCGCCCTACTTCTGGTCGACGGGAACCTGCGACGACACGAGCTGAGGGTTGAGCGTCTTCAGGAACGAGAAGACGTCCTGCACCTTGCCGTTCTCGTTCTGCTCCCAGGCCACGTTGCGGAACCGGAACTCGTCGGTCCGCGTCTTGGCGACCCACTCGAAACACTCATTTCCGCCGGCCCTCTTGAGGCAGGTGAGCTGCTGCTCCGTGAGGCTCTTCAGGGGGACGAGGAGGTTCTTGGTGACGTCCTTCGCGTCGGTCCAGCGCAGCGTCTCATCCTTGACTTCGAGCATTCCCGGGTCCCAGCGGCTCTTGAACAGAACAACGCCGGAGTTGCGCCGCGCGAGACCTTCCCACTTCGCCGTCGCGGGCGGCGTCGGGACCGGCGTGGGGGCCGGTGTCGGCGCAGGCGTCATGACGGGAGCGGGAGCGGCGGCGGCCACCGCGGCGGCGGCTGCCGTTGCCGGCGGCGTCGCCATCCCCGCGAGCTCCATTTTCCGCTGTGTGATAGCGAGAATGAGGTTCTCCGGGAGGCCGGCGTTTCGGAGGCGGACGATGTCCTCGGCCGAAAGCTCCTTCACGGCGTCCGTCGTCGAGAGGTATTTCTTCAGGAAGTCCTCGGAGAGGTTCGCCTTCCAGAGCTTGATGATGTCGTCGACGAGCGTCGGGGTCGGGACGGGTGTGGGGGCCGTCATTCCCGACATCGTCGACGGGGCTGCCGCGGACGGCGTCGCCGCGGCAGGCGTGTTCTGGGCGTTCAGGGCGAGGGGGGCGAAGGCCAGAGCGGCCGTGGCCAGCCAGATTGAGATCCTCTTCATGCGAACACTCCTTCAGTTTCTGCGCCGATGCTACAACGGATGGAACTCGTGAGAGATCGAGGGGTCGAAGCCATGGTATAAACCGCTACCCCCGAAGGGCTTCGCGCCCTTCGACGCGAGTCCTCGGTCGGGACGTGGCGCAGCCTGGTAGCGTACTTGAATGGGGTTCAAGGGGTCGTGGGTTCGAATCCCACCGTCCCGACCATCTCCAACCGACGACTTTCAGACAGATCAGACACTTAGGCCCGCCAGAGCGGGCCTTTCTTGTCGGTCCCGTCGGGGGTTTCTGGGCCCGAACGGGCCCAGAACGGGCCCAAACGGTACGCGAGGCGCGAGAGGGGCGGCCCGGCGCGCCCCGTGCCTCGCCCCGGTCTTCGGAGGACGACGTCCCGCGCTCCGCATGGCGGGCGGAGGTCGGGCGTCCCAGAGGCTCCTCGCGCGTCGGGCCCAATTCAGCGGGCTGGCGACGTCCGGGAGCT
This sequence comes from Thermoanaerobaculia bacterium, assembly GCA_036504335.1. Classification (GTDB taxonomy): domain Bacteria; phylum Acidobacteriota; class Thermoanaerobaculia; order UBA5066; family UBA5066; genus Fen-183. Next base: position 41,775 of record DASXVJ010000016.1, read on the forward strand.
CGGCCTCGGCCGCGGGACGGTCGCGAAGGCGCCGAAGCCGGTCGGCCTCGAGCATCCGAGCGTCGGGCACTCCCTCATCGAGTTGGCGCCCGACGGTGCGACGACGAACGAGCGGCAGTCGCGGCAAAAGAAATTCGCCCGGCCCTCGACGTGGGCGCCTCGAGGCGTGTCGGGCGTCGCGACGGAGCCGGTGGACATGGGGCGTCATGGTAGCGCCGCCGGCCGCCCACTGTAGGACTCCCTCCGCAAACAGGCCTCGGTGTTCGGTGTTCCGAGCTCAGACGCCTCGGGCAGTTATCATCTTCAGAAATGAAAGCTCGTCAGTCCGCGCTCGTCGACACGCGGATCGTCCATTGCGGCGATTGCCTCGACCAGCTCCAAAAGCTCCCCAACGCTTGCATTGACCTCGTCTACATCGACCCACCCTTCAACTCAAATCGAAACTACGAGGTGTTCTGGGGCGAGACGAAGGAAAAGAGGTCTTTCGAGGACCGTCACGCCTCGACTGAGGCATACATCGACTTCATGCGGCCGCGCTGTGTGGAGCTCTCGCGCGTCCTGAAGAAGACGGGCTCCTTCTACTATCACTGCGATTGGCACGCCTCGCACTATGTGAAGGTGATGCTCGATCAGATTTTCGGGGAGAACAATTTTCTCAACGAGATCATCTGGAAGCGAGCGGACTCGCACAACGACGCAACAAAGCAGTTTCCGGTCGTTAGCGATTCGATCTTCCTTTACTCAGGCGGCGGTCGGTACAAGTTCACGCCGCAACACACGGGCTATCCCTCCGAGACTCTACGGAACTGGTACGTCTGGCTCGACCTGCCCGGCGGTTCGACGCGCCGAATGACGAAAGAGGAACTCGCGAACCAGTCCATTCCTTACGGGGCGCGACGCTTCAACACGGGCGACATGTCCGCTCCGGCCGGCGGCGGAATGGCGGCAATCAACAAGAAGACCGGGAAGCCAAACGGCTGGTACGTCTACAAGGGATTCCAACCTCCCGAGCGCGGCTGGCGCTACAGCCCGGACACGATGGCCGACCTGGACAAGAAGGGCCTTCTGCTGTTCCCGAAGGACAAAAACGGCCGGATCATGTTTAAGCGATACCTTGACGAGCAAGACGGGCCCGTCCTGGGCAACGTGTGGACCGACATCAATCAGATTCGCGCGAACGATGCCGAGCGCCTCGGCTATCCGACACAGAAGCCGCTAGCCCTCCTCGACCGCATCATCCAAGCGAGCAGCGAACCAAACGATATCGTCCTCGACGCCTTTTGCGGATGTGGGACGGCTCTGGTTTCGGCGCAGAAGCTGAATCGCCAGTGGATCGGTATCGACGTATCGCCGACGGCGTGCCGCGTGATGGCCAAACGTCTCCGCGACGAGACACGACTTTCTGAGGACGAGAAGCTCTGGAAGAAGGGCCGCGGTTTCATCGTCCGCGATCTTCCCTGGACGGAGGCACAGCTGCGGAAGATTCCGGCGTTCGAGTTTGAGAACTGGGCCGTGATCGCGCTCGGCGGCATCCCGAACAAGGCCCAGGTCGGCGACATGGGGATCGACGGACGCATCTTCCCGGTGTCGGCGGCCCCGAGAGCTTCGGGGCCCAACACGGAGCTCGGATTCATGGACGACTGGTATCCGGTACAGGTGAAGCAGAAGGACAAGGCCGGTCGGCCCGATTTCGACGCCTTCGAGGCCGCCATGATCCGGACGGACCGCAAGAAGGGATTCTTTGTCGCCTTCGATTTCTCGTCTGACGCTTTGACCGAGGCGGACCGGTTCTTCCGGAAGGAACACCGCATCATCATCCCGCTGACCGTGAGAGAGATCCTCGACGAACACATCGCCCGGAAGCTCGCCTGACCGGCCGCGAATTCATCAAGACGATCCTCTGGGCCCATGACGACCCGCCGCTCCGTCGACCTCGACGTCCCGCCGATCCCGCGGAAGACGGAGGAGCAGTCGTCGGCGCGGCTCCGGAGGTTCCCGCTCGTGGTCGACCCGTGGGCCGTCTTCCTGATGGCGGAGCGGCAGCGCGAGGCCGCGCGGGCGAAGGCGGTCGCGCGTCACGAGAGGGGAGAGCGGCGGCGCGCGATCCCGGCTAGTTCGACCTAACCGAGCCCCCCAACCTCGAGTACGCCAGCAAGCACAGAAGGCGATGCTTGCGTGCAAGCATGTGCTATGCTTGCCCGCAAGCAAGGCGCGCGTGCTTGCTGGGGAGGGAACGAATGGCAGACGAAAAGGACGAGATGGGGCGAGAGGAGTCCGGCGCACTTGATGCGGCCAGAGGCGGTCGCGCGCGCGCCGAGAAATTGACGCAGGAGCAGCGTTCGGATATCGCCCGAAAGGGAGCGCTTGCTCGGTGGTCTCCCGAGGCCCTTCCGACGGCGCAGTGGGGTTCGCCCGATCGACCTCTTCGGATCGGCGAGGTCGAGCTTCCTTGCTACGTCCTCGACGACGGGCGGCGCGTTCTAATCCAGAAGGGGATTCGAAGCGCGCTCGGCATGTCGCTCGGCGGAAAGAGCGGATTCAAGGAAGGGGACAGACTCGCGCGATTTGCGGCGCAGGACACACTCAAGCCCTTCATTAACACCGAGTTGCTGGAGAGGACGAGTAACCCAATCAAGTTCAAGTACCCGCGCGGCAATGTAGCCTATGGTTACGAGGCGACCGTGCTCGCGGACCTGTGCGAGGCCGTTCTCGCGGCGCGAAGGGCCGGCGCTCTCCTCAAGCGGCAGGACCACATCGCCGCGCAGGCTGAAATCCTGGTTCGAGGGTTCGCACGGACCGGAATCATCGCTCTCGTCGACGAGGCCACGGGATACCAAGACGTCAGGGCGAGAGACGCCCTCTCGAGGATCCTCGAGGCCTTCATTGCGAAGGAACTCCGGAAGTGGGTCAAGACCTTTCCCGCCGACTACTACAAAGAACTCTTTCGCCTTAAGGGATGGAAGTTCCCTGACCTTCCGAAGGAACAGAGAAAGCGGCCGGTCGTAGTGGGGAAGATCACCAACGACCTGATTTATGACCGGCTCGCCCCGGGCGTTCGGCAGGAGCTCAACAAGCTGACGCCGCGCGACAGTAAGGGACGGCTGAAACAAAAACTCCATCAGCGCCTTACCTCAGACGTTGGGCATCCAAAGCTGAGAGAGCATCTCGCATCCGTCGTGAGCCTGATGAAGGCAGCGGATACGTGGGCGCAGTTCATGAAGATGATGAATCGCTCACTGCCGCGTTATGACGCTACCTACTCCCTTTTCGACGGCGACTATTGAGGCCCCCGTGCTGAAGCAAGGAATCACGCCCTCCATGATCCTCAACATGGCCGAGGCCCTCGAGGTTGCGGGTGACGCCTTCGCGCGCGACATCACGGCCGAGAGCGAAGCGGCGCGGGCGCGGCTCCGCGCAACTGTCCGCGAGGCCGCAGGGATGTTCCGGCGCGAGGCCGCGCGCCTCGGCGCGCCCGTGGGGCCGCGTCTCGTCGTCGACGAGCCGGAATCTCCCCTCGCGCCCGTGATCCCGTTCCCGAGGCCGGGGGCGGAGGCGTGAAGAAGTCGGAGACGCCCGCCGCCCCGACGCGCGCGGATCTCCGCCGTCGGTGGCGTCGACTCAAGGCCGACCATAAGGCCGGGGCGATTACCGAGGCCGAATTCCGGAAGCGTACTCACGCCCTCCTCCTAGAGGCCAACGCCGCCCTTGCGCCCGAGTTCTTCGCGCGCCTCGGCCTTACGGTGGAACGCCGCAGGGGAAGGGCGGTCCTCTTGACCCCGTTGGTTGTCGCGCCGACGAAGGAGGTCCGGGAGCGACTCGCCCAGGCGATGCTCGAGGGAACGCCGGTTCGCTCCGAGGACGAGGGCCTTTCCCGCCGCGTCCGGCAGTATTGCGACGACATTTTGAGGACGGGACTCGCGCTCAAGCGCGGGCGGCGAGCCGGTGCAACGCCGGCCGATGCGATCCGGTCGAAGAAGGTCGACGAGACGATCGCCGCGGTCTACGCGGCCCGCAAGTTTCTCCGAGAGGAAGCCGACCGGAAATCGCGCGTCCTCGAAGGCGCCGCTCTCGACCGCGCAGCGCGCGAGAAGGTCGCCCGCGAGACCGGCGTTCCGTTGAATACGGTCGTCCGCCGGTGGCGGATGCGGCACAAGCGCTGACAGAAGAATTTTTCGGATTTCTCGTGTCCTAGCGGCGTAGTCGGCGGCCGCGTTCGGCCTCATCTTGGTCCCGCAAGCTGAAATGAATCCGCATCCCGCTTGCGGAGGACCGAATGAGCACAGTTCCCGCCACGGCCCGGACGCCCCGCATGTTCAAGAAAAGCGAGATCCGCCTCGCGCGTGAAGTGCGAGAAGTCGCGTTGGTCGAGACGGCCCTTCGCGCTGGCGAAACGACGACGCGCCTCTCGCTCTTGGAGCGCGGTCTCGTCGAGCCTCGGCCGGGCGAGATCGAGCGGATCTTGGCCGCGGTCGAAGAGATCGCCGCGGAGCGGGGCCGATGAGCGCGGGCGAAAGGCCCAAACCCCGGCCCCGGTCGGAGCGCGAGCGCGCACGCTACGAGCTTTTCGAGATTCTGGACCGCGGCGAGCCCATCCCTCTCCGACTTCGATCCGCCGCACTCGCGGAGGAATCCGACGGATACCTCGAATTCATTCCGCGCCGGGACCTGATTCTGACGAAGGCGGGGCGAGGGCTCCTGTCCATGCTCCGGTCCGAGCGGGCCCTTGCTCGCAAGCTCGCCGCGATCCCATACGACGCGGCCGAACACGCCGAGGCCGAAGAACTCGCCGCGGGGATGAAACCGTGAGCGGGCGCCCGTCGCTCCTCGCGAAGACGATCGCGGAGGCGTCGGCGCCCCGGATCTGGCCGGCCTGGTGCGCCACGCCCGCCGGCTTTGCCGAAGCGGTCGCCGTCGTCGCGGCGTCCTCGGGGGCCGAATTCCGAAGTGGGTCCGCCTCGCCGAGGTCGCCGAGATCCTCCGCCTCGCGGCGGAAATGGAGAAAGCATGAAGACGCCGAAGGCCTCGGCTGAGGTCGGCCGTGCCGTCGACGCCCTCGCGAACTAGGACGAAAGGAAGAAGACGATGCCCGTCACCGACAAGGAACACCTCGACGCCCTCGCATCGAATCGAAAGCTCGACGAGAAGATCCGCGAGCTCGAGGCCGCCCTCGCCGCGAAGGAGAAGGCCGCGGCCGCACCGCCGCCGGCACCCGCACCGGCGCCGCCTCCGGCTCCTGAACCGCCGCCGCCACCGCCGCCGACGAGCGCGATCGCGTTCGTGAAGCTCCCGCTCGCGGAACAGGAAAAGCTCAAGAAGGCGGAGCCGGGAATCTTCGACCGGCTCCTCCGGCAGACCGGGCGCGTGACCGTGACCGATCGCGAAATCTACGTCCCCGGCGAAATCATCCGCGGCCGCGACGTGCCGCCGCCTTCCTCCGTCCACACGGCGCCCACGGGCGCCAGAAAGCCGCCCGCCGTCCCCGCGGGCAAGAGGTAACACCATGACGAGCCCCGCAACTCCCAACCTTCGCATTTCCCCGCCGCCGTCCGGCTTCGCTCTCATCGGCGGAGGCGCCGACACCGTCGCGCGCACCGGCGGCCCGATCATCGTGATTCCCTTCGACGTCGTACCGACGGTCGCAAACGGCGCGGCCCTGACGTCGGTCCAGGCGCGCGCGTACATCAACAGCGCGCACCGCGTCCGGCGCGTCTACTTCGCCGCGAACGGCGCGGCGACCGCGACCGGGAAGCTCGACGTCTACGCCCAGGCCGGGACGCCCGCGAGCATCCTCGCGGCCGCGAAGACGATCGCCGCCGCGGCGACGGTCTACGCCTCGGACCCGGTCTCGACCGGAGGCGCGGACGGCCCCGCGGAATACACCCTCCGCGCCGACACCGTCGCGACCTCGGCGGCCTTCACGGACGTCAAGGCCTATCTCGAGGTCGAGCTCCTCTCCTGATCTCCGCTTCGGGGCCCGTCTGCGACGGAGGGAGGGCGCGCGTTCCTGCCGCCGGCCTCCCGCCCCCGCAGGCGTCCGGGCGGGCCCTGATTTTTCCCAGCCTTGAAAAAGAAAGGGCGCCCGCGAGCGACCGCGAGCGCCGAAAAGGAAAAACGGGCGAACTGAATGCTAACCGAGACGAGTCCCGCGGCCGCGATCCGCGAAGCCTTCGTCGCCGCCAGGACCGACGAGGACCTCGCGAAGGCGAGTGACGCCCTGATGGACCTCGACGACGTCGCGCCGGAGGAACTCGAAACCCTCCGGGAGGCGCGCGCGGCCTCACTCCTCGCCGATATCCGCGTGTCGGCGAACCCGTGCGCGTGCGGATTCGGCCCGATCCTCGCGGAGGCGGACCGGAAGATCGCCGAGGCGATCGCGACGCTTCGGGCGCGCCGGAAGGTTTCTCCATCCCCGGATGGAGAAACCGAGGGATATATCGCCTCGCGTGCGGAGGCCGCGAAGAGGCTCGACGTCGAGACCGCGACGATCGAGGCGTCGGCGTGACGCCGATCGAGACCGTCCTCGAGACCCTCGAGGGCGCCCGCAAGTCCGGGGCGGGATGGTCCGCGAAGTGCCCGGCGCACGAGGACCGCGCGCCCTCGCTCGCGGTCGCCGAGGGAGACGACGGGAAGGCCCTCGTCTTCTGTCACGCCGGCTGCCCGACGTCGGCCGTCGTGAAGGCGCTCGGCCTCGAGGAAGGCGACCTCTTCCCGCCAAAGGACGGAGACGGGAAGCGAATCGTCGCGGAGTACGCCTACACCGACGAGGCGGGCGCCGAGCTCTTCCGCGCCGTCCGCTTCGAGCCGAAGGCCTTCCGCCAGAAGCGCCGCGAGGGCGACGCCTGGACCTGGAATCTAAACGGGACGCGCCGCGTCCTCTACCGTCTCCCCGAGCTCCTCGAGGGCGTGAAGGCGGGGAAGACGATCTACGTCGCCGAGGGCGAGAAGGACGTCGAGGCCCTCCGTTCCCTCGGCCTCGTCGCGACCTGTAACCCGATGGGCGCCGGGAAGTGGCGCGACGAATACGCCGAGGCCCTGAAGGGCGGCCGCGTCGTCGTCATCGCGGACAAGGACGAGCCGGGCCGGAAGCACGCCGCCGCCGTCCTCGCGTCCCTCTCCGGGAAGGCGGCCTTCGTCGTCGTCGCCGAAGTGGCGGAAGGGAAAGACGCGGCCGAATGGATCGCCCAGGGCGCGACGCGCGCCGACTTCGAGAGCATGGACGTCAAGGGGCCGGAGGCGGAGGCGGGAGCCTCCGACCCGCGCCGTCTCATCTCGACGTCCGATCTCTTCGACGAGTACGTCGCCCGGAAGTCGACGATCGTCCCGTGCGCCCTCGCGGGCCTCGGGAAGATCTTGGGCGGCGGCTTCGAGACCGCAAAGAACGTCGTCGTCACCGCGCCCGCCGGCGGCGGGAAAACGGCCTTCATCGTCCAGAACGCCGCGCACGCCGTCACGTCCGCGAACTTCTTCGCCGTGCTCGCCCTGAAGGACGGGGACCAATGGGCCGACGGCCTCCGCCTCGCCCAGATGGCCGGCGTCGATCGCTTCGAGCTCCGCGACCGCGAACCGGCCGCCGTCGAGGCCGCCCGCGAGGCGATGGGCCGGTACGCCGAGCGCCTGATGTTCTATGACGTGACGAAGCCGGGCGCCTCGTTCCTGGACATGGCCGAGCGGGCCCTCCAGTGGGTCGACGGCCGCGGCGGCCTCCTCCTCGGGACGGACTCGATTCACGTCTTCGCCGCGACGGACCCGGCGAAAGAGCGCGGGATGCAGATTTACGACCGGATCGCGCTCCGCTTCGAGACGATGCACGACTTCCTCGTCGCGAACAACGTCGCTGGCCTCACCGTCGGACAGAGCGGCCGGGCGAGTTACTCGAGGAAGCGCGAGGAGGAGAACGTCGATCTCCTCGCGGCCCTCTCCGGCGGCCACGTCGCCGAGAACACCGTCGACGTCCTCATCGTCGCGACGAAGCCGAACGAGAACGGGACCCGGTTCCTCGTCATCCCGAAGAGCCGTCTCGGAGGACAGGGCGCCCGCGTCCCCGTCCGGTACGACGAGGATCGCTCTCTCTGGTCGGACGCCGACGCGGTCGCTGAAGAGGCGCCCGCCCCGAAGGAAATCCGCTCGAGCGCCAGGGCCGCCGCGAAGGCGGAGGCCGAGAGGAAGGCGGCCGAGGACGTCGCGCGCCTCCTCCGGCAGACGCCCGAGGGCCTGACGGCCGAGGAGATCCGCGAATCGCTCGGACGGCGCCGCGATTGGATCGCGGCAGTCCTCGGGGACCTCAACGCGAGGGGACACGCCGGGCGGGAGGTCGTCGAAAGGCTCGACGCGAAGGACCGGCGGATCAGGGTCTCGGTCTGGAAGTGGCGGCTCGCGGAGGCGGCATGAGAGAGAAAACGACGACGCGCCTCCCCGATTTATTTCCCCCCTATACCCCCCTACGCGCGGGGAGCCGCGTCGGGAGCCGCGTCACCCCGCGCCCGGTGACGCCCGGCGGCTCCCGCCGGGAAGCACGGGGAGCCACGGGGAGCCGGGAGAGACGATGAGCAGAGCGTGCACGATTTGTCAGCACGCCGAGAGGACGGAGATCGACGCGAGGCTCGCGGCCGGCCAGCCCTATCGCAGCATCGCGCAACGCTGCCGCGTTTCGCCCGACGCCGTCTATCGGCACGGGAAGCACCTCGGCGCGGCCATCGTCGAGGCCGCGAAGACCTCCGAGCGCGTCGCGAACGTCGCCCGCACCGAGAGCATCGTCGAGAAGATCCGCGCCCTCGAGGACGAGGCCCGGCGCCTTCAGGCCGTCGCCGAGGCCCAGGGCGACACGCGCGCGGCCCTCGTCGCGCTCCGCGAGCTCCGCGAGACTCTCGCCGCCTGGTCGAAGCTCGTCCCGGTCGAGATCACCGGCGCGAACCTCGTCGCGTCCGTCGAATGGGCGGAGACGCGAGCGGCCATCCTCGCGGCGCTCGTGCCGTTCCCAGAGGCCGCGGCCGCGGTCGCGGATGCGTTGAGACGGCGGAGGACGCTCGGCCTTCCTGGTGCGACGCCGCGCGCGCTCCCGCCGGCGCGCGAGGACGCCGCGCTCGAGGTCGTCGGCGCGACGAGCGCCGCGGGGAAGAGTGGGGGCGCATGACTGACTCCCGAGTGGTATTTCAGAGGCACAAGTGCGCGAGCAGCATGGCGCAAGTTTCCATAATCTCGACAGTCGCTAAGTCTTTTGTTTGCAGAGTGTCACGCCTTAACGGAAGAGACATTATCGGACGTAGTGTTTCGAGGCAGATTGGCGCGGACTTCAGAGGCGTAAGTCACGCGACCGCCGCCGGACCCTCGAAAAGCCTGTGCAATTCTCGAAGTGTACGCCCCGCCGACACCCCGAGATTGACCTCAATCGCTCGATGGAATCGAGCGGGATCGGCCCCGACTTCGGGCCGCGACCGGAGGCCCGATGCTCGACCGTGACCTCGCCTTCGCCCTCGATCCCGTCGCCCTCTTCGAGGCGGCCGTCGGCGGCCCGCCCGACCCCTGGCAGTCGCGCCTACTCCGCGAGGGATCGTCCCGCGTCCTCGTGAATTGCTCGCGGCAGTCGGGGAAGAGCACGACGTCCGCCGTCCTCGCGTATCACGAGGCCCTCTATCGGGCGCCGGCGCTCGTCCTCCTCGTCGCGCCGACGCTCCGGCAGTCGATCGAGCTCTTCCGGAAGGTCCTCGAGGTCCATCGCGCCGTCGGCGAGGCCGTCCCGGTCGAGGCCGAGTCCTCGCTCCGCCTCGAACTGAAGAGCGGCTCGCGGATCATCGCGCTCCCCGGATCGCCCGACACGCTCCGCGGCTTCTCGAACGTCCGGCTCCTCGTCCTCGACGAGGCGGCCCGGATCGACGACGACCTCGTCGCCGCGTGCCGGCCGATGCTCGCGGTCTCGAAGGGCAGGCTCCTCGCTCTCACGACGCCGAACGGGAAGCGCGGTTTCTTTCACGACGCCTGGCAGGGCGACGCCGGCGACGGATGGGAGCGCGTCCGTGTCACGGCGCACGACTGCCCGCGGATCTCGCAGGAGTTTCTCGAGGAGGAGCGCCGCGCCCTGGGCGACATGCTCTTCGGGCAGGAATACCTCTGCGAATTCCGCGAGTCGCAGGGACAGATTTTCTCCGAGGAGCTCATCGCTTCGCTCGTCTCGTGCGAGGTCGAGCCGATGTTTCGCGGCTCCGAGTGGGTCCTCGAGCCGGGCGCCGCGATCGAAGCGCGCGCCCTTCCCGAACCGTCGGCCCTTCTCGTCCGCGAGGACACCGCCTCGCCCGTCTTCCCGAAGGAGTCTTGATGTACGTCCACGGCCTCGACCTCGGGCAGCAATCGGACTACACCGCGCACGTCATCATCGAGGCGCGCGTCCAGGAGCCGCGGGGCCTGGTGCGCCACGCCCTCGACGGCGAGCTCGTCCACCTGATGATTCACGCCGAGAGGTATCGGGGCGTCCCGTATCCCGAGGTCGTTCGTCGGGTGAAGCGGCGAATCGAATTCATCCGCGAGCACGACCGGCGGCACGGGCGGAGGGATCAGGACCAGGTCCTCGCGGTCGATCGCGGCGAGGTCGGGAAGGCCGTCGTCGACATGCTCCGCGAGGCCCGGCTCGACGTCGACGACCTTCTCGCGGTCCAGATCACGGGCGGCACGGCGACGACCTTCGGCGACGGTTACGTCGGCGTCCCGAAGCGGGACCTCGTCTCGGTCGTCATGCGGACAGCGGCGGAGGGGCGCCTCCGGATCGCCGCCGAGCTCGCGCTCGCGAAGATGATCCAGGGCGAGCTCCGGACCTTCCGGGCGAAGCTCACGGCCGCGGGAAACGACACCTTCGAGGCCGCGCGCCATAAGGACCACGACGACCTCGTCCTCGCGACGTCGCTCGCGCTCTGGACGGGCGAAAGGATGGCGGGGCCGCGGTTCTCCGGCTCCGTCGCCGTGAGTTGGGGATGATTCTCCCTAGAACCTATTCCGGTGCGGGTACGGTCGCCTTTGTGCTGCGGCAACCAAACTCTCCGAATGTGGCTCCGGACTTGATGTCGCGAAATCTGACCTTGGAATTCGCTGCCCAACGAGAAAGCGCCGAAGAGTTCTTGGGGCACCACGCGGCGCCAATCCGCGCGAGCAACATCTCCCGATCCGGAAACGGTACGGACTCGAGGTCCTTTCGAGTCAAGAAGACATCCGCGTCGTCCCCTCCCTTAGACCTAACTTCCACCGGACTACTTGGAGCGAGTTCGCTCGCGACCGCACCTTGCAGCCGGGTTATGCGCACGGGAGATCCGGCAGTCGGCTCATCGCTTTGGGCGACTTGCTCCCGAACAAACGCGGGGAAGCCAGCCAGCCAAACCGAACCGGCGATCAAAACGAAGATTAGCGAGCCGATTTCCTCTCCCGAGAACTTCTTGTCGGCCATCTTCAGGGTGCTCCCGCGTTTTGAAGTCTTCTCATGTTACCGCCATGCGAGCGAGCCGAGGACAACTCCGTCCTGTCTCGCGGAAGAGATCCAATGAGCGAGACACGGGAAATCGAGAGCGCGTCCCCGGACGAGCTCGTCGCGATCATCGGCAGACTCGAGGCCCTCAAGGCGAAGGCCTGGGCGCGCCTTATGGCGCCGCGCGAGGCCCCGACGAAGGCGCCGGACCGGACGATCAACGCGCGCCAGACCGCCGAGATTCTCGGCGTGGGGAAGGATTGGGTTTACGCCCACGCCGACGAAATCCCCGGCTCGTGGCGGAAGGGAAAGGTCCTCCGGTTCTCCGCGGCGGCCGTCGAGGCGTGGAAGAGCGAGAGGCCGAGCGTAAGATGAGCGAAGAAATGAGCAGGGGAGACGGTCGAGTCTTTCGGCGCGGCGCGCGCTGGTACGTCGCCTATTACGGGCCCGGCCCCGACGGGAAGGCGACGAAGATCCGCGAGTCCGCGGGCGAAACCGAGAAAGAGGCCCGCGCTCTCCTGAAGGACCGCATCCGCGCCGTGGCGAACGACCGCGACGGCCTGAAGAAATTCGTCCCGCCCTCCGCTCGCGGCGTCTTGATGAAAGACCTCTTCGACGCGGTCGTCGCGGACTACGTCATCAAGGGCCGCAAGTCTCTCCGCACGATGGAGCACCACCAGACGCGGCCGCGCACCGCGTTCGGGCATCTTCCCGCCGTCGCCGTCACGACCGAGCGCGTCGCCGCCTTCATCAAGGCGCGCCTCGACGAGAAGGCCTCGCGGGCGACCGTGGACCGCGAGACGGAGACGATCGCTCGGGCGTTCTCCCTCGCGAACGAGGGCGACGGGACGAAATACTTCCCGCCTCACATCCCGAAAACGCTCGTCAAGAACCGGAACGCCCGGAAGGGATTCGTCGAGCGCGCCGACTTTGACGCGATCCTCGGGAAGATCCCCGACGCCGACTTCCGCGACCTCCTCGAATTCTTCTATTGGACGGGAATGCGGCCGGGGGAGATTTGCTCCCTGACGTGGGCCGACGACGACGGCGAGAGCATCATCCTCGCGGCCGGCGAGGCGAAGACCGACACCGCGCGGAGCATCCCTTACTCGCGCGTCCCCGAGCTCGCCGCCGTCATGGCGCGCCGCGTGGCGGGGAAGTCCTCGTCGCCCCTCATCTTCCACCGCAAGGGGCGGACGATGGCTGGGACGACGGGCGGCTTCAAGAGGCACCTTCGCGAAATGTGGCGCGAGGCGTGCGCGGGCGTCGGCCTCGAGGGCGCGATCCCCTATGACCTCCGCCGCACGGCGATCCGGAATATGGTCAGGGGAGGTGCGTCCGTCAACGCCTCGATGGGCGTCTCGGGTCACAAGACGCACGACACGTTCCGGCGCTACGACATCATCGACACGGCCGACCGGGTGAACGCGCTCGTCGGCGCCGCGGCCTACGTCCAGACACAAGCGAAGGACCGGAAGGTCCTCGCCTTCGGGAAGGCGGCCGCGTCGGGAACGGGCCCAAAGACGGGCCCAAAGCGGGGCGGCGATTCACGGAAGGGCCGAAAATAGGGCCGACAGTCTCGGCCCTCCGGTGCATTCGAATCCCACCGTCCCGACCATCTCGACTCCTCCCCGCGAGCAATCCCGTGAGTGGCTCGTCCGGCCCGCCGGGACTATGTTCGGGGCACGCAAATCGAGTTTCTCGGCCGCCTGGCGTTCGGATTCCGGAGTCGAGGAGATCCCGACGGGATCGCCGCCCGGGAACGCGAGATCTCGCTGACCGTGCCTGCGACCCCGTGCGTCCACGGAATTGGCGGAGCGTGGATGACGCCTTCGACGTGCCCTGAGTGCAGGGCCCTGATCGAGGCATCGCAGGTCGCCGCCCGGGCGCGGATGCGCGCGGCGCGCGAGGCGCAGTTCGTCCGGGAGGTCCGCGAGGAGCTCGGGAGACGGGAGGCGCTGCGGCGCACCAGACCGGTCCGCGGGGCCTGAGAATATTTCTCGCCCGGACGTGTCGATTTCGGGGAATCTCGGTCGTCGTGTGATTGAGGGCCGGGAATCCCGGCCGAAAGGAGACGACGAAATGCGATTCCTGGTGATGGTGAAGGCCACGAAGGACAGCGAGGCGAGCGTGATGCCGAGCGAGAAGCTGCTCGCCGACATGGGGAAGTTCAACGAGGAGCTCGTGAAAGCCGGCGTCATGCTCGCCGCCGAGGGACTTCAGCCGAGCTCGAAGGGGGCGCGCGTCCGGTTCTCCGGGAGCCAGCGCACCGTGGTCGACGGGCCGTTCACGGAGACGAAGGAGCTGGTCGCCGGCTTCTGGCTGTGGCAGGTGAAGTCGAAGGAGGAGGCGATCGAGTGGGTGAAGCGCTGCCCGAACCCTCATGAAGGCGATTCCGAGATCGAGATCCGGCAGATCCTCGACATCTCGGACTGGGGCGAGCTCACGCCCGAGCTGCAGAAGATGAAAGAACGGCGCGAGAACTTCGCGAAGCAGCAGAAGAAGTGACGGAGCCCGCCGCGGGGGACGATGCTCTAATCGTCTCCCGTGGCGGACCCCGAGTCCCATCGCGCGATCGACGCGATCTGGCGCATCGAGTCGTCGCGGCTCATCGCGGCCCTCGCGCGCGTCACGGGCGACGTGGGGCTCGCGGAGGACTTCGCCCAGGATGCGCTCGTCGCCGCGCTCCAGCGCTGGCCCGAGACGGGCGTGCCGGACAACGCCGGCGCATGGCTCATGGCCGTGGCCCGGAACAGGGCGATCGACCACCTCCGGCGCGGGCGGCGCGTCGAGCGCGCGCACGGGGAGATCGGCCGCGACCTCGAGGCGGAGCGCGAGAGGGCGGTGGCCGACCTCGACGCGGCGCTGGACGACGACATCGGCGACGACCTCCTGAGGCTCGTCTTCACGTCCTGCCATCCCGTCCTGGCCCGCGAGGCGCGCGTGGCGCTGACCCTGCGCCTCCTCGGGGGGCTCACGACGGCCGAGATCGCGAGGGCCTTTCTCGCGCCGGAAGGCACGATCGCCCAGCGGCTCGTGCGCGCGAAGAAGACGCTCGCCGACGCCCGCGTGCCGTTCGAGGTGCCGCGCGGCCCGGAGCGGGATGCGCGCCTCTCCTCGGTGCTCGAGGTTCTTTACCTGATCTTCAACGAAGGCTACGCCGCGAGCGCGGGTGACGACTGGATGCGCCCGCAGCTCTGCGAGGAGGCGCTTCGTCTCGGCCGGATCCTGGCGACCCTCGCACCCTCCGAGCCCGAGGTCCACGGCCTCGTCGCGCTCATGGAGATCCAGGCTTCGCGGGCGAAGGCGCGGATCGGACCCCGGGGAGAGCCCGTCCTGCTCCTCGACCAGGACCGCGGCCGATGGGATCACCTGCTCATCGGGCGCGGGGTCGCGGCTCTCTCGCGCGCCGAGGCGCTCGGCGGCCGCGGGCCGTATGTGCTGCAGGCCGAAATCGCCGCGTGTCACGCGCGGGCGCGCACGGCGGGGGAGACGGACTGGGCGCGGATCGCCGCGCTGTACGGCGACCTCGCCGGCGTGGCGCCGTCCCCCGTCGTCGAGCTGAACCGCGCGGTCGCGGTCGGGATGGCGGACGGCCCGGCCGCGGGCCTCGCGCTCGTCGACGCGCTCGCGGGGGAGCCCGCGCTCGCGGACTACCACCTCCTGCCCAGCGTGCGTGGCGACCTCCTCGCGAAGCTCGGCCGCCCGGACGAGGCGCGGGAGGAGTTCGAGAGGGCCGCGGCCCTCGCCGCAAACCGCAGGGAGCGCGAGCTGCTCCTCGCCCGCGCCGCGGCCTGCCGGCCAAAAGAATTTCCTTGACGTCGAGACTCGGTCGCCGTAACTTAACCATGCGGTTAAGTACGCCGCACCGAGCATGACGCCCGCACCCGACGCCCTCAGCTCCACGTTCTCCGCGCTTGCGGACCCCACCCGGCGCGCCATCCTCGCGCGCCTCGCCTCGGGGGAGGCGGGCGTCACGGAGCTCGCGAAGCCGTTCCGCATGAGCCTGCCGGCCGTGTCCAAGCACCTGAAAGTGCTCGAACGCGCCGGGCTGATCGGCCGGGGCCGCGAGGCGCAGTGGCGCCCGTGCCGCCTCGAGGCGGGCCGGCTGCGCGAGGTCGCGGACTGGGTGGAGCACTACCGCCGTTTCTGGGAAGAGAGCTTCGACCGCCTCGAGGACTACCTGCGCGACCTGAAGGCGCAGGAGGCGAGGAAGAAATCCGCGAACAAGGAGACCCCCCATGCCCGCAAGACCCGCCGTCCGTGAGGCCGCGCCCGAGGCGCCCGAAGTCGTCGTCGTCTCCCGCCTCTTCGACGCGCCGCGCGCGCTCGTATGGGAAGCCTGGTCGTCGCACGCGCAGCTGGCTCGCTGGTGGGGGCCGATGGGCTTCACGGCGCCGCGGGGCAGCGTCGAGCTGCGCCCCGGAGGGCCGTTCTCGCTCGTGATGCGCGCGCCGGACGGGCACGAATACCCGATGGAGGGTTTCGTCCGCGAGGTCGAAGCGCCCGCGCGGCTCGCGTGGTCGGCGCTCGTCCACGACGGGATTCGCGTCGAAACGGTCGTGACGTTCGAGGAGGAAGGCGGGAAGACGCGCCTCACCGTGCGGCAGACCGTGCCGAGCGACCCGAACATGGCCCGCGGCCAGAAGCCGGGCTGGTCGCAGTCCCTCGAGCGCCTCGCGGCGGCGCTCGTCGAGTCGAACGCGGCGGGCGCGTCCTCGAGCCCGACGGCCGACCGGGAGATCGCCACGTCGCGCGTCTTCGACGCCCCGCGCGACCTCGTCTGGCGGGCGTGGACCGACCCGAAGCACGTCGCGCACTGGTACGGCCCGAACGGGTTCACGGTCACGACTCACGAGATGGACGTGAGGCCCGGCGGGGTCTGGCGGCTCACGATGCACGGCCCGGACGGCACCGACTACCCGAACCTCACCCGGTACGTCGAGGTCGTCCGGCCCGAGCGCCTCGTGTACGAGCACGGCTCGGCAGAGCGCGACGAGGACCGGTTCGACGTGACGGTCACCTTCGCGGACGAGGGCGCCGGAAAGACGCGCGTCACGACGCGGATGGTCTTCGCGACGCGGGAGCGGCGCGACCGGATGGTGAACGTCTTCGGGGCGCTCCAGGGCCAGCGCCAGAACCTGGACCGGCTCGAGGCGCACCTCGCCGCGCTCGGGGACGGGCCGAAGCTCGTCCTGACGCGCACGCTCGACGCGCCGCGCGACCTCGTGTGGAAAGCCTGGACGGAGCCCGGGCGGCTCGCCGCGTGGTGGGGCCCGAAGGGCTTCGCCTGGGCGCGCGGGACGATGGACCTGCGGCCGGGCGGCATCTTCCACTACGGCATGACGGCCCCGGACGGGAAGACGACGATGTGGGGCCGGTTCGTCTACCGGGAGGTCGTCGAGCCCTCGCGCCTCGCCTTCGTCGTGTCCTTCTCCGACGAGAACGGCGGCGTCACGCGCCACCCGATGGCGGCCGAGTGGCCGCTCGAGATCCTCAACGTCCTCACGCTCGAGGAGTCGGGGGGGAAGACGACGCTCACGCTCGAGGGCTGGCCGCTGCACGCTTCCGAGTCCGAGCGCAGGGCCTTCGAGGGCGGCATCGGTTCGATGGAGAAGGGCTTCGCCGGGACGTTCGACCAGCTCGTGGCCTACCTCGCGACGGCGGCCGCATGAGGGCGCCGGGGCCGTTCTCGAAATGGTCTTCCTGGGCTCCGCAGCTGCAGAGCCTCCTGCGCATCGTGGCGGCCGCGCTCTTCATCCTTCCCGGCACCATGAAGCTCTTCGCGTTCCCCATCGGGGTTCCTCCCGCCGGAGGGACGGTGCCGCTCGTCTCCCAGCTCGGGCTCGGCGCCGTCCTCGAGGTCTTCGGCGGGGCGCTGATCCTCCTGGGCCTCTTCACGCGCCCCGTCGCGTTCGTTCTCGCGGGCGAGATGGCCGTGGCGTACTTCCAGTTCCACGCCCCCAAGGGCTTCTGGCCGATCGTGAACGGAGGCCAAGGCGCGATTCTCTTCTGCTTCGTCTGGCTCTACTTTTCCGCGGCGGGCGCCGGTCCGTGGAGCCTCGACGCCGCGCGGGAAAGGTGAGGACGCCCCGCCGGAAACAAACTCCCCGCGGCCCCGTACTCTCGAGCGAGACTCAGCGTCAGGAGGAGACGATGGCCGAAGTGACGTCACACGCCCCCGGGGCGTTCTGCTGGATCGAGCTCGCGACGACCGACCAGAAGGCGGCGAAGGACTTCTACGCGAAGCTCTTCGGCTGGACCTTCACGGACAACGAGATGGGCCCCGGCATGACCTACACGATCTTCCAGCTGAAGGGGCGCGACGCGGCCGCGTGCTACACGCTGGACGCCGCGAAGATGCCCGGCGTGCCCCCGCATTGGATGCTCTACGTGGCGACCGGCGACGCCGACGCGTCCGCCCGCCGCGCAGGCGAGCTGGGCGGGAAGGTCACCGCGCCGGCGTTCGACGTCATGGACTTCGGGCGCATGGCGGTCCTTGCCGACCCGACGGGCGGGAACTTCTGCGTCTGGCAAGCGAAGGCGAACACGGGCATCGGCATCCAGGACGAGCCGGGCGCGTTCTGCTGGGGGCAGCTCAACACGAGCGAGACGGCGAAAGCCGAAGCGTTCTACACGGCGCTCTTCGGCTGGAAGGCGAAGACCGGCACGGGCGGGGGCATGACGTACACGGAGTGGATCCTGGGCGGGAAGCCGATCGGCGGGATGATGGCGCCCCCGGACGGAGCCCGCGTGCCCGCCCACTGGCTGCCGTACTTCGCCGTCGCCGACTGCGACGCGGCAGCCGCCCGGGCCGCGGCGCTCGGCGCGAGAACGTACGTCCCGCCCACGAACATCGAGGGCACGGGCCGCTTCGCCGTCCTCGCCGATCCGCAGGGCGCCGCGTTCGCGATCTACCGCGGGTAGGATTGCGGCCACATTTCACCAAAGTAAGGAGTCGAGCCATGGCCACGAAAAAGAAGTCGAAGAAAGCCGCCGCGAAGTCCGCCGCAAGAAAGCCGAAAAAGGCGGCACCGAAGAAGCGCCGCGCCGCGGCCGCGAAGCCGGCCTGGAAGCTGGACGGCGTGGCGCCGAGCATCACGGCGAACGACCTCGAGAAGAGCCTCGCCTGGTACCGGACCGTCGGGTTCACTCTCGTCGAGCCGTTCGAGAGGGACGGAAAGATGGTCGGAGGCCAGCTCAAGGCCGGCAACGTCGTCTTCCTCATCGGCCAGGACGACTGGCAGAAGGGGCGTGACCGCAAGAAGGGCGAGGGCTTCCGCCTCTACCTGATGACGACGGGCGACATCGACGCTCTCGCGAAGGGCATCGTGGCCCGCGGCGGCAGGCTCGACCAGCCGCCGACGGACCAGCCGTGGGGCATGCGCGACTTCTCCATGACCGACCCCGACGGATTCAAGATCACCTTCGCGAAGGACACGACGAAGCGCTAGTGCGGCCCCGCGGGGTGCAGGAGCATCTTCGCGTTCACGCCCTCCAGCATCTTCTGAACCTCCGGCGGGACCTTCGCATCGGGGACCTGGTTCCGGAGCGGCGGGATCGACTGCAGGTACGCGAAGACCGCGCGCAGGTCCGCGTCGGGCAGGGCGCGGATCATGTCCCACGGCATCGGGGGCAGGAGGACGCGGCCGTCCGGGTGGCGGGCCGTGCGGAAGATCTTCAGGAACTTGTCCTCGGTCCAGCCTCCGCTCCCGGTCGCGACGTCGGGCGTGAGGTTCTTCGAGTACACGGTTCCGATGGCCAGCTGGAAGCTCGTGAACGTCGGTCCGACGAGCGCGATGTCCTGCGGGCCCGGTTTCCCCTGCGGGTCGGGCCCGCCCTCGGGGTGTCCCGAGAGCATCCGCGTCCAGTCCGGCCCGGGAGCGCCCAGGACCGGGTCGTAGACCCAGGGCGTGTGGCAGTGGTTGCACGCGCCCGCCATCACGATGGTCTTGCCCTTCTTGACCGTCTCCGCGGAATACGTCCGCTTCGGCGCCGTGCCGCGGACGACCGGCTTGAGGGCGAGCGGGGGAGGAGGAGGCGGCCCGTTCTTCGGGGCCTCGAGCTTCGCGTTCGGGTTCGCCTGCAGCGCGATGACCTTGTTGTTCAGCTCGATGATCGCGCCTTCGACGGGAGGCGGGACCTTCTCGGTGGGCGGCAGGTTGCGCAGCGGCGGGATGGACCTGAGGTAGGCGAAGATCGCCCTCAGGTCCTCGTCGGACCGGCTCCGGTAGGAATCCCACGGCATCGGTGGATAGACGGGCCGGCCGTCGCCTCCGAGGTGGCGGCCCTTGCGGAAGATGTCGATGAACATCTTCTCGGTCCAGGAGCCCGTGCCCGTGTCGATGTCGGGCGTGAGGTTCATCGAGTACGTGATGCCGAAGGGGAGCTTGAAGCTCGTGAACGTCGGGCCGATGAGGCCGATGTCGGCCGGCCCGACCTCGCCCTGCGGGTCCGGCCCGCCCTCGGGATGCCCGGAGAGCATGCGCGACCAGTCGGGCGCGGGAACCCCGAGCTCGGGATTGAGGACCCAGGGCGTGTGGCAGTCGTTGCAGCCGCTGGAGACGACCAGCAGCTTCCCGCGCGCGATCTGCTTCTTGCTGTACGGGTTCGGCGGAGCCTTGCCCGGGCGCACCGACTTGAGCGCGGGGGCCGCGGGCGGCGCCTGCGGCTGGGCGTTCGCTCCGCCGGCCGAAGCGATCCCGAACGCGAGTGACACGTACAGCAGGAACCTGCAGCAGGGGGTGCCCAGCTCTCTCATCGGCTTTTTCCTCTTGTAATGAGATTCTATCGCAGAATGCCCGTCCCGCATCGCGGGGCATCGAACCGAAGGAGAGCATCCATGGCAGACAGGAAGATCATCGCCGTCGTCGGCGCCACCGGCGCGCAGGGCAGCGGCCTCGTCAAGGCGATCCTCGCGGATCCGAACGGCGGCTTCGCCGTCCGGGCCGTCACGAGGGACGTGAACTCCGAGAAGGCGAAGGAGCTCGCGCAGCTCGGCGCCGAGGTCGTCGCGGGCGACGTGGACGACGCCGAGAGCCTCCGAAAGGCGTTCACGGGCGCGTACGGGGCTTACTGCGTCACGTTCTTCTGGGCGCATTTCTCCCCGGAGAAGGAGAAAACGCACGCGGCCGCGATGGCGAAGGCGGCGAAGGACGCCGGCGTGAAGCACGCGATCTGGTCGACGCTCGAGGACTCGAGGAAGTGGATCCCGCTCTCGGACACCCGCATGCCGACGCTGCAGGGCACCTACAAGGTCCCGCACTTCGACGCGAAGGGCGAGTCCAACCACTTCTTCACGGACCTCGGCGTCCCGACGACGTTCCTGTACACGTCGTTCTACTGGGACAACTTCATCTTCTTCGGCGCCGGCCCGAAGAAGGGCACCGACGGGACGCTCGTCCTCGCGATGCCGCTGGGCGACAAGAAGTTCCCCGGCATCGCCGCCGAGGACATCGGGGCCTGCGCCTACGGGATCTTCAAGGCGGGCCCGACGTACATCGGCAAGAGCGTGGGGATCGCCGGGCAGCACCTCACGGGCGCCGAGCTGGCGGCAGGGCTCACGAAGGCGCTCGGGCGCCCGGTGAGGTACGACGCCATCTCTCCCGACGTCTACCGCGGTTTCGGATTCCCCGGCGCCGACGACATGGGAAACATGTACCAGTTCAACCGGGACTTCAGCGACGAGTTCTGCGCCGCGCGAAGCGTCGAGTTCTCGAGGAAGCTGCATCCCGGGCTGCAGAGCTACGAGCAGTGGCTGTCCCGCAACGCGAAACGCATCCCGCTCGAGTAGGCGGGACGGTTTAAGCTCCGGGGCGCATGGCGAAGCGAAATACGCTCCGGAGCCTCCGGGCTTCTGCCGCCCTCCTCGTCGCGCTCGCGCTCGCCCCTGGTGCCGCGCGCGCCGCAAGCCCCATCCCCTTCGCGGAGATCGCCCGGACGAAGGCCGACGTCACGATCGTCGTCACGGACTCCGGCCTCGGCGGCCTCTCCGTCGCCGCCGACCTCGCGGCGCGCCTGCCCGCGAGCGGCATCGTCCGCTCGGCACGGGTCGTCTTCGTGAACGCCGAGCCCGACTCGGTCTGGGGCTACAACGACCTGAAGAACGACGCCGACAAGGTCCGCATCTTCGACGGCGCGCTCTCGGCCATGGAGGCGCGCTGGAAGCCGGACCTCATCCTCATCGCGTGCAACACGCTGTCGGTCGTCTGGCCTCGCACCGAGCACGCGAAGACGGGCGGCGTGGAAACGGTGGAAATCGTCGGCCTGGGCGCCGGCCTCATCCGCAGGGAGCTCGCCGCGAAGCCGGACGCCACGGCCCTCGTCTTTGCGACGAAGACCACGATCGAGTCGGGCGCCCACAAGAACCTGCTCGTCGGCCAGGGAGTCGCGCCGGACCACGTCGTCGGCGAAGCCTGCCCGAAGCTTGCCGGCGCCATCGAGCGGGGCGCCGCGAGCGACGAGACGGTCGGCTACGTGAAGAAGTTCGTCGCCGAGGCGCTGGAGAAGAAGACGACGAAGGGCGGCCCCGTCGTCGTGAGCCTCAACTGCACGCACTTCGGCTACGTGAAGCCTCTCTGGGAGCAGGCGTTCGCCGGGGCGGGATTGCCGGGCGTCAAGGTGCTCGACCCGAACCCCCTCATGACCGACCTCGTCCTGAAGGAGGGCGGCGAGAAACGATTCCCGAAGACCGCCGTCACGGTCGAAGCCGTGTCGAAGGTCCCGATCGACGAGGGGACGCGCGCGAACCTCGGGGCGCTGCTCCGGAAGACGTCGCCGGAGACGGCCGACGCCCTCCTCCACATCCGCCACGACGCGGCGCTCTTCCCGGCGGCGGTCGAGGCCGGCGGGATCATTCCGCGCTGAGTCACACCGGGATCGCGGCGCCGTTCACGAGCTTCGCCTCGTCGCTCGCGAGGAAGAGGACGACGCGGGCGATCTCCTCGGGCTTCGGCCACTTCGAAAAGTCCGCGTCCGGCATCGACTTCCGGTTCGCCGGCGTGTCGATGATCGACGGGAGAATCGTGTTCGCCCGGACGCCCGTGCCCTTGAGGTCCGCGGCGAGAGACGCGAGGAGCGCGGTCGCGGCGGCTTTCGACGCCGCGTAGGCCCCGAGGCCTGCCGGCGGGGCGAGGGCGGCCTGCGCGGCGACGTTCACGATCGCGCCATGCCCCTGCGCGAGCATCGCGGGCGCGACGGCGCGGGCGAGCGCCCAGCCCGGGCGCAGATTAAGCGCGAGCATCCTGTCGAGGGCGTCGGCGTTCTCCTCCCAGAGCGGCTTGCCTCCCGTGAAGCCCCCGACGGCGTTCACGAGGACGTCCAGACGTCCCTCCCGCTTGAGGACTTCGTCGACGAGCCTTCGGACGGCCTGCTCGTCCGTGACGTTGGACGCGTGGCCCTCGAGGCGGACCGCGCCCGCGCCGGCAGCGCGCTTGAGCTCCGCGAGCTCGCCGGGATTGCGAAAGGTGACGGCGACACGGCCGCCCTCCGCAAGGAAGGCGAGCGCGACGGCGCGGCCGAGGCCGCCCGTTCCGCCCGCGACGAGAACCGAGTATTCCGCGAACGACGGCATGGGCATCCCTCCGCATCGCGATTATCGGGGACGCCGCTGGGCGTGGCAGGATGGGTTCGATGCCCGAGCCTCTCTCCCGCGAGGAGATCGCCCGTTACTCGCGCCACCTGCTTCTCCCCGAAGTGTCGGCCGAGGGCCAGGAGCGACTCAAGGCGGGCGCGGTCCTCTTGGTCGGCGTGGGGGGCCTCGGCTCTCCCGCCGCGCTCTACCTCGCGGCGGCGGGCGTCGGCCGGATCGGCCTCGCCGACTTCGACGCGGTCGACGTCTCGAATCTCCAGCGGCAGGTTCTGTACGACGCCTCCTCGGTGGGACGGGCGAAGGTCGGCGTCGCGCGCGATCGCCTGACGGCCCTCAACCCGCACGTGGACGTCGCCGTGTTTCCGGAGCGGCTCACGCGGGAGAACGCGCGGGCCGTCTTCGACGGGTTCGACGTCGTCCTCGACGGCACCGACAACTTCGCGACGCGGTACCTGACGAACGACGCGTGCTTCCTCCTCGGCAAGCCGAACGTCTACGGGTCGATCTACCGGTTCGAGGGACAGGTCAGCGTCTTCCAGCGCGGGAAGGGGCCGTGCTACCGCTGCCTCTACCCGTCGCCCCCCGAGCCCGGCCTCGTCCCGAGCTGCGCCGAGGGCGGGGTGCTGGGCGTCCTGCCGGGCGTCGTCGGGGCCCTGCAGGCGACGGAGGCGCTGAAGCTCCTGCTCGGGATCGGCCGGTCGCTCGCGGGCCGGCTGCTCCTGTACGACGCGCTCGGCCTGTCGTTCAAGGAAATCGCGCTGTCCCGCGACCCCTCGTGCCCGCTCTGCGGCGACCGGCCGACGATCACCGGCCTCGTCGACTACGACGAGCTCTGTGGCGCCGGCGCCCTCGCCCTGCCGCCCGGAGCGGAAATGACGCCGAGAGAGGTGCTCGCCTGGCGGGAGCGGGGCGAGGCGTTCCAGCTGCTGGACGTGCGCGAGCCCACGGAGGCCGCGATCGCCACGATCGAAGGTTCGGTGCTCGTGCCTCTGGGCTCGCTCCCCGAGCGCCTCGCCGAGGTGGACCGGTCGCTTCCCGTCGTCGTGTACTGCCGCTCCGGCGTCCGCTCGGCGCGGGCCGTCGCGCTCCTGCGCGGGGCCGGACTCAGTCGCACGTACAATCTCGCCGGCGGGATCCTCGCCTGGGCGCGCGACGTCGACCCGGGCCTTCCGCTCTGAACGCGATGCGCTTTTTCGAAGACATTCTCGCGACGGTGGGCGACACGCCGCTCGTCCGCCTGAACTCCGTCACGAAAGGGCTGAAGCCCCTCGTCCTCGCGAAGCTCGAATCCTTCAACCCGGGCAAGAGCAACAAGGACCGCGTCGGGATCCACATCGTCGAGATGGCGGAGAAGGACGGGACGCTGAAACCGGGCGGGACGATCGTCGAAGCCACGTCCGGGAACACGGGCCTCGGCCTCGCGCTCGCGGCCGTCGTGAAGGGCTACAAGTGCATCTGCGTGATGCCGGACAAGGTCGGGCAGGAAAAGCGCGACCTCCTCAAGGCGCACGGCGCGCGCGTCGTCATCACGCCGACGAGCGCGCCTCCCGGATCGCCGGAGCGGTACACCGAGGTCGCGAAGAGAATCGCGGCCGAGATCCCCGGCGGGTTCCTCGCGAACCAGTACTTCAACCCTCACAACCGCGGGATCCACTACCTCACGACGGGTCCCGAGATCTGGCGGGACACGGAGGGCCGGGTGACCTGCTATGTCGCCTCGCTCGGCACGGGCGGCTCGACGAGCGGCGCGGGGCGCTACCTCAAGGAGCAGAATCCCGCGGTCCGCGTCGTCGGCGTCGAGCCCGTGGGGTCCATCCTCGGCGAGTTCCAGCGGACCGGGAAGATGGTCGACTCCGCCCCGTACCTCGTGGAGGGGATCGGGCAGGAGATCATCCCCGGCAACGTCGAGTTCCAGGTCATCGACGAGATCCTGACCGTGACGGACCGCGAGTCGTTCGCCCTCATGCGGCGCCTCTCGCGCGAGGAAGGGATCTTCGTCGGCGGCTCCTCGGGGACCGCGCTCGCGGGGGCGCTGAAGGTCGCCGCGCGGATGACGGCGGACGACGTGATCGTCGTCATGCTGCCCGACACGGGCGAGCGCTACCTGAGCAAGTTCCACAGCGACGGCTGGCTCGCGGACCACGGGATGCTCGACGCCGCGGAGATGCGCGTCGGCGACCTGCTGCGCCAGAAGGCCGCCGGAGGCGACCTGCCGGCTCTCCTCACCCTGAAGCCCGAAGACCCCGTGCGCGCGGCGCTCGCCCTGATCCGCAGGCACCACGTCTCGCAGCTGCCGGTCCTGTCCGCTGCGGGAGAGGTCGTCGGCACGGTCGTCGAGCCGCACCTCTTCGAGGCCGTCCTCGAGGGCCGCGCGAGGCCCGACGCCGCCGTCTCCACCGCGATGGAGGCCCCGCTGCCGCGACTGGGTCTCGACGAGCCCGTCGCTGCCGCGACCCGGATGCTGACCTCGGCGCACGCGCTCCTCGTGGAGGAGAAGGGCCGGCCGGTCGGGATCCTCACGCGCATCGACGTCATCGGCTTCGCGGCGCGCTGAGCACTCCGGCCGGCCCGCAGTCGCTGATGCAGATGCCTCATGCCGCCTGACCGGCCCATTGAATAGCTTCGGGGCGTGCCGGGGGATGTCCTGACCCTTCTTTGCGGGCGGTGCCGCTCCGTGAAGCGCATCGACTTCGCCGTGCTGGAGCGCGTCCCGTTCTGGCTCGCGCAGCTCGTCGAGGCGTTCGGGCAGGCGGACGTCCGTGCGATCAAGGTGCAGACGTGCGACGTGTGCATGGAAATGCCCGCTCCGCGCAACCCGACGGATGTCCTCGCCGAATTCAAACGGAGGATCGAAGGGCGCTGATCCCCCGGCGCTAGACTCGCCGCATGAGCGGAAAGCTGCGCGTTGCCATCCTTGGCGCCGGAGGCGTGGGTGGCTACTACGGCGGCGCTTTCGCGCGGGCCGGCCATCCGGTCGCCCTTCTGGCGCGGGGCGCGCACCTCGAGGCGATCCGGGCGCGCGGGCTCGAGGTCCGGACGCCCGAGGGAGGCTTCACCGTGGCGGTCGAGGCGTCGGACGACGTCACGGGCCTCGGTCCGGCGGACCTCGCGATCGTCGCCGTGAAGACGTATTCACTGGGCGAGATCCTGCCCGCGGCGCGGCTCCTGGCGAAGACGGGGGCCGTCGTCCTCCCGCTCCTCAACGGCGTCGAGGCCGCGGAGCGCCTCGTCGCGGGCGGCGTGCCGAAGGAGAACGTCCTCGGGGGCCTCACGCAGGTCAGCGTGGCGAGGGTGGCTCCGGGTGTCATCGAGAGGAAGAGCCCGTTCCAGAACGTCGTGGTGGGGGAGCTCTCCGGCGGCCCGTCCGAGCGCGCGGGCGGGATCGCGCAGGCGTTCCGCGACGCCGGGGCTCAGGCCCGCGTCTCGGAGGACATCACGGCCGACCTCTGGCGCAAGTTCGCGTTCATCGCCCCGATGGCGGCGGCCTGCGGCCTGGCGCGCGCCCCGATCGGCCCCGTGCGCGACGCTCCCTACGGGCCGCTCCTCCTCGCCCGCGCGGTCCGCGAAGTCCTCTCGGTGGCGCGGGCGCGCGGCGTCGCGCTGGCCGCCGACGAGGAGGCGAAGATCCTCGCGTTCATGGCCGGTCTCGGCGCCGCGATGAAACCGAGCTTCCTCCTCGATCTCGAGGCCGGGGGTCCGAACGAGCTGGACGACCTCAGCGGCGCCGTCGCGCGCCTCGGGCGCGAGGCCGGCGTCGAGACGCCGGTCCACGACACGGCGGTCGCGGCGCTGGCCGTGGCTCGCCTGCGCTCCTAGGCCGGGAAAAAGAGGAACGTGATCAGGACGAACAGCGGCAGCAGAACGGCGGCCGCGCGGGCCGCAAAGCCGAAGAACGACGGCATGGCGACCCCGTGCGACACGGCGATCGAGCGCACGAGGAAGTTGGGCCCGTTGCCGATGTAGGTCAGGGCGCCGAAGAACACGGCGCCCGCCGAGATCGCCTCGAGGACTCTCGCGGGCACGCCGGCGACCTCGGGCCGGCCGAGCCCGCGGGCGAGGGCGAAGAACGCCGCGTACGTCGGCGCGTTGTCGAGCCAGGCGGAAAGGGCGCCCGTCGCCCAGAAGAACTGGGCGGGCCGCGTGAGCCCGAGCGTGGGGGCACGCTCCCGGAGCACGGCGAGCGCGGGCTCCATCGTGACGAAAATGCCCGCGAAGAGGACGGCGACCTCGAGGATCGGATTCCACGAGAAGCGCGTCTCGGCCCGCTGTCCTCGCGGCGTGAGCGGGAAGCTGAGGGCCGCGCAGGCGAGGTACGCGGCTTCGCGCCAGGGCGCCTTGAGGAGGGCCGTGGCGGCCACGATGGCGGCGAGGAGCGGGAGGTTCCAGAGGCCCGAAACACGGATCGGGCGGAGGGTGGTCTCGTCGGCCCGGATGGCTTCGCGGGGCTCGGCCGCGTAGCGCCTCCTCTCCACGATGAAATAGGTACCGAGGAGCGCCGCGAGCGCCAGGGCCCAGATCGGGGCGAGACGCAGGGTCCAGAGGAACGGAACTCCCGCGAGGTACCCGAGGAAGAGGGGCGGGTCTCCGAGGGGCGTCAGCAGGCCGCCCGCGTTCGAGACGACGAGGATGAAGAACAGGACCGTGTGTGAGACGTTCTTCCGTTCGGAGTTGACCTCGAGGACGAGCCGGATGAGGAGCATCGAGGCACCCGTCGTGCCGATGATCGAGGCGAGGATGCCGCCGGTCAGGAGGAGGCCGACGTTCGTGGCCGGGTGAGCGGGGATGTCTCCGGTGACGCGGATTCCCGACGTCACGACGTAGAGCGAGCCGAGGAGGAGGACGAACGCGACGTATTCGGGCGCGACGTGCCCGAGGGCCCCCGGGCGGCCGAAGGCGACCGGCAGCGCCGCGAGGCCCGCGACGAGCGCCTGGAAACCCGGCCTGCCCCAGCGCCCGGGAACGGCGAGGGGCAGGACGGCGATCGAGAGGAGCAGAGCCGAAAAGGGGAGGAGCCAGAGGGCGGGCGTCTGCATCTCGCGCCGATGATCCGATAACCGCGCCGTGCGGGCTAGAAGACGTAGAGAGCGTTCAGGAACACGGTCGCCTGATTGCCCTTGAAGGCGCCGTCGTTCTTGACGAAGACGTCCGTGCTCGACCAGTCGACGCGCAGGTCAGCGCGGAAGACGAGGTGGGGCGTCGCCTTCCACTCGGGCGTGACGGTCACCTCCGTGAGTTTTTGAGAGGCGCCCGTCCGGGCGCCGTCCGAGTCGTCGACGTGCTCGGCCCTGAGGCAGAAGGCGAAGGCGTCGCTCAGCCCGAGTCGGGCATAACCGGCGATCGCCGACCAGGAAGCCGTCTCTCCGGGCGTCACGGCGCCCTTTTCGCTGCCGTACACGGCCTCGACCGTGAAGGCGGTCAAGTCGTTGAGCTTCCACTGCGCCACGACGTCGAACGTCGCCCGCGGATCGGAGTTCACGTTTGCGCGCTCGGGGCCCGCCATAAAGTTCCCGGAGACCGTGACGGCCTTCGAGGGCGTCCACGCGATCTGGGCGCCGATGCTCTTGGACGCGTTGTTGTCCCGGGCGACGTCCCAGCCGTTCACGATCTCCAGCATCCCGGCCAGCTGTTCGCTGAACGTGTAAGACGCCTTCAGGCCGGTGTGCGCGTAGGGAAGCGTCAATCCGAAGAGGAACCCCCGGGTCGCGTTGTCGTTCCATCCGTCGTACCCGTCGATCACCTCGAAGCCGAAGTGCGTCACGAACTTCCCGAGGTCGAGGCGCAGACCGCTCCCGACCGGCGCGATCCAGCTCACGAATGCCTGCTGGAGGTCGACGTCCTGCCCCTGGAGGAGGCCGTACGACGACGAGACGCGGGGAATCGAGGAGCCTGCCACGAAATCCACGCGGAAGCCGGCTTCTCCGGGCTTGCTGACGGCCTTCTGAAAGACGATCTCGGCGACGTCCACCTTGAAGGTGTTGTCGTCGAAGTCGAATGCCCGGAGCTGATTCGTTCCGGTGTCGGGCCGGTTGAAGTTGTACGAGTAGCTCGCCGAGACGAAGGCGTTGACGGAGATCTCCTCGAACCAGGGCTTCGCCGCCGACGGCGGCGCGGCTGCGGGCGGATTCGGCGGAAGAACGGCCGGGGGAACGACGTCGGCGGCGGATGCGAAGCTGGACGAAAGGAATAGAGCTCCCGCGAGGGCGGCCCGAAGGCCGCCCGAAATGGGCTTTTGCATGGCATCCCCGCTAGGCTTTCGCGAGGACCGTGACGGGGGTCAGGGCCTCGACGTCGGCTTCGCCGGTGCGGATCCTCACGACGTGGTCGAGCTGCTGGACGAAGATCTTCCCGTCGCCCACCTGCCCGGTGCGCGCCGCGTCCGCGATGGCCTTGACCGTGACCTGCACGAACGGTTCGGAGACCGCGATATCCAGCCTCACCTTGTCGTGGAATTCGTAGAGGAGCGGATGCCCGCGGTAACTCTCCATGACGGCTTTCTCACCGCCGTGGCCGGAGACCTGCTGAATCGTGAGCCCCTCGACCTCGGCCGCGAAGAGAGCGATCTTCACGTCCTCGAGCTTTTCGGGGCGAATGATGGCGGTGATCAGCTTCATGGCGGCTCCCTTTACTTCCCGCCGGCCGGGGCCGGCTTCAGGACGGCGACCGCGGCGGCGGCAGCTGCCGGCCGGGCCACGACGACCGGTGTGTTGACGGTCGGACGGTCGCCCGCATATGCGGGAGCGGAGACCTCGTTGAAGTCGAGGCCCTGGATCTCCTGCTCGGGGGAGACGCGCATCCCGACGGTGGCATCGAGGACCTTGAAGAGGACGAGGCTCGAGAGCCCGACCCAGACGAGGTTCGCGCCGATCCCGATCAGCTGGGCGACCAGCTGCTTGCCGTCCCCGTAGAAGAGACCGGCCACCCCGGCCTCGGGCCCGCCGTTGAGGCCGCCGCCGTACGTCCCGTCGGCGAAGAGGCCGAGGGCGATCAGCCCCCAGGCGCCGTTGAATCCGTGGACCGCGATGGCGCCGACCGGATCGTCGATCTTGAGCGTGTTCTCGATGAACAGGGCCGCGTAGACGACGAGGACGCCCGAGATCGCGCCGATCAGAACCGAAACCGGGGCGTTGACGAACGCGCACGGAGCGGTGATCGCGACGAGGCCCGCGAGCATCCCGTTCGCGCTCATCGACGGGTCGGGCCGCCCGTACTTCTTCCAGGTCACGAGGAACGCAAGCAGGGCCCCCGAGGCCGAGGCGAGCATCGTGTTCGTGGCGACGACCGAGATCCTCAGGTCCGTTCCCGCGAGCGTCGAGCCCGCGTTGAACCCGAACCAGCCGAACGCGAGGATGAAGCAGCCGAGGAGCGCCATCGGGAGGTTGTGGCCGGGAATCGCGCGGACCTCTCCCTTGACGTATTTGCCGATGCGGGGCCCGAGGACCTTCGCGCCGACGAACGCCATCACACCGCCCGTCAGGTGGACGACTCCGGAGCCGGCGAAGTCGACGTAGCCGTGGCCGAGGCCGGTGTACTTGCCGAGCGTCGAGAGCCAGCCGCCGCCCCAGGCCCAGTTCGCGAACAGGGGATAGATGACCGCGGACGCCACGAAACCGTAGATCACGAACGCCGACAGCTTCCACCGCTCGGCCATCGAGCCGGTCGGGATCGTCAGGGCCGTGTCCATGAAGACCATCTGGAAGAGGAAGATCGCGAAGGCCGCGACGTCGTACGAAACGCCGCTCAGGAAGAACCCGGTTCCGCCGAACAGGCCCCACAGGTTTCCGCCGATCGTCGGGCCGATCAGCTTGCCCATCTCCGCCGGGGCCGAGAGCGCCGCGCCCATCGCGGCGCCGGAGCCGCCCATCTGAAGGGCGAAGCCGGCAATCCAGAAGCCGAGAATCCCGATGCCGTAGACCATGAAGTTCATCGTCATCGTGTGCGCGGCGTTCTTCGCGCGCGTGAAGCCGGTCTCCGCGAGTGCGAAGCCGGCCTGCATGAACATGACGAGGAAGCCGGCCATCAGCGTCCAGACGAAGTTGAGCGAGACCCGCGTCTGGCCGACGGCGGCTCCGATCTCTTCGATCGTCGGCTTGCCGGCGACCTTCGACGGAACGTTCGCGATCCCGCCTGTGTTCGCGCCCGAGGGATCGGCGGCCAGGAGCGCCCACGAGGTCGCCACGAGCCCGACCAGGAAAAGAACCGTGACCAGCTTCTTCTTCATCGTTGCCTCCGGTTGCGTTGCGGTATCGCACGGCGCGTGCCGGAGGAGACGCGGGGGAAAGATCCTCTGGAAGTGGTTGTGGGGCAGCGGCTTGCGGCTCGTCTGCCCCGCGTTTTGAGGTGGCGAATCTCAGACAAAATTGTGAGAAGAAAGGAGAAGAGCTACGAATATGTATGAGTTTGAAGGGCGGCGCCCGCGGGCGAGGCCGGTGCGGGCGGCGGTCGGCACCCTCCTGGCTGCGGGGTCGGCGCGCGACGGGTTCGCAGGCGACGAAACTGTCGGCGCACCCGGAGATTCCTACATATTCGTAGGACTCTTCTCCCTAGGGCCGGAAGCGCGAGGGGTCGATGCCGTACTTGCCGACCTTG
>DASXVJ010000017.1:0-224691 GCA_036504335.1 Thermoanaerobaculia bacterium
TGTAAAGACTCAGGAGGTTGTTCACCCGGGTTAGCCGGTGGGAAGCTGTTGGTGCGAAACAGCAGCAGGCCATCGGAGAAACCCGGATGAACTGCCATAGCAGAGCAAAGACGAACCCCCGAAGTCGAGAGCTAATCGTCCAGAGAGTCCAGGCCGAGGGCTGGAGCCGCCGGGAGGCGGCGGAAGCCCTTGGCCTGAGCGTGCGCACCGTGGCTAAGTGGCTCGGGCGCTATCGGGAAGAGGGGCTGCCCGGGCTGCGGGATCGCACGAGCCGGCCGCGCAGCTCGCCCACGGCGACCTCGGAGATTCTTCGAAAGAGGGTCCTCGAGCTGCGCCAGAAGCGCCTGACGGGACTCGAGATCGCGCAGACCGCTGGGCTTCCGAAGTCGACAGTGGGCCGCTTACTGAGGCGGGCCGGCCTCGGCAGGCTCACAGCGCTGACACCGCCAGAGCCTGTGCTGCGTTACGAGCTGCCTAAGCCCGGGGACCTGCTGCACATCGACATCAAGAAGCTTGGCCGCATCGTCGGAGGCCCTGGCCACCGCGCTCACGGAGACAGGAGTACCAGAAAGCGCGGCGTCGGGTGGGAGCACATCTACGTCTGCATCGACGACCACTCGAGGCTGAGCTACGTCGAACCCCTGAAGGCCGAGCACCGCGAAGTAGCCGCAGGCTTCCTCGACAGAGCCATCGCCTGGTTTAAGGCCTCCGGCATCCAGCCCAAGCGCCTTCTCACCGACAACGGCTTCGTCTTCAGGTCTCACGCCTTCCGCAGTGTCTGCAATCGCGCCGGTATCAAGCAGAGCTTCACGAAACCCTATCGTCCTCGTACTAACGGCAAGGCCGAGCGCTTCATCCAGACCATGCTCAGGGAGTGGGCCTATCGACGCTCTTACTCTTCCTCAGCAAAGCGCCGTCGTGCTCTGCCGCGATGGCTCCATCACTACAACTTCCATCGCCTACACTCTTCCCTCGGCTACCGTCCACCGGCATCCAGGGTGAACAACCTGTTTAGCCTCGACAACTAGGACGCGGACGCCGGAGCGTCCCGCAGCGTGGCCGTCTCCCCCGGGGCCGACGCCATCCGGACCGTGAAGAGCACCGAGCCGAGGAGGACGGCGTCGCCGTGCCGGAGGACGCACGAGGCGCCCGGCGGCCGACCGTTCACGGTCGTGCCGTTCTTGCTGCCGAGGTCTTCGAGGACCGCCTCGGTCCCGCTCAGGGTCACGCGCGCGTGGCGGCGCGAGACCGTGTTGTCGTCGACGAAGACGGCGGCCTGGGGGTCGCGGCCGATCACGTTCTCTCCCGCGGCGAGCGGGATCGGGCGCCCGTCCCGCACGAGGGAGAACGCGCTCGCGAGTCCGTCCCGCACGCCGGAATCCCCGGCCGCCTCGCCGGAGAACGCGTAGCCGAAGCCGTGGACGGTGCGCAGGAACCCGTCCCGGCGCCCCTTCTCCCCCATCCCCTCCCGGAGCTCCGCGACGAGGTTCGCGAGGTTCGCCTCCACGACGAACGTATCCGGCCACAGGGTCTCCTGCAGCTCGGACTTCGCCATGGCCCGCGGCCGGTTCCTCACGAGGATCTCGAGGAGCGCAAACGCCTTGGGCGACAACGGAACGGGCGCTCCGCCGTGGAAGAGCTGGCGGCTCTCCGGGTCGAAGAGGCAGTCGCCGAACTTGAAGCCCACGACGGTTTCGGAAGGATAGCAACTTCTGCCCGGGGGACGCCGCCCGCGCGCAGTCTTCCACCGCCTCGGGATCCCGAAGCCTCGCTGATTCAGCCGAAGTCGGCGAGCGCCTTCGCGAGGCGCGGTCCCGGCTTCGGAACGGCCGCGCGGATTTCGGGCACGAGCATCCGGCCGCGCACGCGCGCCGACGCCTCGCGCAGGGCGTACTCGAGAAGGTCCGCCGCCGAAGCCTCGTCCGCAGGGTTCGAGCGCACGGCGCGCGCGCGCTCGGCTCCGGCCGCGAGCGTCCGGCCCGTGGCCTCGTAGCGCTCGGCGAGGAAACGGCGCGCGTCGGCGTTCGACGGGTCGTGGACGAGCGCCCAGCGCGCCTCGTCCCACGCCTCGGATTCGCGGCCCAGCTTCACGAGGACGCGGGCGTGCGCGAGGCGCACCGACGGGGCGCCGTCGCCGTTGTCGACCGCATCGTCCCAGGCGTCCTCGGCTTCGGCGAGCTTCCCGCGCGCCTCGAGGAACGCCGCCCGGTGGTAGGCGATGGGGTAGGAGTCCGGGAGGAGGCGCGCTCCCTCGTCGAACTCCCGCCCCGCCTCCTCGAGCCGGCCGGCGGCCTCGTAGACCTTCGCGAGGCCCCAGTGCCCGTTCTCGTACGTGGAGAAGATCTGGATCGAACGCCGGTAGCAGCCGATCGCCTCGTCCCACTTCTTCTCGTCCCAGCGCTGCTTGCCGAGGAGCGCCCACGCGTCGTAGTAGCGCGGGAAGATCTCGACGGCGCGCGCGAGGTGCCGGATCGTCGTCGCACGGTCGCCACGGAGCTGCGCGTCCCACGCGACGTTGTAGTGGGCCTTCGCGGAAGTCGGGACTTTCGCAACCATGTCGCGGTACAACGTCCGGTCGTCCGCCCACACCAGGTTCCGGACCGCCGCCGCGACGCCGTACGAGAGAACCGCCGCGACGAGGAGCGCCTCGCGCCACGGGAAACGCGAGGGCCGTGGCACCTCGAGGGCGAGGCCGGCGACGACGCCCACGGCGAGCGCCGCGAGGCCGGCGGACGGGAGGTACGCGAGGCGCTCGGCCCAGATGGTCCCGATCACGAACGGGACGTTCGAGACGGGGAACAGCGACCCGGCGAAGAGCGCGATCCCGAGCGCGGCGAGCGGCCGGCGGCGCCAGAACGCGAGCGCGAGGACGAGGAGCGCCACGACGAACGCGGGGCCCGCCCAGGCACGCCATTCGCGGAAACCCGCGGCAAGCGTCAACGCGTACGCCGAGTGATCCGCCGACAGGTTCAACGGCACGAACGTCTTCAGGGCGTAGAGCCCCGCCAGAGCGAGAGCGTTCGCGGCCCGGAGCGCGGGCTGCATCGCGACGAGCGGGTTCTCGAGGTCGAAGATCCCCGCCTCGCGCGAGACGAGAAACCCGTGGATCACGATCACCCGCACCGCGAAGAGAACGGCGATGGGCCCGAGGAACCCGGGGAGCGCCCACCGCGCGAATCGCGGGAGCGCCGCCCACGCCTCGCGCGGCGAGCGCCCCCGGCCGCCGCGGAAGAGCTCGCCGAGGAGGACGACGCCCGGCGCGACGATCGCGTTCTCCTTGACGAAGACCGAGAGCAGGAAGACGCCGAGCGCCCCGGCGTACGGCCCGGCCCGGAGCCGCTCTCCCGCCGTGGCGCGCAGCCACAGGCGCGCGACTGCGAAGACGGCGAGCGCCGCGAGAAGCTCGGCCCTGCCGACGAGGGACGTCACGGCCTCGACATGGATCGTGAAGACGGCGAACAGCGCCGCCGATGCAAGGACCGCGGGCGCCGCGAAACCCAGCTCGACGAGCCACGCCGCGAAGAACACCGTCACCGCCGCGTGGAGCGCGATGTTCACGGCGCGAAAGAGCCACGCGCGGTTCCCGTGGATCCAGCGCTGGACGCCATACGTCAGGAGGAGAACGGGCCGGTAGTTCTGGGCCGAGGCAAGCGACCCTCCGAAGTACTGCGTCGTGAAGACTTCGTGGACCTTCGAGGGCGAAGCGATGCGCTCGTTTCCCGAAATGATGAGCTTGTCGTCGTACGTGAAGTCGGCGGGCAGGCCGTTCACGAACGGGAGAATCGCCAGGAGCGCCAGTCCGAGGGCGGCGACCCGGCCGAGGCGGGGACCGGGCACGGCGCTCACGCGGGGCGGCGCGCCGGGTCGAGGCGGTCCACGAGGGCGTCGCCGAGGACGTTCGTCCCGAGGACCACGACGAGGATCGCGGCCGCGGGGGCGAGGACGACGTGCGGAGCGTCGAGGACGTGCGTGCGTCCCCCCGCGAGCATCGCACCCCACGAGGGCGCGGGCGGCGGGACGCCGAGGCCGAGGAAGGAGAGCGCGGACTCGGCGAGGATGGCCGCCGCGAGATGGAGCGTCGCCTGCACGAGGAGAGGCGACGCGACGTTCGGAAGCACGTGGACGGCGAGGAGGCGCGCACGCGACGCGCCCGCGGCCCGCGCGGCCGCGACGAAGTCCCGCGTGGACAGGCGCCGCGCCTCCGTGCGCGCGAGGCGGGCGTACGGGACCCACCCGACCGCCGCGAGCGCGACGACCGTGTTCTTCGCCGACGGCCCGAGCACCGCCGCGAGAGCGACGGCGAGAAGGAGGCCGGGGAACGCGAGAACGAGGTCCACGAGGCGCCCGAGCGCCGCGTCCCACGCGCCGCCGCGTTCGCCCGCGAGGAGCCCGAGCGCGGAGCCGGCCACCGCCGAGACGAGGACGGCTGCGCCCGCGACCCCGAGCGACACCGTCGCGCCGCGCAGCAGACGCGAGAAGAGGTCGCGCCCGAGCTCGTCGGTCCCGAGAGGCGGCGCGGACGCGGGCGGGACGAGCCGCCGCGTCAGGTCGATGCGCGTCGCCGGCGCGGACGGGAGGAGCGGCGCCAGCAGGGCCGCCAGGATCGCGAGGCCGAGGACGGCGGCCGCAATCGTCGCGGACGGCCTCACGCGCTCTCCCCCGCCGCGCGGGCGCGGGCGCGCGGGTCGAGGGCCGCGGCGAGCGCGTCCACGCACGCGTTCACGAGAATGAACGTCACGGCGATGAACAGGACGCAGCCCTGCACGAGCGGGTAGTCGCGCCGCTGGATCGACTGCACGAGCAGGCGTCCGACCCCGGGCCACGAGAAGATCGTTTCCGTCACGACGGCGCCCGTCAGGAGCGAGCCGAACTGGAGGCCCGCGACGACGAGAACGGGCGGAAGCGCGTTGCGTCCCGCGTGGCGGAGGATCGCGCGGAGCGGGCGCTCGCCGCGCGCGACGGCTGCCGCGACGTACGGGCGGTCCATCTCCTCGGCGAGGCACGCCCGCACCATCCGCGACAGAAGCGCCGCGAGGGCGAACGCGAGCGTGGTCGCAGGGAGGACGAGGGCGCCGCGCCCGTCGCGCCCCGACACCGGCAGGAGGCCGAGGCCGATCGAGAAGACGAGAACGAGGAGCGGCCCCGAGACGTAGTTCGGGGTCGAGACGCCGAGGAGCGACACCGCGCGCAGAACACCGTCCAGGGGCTTGCCGCGCGCGAGGGCGGAGGCGACGCCGGTCGGGACCGCGACGAGGAGCGCGCCGAGAAACGCCGCGAGGGCGAGCTCGGCCGTCGCGGGGACGGCCGCGAGGATCTCCCGCGTGACTTTTCTCTTCGTGAGGATCGAGGAGCCGAGGTCCCCGCGCACGGCGCCGGAGAGCCACGAGACGTACTGGCCCAGGAGCGGGCGGTCGAGGCCGAGGTCTTTTCTGAGGCCCGCCACGTCCGCGGGCGCCGCGCCCTCGCCGAGCATCGCGGCGGCCGGGTCGCCGGGAATCAGGTGGATCAGAAAGAAGACGACCGTCGCCGCGCCCAGCAGGAGCAGCGGGACCTCGAGCAGGCGGCGGAGCGGCGGCACGCGCGGAGTCTAGCGTCCGCGCGGCCGCCGCCGCTTCGCCGTCAGAAGCTGACGCGCGCGCCGAACCGAACCGTCGTCGGCGGTGTCCGGAGCACCGGCTGGAGGTAGTCCTTGTTGACGGGCTTCGCGGCGGAATTGTCGTCCTCCTGGAAGCCGTAGCGCTGGTCGAGAAGGACCGCCTTCTGCGTGTTGAAGAGGTTGAAGACGTCGAGGAGGAAGTTCAGCTTCACGGGGCCGAGCGCGAGCGGGTACCCGAGGTGCAAATCGAGGTCGTAGTTGTCGGGCGTGCGTCCCTCCGCCCCGCGCGGCGTCATGAAGAACTCGTAGCGCCCGTAGGCGTCCGAGTAGCCGTAGCGCGTGATCGGCGTCCCGGAGCGGTAGTAACCCGCGGCACCCACCGAGAGGCCGAACGGGAACACGTAGTAGCCCGAAACCTTGAACTGGTGACGCCGGTCGTTCGAGAGCGGTCCGTCGTTCGTGATGTTCTTGAGGTTCTTCCCGTCCGTGAAGAAGTCGTAGTAGTCGAAGGCCGCCGAGATGTTCGGGTCGGCGCCCACGTTCGTGAACGGCGAGTAGAGGCCGTCGAAGTTGCCCTCGAGCTTCGAGTAGATGTACGAGGCCTGGCCCCACCAGCTGTTCGCGTAGCTCTTCGTGACGTCGAGCTGGAGGGCCTTGTACGTCCGCCTGGCCTCCGGCGACGGGAACGTCTGCGAGTAGTCCAGGGTGTAGAGCTTCTCCATGATCCCCTTGCCGGGGTTCCCGATGCAGTACGTTCCGTCGTCGGCGCAGAGGAAGTCCTCGATGACCTCGCCGTAGTTGCGGTAGATCCCCTTGATCCCGACGACGACGTTCTTTGCGACCTCGCGCTCGCCCCCGAGGATGTACTCGTGGATGTACTGGTTCCTCAAGTTCGGATCGGAAGGCTCCGTGAAGCCGCCGAGGATGTTGGACGTCTGGCCGAGGTCGGCCTCCGCCGCCGGGTTCGGCGCCGTGGAGGTCGGGCTGTAGTTGAAGATGCGCGGCTGCCGCTCGTACGAGAACGACCGGATCACGAGGTCCATCGAAAGCTGCTCGTAATACCGTCCATAGGACCCGTAAATCTTCGTTTTGGCGTCCTTCGTCGGGTCCCAGGCGAACCCGAAGCGCGGCGCGAAGTCGTTCTTGAGGTCGATCTGCGCGACGCCGGAGGCGTCGACGATCTCCTGGCGGTCCCAGCGCAGCCCGAGGTTCACGGTGAGGTTCTGGAGAACCGTCCACTTGTCCTGGAGATAGAGCGTCGTGACCTTGTGCTCCGGGCTCGCGTTGAGCGCCGAGACCGGGGCGTTTGCGACCGTCGCGGTCGGCGTCGTCCAGTAGAAGTGGCTGTAGACGGGCTTCGCCGGGCTCACGGGGTTCGCGAAAACGTCCACCTGCTGGCCGCCCGAATACCGCTTGAGGACTTCGGCGGACTCCTTCTCGTATTCGACGCCGAATTTCGCCTCGTGGGCTCCGAGGAAGGCCGTCGCCGAGAACGTGAGCATGTCCCGCGTGAAGCTCTTGTTCTGGATGAGGCCGAAGCCGCCTGTCTGGTAGAAGTTGTTCTGAACGTCGCGGTACTGAATGACGTCGCCGGCGCCTGACGCGGGACCGACGTCGTTCTTCTCCTCGTGCCGTGCGCCCTGGAGCGTGAAGAGCCACCGCGCCCCGAAGAGTCCCTCGTAGCGGAGGGCGTAGTCGGTCCCGCCGAAGCTCTTCTTCCCGTCGTACGTCAGGGGGTCGCCGTTCAACGAATGAGTGGCGTCGTTGATCGCTCCGGTGTCGTCGCGCGGGTCGAGAAAGATCGTCCCCGTCAGCGTCTGGTTCTGGCTTGCTTTGAACGTGAGCTTGCCGGACCCGAGGTCGCGCGTGCTCTTCGAGCGCGCTATCTGCCCCGCCCGCGGCCCCTCAGGCAGCGTCGAGTCCTGCGTGTTGTCGACGCGGTCGTACGCGCCGAAGAACCAGAGACGGTCCTTGAGAACGTACCCGCCGATCCCGAGGCCGAAGTCCTTCCGCGTGTACCCGGCGGACGTCGTGTTCGAGACGACGGGCTGCGCGTTCGCCTGGAGGCTGTCGCTGTCGTAGTAGCCGAAGACGTCGCCGTGGAACTCGTTCCCGCCGGACTTCGTGATCACGTTCACGATGCCGCCCGTCGAGCGCCCGAACTCGGCCTCGTAGCCGCCCGTCTTGACGTCCACGGCCTGGATGAACTCGAAGTTGAGCTCCTTGCCCTGGAAGCCGTACTCGGCTCCAGTCGTGTTCACGCCGTCGATGTAGAACGAGTTCTCCGCGCCGCTCGACCCGTAGACCGTGATCGTGGACTGCTCCGTGTTTCCGGCATTCGCGTCGGACGAGACGCCCGGGATCACCTGCGCGACCGAAGAGTAGTTGCGGCCCGTCGGGAGCGTCGTCACGGCGCGCTGGTCGAGGCTCGTCCCGACGCCGGAGGACGTCAGCTCGATCGCCGAGGCCTCGCTCGTCACGGACGTCTGGACCTTCGTCGCGAGGTGGAGGTCGGCATTGAGCGACGTGTCGCGGCCGAGCGCCACGACGACGTTCGTCTGCTTTTCCGACGCAAAACCCTGAATGGCGAAGAGTACGGTGTAGGCGCCCGGCGGGAGGAGCGTCAGGCGGTACCGCCCCTGCGCGTCCGTCACCGCCCGCCCCGTGCCCTGCAGGGCCGGCGACGTGGCCTCGACCGTCACACCCGGGAGCGGCGCCCCGGCCTCGTCGGCGACGCGGCCCACGATGCTGCTCGTGGTCTGGCCGGCGGCCCGTGAGGCCGCGAGCGCACACAAGAGGACGAACGCGAATCTGTGGAGACGACGCATGGGCCCCTCCTCGTCGGAAATCGAAAGCGAAGCCGGAAAATTCGAGGGAACTCTAGCACGCAAGCGCGACGCGCCTTCAGCCGATCCCGAGCTTCTTCATCTCGTAGAGCAGCGACTGCCGGGAGATGCCGAGCACTTTCGCGGCCTCGGCGCGCCGGCCTGCGGTCGTCTCGAGCGTCGACGTGATCGCCTCGCGGCGCGCGTCGTCCAGCCGCTCCTTCCAGCGCCGGGCCGCCGGGCGCGGCGCGGCCCCCTCCCGGATCGCCCGCGGGAGGTGCTCGAGGCCGACGACGCGCGCCGGAGCCGCCAGCGCCAGCGCCGACTCGAGGGCGGCGAGGAGCTCTCGCGCGTTGCCGGGCCAGCGCCAGCGGTCGAGCGCCGCCGCCGCGTCCGGCGCGAGCGCCGCCCGGCCGTCGAGCGCGCGGGCGATGAGGCGCGCGCGGTCCCGCGGGCGCTCGCGCAGCGGCTTCAGGACGACCTCGTGCCCGGCGATCCGATAGAAGAGGTCTCCGCGGAACTCGCCGCGGTCGACGAGCGCCGGCAGCTCGCGGTGCGTCGCCGCGACGACCCGCAGGTCCACGCGCCGCACGGCCGTCTCGCCCAGCCGCCGCACCTCGCTCTCCTGCAGGACGCGCAGCAGCTTGCCCTGCAGCGGCAGCGGCAGGTCGCCGATCTCGTCCAGGAACAGCGTTCCCCCCGACGCCTCCTCCACGAGTCCCCGCCGCTCGCGGTCGGCGCCCGAGAAGGCGCCCCGCGCATGCCCGAAGAGCTCCGACTCGGCAAGGGTCGCCGGGAGAGCGGCGAGGTTCACGGCGACGAACGGCCCGCGGCGCCGGGAGAGCCGGTGCGCCTCCTTCGCGACGATCTCCTTGCCCGTCCCGCTCTCGCCGCGCACGAGGAGCGCGAGCGCCGACGGCGCGATCCGCGCGACCTCGTCGAAGACGGCGCGGGTGGACGCGTCCTCGGCGACGAAGTCGGGCCTCGGCGCGCTCACGCGCGGCACGGACCGCATGTCCGGCCCCCGCGACTCGAGGAAGGACGCGAAGCGCTCCTCCGCGCGGGCGAGGCCCGCCCGCGCCGCGGCGCGCCGGCCGAGGCGCGCGAGCGGGGCCCCGCCGGATCCGGCGAACGCCGCCGGGAACCGGCCCGCCCACTCCAGCAGGCGCCGCACGGCGACCCCGGCCTCGCGGGTTCCGGCGAGGCTCTCGAGCGCCGAGAGAGCCGCATCGCCGGGTGAAGCGCCGGCGGCGAGCGCCTCCTCGGCCGCGAGAAGCGCCCTTTCGCGGGCGTCGATGTCGCGCGCCTCGTGCGGCCGCCCGAGATCGCGGCACGCCGAGGCCAGGAGGCGCCTCCGGCTCGGTTCGGTGCGGGACCTGTTGTCGGGGATCGCGGCCGCCTCGGCGAGGAGCTGCGCCGCCCCTTCCGCGTCCGCGGCGCCGAGGAGGCGCTCCGCCTCGAAGAGGAGGATCTCTCTCCATGCCGGATGGGCGGCGTCGGTCCCCGCCGCGAGCTCCTTCGCCTCCCCAAACGCGGCGGCCGCAGCGGCAGCATCGCCGTCGAGAAGGGCGATCTCCTGGGCCGCCGGAATCGCAAAGAGAACCTGGTGGCCGCGTCCCGCGGCCCGCTCGTGGGCGAGGACGCGCTCGAGCACCGGCCGCGCGGCGGCCGCGTCCCCCGACCGGAGGAACAGGTCGATCCGGTTCCCCAGCGCCGAAAGGTAACGCGCCTCGTCCCCCGCAGCGGCGTAGAGCTCGAGCGCGTCGTCCAGCTCGCGGGCCGCGACGTCCAGCCGGCCGCCGTCCAGCGCCGCGTGCGCGACGTCGTACGCGGCGTCGGCGCGCGCCCGCGCGCCCGAAGCGAGCTCGCCCGCCCGCCGGAACAGCGCGATCGCTTCGCCCGTCCGGCCGAGGTCGTTCGCGAGGTAGCCCGCCGTCCGCGCCGCCCGCGCCGCGAGCTCGCGATCCGCGATCCCGCCGACCAGGCGCTCCGCTTCCGCGAGGCCCGCAGCCGCCTCCGCGTAGCGGTGCGCGCGCTCGTCGAGCTCGGCGCGGAGGAGCAGCGCCTCGACGCGCGGCCCGGCCTCCGCCGCCGGGTCGAGCAGGCGGTCGAGAATCCGCCGGGCCTCCGCATTGCGCCGCAGCTCGACGAGAAGAGCCGCCCGCGCGAGATCCTCCCCGGGACAGAGCGCGAGCGAACGCCTGGTCTCGCCGAGCCGCGCGAGGGCGCGCGCGGCCGCGATCCGTTCGGCCGGAGGGGCCGACGCCGCGCCGAGGTCGGGCTCGCGAAGCGGGGCGCGCGCGAAGAGAGCGGCGGCGTGCGCGCCGCCTTCGACCTCGAGAAGAGCGCGGGCGGCCGCGAGATCGCGTGCGTCGCCGCGAGCGAGCGCGGCCGGCACGAATCGCGCGGGCGGGAGGCCGAGAGTCTCGAGGCGCGACACGGCGTCACGGCGTGCGGCGAGCGGCACGCGGGCGGCAAGGCGGGCGCGCTCGACCTCGTCGCGGAATCGGAACGCGCCATCGCCGACGCGGAGGAGGCGCCCGCCCCGTGCCGCCTCCACGAGCGCCCCGGCCGCCCGGCCGGGAGCCGCGCCGGCCGCCGCAGCCGCCTCCGACGCGTCGAATCCGTCCGCGAGGAGGGCGGCCGCCTCCACGATCGGATCCGGACGCCGCCCCGGCCGGCGCCGTTCGGACCTCACGGCGCCCGCGCGCGGTTCGAACCGCGCGGCGAGGGCTCGCGCCGCTTCCAGGAATCGAGCCGGGTCCGCCGCTGCGCCCGCCTC
Organism: Thermoanaerobaculia bacterium; assembly: GCA_036504335.1. Taxonomy (GTDB): domain Bacteria; phylum Acidobacteriota; class Thermoanaerobaculia; order UBA5066; family UBA5066; genus Fen-183. The sequence continues at coordinate 11,204 of DASXVJ010000017.1, forward strand.
GCGCCACGCGTCGAGCGCCGCGGAGAGCGATACGAACGGCAGGTAGGCGAGGGAGGCCGCGTCACCCTCGGCGATGCGGAACGCGAGCAGCCCGCGCTCCTCCCACGGGCGCAGCGCGCCCGCACAGGCTTCGAACACGCGGAAGCCCATGGTCGGCAGCGCCTCGTGGAGGGCCCTCCGCGAACGGGAGTCCCAGCGTTCCGCGTCGAGTGCGAGGACGGCGACCGCCGGCCCGTCGTCGCGCCGCGGCGCCTTCGCCCCGTCCGCGAGCGCCCGGATCTCCCCCGCACGAGGATCACCGTCGAGCGCCCGCGCGAGACGGCGCAGAGCGGCGCCGTCTTCCAGCGGAGAGCCCGGAGAGCACTCGACGAAGGACGGCGTCTCGTCGCGCCGGGCCGCGGCGCGCGCAATCCACGCGGCTGCGGCGCCGACGGCGGCGGCCGCGCCGACCCCGCCCGGAAGCTCCACGAACGGACAAGGGAAGGCGAAGCCCGCGAGGTCGCGCGCAGGGACGACCCCGCCCCGGCGGGCGAACTCGGCCGCGAGCGCTTCGGGCCGCCCGTCGCCGTCGAGCGCCCGGAGAGCCGTCACCGTGTCCGCGGCCGCGTCCTCGGGAAGCCCGCGCTCGAGGCCCTCGACGACCGCCGCCTTGAGCGCCGTTGCGTCCGCGCCCGGGACCGCGCGGCCCGCGAGGCGGACGGCCGCGGCTGCAAGGGCGAGCGCCGGAGGCGCCGCGCGCCATGCGGGGACGGGGGGTCCGCCCGGCGCGGGGCGCTCCGGCTCGCCCGGCCACGCCCCCAGAGCGGCGAGGTCCTCCGGTGCGAGGCCGAGGCCGTGGAACCTCAGGAAGCCGAGGAGCGCCGCGAGCCGGGCGAGAAAGCCGCGGCGCTCGGCCGCGGCGAGGCGGCCCATCGGCGCCGGCTCGGGAGCGGCGAGCGTGAGGCGGAGCCCTCCGTCCGCGGGACGCGCCCGCACGATCTCCGGCAGGAGCGGATGCGCAAGGCGCACGAGGGTCGCGCCGCCCGCCGCGAGGTCGCGGCGGGGAACGATCCAACGTCTCCCTCGCGTCGAAGGCACGTCGCGTCCTCCCCGTGGACGGGCGGATCAGGGCTGTCGCACCCCGGACGATTTCGAATTCCGGGCCCCGCGTCAAGTGGCCCGCCTATCATCGGGAAACTCGAATGTCTGCGCCCGCAACCCCGCGCCGCGTCCTCCTCCTCGGGGCCGTCTGGCTGGCCTTCGTCTGGGCGGTCGCCCTCGTGGCGGCGCGCTCGACGCCGTGGTTGACCGGGCCCGCAGGCTCGGCGGCCTCGCTGGCCCGCCGCGGGACGCCTCTGGCTCGCTGGGACTCGGGCTGGTACGTCGCGATCGCCGAGTCCGGGTACGAGGCTCCCCCGACGCGCGTCGGCCAGCAGACGAACCACGCGTTCTTCCCTCTCTACCCCGCCCTCATGCGCGGCGTCTCGCGCGCGACCGGCCTGGACGCCCCGCGGGCGGGCGCCCTCGTCTCGGCCGTCGCGCTCCTCGGCGCGCTCCTTCTCCTCGCGGCGTGCACACGCAGGCGATTCGGCGAGGAACACGTCTGGCCCGCGCTCGGGGCGTTCCTCGCGTTCCCGACGTCCTTCTTCTTCGCATCCGTCTACTCGGAGTCCCTCCTCGTCTTCCTCGCCCTCGCCGCCGTCCTCGCCGTCGAGACCGATCACGACGCGGCGGCCGCCGCCGCCGGGCTGCTCACCGGCCTGACGCGGATCTCCGGCCTTGTCCTCGCGCCGGCGCTCTTCCTCGTCTCATGGCGCAGGAGCCGCGAACGCGGCCGGCCCGCCCCCCAGGCCCTGCTTCGCGCGGGGCTCGTCGGCGCGTCGCCGCTCGCAGGCTTCGGCCTCTTCTGCCTCTACTTCCACGAGCGCTTCGGCGACGCGCTCCTCTTCGTGAAGGCGCAGCACAACTGGTCGAGCGAGGCGAAGACCGTCTTCGACGGCCCGCGCCTCATCCTGCAGGAAATCGGACGCGACCTCGCGACGGGCCACATCCTCGTCAAGAGTCCCGTCCGCACGATGGAGGGCGTCTTCCTCCTGCTCTTCCTGTTTCTCGCGTGGCGGCTCGCGGCGCGGCGGCTCTGGCCCGAGGCGCTCTACGTCTTCCTGACCGTCGCGATCGTGTTCACGTCGGGGACGCTCGAGAGCGGCGGACGCTACGTCCTTCCCGCCTTTCCCGCCTTCGCGGTCCTCGGCGGCTTCGCCGCGCGCCCCGCGCTCTTCCGCGCGCTCGTCGCGCTCTCTCTCCTCGCCCAGGCGGGCTACGTGTGGCTCTTCGTCCACTGGCTCTGGGTCGGCTGAACGTCAGGAGGCGACGAGCGGATTCCAGGCGTCCCAGAAGAGAGGCCAGGACTTTCCCACGCACGCGGGGTCGTCGAGGGTGGAACCCGCGGGCAGCGCGAGAGCCAGGACGGCCGCCGACATCGCGACGCGGTGATCCCCGTGCGCAGCGAACGCGGCCGCGCGCGGCACGCCGCTCCGGCCGGCGATCGACAGCACCGGCGCCCCATCGGCGCTCTCGCCGGCGCCGGCCGAGGCGCCCGCGCGCGCGAGGAGGTCGCCGGCCGCCGCGAGGCGGTCGGACTCCTTCTCGGTGAGACGCGCGACGCCCGTCAACGTCGACGTTCCGTCCGCGAACGCGAGGGCCGCGGCGAGCGGCAGCGCCGCGTCGGGGGCCGCGTCGACGTCGACGTCCATCGGTCTCAGGTCGCGCGCCCCGCCCGGCGGGCCGGCTGCGACCAGCGACTCTTCACCGTCCGCCGCCGTCTCCCACGCGAGGACGCCGCCGGCCCTCACGGCCCAGGCGCGGAACTCGGCGTCGGGCTGCTCGGAGTCGCGGGCGAGGCCGCGCACCGTGACGCGTCCGCCCGACACGAGCGCTCCCGCGATCGGGAAGCACGCCGCCGAGTCGTCGCCGGGCACGCGAAAACGCGCCGGACGGCAGCCGCCGCCGGGAGAGGCGCCGAAACCCTCGAGGACTCGGCGCGTCAACGCGAGGTAAGCGCCCGAGACGACCGGGCCCGTCACGTCGAGCGTCACGCCGCCGGGCACGAGCGGCGAGACGAGCTGCAGCGCCGAGAGGAACTGCGACGACACGTCGCCGCGAATCGCCACACGCCCGCCGTGCAGCGTCCCGCCGCGGATCGCGACCGGCAGAAACCCCTCTCGCGCGAGACAAGTCACCTCGCCTCCAAGGGCGCGAATTGCTTCGAATAAGGGGGACATGGGCCGCTCGCGCATCCGGGGGGATCCGTCCAGTCGGTAGCGGCCCGGGATCGCTGGCAGGAGCGCAGCGAGAAAACGCGCCGGCGTCCCTGCATCTCCGACAAGAACGACCAACTCCGGCGCCGAGTCACCGCGGGGACGCAGCGGCCCGCGCACCCTCCAACCCACACTTTCGAAGAAAATCTCGGCTCCGAGAAGCCGAAGGGCGGCCGCAAGCGCACGGGTGTCCGAGCTCTCCAGGGGATTGAGCAGAAGACTCTCCCCCTCCGCGCAGGCCGCCGCGAGGAGCGCGCGGTTCGTGACGCTCTTGCTGCCGGGGACGCGGATCGCGCCCGAGAGCCGGCCGCGGAGGAGAGGGGCGGCGCTCAACGCGGCGCGGAGGCGGGGTCCGCCTCCAGGGCCCCGAAGCCGCGGCGCCGCGCGCGCTCGGCGGTCGGTTCCTCGACGATCGACAGCCTCCCGTCCGGCGCGATCTCGGCGTGCTTGCGCTCCTCGAGCCACGCGGGCAGGACGTGCGTGACGCCGTCGGCCCCGGCGAAGGTGCGCCCGATGTGGAAGTGCCCGACGAGGAGCGCGTCGTAGCCCTGCGCGCGCGCCTGCCGGCCCTCGGCGCGCAGCGCCTCCTCGGGGAGCTTCTTCTTGTGGCGGAAGTTCGAGCGGTAGAGCCGCGCTTCGGTCCTCGACACGATTCCGCGCGCGAGCCGGCCCGGGATCACCTCGAGGGCCGCGCGGGCGACGGGGTTCTTCGAGATCGTGCGCCAGAAACGGTACGGGAGATCGGCCGTGTTCACCCGGTCGCCGTGGACGAACGCATACGTCGCGTCCCCGACGGCGAGCCCGTCCGTCAGCCCGTAGGCCGCGAACGGGGAGGCGTAGGGCGTCCCGGCGACGAAAAAATCGCGGTTTCCCTCGACATAGCGCAGCTGAAGTCCCCGCGCGGCGACCGCCGCGAAACCGTCGAGGGTCCGCCTCAGGAACGGCGTCTCGAGCTTCGCGTGGCCGATGAAGTAATGAAAGATGTCGCCGAGCAGCACCGCAGCCGAGAATCCGCGCTGCCGGACGGACTCGAGGGAGGCCAGCAGATCGTCGGCATCTCCTTCCACCTGACCGAGATGCGAGTCTGCGAACACGGCGGCGCCGCCTGGGGCGGGCGTCGGTTCCGGGAAGCGCGTCACGGTGAGATCTTAACGGTTGCAGGCACTACAGGCACACGAGTTGCTCTTAGCGGTCGGTGGTGCTCGTCCTTTCATGATCCCCCCCTCGCTCCCCCGCCTCGCGGCAGCCGCCGCGTTGATCCTCGCGTCGGCCGCCGCGCGGGCCGCGGACGTGTCGCCAGACGTCCTGCGTGCGCTCGCGGGCGGGGCGCGCATCCCGGTCCTCGTCGCGCTTCGCCCGGCGGCCGCTCGCCAGCCCGCGGCTCAACAGGACTTCGCGTCGGACGGCCTCGAGATCCGCCGGCGGTTCACGAGCGCACCCGTCGTGGCCGGCGAGGCGACGGCGGCGGGAGTCGCCGCGCTCGCGGCGCGGCCCGACGTGCTTCACGTCGGCCTCGACAGGGTCGTGCGCCCCGCGGGACAGGTGGGAACCGCGCAGGTCGGCGCCGACCGCCTGCTCGCGATCGGCGTCACCGGCCTCGGCCGGAGCGTCGCGGTCGTGGACAGCGGGATCGACCTCAGGCATCCGGACCTGCGCGGACCCGGCGGCGCGGCGTGGCCCGGCGCGAACCTCGTGGACGGCGGCGACGACCTCTCGGACTGCAGCGGGCACGGCACCGAGGTCGCGGGCGTCCTCGCGGGCCCGCAGGGCCTCGCGCCCGAGGCAGGCCTCGTCGTCCTCAAGGTCTTCAGCGCGCGCGACGGCTGCAAGTCGGCCCGCGCCTCGGACGTCCTCGCAGCCGTCGAATGGGCCGTCACCCACGCGCCCGGTACGGACCTCGACGCGATCAACCTCAGCCTCGCCGACGAGGCGTCGCACAAGGGCTTCTGCGACGCCGAGGATCCCGCCGGCGCCGCCGTCTTCGCCGCCGCGCGGGCGGCGGGCCTCTCGGTCGCCGCCGCATCCGGCAACGAGGGCCGCACGGCCGGGCTCCCCTGGCCTGCCTGTTTCTCGAGTGTCGCGTCCGTCGGGATGGTCTATTCGCAGTCCAGCGGCCCCGTCCAGTGGGGAGGCGCAGCCGGCTGCAGCGACGCGACGACGGGTCCCGACGTCATCCCGTGCGCGAGCAACACGGGCAGCGCGCTCTCCGTCCTCGCGCCCGGCGTCGGGTGGACGACGACGGCCCAGGGCGGGGGCCAGACGTCCGCCTTCTCCGGCACGTCGGCCGCGGCCCCCGCGGCGACCGGCGCCCTTCTCCTCGCCCGCCAGGCCCGGCCGCTCGCCGACCCGGCGGCCGCGATCGATCTCCTCCGCGCCACCGGGGCGCCCGTGCGCGACGCACGCACCGGCCGGACGGCGCCGCGCCTCGATCTCGCGGCCGCGCTCGCCGCCTCGACGCCGGTCGCCGGCGGCTGCGAGGCGACGCCGATCCCGGACGGCGCGCCCGAAGGGCTGACGTGCGCCGCCGTCGTCTCGGCCTTCGTCGGAAACGTGTCCACGCTCTTTCTGGCGCTCGAGATCGACCACCCGGATCCGACGCAGCTCGTCGTGACGCTGACCGGGCCCGACGGCACGGCGGCGACGGTGCTCGCCCACGGACGCCGTCCGGGCGAGGCCGTGCGCGAGATTTTCGGCCTCACGGCCGCATCGCTCGAGCCGCTGTCCTCCTTCGCCGGCCGGACGCTCGAGGGAACGTGGCGGCTCACCGTCACGGACGCCGTGGCGGGTGGCGCGGGCAGGCTCGTGAGATGGGCGCTCTTCGTCGAGCCGTCGATCCCCGAGCCCGAGCCCGATTTCCCCGGCGCGACGTCCTTCGTCGCGACGTCCGCGCACCGGATCGGAAAGCTCGGGGCCTTCTATACGACCGACGTCCGGCTCTTCAACACGGATCCCTTCCGGACGCACGACGTCCGCCTGCGGTTCTCCCCGGCCGGCGGCGCCCCGCGCACGCTCACCGTGACGCTGCCGCCGCTCGCGACGCGGGCCCTCGAGGACGCCGTGCACGACACGTTCCGGATGGAGGGCTACGGGCCGCTCTTCCTGAGCGCCCCTCCAGGCGTCGTCGCCGCATCCCGAACGTCCACGACCGCGCCGCGCGGCGGGTCTTTCGGGCTCTCGATCCCCGCCGAAGCCGCGGCCTCGGCCGCGGGGGCGGGCGCGACGCTCGTCCTCGTGCCGTGCTTCAAGGCCGCGGGCTTCCGCGTGAACGTCGGGGTGACGGAGGTCTCCGGCCAGCCGGCCGCCGTCGAAATCGCCGTGCGCGACTCCTCCGGGACGCTGCGTGCCCTGATCCCGCGCGCCGTGCCGGCGGCGGGCCTCGTGCAGGTCAACGACGTCTACGCGCTGACGCGCCTCGCGCCGGACGCCGCCGACCGGATCGAGGTGCGCGTCACCACCGGCCCGGGCCGCGTCGCCGCGTGGGCGACGCCCGTCGACGACTCCACGAACGACGGCTCTTTCGTCTCCGCGCACCCCGCCTCCGCGAACCTGCTCATTCCCGCGGCGGCCCGCGCCTCGGGCCAGTTCGGAGCGCGCTTCGTCACCGACCTCAAGGTCTCGAACGCCGGGCCCGATCCCGTCACCGTCCGGGTCGCGTTTTCCCCTCTCTCCGGGACCGCGCCCGCGCCCGCCTTCATCGTGCTCCGCGGGAGCCAGACGCGCGCCTTCGACGACGTTCTCGCCACGCTCTTCGGCGCAACGGCCGACACGGCGGGCGCGCTGCGCGTCTCCGCGCTCGAGGGCGGCTCCGTGTACGCGTCCTCGCGCACGTCGACCACGACGGACGCGGGCCGTTCCTACGGCCTCGCGATCGACCCGGCGGCCGGGGGCGCGCTGGCGGGGCCCGGCCGTCAGCTCGCGCTCACGTTCCTGTCGTCCTCCGCAGCCCGCCGGACGAACGTCGGCTTCGTCGAGACGTCCGGCCTGGCGACCCGCGTGACCGCGACGCTCCTCGCCCCGGACGGGACCCGGGTCGCGACACGGGAGCTCGCCCTCGACGCGCTCGGCGCCGTGCAGTGGAACGACGTCTTCGCCGCGATGGGGGCCCCGCCGCTCGCCGACGTGTCGCTCATCGTCGACGTCGTTTCGGGCGGGAGCGTCGCCGCGTACGCGATCCTCGTCGACAACCGGACGAACGACGCGAGCTACTTCGCCGCTTCGCTCGTGCCCGCGCCCTGACCGGGTTTTTCCGCGAGGATCAGCGCCGTCACGCCGAACGGCAGGCGCGCTTTCGCAACGAATCGGGCCTCCAAAGAAAGAAGAAAGAAGAAGATTTCTTCGAATGGTTCAGGAGCGAGGCCAAAATCGCTTCGAACTTCCTCGCGAGGACGGCCGCGCGCCTTCGCTCCCGTCACCTTTCTGAGAATCCCAATGGGGCCTGCCAGGAAGAAGTTAGCGTAGGTCGTGCGAACCACCGCGAGCCCGGCGTCTTTCACGAGCTTCTCGAGTCCTCCCGCCGTGTAGCGGCGCAGGGCGCCGACCGCGACGTCGTGCGCGCCCGCGAGGGCGTCGAACGCCGGCGCCGAGAGCGCGAGCGCCCCGCCCGGCGCGAGGACGCGCGTGATCTCGCGCGCGGCGCGGGCGTCGTCCGGCACCATGTAGAGGACGTCGCGCGAAAGCGCCGCCCGGAAGGTCGCGGCCCGGAACGGAAGGGCTTCGACCGATGCGCAAACGAGCGGCGCGGCCCCGCGGCGCCTCGCGAAACCGAGGGCGCGCAGCGAGACGTCGACCCCCACCGCAGGGCCGCCGGCGGCGAGGTCCACGAGGTTGCGGCCGGTTCCGCAGCCGGCGTCGAGGGCGCGCGCGCCCGCGGCGCGCGTGAAGATTCCGGGCGCGAACGCGCGCGCGACCGCGCGCATCCCCCGATACCACCAGTACGCGTCCTCGCGGCCGAACATGATCTCGTATTCGCGGTCGTTCATCGGACTGGCTGCCTATAATCCGCCCGGTCGTGACCTCGCGCCAGCGTGTGATCGGAATGGGCCTCCTGTGGCTCGTTTGCGTGTGGGCCGTCGCGCTCGTCTCGCCCCGGATCGTCCCCTGGATGACCGGGACCAACCCGTGGACGTGGGACGTGGTTCGCCGCGTCACGCCGCTCACCCGCTGGGACTCGGGCTGGTACGTGAACCTCGCCGAGGCCGGCTACTGGGAGCCCCCGACCCGGGTCGGACAGGAGACGAACCACGCGTTCTTTCCTCTCTACCCCGGCCTCATGCGCGGCCTCGTCCGGACGACGGGGATCGAGACGTCCCTCGCCGGGAATTTCGTCTCCGCCGCCGCGTTCCTCGCGGCCTTGCTTCTCTTCGCGGCGTGGACGAAGCGGCACTTCGGGGAGGAGCGTGTCCTGCCCGCGGTGCTCGTCCTGCTCGCGTTCCCGACGTCGTTCTTCTTCGCCACCGTGTACACCGAGGCGCTCGCCCTCGCGCTCGCCCTCGCGGCCGTGCTCTTCTTCGAGCGCGGCCGGCCGCTCGCCGGAGCCGCCGCGGGCGTCCTCGCGGGACTGACGCGGATCACGGGCCTCGTCCTCGCGCCGTACCTCGCGCTCGTCGCGTGGCGCGCGAGCCGCGAGGCCGGACATTCGGCCGGCCGGGCCGCGGCGCGCGCGGCGTTCGCGGGCGCCTCTCCGCTCGCGGGATTCGGCCTCTTCTGCCTCTATTTCTGGAGGCGCTTCGGCGACCCTCTCCTCTTCGTGAAGGCGCAGCACAACTGGAGCGGCCAGTCCAAGTCGATCTTCGACGGGCCGGCGCTCATCTGGCAGGCCGTCGTCGAGGACGTGACGCGCGGCCGGCTGCTCGGGGGCTCGCCCGCGCGGACGTTCGAAGGGCTCTATCTCCTTCTCTTCCTCGTCCTCGCGGCGGTCCTCCTCGCGCAGAAGCGGCGGCCCGAGGCGTTGTACGTCGTCCTCACCGTCGCGATCGTCCTCGCGTCCGGCACGCTCGAGAGCGCCGGCCGCTACGTGCTGCCCGCGTTCCCCGCATTCGCAGCGCTCGCCGGCCTCTCCGGCCGCCGCGGTTTCTTCGGCGCGCTCGTGGCGCTGAGCTCCGTCGCCGGCGCCCTCTACGTGTGGGCGTTCGTCCACTGGTACTGGGCCGGATGAGAAGGACCGCCCCCCTCGCCGCCGCCGCGCTCGCCCTCGCGGGCCTCGGCTGCCGCCGGACGCCGGCGCCGTTTGGCGCGCACACCGCGTTCGTGCCGGTCGCGTTCCGGTCGAACAACCCCGGACGGCCGCCGTGGGCGCCGAGGATCAGCGTGACGAATACGTCCGGCGCCCCGTCCACCGTGCGCCTGACCCGCTGGCCGCCGGACGCCGCCGATTCGGAGTCGACGCTCATCGGCCTGGCCGCCGGCGAGACGCGGCCCGTGCCTTCGCGCATTCCGCTCGCCAGCGTTTCCTCGTTCTTCTTCGAAGCAGGGTCTTCGTTCCTCGTCCGGGCGGAGATCGTCGACCGCCGGCGGATCGCCCCGTCACTCGCCGTGCCGGTCCTGAGAGCGGAGGACCTCGCGAGGCCGGGTGACCGTCTCACGCTCGGGCCCATCGTGGACACGCCCGGGGAGCGCAGCCACTTCTGCTTCACGTACCCCGGCGTCGAGCGCGACGCCGTGCCTTTCCGCATTCACCTGCGGCTGACGGCGCCCGGCGGCGGCGCCCTCCTCTGGGAGGGAACGTTCGTCCTCACGGGGCTGCCCCTCGTGATCGACGACCCGTGGAAGCGCTTTCATCTCGCCCCGGGAACGGCGTTCGACGTCGACGTCGCGTTCCTCGGCAGCGCGAGGGGCCGCCCGGTCGCGCGAGGCATGTGGGTCTACGGCATCACGACCGACCGCGCGACCGCGGCCTCGCGGTTCCTCGAGACGCGCGTCGTCCGCAGCTCAGCGCGCTGAGGCGAGCACGGCTTCGATCACCTGGTCCGCCTCCGCATCCGTCAGCATCGGATCGAGCGGGAGCGAGACGACCTCGCGCATCGCGCGTTCGGTGACCGGGAGAGGCCCGCGCGGAAGAGAGGCGAACGCGGGCTGTTCGTGCACGGCACGCGGGTAGTGGACGTCGGTCCCGATCCCGCGCTCGGCGAGGCGCGCGCGGAAGGCGTCCCTGTCCGGCACGCGCACGACGTAGAGGTGGTGGGCCGGCGTCTCGCCCTCCCGCGCGGGGGGCGGAACGCGCACGGCGCCCGCGAGCGCGGAGTCGTACCGGGCGGCGATCGCCGCGCGCCGGCGGTTCCCGGCGCCGAGCTTGCGCAGCCGGACCCGCAGGGCCGCCGCCTGGACCTCGTCGAGCCGGCTGTTGTACCCCGGCTCCCCGGCGTCGTTGCGCGTCACGTAGCCGTAGGCCCTGAGGCGCGCGACGCGGTCCGCGACGGCCGCGTCGCCCTCGCCCGCGACCGTCACGGCGCCGCCGTCGCCGAGCGCCCCGAGGTTCTTCGTCGGGTAGAAGCTCCACGCCGCGGCGCGGCCGAACGTGCCCGCGGGCCGGCCGTTCCATGCGGCGCCGTGCGCCTGCGCGCAGTCCTCGACGAAAACGAGGCCGCGCGCGCTGGTGAAAGCGGAGAGGGCGTCGACGTCCGCGAGGCGGCCGTAGAGGTGGACGGGCAGGATCGCCTTCGTCCGCGGCGTCACCGCCGCGTCGAGCGCCCGGGCGTCCATCGTGAGACGTTCCTCGTCGACGTCCACGAAGACCGGCGTCGCGCCAGCCCGCAGAACGCCCGTCGCCGTCGGGGCGCACGTCATCGACACCGTCAGGACCTCGTCCCCCGGTCCGATCCCGAGCGCGCGCAGGGCGAGCGTGATCGCGTCCGTCCCGTTCGCCACGCCGACCGCGCGCGCGGCGCCGCAGAAGGCCGCCCACTCGAACTCGAACGCGGCGACCTCGCTGCCGAGGACGTAACGCCCGCGGCGCACGGCGGCGAGCACCGCGGCGGAGAGCTCGGGCTCGTCGCCCTCGGCGGCCCGCGCGAGGTCGAGGTACGGGACGCCGCTCACGGCGAGCCTGCCGCCGCGTGGGCGACGCCGCGCGGCGTGTCGCGCCTGACCTGGATCTCCCACCAGAGCCGGAGGATGTTCACGCCCGTCGCAAACAGCCGGCGGAAGTTGAAGAACTGGGACTTCCCCGCGACGCGGTGGTAATGGTGGACCGGGAAATCCACGAACCGGAAGCCCGCGAGCTCGAGCTTCTTGACGAGCTCGAGACAGATCACCCCGCTGGAGTGCTTCAGCGAGATCGCGTCGAGCGCCGTGCGGCGGATGAGGCGAAAGTCGCAGTCCACGTCGCGCACGTGGAACTGGAACAGGATCCTCATGAGGACGAGATAGATCTTGCCGATCACGACCCGGTGGAGCGGGTCCGACCGGGCGATCTTGTAGCCGTTCACGACGTCGACGCCTTCCTGCAGGACCGGCAGGAACTTCTTCAGCTCGAGGACGTCGTACTGGCCGTCCCCGTCCGTGTAGAAGACGAGGTCCTTCGTCGCGCCCGAGATGCCGGAGCGCAGGGCCGCGCCGTACCCGCGGTTGACGCCGTGCGACACGACGCGCAGTTCGGGGTACTTCTCCTTCAGGGCCTCGAGGATCTCCGCGCTGTTGTCCTTCGAGCCGTCGTCCACGACGAGGATCTCGAAGTCCCGCCCCGCCTCGGTGCCGACGACGTGCGCGGCCGCGACGAGCGAGCCGATCGTCGCCGCGTCGTTGAAGCACGGGAAGAACATCGTGAGGCTCCCGGGAGCGGCCGCCATGGGGACGGACATTGTATCGGGGGCGGCGGGTAGACTCCGCGGCCATGAAGATCGCCCTCGGCTCGGACCACGCCGGCTTCGCGTACAAGGAGAAGATCAAGGCCATGCTCCTCGGCCTGGGGCACGACGTGAAGGACTGCGGCACCTACACCGCGGACATGGTCGACTACCCCCTCTTCGTGCGGCCCGCGGCCGAGGCCGTGGCGCGCGGGGAGTGCGACCGCGGCATCGTCCTCGGCGGCTCCGGGAACGGCGAGGCCATCGTCGCGAACAAGGTGAAGGGGGTCCGCTGCGCGCTCTGCTGGAGCGAGGCGACCGCGAAGGCCGCCCGCGAGCACAACGACGCAAACGTGCTCTCACTGGGCGAGCGGATGATCCCCGAGGAGACCGCCCTCGCGGTCGTGCGCACCTTCCTCGAGACGCCCTTCGACCCCGCGGCGGGCGGCGGCCGCCACGCGCGGCGGATCGCGATGATCGAGTGACGGCGACGCCGAAATCTGCGATCCTCCGCGGCCCATGATCGCGCTCTCCGGCATCAACAAGCAGTACGGCAGGCAGGTTCTGTTCGTCGACGCCTCCTTCCAGCTGAACGACGGCGAGAAGATCGGCCTCGTCGGCCCGAACGGGGCCGGCAAGACGACGATCTTCCGCCTCATCACGGGCGAGGAGCACGCCGACGACGGCGACGTGTCCGTGCCGAAAAAGCTGTCGATCGGCTACTTCAAGCAGGAGATCGACGAGATGGAGGGGCGGCCCGTCCTCGACGAGGCCATCGCGGGAAGCGGGCGCCTCGGCGATCTCCACCACGAGCTCATCGACCTCGAGCACGCGCTCGCCGACCCGGCGCAGGCGGGCGACATGGAGAAGATCCTCGAGCGGTTCGGCGAGGTGCAGGGCGAGTACCAGCAGCGCGGCGGCTACGAGCTCGAGGCGCGCGCCCGCGAGGTTCTCCACGGCCTGGGATTCGACGACGAGCGCGTCGACGGCGACGTGGGCGCGCTCTCGGGCGGCTGGAAGATGCGCGTCGCGATGGCCAAGGTGCTCCTCGGCAGGCCCGACGTCCTCCTCATGGACGAGCCGACGAACCACCTCGACATCGAGTCGATCCTCTGGCTGGAGGGCTACCTCAAGGGGTACCCCGGCTCGCTCCTCATGACGTGCCACGACCGGGACTTCATGAACCGCGTCGTGACGAAGGTCGTCGAGATCGACGCGGGCGAGACGATCACGTACTCCGGCAACTACGATTTCTACGAGCGCGAGCGCCTCCAGCGCGAAAGCCAGCGCGAAGCCGCGTTCGCACGGCAGCAGGCGATGCTCGCGAAGGAGAACCGCTTCATCGAGCGCTTCCAGACGCACGCCTCGAAGGCCGCCCAGGTGCAGAGCCGCGTCAAGAAGCTCGAGAAAATCGAAACGATCGAGCTGCCGAAGAAGCGCGCCGTCGTGCGTTTCGACTTCAAGGCGCCCGCGCGCTCGGGCGACGACGTCGCGGTCCTCGAGAAGCTTTCGAAGGGCTACGGCTCCAGGCGTCTCTACGACGGCTTCGACTTCCTCATCCGCCGCGGCGAGCGCTGGTGCGTGATGGGCGTGAACGGCGCCGGGAAGTCCACGCTCCTCAAGATGGTCGCGGGCATGCTGCCGCCCGACGACGGGTCGGTGCGCGTGGGCGCGAGCGTGAGGCTCGGCTACTTCTCGCAGCAGGCGCTCGACGTCCTCGACCCCGAGCTGACGGTGCTCGAGCAGGTGCAGAAGGACTTCCCCGCCGCCGGCATCGGCGTGCTCCGGGCCCTCGTCGGCGCTTTCCAGTTCTCGGGCGACGACGTGGACAAGAAGGTCCGCTTCCTCTCGGGCGGCGAGAAGTCCCGCCTCGTGATGGCCCGCATGCTGTTCGACCCGCCGAACTTCCTCGTGCTGGACGAGCCCACGAACCACCTCGACCTCGCAACGAAGGAGATGCTCGTCGACTCGCTCTCGAAGTTCGAAGGGACGATGCTCTTCGTCTCCCACGACCGCGCCTTCCTCCGCGGACTCTCGAACCGGGTCCTCGTGCTCTCCGAGAACGACTCGTCCGACCCGCCCCACGCCTACGGCGGCTCGTACGCCGAGTGGGTGTCGCGAACCGGTCACGAGGCGCCGGGCGTCCACGCATAATCCGCGGATGCCCAAGGCGCGTTTCGCGGCCGCCCTCGCGGTCCTGGCCTGCGTCGCCCTCGCCGGCGCCGAGCGGGCGCGCTTCGGCCTCTGGACGACGTCCGACGAGCCCCCGCACCTCGCGGCCGCACGCGAGTGGCGGTACGGCCCCGGGATGGTCTCGAACTTCGAGCACCCCGTCCTCATGAAGGTGATCGCGGGCAGCACGCTCCCCGCGGCAAAACCCGAGCTCGAGATCGACGAGACCCGCGCCGGTCGGGCGGCGATTCCGTTCGTCCTCGCGCTCCTCGTCGTCGCGACCGGTCTTCTCGGCCGGGCCCTGGCCGGACCGGCGGCCGGCCTCGCGGCCGCCGCGGTCCTCGGGGTCGAGCCGACGTTCCGGGGCCACGGCACGCTCGTCCAGAGCGACGTCCTTCTGACGCTCTTCCTCGTCGCGGCTGCATTCGCGCTCGCGAAGGGCGCGAACGGCGATCGGCGCTGGCTCGCCGCGAGCGGCGTCCTCTACGGCCTCGCGATGGCGTCGAAGTACTCGGCATTCCCATTCCTTCTCGTATTCGCTGCCGTCGCAGTTCTTCGGCTCGGAACGAAGAGCACCGGAAGATTTTCTTTGAAGGGTAAGAGGGGCCCGGACCAGCGCCCGCCCGCACGACGCCGCGCCTCGGAGCGGGCAGCCGGCGCACGCCGCGAGCCGCTCTCTTCACCTTCAAAGAGATCTCTTCTCTTTTCTTCCGTCTCCCGGGTCCTCGTCTTCATCGTCCTCCCCGCGCTCGCGACGCTCGCGCTCGTCCAGCTCCTCGCGTACGCGGGCACCACGGACGCCGCGTTCCGCCAGGGCCTCCGCGCAGCGTTCGAGGGGCTGCCGCAGGAGGGCGCGGTCGTGGCCCTCGCAAAGAAGTTTCCGAAGTGGATTGCGGGCTACGGCGCCGGCCTTCTCTTCGTGCAGGGGGTCGCGGGGCCCGGCGAGCGCTTCAACTACTTCTTCGGCCTCGTGCGCGGGACGGGATCGCTTCTCTACTTCCCGGTCGCGCTCGGAATCAAGCTCACGGCGGCGGCCGTCCTCGCGTCCCTCGCCGCCGTTGCCTTTGCCGTCGCGGGCTTCTTTCGCGGCCCGGTCCTTCGCCGTCTGCTCACGGCGCGGGCGGCGCTGCCCGCGGCGCTCGGAGGCGCCTACCTTCTCGCCGCGTGCGTCTCGAACGTGAACATCGGCGTCCGCCACGCTCTGCCCGCCGTGCCGTTGCTCCTCGTCGCCGCGGCCGCCGCCGGACGCGCACTTCTCGCGACGCGTCACCGGACGTTCCGCGCCCTCGCCGCCGCCGTCGTGCTCCTCGCCGCCGCGGAGTCGGCCCTCCGCCTCGGGCGCGAGATCTCCTTCGGCAACGTCCTCGTGGGGGGGCCGGCCGGCGTGCCGCCGATCCTCTCCGATTCGAACGTCGACTGGGGCCAGGAGCAGGGCCTCGTCTTCGAACGCGTGAAGCGCGGAGACCTCGGCAGGGTGGCGATCGCGGCCCTCCTCGTCGACGAGACGGGAGCGACGCGCGCCGGAGTCCTGGGCCTCGCGCTGAGGGCGGACGCTGGCGCCGACACGATCTTCTTCTCGCGCTTCCTCTGGGACCTCGCCGCGGCGATCGAGAAGAACGGCGACATGTATTCGAAATTCGTCTGGTTGCGCGGCTGGCTTCCGCCGCTGCGGCGCGGGCTCGAGGCGCGCGCGACGTCGGTCACGCCGTTCGGCGACGCCTACCTTCTCCTGCGCCTCAGGCCGGCTACGGCCGCCCCGTCGTCAGCGCCCGGCTCCATTCCGTGAGCGTCCAGCCGCGCTGACGCGCGACGGCGACGGCGCCCGCGAAGGCCTCGCGCTGCGCCTCCGGCAGGCACGCGAAGTCTCCGGGCGGCGTCGCCATCGCGTGGACGAACAGGATCCACGGATGGCAGGCGAAGGAAGGCGAAGAGGGAGAGGAAGAAAAGAGAGAAGACGAAGATTTCTTTGAAAGGTAAGAGAGGGAGACGGCGGCGCCCGAACCGAGGCGCAGCGACTCGGCCACCAGCGCGACCGTACGAGGGTCATTCGCAGAAATCCTCTCTTCTCTTCTCTCGAGCTCCCGACCCACGGCGCCTGCCCGCGCGAAGTCCTTCACGTCGATCGCCCGGACGAGCTGATCCCGGAGCGCGTCGAAATAGGGATCGGCCCAGCCGGGATCGACGGGGCGCCAGAAACCCGGGCGCGGCGCAGCGAGCGCCAGCCTCAGCGCCGGCGCCGGCTCGAGCGAGCGGGCGGGCCGGAACGGCGGGTCGAGCTGCGGGAGACTGCCGTCCCAGCCGCCCTTCATGCGGGCGGCGAGCGCGAGCGCGTGGACGCGGATGGGGCTCCACGCGGGCGTCAGCGAGAAGTGGTGGGGCGCGGTTGCGAGGAGCGAGCCATCGGGCGCCCGGGTGATCTCGTACGGCGTGCCCGCGGCTCGCGACTCCGCGATGGGCTGCGGGGAAACGAGCGAGGAAAGCGCGTAGACCGCGGCGAACGGCGTGAGCGCGCCGAGCGCGTTCACGCAGACGCCTGCCGCGACGGCGAACGCTCCCGGAACGCGCCACGAACGGCCGTCTCCCGTGAACGCGGCCCCGGCCAGAGCCACGAGGCACGGCAGGGCCGGAACGACGAGGCGTGGTCCCCATCCCGCCTGCCCGTCCCACGCCCACCACGCGGAAGACGCGAGGAGCAGCGCGAGCGCGGACGCGGCGAGCGCGAGCGCAAGCCGCGCGTCGCGGCGGCGCAGCAGCAGGAAGCCAGGGATCGCGAAGGCCGTGAGCGGCGCGTACCAGAGAAGGCCCTTGTTCGGGAGAAGCGTCAGCCGCAGGAGCCCGGTGAGGAGCGGGTACGTGAACGTCTCTCCCCCGTACCCGCCTCCGAGCTTCCCGAACCGGGTCCATTCGAAGATAGACCAGAGAAGAAGAATTCCTATGAAGGTGAAGAGCAAGGGAAATGGCAGTGCGAGTCGGGTGGCCAGAGGTGCGCCAGCCCGCGCCGCGCGCCGTCGCTCCGCCCTCCCGCCCTTGACGGGAGGCGGCCTTCCGGCCCTATTACCTTCAGAGAAATCCTCCTCTTCTCTCTTCCCGACGACCGCGCACGCGAGAAGAGGCGCCACGACGAGGACGAGCAGCGTCTTCGTCAGGATGGCAAAGCCCGCCGCGGCGCCGAGGACGCCCTGCCAGAAGCGGGACGCCGGCGATTCGCGCAGCTCCACGAGCGCGAGGACGGACAGCGCGACGCAGAGCGCCTGCAGGGGCTCGCCGTAGTCGCTGCCCGCGTAGCCCCAGAGCGGCGTCGCGAGGACGAGCGCCGCGCCGCCCGCGGCCGCCGGAATCCGCGCGGCGCCGAGCCGTTCGAGCGTCCGCGCCGCCGCCCACGCGCAGCCCGCGAGGCAGAGGATCGGCAGGAGGACGAAGATCGGAGACGTGCGCGCCCCGCCCGTCGCGCGCGCGACCGCCGCCGGAATCGCCTCGACGAGCGAGAGCCCCATCCCGTAGCGCGACACGGCGTCCCCGCCGGGCCGCCGCGGCGCGTTGACGAAGTCGCGCGACACTCCGATCTCGAAGAAGCGGGCGACGGCCGCACCGGCGGAGAGCATTTCCCTCCCGTCCGGAATCAGGCCGTACGAACGCCCGTCCACGGTCGCGAGCAGGACGGCGAGCGTCCCGAGCGCGGCGAATCCCGCCGCCCGCCCCGCGCCGTCAGACGCCCAGCGCACCGGGCACCAGCCAGAAAGCGTCGACTGTCACCGTGGAGATTCTACGGGCGGGCGTTCAGTTCGTGGGCCGCTCGGAAAGGCTGTAGCAGCCTGGCGTCAGGCACGCGAGGCGCGCCGGCCCCGCCTTGACCGCGGAGTCGAAAGCGACGACGGGCACGACGGACACGCAGTCGGCCCCGGCCGGTTTGAAGCGGGTCGCAAGCGTGATCGTGCGCTGCTCGCCGGCGCCCATCGACCCGACGTCGACGTGACCGACCGGGACCGCCCCCGCCTTCGCGTCGAGAGCGACGCCCTTCGCGGCCGCCGTTCCGCGGTTCGAGACGCGAACCCGGAGCTTGAGCTCCTGTCCGAAGGCGGCGGGGAACGCCGGGTCGACGCTCACCTCGAGGACGCCCACATCGGGCGGCTGGGCGTGAGCGGGTGCGGCGGCCGGGACGAGGACCAGGGCCGCAGCGAGGACCGCGGCAAACGTCGAGCGGGGGCAGGTGGCATTCCGCATCTCGTCTCCTGTGCTCAAGGTGCGCCCCTCGCGGCCGATCGTCCACTCCCTTGGGTAGTCCCGACGCGCTAATCGCGCGTCCCGGAGCGCCAGAGGCTCGTTCTGGCCCCTGAGCGACAGGTTCCGGGCCTCACTCGGCGTCCTCGGAGCCGTCCGCGGACGGCTCCGGCGCTCCTTCGGCGCCCCGGCGGTACTCGTTGGGTGAGACGCCGAACCGGGCCTTGAACCGGCGCGTGAAGTGCGACGGATCCTTGAAGCCTACGCGATACGCGATCTTCGTGACGGGGTCGTCAGCGGCCCGGATGACGCGCGCGGCCTCGAGGAGACGCGCCTCCATGAGCCAGCTCATCGGGGTCGTGTCGAAGCGCTCCCGGAAGATCCGCTGAAGCGTGCGCAGCGAAACGCCCGCGATCTCCGCGAGCGACTCGGCCGTGAGGTCCTCGCGCAGGCGCGCCGGGAGATTCTGTTTGAGCCGCTCGATCGGGTCGTCGCCGGAGACGGGCGTCTCGCCCGCCGCGAGAACGGGCGGAGGCGCCGCGGCCCGGAGGACGGCCGCCTTCCGGACGCGCCAGCCGATCGCCACGAACACCGCGAGCACGCCGAGAGCCACGGCCGCCCAGGGCCGCGCATTCCGCGCGATCAGCGTGAGGAACCCCGGCGGCTGCAGCGCCGCCGTCGCCCACACCGCGGGTGACTCGAACGCCGTCCGGCCCCGGAAATCGACCGACGTGCGCATCGGAACGGGCTCGCCCGGGCGCATCGCGAGGTCGTTCACCGCGGCCGAGACTCCGAACAGCGCTCCGGGCGCCGGCTTGCCGCCCACGGCCGCCCACGGCACGGCGATCTCGACGCGATAGCCCGGGCTCTTCCCGGGCCCGGCCTCGGGCCCGTCCGCGACGGCGACCTCGATCGGCACGTTCATGCCCCAGTCCTTCGGCTGCGGGGCCGCGTCGGCCTCCGGCTCCGGGCGCACCGTTCCCGACAGGGCCGACGAACCCTTGAACGTCGTCCTTCGTCCGTCGCGCGAGACCGTGAACTGGTAGTCGTTCGTGTCCATCCGCGGCGTCGCCTCGCCCCGAACGTCGAGGAAAAGCTCGACGGAGTCGGACTTGAGGCCGAGATCGGGGTCCTCGTCCTCCCTCCCGAGCGTCACGTGCGTGCTGTCGCCTACCTCGAAGAGCACCCGGAGGGCGGTCTCGTCCCAGGCGAGCCGCAGTGTCGCGGGCGTCGCCCCGACGGCGAACGTCGCCGGCGCGACCGAGCCCCAGGGCCCGAGGTTGGCGTCCACGGGCGACGGCCTCTCGAGGAACAGGAGCCGAAGCCTCTCTCCGGGCCGGGCGGACCCGTCCCCCGCGGCGGCAGCCACGGCCGAGAGTCCGGCAGCGAGGAGGACGGCGAGGGGGCGATTCAGGGTGCGCGGAGTTTATCCGAGGTCTCAGTCTCGGGTGCCGCCTCGCATCGGAGTGGCCCCGGCGCGCCACGGGCCCGTCTGGCGCTTCTGGGCATGCGATCAACGCGCCGGGACCATGCGCAGAGGTTGAAAGGAGATCCCGGCCGGTGCATCTTCCACGCATGACACGTCTGTCCGGCCTGCTCGCCGCCTCCGCTCTCACCGCGGCCTCCGCCTTCGCGCTCCCGCCGGAACAAAAGCCGGACGTCACGAGCCGCGGTGGATTGCGGATCGGCACCGTCCTGATCCCGTGGGGCGGCGCCGCTCCGGTCGAGCTCAAGGTCGCGGACGGGTCGCCGGCCGGACCCCAGACCTGCGTCTTCAACGCGACCTACGAGATGACGAACCTCGGCGGCGCCGCGACCGGCGCGCCCTTCACGAACCGCCTGCGCGTGGACGGCGCCGTCGTCGCGACGAGCACGGGCCTCGCCCTGAACGCCCGGGAGACGAAGAGCGTCGCGACCTCGCCGTCCCTCCCGGCCGGAACTCACGCGATCGAGCTCTCGCTCGACGACGACTCGTCCGTCGCCGAGTCCCGCGAGGACAACAACAGGTTCAAGGTCCTTTACGTTCTCAAGGCGCCGTGCGGCGCCGCGGGCGCCGCTCCGAAAAAATAGCCGCCCTGGACCGGCGCCTTCAGGAGTCGCCGTCGGTGTCCTCGCGGTGCCGGTCGATCCAGACCGCCCACGGGACGAACACGAGAAGCGCGAGCGTCCCGATCGCCACGGCGGCCACGTTCGGCGGCGGCGGCCCGAACGCCGACCCCGCATAGAAGAAGAGGAGCACGGCGACGAGCGCGGCAAGCGCCCAACGGCCCACGGCGTCCTTCGGGCGCGTCGCTTTCGCATAGAGCCAGACGCCCGCCGCGAACATCGGGACCTCGACGGCCAGCGTTCCGGGCACCGAGTTCCAGAGGCCCATGCCGACGAAGATCGAACTGCCGGGCCAGAGCGGGAGGTCCGGCCGGTGGACGATCGCGTCGCAGATCCAGTGGCTCACGACGCCGAGGGCCGAGACCCATCCGACGGCCGCGCTCCGGGTGAAGAAATGCGCGAGCGCGCCGTAGAGGAGGGCCCAGCCGACCGCCATCGCGAGACTGTGGGACCATGGGTAGGAGTCGAACGAGAAGTTCAGGAACGGGTTCGGCCCCCGTTCGATGGTGACGTGCTCGATCCCGAGGAGGAGGAAGACGGGCCAGAGGAAATCGAGGAGGAACGGAGCCGCGAGGAGCCATCCGAGCGACCCTCGCGGCGCGCCCGCCTTGCTCGCGAACCCCACGGCGGCGTGCCCGATGAACATGCGATTTCCTCAGCGCAACAGGGCCCGGACGAGCCGGGCCACGTCGGGCGTTCCGAGACCGGTCACGGGATCCCAGCCCTTCCCCGCAGGGAAGCCGGCGACGCCCGCGTACGTGTTGTTGCCGCGCACGACGTCCCGGAACGGAGCGGACGCGCCCCGCCCGGCGGCGTAGAGGGCCGCGTTCGCAGCGCCGAGGCGGGCCTTCTTCGCGGCGGCGCGCTCGGCGTTGATGCGCGCGATGAAGCCGGCCCAGATCGGGGCCGCCACGCTGGTGCCTCCCGCCGCGGCCCATTTTCCGCGGACGAAGATCGAGAGGCCGGGATCCGGCGACGCGACCGCGGCGACGTCGGGAATGCCGCGGCCCGTCACGCCCCTGCGCCCCGCGAAGGCGGCCTTCTGCCAGTCGGGGACCGCGATCAGCCGCGAGAACCCTCCGCCGGTGGCGCCGCGCCCCGGCCCGTCGTTCCAGGCCGTCTCGGAGAACGCGCGCCCGGACGGGAGGAGCTTCGTGCCGCCGACGGACGTGACTTCGGGGACGATGCTCGGAAAGTCGACGTGCCGCTGGCCGTCGTACCACCCGTCGTCGGGCAGCTCGTCGGCCGCGCCGGCGTCGCCGGACGCGCAGACGAACGTGACGCCGAGGAGCGCGCAGGCCTGGAAGAGCTGCCGGGTCTGGTCGTAGCGGCGCGACGTCGAGAACCCGTCCTCGGGCATTCCCCACGAGATCGACACCACGCCCGGGCGGCGCGCGTCCGGCGCGTCGAGAATCGCCGCGAGAAAATCCACCCACCCGGTGTCGACGTTCGGCGTCCACCAGAGGTCCATCTCGGCTTCGGGCGCGGTCGCGCGGACCCAGTCCATGTCGAGCGCGACCTCGACGTCGGCGTCGCCCGTGCGTCCGCTGTAATCGTTCTTCGCGCCGGAGACCGAGACCTCCGTGACGTCGGCCGCCGGGAGACCGTACGCCGAGCAGAAGGCGGAGAAGTCCGCGCTCGAGAAGCCGCCACCGAACTCGAGGATCGCGACGCGCTCGCCGCGCCCGCCGGTCTCGACCGCTCCTGCGACGCCGTAGGCCGCGTGGATCTCCGCGGGCGTGTAGCCGCCGCCCGGTCCCCGGGCCTCCGCCGGTCCCCGCCGCGGCACGCGCGAGCGCTTCGGCGCGAGCAGCGGCGGGAAGCGGCGCGCCGCAGGTAGGTCGTTCAGGCCCGCGACGCCGCGGATCACGGCCGAGAGGGACGCCGGGATCGTCGGGTCGCGCTCGATTCCGTAGGCGCGCCTCCGGCCGTCCGCGAGGCCGCGAGGCGGCGCGAAAAGGCTGATCGGGGCGTCGAAGGCCCGCGCCACGGCCTCCGCCGATCCGCTCGCCTGCACGGCCGTGCGGGCGCCGGAGACGCCCTCGACGCGCAGACCCGAGTCGCTGAGAAACGCGAGGACCGCGTCGAGGTCCTGGTAGCCGGGCGCGACGAGGTCCCGGACCTGGTCCGGCGTGAGGTGGCGGCCGTACGCGGCGCCGCTCGGGTCCGAGACGGCGTGGACGGCTTCGCGCAGGGCGCGCCCGTCCTTCGCGTGCAGGAGGACGCTGATCCTCACAGGCGCGTCGGCCGGGCAGGGCCCGACGCGCCGGCAGAGCGTCAGGCGGCGCGACATGTGGCGGACCAGCGTGAAACGTTGCATGGTCAGCGCCTCTCGACGTCCGCCAGGCGCTCCCAGACGAGCATCGCGTCCATCAGGTGCCCGCCCACGCTGACGGTCGGCGCGCTCGTGATGAGCCGGTTCCCGGCCACCTTGAAGAAACGGACCTGGTCCGTGCCGATCCAGTTCGGGAACAGCGAGTGCGTGACGTGGTGGACGACGACGCCGTGCGCGTTGTCCTCGACATACGTGCCCCCGTAGGCGAGGTAGCCCTTGAAGGCCGCCCCGATCTCCTCCGGAGTCCCCGTCTGGTGGTCGTTCAGCGCAAAACGAGGCCGATCGATTCGCATGATCTGCAGAGACATGTGCCCGGCCGGCTCGTAGAGGCACGACCCGGTCGCGTCGCGACCCACCGGGTAGACGACCTGCCCGTCCGAGCGGAATTCGATGACGAGAAGGCGCCATGCGCCGACGAGTGCCGATTCGCCCATGATCGGAGGAATCCTACTCCGGGAAGCGGGAGCGCCGTCCGCAAAATCGGCCTTTCAGGGCGGTATGCTCCGTGCAAGGGACGTCTCGAGAGGGCCTCGGGGCCCCGGAGGATTCCGTGAACCCCACTCCAAGATTCCTTCTCGCCGGCCTCGCTGCTCTCTTCCTCGCGGCGCCGGGCGCCGCCGACGTCGACGCCGGGCCGAACGTCACGCGCCTCGGCAAGACGGTCATGCGCTGGAGGGACGACTCCGTGCAGGTCGTCGTGGGATACCGCCACGCGCAGACCCATCTCGACCGGAAGTGGATCCTGCTCGACACCGGTCTCACCGTGTGGAGAGGCAAGCCCGTCGAAGTCTTTCGCGAAGACGTGTGGCTCGTGATGCCGGACGGCACGCGCCTCCCGATGCCGTCGCAGCGCCGCATGGCCGAGGGGATCCCGGACCTGCGCCGGATGCTCAACGAAGCGAAGGTGCAGCGAGACCCGCTGAACGGCTACTTCCCCGGCGCCGTGCGCGAGGAGCGGCTCGGCTTCTTCGCAGTCCCCGGCGAGGAGATCGTCTTCGACAAGGTCGCCGTGAATTCGCGGACGCTCGCGTCGGGCGACATCTACTTCGAGTCCCCGAAAGCGGCGTGGGAGCCGGGAATCTACACGCTCGTCATCCAGAACCGGGACGTGCACGTGCGGCTGCCCCTGACACTCGGAATCGACGCGCCGCTCGAGCGCGTCCGATGACCTTCAGTCGCCGCCCTTCGCCCTGAGGCGAACCCACGCGGCGTTCACGGGCGCGGGCATCTCCGCGTCGCCTCCCCGCACGCTCTTCCAGATCGCCTCGTTGAGCGCGAGATCCGGCGCCGCGTCCTCCTTCGTGAAATCCCACGCGTTCGCCTCCGCCTGCATCGGCGCGCCGTCCGGGTTCATCTCGTAGAACGGGATCTTCGTCTCGCGGTGGACGAAGGGCACGCCGTCCGGCGCGTCCGCGAAGGCGTGCGTCATCGGCGTCGCGGACGCGTCGTGCTGCGAAAGCGGCGGGAGGCCGAGGATCAGTTCCATCGTCCGGAGCATCGAGACCGTCGAGTACATCGTCGAGTCCACGAAGCCCTTCCGGCGCGTGTACGGCGAGATCACGAATCCCACGGTCCGGTGCGCGTCGACGTGGTCCGAGCCGCTCTGCGCGTCGTCCTCGATCACGAAGATCGCGGTGTCCTTCCAGAACGGCGAATGCGAGATCGCCTCGACGAGGCGCCCGAGCGCGACGTCGTTCTCGGCGACCATCGCGCGCGGCGTGCGCTCGCCCTTTTTCGTCCCGGCCGTGTGGTCGTTCCCGAGGCGCACGATCAGGAGGCGCGGCATCTCCTTCGCCTTGACGAACCCCCGGAACTCCTTCAGGAAGACGTCGACGCGCGCGTTGTCGAGGATGTCCATGTCGAAGCCCGGGTAGAAGGCGCAGGTCGCGCCCTCGAGCGCTCCCTCCATTCCCTTCGAGAGGCTCAGCACCGTGGGCGTCATCTCGGCCGCGACGCCCACGAACTCGCCGTAGTTCCGGAGCGTGAGCCCCGCCTTCGCGGCGGCGTCCCAGATGTAGCCGTTCGTCGGGAACGCGTTCGCGTCGTTGCCCTCGAAGAGGTAGTCGAAGCCCTTCGATCCGTAATCGGGCGGCCAGATCTTCTCGACGAAGTCCGTCGCGTACGCGGCCATCGACCAGTTGTGGCCGTCGGCCGACACCTCGGCGTCGCAGTAGAGGTTGTCGAGCAGGACGAACTCCTCGGCGAGGGCGTGGGCGTTCGGCGTCACGTCGCGCCCGAAGATCGTGAGCGCCGGATCGCCGTTTCCCAGCGGGAGGTCGCCGAGCACCTGGTCGTACGTGCGGTTCTCGCGGATGACGTAGACGACGTGCTGGATCGGAGACGCCCCGCCCGGCGCCGCCGGGACGACGGCGGAGGCCTTCACCGGCTGCGCGCCGCGCGCCCCGGGACGACGGTTCGCATACGCGCGCGCCGTCGCCGCCGCGAGCGCCTTCGCCGACGGGACGTCGATCCGCGACACAGAACCCGGAATCGTGCGCGTCTTCTTCCAGGGCTTCCCGTCTCCTTTCTTCGTCGGGTCCGGGCCGCCCACGGCGTTCGACCAGGACCAGCCGCCCTTCGCGTTCGCGACCCAGAGCGTCTTTCCATCCGAGGAGAGCGCGAGGGCGGCGGGATACCAGCCGCTCGGGATGAAGCCCCTCGTCCGGGCGGCTCGAAGATCGCCTCCGACGTCGACGACGGCCACGGCGTCGTCGTCGGCGTTCGCCACGTAGAGCGTTCGTCCGTCCGGGGAAAGCGCGAGCGCGTTCGGCGTCGAGCCGTCCGGGAGCGAGTCCGCCGACGGCGTGCCGGGGCCGTCGGGCCCCAGAGCGACGGAGATCTGCCGCGCGACCGTGCGCGAAGCGAGGTCGACGGCGGCGACGAGGTTGCGGTTCGACTGGGCGACGAAGAGCGTGCGGCCGTCGCGAGAGAAGAGCAGGTCCGAGGGGTGATCCGCGGTCTTCACGGTCGCGACGACGGCACCCGAGGCGGCGTCCACGAGCGTCACGGACGCGGCGCCCCAGTTCGCGACGGCGAGGAGCGTGCCGTCCGGCGAGAAGACCGGGCGGTAGGGGTGGACGCCGACCGGGACCGCGGCCGCCACGGTGCGCGACGCGAGGTCGACCCGGACGAGGTCGTTCAGCAGAATCCGCCCGGCCCACAGACTCTTCCCGTCGGCCGAGATCGCGAGGCCCGAGGGCGTCGCGTTCAGCTTGGCTGGTTCGTCCGGCCTGCGAAGGGAGAGGGGCTCCTCGGCGGCGAAGCGGTCGTTCTCGAGGCGGTAGACGAGGACGTTCTTCCCGCCGGCGCCCGCGAGGTACACGCGCTGTCCGTCCGGAGCGATCGCGAGGCCGAGCCAGGATTTCTTCACGGGCTCTTTCGCGAGCAACTTCCCCGTCGCCGCGTCGAGAAGATGGAGCGACTGGTCGTCCGCCCCGGTGCACGCCGCGACGACGCGCTTTCCGTCCGGGGTGAGGGCGAGCGCGAAGGGATAGGGAGAGACCTCTGTCTGCGTTCCCGTCGGCGTCAGGAGGCGGCCGTTCGGCAGAAGCATCTCTCCCGTCGGGAGCTTCCCCGGGACGAAGCGCTCCGCGGCCGGGACGGAGGCCGGGAGAACGAGGACGAAGGCAAAGAGAAGATTTCTCAGAAGGTCGGACGGCATACGGGGAGCGTATCGCGACGGACGTCAGGCGGTTCGGGATCCTGATTTTCCCCCCGTCAGGGCCTTGAACCGGTCCTCGCCGCGGAGGCCGGCGAAGTCCGGGTCGATCCGGGCCCGCGCCGCGGTGTAGGCGTGGCGCTGCGAAGCGGCGCGCTCGAGCGCTTCGAGAGCCCTCTCCTTCTCCCCGAGGAGCGCCCAGCCCGCCGCCACGTAGTAGCGCGTGTACGGATCGTCCGCTCCCATGCGAAGCCGCTCCTCGAATGCGTCGAGCGCGACGCGGAGAGCGGCTCTGCCGGACTCCGCCCGTCCCAGGGCGAGGAGCACGCTCCCGATGTGGACGTGAAGCTCGACGATCACCCGCTCCTTCAGGGCGTGGTCGACGCGCCTCAGGAACGCGAGCTCACGACGGTACTCTTCGAGCGCTTCGTCGTACCGCCCCTGCAGGGCGAGCGCGACCCCGAGGCGCATGTAGGCTCCGACGATGAGAACGCCCTCCCGCCCCGAGAGGCCGCGCTCCTGCAGCTCGATCGCCTGCCGCGCCGCGCGGTCCGCGAGCGGGAAATCGCGGAGAAGGGTCGCCACGTGCGCGAGCTGGAGCGCGTACCAGCCGCCCTGGGGATTTCGCTGGAGGGCTCGCTCGAAGGACGCCGCGGCCTCCGGGAACATCCCCTTTCCGATGAAGTACGCGCGGCCGAGCGCGGCGTGCGCGCTCCCGTCCTCGGGATCCAGCTCGAGCGCGCGACGGATCGCCTCGAAGCCGCGCTCCTCGCGGCCGAGGGTCACGAGCGTGGCGCCGAGCTCGCGCCACGCCCGCGGGAGGCGCGGCTCGAGAGAGAGCCCGCGCTCGAACGCCTGCACCGCGCGCTCGAGGAGCTCGGGCATCGCAAGGTAGCTCGCCTTCGTGTCGTACGCGGCGCCGAGCTCGATCCAGGCCCGCGCGTAGTTCGGGTCGAGAGCGACCGCCCGTTCGAAGAAGAGGATGGCGCGGTCCACCGACTCGCGGCTCTCCGCGCGGAGATTCACGAGGCCCTTGGAGAACGCCTCGTACGCGTCGATCACGTGCGTCGCGTCGCCGGCCCCGGAGGAAGGCCGGGCGGCGACATGGAAACCTTCGGCGAGCTGCGCGACGATCCGGTCCTGCAGCTCGAAGAGGCCGGCCATGGCGCCGTCGGCTTTCACGGTCGTCAGGACTTCACCCGTCTCGACGTCGCTCGCTCGGGCGGTGATCCGCACGCGGTCGCCGAGGCGCTGAAAGCCGCCCGTGACGACCCAGCGCGCGCCGACTTCGCGGCCGAGGCGGGCCGCGAGCTCGGACTCTCCGTGAGAGGCCTGCCCCGTGAGGCGTTTCTCGACCTCGCAGATGCGCTCGCACCCGATCACGGACAGGCCCGGGACGCCCTTCAGGTCCGCCGTGACCGTCTCCATGATCCCGGTCCCGAGCCAGTCGTCCTCCGGGCTCTTCGTGATGTTGGAAAACGCGACGACGGCGACGGCGTTCGGCGGAGGTGCGGCGCCGCCCGGCGTGGGGGCGCCGGAGGACGTCCTCGCGGCGCCGCCCGCGACGGCCTCGAGGTCCCGGCGCGCGTCGCGCATGGTCGCGTAACGGCGCTCGCGGTCCTTCACGAGCATCCGGCCGATGACGGCCTCGAGCTCGGGCGGGACGCCCGCCGCCGAACGCGAGAGCGGCGGCGGGTCGGCGTGGAGCACGCGGTCGAGGATCTCGACGGCGTTCGCGCCCTCGAACGGGCGTCGGCCTGCGATCGACTCCCAGAGGAGGACGCCGAGCGAGAACACGTCCGTCCGCGCGTCCACCTCGCGGCCGCGCGCCTGCTCCGGCGACATGTACGCGACGGTGCCGACGACGGCGCCCGGGATCGACTGCGTCGGAGCGGCCGGGCCCGCACTCCACGTCTCGCCCGAGAAGCCCTCGGGGGCCCGCCACGCGGCCAGCCCGAAGTCGAGGACCTTGACGCGGCCCGCCGCGTCCACGATCACGTTTCCCGGCTTCACGTCGCGGTGAACGACGCCGCGCGCGTGGGCGGCCTCGAGTGCGGAGGCGACCTGCGAGGCGACGTCGAGCGCCTCGGCAACCGTGAGAGGCCGTTCGGTGATCCGCTCGGAGAGGGTGCAACCCTCGACGTACTCCATCGCGATGAAGGGGACGGTCCGGCCGCCGCACTCGACCTCGTCGATCTCGTAGATGACCGCGATGTTGGGGTGGCTGAGCTGCGAGGCGAGGCGCGCCTCGCGCAGAAGGCGCGCCGATTCCTCGGCGGTGGGCGCCCCGTGCAGGAGCTTGAGGGCCACCGGGCGTCTGAGGCGCATGTCCTCCGCGCGCCAGACCTCCCCCATGCCGCCGGCGCCGAGCCGCGCGTCGATCCGGTAGCGCCCCAGGACCTCCCCGATCACCGGCGCATCTTAGGACGCCCGCCCGCCGGCATTCCGGGAGATTTCGCGCCGCGGTCGTCGGCCCGGCCTTCGTGTGACCACCTATAATTCCCCCGCCGCGCGAACGCTCCTGCCCCCGCGCGCGCCCTCATCAAGGAGAGTGAGATGTACGACCTCGTCGTGATCGGCTCGGGACCCGGCGGCTACGTCGCCGCGATCCGCGCCTCGCAGCTCGGACTCAGGACCGCGATCGTCGAAAAGGACGCGAAGGCGCCCGGCGTCGGCCTCGGCGGCACGTGCCTCCATCGCGGCTGCATCCCGACCAAGGCGATGCTGAAGTCCGCGTCGCTCTACGACGAGACGAAGAACCACGCCGCGTCGTTCGGCGTGAGGACCGCGGGCGTCGAGCTGGACTTCCCGGGGGTCGTGAAGTTCCGCGACAAGGTCGTCTTCAAGGGCGCCAAGGGCGTCGAGTTCCTCATGAAGAAACACAAGGTCGACGTGCACCCCGGCACGGGGCGCCTCCTCGCCGCGAACCGCGTGGCCGTCACGGGCGACGGCGGCGAGACCGTGCTCGAGACGAAGAACGTCCTGATCGCGACCGGCTCGGTCCCGCGGGATCTTCCCCACCTCAAGGCGGACGGCGTTTCGATCCTGAACTCCGACCACATCCTGAAGTCCACGTCCATCCCGAAGTCGCTCCTCGTGATCGGATCGGGCGCCGTGGGCTCCGAGTTCGCGTCGTGCTTCGCCCGCTACGGAACGAAGACGGTTCTCGTCGAGGTCCTCCCGCACATCCTCCCCATCGAGGATGAAGAGGTGTCGAAGGAAGTCGAGAAGGCGTTCCGGAAGAAGGGCATCGCGGTCCACGTGAAGACGGGTGTCGAGTCCGTCACGCCGAACGGTGACGGCAGCGTCACGGTCGCGGCGAAAGGGCCGGACGGCGGGCCGATCTCGTGGTCCGTCGAGCAGGTCCTTCTCGCGGTCGGACGCAAGCCGGTCACCGAGGGCCTCGGCCTCGAGGCGCTCGGCGTCGCCGTCGAGCGCGGCTACGTGAAGGTCGACACGCACCAGCGCACGAGCGTCCCGGGCGTGTGGGCGATCGGCGACGTCACTCCGACGATCTGGCTCGCACACGTGGCGTCCGCCGAGGGCATCGTGGCCGCCGAGACGATGGCGGGCCACCCGACGGTGCCCGTCAACCGCGACCAGGTTCCCGGCTGCACGTACTGCGACCCCGAGGTCGCCTCGATCGGGCTCACGGAGGCGAAGGCGAAGGAGCGCGGCTACGCGGTGAAGACGGGAAAGTTCCCGTTCGGCGTCCTCGCGAAGACGGCGATGGAGCCGTCGTCGGAGGGCTTCGTCAAGATCGTCTCCGATGCGAAGTACGACGAGATCCTCGGCGTCCACATCGTCGGGCCGCACGCGACGGAGCTCATCGCCGAGGGCGCCGCGATGCTCCGCCTCGAGGCGACGACCGAGGAGATGATCCGGACGATCCACGCGCACCCGACGCTCTCGGAGGCGCTCCACGAGGCGGCGGAGGCCGTTCACGGCCACAACATCCACGGGTAGGACCCTCGGCCGCGTCGCGCTTGCGCTCCTCGGCGTCGCAGGCGCGACCGCCCTCGGCCACGCGCTCGGCGCGAATGCGACGACGGTCGGCTTCGTCTACCTCGTCGTCGTGCTTCTTTCGGCCGCGAGGCTCGGATTCCTGGGTTCCCTGGCCGCGTCCCTCGCGGCGACGGCCTGCTACCACTACTTCTTTCTTCCGCCCGCCGGGACGTGGACGATCTCGGACCCGGCGAACTGGGTCGCGCTGGGCGTCTTCCTTCTCACCTCGGTCTTCGTGAGCCGGCTCGTCGCGAAGGGGCAGAGCCGCGCCGAGGAGGCCGAGGCGCGGCGCGAGGAGGTCGAAGCGCTCCTCGCCGAGCGCGAGCGCTTCCTCGAGGAGCGGGCTCACCACGAGGCCCTCAAGGAGAGCGACGCGTTCAAGACGTCCCTTCTCCGGGCCGTTTCGCACGACCTGAGGACACCGATCACGGCGATCCGCCTCGGTCTCGAGCGCCTCCGGCGCTCCGCAGCGGACACGCCGGACGTCGACGCCGTTTCGGCGGAGACCGAGCGCCTCTCGCGCCGGATCGACAACCTGCTCGCGGCCGCGCGCCTCGACGCGGGTGCGACCGTGCCGAGGCCCGAGCCCACCCCGCCCGCGGACCTGTTCCGGGGCGCCCTCGAGGCGCTGCCGCTCGTCCTCGCGGGCCGCCACGTGGCCGTGACCGTCGCGGAGGACACGCCGGACGCGCTCGCGGACCCCGCGCTGGCCGTCGAGGTTCTCGCGAACCTCCTCGAGAACGCGGCTCGAGCCGCGCGGCGCGACACGCCGCTCGAGCTCGCCGCCGGACCCGACCCCGGCGGATCAGGGCGCGTGCGCCTCGAGGTGCGCGACCGCGGTCCGGGCGTCCCGGACGGCCTCGCGCGCGCCGCGGCCGGCGGCCCGTCCCCCGAGACGGGGCGCGGCCTCGGCCTCGTGATCTGCGTCTCGCTCGCCCACGCGATGGGCGGAACGATCGCCCTCCTCGCCCGTCCGGGCGGCGGCACGGTCGCGCGGCTCGAGCTCCCCGCCGCCGCGGAGGCCTCCGCATGATGCGCGGCCTCACCACCGTCCTCGTCGTCGACGACGACCCGGCCATCCGGCGCGGCCTCGCGGCGGAGCTCGAGGCGGCCGGCTACGACACGCTCGAGGCCGCCGACGGCGAGGAGGGAGCCCGCCTCGCCTCGGAGCGCGAGCCCGATCTCGTGCTCACGGACCTCGCGATGCCCGCTGCGGACGGCTTCGAGCTGATCGCACGGCTGCGCAGGGCGGGGCGGACTCCGATCGTCGTCCTCTCCGTGCGCGGCGGCGATGCGGACAAAATCCGCGCCCTCGATCTCGGCGCCGACGACTACGTCGTCAAGCCGTTTTCCGTCCCCGAGCTCCTCGCGCGTGTGCGGGCGCAGCTGCGGCGCCACGCGGACGAGGGCGCGGCCGGCATCCTCGAGTTCCCCGGCCTCACGCTCGACCGCGAGCGCCGCCGGGTCGTCGTCGACGGGCGCGAGGTGCACCTCACGCCAACCGAGCTCTCGATCCTCGAGCTCCTCGCCGCGCACGCCGGCAAGCCCGTGACGATCCGGCAGATCATCGGGCGCGTCTGGTCCGGCGCGCCCGGGACGACGCCCGACGCCGTCCGCGTCCACGTCGGATCGCTGCGCCGGAAGATCGAGCCCGACCCGGCGCGCCCGCGCTACATCGTGACGGAGCCGTGGGTCGGCTACCGGTTCGTCGCCGAGCCGATCTGACGCTCCGTCAGACGGCTGCGCGCACGGGAAGGACGATCGCCGGCACACCGTCGGCCTGCAGCCGCCGCTGGATCGCCATTGCGGTCTCGTTGTGGAGGAGGCGCTGGTACCACTCCTCCTTCTTGAAGACGAGCTTCCCGCTGAAGACCATCGAGCGCGGGAACTCCCGCGCGGCGTCGCGGCACATCTCGACGACCTTCTCGACGGCCTCCGTTCCCGTCGCGAGACGCGCGGAGGCGTTCCAGCCGTGAGCGCGGCACCAGGCGACGTACTTTTCGAGGTTCGCGTGCGCGTCGGCCTCGAGACGCTGGAGCTCGTCGCTGCCCTTGAAGTTGCCGGAGTCGACGACGGCCGCCGAGACGAAGAGAAAGTTCTTGTAGTACTTCGGAAACAGCGAGTGGATGCTCAGGACCTGGTGGAGGCCGTAACCCGAGAAGCGGTCCACGGTGAGAATCGCCGTCGGAAGCGCGGGGTCGAGGGGCGGCGCGGCCGTCGTCGGAGCCGCGGGGCCGGGCAGCGGGACGAGGATCTCGTCGAGCCGCCTGAGGTCCGCCGCCACGCTCCGGTAGTGCCGCCGCACGAGGAAGCACAGGGCGACGGTCGCGCTCGTCACGACGGTCGTCATCCAGCCGCCCTCGGCGAACTTCTCGTAGAGCGTGATCGCGAGGATCGTCATGCAGAGGAGGAGCCCGGTGCCGTGAATCGCGAGAAGGCCCTTCCACTGCGGCTCCTTCGCCCGGTCGACGATCCAGTGACGCGACATCCCGAGCTCGGTGAGCGTGAAGGTCAGGAAGACGTTGATCGAGTACATGACGACGAGGGTCGAGATGCTCCCTCGCGTGTAGAGGAGCGCGGCGCCCGCCGCGACGCCCATCACGACGACGCCGTTCTGGGTCACGAGACGGTCCGAGAGCTGCGCGAACCGGTGGGGCATCCACGAGTCGACCGCCATGTTTCCGAGGACGCGCGGCCCGTCGAGGAAGCCCGTCTGGGCCGCAACGAAGAGGAGCGCCGCCTCCGAGACGAGGAGGACGACGACGAACGCCGTCCCGGCCGCGACGCCGCCCGGCCGGAAAGCGCCGAAGAGCGTGTCGAAGAGGACGAAGTTCATCGTCTTCCCCTCCTGCGGGCGCGCGCCGACGAGGAGGTAGCCGAACAGGATCCCGCCGGCCGTGAACGCGAGCGACACGGCCATGAGGAGCATCGTCTTCTTGCCCGTCTTCACGCGCGGCTCGCGGAGCATCGTGACGCCGTTCGAGACCGCCTCGATGCCGGTGTAGGTGCCGCCGCCCATCGAATAGGCGCGCAGGAGGACGAACGCGAGCGGCCAGAAGCCCATCGTCGACTTCGTCGCGTGCCAGTCGTGCGCCGCGCCGGCGAAGACGCCCGGAAGCGCGCCGAGGTGGATCGCGAAGGTGTAGAGGATCGTGAACGCGTGCGTCCCGATGAAGACGAGGAAGATCGGCGCGAGGACCGTCACGGACTCCTTGACGCCGCGGAGGTTCAGGACGACGAGAAGGACGAGGACGACGACCTCGACGGGAAGCTTGTACGGGGCGAGATGCTGCGGCAGGAAGTTCCAGATCTGGTCGCACCCCGACGCGATCGAGACTGCGATCGTGAGGACGTAGTCGATGAGGAGCGCGCAGCCCGAGACGACGCCGGCCTTCTCGCCGAGAAGCTTGGTCGCGACGAGATACCCGCCGCCGCCGCCCGGGAAGTGCTCGATGAGGTTCGAGTACGCGAAGGAGATGACGCCGATCGTCACGGCCGTCATCGCGACGAGGACGATCGCGAGCGAGCGGTGCTCGCCGAGCGCGCGGAACGCCTCGTCCGGGCCATAGGCGGACGACGAGAGCCCGTCGGCGCCAAGGCCCACCCAGGCGAGGAACGCGACGAGGGACACCCGGTGGAAGACGTTCGGATCCTTGACGTCGCGGGGCTTGCCGAGGAGGACTTGGGAGATTCGGCTGGGGTCGGCCATCGTGGGCCGCAGGGAGCGGCCCCGGATAGTGTGGGACAGGTCGGGTTCTGTGGCGAACTCCTTTAGGTTTTCTTTAGACCTTTCTCCGGACTTCCTCGGGTCCGGCGACGCAACTTCCTGACCATGAAGGACCTCGCTCGCCCGGCTCTGCGCGGCCTCACCGCCGCCGCCCTCCTTGCCGTCGCGCTCGCCAGCCTCGTCGGCGGCGCGCTTCTCGCCGTCCCGCTGCACGGCGTCCTGCGCTTCGCCGTCGGGCTCGGAGGGTTCGCCGGATACGTAGGGTTCTTCGCGCGCGCCCTCGAGGGCCTCGGGCTCCGGTCCGTGCCGGCCTCCCTGCCATAAGGCAGGTGCATCAGTTGACGGGTTGCGTCCCGTGCGGCACCATCGCGCGACTGAGACTTAATCTCAATCGCTCAGGCGCCCGAGGAGACCATGGAGACGCTCACCCGCCACATCGCCGTCATGGGAACAGCGCTCGCGCTGTCGGTCTCGGCGCCGACGCGCGGCACCGCGCTCGACGCGAGCGAGGCGGCGGTGCGCGCGGTCGAGGCGGCCGACGGCCTCCTCTCGACGTGGCGCGACGACACTCCCCTGGCCCGTCTGAACGCGGCGGCCCCGGGCGTCCCGCTCGAGGTCCCGGCGAAGCTCTTTCATCTCCTGAAAAGAGTCTTTGAGTGGGAGGAGAAGACCGGCCGCGCGTTCGACCCGACGGTGGCGCCCCTCGTGAGGGCATGGGGACTTCGGTCGGGAGGCCGCATCCCCGGCGCTTCGGAGCTGCTCGACGCCCGCCGCGCCACGAGCCCTTCCCTCTTTTCATTCGAAGAGTCCTCTTCTTCCGTTTCCCGCCTCCACGGCGCGGCGGGCATCGACGAGGGCGCCTGGGGAAAGGGCTGGGCTCTCGACCGCGCGGCCGAAGCCGCGCGCGCCGCGGGAGCCACGGCGGTCGTTCTCGATCTCGGCGGCCAGATCCTCTCGTCCGGAGACGAAACCTCCGTCGCCGTAGCGCATCCTCGGGGCCGGGCGCGCACGGTCGCGACGCTCCGCCTGAAAGACGCCTCGGCCTCGACGTCCGGCAATTCCGAGCGCGGCCTGAGCGTCGAGGGCCGCCGTATCGGCCACCTTCTCGACGCGCGTACCGGAGAGCCCGCACCCGACTTCGGGTCCGTCACCGTCGTCGCGCCCGACGGGCTCACGGCCGACGTCCTCTCGACGGCGTTCTTCGTCCTCGGTCCTCAGGACGGTCTGGCTCTGTCGGAGCGCCTGAGGGCGGAAGGTGTGGCTCATGAAGCCTTGTTTTTCTTCGAAGGTGAAGAAGGGCAGGCATTGAGTGTTTCGATGTCGCCGGGGATGAAGCGCCTCGTCGCTTTTCCCCTTTCAAAGAGATCCCCTGAAGGAGTTCGCCCGTGATTAGACGTACCACTCCGCGCGGCGCCGCCGCGGCCCTGTTCCTCGTTCTTTTCAGTCTTTTCTCCTTCCCCTCCCCCGCGTTCGCGGATGAGACGCCGAAGGCGTCCGACCCGGCCGCGGAAAAGCGGCTGAAGGACCTCGAGCAGAAGCTCGACGTCGTCACGAAGGAGATCGAGGCGCTGCGTCTCGGTGAGTCGCCCTCGGCGGCTCCGCCGGCGGCGGCCGCCGCACCCGCGGCCGCCACGCCCGAGGCGACGGTCGCGCGCTTCGGCCTCGGGCCCGCCGCCGCGCGCGTCTATGCGAAGCGGGGCGTCTCGATCGGCGGGTATGGCGAGGTGCTCTATCAGGGCTTCTCGTCGTCGAAGCAGGACGGGACGGCCTCCGGCCTGACGAACACGATCGACCTCTCGCGCGCCGTCTTCTACTTCGGCTACAAGTTCGACGACCACTTCGTCTTCAACTCGGAGGTCGAGTACGAACACGCGGTCGCCGCATCGGACAAACAGGGCGAGGTCGAGATCGAGTTCGCATACGTGGACTGGCTGAGCGCCTCGAAGGCGTTCCGCGCGCGCGCGGGCCTCATCCTCGTCCCGATGGGCTTCCTGAACGAGCTCCACGAACCGCCGACGTTCCTCGGCGCGCGCCGGAACGACGTCGAGACGCTCATCCTGCCCACGACGTGGCGCGAGCTCGGCCTCGGCGGATACGGTGAAGCCGGCCCGCTCGCGTACCGCCTCTTCTTCGTGAACGGACTGAACTCCGAGGGCTACACGGCCGAGGGAATTCGGGAGGGCCGTCAGGAAGGATCGCTCGCCAAGGCGCGCGACTTCGCCCTCACGGGCCGCCTCGACTTCGTCGGGATGAACGGCCTCGTCGCCGGCGCGTCGTTCTTCACGGGGTGTTCGGGGCAGGGCCGGCCGACGGCCTCGGGCGAGGCCGTTTGCGGGCGGACGACCGTGTGGGACGTCCACGCCGACTTCCGTTGGCGCGGCCTGTCGCTGCGCGCACTCGTCGCCGGCTCGACGATCTCCGACGCGGCCGCGCTCAGCGAGCTCAACGGCCTCTCGGGCGACGAGGGGATCGGCAGCCGCCAGCGCGGCTGGTACGCAGAGGCCGGGTTCGACGTCCTGACGCTCGTGCCGCGCACGAAGCTTTCGCTCACGCCCTTCGTCCGCTACGAGGAGTGGGACACGCAGGCGTCGGTGCCGGACGGGTTCACCCGCAACCCGGAGAACGACGCGAGCCAGTGGACGGCCGGCGTCGTCTTCAAGCCCATCCCGCAGGTCGTGGTGAAGGTCGACGGACAATGGCGGAAGAACGCCGCGTCGACGGGCGTCAACCAGCTCAACGTCGCACTGGGGTATGAGTTTTGAGAAGCGAAGACGAAGAGAAGAAAGACGAGTTTCTTGGAAAGGAAGAGGGGCGTGGCCATAGCCTCGCGAGGCGAGCGCCGACGGCGCGCCTCCGCCCTTTCCCTCTTACCTTCAAAGAAATCTCTCTCTCTTTTCTCTTCGTAATCTTGCTCTCGTACCCGGTCCTCGCGAAGAGCTTCCTCACGCAGGAGGAAGCTCTTCGCCTCGCGTTTCCGAAGGGCGCGGTCGTGACGCGGAAGACGGCGTTCCTGTCCGAGGCGGACCGCGCGGAGGTCGCGCGCCGCTCGGGCGGCGCGCCGCCGCCCGGTCTCGTCGCGTACTACACCGCGACGCTGGACGGAAGGGACGCCGGGATGGCTTACTTCGACACGCACGTCGTCCGCACGCTCCCCGAGACGATCCTCGTCGCCGTCGACCCGAAGGGCGCGATCACCCGGATCGAGGTCCTGTCCTTCTCCGAGCCGGAGGAGTACCTGCCGCGCGGGGCGTGGTACGGCCAGTTTCCCGGAAGATCGCTCGGCGACGAGCTCTCCGAGAAGAAGGGAATCCGCGCCGTGACGGGCGCCACGATCACGGTGCGCGTCACGGTCGAGGCGGCGCGCCGCGTCCTCGCGCTGGACGCGTTTCTCAAGGAGAGACCCCGCCGATGAAGCGCTGGGCCGTCGTCCTGAACCATCTCGCGTGCCTCCTGGTCGGCCTCTCCGGCGTCGCCTACGGCGTCATGAAGTACTTCCTGTCCGGCGCGGACCCGGATTCTCGAGTCGGCCACCCGTGGCAACAGCCCATGCTGAAGGTCCACGTCCTCACGGCGCCGTTCCTGATCTTCGCGCTCGGCCTCGTCTTCAGCGGCCACGCGCTCCAGCGCTTCAAGGGCGGCGAGGACCCGGGCCGCGCGAGCGGCGCGGGCCTCCTCGGCCTCGCGGCGCCGCTCGTCCTGACGGGCCCGCTCATCCAGGTTCTCACCGGCGATGCCGCGCGGCAGTGGACGGGCTGGGCCCACGCCGCGCTCGGAGTCGTCTACGTCCTCGCGTACGCCGCGCACCTCCTCAAGAAGCGCCCGGGGGGCGCATGAGCGCGCGACCTCACCCGGTCGCGGACGCGACGGCCGCTCCGCCGATGACGGGGTGCGCCTGCACGGGGCGCTCGTTCGCCGAGGTTGAGCGACGCATGCACGGCGACCGTCTCCTGACGCTCGAGGCCGAGAGACTCACGGGGTGCGGCTCCCTCTGCACCGCGTGTCTCCCCGACCTTCGCGCATACTTGGTCCGGAAAACCGATCCGAGCCCCAAACAAGAATGGAGCGAATCATGAAAGGCGATCCCAAGGTCATCGAAATCCTCAACGACGTTCTCTGCGCCGAGCTCACGGCGGTCAACCAGTACTTCATCCACGGGATGATGTGCGGGAACTGGCGCTATCAGACGCTCGCCAAGCACGGGCGCGACGAGTCCATCGACGAGATGAAGCACGCACAGAAGCTGATCGAGAGGATCCTCTACCTCGACGGCGTCCCGAACATGCAGAAGTACATGAAGATCAACGTCGGCCAGACCGTCCCGGAGCAGCACGCCTTCGACCTCGACGTCGAGCGCGCGGCCGTCGCCCGGCTGAACGCCGGCCTCGAGGTCTGCCGGACCGCCGGCGACAACGGCTCACGCATGCTCCTCGAGGAGATCCTGAAAGAGGAGGAGGGGCACGTCGACTGGCTCGAGGCCCAGCTCCAGCAGATCGCCGACGTCGGCCTCCCGAACTACCTCGCGTTGCAGGCGGAGGATTAGGCCGCCCGCGCCCGCCGGGCCGCTCTCCTTCCCTACTCTCCGGCCGTCTTCTTCTGCGCGAGGGCGGTCATGCCCGAGAGCCCGCCGAGGCCCATCGTCTCGACGGCGCTGGACGGCACGATGACCATCGAGCCCTTCTCCTTGATCGCCTCGTAGAGCATGTTCATCGCGCGCAGGTGCAGGGCGAGCGGGTGGTCCTTGTAGGCGTCCCCGGCCTCGACGAAGCGGGCCGAGATCTCGGTTTCCGCCGTGCCGAGGATGATGCGGGCCTGGCGCTCGCGCTCGGCCTGCGCCTGGCGGGACATCGCGTCCTCGAGATCGGCGGGGATCCGCACGTCGCGGATCTCGACGGACTGGACCGTGATCCCCCACGGGTTCGTCTTTTCGTCGAGGATCGTCTGGAGCTGCTTTCCGAGCTGCTCGCGCTCCGTGATCATCTCGGCGAGCATGTGGCGGCCGATCGTCTCGCGGAGCGCCGTCTGGGCCGACAGCGCGATGGCATCGAGGTAGTCGGCGACCTCGAGGACGGCCTTTTGCGCGTCCCACACGGTCCAGAACACGATCGCGTCGACGTTCACCGGCACCGTGTCCTTCGTCAGGGCCGACTCGGCCGAGACGTCCGTCACGCGGACGCGCTGGTCCACGAGGTGCGAGACCTGGTCGACGATCGGGATCAGGACGAAGAGCCCGGGCCCCTTGAGGCCCTGGAACTTCCCGAAGCGCAGGACGACGGCGCGCTCCCACTGGTTCGCCACCTTGAGCGCGAACATGAGATACACGCCGACCAGGATTCCGCCGAGGACCGGCCACGGCGACTGCGTCTGGACGGTCGCACCGACGCCCGCGAGAACGGCGAAGGCGAACGCGAGGATGCTCGGTCCGCTCACGTAGCGCCGGGCCTGCAGGTCCTGCTCGCTGCGCCGCTGCCGGCGCTCGGACGGGGTCGTGCGCGGGATCAGGGCCGCGGCGCGCGCCTCCTGCACCTGTTCCGCGGCCCGCTTGATCATTCTCGTGAGCATGGTCGGCTACCTCCTGCCGGCTTCCTCGGTCTTCGCGAGGAGGGCTTCGGCGAACTCTTCGTGCGTGAACCCCTGGGTCGTGGCGGTCGTCAGGAACTGGTCCACGAGGCGCTCGAGGGCCTTGCGGCGCTCGGCGGTCCTCTTCTCGGGCTTTCGGTCCGAGACGAACGTCCCGGTCCCCTGCTGCGTCTCGACGATCCCGCGGATCTCCATCTCGCGGTAGGCCCGCGCGATCGTGTTGAGGTTCACGGAGAGGTCCACGGCGAGCGCGCGCACGGTCGGGAGCTGGACGCCCGGCTTCAGCCGCCCGTCGGCGACGGCGAGGAGCACCTGGTCGATGACCTGCCGGTAGAACGGCACGCCGGACGCCGGGTCGAGGCGGAACGGGAGATTCGCCACTCTCTTAATGTACTAGTCAACTAGTACAATGTCAAGGGTCGTCCTCAGGCCACGTCGGCGAGGGTCGTCTTCTCGAGCTTCGTGGAGACGAAGTCCCGGATCTCCTTGAACACCTTCAGGAGCCTCTTCTCGCGCTCGACGGGCGTGGACTCGTAGAAGTACGTGCTGACGGAATCCGTCGGCGCGAGGGCGCCGTCCAGCAGCCGGACGACCTCGGCCAGCGTGATCTTCGACGCCGGGCGCCCGAGCCGGTAGCCGCCGTGCGGCCCCTTCTGGCTCCTCACGAGGCCCGCCCGCTTGAGGGCCATCAGCAGCTGCTCGAGGAACTTCGCGGGCAGCCCCTGCGCCTCGGCGATGGCCGAGACCGCGACGTACCCGCCGCCCTCGGCCCGCGCGAGGTGGACGAGCGCGAGGAGGGCGTATTCGCTGCGGCGGGTGAGCTTCACGGCGGCATTCTCTCGCGTCAATAGTACTTGACTTAGTTAGTGGGATAAATAATATAAAGAGAGAGAAGAGAAGAATTTCTTAGAGGGTAAGAGGGGCATGGAACCGAACGTTCAGAACTTGCCGCGGCGCGGCAACCGCCCCGCCGCCTCGAGCATCCCTCCAAAGCGCCGCCCCTTCGTGCGCGCCGCCGCGGCCGCAGCTCTTCTCCTCACCTTCAAAGAAATCTTCTTTCCCTCTTCTCTTTCTCTCGCGGCTCCTCAGACGACGACGCTCCTCAACGTCTCGTACGACCCCACGCGCGAGCTTTACGAGGAAATCAACGCCGCGTTCCGGAAGAAGTGGGAGCCCGCCCACGGGCCGCTGACGATCAACCAGTCGCACGGCGGCTCGGGCAAGCAGGCCCGCGCGGTCCTCGACGGGCTCGAGGCCGACGTCGTGACGCTCGCGCTCGCGGGCGACATCGACGCGATCGCCGAAAGAAGCCGCCTCCTCCCCGCGAACTGGCAGTCCCGCCTGCCGCAGAACAGCGCGCCCTACACGTCCACGATCGTCCTGGTCGTCCGCAAAGGGAACCCGAAGAAGATCCGCGACTGGGACGACCTCGGAAAGCCCGGCGTCTCCGTGATCACCCCGAACCCGAAGACCTCGGGCGGCGCGCGCTGGAACCACCTTGCCGCCTGGGGCTGGGCGCTCCGCCGGCCCGGCGGCGGCGAAGGTTCCGCCCGCGACTACCTGACCCGCTTCTACAGGAACGTCCCGGTCCTCGACACCGGCGCGCGCGGTTCAACCGTGACCTTCGCGGAAAGAGGAATCGGCGACGTTCTCGTCGCGTGGGAGAACGAGGCGTTCCTCCTCACGAAGGAGATCGGGAAGGACAGGTTCGAGATCGTCGTCCCGTCGGTCTCGATCCTCGCCGAGCCGCCCGTCGCCGTCGTCGACCGGAACGCCGACAAGCGCGGCACGCGCGCGGCGGCGCAGGCGTACCTCGAGTTCCTCTATACGGACGAGGCGCAGGAGATCATCGCGAAGCACCACTACCGCCCGCGCTCCGCGGCCGTCCTCGCCCGCCACGCCGCGCAGTTTCCGAAGGTCTCGCTCGTCACGATCGACGAGGCTTTCGGCGGCTGGAAGAAGGCCCGGAAGGCTCATTTCGACGACGGCGGCGTCTTCGACGTCGTGACGGCCGCAATGCAGGGAGCCCGGTGACGGCCGCGCGCCGGCACGGCGTCCTCCCGGGCTTCGCTCCGGCGCTCTCGATGGCGTCGCTCTACGTGGGCCTCGTCGTCGTCCTCCCGCTCGCCGCGCTCGCGCTCAAGGCCGCGAGCCTCTCGGGCGGGGACTTCCTGCGGATCGTCACGGCGCCGCGCGCCCTCGCCGCGTACCGGCTGAGCTTCGGCGCGGCACTCCTCGCGGCGCTTCTGAACGCCGTCTTCGGTCTCCTCGTCGCGTGGGTCCTCGCGCGCTACCGGTTCCGCGGGCGCGTGGTCCTCGACGCGTTCGTGGACCTTCCGTTCGCCCTTCCGACCGCCGTCGCGGGCCTCACGCTCACGGCGCTCTACTCGGGCCAGGGCTGGATCGGCCGGTTTCTCGAGCCGCTCGGCCTCGAGGTCGCGTTCGCGCCCGCCGGCGTCGTCCTCGCGCTGACGTTCGTCGGCCTGCCCTTCGTCGTGCGCGCCGTCCAGCCGGTCCTCGAGGACCTCGACCCCGAGCTCGAGGAGGCCGCCGGCGTCCTCGGAGCCTCGCGCCTGCAGGCGTTCCTTCGCGTCGTCTTCCCGAACCTCCTCCCGCCCCTCCTCACGGGGTTCACGCTCGCGTTCGCCCGCGCGCTCGGGGAATACGGGTCGATCGTCTTCATCTCGGGCAACCTCCCGATGAAGACCGAGATCGCGCCGCTCCTCATCGTCACGAAGCTCGAGCAGTTCGACGAGGCCGGCGCCACGGCGATTGCGGTCGTCCTCCTCCTCGCGTCCTTCGCGCTCGTCTTCGCCGCGAACGCCCTTCAGCGCTGGACGCGCCGGCTCGCCGGCGCCTCGGCCATGGCCGCGAGCCGGGGGTTCCGCCCCGCGCCGACGCTCGCCGAGCGGCCCGCCATCCGCAGGGCGCTCGTCGGCGGCGCGCTCGCGTTTCTCGGTGTTTTCGTCTTCCTCCCGCTCGCGTCGGTCTTCGCGCAGGCCCTGCAGAAAGGCCCGGCGCCCTACCTCGCGGCGATCTCCGAGCCGAACGCGGTGGCCGCGATCCGGCTCACGCTCCTCACGGCCGCGCTCGTGGTGCCGTTCCACCTCGTCTTCGGCCTCGTGACCGCGTGGTGTGTCGCGAAGTTCCGGTTCCGGGGCAAGAGCCTCCTCGTCACGCTCGTCGACCTCCCGTTCGCGGTCTCTCCCGTGATCGGCGGCCTCGTCTTCGTCCTGCTCTTTGGCCGACGCGGGCTCCTCGGGCCGTTCCTCGCTCTCCACGACTGGAAGGTGATCTACGCCGTGCCGGGCATCGTCCTGGCGACCCTCTTCGTGACGTTCCCGTTCGTGACGCGCGAGGTCCTCGCCGTGATGGAAGCGCAGGGCAACGACGAGGAGGAGGCCGCGCTCACGCTCGGCGCGGGCGGCTGGCAGACGTTCTTCCGCGTGACGCTCCCG
The DNA here is from genome assembly GCA_036504335.1 of Thermoanaerobaculia bacterium. GTDB lineage: Bacteria > Acidobacteriota > Thermoanaerobaculia > UBA5066 > UBA5066 > Fen-183. The sequence goes on from DASXVJ010000017.1 coordinate 54,536, forward strand.
AAGGTGCGCTGGGGTCTCCTCTACGGCGTCGTCCTCTGCAACGCGCGCGCGATGGGAGAGTTCGGCGCCGTGTCGGTCGTCTCGGGCCATATCCGCGGGGTCACGAACACGATCCCGCTTCACGTCGAGATCCTCTACAACGAGTACGACATGACGGGCGCGTTCGCCGTCGCGTCTCTCCTGACGTTCCTCGCGCTCGTGACGCTCGCCGTCCGGAAGGTCGAGGAAGCCCGGGTGGCTGCGCGATGAGCATCGAGGTGCGGAATCTCGCGCGCCGGTTCACGGACGACGGTCCGCCCGCGGTGGCCGACGTGTCGTTCACGGCGCCGACGGGCGCGATCACGGCCGTGCTCGGCCCCTCGGGCGCCGGCAAGTCGACGGTCCTTCGGATCATCGCGGGCCTCGAGGAACCCGACGCGGGCCGCGTCCTTCTCTCCGGCGAGGACGTCACCGAGACCCCCGTCCAGAAGCGCGGTGTCGGGTTCGTGTTCCAGGGCTACGCGCTCTTCGGCCACCTGACCGTGCGCGAGAACGTGGCCTTCGGCCTGCGCGTGAGGCACGTCGCCCGAAAGGAGGCCTTCGCGAAGGCCGACGAGCTCCTCGCGCGCGTCCAGCTCGACGGTCTGGCGGGCCGGCGCCCGAACGAGCTCTCGGGCGGCCAGCGCCAGCGCGTCGCGTTCGCGCGCGCCCTCGCCGTCAACCCGCGCGTCCTCCTCCTCGACGAGCCCTTCGGCGCGCTGGACGCCGGCGTGAGGCTCGAGCTGGGCGAGTGGCTTCTGAGGCTCCACGACGAGACCGGCCTCACGACGCTTCTCGTCACCCACGACCAGCCCGAGGCGTTCTCCCTCGCCTCGCATCTCGTCGTCCTCCTCGACGGGAAGGTCGCCCAGGCGGGGACGCCGGGAGAGCTGCGGGCGCAGCCCGCGGACGGCCGCCTCGCTTCCTTCCTCCGCGTCGTGCGGCGTTAGCCTCCCGTCCGGCCCGGGGACCGGTTAGGCTTCGCGCCATGCCGCAACCCGGGCCGCTCGATCCGGAATCCCTCCGCCTCGAGGAGGACCGCTCCCGCAAGGCGAACTGGAAACGCTGGGGGCCGTACCTTTCCGACCGCCAGTGGGGCACGGTGCGCGAGGACTACGGCGCGGACGGCCAGCCCTGGACGTACTTCCCGCACGATCACGCGCGCTCGCGCGCCTACCGCTGGGGCGAGGACGGCCTCGCGGGCTTCTCCGACCGCCACGGGCTGATCTGCCTCGCGCCGGCGCTCTGGAACGGCCGGGATCCGATCCTCAAGGAGCGCCTCTTCGGCCTCTCCGGGCCCGAAGGCAATCACGGCGAGGATGCGAAGGAATACTGGTTCCACCTCGACGGGACGCCCACTCATTCGTACATGCGGATGCTCTACAAGTACCCGCAGGCCGAGTTCCCGTACCGCACGCTCGTCGAGGAGAGCGCGCGGCGGAGCCGCCTCGACCCCGAGTTCGAGCTCCTCGACTCCGGCGCGTTCGAGGGGAGCCGCTACTGGGACGTGTTCGTCACGTACGCGAAGGCGTCTCCCGGGGACCTCCTCGTGACGATCGAGGCCGTGAACCGCGGACCCGACACGGCGCCGCTCCACGTCCTGCCGACGATCTGGTTCCGCAACACGTGGTCGTGGGGCCTCGACGCGCGCCTGCCCCGCCTCGCCGCCGCTGAACCTCCGGCCGGCGCCGCCGCGATCGCGGTCCACCACCCGTACTACGGCGATCGGACGCTCTACATCGAGGGCGCCCCCGATCTCCTGTTCACGGACAACATCACGAACGCGCGGCGGCTTTTCGGGGCCGAGAACGAGGGCCGGTTCGTGAAGGACGCATTCCACGAGCGCGTCGTCCACGGCGCCGAGGACGCCGTGAACCCCGCGGGCTACGGGACGAAGGCGGCCGCATGGTTCCGTCTCGACGTCCCCGCCGGCGAGTCGCGCACGGTGCGGCTGCGCCTCACGGACCGCTCCCTCGCGGCGCCGTTCGGCGAGGAGTTCGGCCGGGTCCTCGCGGCGCGCCGGGACGAGTCGGACGCCTTCTACGCCCGCGTGATTCCCCGCGGGCTTTCCGGCGACGCGAAGAACGTCATGCGGCAGTCGTTCGCCGGCATGCTCTGGTCCAAGCAGTACTACGGCTACGACGTCGCGCGCTGGCTCAGGGGCGACCCCGGCCAGCCGCCCCCTCCGGACGAACGCCTCCGCGGGCGGAACGCCGGCTGGCAGAACCTCTTCAACGCGGACGTCCTCTCGATGCCGGACAAGTGGGAGTACCCGTGGTACGCGGCGTGGGACCTCGCGTTCCACGCGATCCCGCTCGCGCTCGTGGACCCGGAGTTCGCCAAGGGCCAGCTCGTCCTCCTCCTGCGCGAGTGGTACATGCACCCGAACGGCCAGCTCCCCGCGTACGAGTGGAAGTTCGAGGACGTGAACCCGCCCGTCCACGCCTGGGCCGCGTGGCGCGTCTACAAGATCGACGCGAAGCGCTCCGGAAGGCCCGACCGCGAGTTCCTCGCGCGCGTCTTCCACAAGCTGCTCCTGAACTTCACCTGGTGGGTAAACCGCAAGGATCAGGACGGGAACAACGTCTTCCAGGGCGGCTTTCTCGGGCTCGACAACATCGGTCTCTTCGACCGCAGCACGCCGCTCCCGTCCGGCGCCACGCTTCAGCAGTCCGACGCGACGAGCTGGATGGGGATGTACTGCCTGAACATGGGCACGATCGCCCTCGAGCTCGCGCGCGAGGACAAGGCCTACGAGGACATCGCCTCGAAGTTCTTCGAGCACTTCATGCACATCTCGAAGGCGTTGAACGCGCCGGAGCGCGGCACGGGGCTCTGGGACGAGACGGACGGCTTCTTCTACGACGTCCTCAGGCTTTCCGACGGCCACGGGATCCCGATGCGGATCCAGTCCATGGTCGGCCTCATTCCGCTCTTCGCGGTGGCGACGCTCGAGCCGTTCGTCCTCGAGGCGTTTCCCGGCTTCCGCCGAAGGATGCAGTGGTTCCTCGACCACGGCTCGGCGTACGGGGCCAAGGTCGAGACGCAGTCGACCGTCGTCGGGACCCGGCGCCTGTTGTCCCTCGTCGGGAGGGAGCGCCTCCGGCGCATCCTCGACCCGCTCCTCGACCCGGACCGCTTCCTGTCCGACCACGGGATCCGGTCGCTCTCCCGGGCGCACCGCGACCACCCCTTCGTCGTGCCGTGGGACGGCCGGGAGCTGCGCGTCGACTACGAGCCGGCCGAGTCGCGGACCAGGCTCTTCGGGGGCAACTCGAACTGGCGCGGCCCGGTGTGGTTTCCGGTGAACTTCCTCCTGATCGAGTCGCTCCAGAAGTTCCACCACTTCTTCGGAGACTCCTTCACGGTGGAGTTTCCGAAGGGCTCCGGACGCGAGCTCACGCTCTGGCAGGTCGCCGACGAGCTTTCCCGGCGCCTCACCGGGATCTTCCTCGCCGGCCCGGACGGCCGGCGGCCCGCGTACGGCGGGACCGGGGTCTTCCAGACGGACCCCCACTGGAAGGACCTCCTCCTCTTCCACGAGTATTTCAACGGCGACGACGGGGCCGGGCTCGGCGCCTCCCACCAGACGGGCTGGACCGGCCTCGTGGCCAAGCTCCTCCAGCAGACCGGGGACGGCCGGGCGGAATAGAGGGGCCCCTTCGCGTCATCCACCACTGCGCCGCGGGCCCTTGGCCTGAGACAGAGTCTTTGATCCAGTCGCAATCTCACTTCCGTAGTGGTATGAAGACCCCCACCCATCGAGCGAAAAAAGGAGGCCCCATGAATCGTCGCCAGTTCGCCGCCACCCTCGGTGCCGCCGTCGCCGGCCTCGTCGCCGGCAAAACCCTCCTCGCCGACGACAAGCCCGCCGACAAGCCCGCCAAGCACGCCTGCAAGGGCCTGAACGCGTGCAAGGGCCAGGGAGGCTGCGCCACGAAGGAAAACTCCTGCGCGGGCGCGAACGCGTGCAAGGGCAAGGGCGGCTGCGCCACCGCGGCCAAGCACGACTGCGCCGGCAAGAACGAGTGCAAGGGCCAGGGCGGCTGCAAGTCGGGCGACAACAAGTGCGCCGGCAAGAACTCGTGCAAGGGCAAGGGCGGCTGCGCCAGCCCGATGAAGAACGCGATGAAGAAGGACGCCCCCAAGGCGGGCTGATCCCGCACGTTCATGGGTGACCGCTTCGGGCTGCCCGACCTCGGCGTGGGGGTCGGGCTCCGCACCGTCCACTTCGGGCACATCCTCTCGAAGAAGCCCGACGTGGACTTCTACGAGGCCCTCACCGAGAACTTCCTCGACACGGGCGGGCGCCCGCTCCACGTGCTCGACCGCGTGGCGGAGCGGACGCCCGTCGTGCTGCACGGCGTCTCGATGTCGATCGGCGGGACCGACCCCCTCGACTTCGACTACGTCCGGAAGGTCAAGGCGCTCGCGGACCGCACGAAGGCGCTCTGGGTCTCGGACCACCTCTGCTTCACGGGCGTCATGGGGCGCAACACGCACGACCTGCTGCCCCTCCCCTACACGGAGGAGACCCTGAAGCACGTCACGCAGCGCGTGAAGACCGTCTCGGACGTCCTCGAGCGGCCGCTCGTCCTCGAGAACCCGTCGTCCTATGTCGAGTTCCGGGCCTCGACGATCCCGGAGTGGACGTTCTTCGACCGGCTGCTCCGCGCCGCCGATTGCGGGATGCTCCTCGACGTCAACAACGTCTACGTGAGCTCCGTGAACCACGGTTTCGATCCCATCGCGTATCTCGACGCCCTGCCGCACGACCGCGTCGTCCAGTACCACCTCGCCGGCCACACGGACAAGGGAGCGTACCTTCTCGACACGCACAGCGCGCGCGTGAAGGATGAGGTCTGGAGCCTCTTCCGCCACGCCAACGCTCTCACGGGACCGCGCGCGACGCTCCTCGAATGGGACGAGGACATCCCGGACTTCGAGACCGTCCACGCCGAAGCGAAGAAGGCTCTCGCCCACAGGCCTCCCCTCGTCCGGGCCGACGCCCGCGTGCCGGCGGCCGTCCATGCCTGACCTCCGCGCCCTCGAGCGCTGGATGCAGGCCTCGATCGTGCACCCCGGCACGATCCAGGAGGCGATCCGCAGCCGCGCCGCCACCCGGCACCTTCCGCTGCGCGAGGCCGAGCGTGCGATCCTGCCCTCGAGGACGATGGCGCCCCTCGAGCGCCTCGCCGTCTACCAGGGCATGTATCCGCTGCGGATGCACGACGCGCTCGCGGCGGATTACCCCGGCCTCAGGGCCTTTCTCGGCGATCACCTCTTCGAGCACTTCGTGGCCGACTACGTCGCGGTCCACCCGTCGCGGAGCTACACGCTCAACCGGCTCGGCGACCACGTCCCCGACTTCGTGAAGACGTGGCATCACCCGAAGCGCGCCTTCCTCGCGGACCTCGCCCGTCTCGAGCTCGCCGTGACGGAGACGTTCGACGCGGAAGACGACGCCCCGCCCGCAGCCCCGCCCTCGCACGTCGACACCGACTGGGAGAGCCGCCGCTTCACGCTCGCGCCGACGCTGCGGCTCCTGTCCTTCCGCCACGCGGCCGGTCCCGCGCTCGACGCGCTCAAGGCGGGTCGGCGCGCCTCCGCACCCCCGAGGGCCTCCTGGGCCGCCGTCCACCGCCGGAGCTGGGTCGTCTACCGCCTGGACCTGACGCGCGGGGAGTTCCACGTGCTGACGGCCCTCGCCGCGGGCCAGCCGCTTGGCAAAGCGCTGCGCCTCGCCGCCCGCAAGGCTGGCAAGCCGCTCTCCCCCGCCGCCGTCCGCCGGGCGTTCCGCATCTGGACCTCGGAGGGGATCCTCCGGGCCTGAAGGCTCAGGGCTTCGGCTTCGGCGGCGGAAGCTCGCGCGCCACGACCTCGGATTTGAATCCCGCGCGGGCGTGCGAGCCGTCGCAGAACGGCTTGTTCTCCGAGTGGCCGCAGCGGCAGAGCCCGATCGAGGCGCGGCCCGACAGCCCGAACGGCCGGCCGGCGGCGTCCTCGAGCGTGACGGGGCCGCTCACGAGCAGCGAGCCGTCGTTGCGAACGGTGATCTTGACGTCGGTCACGTGGCCTCCGATCAGGTCCTTTTCTTCTTCTCGTCCTTCTCGGCCGTCAGGAACCTCTGGCGCGCGCCCTTCAGGAACTCGATCGCCAGCGCCGGTCCGTCCCAGCCCTCCATCGTGACGCCCTTGCCGAATCCGGGGCGCGACACGACGAGAGTCGGAAAGCCGCGCAGCCCGTAGCGGTCCGCGAGCTTCAGCATCTCGGGCGCGTTCGTTCCCGTCTCGCGCGACACGTCCCGCACGATGACCGGGACGTAGTCCTTCGCGATCTGATCCGCGACAGCCTTCTGCGAGAAGACCTGCTGCTCGAGGAGATGGCAGGGGCCGCACCAGTCGGCCGTGAAGAAGTAGAGAACGAGCTTGCCCGCCTTCTTCGCCTCGGCCTCCCCCGCGACGATGGGGCGCCACTTGACGAGGTCCTGCGGATGCGCGCCGGCGGGCCCGGCCGTGAGGAGGCCGAGGACGGCGAAAATGAACGCGCCCAACGGGCGCCGGATATCGCGGGCACCAGACATGCCCGGATGTTAGCGCGGCGGCGCAGCCGCGGCGCCCGCATCCGAGCCGTCCGAGATCTCGGAGCTGAGCTCCCGAAAGCTCCGCGGCCACTCGGACGGCGGCCGGCGCAGGGCGTCCTGCATCGCGCGCGTCCGGATCCCGCGGGCCGCTTCGGCGAGGAGACCCGCGGCGTACGCATCCTGGCCGCGATCGCGCGCGCGAAGCGCCTGGACGAGCACGACCGGAGGAGCCCGCCGGACGCGATCCGGAAGCTCGTCGGCAAATACGTGCGCGGTTTCGTCCTGTCCCGACAAGCGCAGGCCCTCGAGACGGACGGCGGCCATGTATCCCGACGGCAGCAGCGCGAAGAGCGTCTCGGCGATCCGCGCCGCCCGGTCCGGCCGGCCGATGTCGAGATTGCGGAGCGCCTGGTCCGCAAGGCCCGCGTACCAGGCCGGGTTGTACGTTCCGGGGCGCTCGCCGCGCGGGTGCGCGAAGCTCATGAAGAGGTGCGGCCAGCGGAACGGCGTCGTGAGGTAGTTCACGAGCGGCGTCCGCGTCGTGATCATCGGCGAGGGCGGCGGCAGGTCCGGTACGGCGTCCGGATGCGCCCCCAGCCAGGGCGGGCGCAGCAGCCTTTCGCGGCGCTCGTCGTCGCCGAGCTCCGCGAACCGGACCCCGAGGAGGAACGGGTGGACCCGGAACGCCGAGAACCCGGCGTCGGACGCCGCCGGAACGTACCGCCAGAGCCGGTACGTTCCGTTCTCCCCGCGCGGAGGGCGAAACGAAGCCGGGTACTCCGCGTACAGCTCGTGGGACACGCGGGCGAGTCCCGTCGACGACACGTAGAAGAACGAGGCCGCCTCGGATTCGAACGTCCCGAGCGCGTTGACGCCGATCCCGAGCGCGACGAGCGCCGTCCCGGCCGTGCGCCAGAGGCGCGAGGCCGCGGCCGTCCCCGCGACGGCGGCGAGAACCGGCACGAGCGGAACGAGGAAGCGCGGCCCCCATCCCCCGCTTCCGTCCCAGGCCCACCACCGGGCGTACACGGCGAGGAACGCCACGCAGAGGGCGGCGACGGAGATCGTGGCCGCGCGCGTCGCCGCGGCGCGCGCGAGGGGCGCGAGGGCGACGAACGCGAGGACCGCGAGCGGGAAATAGAGGAGCAGCCCCTTGTTGGGGCCGACGAGAAGGCGCCATGCTCCGTCGAGGAACGGGTGCGCGAACTTCTGGTCGCCGTAGGACGAGAACGGCTTCCCGAAACGCACGAACTCGAATGCGAGCATCGCGACGAGGGGCCCGGCGGCCCCCGCCGCCGCCGCGGCCACGAGCCGGAGCCGCGCGCGCGACGGCGGCCACGCGGCCGGGACGAGCGGCAGGAGCGCCAGCGGCGCGAACGCGAGGTTCACGGATTTCGTGAGGACGAGCCAGCCCGCGAAGAAGCCGGCGGCCGCGGCCCGCCGTGCGGCGGCTCCGTTCCCGACCTCGGCCGCCCGGACCGCGAACAGGACCGCGAAGACGAGACAGGCCGCCTGGAGCGGCTCGGAGAACCCGTACGCGGTGTAGGCCCACAGCGGCGATCCGAGGGCCGTCCCGAAGACGGCGAGCCCCTGGCCGAACGCGCCGGCGCCGAGCGCCGCGGCGAGCAGCCCGGCGCCCGCCGCGGCCGCCGTCACGAGGAGCACCTCGAGGAACACGAACAGGGTCTGCGAGGTGCGGGCCCCGAACGCCGCCTCCCAGGGCCGCGCCAGAGCGGCGAAGGGCGCCTCGACGAGCGGAAGGCCCATCCCGTAGGGAGCCACGGCGTCGCCCCCCGCCCGCGCGATGCTGAAGTGCTGGTTGCGGGAGATCCCGATCTCCCCCGCCGTCGCCATCGAGATCGCCGTGTAGAGCATCTGCTGCTCGTCGCTCACGGTCCCGAACGTCCGCTCCTCGGCCGTCGCGGCAAGCAGAAGGAACGCCGCCGCGACGCAGGCGGCGAGGCGGCGGCTCACCGCCGGTCCTCGCCCCCGTGTGCCGGCAGCGCCGGACGAGATGCGCCCGAGAGCGCACGGCGCACCGCGGCGGCGGGGTCGGTCTCGACGGCGAAGAAGTCGGCGCCCTCCCGGGCGAATCCCTCGTCCGCGATCCGGCGCGTCGCCGCGAGAAGCGGGTCGAAGAAGCCGGAGCGGTTGTAAAGGACGATCGGGCGGGCGTGGTGTCCCAGCTGGCGCCACGTCACGATCTCGAAGAACTCGTCGAGCGTGCCGTACCCGCCGGGCAGCGCGAGGAAGCCGTCCGCCATGTCGGCCATGAGCGCCTTGCGCTCGTGCATCGTGTTCACGACCTCGAGACGCGTGAGACCGCCGTGCGCGACCTCCTTCGCGAAGAGGCCGGCGGGAATCACGCCGAATGCGATGCCGCCCTCCTCGAGCACCGCGTCCGCGAGGACGCCCATGAGCCCGACGCGCCCGCCGCCGAAGACGAGGCCGGCGCCCGCGCGGGCGATCTCGCGGCCCACCGCGGCCGCCTCGTCGGCGTACGCGGTCGAGACGCCGGCGCGCGCCCCGCAGAACACGGCGAGCATGGGACGGTCGAAAGGCGGGGCCATCCCCCGGATGATGCCCGATCCCGCGCCTCCTGCTAAGGTCCGCCCGTGGAATCGCCCGGTCCACTCGATCCCGCCCGCGCCGCCCTCAGGGCCGCCCTCCGCCGCCACGTCCCGGCGGACGAGCGCGAGGCGGGCGACCGCGCAGCCATCCTCGCGCTCGTCGAGACCGAATCCGCCTGCTTCGCGCGGAAGACGTTCGCGCCGGGGCACGTGACGGGCAGCGGCTTCATCGTCCACGCCGCCTCCCGGCGCGTGCTCCTGCACCACCACCGCCGGCTCGACGCATGGCTCCAGATGGGCGGCCACGACGAGGGTGAGAGCGACCCGCGGGCGACGGCGCTCCGCGAGAGCGCGGAGGAGTCGGGCCTGACGGACCTCGTCCTCCTGTCGGACGAGATCCTGGACGTCGACGTCCACCCGATCCCGGCGGGCAAGGGCGAGCCGCCTCACCTCCACCACGACGTGCGCTACGCGCTCGCGACGCGCACGCCCGACGCGATCCGCCGGGACGACGCCGAGTCGATCGCATTGCGCTGGTTCACGCTCGACGAGGCGGCCGCCGCGATGGCCGACCCCGACGCGACCCGGGCGCTCGCGCGCCTCGCGCGGCTGCTGGACGGCGCGCGGGACGCCAGCCGGTAAGGGCCGTCAGCGCCCTTCGAGGGCGTCGGCGTTCGCGTCTTCGAGCGCGGCCGCGTCGGCGTACATCTCGTCGATGGCGTCGCGGTACTTCGAGACGACCACGCGGCGCTTGATCTTCATCGTCGGGGTCAGCTCGCCGCCCTCGATCGAGAAGTCCTCCGTGAGGAGGCGGAACGCGCGGATCTGGCGCTCGTGCGGCTCGTCGCCGTTCAGGATCTCGATCGCCTGCTTGAACAGCGAGAGCACCTTCGGGTCCGCGACGAGCTCCTGGCGGGTCCGGTAGGACACGTTCGCGCCCATCGCCCAGCTCTCGAGCTTCTCGAAGTTCGGGACGACGAGGGCCGAGAGGAACTTCTGCCGGTCGCCGATCAGGACCGCCGAGGAGACGAAGCGAACGGCCTTGAGCGCGGCCTCGATCGGGGCCGGCGCGATGTTCTTGCCGTAGGCGTTGATCAGGATCTCCTTCTTGCGATCCGTGAGCGTCAGGAAGCCGTCGAGGTCGAAGGAGCCGATGTCGCCCGTGAGGAACCAGCCGTCGGCGTCGAAGACGCGGGCCGTCTCCTCGGGCTTCCGCCAGTAGCCGCCGTCCATGATGCTCGGCCCTTTCGCAAGGACCTCGCCGTCCGGCGCGATCTTGAGCGTGACGCCCGGGATCGCCCGGCCGACGGTGCCGAGACGCCATTCGCCCGGCCGGTTGCACGAGAGGACGGGGCTCGTCTCCGTGAGGCCGTAACCCTCGTAGACCTCGACGCCCGCGGCCCAGAAGAACGCCGCGACGTCGTGCGCGAGGGGTGCGCCCCCCGAGATCGCGAAAAGGAACCGGCCGCCGAGGCGGGCCTTGATCTTCCCGAAGACGAGGCGGTCCGCGATCCGGTACTTGAGCCGGAGGAAGAACGGCGGTCTCTCGCCGGACTCGACGGCCCGGAGGTGCATCGCGCCGATCTGCACGCCCCATTCGAAGATCGCGCGGCGCAGGGCCGGGGCGGCGTCCACGGCGTTCCGGACGCGCGCGAGCATCTTCTCGTAGACGCGCGGCACGGCGGCGAAGCAGTGCGGCTTGATCTCGGCGAAATTCTCGGACAGCTTGTCGATCGACTCCGCGTACGCGATCGTCGCCGCGCGCGAGAAGTACAGGTAGTCGACCATCCGCTCGAAGACGTGCGAGAGCGGCAGGAACGACAGCGCGATCATGTCCGGCGTCACGTCGAACAGCGTCGAGCACGTCGCGACGTTCGCGACGAAGTTGCCGTGCGTCAGGATCGCGCCCTTCGGCTCGCCCGTCGTGCCCGACGTGTAGATCATCGTCGCGAGGTCCGTCGGGAGGATGGACGAGGCCCGCTCCTCCCAGGCCTCGGGGTCCGCCGCGAGGGCCGAGAGCCCCTTCTGGACCACCGTCTCGAACGGGACGGCCCGGCCCGCGCTCCACGGGACGTGCTCGAGCACGACGACGTGCCTGAGCTCCGGGCAGCGGTCGCGCACGTCGAGGACCTTCTGGAGCTCGATCGCGTTCGAGACGACGGCGACCTTCGCGAGCGAGTCCCGGAGGATGTACTCCACCTGCGGCGCGAGGTACGAGGTGTAGATGGGGACGGTCAGCGCTCCCAGCGAGAGCGTCGCGAAGTCCGTCATGGGCCACTCGGGCCGGTTCTCCGAGAGGATCGCGACGCGGTCCTGCCGGTCGACGCCGAGGAGGGCCAGCCCGAGCGCCAGCCCCTTCGTCCGCTCCTCGAACTCGCCGGCGGAGACGGGCTTCCAGGCCCCGTCCACCTTCGAGACGAGCAGCTCCGCCTTCCCGCTCGCGGAAGCGTGGCGGAAGTAGTCGACGAGAGTTCTCGCGGGAAGGGCTTCGATCACGTGCGTTGCCCGGAGATTATGCCGAATCGCCGGGATTCGGCGCCTACAGCACCGTCAGGCCCACGGAAAGGACGTCCGCGCAGCCCGACCGGATGTCGTCGAGGACGGCCGGGCCCGGGCCCTGGTCGACCTGGATGCGGGCGCACGCGGCCTCGGCGCCGGCGAAGACGACGTTCTCGGTCTGCTGGACGTTGATCCCGGCGGCCCTGAGGACGCCGAAGACGTGCGCGAGGACGCCCACGCGGTCGCGGTGCCGCACGGTGAGGAGGTGAGTCGCGGGAGTCCGGCTCGCGAGGTTGACGGCGTTCGGGATCGCGCCCGTCGCCACGAACGCGGCGACGATGCGGACGGTCTCGGCCGCGATCGCGTTCTGCGCCTGGTCCGTCGAGGCGCCGACGTGGTGCGACCCGACGACGCCGGGGAACTTCACGATCTCGTCCTCGAACGTGCCGCTCCCGCCGGCAGGCTCCTTCTCGAAGACGTCGAGGCCGGCACGGACCCCGCGCTCCGCGATCGCCTTGCGCAGGGCGGCCGCGTCCACGATCTCGCCGCGGCTCGTGTTCACGAAGAAGGCTCCCGGCTTCAGCGCCTCGAAGAACTTCGCGTCCAGGAAGCCTTTCGTCTCCTTCGTGAGGGCGCAGTGGACCGACACCGCGTCCGAAGCGGCCGCGAGCGCGTGGATCGAGTCGGCGCGCGCCACGCCGAGCCGCTCGGCATGATCGTCGTCGAGCGAGCGGCTCCACGCGACGACGGGCATCCCGAACGCCTGTGCGCGCGTCACGACCTCGAGTCCGATCGCCCCGAGGCCGATCACGCCGAGCGTCCGGCCCGCGAGACCCTTCGCCTTGCCGTACTCGGCCTTGTTCCAGACGCCGTTCCGGAGATCGACGGCCTGATCGACGAGACGCCGGTCGAGCGCGAGCAGGAGCCCCCACGCCAGCTCGGCGACCGCGATCGCGTTCTTGCCCGGGCAGTTCGAGACCGCGACGGCCCGCGCGGAGGCGGCCGCGAGGTCGATCGTATTCACGCCCGCGCCGGCCCGGACGATCAGGGAGAGGCCGGAGGCCTTCTCGATCTCGGCCGCGGTCACCTTCGTCGAGCGGACGACGAGGACGTCGGCGCGCGACTCCGCGAGCCGGGCGCCGAGAGTCTCGCCCTCCAGCTTCGGCTCGTAAAGGACCTCGCAGCCGAGGCCCTTCAGCCCCTCGAGCCCGGCCTCCTCGAACTTGTCGGCGACGAGAACCTTCATGCGCGCCTCAGAAGCGGTGGACGAAGAGGCCCGAACGCAGCTTCGGCTCGAACCACGTGGACTTCGGCGGCATCGTGACGCCCGCGTCCGCGATCGCCATGACGTCCGAGATCTGCGTCGGATACATCGCGAACGCCACCGCGCCGCGTCCCGAGCGCACGCGCTCCTCGAGCTCCGAGGTGCCGCGGATCCCGCCGACGAAGTCGATCCGCGGGTCCGTGCGCGGATCGCCGATGCCGAGGACGGGCGCGAGGAGACGGTCCTGGAGGATGGAGACGTCGAGGGCGGAAACCGGATCGTTTCCAGCAACCGGCTCGCGAGGGGTAAGGGTCTGCCAATTTTCTTTGAGGTAAAGAGAGAAGGTCCCGCGGCGGCTCGGCTCGGGCGCTTCGGCAGGCTTCACGTCGAACCGCTCTTTTACCTTTCTAAGAAAATCTTCTTCTCCCAGTCCCCCTAAATCCTTCACGACCCGGTTGTACGGGAGGATCGCGAGCTGGCGGTCCGGGAAGATCGCCGCCGGGAACCAGTTCACCGGGTGGTCGTCGGCGAGGGGTCCCTTCGCCGCGAGCGCCGCACGGGCGCGCGACGCGGAGGCGCAGCGGTGATGGCCGTCCGCGACGTAGAGGAGCGGCACCGCCGCGAACGCCGAGACGAAGAACGCGACGTCCGTCTCCGGGACCAGCCAGAGCGTGTGCCGGACCGCGTCGGGCGCCTCGAAATCGAACTCGGGCGCCTGCGCCGTCACGGCCGCGACGCGCGCATCGATCGCGTCGACGGCGCGGTACGTCAGGAAGACCGGCTCGGCGTGCGCGGACTGCGTCAGCAGGTGGCGGACGCGGTCGTCCTCCTTGTCCCTGCGGGTCTTCTCGTGCTTTCGGACGACGTCCGTGTCGTAGTCGTCCACGGAGCAGGCCGCCACGAAGCCGTCCTGCGACCGCCCTCTCCAGGTCTGGCGGTAGATGAGGAGGCGCGGAACGGGGTCTCCGACGAGCGTCCCGTCGGCGAAGAACCGGTCGAGATTCTCCCTCCCCTTCGCGTAGACCTCGTCGGCGTGGATGTCGGTCGTCTCGGCGAGGTCGATCTCGGGACGGCAGACGTGGAGGAACGACACGGGATTGCCGGCCGCGAGGGCGCGGGCTTCCTTCGTGTCGACGACGTCGTAGGGCACGGAGGCGACGCGCGCGGCGAGAGCCTTCGGCGGGCGGCCGGAACGGAATGGTCGAATGCGAGCCATGGGCGGAGAGTATCAACCGAACGCCCCGGCAGGTGGCCTCGGGAGGGTCCGACTTGCGCCGGGTGCTAGACTTTTTCGATCGATCGGACCCCGGTGAGGCGAAAGGAATCCGCGGAATGAAACTGTACGTCGGCAACCTCTCCTACGGCGTGAACGATTCGTCCCTCCGGGCCCTGTTCGAGGCCTACGGCGCGGTGGAGTCCGCCACCGTCGTCGCCGACCGCGACTCGGGCCGTTCCAAGGGCTTCGGCTTCGTGGAGATGAGCGACGCGGACGCCCAGAAGGCGATCCAGGCGCTCAACGGCTCCCAGCACGACGGCCGCACGATCCGCGTGAACGAGGCGCGCCCGAAGACCGACGCGCCCCGCGAGTCGAGGGGCCCCCGCTGACCCGTCCGGGAGCGCCCGGCGGCGCCCCCCTCCCGCTCAAGAGAATCCTGACGGCCGCGGTCCTCCCGATCGCGGCCTTTTTTCTCCTGACCGGCGCCGGGCCCTCGGGCGACGACCTCGTCTTCACGAACGCGCGCGTCCTGGACGGCACGGGCGCCCCGTGGTTCCGCGCCGACGTCGCGGTCGCGGGCGGCCGCATCGCCGCCGTCGGCTCGCTGCCCGAGGCCCGCCTCGCCCGCGCCGCGCGGCGGATCGACGCGTCCGGCCTGTTCCTCGCCCCCGGATTCATCGACCTCCTCGGGCAGTCCGAGTACAACGTCCTCGTCGACGCCCGGGCCGCCTCGAAGATCACGCAGGGCATCACGACCGAGATCACGGGCGAGGGCGATTCGATCGCTCCGAACGACGAGAAGATGTTCCGGGAGGCCGAGCCGACGTGGAAGCGCTACGGCGTCCGCGCGGACTTTTTCACGCTCGCGAACTACTTCGCCCGTTTCGCAAAGGCCCCGCCCACGATCAATCTCGGCACGTTCGTCGGCAGCGGCGGACTGCGCCAGCTCGTCGTCGGCGGCGAAAACCGCCGTGCGACGCCGGCCGAGCTCGCGCGCATGGCCGGCGAGGTCGAGAAGGCGATGAAGGACGGCGCCCTCGGCCTCTCGTCGTCCCTCCAGTACGTGCCGGACATCTACAACTCCACCGACGAGATCGTCGCGATGGCGAAGGCCGCCGCGAGGCACGGCGGCGTGTACTTCGTGCATCAGCGCTCGGAGAGCAACGCGATCGACGCGTCGCTCGGCGAGGTCTTCCGGGTCGCGCGCGAAGCGGCGATCCCGGCGAACGTCTGGCACCTCAAGACGGCCTACAGGCGCAACTGGGGCCGGATGCCCGCCGTCCTCGCGCGCCTCGAAGCCGCGCGCGCGGAGGGCCTCGACGTCGCCGCGAACCAGTACCCGTGGACGGCGGCTTCGAATCCGCTCGACTCGTGCCTGCCGCCCTGGATGCGCGAGGGAGGCAAGGAGAAGCTCCTGGCGCGCCTGAAGGACGCCGCCCAGCGCGAGAGGGCGAAGGCGGACATGGCCCGCGACGCGGACGACTGGCAGAACCAGTACTTCGGCAGCGGCGGCCCGTCCCGGATCATCGTCTCGACGGTCCTCACGCCCTCCCTGAAGTCCTTCGAGGGGAAAACGGTCGAGGAGATCGCGGCCGGGCAGAAGAAGGACCCGCGCGACGCCCTGATGGACGTCGTCCTCGCGGACGGAGGCCGCTCGTCCTGCATCTTCTTCTGCATGGACGAGGAGGACGTGAAGTCGGCGCTGAAGCACCGGCTCGTGTCGTTCTGCACCGACTCGGGCGCCTCGGCCACGGACGGCATTCTGTCGGAGGAGAAGTCTCACCCGCGCGGATGGGCCTCTACCGCCCGCATCCTCGGAACGTACGTGCGGGACGAGAAGGTCCTGCCGCTCGAGGAAGCCGTCCGGAAAATGACGTCGTTCGCGGCGGCGCGCGCAGGCCTGAAGAACCGCGGCCTTCTCAAGGAGGGCTTCCCCGCCGATCTCGTCGCGTTCGACCTCGCGAAGGTGAAGGCCGTCTCGACGTACGCGGACCCGCTCCGGTACTCGGAGGGATTCCCCTACGTGGCCGTCAACGGCGCCCTCGTCGTGGACGGCGGCCGGATCACCTCGGAGCGCCCAGGACGGGCGCTCCGAGGGCCCGGGTTCGCGCGCTGACGGGGCGCTACCGGGCGGCCACAGGAGCCGCTGCAGGCACCCGCTGCCACTTTTTCATGAGGTCGACGACGATGTCGCCGATTCGGAGGAGGTTTTCCTGGCTGGACCCGCCGAGGTGCGGCGTCATGAGGACGTTCGGCGCCGCGAGGAGCGGGCTGTTCGGATCGGGCGGGTCGCTGAGGTAGACGTCGGTCGCGTACGCGCGGACCTTGCCCGAGGCGAGGGCCGCCGCGAGATCGGCCTCGACGACGATCGAGCCGCGCGCCGTGTTCACGAGGATGACGCCGTCCTTCATCTTCGCGATCGTGTGCTCGTTCACGAGGCCGCGCGTCTCGGCCGTGGCCGGGACGTGGAAGCTGATGAAGTCGGCGCGCTTGAAGAGCTCGTCGAGGTCGTCCACGAGCTCGGCGAGCGCGTGGTTCGCGATCTGCGGGTCGTAGGCGAGGACCTTCATCCCGAAGGCCTGCGCGCGGCGGGCGACCTCGGTGCCGATCAGGCCGGCGCCCACGAGGCCGAGCGTCTTGCCGAAGAGCTCGGTGCGCTTGAGCTCCTTCTTGAGGAAGCGGCCGCCCTTGAGTCCGACGTGGCCCTCGACGACGCGGCTCGGGACCGCGAGCAGGAGCGCCATCGTGAGCTCCGCCACGGCGACCGACGACGCGCGCGGCGTGTTCTTCACGTCGATCCCGCGCTCGCGACAGGCCTGGATGTCGACGTTGTCGAGGCCGACGCCGCCCCGGATCACGAGCTTGAGGTTCGGAGCGTTCGCGAGGTAGTCGCGCGTGACCTTCGTCTTCGAGCGGACGAGGACGACGTCGGCCTCCTTGAGGCGGGCGGCGTCGGTGAGGACCTCGCCGAACGGGGCGAGGCGTTTGGGAAGCGATTCGTCGAACGAATCGGCCAGCAGGATCTTCATGTGGGCCTCCAACCTTCGGGCACGCCCCGCGTCAGGGCAGGGACGCGTCCCTTCTACATGCTGAGGACCGGACGGGTGGGCGGCCATGATGAACCCGTATCAGGGGCGCCGAGGCGCCGGGGTCAGTGCGCCGCGGGTCCGCGCCCCGGCCCCTCGGCCCAGGCGAGAAGGCGCGCGGCGTCCGGGTCCGCGGGCGACAGCCGGACCGCCTCCCTGAGCCACGGGAGAGCGCGTGCGGTCTCCCCGCGGCCGAGATAGCCGGCGGCGGAACGAACGAGGAGGCGCGGGACCATCGGCGAAACCGCCGGAAGGCCCAGGGCGCGCCGCAGCCACCAGGGAGAGACCGACGCGGCCGCGTCGGGGGGCGGGCCGCCCTCCGTGACGCCGCCCGCCAGCCATGGGCGGCTGAGCTCGACCCCGCCGACGTTCCGGGCGGCAAGCCAGGCGTGGCCCACGACGGGAGCGAGGGAAGGAATCGTCGAAACGCGCAGGGGCCCCGCCGCCGGCCACGCGACTCCCGCGGGAGGACGGAGAGCCTCGGCGTAGCCGTCCCACGCTCCCGGCGCGATCAGGACGCCCGGAAGGTTGACCAGAGCTCCCGCGACGAACGCGGCGCGCACCGCCCCCGCCGCGACGAGAGCCGCGGGGGCGGCGAGAAGCGGCAGCACCGGCAGCAGGTGCCGCGGGCCCCACGCGGTGCCGCCCTCCCAGCTCCACCAGCGCGCCACGACGAGAAGGTGCAGGAGCGGCGCCCCCGCGCAGAGCCACAGGGCCGCGCGCGGCGCGACCCTCAGGCCGACGACGCCCGCCACGACCACGGGAGCGAAGAGGAGAAGGCCCCGGCCCGGCGAGAGGAGGAGACCGAAGAGGCCCGTTCCGATCGGCGTCGTGAAGCGGAGCATTTCGTCGCCGTAACCCGTCGCGAAGAACGATCCGTAGAGGAGCCGGTTGGCCGCGGCGTGGAGGCACAGGGCGGCGGCGAAGGTCCCCATCGCGCGCAGGGCTCGCCCGCCGGCGCGATGGGTCCGGTCGTCGAGGACGAAAGCGAGGATCAGCACCGGCGTCGTCGCCCACAGGATGGGCTTGAGAAGACACGCGCCCGCCCACGGGACTGCGGCGACGGAAGGCTCGCGGCCCGCGAGAAGGAGCGCCGCTCCCGACGCGAGACCCGCGGCCGCGAACGGCTCGACGAACGAATCCGCCGCGTAGGGCCAGAGAAACGTCCCCGCGACGAACGCCGCTTCCCAGGGTCCCGTCGCGTCCGGGCGCAGAACGCGCACGAGCCACCCGAACGCGAGTCCGGCGAGCAGGACCCCGGCCGACCACGTGAACGCCGTCACGGCGTCGACGCCCGCCGCGCCGATCCCGCGGCGGACGAGCCACGCGGCGCCCAGGCCGGGAAGCGGCACGAGGGACGGAAACAGGCCGTACTTCGAATGGTGCGCGGGCGCGACCTCGGGAGTCGACGCGTCGGCGGGAGGCATCCGCCCGAAACCGGGCCCGCCCTGCACGAAGAGCCCCAGCGATTCCGAGACGACCTCCGCCCCGTCGGCCGTCGCCACCGCTCTTCCGATGTACGGCAGGGCGACGACGGCGAGGAGAGCGAGCAGGGAAACGCGCCTCGGGCGCGAGACCGGGCCTTCAGCCATTGGGGCGGCGCAGCGTATCCACGGCTTCCGCGAGGGCCGGAGGGACCTCGGGAGACTCCTCCGCGGTCTCGCGCGGGATCGGGTCGCCTTCGCCCGGAGCGAGGAAGAGGTTGCTCTCGAGGCCGTGCTGCTTCGTGTACATGTCCCAGTAACGCCCGCGGGCTGCGAACAGCGTCTCGTGCGTGCCGTGCTCGACGATCAGGCCGTTCTCGACGACGAGGATCTGGTCCGCGCGGCGGATCGTCGACAGCCGGTGGGCGATCACGAACGTCGTGCGGCCCTTCATGAGATACGAGAGCCCCTGCTGGATGAGGGCCTCGGACTCCGAGTCGAGGCTCGACGTCGCCTCGTCGAGGATCAGGATGCGCGGGTCCGCGAGGATCGCCCTCGCGATCGAGACGCGCTGGCGCTGGCCTCCGGAGAGCTTGACGCCGCGCTCGCCGACGATCGTGTCGTATTTCTTCTCGAAGCTCTCCGCGAATTCGTCCACGCGCGCGATCCGGCAGGCCTCGAGGATCGTCTCCTCCGGT
Source organism: Thermoanaerobaculia bacterium (assembly GCA_036504335.1). GTDB lineage: Bacteria > Acidobacteriota > Thermoanaerobaculia > UBA5066 > UBA5066 > Fen-183. The sequence goes on from DASXVJ010000017.1 coordinate 73,894, forward strand.
GCGTCGGGACGGGAGAAGGCGACGTTCTCGCGGATCGTGCCGTCGAAGAGGAACGTCTCCTGCAGAACGACGCCGAGCGCCGTCCGGTACGAATCCAGCCGCACGGCCGAGAGGTCGACCCCGTCCACGAGGACGCGGCCGCCCGTCGGGCCGTGGAACGCGGCGACGAGGCCGATGATCGTGGACTTGCCCGAGCCGGAAGGGCCGACGAGCGCCGTCACCGTGCCGGGCGCCGCGCGGAACGAGATCCCGTGGAGGACCTCCTTTCCTTCGTCGTAGGAGAAACGCACGTCCTCGAACACGAGGTCGCCCGCGAGGGACGGCAGCGAGACGGTTCGCTTCGGGTCGGCGTCCTCCGGGCTCTCCGCCAGGATCTCGCGCGTCCGCTCGAGGCCGGCGAGGGCCTCCGTGAGCTGCGTGCCGATGGCGACGATCTGGAAGATCGGGGCGACGAGGAAGCCGAGGAAGACCGTGTACGTGAAGAAGCCGCCCAGTGTGAGCGTCCCGGCGAGGATCTGCTTCGTGCCCACGAACATCACGACCGCGCCCACGATCCCGAGGAGGACGGTCGAGGAGAGGCTCATGACGCTCGTCGAGGTCAGCGTCTTCAGGACGTTGTCGAGGAGGCGCTGCACGCCGGTCGAGAACGTCTTCTCCTCGCGCTCTTCGGCGTGGTAGCCCTTCACGACCCGGACGCCGCCGAGGGATTCGGAGAGCCGGCCCGCGACCTCCGCGTGGAGCTTCGCGCGCTCGCGAAAGATCGGCCGGATCGTCCCGAACGCCCTGTTCAGCACGACGCCGAACCCCACCAGGAACGCGAAGGCCATGAGGGTCATCGTCGCGCTGATCTTGAAGAGGACGACGAGCGCGATCGCGGCCGTGAGGAGACCGCCGGCGAATTCGACGAGGCCCGTCCCGATGAGGTTCCGCACGCCCTCGACGTCGCTCATGATCCGCGAGACGAGCGCGCCGGTCTTGTTCGCGTCGAAATACGCGACGGGCAGCCGCCCGACGTGCGCCTGTACCTTGCGGCGCAGCTCGGCAATGAGGCGCTGCGCGGCCTTGGACAGGACCTGGGTCAGGGAGAACGACGTCACGCCCTGGATCAGCGTCGCCGTGACGACCGCGCCGAGGAGCGGCAGCAGCATCTCCGTGTGTCGCTTGCCGATCACGTCGTCGATGAGGTACTTCGTGGACGCCGGCAGCACGAGCCCCGACACGCGGTTGACCGCCATCAGGACCATCCCGAGCGCGAGGATTCCCTTGCGCGGCGCGACGAGCGCCTTGATGTCCGGCAGCAGCGCCACGAGCCGCTGCGACTTCGGCGGTTTCGGCCCCTCGTTCCGCAGCTTGCCGCCCGCGCGCTCGGGATTCGGGAGGCGGCCCATCGGGCTCTTTATCGCGGCCACGCGGCCTCTTCTTCCGTGAACGATATGCCCCGCGCCGCGAGGCCCGAGACGAACGCGTCCCAGAGCTTCACGTCGCGGCCGAGGTTCTCGGGCGGGTGGACGCCGGGCGTCCGGAAAGCGCCCGAGGCGAGGAGATGCGCACCGATCACGCAGGGATACCCCGTCGTGCGCGCCATCGACGTGGCCCCGGTCCTCGGGTCCGTCCGGTCGAAGAGGCCGTGAACGAGGCGGAAACCGGCACTCCCACGCGATCCGTGCGACACGACCCGCAGCACCGTGAACTCCTCCTCGCCGGGTTTCCTCTTCCACTGCGGGAAGATGAGCGCCTCGGCGACGGCCCGCGGCGCGACACGGACGCCCCCGGCCTCGACGGGCGTCTCGGAGAAGAATCCGGCCTCTCTGAGGAAGCGCGCCTTCTCCGCGTGGCCGGGCCAGCGCAGCGTCCGCTCGCAGAGGTTCTTCGCCTTCACGGTCGTCAGGACCGTGCGCAGGCCGTCGCTCAGGAACCCCTCGAGCGTGCCCGTTCCCGGCGCCTCGAACGGCTCGACGTCGGAGAGCGCCGGCTTCGTGACGACGCGCCCGTCCACGACGAGGCGGGCGGGGCGCGTGTACTCCTCGAGGACGTCCGTCGGCGAGAAGACCGCGCAGTACTCCCACGGCGGGACGCGCTTGACCGGGAGGCCGCCGACGGAGATCACGACGGAGTCGAGGACGTCGAAGCGCGCGGCGGCGCGGCCGCACGCGAGGTTCGAGAGGCCGGGCGAGACGCCGCAGTCCACGATCGCGGCGACGCCTTTCGCCTTCGCGAGCGCGTCGAGGACGAGCGGATCCTCCGGGGCGAACGAGATGTCCGAGACCGGCTTGCCGCAGTCGAGGACCGTCTTCAGCATCGCGTGGCCGAGGAAGCCCGGCACCGCGCCGACGACGACGTCCGCGCCCGCGACGGCCTGCGCGAGGGCGGATGCGCTGGAAAGATCCGCACGCTTCGTCGCGAGGCGCGGGATTCCCGCGAGCGCGCCGAGCGCGGCCTCGCTGAAGTCGAGGGCGGTCACGTCGAAACCGTCCTCCGCGAGCGTCCGCGCCACGAATCCGCCGACGAGCCCGGCTCCGAGGACGGCGATCTTCCCCATGCGGGCGCCTACTTCCTTCCGACGAGGAACATGCCGGCGACGATCAGGAGCGTGCCGAGCCAGCGGTTCGAGCCCACGGACTCGCCGAGCACGAGGGCCGACGCGGCGAGGAGAAACACGAAGTAGAGCGCCGAGATGACGGGCGCCGCGAAGCTGATCTCGAACCGCGACAGGGCCGTCAGCCAGACGAGGTTCGTCAGCGCTCCGAGAGCGTACCCCGCGAGGATGAGCGGGGTCGTGAAGATCCGGCGGATCAGGATCGTGAAACCCTCGACGCTCACGCTGATCGGCCCGCCCTGCGTGACGCCCGCCTTGAGGAACAGCTGGTTCGCACAACTCATCGCCGCGACCGCCGCGAGGAGCAGCAGGTGCGCGCCGTAGCGGGAAAAGACGTCGCCGTACCTCACCGTTCCCCTCCTCCGTCCGCCGAACGCGGCCCGGCGCCATCTTGCCACGCGCCCCCCGGCTTCATGGCCGACCGGGCTTCGTGAGCAGGAGATTCATCCAGTTCTGCGTGCGTGCGCGGCAGGTCTCGAGGATCTCGGCTGGCCCCAGCGTGCGGCGCGTGGATTCGGGCGTCTCGATGTCCTCGAATCGGAAGCCGAGGCCCTCGAGCACCGCCAGCAGACGCCCCGCGTCAGCCTGCGCCCGCTCGAGAGCCTCCGGCCAGATCTCGAGAAACAGCGTGACGTTCGGAAGCCCGAGCAGCCGCTGCGCACCTGCCACGACGAGCGCCTCGGCGCCCTGTACGTCCACCTTCACGAGAACTCCCGCCTCGAACGTGAGGGCTTCGTCCGCGAACCGGTCGAGGAAGACCGCTTCGACGTCCACCGAGCGGCCGGACGACGTGCGGACCGAGCCCGCCTCGAGGGAATGCGCCCCGAAGTTGGCGTCGTCGAGGTGCAGACGCAGGACGCCTGCCCGGTCCGAGACGGCCGCATTGATGAGCCGGACGTTCGCGAACCCGTTTTCGGCCGCGTTTCGGGTCAGGAGCGCGAAATTGTGCGGCTCCGGCTCGAAGGCCCAGACGCGACCCGAAGATCCGACCGCCCGCGCCGCGAGGAGCGTGTAGTAGCCGATGTTCGCCCCGACGTCGAAGACACACATGCCTTCCCGCAGGTGCGCGAGGAACGCGGCGGTCTCCGACGGTTCCCAGACGCCCTCGCCGAGAAGGTGGGTCGCAATGACGCGGTCGCGGGTATCCACCCACATGGGAAGCCCGTTCGCGACGACGCGGCGCTCGCCACCCGGAAAGACGAAGCGGTGAACCAGCGCGTAGGTCTGGCGGGCGCCGGGGACGCGCGCAAATCCCCCACGGTTGAGCACGGCCACCGCACGCGAAAACGCGCGCTGGAATCCCGTTCCCATCGTCATGCGAGCTCCCCGTAGACGGCGTCGTGGGCTCGGACGCAGGTCTCGAGCGTGAGCTGACCCGCTCTCCGGAGACCCGCATCGACGAGCCCGGCCGGGTTCCGGAGCACGTCCTCGATCCCGCTCGCGACGTCGGCGGCGGAGAGGGGGTCCACGTACCGCGCCGCCTCGCCGCAGACCTCCGGAAGCGAGGTTCCGCGCGACACGACGACGGGACACCCGCAGGCCATCGCCTCGACCGGCGGAAGCCCGAAGCCCTCCCAGAGGCTCGGGAACACCAATACGGACGCCGTCTGATAGAGGTTGACGAGCTCGGCGTCGCTCACGAGCCCGCGGCTGACGACCCCGTCCGGGAGCGCCCGGCCGGCATGGCCGGCCCCGGTCAGCACGAGCGTGAGATCCGGCCGGCGCGCACGCACGCGGGCAAACGCCTCGAAGAGGCGCGCGTGGTTCTTATGCGGCCAGAAATTCGCCGGATAGAGGAGGAAGGGCTCCCGTGGTGCGGAGCCCGGGCGGAACCGTTCGGGATCCACGCCGTGCGGGATGATGCGAATCTTCTCCGCGGGAACTCCGAGGTGGCGCACGAGCGAGTCGGCACTGAACGCGCTCATCGTGACGACGATGCGTGCCGCGTTCGCCGTCCGCGCGTACATCCAGGTCCGGTAGGCGCGCTCCGGCCGCGAGAAGAACTCCGGATGCACCTCGTGCTGGACGTCCGGAATACTCACCGCCGACGGGATTCCGGGGCTGTAGGGAATCATGCCCACGAGCGGGAAGTGAAGTGCGTCGACGCCGCCCGCCAGCATCTCGCAGACGACCGGGCGCGGCCGTGCGATCGCGCGCGCCATCGCGAGAGCCCGGCCCGGAAGCGTCCGGGCGCCGGGATACCCTTCGATCACGCGCGCGGGCAGTCCTCCGCCCGCGTCCGGCGCGATGCCGGGAAGAAGGGCGACGTAGTCGCGCGAGCCCCACCGCGCGAGGCCCCGGCAGAGGTCCCGGGCGTAGCGCTCGGACCCTGCGCCCGACGCGCCCGGGACGAGCGTGAGGAGGCTGAGCCCGATCACGCCGGCCGCCTGACGAAGAGCTTGTCGGCCTCGATCGGAAGGCCTCCCTCTTCGAGCTCGTTGAGCGTCGCGGCCTCGTCGAAGCCGCGCGCCGCGAGGAGGGCTCGGAGACTCTCGTACGAGCCGGACGGGCCGTAGCTCACCTCGAGAAGCAGCGCGGCGCACCGCGGCCAGAGAGCGCCCATGCCCTCGAGCGCCTCGGCCTCGGCCCCCTGGAGGTCCAGCTTCACGAGGATCCGGTCGCCCGTCACGCCGATTCCGTCGAGGCGCACGGTCTCGACGTCCCACCACGGACGATCCGCGGCGGCCTCGACGGCGACGCTGCACGACGTCGTCGCGTCGGTGGGCTGCGTCAGGCGGAGGCGTCCGGGGGCCTTCCACAAGGCGGCCTCCACGACGCGAAATCCCTGCCGGCGCAGGATCGCGGCCGACGGCGGATGAGGCTCGACGCACACCAGTGGAAGACCCGGACACGAGGCGCGCGCGGCGAGCGCAAACTCTCCGACGGACGCGCCGCCGTCCACGATGGAGTCGAATCCGCCCGTCCGCAGAAGATGCCGGAGGCGCGCGTGCCGGAGAAAGACCTTCGAGAGCCTCGCGAGGAGGCCGGCGAGCGGCCCGACGCGGAACACGGCTCCGATCCCGGCAAGTCCGAACCGGTAGACCGCGAGCTGGCGCCGCGAGTGCGACCCCGCGCCGGCGGCGGGCCGCGCCGTCAAGCCGCTCCCCGGGCCAGGCCGCTCACGAGCCCGACGAGGTCCGGAAGATGGCGGCGGTAGTCGGTGGCCTCGGCCGCCGCTTTCTCCTTCTCCATTGCTCCCGCGAGACCGGAGAAGAGCACCGTGCGCCCCGTCGCCCGTGCGTTCCAGAATTTCGACGGAAACACGGCCTTCGTGAGCTCCGGATGGGCCGCGACGAGATGCACCTCGGCGTCCCAGTACGCGCGGACGAGGTCCGACGGCTTCTTCAGGGCAGGCCCCGCGCGGATCCAGTCGGGCAGCCGCGCCAACCCGGGGCCGTCCCCCTGCACCGTGATCTCGAATCCCTCGCCGCGCAGCCTCTCGCACAGCGCGAGAAAGCTCGGGAGATGGTGCCCCCACCCGAGGTTTCCCGAGTAGAGCGCGGTGCGCGGGCGAAACGGCCGGGCTGCCCCGAGGTCGAGGGTCGGCCAGTTCCGGATGACCCGCGCATTCGCGCCATCGTAGCCGAGGTTTCCCGCAGCCTTGACGACCAGATCCCACCGGGCGAGACGCCCCTCCCAGGCCGCCGAGAAGCGCCGGCGAAGCGGAAGCGGGAAGTCGACGACGCCGCGGATCAGCTCCGGGTAGAAGTCCTGGAGCCAGTAGACGCCGCGCGCGCCCCTCGCGTGGATCTGGCGGATCAGCCCGATCGTCGTCGGCGGGGCGCTCGTGACGACGACGACGTCGCCGGGCGATACCGACCGCTCGATCTCCGCCGCGAAAGCGCCCCGGACCGATTCGTATTCGAGGGCCGTCGAAATCAGGCGTCCCCGCTTCCCTTCGCGGTGCGCCACGCGCTCGATGGCCGTCGCCGGGGCCGGCCGCTCGCCGGCGCGGTAGGTGCCCGTCCCTCCCACGAGCCGGACGCGGACGAAGGATGCCGCGAGCGCGTCCGCGAGCTGTTCGGCGTAGAGGCCGGTCGGAGCGTCGTCCGGCCACAGGTACTGCGACAGGACGTGGACGACTCCGGGCCGCGGCGCCGGAGGGGGCTCCGGCTTCATCTCCGGAAGTTGCGCAGCTTGATCTGCCATTCCTCGCGGCGGTGGCGGAGTCCGGACTCCAGCATCACGCCCGTGAGCAGCGAGAAGAGCGCGAGGTTCATGAGGGCCGCCGCGAGGATCGCAAGGGGAAAGCGTCCGACGAGGTGCGTCTGGAAGTACTCGGTGACGGGCAGGTAACCCGCCGCGAGCCCCGCCGTGAAGAACAGGGCGGACACCATCGCGAAGAACTCGAACGGGCGGTAGTCGCGGAACAGAACCACGATGAGGCGCAGGATCCGGATTCCGTCGCGCACCGTCCGGAGCTTCGAGGAGGTTCCCTCGGCGCGCTCACGGAACGGGATCGGCGCCTCCGCCACGCGGAAACCCTTCTCGACCGCCTGGATCGTGAGCTCCGTCTCGAGCTCGAAGCCGCGGAACAGGATCGGAACGTTCTTGTAGAAGCGCCGCGTGAAGAGCCTCAGCCCCGAGAAGAGGTCGCCGGGCGCATACCCGAAAACGAGTCGCATCGCCCCGTGGAACAGGGCCGAACCTCCGCGATGGAAGCGGCGGAACACGGCGGGCTGGGCCTCCCCCGGCGTCCTCAGGCCCGTCGCCATGTCCATCCCCTGCTCACAGAGCGGGAAGAGAAGCCGCGCGCCTTCGGCCGGATAGCTGCCGTCACCGTCCACCATGAGCACGAGGTCCTCGTCGAGGACCCCGAAGGCCGTCACGACGGCGCGCGCCTTGCCGCGCCGCGTCTCCTGAATGACTTCGGCCCCGGCCTCGCGCGCCACCCGCGAGGTGCCGTCCGTCGACCCGTTGTCGACGACGAGGATCCGGGCCATTGGAAACGCGCGCCGGTACTCGGCGACGACGGACGCGATGCCCCTCTCCTCATTCAGGCACGGAATGAGCACCGCGAGCGTAGGCGTCTCGGCCATGGATCGCTTCCATTCTACGGCCTCGCCCTCGCGTTCAGTCGTAGACGCCGCCGAAGAGATCACTCAGCGGACCGGTCACCGGCAGGGGCCCCGGAAGCGTCGTGCCGGCCGGCAGCAGATAGCCCGGGCCGGTCGACGGCGGAAAGCCGATCTCGAACCGCCCGGCCGGGAGGAATCCGTCCCGCGGCGCCTCGTGTCCGTCCACCGTCCACGCTCCGCCGCCCGGCGCTCCATCCGGCCGGAAAAGTCCGTAGCGCCCCGGCCAGCGGTTCACGAACGTCACGGACCCGGCGCCCGGCAGGAACGCGCCCGTCAGCAGAAGGTCAGGTTGGACGCGGACATACGAGGGATCGAGGAGGCGTGGCAGGAACTCGCGGAGCGCGTGGATCCTGTAGTTCAGAATCCAGACCTTCGGACGCGACTCGAGGATGCGCCGGATCGAGCGGTCGTCCCCGCGAGCCAGCTCGGCGCGGACTCCCTCGAGAACGAGAGCCTCCCAGCTGACGGCCTCGGCCAGTCCGCGCGTCGGAATCATGCCGATCCCGTCGAAGTAACGGTCCTCCGGCGCGAGAAGGCGCTCCGCCTGGGCGACGACTTCGTTCTGCACCCAGTTGCCGTGGCCCAGGTACGCCAGATTCCGCGGAAGCTGCCACATCAGGAGCGCGCAGACCCCGAGGCGAATCCACGGGCCGCGGCGGGGGGCCCGCTCTTCGAGCCGCGCGAGCGCCTCCGGTGCAATCACCGCGAGGAAGGGCAGCGCCATGACGAAAACGTAGGGCCAGGGCTGGTCGTGCCGGAACACGAGCAGCGCGACTGCGAACGCCATCACGGCGGCGAGACGAACCCGCCACGCCGCCGAACGGAACCGCAGCAGAACGAGAACGACTCCCGCCGCGGCGAGCGCGTACGGCACCGGGTTCCTCGCGAGGGTCTGCGTGACGTAGAGGCCGCGGATCCCCACGTAGTGTGGATTCGCGTTGAGCGGCGCGTACTTCAGCGGGCTCAGGAAGACCATCGAAAGAACGCGGAACGGGTTTCGAAGATCGAACCACGCCGCGTACGCGAGCAGCGTGGCCGCAACGCCGCCCGCGTAAGAGCCGAGTCTCGCGACCTGGCGGCGGACCGGGAAGATCCCGACGCCCGACGCCGCGAGAGCCAGGCCGATGGCGGCCAGCGGGTAGACGGCCTTCTGGGTGCACAGGAACGCGCCGCTCGCGAGGACGCCCCCGAGGAACGCCGGCGCCAGACCCTCCCCTCCCAGGACGACGAAGGCCGCGCCGGCCGCGAAGGAGACGGCGACGCTGTCGGACCGGATGCGGAAAGCGCGCTCCATGAAGTTGGTGAACGAGAACAGCACGGCGACCGAGAACCACGTCTGGAACCGGTCCCGGCCGAGCCGCCGGGAGATTCCCCACGTGAACGCCGCGACGACGAAGGCGAGGACGACACCCTCCATCCTCGCGACGTGCAGCAGGTCGACGGCGTTTCGCGCGAGGCGGTGCGCGGCGTCGAAAACGTAGATGGAGAGGACGGTCTTGATCGGATCGAAGCCGTCGTAGAACCCGAGCGGGATGTAGCGCGGAAACGAGGCCTGGGAAAACTCGTCCATGACGTAGCGCGTGTTCCAGGCGAGGACGGGCAGCAGGACCGCGCGGAAGGCGAGCACCGCCGCGAGCACGAGGAACGCCGTGCGCCGGATCTGCTCGGCGCGCGCGTCGTCCGGGACGTCTGTTCCCAGATCCCTCTCACTCACGGGCGACCCTCCAGAAAGAGACGGAAGGGGCCGGGTTGACCGACGCCGTCACCCGGAGAAATGACCGCGCACGGCTTGAACGGCGCATCCCGGGGTCCGGCGACTCCGACGTGTTCGAAGCGGAACGGATATCCGCCTTCGCCGAGCAGAACCCAGAGCGGATACTCGAACGGGTCGTTCCCTGCCTCGTAGCCGATCCGCCGGCACCCCGAGTCCCGGATGGCTCGCGCGATCTGCGAATAAGGCTGCAGGAGATCGGGACGGTTCGCGAAATAGGACGCTCGCCGGTCGACGCGCGTGGTCAGAAGCCGCAGCGAGACGGGCCGGATCGCGTTCAGACACGCCGCGGCGACGGCCAGCGCGGCCATGCCGAGCAGAAGGATTCCGCGCACGGATCCGCGCACCTCCGCGAGAAGTCCGCCGAGCGGGATGCACGCGAGCATGAACACCGGCAAATCCAGCCGCGCGCCCCACGGCTGCCACTTGAAATAGGCCGACATCGCGAGAAAAGCGACAGCGGTCGAGACCATCAGAACGCTCGCACGCCTTGCGAGGACACGGCGCCGCCAGCCCGGCGATCCCGGCGGCTTCCGGACCGCCGCCACGAGCGTGATCGGCAGGCATACGAGGAAGAGCACGAGGTGCAGCGGGTTGCCCGTGCAGTCCTCGTGAAACGCAGAGGTGAAGCCCCGCGCCCGGAGCCCGCAATCGTTCGGACGGAACGCGTCTCTCTTCCGGAGCGAGAACCGCGGGTCGTCGACCGGTATCCCGAGCATTCCATGGCACGCCCCGAGGAATCCGAGCGCGCCGGCATTCGCGGCGCCGAAGAACGCACCGGGCAGCGGCACCTGCGCGTGCAGCGCCGCGTTCCGGATCACGACCGACGCAACGCCCGCTGGAGAAACCTGTTCATTCGTGTGTCCCCTCGTCGGTCCGTACGGCGAGCCGAACATCGCGAGGTTCCGGGCGATAAAGGGCAAGGACGGCAGGGCGATCAGAGCGGCCGCCCACGCGAGCACCCGTAAAGAGACGTGGCGGGATCGGAGGCGCGAGAAGAACAGGAGCGCCAGCGGCGCGGCAATGATCAGCGCCGTCGGCTTCGTGAGCACGGCGAGTCCCAGGGCGAGCGCCGCGAACGCCACGAGCGGCTCGACCCTCGGATGGCGGAGCGCGCAGGAGCCGAGGGTGACCGACACCGCGAGCCACGCCGCCGCGCCGAGGTCGTTCTGGGTGCTCGACGCCTGAAGCACCGCCGCCGGAAGTGTCGCCGCCAGGACCGCCGCCGTCAGCCCGCTCCGGGGAAACCACATCTCCGCGGAGCCGTAGACCGCGAGGACGGCGAGCAGGAACGAGATCCACTGGACGAGATTGAACAGCGCGTCGCCGCCGGTCAGAAGGCGGAGGTGGAGAAGGAAGTACTCCGAGAGCGGAGCGCCCTGCAGCTGCAGAAGGATCGACGTCGGATAGTGTGCGACCGACCCCTGCTGCGCCCAGTGCATCACGCGCGCGGCGTGATAGATCATCGAGTCGTAGTTGTTCGGCGGATAGACGACGGCGGCCGTGAGGGTGAGCAGGAACAGGCTCAGGAGAATCGGAAGAAGCAGGCCGGCGAGGCCGTCGCGCGTGGATCCCGAACGAAAGCGGGGCGGTACGAGCGCACCCTCGACCGCACCCGAATGGGCGCCGCCCCGCATGCGGACGAGAAAGAAGAGCAAGGCGGCGGAAACGGTCCAGGCACCGGCAAGACCCGCCGGCGAAAGGGCCGAAAAGGCGCCCAGCCCCTCGGTCAGGACTACGGTGAGAGCGCCGAAGGAGACAGCCGTGAGGAAAATCGGAAGAATCCGCCGACGCCCGAGGTGATGGCGGGAAACGAATCGCCGCGCCGAAACCGCGAGGAGAGCCGCGGAAAGCAAGGGCGGAAGCAGACCCAGAAAGCTCGGGTTCATGGAACGCATGCTTCCGTGATTCGACTCGGTCAAGGATAGCAGAGCATTCGCGAGACGGCCGCGCGTCCGCGCGCGCCGCCGATTCCTCGACTAAGCTCGTGATCGCATGTGCCCGGCGTCCGTTCGCACGAACCGCATTGCGATCGCCGGCGCCGTCCTCGTCGTCCTTCCGCTTCTTCTCATGATTCTTCAGTTCGGCGCCGGACGCGACCAGGGCGTTTACCTCGTCGCTGCGCGGGCGATGGAATCCGGCGGCCTTCCCTATCGCGACGTCTGGGACGTCAAGCCTCCCGGCATCTATTACCTCTACGGTTTCGCGCGCGCCCTCGGCGGCGCCGGCATGACTCCGGTCCGGGCCTTAGAGGGCGCCGCGCTCTCGTCGCAGATCGTGGCGTTCGCGCTTCTCACGCGGAGATTCGCCGGGTCGATCCAGCCGGGCCTCTGGGGCGGAGTGCTCGCCGTGATCCTCCACGCGCAGCTCGAGTTCTGGCACACCGGCCAGCCCGAGAGCTTCGGCGGGCCTGTCCTCGCATGGGCTCTCGTTCTCGCGTCGACCCCCGGCCGCCATCGCGGGGCGTGTCGGCTCGCGGCGGGCGCCCTGTTCGGCGCCGCGGGGCTCCTGAAGCCGCCTCTCGGAGGCGCGCTCGTATCGACCGCCCTGATTCTGGCCTGGCGAGCGGCCCGGAGCGCGCCGCGGAGGCCCCTGCGCGCCGCCGCCTCGGTCGGCTTCACACTGGCGCTGGGAGCGCTCCTTCCCGTCGCCGCGACCCTTGCCTGGTTCGGGCTGCGCGGGGCGCTTCCGGATCTGGTCGAGGTCTTTCGCGACTTCGTCCCTCGTTACACGGCCCTCGCCTTCAGCGCCGATCGGCTTCCGAGCCTGACGTTTCGCGCGTTCACCGAATGGCTCTTCAGGTTCTCGAGCGTGATCCCGGCCGGCATCGCTCTCCTGCTCTGGAGGCGCGAGCCGGATGAGGAGGGACGATGGGGGCTCGCCCTCATCGCGGGAGTCCTCGCGCCCCAGATTCTCGGGATTGCGCTGCAGGCGAAGTTCTTCGAGTACCACTACGGAGCGGCGCTGCCGTTCGGCGCGCTCCTCGCCGGGTGGGGCGCGGCGCGCGGGCTCGAAGTCTTCCGCGGACGCCTCTCGCGCGGGATCGGCGCCGGTCTCCTGTTCCTGCTCATGCAGGCGCAGCCGGAGTCCCGGCCGCCGTTTCTCGACCGCTGCGCCCGAAGGCTGCGTGCCGCGATCTCCGGGGCCGAGCGCATCGCGATCCTCGACGCGCTGGAATCCACCGTGGAAGTGGACGCCGCCGCGAACCGGGAAGCGGCGGCATGGCTCCGGCGGGCGGCGCCCCGCGACGCTCGCGTGTTCGTCTGGGGGTATGAGCCGGTGATCTACGAGGACTGCGGCCGCCTCCCCGCGTCGCGGTACGTCTACAACGCGCCTCAGCGCGCGCCCTGGTACGCGTCGATCGCGAAGCCAAGGCTCCTGTCCGATCTGGCCCTTCGCCCGCCCGCCGCCGTCGTCGTCGAACGTGGCGACGTCATTCCGCAGGTGACCGGAGACTCTCTGGACAGCAACGGCGCCCTGGAGACCTTTGCCGGCCTCCGGAAGCTCCTCGAGACCGGCTACGAGGAGGAGAAGGGAACGGCGCGATTCCGGTGCTTCCGGAGGCGCGCCGCACCAAAAGAATAGGCCCGGCGTTTCCGCCGGGCCTTACAAAATGAGAGGTCAGAGGGGGCAGGTCAGTACATTCCGCCCATGCCGCCGCCGCCGCCCATGCCGCCGCCGGCCGGAGCCTTGTCCTTCTCCTTGATCTCGGAGACCATGGCTTCGGTCGTGAGCATGAGGCCGGCGATGGACGCCGCGTTCTGGAGCGCCGACTTCGTGACCTTCGCCGGGTCGACGATGCCCGCCTTGAGCATGTCTTCCGTCTTCTCGGTCGCGGCGTTGAAGCCGATGAAGCCGCCCTTCTCCTTCAGCTCCTTCACGATCACCGAGCCCTCGAGCCCGGCGTTCGCGATGATCTGACGAGCGGGCTCTTCGAGCGCGCGCTTGACGATGTTGATGCCGATCTGGATGTCGCCGTGCTCCTTGAGCTTGTCGACCTCCGCGATCGCCCGCAGCAGCGCGACGCCGCCGCCCGGGACGATGCCGTCCTCGACGGCCGCCTTCGTCGCGTGCATGGCGTCCTCGACGCGGGCCTTCTTCTCCTTCATCTCGGTCTCGGTGGCCGCGCCGACCTTGATGATCGCGACGCCGCCGACGAGCTTCGCGAGCCTCTCCTGGAGCTTCTCGCGGTCGTAGTCCGAGGTCGTCTCCTCGATCTGCGCCCGGATCTGCTTCACGCGGCCCGTGATCGCCTCGCGGCGCTTCTTGTCGCCGGTGTCGACGACGATCGTCGTGTTGTCCTTGTCGACCGTGACCTTCTTGGCGTCGCCGAGGTCTTCCCACTTGACGGACTCGAGCTTGATGCCGAGGTCCTCGGAGATCATCTTGCCACCCGTGAGGATCGCGATGTCCTCGAGCATGGCCTTGCGGCGGTCGCCGAAGCCGGGCGCCTTGACGGCGGCGACGTGCAGCGTGCCGCGGAGCTTGTTCACGACGAGCGTCGCAAGCGCCTCGCCCTCGACTTCTTCCGCGATGATGAGGAAGGGACGGTTCTGCTTGGCGACCTGCTCGAGGATCGGGAGAAGGTCCTTCATGGAGGAGACCTTCTTCTCGTAGATGAGGATCTTGGCCCCCTCGAGGACGCCTTCCATGCGCTCGGCATCCGTCACGAAGTACGGCGAGAGGTAGCCGCGGTCGAACTGCATGCCCTCGACGACCTCGAGAGTCGTGTCGAGGCCCTTGGCCTCCTCGACCGTGATGACGCCGTCCTTGCCGACCTTGTCCATCGCCTGCGCGATGATTCCGCCGATCTCGACGTCGCCGTTCGCCGAGATCGTGCCGACGTGGGCGATCTCCTTGGCGTCGACGGTCTTCTTCATCGCGTTGATCGAGTCGACCGCCTTCTTGACGGCGAGGTCGATGCCGCGCTTGATCTCCATCGGGTTCCCGCCCGCGGTGACCATCTTGATGCCCTCGCGGTAGATGGCCTGCGCGAGCACCGTGGCCGTCGTCGTGCCGTCGCCGGCGATGTCGGAGGTCTTCGAGGCGACCTCGCGGACCATCTGGGCGCCCATGTTCTCGAGCGGGTTGTCGAGCTCGATTTCCTTGGCGACCGTGACGCCGTCCTTCGTGATCGTCGGGGAGCCGAACTTCTTGTCGATGACGACGTTCCGGCCCTTGGGCCCGAGCGTGACCTTGACCGCGTCGGCCAGCTTGTTGACGCCCCGGAGGATGTTCTGGCGGGCGTCTTCGCCGTAGGTGATGTTCTTGGCAGCCATGATGTGTGTGCTCCCTTACTTCGTCTCGACGATCGCGAGAACCTCGTCCTCACGGAGGATCAGGTACTCGGTCTCTTCGATCTTGATCTCGGTGCCGGCGTACTTGCCGATGAGGATGCGGTCGCCCTTCTTGACGTCGAGGGGAACCCGCTTGCCGTTGTCGTCGAACTTGCCTTCGCCGACGGCCTCGACCTTGGCCTCCATCGGCTTCTCTTTGGCCGTGTCGGGAATGATGATCCCGCCGCGAACCTGCTCCTTGGGCTCGACGCGCTTGACCAGAATCCGGTCGTACAGGGGACGGACCTTCATGAGTGACTCCTTTCCTTCGAAAAACGGTGAGGGGCGATGCCCTCGAATTGACTCGGTTGCCCCGCGGGGGTCCTGTTAGCAGAACCTCGTCACGAGTGCTAACGAAAATAGGACGGAACACAGGATCTGTCAAGGATCCTGTTAGA
The DNA here is from genome assembly GCA_036504335.1 of Thermoanaerobaculia bacterium. Classification (GTDB taxonomy): domain Bacteria; phylum Acidobacteriota; class Thermoanaerobaculia; order UBA5066; family UBA5066; genus Fen-183. The sequence goes on from DASXVJ010000017.1 coordinate 89,073, forward strand.
TTTCGTGTAAGAGATTCTATAAAAGTGAGTTAATGCTGCGAAAACTCGGCGAGCGTAAAGGCCAAAAACGCCTTTTGCGCGTCGGAGAGCTCGGGGAACACCGGAATCGCGAGAGTTTCCATCGCGGCCCGCTCGGACTCCGGGAAGTCACCTTGCTTGTGGCCCAGCGAGGAAAAGCACTCCTGAAGGTGCAGAGGCACCGGGTAGTAGATGGCGCAGCCGATGCCCTTCGCCGTGAGCTGATCCTTCAGGGAATCTCTTCTTCCCCCGCCGACCCGCACGACGAACTGGTTGAAGACGTGGTGCCGGCCCGCGGCCTCGCGCGGGAACTTCAGGCCGCCGTTCTCGAACGGGAGGCCGCCGGCCTCGAGGTAACGCCGTTCGATGTCCTTCGCGTTCGCCCGGCGCGCCTCGGCCCAGCCGTCGAGGCGCGGAAGCTTCACGTTGAGGATCGCCGCCTGGAGCGCGTCGAGGCGGAAGTTGCCGCCCACGAACTTGTGGTGGTAGCGGCTCGTCTCGCCGTGCATGCGCATCGCCTTGAGGTTCGCGGCGAGCGTGTCGTCGTTCGTGGTCACCATGCCGCCGTCGCCGAATCCGCCGAGGTTCTTGGACGGGAAGAACGAGAACGCACAGGAGTCGCCGAGCGCGCCGGCCTTGACTCCCTTGTACGCGGCGCCGAGGGACTGGCAGGCGTCCTCGAGGACGTGGATCCCCTTCTTCTTCGCGATCTCATTGATCGGGTCCATGTCCGCGCACTGGCCGTAGAGGTGCACGGGCTGAATCGCCTTCGTCTTCGGCGTCAGCGCGCGCTCGAGCTTCGAGGGGTCGAGGTTGAAGGATTCCGGCTCGATGTCGACGAAGACGGGCCGCGCGCCGAGACGCGCGACCGCGCCCGCGGAGGCGAAGAAGGTATAGGGCGAGGTCACGACGTCGTCGCCCGGGCCGATCCCGAGCGCCATCATGACCGCGAGCTGGGCGTCGGTGCCGGAGGACATCCCGACCGCGTGCCGGGCGCCGACGTACGCGGCGACGGCCTTCTCGAAGGCTTCGACGCGCGGGCCGAGGATGAATCCCTGGCTCTCGTAGACCTCCGCGGTGACGCGGAGAATCTCGTCCTTGACGGTGGCGTACTGCTTCTTGAGGTCGAGGAGGGGGACGGGGGTGGCGGGAGGAGCGCTGATCGTCGTCACGCGGCTACGCTACACCAGACCGGCTACACGAGCCCGCGGGCGACGAGCTCGGACTTGGCCCAGGCGTAAACGACCGGCGCGAGGACGACCCCCGGGATGCCGAACGCCGCCTCGAAGACGAGGATCGCGAGGAGCGTCTCCCATGCCGCCGCCCCGATGCGCCCGCCGACGATCTTCGCGTTCAGGAAGTACTCGAGCTTGTGGACGAGAAGGAGGTACCCGAGCGAGCCGGCCGCGGCCCACGGCGAGACGCCGAGCGCGACGAGGACGATCACCGTGTTGGAGACGAGGTTCCCGGCGACGGGAATCAGGCCGCAGACGAACGTGATCGCGACGAGCGTCCCCGCGAGGGGCAGGCGGATCCCGAAGAGGGGCAGGATCGCGAACAGGTAGACCGCCGTCAGGATCGTGTTCACGGCGGAGATCTCGATCTGAGCCTTCGCGACGGACCGGAAGCTCTCGCCGAACCGCCTGAGCCGCTCCGTGAGGGCTTCGGCGAGAGGTCCCGGCGCCTCCCGCGGCGCGCGGAAGAACACGAGAACGCCCAGCACCGAGCCGAGAAGCGCGTGCACGAGGCCGCGGGCGCCGACCGTTCCCGCGTGGCGGAGCGCGCCCGCGTTCTCCCGCAGCCAGTGCGCGAGCGCCTCGGTCGAGCCGCCGTGCGCCGGAAGAGGGGTCGAGACGCCCGCGGCCTCGAGCGTCTCCTTCAGCCGGGCGAGCGTCTCCCCCATCTTCTCGAGGACGGCCGGCAGGTCGCCCACCCGGCCCCGGACGAACCCCCAGAGGACGACGATCGCGAGCGTCACGAGCCCCGCCGCGAGAAGGCCGAGGGCGGCCGCGGCGAGCGCCCGGGCGAGGCCGTGCGAGACCCGCCCGCGCAGGCGCCGCGCCATCGACTGCAGGAGCGCCCAGGCCAGGAACCCGGCCAGAAGCGCCGGGACGAGGTGCAGGAGCAGCGCGGCGAGGAGCGCGAGCGCCGCGAGGACGAAGGACGTCCGCTCGTACGGGGTGAACGGGGAGGCCTGGGCTTCGCCGGTCATCGGGCGGGATTATCCGCCGCGGGCGGAAACGTCACCTTCAGGAACGCACCGCTCGCGAGCGCGAGCACGGCGAAGAGGATGCCGATGCCCGCCCGATACCCCGCGGGACTCCGGTCCGGGAACAGCGCGAGCGTCCCCGCCCACACGACCGGCCCGAGAACAGACGCCGCCTCGCCCGCGAGCGTGAAAAAGCCGAAGAACTCCGTCATGCGCTCCTTCGGGACGAGCGCGATGAGGCCGAGGCGCCCCGTGACCTTGATGCCGCCGAGGCCGATGCCGGCGAGGACTCCGACGACCGTGAACGCCCCCGGATCGCGGACGAGGAGCGCGAGCGCGAAGACGAGCGCCCAGTTGAACAGCGCCACGAGCGTCGCCGTCCGGATCGTGACGCGCTGGCAGAGCCAGCCGTAGAGAAGGCCCCCGACGACGGCGACGGCCGTCGCAACGAGGAGCAGCACCTGCACCTGCGCGTCCGTCAGTCCCACGGCGAACTTCGAGTACGTCGCCATCTGGATCTGGATGGTGTGGATGACGTCGATATAGAGGAAGTTCGAGACGAGAAACCACAGAAGCGCTGGCGTCTGCGGCAGGGATCGGATGGTTCGGAAGACTTCGGAGAAGGGAGAAGAGGAAGAGGAAGATTTCTTAGAAGGTGAAGAGGGACCCGGAACGTGCTCTGGGGCGCGCGCTGCGATTCCGAAGCCTTCCGCTTTCGGAAGGCGCGCGAAGAAGAGCAGCGGGACGGCCGCCCCGAGCCACAGCAGGGCCGTCGGCAGGTAGGCGTTCCGGCGCACCCAGGCGTCATTCACATTCGAAGAAACGGGCGCGACCGAAAGCGCGTCGACGACCGATGCGAGAAAGCCGGGCAGGTGCGCGCGGATCGAGCCCGAGACGAAGGGCAGAACGAGAAACATCCCGAGCAGCGAGCCGACGTATCCCGCCGCCACGCCGATCCCGGACACGCGCCCCGAGTTCGACGCGTCGGAGACGTCCGGGAGCATCGCGTTGTAGAAGACGTACGCGCACTGGAACGCGACGTTCGCGAGCGCGAAGAGAACGAGAACCTGCGCGACGGGCCCGGGCGCCGCGACGAGGGCCGTCAACGCGACTCCAGCGAGGACGAACGGAACGAGAAACCTTCGCTTGCCCTTGCGGTCCGCGAGGTGCCCGAGGAACGGCGCCGCGACCGCGACGACCGCCATCGAGAGCCCGAATGCGAGCGAGAACTTCTCGTTCCCGCGCGGGACGCGTCCCGCGACGTCGAGCGGCAGGTGGAGCGAGAGGAGGTTCATCGCGAACGCCGTCGCGCCGAGCTCGTAGAGGCTCCATGCGGTGACCGTCGAGCCGCGGGTCTTCACGTGATGCGGTATCGCGCCGGAGGCGGCCGCTTCGGGCGGAAGAGCAGGACCCACGCGACGCCCGCGACGAAGCCGCCGACGTGGGCCCAGAACGCCACGCCGCCCGGCGCCGCTCCTCCGCGGCCCACCGACGCGAGCTGCGAGGAGCCCATCCAGAACTGCAGGAGGAACCAGCCGAGGAGATAGAGCCCCGCGGGAATCTCGACGAGCGGGAAGAGGATGAAGAGCGGAATCACCGTGACGACGCGCGCCTTCGGATAGAGGACGAAGTACGCGCCGAGGACGCCCGCGATCGCGCCGGACGCGCCGAGGTTCGGGATCGTGGACGCGGGCGAAAGGAACGCCTGCAGGAGCGTCGCGCTGACGCCGCACACGAGGTAGAAGAGCAGGAACCGCCCGTGCCCGAGGGCGTCCTCGACGTTGTCCGCGAAGATCCAGAGGAAGAGCATGTTGCCGGCGAGGTGCAGGAACCCGCCGTGGAGGAACATCGCGGTGAAGATCGTCACGACCGAGGCGCCGGTCGTCCACCCCGCGAACAGCTCGGGATGGAAGAACCTCGCCGGGACGAACGCGAAGGTGTTCACGAACGCGTCGAGGCGGTCGCCCTGGAGGATCTCGAGGACGAAGGCCGCCACGTTCGCGACGAGGAGCAGCCGCGTCACGAACGGGACCGTCCGGGACGGGATCGTGTCGCGCAGCGGAATCAAGAGGCGCCCATCATAAGGGCGCGGCGGGCCCTACTTCCGCTTGCGGTTGAGGAGCTCCTTGAGGTCCTTGCCGGCGCGGAAACGGGCGACCTTGGCCGCGCCGATCCGGATCGCCGCCTTCGTCCGCGGGTTGACGCCCGTGCGGGCCTTGCGGTCGGCCACGTGGAAGACGCCGAGGCCCGGGAGCGCGACGCGCTCGCCCTTCTTGAGGATTCCCGTGATGGCGTTCACGACCGAGTCGAGAGCCGCCGCGGCGTCCTTGCGCGTCAGGCCGGTGTCGTTGGCGATGGCTTCCACGATGTCGGCTTTGCCCGCCATGGGGATCCTCCTGCGTTTCCGGAGACCGAAAATCGCCGGCAATCTAGGGCGCGGGGTTCCCCTTGTCAACGACGCAGGCGCGTCATGAGGATCGCGCTGAACCCGTCGACGGTCGCGCCGGGCAGGACCCGCACGAGGCCCGACGGATCCGTCCGCTCCGCGAGAGGCGGCGACAGGTCCAACACGGGCCGGACCCGCACGAAGTCCGGGCGAGCGGCGAGGACCGCGTCCACGACGTGCTCGTTTTCCTCGGGCTCGAGCGAACACGTCACGTAGAGGAGGGCGCCCCCCGGCGCGAGGAGCGCGAGGGCCGCGCCGATCAGGCGGTGCTGCGTCGCGGCGAAGCCCGCGAGGTCGCCCGGGCCAAGGCGAAGCCGGATCTCCGGGTTCTTGCGCAGCGTCCCCGTGCCTGAGCACGGCGCGTCGAGAAGGACGGCGTCGAACCGCTCCCGCGGAAGCGGCGGGACGCCCGCATCCGCCCGCACGACGAGAACCTCGTCGCGGCGGCCCGCGGCCGCGAGGTTCGCGGCGAGCCGAGCGGCGCGCGAGGCCGTGCGCTCGAGGGCGACGACGCGCCGGGCTCTCCCGGAGGCGAGGAGTGCGCGCGCTTTTCCGCCGGGCGCCGCCGTGAGGTCCACCGCGATACGCACCTCCGGGAGGAGGGAGGCGAGCGCCTGCGCCGCCACGTCGACGACGGCGAGCGCGCCTCCCGAGACGAGCGGGTGCGCCACCGCGTTGCCATCCGTCACCGTGAGCGCGAGCGGGGCCCACGGCGACCGCTCCGCCGTCACGCCGTCCGCCGCCAGCGCAGCGAGGATCTCGTCCACCGACCCCGCGCGCGGGTCGGCGAGCAGGTCGGTGGGGGTGTCGAGGTCGTCCGCCTCCATCGCCGCGCGCGCGGCCGGCTCCCCGAACGCCGCGACCCAGCGCCTCACGAGCCATTCCGGATGCGACGTCTCGAGCGCGAGGCGCGCGAGCGGATCGGCGCCGGGCGGAACGCGCACCGCGCCCGGCCTCGCCTCGCGCTCGGCGACGCGCCGGAGGACGGCGTTCACGAGCCCGGCCGCCTTCGGCGCGAAGACGCGGACCGCCGCCACCGTCTCCCCGACCGCCGCGTGCGCGGGGACGCGGTCCATGAGGAGCAGCTGCGCCGCCCCGAGGCGCAGGGCCGCGAGGACCGGAGGGTCGAGGGAAGCGGCGGGCTGCTTGAGATGCCGCTCGAGGACGTGGTCGAGGCGGATCGCCCCGCGCAGCGTCTTCTTGACGAGGGCGCGCAGGAAGTCGCGATCCCGCGCGTCCAGCTCCCGGCCGCGCGCGTCGAGAAGCGGCGCGGCATGCGCGCCCTTGTCGACGCGCAGGAGGATGCCGAGCGCGAGCTCCCGCGCGGAGCGCGGGGCCGTCATCCGCCCCAGGTCTCGCCGGCCGCCACGCGCTCGCCGCGGACGAAGTCCGCCGCGGGCTGCGCCTTGCGGCCTTCGGCCTGCAGCGTCGCGACGGCGACGGCGCCCTCGCCGCAGGCGACGACGATGCGGCCGCCGGCTTCGAGCACCGTACCTGGAGAGGGCCTTCCTGCTCCCTCTCGCGCCCACGGGCCGTCTGCGACGAGCTGCAGGCCGGACAACTTGACGCGAGTATTTCTTCGAGTGGTAAAGAGTCCCGGCCAGGGGGTGAAGGCCCGGCTACGACGCACCAGCTCGGCCGCGGGGCGTGTCCAGGCGACGCGTGCATCCTCCCGGGTGATCTTCGGGCAGTACGTGGCTCGTGCCTCGTCCTGTGGGATAGGCACCGCAGTCCTGCCCTCTTCACCTTCTAAGGAATTCAACGTCTCGACCAGCGCATCAGCTCCCACCTCTGCGAGCCGCGCGCCCAGGGAAGCAGAATCTTCCTCCTCCCCGATCTGGGTTTTCCGCATCGTGTAGACGGGCCCGGTGTCCATCCCGGCCTCCATCTTCATGATCGAAACCCCCGTCAGCGGGTCGCCGGCGAGGATCGCCGCCTGGACCGGAGAGGCCCCCCGCCAGCGCGGGAGAAGGCTCCCGTGGACGTTCAGGCAGCCGAGGCGCGGCAGGTCGAGCACCCTCCGGGCGAGGATCTTCCCGTAGGCCGCGATGACAAAGGCGTCGGCGCGCGCCTCGGCGAGGCGCGCGAACGCGGCATCGTCCTTCAGCGTGGGCGGCTGGAAAACGAGCATTCCCAGCGACTTCGCGAGAGACGCGACCGGCGGATCGGTGATCTCCGCCTTCCTCCCGACGGGCTTTCCGGGCTGCGAGACGACGAGAGCGATGTCGTGGCCGGCGGCCCTCAAGGCCTCGAGCGTCGGGACCGCGAAAGACGGCGAACCGAAGAAAACAATGCGCACGCGCAGAGTGTATAGACACGAAACGCAGTTTTCCCTCTAGAATCCGGGCATTCCCTCGCGGGAACCAAGTTACGAGAAAGGACGGAATCACATGGCTGGAATGACCAAGTCGCAGATCGCGGAGCACATGGCGGAGAAAACGGGGCTTACGAAGAAGAACGCGGCGCTCTTCCTCGAGGAGCTCGCGGGGCTCGCCTACAAGCAGGCGAAGAACACCTTCACGTTCCCCGGCGTCGGCAAGCTCGTGCTCGTGAACCGGAAGGCCCGCATGGGTCGCAACCCGGCGACGGGCGAGGCGATCAAGATCCCGGCCAAGCGCGTCGTGAAGTTCCGCGTCGCGAAGGCCGCCAAGGACGCGATCCTCGGCGCGAAGAAGTAGCGCGGAGGGGTTTGGGGAACCCCCGCTTGGGGTTCCCCAACACCCGCTGCCGCAGGCAGCGGGCAGAAGAATCTCCTACGATCTTCTGTTCCGGTCTATTTCCTCGAAATAGTCCGTGGGAACGAGGATCTCGCGGCTGCGGCTGCCGCCCGCCGGCGGTCCCACGATCCCGTCGCGCTGCATCATGTCGATGAGCTTGCCCGCGCGGGAAAAGCCGATCTCGAGCCGCCTCTGCAGGAACGAGATCGACGCCATGCGCTCGCGCACCACGAGCCGGGCCGCCTCGTCGTACATCGGGTCGTTGTCGCCGTCGCTGCTGCGCGCACCCGCGGCCGCCGCCTGCGCCTCGCGGTCTTCCGTCACGCTCGCGTCGTAGATCGGCTTGCCCTGCTTTTTCAGGAAGCGGCAGATCTCCTTCGTCTCGTCCCCGCCGATGAACCCGCCGTGCACGCGCTGCAGGTACGACGTGCCCGACGCGAGAAACAGCATGTCGCCGGCCCCGAGGAGCGCTTCGGCCCCCATCGAGTCGAGAATCGTGCGCGAGTCGATCTTCGTCCGGGTCGTGTAGGAGATGCGGCATGGGAGGTTCGCCTTGATCGTGCCCGTGATGACGTCCACGGACGGCCGCTGCGTCGCGAGGATGAGGTGCACGCCCACGGCGCGCGCCTTCTGGGCGAGACGCGCGACCGATTCCTCGATCTCGCGCGGCGCGGTCATCATGAGGTCCGCGAGCTCGTCGATCACGATCACGATGTACGGCATCGGCGAGATCACGCCGGACTCGTCGGCCTTCAGCTTCTCTCCGAGCTTCTCGCGCACTTCCGCCAGCGCCTTTGGGTCGCGGATCGCCGCGTTGTACTGCTCGATGTTTCGCACGCCGGGCCATTCGGAGAGCAGCTTGTAGCGACCCTCCATCTCGTCGACGGCCCACTTCAGCGCGTTCGCGGCCTTCTTCGGGTCCGTGATGACGGGGACGAGGAGGTGCGGGAGGTCCTCGTAGTCCTTCATGTCGTTCATCTTCGGGTCGACGAAGATGAACTTCACCTCGTCCGGGCGCGCCTTGAAGAGGATCGACGTGATCATGCCGCCCACGCCGACGCTCTTGCCCGCGCCCGTCTGGCCGGCGACGAGGAGGTGCGGCATCCGGGCGAGGTCCGCCACGACCGGCTCGCCCTGGACGTCGATCCCGAGGGCGATCGTGAGCAGCGAAGGCGAGCGGCGGAACTTCTCGCTCTCGACGACCTCGCGCAGCGCGATGACGTCGCGGTTCCGATTCGGGACTTCGATCCCGATCGCCGCGCGGCCGGGCATGCGCTCGATCCGGACCTTCTCGGCCGCGAGGGCGAGCGCGAGGTCGTTCTCGAGCGAGGCGACCTGCGAGACCTTGACGCCCGCCGACGGCTTGAACTCGTACGTCGTGACGACGGGCCCCGGCGTGTAGGCGTCCACGACGCCCTCGACGCCGAACTCGAGGCACTTGGCCGCGATGAGCTCCATCGTCTGGCGGTACTCCTCGCGGTCGCGCTCGCGGTCGCGCTTCGGGGCCGCGCGCAGGAGTTTTTCGGGCGGGAACACCCAGCCGGTGGCGTCGCGCGACTTCGGGAACGGCAGGACGCGCTGCGGCACGTCCGGCTTCTTCGCCATCTGCGCGGGCCGGGCGACGGGCCGCGGGGCCGGCTCGTCGGGCGTCGCCTTGCGGATCGAGAATTTTCCGGCGCCCGCCTTCTCCTTCACGCGCAGCGACGAAACGGACGGGATGTAAACGACCTCGGCTTCCGGCTCGGACGGGCGCGCCGGGGGCTTCGCCGTCTCCTCTTTCGCCCTCTCGAGGTGTTTCTTGACGACCTCGCGGCGCTGCTGCTCGCGGCTCGCGAGCTCGCGGCGGCGCTGGCGCTCGAGGACGAAGCCCCTCCACCACCCGGACGCGCGGACGGAGGTGCCGGAGACTCCCTCGCCGAGCGAGAGGGACGTCGCGAGGAGGAGGCCGATCAGGAACGCGGCCACGAGGAGGATCGCGGCGCCCGGCGGATTCAGCGCCGCGACGAGGCCCGAGCCGAGGAGGTCGCCCACGAAACCGCCCGCGTCGAGCCCGCCGCCGAACGCCTGCGGCTTTCCGAACGAGAGGTGCGCGAGCGGCGCGGCCGTCAGGACGACGATCGCGAGGCCGAGGCCCTTCGTGCCGGCGGCCTCGAGCGGCTTGCCGCGGAAGCGCGACCAGCCGAGCGCGAGGAGTGCGAGCGGCGCGACGAAGGCCGCGAGGCCGAAGAACTGGAGGCCGCCGTCCGCGAACGAAGCGCCCACGCGACCGGCCCAGTTGCGCGGCCGGATGCCCGAGTCGTTCACGGCCGAGAAGAGCGACGGGTCGTTCGGGTGATACGAGACGAGGGCGGCGACGAGGAGCAGCCCCGCGGCCGCGAGGAGGATCCCGAGGAACTCGTCGCGGCGGCGCGCGAGCGCGCTCGGCGGCTCGGCGGCTCGGGCGGCCATCAGCGGACTCCCACGGCGAGCGCGGCCGCCGTCACGGGCGGAGTCTCGAGGCGCGCGCCGAAGACGAGCAGGGCGACGCCGAGAACGCCGCAATAGACCACGAAAGGCGTCAGGCGCATCGAAATCACGACCTTCAGCAGGAACCCGACGGCGAAGTACCCCACCACCGCTGAAACGAGCATCCCCACTCCATAGGCCGGGAGCGAGGAGCCATCGAAGATCGGCCCCGTGTGATGCCGGTAAGCGTGCAGGTTTTCGACGGCTGCGGCCGCGAGAATCGTCGGGATCGACAGCAGGAACGAGAACTCGGCGGCCGCGCGGCGCGACAGGCCCGCGAAGAGGCCGACCGAGATCGTGTTCCCCGAGCGCGAGAATCCGTGGAAGATCGCCGAGAGCGACTGGAGCGCGCCTACGAGCGCCGCGTCGCGCGGGCGCATCTCGTCGAGCGTCCGTCCGCCCTCCCCGAGGCGCGTGCCGAATCGCTGCGCGGCGAGGAGGAGGACCGCCATCGCGAGGAGCGCCGCTCCCATCATCCGGAACGCGCCCATGTTCGCGACCGCGAGGCTCTTCAACGGGAGCGTCACGGCGCCCGTGAGCGCGACGGCGAGGATCAGCAGTCCCGCGAGCTTCCACGCCGTGCGGCGCGCCGCCGGGTCGGACGAGAAAAGGCCGGCAAACGTCCGGGCGAGACGTTCGCGGAAAAAGACGACGACCGCGGCGAGAGTGCCGACATGGAGCAGGACGTCGAAGAGGATGCCCGGCTGCGCGAAACCCGGCAGAAACCGCTGCGCGAGGGCGAGATGGGCGGTCGACGAGACCGGCAGGAACTCGGTCAGGCCCTGGACGGCGCCCAGCAGCGCCGCCTGGCCCACGGACACGGACATCGACGAATTTTAGCGCACCGGAGCGCCCAGGGAGAGGGAAAGCCTCCGGAAAACGTCGAGGCCGAGCGTTTCGGCGCGCGCCGTCGGAGGCAGCCCGGCCTCGGCCACGGCGCCCACGGCGCGCTCGCGTCCCCAGAGCGGCGTGAGCGCGTTCACGAGCGTCTTGCGGCGCGACGTGAAGCCGGCCGAGGCGACCTTCAGCGTCGCGTCGATGCCCGCGCCGGGAGCGTGCGGAACGAGCTCGACGACGCTCGACAGGACTTTCGGCGGCGGCGAGAACTCGCCGCGACCGACGTCGAAGAGCTTCCTCGCGGACGCGTGGGCGCCCACGTCCAGCGTCAGGAACCCGTATGCGTCGCCCCCCGGAGGCGAGACGAGCCGGTCGGCGACCTCCCGCTGGATCATCACGACGAGGCGCGTGAAGAGGTCCGGCCGGCGCACGAACGCGCGGATCATCGGCGTCGCGCTCTCGTACGGCAGGTTCCCGACGAGCGGCACCGGCGGCGGCGCGCCGATGCGCTCGAGGGCGGCGCCGACGTCCGCGTGCAGCGCGTCCTCCATCTCGACGAAGAGCGTCCGCTCGGAGTGGTCCGCCGAGAGGCGCGCGGCGAGCGGCGGGTCGATCTCGAACGCGAGGACGCGCACGCCGCGGTCGAGGAGCGGCACCGTGAGCGCCCCGCGCCCCGGACCGATCTCGACGACGGTCTCCCCCTCCCCGGCCCCGAGGGCGTCGAGAATTTTCCGGACCGTTCCCGCGTTGACGAGGAAGTGCTGACCCCAGCGTGGGCGGGGGCGCGCCGCGCTTGACGCTCTCACGACGCTGACCCTACCATCGAAATCCCGTCCGGCCGCCCGGCCGGCGCCACGCCAGAAAGGAACACCAAGGCCATGTCCGGAAACGTCCAGGAGCTCACCGAAAGCTCGTTCGAAACGACCGTCCTCAAGAGCACGAAGCCCGTCCTCGTGGATTTCTGGGCCGTCTGGTGCGGCCCCTGCCGCCAGGTCGCGCCCATCGTCGAATCGCTCGCCACGAAATGGGGCGACAAGGTCACTGTGACCAAGCTGAACGTCGACGACGTTCCCTCCGTCGCCGAGCGCTACGGGATCATGTCGATCCCGACCCTCATGCTCTTCAAGGGCGGCCAGATCGTCGAGCGCGTCGTCGGCGTGTCGCCGCAGGCGTCGCTCGAGAAGAAGTTCGAACCGCACCTGAACTAGGGCTTCTTCTCTTCCACGGGTCCCGGCATGATCTTTCGCGCGATCGGGCCCTCCGGCGACTCCACGTAGAGGATCCTGAGGCGCGCGCCGCGGCGGGGACGGGTGGTGATGTCCGTCCCCGAGTCGATCTTGAACGCTCGCCCCGGCTGGCCGACTTCCGACAGCATGATGTAAGCGCCCGCCTCGTACCGCAGGCACGAGCCGGCCGCCTTGCGCAGCTCCGGCGCGGGGGTCGGGGTCGCCGTGGGGACGGCCGTCGGAGTGGGCGTCGGGGCCGGGGCCGCCTTTCCCTTCTTCTTCGCGGCCGCCGAGCCGGGGCCCGCGAGAACGGCCGCGATCGCAAGCGCCACGGCGATGGTGCGCAGAACCGGCGTGCTCCTCATTCCCCGGGAGGATAGCCCCGGCATCCGGCTTGCTCACAACCGGGTTTGGAACTCCACGGTGCCGTTCCGGCGCCCCGCCTGAGGCTCGGGCCGGGGCCGGAAGGCGGAGTCCGAGACCGACGAGAAGGGACACGCGACACGATGACGACGCCGAGCAACACCGCCACGCCGCCCACGGCCGCCCCAGGCCTCGATCCGGCCGCGCTCACGGAGCGCATCCGGGAGAAGTCGCTCACCGTGGGCGCCCTCCTGACCGAGATCCGCAAGGTGATCGTCGGCCAGAACGCTCTCGTCGAGCGCCTCGTCATCGGGCTCCTCGCCGACGGCCACCTGCTCCTCGAAGGCGTGCCGGGCCTCGCGAAGACGCTCGCCGTCAAGACGCTCGCGCGCGGGCTCGACGCCTCCTTCTCGCGCGTCCAGTTCACGCCCGACCTCCTGCCCGCGGACCTCGTCGGCACGCTCGTCTTCAACCCGAAGACGCAGGAGTTCGTCGCGCGGCGCGGGCCGATCTTCGCGAACGTCGTCCTCGCGGACGAGATCAACCGGGCCCCCGCCAAGGTCCAGTCCGCGCTCCTCGAGGCGATGCAGGAACGCCAGGTCACGGTCGGCGACGCGACGACGCCCCTCCCCGACCCGTTCCTCGTCCTCGCGACCCAGAACCCGATCGAGCAGGAGGGCACGTATCCCCTGCCCGAGGCCCAGGTCGACCGGTTCCTCATGAAGCTGAAGGTCGGCTACCCGACGAAGGCCGAGGAGCGCCAGATCCTCGAGCGCATGGGCGAGACGACCGAGGCCGCGGCGTCGGCGTCGGTGCGCCCGATCCTCACGCCCGAGGCGATCCGCGAGCTGCGGGTCCTCGTGCGTGGCATCTATGCCGACGAGCGGATCAAGGGCTACCTCGTCGAGCTCGTCGCCGCGACGCGCGAGCCCAAGGCGTACGGCCTCCCCGAACTCGCCGATTTCGTCTCCTACGGCGCGTCCCCGCGCGCGACGCTCGCCCTCCTCGGCGCGGCGCGCGGCCGGGCGTTCCTCGCGGGGCGCGGCTACGTCGTTCCCGAGGACGTCAAGGACGTCGCCCCGGACGTCCTGCGCCACCGCGTCCTCCTCTCGTACGAGGCCGAGGCGGAGAACGTGTCCAGCGACCAGGTCGTCAAGCGGATTCTCGAGCGCGTCGAAGTTCCCTGAGGCCGCGCCGACGCCGCATGTTGCCCCGCGAGATCGTCAAGAAGCTCCACCGCATCCGGATCCGCACGAACCGGCTGGTCGAGGCGGGCGTGGGCGGGGAGTACCACTCGGTCTTCCGCGGGCGCGGGATGGAGTTCTCCGAGGTGCGCGAGTACGTGCCCGGCGACGACGTGCGGACGATCGACTGGAACGTGACGGCGCGGACCGGCGTCCCGCACGTGAAGAAGTACGTCGAGGAGCGCGACCTGACGGTCCTCCTCCTCCTCGACCTCTCGGCCTCGCAGGGCTTCGGCTCGAAGTACCTCACGAAGCGGGAGCTCATGGCCGAGATCGCGGCCCTCCTCTCCTTCGCGGCCGTCAAGAACAACGACCGCGTCGGCGCGCTCCTCTTCTCGGACCGGCTCGAGCGCTACCACCCGCCCCGCAAGGGCGTCGACCACGCGCTCGCGATCACGCGCGACGCGCTGTCGCTCGAGCCCGCCGGCACCGGCACCGACATCGCGCTCGCGCTCCGGAGCGCGGCCGGCCTCCTCAAGCAGCGCTCCGTCGTCTTCCTGCTCTCGGACTTCCTCGCGGCCGGGTACGACAAGGCGCTCAAGACGCTCAACAAGCGGCACGACGTCGTCGCGATCCCGGTCTCCGACCCGCGCGAGCGCGAGATCCCGGCCTCGGGGCTCGTGCGCCTGCGCGACGCCGAGACGGGCGAGGCGCGCGTCTTCGACGCGTCCGACCCCGCGTTCCGCAAGGCCTGGAGCCTCCGCCCCGCCGAGCTGCCCGAGCCCGCGCCGATCTTCCGCGCCGCGGGCATCGACTCCATCCCGCTGCGCACGGACGCGTCGTACGAGCTTCCGCTCGTGCGCTTCTTCAAGGAGCGCGAAAAGCGCAAGGCGGCCGGACGATGAAGACAATCCTTCTCACCAGCCTGCTGCTCGCGGCGGGTTTCGGCGCTTTTTCTTCGAATGGTCAGGAGCGGCAGCCTGCTGGCACGGCCGGTGCGGCAGCCGAGGCGGCCGACTCTTCACCTTCAAAGAGAATCTTCTCTTCAGCCGTTGCCGACAAGACCTCCGTCTCGATCGGCGACCGCGTCGTCGTGACTTACTCGGCGCGAATCCCTGCCGGCTCCAGTCTCACACTCGACGCGCTCGTCACGCCCGCGCCCGAAGATGGGGCCCGGCCCCCCGGCGGCGCCGTGCTCGAGTTCGAGCCTCCCCCCGCACCCACGCTCACGAAGAGCAAGACCGGGGATTTCTTTGAATGGCGGCAGGACGTGGCGCTGTTCCCCTTCATGGCAGGAACCGTGCAGGTGCCGGGGCCGCATTACTCATTCAAAGAATCTTCCTCCTCGTCTCCCGGTGCCGACGTGCGCCCCCCCGCCGTCGAACTGACCGTGGCGTCACGTCTCCCGAAGGACAAGAAGCCGGAGGAGATCACCCCGAAAGCCGACAAGGGAATCCGGATCCCCGCGATTCCCGCGAAGGTCTGGGCCGCGCTCGGCGCAGTCGTCGCGCTCGTCGCCGGACTCGCCTGGTGGTGGTTTCTCCGCCGCCGGCGCCAGGGCGACCTCGGCGAACCCGCCGCGCCGCCCGTGCCGCCCGGCGACGAGCTCCGCCTCGAGCTCGACCGCCTCACGCCCATCGTCGACACGCTGGGCGGCGACGCGCGCGGCTTCTACTCCGACCTCACGCACGCCGTGAAGCGCTACCTCGAGCGGACGACGGGCGATCCCGTCCTCGAGTGGACGACGTTCGAGACCGTCCGCCGCTTCCGCGAGAAGGGCTTCGACCTGCCGGCCGACGTCGCACTGCCCGACCTCCTCGCCTCGGCCGACCGGGTCAAGTTCGGGAAGGGCGCAGCCACGCGGGACGGCGCGCGCGAGGGGCTCGCCCGCGCCCGCCGGCTGCACGACCACGTCGAAGCGCGCGAGGCTGCGCGCCGCGCCGCCGAAGCCGCCGCCGCGCGCGCGAACGTCCGGGAGAAGGCGTCGTGACGGTTCCCGCCGCTCTGCGCGACTTCTTCGCGAGCCACGTGCCGCCGGGGCTCTCGTTCAAGGATCCCCTCTTCCTCCTTCTCCTCGTCCTCGTCCCGGTCGCGATCGCCCTGAAGATCATCCGCGAGAAGCGCGGAGACGGCGCCCTCGTCGTCTCGACGCTCGCCCCCGTCGCGCGCGTCGTCCCGTCGTGGCGCGTCCGCCTGCGCCACCTTCCGTTCGCGCTCGCGCTCCTCGGCTACGCGGGGCTCGTCGTCTCGCTCGCGCGCCCGCGCCTGGGCCTCGAACGCACCGAGTCGTGGACGGAGGGCGTCGACATCTTCGTCGCGCTCGACGCCTCCGGCTCCATGGCGGCCGAGGACTTCAAGCCGAAGAACCGCTTCCACGTCGCGAAGGCGTGCACGCGCGCGTTCATCGAGGGCCGCCCGAACGACCGCGTGGGCCTTCTCGTCTTCGCGGGACGCTCGCGCACCGTGAGCCCGCTCACGACGGACCGCGCCATGGTCCTCGAGCGCCTCGCGGGCCTCAGGCTCGGCGACCAGGGCGACGGGACCGCGATCGGGCTCGCGCTCGGCAACGCGCTCGCGCGCCTCAAGCCCTCGAAGGCGAAGTCGCGCGTCATCGTCCTCGTGACGGACGGCGGCAACAACGCCGGGGAGATCGACCCGGACACCGCCGCGGGCGTCGCGAAGGCGCTCGGCGTGCGCGTCTACACCGTCGGCGTCGGAACGAACAACGGGCCGGTCGAAATCCCGATCCCGATGAAGGATCCCGAGACGGGCCGGATCGTGGAGCGCCGGATCCGCGCGAACGTGGACGTGGACGAGGCGCTCCTCCAGCGCATCGCGAAGGAGACGGGGGCCCGCTACTTCCGCGCGACCGACTCGCAGGGCCTCGCCGACACGTTCGCGACGATCGACGCGCTCGAGAAGACCGAGATCAAGACGACGCGCTACACGCGCTTTCGCGAGGTCTTTCCGGAGGTCGCGCGCCCCGCGGCCCTCTGTCTCGCGCTTTCCGCACTCGCCGCGCTCCTCCTCTTCCCGGTGACGCCCCGATGAGCGCCCTCCGCGGTCTCCTGGCCGTCTTTGCGACGCCTTACGCGCTCCTCGCGGGCGCGGGCGCGGCGCTCGTCTTCGGCGTCCTCCTCTTCTGGGCCGCCCGCCGCCGCGCGGCGCGCGCGGCCGCCCTCGTCTCGCCGGAGCTGGCCGCGAAGGCCCGCCTCGCGCCGCCCGCGTCGACGCCCGCGGTCGCAGCCGTCCTCGCCGTCCTCGTCGCGCTCTCGCTCGGCGCCGCGTTCGCGCGGCCGCACTGGGGCGACACGCAGGAGCGCGCCGAGCGCCGCGGCGCCGACGTCGTGCTCGTCCTCGACACGTCCGCGTCCATGCGCGCGGCGGACGTCTCGCCGTCGCGTTTCGCGCTCGCCCGCCAGGCCGCGCAGTCCCTCGTCGCGCGCCTCGGGAGCGACCGCGTCGCGCTCGTCTCGTGCGAGGGCGACGCACAGGCGCTCGTGCCGCTCACGCTCGACGCAGCCGCCGTCGCACTCTTCCTGGACGCGATCGAGCCCGGCATGGGCGCCAAGCCCGGCACGTCGGTCGCCGCGGGCATTGCGGCGGCGGCCGAGCTGTTTCCCACCGGCGTCGGCGGCGGCCGCCATCTCGTCTTCTTCTCGGACGGCGAGGACCTCGAAGGCGGAGTCGACGCCGCGATCGGCCGCGCGAAGGCGGAGGGGATCACGATCCACGCCGTCTTCGTCGGCGCGACGTCGGGGACGGGAGCGCCCGTTCCCGAGGTGGACGCCGCGGGCCGCACGAGCGGCTACAAGTCCGACGCCGGCGGCCAGCCCGTCCTCTCGAGGCCCGACCCGGAGCTTCTCCGCCGGCTCGCGGCCGGGACGGGCGGGTCGTACACGGCCGTCACCTCTCTCCGGACCGACCTCGAGGGCGTGGCCCGCCAGATCGACCTCGGCGCGCGCCGCCCGATGTCCGAGGTCCTGCTCACGATGCGCGAGGAGCGCTTCCAGCTCCCGCTCGGCGTCGCGGTGGCGGCGCTGGGGCTGCTGCTGCTCGGAGTCGGAGCGGGGAGGAAGAGAAGAGAAAAGAGAAGATTTCCTAGAAGGGTCAGAGGGGCCGGGGCTCAGGCCGCGGCGGCGCTGATCCTGCTCGCGTTCGCGTTCCGCGCGGCGGCCCAGTCCGCGCCAGCGGTTCCGGTTTCCGCGGCGCCGCAGCAGGCTGCTCCTTCTCCCTCTTCACCTTCCAAGAGCTCTTCGTCCTCTTCGGACCCTGCCGCTGCTGCGTCGGGGTCCCCCGACGAGCCGGCTCCCCTCCCCTTTTCAAAGAAAATCTTCTCTTCTCCCCGTTCCTCGGCCCGGAAGGGTCAGAAGGCGCTCGCCGAGAAGAAGACCGACGAGGCGCTGACGCACTTCAGGGAAGAAGTCGCTCTCGACCCGAAGGACCCGACGGGCGCGTACAACCTCGGCACCGCGCAGTCGAAGGCGGGGCGCGTGCCCGAGGCGCTCGCGTCGCTCGAGAAGGCGCGCAAGGAAGGGCGCGGCGCGCTCGCGGCGGACGCCGCGTTCAACGAGGGCCAGGCGCTCTTCCGCGAGAAGCAGTACGAGAAGGCCGCCGCGGCCTTTCGCGACGCGCTGAGGCGCCGCCCGAGCGACGCGGACGCCGCGTGGAACTACGAGCTCTGCGTCCGCCGCGCCGAGGAGCAGAAGAAGCAGCAGGAGCAGCAGAAGAAGGACCAGCAGAAGAAGGACCAGAAGGACCAGCAGGGCAAGGACGACAAGCAGAAGCAGGAGCCGCAGCAGGCCGGCAAGGACGAGGAGAAGCGCCGCCAGGAGCGAGACTTCGAGCAGAAGGCGAACATGTCGCGCGAGAAGGCCGAGCAGCTCCTTTCCGCCATCGAGCGCTCGGACCTCGAGGAGCAGAAGAAGAAGATCGCCGAGCAGCGCAGCCGGCGGAAAGTCGCGAGGGACTGGTGAGACGCGCCCTGGCCGCCGCTTCCGCCGCGACGCTTCTCGCGCTCGCCGCGCCGCTCGGACTCGCCGCGGCCGACGACGTCGCCGTGCAGGTGAACGTGGACAAGGCGCGCCCGTCCGCGGACGAGTTCGTGCACCTCACGTACACGTTCACGGGGGGCGGACTCTCCGGGACGCTGCGCGTCCCCTCGCCGATCCCGCTCCGGAACCTGTCCGTCGCCGGCGGCCCGTCCCGCTCGGAGCAGGTCTCCTACGTGAACGGCGTCTTCAGCCGGACGCTCTCGATCACGTACGTCCTCCGGCCTCTGGGACCCGGGCCCGCCGAGATCGGGGAGACGTCGTTCGGGTTCGGCGACAAGACCGTGAAGGCCGCGAGCTATCTCCTCGAGGTCGGAGCCGCGCGGCCCGCGAACTCCTCGCCGCGCGCGGCGCAGCAGGAGCCGGAGCCCGAAGACCCCCTCTCCCAGTTCTTCCGCCGGCGCGACGCGGCGGGAGCCCCCCGCGCCGAGCGCGGCGCCCGCCCGTTCGTCGAATTCCGCGTCACGCCGGACAAGACGACGGCGTACGTCGGCGAGGAGATCACGCTGACGTACGAGCTCCTCACGCAGGCCGACGTCCAGGGGCTCGAATACATCGAGCCGCCCAAGTTCCCCGGGCTCTGGGCCGAGGACCTCGAAAAGCCGGAGCGGCCGGAGGGCCGCCGCGACGTCGTCGACGGGCGCACCGTCATGCGCTTCACGCTCCTCAAGAAAGTCGTGTCGGGCCTGACGCCGGGCGCCGTGACGGTGCCGGAGGCCAAGATCCGGACGAGCGTCCGCGTCGGCCCCGACCCGTTCGGAGATCCGTTCGGGTTCTTCCCGAGGCCGCAGGTGCTGGACCTCGTGGCAAAGCCGGTCAACCTCAGGATCCTCGCGGTCCCGGGCCGCCCCGACTTCAAGGGGCCGGTCGGCCGCTTCGAGCTGACGGCGAAGATCGACCGGACGCGTGTCGCAGCCGGCGACGCCGCCACGTTCAGGGTGCGGCTCTCCGGGACGGGAAACCTCCGCACGGCGTCCGAGGCTCCCCGTCTCGAGGTTGCCGGCGCGAAGGTCTACCCGCCGAGCACGAAGACGGACGCGTCGCACCTCGGGCGGACACAGACCTCGACGGAATGGAGCTGGGTCCTCGTGCCCACCGCGAAGGGGAGCGTCACCATTCCGCCGGTCTCCGTCGACATCTTCGATCCCGTCGAGAAGCGCGTCGTCGCCAAGGCGACCCAGCCGGTCACGCTCGTCGCGGAAGGCGGGCCCGCGGGGACGGAGACGTCCTCCGCCGCGGCGTCCACCGCGTCGGCGGAGACGACCCTTCCCGGCGAGCCGGCGCGCGCCCTGCCCGCGCCGGCGCCCGCGCCGACGCCCGTGCTCGCCGCCGTGGACGTCTCCCGCGGCACCGTCACCCTGCCCCTGTGGGCGCTCGCCGCGATCCCCGGGGCCGCTCTCGCGGCGGCCGGCGCGTTCGTCTTCGCGCGCCGGCGGCGACGGCACGACACCTTCCGGCAGGCGCTCGCTCCCGAGCGGGGCGAGACCAAGGAGCGTGCGGCCGCCCGCGTGGACCGCGCGCTGCGCGAGACGCTCGCGCGGCGCCACGGCGTCTCCGAGACGCTCGGAGCCGCCGAGCTCCTCGCGGCATTGAAGGACCGCGGCCTTCCGGAGGCCCGCATCGCCGACGTGAAGGCGCTCCTCGAGGACGTGGACTTCCTCCGGTTCGCGCCGCAGCTCGGCGAATACGACGCGCGCATCCGCGATGTTCGCGAGCGCGCCGCGCGCGTCCTGCCGCTCCTCGCCTGAGCGGCCCGCGGCAGCGCGGCGCCCGATGGGCGTAAAATCACCGCAATCTTGAGCCGGAACGCGCGGGTCATCTCCCCGAAGCTGCTGACGCGCTACATGGAGCGGCACCGCCTCCTCGATGAGACGAGCGGGACGCCGCCCGAGCGGTTCCTCGTCACCCTCGTCAACCGGGCGATGGAGTTCGTGCCGTCCGAGACGTGTGCGCTCCTGCTGGACGACCCCGTCTCGAAGGAGGACGACCGCTCGCGCAACGAGCTCACGATCATCGTCCTCGCGGGAGAGGGAAAGGACGGCGTCGCGGGCCGGAAGGTGCGGCCGGTCGACGGAATCGCGGGCTTCGTCTACGCCCGCGGCGAGCGCACGTGCGTGAACGAGGTCGGCGGCGCGTACGCGTTCTCCCGCGAGACGGACGGACTCCTCGCGCGGGACATCCTGAACGTCCTCGCCGTGCCCGTCGTGATCGAGAACCACGTCTGCGGCTCGCTCATCCTCCTGAACCGGCAGGCCGAGCCCGCGTTCACGCCGCGCGACGAGCGCCTCATGGAGCTCTTCGGCGACACGCTCTCGCTCGCGCTCCAGAATCTGCTCGACGAGCGCCGCGCGCGCGAGGTCGCGCGTCGCGACTCCCTCACGTCGCTCTACAACGACCGCTACTTCCACCGGAAGCTCCAGCGCGAGATCGACCGGCTCGCGGAGGCGAAGGAGGGCAACCTCGCCCTCCTCTTCCTCGACTGCGACCACTTGAAGCGGGTCAACGACCTGCACGGCCACCTCGCGGGCAGCCAGGTCCTGCGGGAGGTTTCGTTCATCCTCCAGAGGACGCTCGCGGACACCGTGTCGCTCGCGTGCCGCTATGGCGGAGACGAGTTCACCGTCATCCTGCTCGACGCGACGCGAAAGAAGGCCATGGAGATCGCCGAGTCGGTCCGCAAGGCGATCCACGACTGGGTCTTCCTTCCGATGTCGATCGGACCCGGCGAGCCCGCGCTGAACCTCAAGAACGTGATCTCGATGTCGATCGGCGTCGCGACGTGGCAGGAGAACGTGAACCCCGCGCTCTCCGCCCCCGAGCAGAAGAACGAGCTTCTGAAGCTCGCGGACTCGGCCCTCTACATGGCCAAGACCCGGGGCAAGAACTGCGTCGTCGGGGCGGGGGACGACGAGCCCGGCGAGGACTCACTGGCCGTCATCCTCAAGACCTGATCTCAGCGCGATAACCCGAGTCCCGTCAAGCGGTTCGCGGCTTTCGAGAGGCGGGTTATCATGCCTCCATGGCTTCTCATGCCTCCCCCCGCCTGATCTCGAACCTCGACCCGAAACAGGTCCTCGACTCCCTGTCGAGCCACATGCTCGTGGACGGTTACCACGTCGTCATGGACCTCAAGCGGTCCCACGGCAACTTCATGTACGACTCGCTCCACGACGTGGAGGTTCTGGACTTCTACTCGCACTTCGCGACGTGCCCGATCGGCTACGCACACCCGAAGGTGATGGCTCCGGAATTCCTCGACGAGCTCGCCTGGGCTGCCGTCACGAAGCCGGCGAACAGCGACATCTACACCGAGCACATGGCGCTCTTCGTGGAGACGTTCGCGCGCCTGTCGGTTCCGAAGACGCACGTGAAGCACATGTTCTTCGTCGAGGGCGGCGCCCTCGCCAACGAAAACGCGCTCAAGGCCTCCTTCGACTGGAAGGTGCGCCGGAACTTCCGAAAGGGCCACCGGCGCGAGGTGGGGGCGAAGGTCCTCCACTTCGAGCAGGCCTTCCACGGGCGCTCGGGCTACACGCTTTCCCTCACGAACACGTCCGACCCGCGGAAGACGATGTACTTCCCGAAGTTCGACTGGCCGCGCGTCGTGAACCCGAAGCTGACGTTCCCGCTCACGCCCGAGTCGCTGGCAAGGACGGCCGCCGTCGAGGAGCTCGCGATCCGGCAGATCCACCAGGCTCTCGCGGAGAACCCGGACGACGTCGCGGCGCTCATCATGGAGCCGATCCAGGGTGAGGGCGGCGACAACCACTTCCGCCCGGAGTTCCTCAAGCGGCTCCGGACGATCTGCGACGAGAACGACATGCTGTTCATCCTCGACGAGGTGCAGACGGGCATGGGCCTCACGGGGTCCATGTGGGCCTTCCAGGGGCTCGGGGTGGAGCCGGACATGTTCACGTTCGGCAAGAAGACGCAGGTCTGCGGCTTCGCCTCGAACGACCGGATCATGGAAGAGCCCGAGAACGTCTTCAACGTCTCCTCGCGGATCAACTCGACGTGGGGCGGAAACCTCGTCGACATGGTGCGCTGCCGCAAGTTCCTCGAGATCATGGTCGAGGAGAGCCTCGTCGAGAACGCGAAGACGACGGGTGAGTTCCTGCTCGGCAAGCTCGTCGAGCTCGCCGCCGAGTTCCCCGGGAAGATGACGAACATTCGCGGGCGTGGGCTCTTCATCGCGTTCGACCTGCCGGACGGAAAGACGCGCGGTGACGTCCTCGCGTGCTGGCTGAAGAAACACAACGTCATGGCCCTCACCTCGGGCGAGAGGGCGATCCGCCTGCGCCCGCCGCTCACGCTCACGAAGGACGAGGCCGCGCTCGGCGTCCAGAGGCTGCGCGCGGCGCTGACCGAGATTCTTGGTTGAAAAAGAGAACAAGGAAGAGAAGAGAAGATTTCTCCTGAAAGGACAAAAGACGCCGCCGGCCCTGGGAGGCGCCGCCTTGGCAGCCGGGCCGCAGTCCCTCTTACCCTTCTAAGCACTCCTCTCCTCTTTCTTCTTCTCGTCTTCATCCCTCTCCCCCAGATCATCCTCCTCCGCTGGCGGGATCCGACGACGACCGCGTTCATCCGCGCGCGGCAGGAGCGGCTGCGCCGCGAGGGCAAGAGCGACGTGATCGACCGGCGGCCCGTCCCGCTCTCGCAGGTCTCCCCCGCCCTCGTCGAGGCGGTCGTCGCCTCCGAGGACGCGCGTTTCTTCGAGCATCACGGGATCGACTGGACTGCCGTGGCGGAGGCGCGGGAGTACAACCGCCGGCACGCGCACGACCGCCGCCCGCGCGTGCACGGCGCCTCGACGATCACGCAGCAGCTCGCGAAAAACCTCTGGCTGTCGGGCCAGCGGACCTGGTGGCGCAAGGCCCGCGAGGCCTCGATCGCGCTCGTCCTCGACGCCTGCGTGCCGAAGAAACGGATCCTCGAGGTCTACCTGTCCGCCATCGAGTGGGGCGAGCGCACGTGGGGCTGCGAGGCGGCCGCGCGCGCCCTCTTCCACGTGCCCGTTTCGCGGCTGAACGCCGGGCAGGCCGCGGTGATGGCCGCGATGATTCCGTCCCCCGTCCGGCGTGGCGTGCTTCCGCTAGAATCGGCTCAATGAACGCAAGACACGTCGTGGCGCTGCGCGGCGCCGCCGTCGCGCTCGGCGCGGCTCTCGCACTCGGCTGCAAGGCGCAGCCCGCGGAGATCCGCGTCACCCCTGCGAAGATCACGTTCTACGGGCCCGGCCACACCCAGACGATCAAGTTCGAGGTCGTCGACAAGAAGGGCAGGCCTCTCCCCGGCATTCCCGTCGCCTGGACGAGCGACAAGCCCAAGACCGCCAGCGTCGACGGAAACGGCCTCGTACGCTCGCTCGCTCCCGGCCGCGCGACCCTGACCGCGACGGCGCAAACCGCCACGGGCAGCGCCTCCGTGGAGGTCGTGGACGTCGCCTCGATGAGCGTGTCCCCGAACCGCATGACGCTCGTCGGCCCGCCCGGCACGACGATGGCGCTCATGGTGGAGATCAAGGACGCCAAGGGGAACGCCGCGAACCTCAAGCCGAAGTGGACGGCGGGCGATACGAAGGTCGCGACCGTCGACGCGAACGGCGTCGTGACATCCGCCGGCGAGGGCCGGACGACGATCATCGCAAGCCTCGGGAACGACCAGAGCTCCGCGTCGGACGTCCGCGTGCTGCACCGTGAGATCTCGACGTTCGAGATCAGCCCTCTCACGCTGATCATCAAGATCGGCGAGACACAGCGCATCAACGCGACCGTCCGTGATGCGAGCGGGATGGCGATCGAGGACGCGGCTCTCGCGTGGACGAGCTCGGAGCCGAAGATCGCCTCCGTCTCGAACGGCGCGGTCGTCGGGCTCGCGCGAGGCACCGCCGTCATCACCGTCGCGACGTCCTCCCGGACGCTGACGGCCACCGCCATCGTGAACTGAGGCTTCAGCTGAGAATCACGCACCTCGCCGCCGAGTGCGTCCCGTTCGCGAAGACGGGCGGGCTCGGAGACGTGGTGGGCGCTCTCCCGAAGGCCCTCGCGTCCGGCGGGAACGACGTCGACGTGTTTCTCCCGTTCCACCTCGAGGCGGCCGAGTGGTACCGCAGGCGGCGCACGTGGCCCGAGGAGGCGATGCCCTCCTTCGACGTCTCGATCCTGGGCCTGCCGTACCGCGTCGGCCTCCTCTGGGACCTCCTTCCGGGGACGACCGTGCCGATCTACTTCGTCGCGCACGACCCGCTGTTCCACCGCCGCCAGATCTACGCGCCGAACGAGCGCGGGCAGGACGACGGCCTCTGGCGCTTCTCGCTCTTCGTCCGCGCGTCGATCGAGGCCCTGAAGCGGCTCGGACGCAAGCCCCGGATCCTGCACGTGCACGACTGGCACCCCGCTCTCGGCGCGATGCTCGCGGCGTGGAGCAACTGGCGGGACCGCTGGTTCGACGACGTGGCTTCCGTCCTCACGATCCACAACCTCGGCTACCAGGGCGTCTACGGCCGCGGCGAGTTCCCCGCGCTCGGCCTGCCGTCCGACGCATGGTCTGGCGGCGGCGTGCAGTTCGGCGGAAACGTCAACCTCCTGAAGGGCGGGATCGTCGCGGCCGACATGATCACGGCGGTCTCGCCCACGTACGCCGACGAGATCCGGACGCCGGGGGGCGGCTTCGGCCTCGACGCGATCCTGAGGGCGCGGGGGGACCGGGTCGTCGGGATCCTGAACGGAATCGACCGCGGGATCTGGAATCCCGCCACGGACGGCGCTCTCGCGGCGCGTTACTCGCCGTACGACCTCTCCGGCAAGGCCGCCTGCCGCGCCGACCTGTGCCGCCTCGCGAGCTTCGACCCGTCCGACGCCGGGTTCCTCGTGGGCGCGATCGGCCGCCTGACGGACCAGAAGGGCTTCGACCTGCTCCTCGAATCGGCGCCCGAGCTCGTGCGGCGCGGCGTGCGGATCGTGATGCTCGGATCGGGCGAGCCCGCGTACGAAGGCTCCATGCGGCTCCTCGAGGCGCGCCACCCCGGACACTTCAAGGCGTTCGTCGGGTACGACGAGGCGCTCTCGCACAAGATCGAGGCCGGCGCCGACGCGTTCGTGATGCCGTCGCGCTTCGAGCCGTGCGGCCTCTCCCAGATGTATTCGCTCGCTTACGGCACCCCCCCGATCGTCCGGCGGACCGGCGGCCTCGCGGACTCCGTCGTCCCGTACGACGGCTTCAACCTGGACCGGGCGACGGGGTTCGCGTTCGACGCGCCCGCGCCGCACGCGCTCGCAGCCGAGATCCTGCGCGCCCAGCACGTCTTCTTCCAGCCCGACCGCTGGCGGCGGATCGTCGACAACGGGATGGCGCAGGACTTCTCGTGGGACCGCTCCGCGGAGCGCTACGAGGCGGTCTACCGCCGGGCGTGCGAGATCCGCGGCCTGCCCTGGTAGGTCAGCGCAAGACGGCCGCGCGCGCGGCCGCGGCGAGCTCGTCGGCCCCGGGGCCGCCTTCCGTCCACGGGACGCGCTTGCGGTACGGCGGCGAGGGGTGCGGCGGCTGTTTCTTCGCGGCGAGGAGCGCGACGATGGGCGATTCCTCGGGCCCGTAGCTCGATCCGCTCTCGAGCCCCTGCTTGAGGAGGCCGTACTCCGAGACGGCCGCGAGGAGATCGGGATCGGTCTCGTCCGCGAGGCGCGTGAGGTTGCACCGGACCGTCTTGCGCGAGAGGTCGACATCGAAGTACTTGAATGTCGACGCGGGCGACGTCGCCGTGACGCGCCCGCCCGGCGACGGGCTCGCGAAGCGCAGCGGCGGCCGGCCGGCGAGGCTGATCTCGTGGAGAGTGGCCTGCGCGCCGACGGCCTCGAGCGTGAGGACGAGATCGCTCCGGAGAAGGCCGCGGATAACCCACGCCACGCGGCGCACGCCCTCGGCCTTCAGCGCGACCTTCGCGACGTCGCAGACGCGGTTGCCCCGGCCGTCGACGATGCGCTCGAACGTGACCTTCGGGGCGTCTTCGGCCCCTGCGCTTCGTGCAGCCGCCGCGCAAACAGACAGGTACGCGAAGAGAAGATTCTTTGAAATGGAATTCACGGAAGCACCGGAAATGGCGGGAGGTCCAAGGGCAGGCGCGCCAGGCCGCGCCACGCCGCGAGGTCGCCGGGGGCATCGGGTTCCTGTGTAAGAACAAGCGTCCTTTTCTCGGGGGGCAAGACCTGATCCCGCATCGCGACGACGAGCGCAAGCTGTGCGTAGCGAAGGCTCGCGCTCCAGTGCTTGGTCGCGAGAGTGGGATTGCTATCGAAAGACAAGCGAAGCAGCGTTTCGAGGTGCCGCCTTTCATCCTCCGGGAAGGTCGCGGACGTGATCTCGGCAAGCGTCGCCCGCATGGTCCGGCTCCCGAGGTCTTCCATGAAGAAAGCGACGGTGCCGCCCGGCGCCCGGACCTGATAGCGCATTCCCTCGCAAGGCCCCACGTCCGCGGTCGCCTCCCCGGCCGTCCCCGACGCCCAGACCTCGAACGCGGCCCGTTCCGACGCCACTCGCTGCCACGGGCGCTCCTCGTCCAGGTGCTTCTCGTCGACGAAGCCGAAGGAAGATTCGAGGACGTACCGCGTCCCCGATGCCATCGTCACGAGGAGGAGATTCCGATAGGGCCAGAACTCCCGCAACGTCTCGGTCAATCCCCCGTACCTAACCACCATCCACCGAAGTCGGAAGAGAGGCGGCGAGTCAAGCGGCGCCGACTTCTCCCGCGCGACGTAGCTCGCGTCGCCCTGCAGGTACGCCTTGCCCCGAAACGCGTCGAACCAGTCGGGAGACTCGCCCTCCGCCTGCATCGCGGCCGAGGCGATCCAGAGCGCGAGCAGAATTCCCCGCGCCTTCATAGATCTCTTTCTTCGATCCCCATCTCCCGCATCGCCGCCACGAGCGCCGCGTGGACGCCGGGCGAACCCGCGAGGATGTTTCCGCGCGTGCGCCACGTGTCCCCGCCCTCGAAGTCCGACATGCGGCCGCCGGCTTCCGTCACGACGAGCGCGCCCGCCGCCGAGTCCCACGGGGAGAGGCCGAACTCGAAGAATCCGTCGAAGATCCCGGCGCCGACGTACGCGAGGTCGAGCGCCGCGCTCCCCGCTCGCCGCATCGAGCGCACCTTGAGGAAGAGCTCGCGGAAGATCGCGAGGTAGCGGTCGATCTTGTGCGCCTGCCGGAACGGAAATCCCGTCGCGAGCGCCGCGCTGCGCAGGTCCGGCCGCGGCGGCACCCGCAGGCGGCGCCCGTTGCGGAACGCGCCCGATCCGAGCTCGGCGGTGAAGAGGTCGTTCTTGACGGGGTCCCACACGACGCCGGCTTCGATTTCGCCGAGGAGGCCGCCGCGCGTCCGTGCGATCGACACCGCCCAGTGCGGGAAGCCGCGCACGAAGTTCGCGGTTCCGTCGAGGGGATCCACGATCCAGGACGGCGCGGTCTCGTCGACGCCCGAGAGGCCCGTCTCCTCGCCGAGGAAGCGGTCGGAGGGAAACGCCCCGAGGACGGCGCGGCGGATGACGGCCTCGCTCTCCCGGTCCGCGATCGAGACGACGTCGTTCGCGGCCTTCTCCTCGACAGAGGCGGGATCGAGCCGGCCGAAGTGCCCGACGAGCACCTCCCCCGCCTCACGGGCGGCCGCGATCGCGACGTCGAGGGAGCTCTTCATGCGGACACCCGGCACACCTAGAATGATGTTCTCATGGGCGCCGCGCGGCCTCGCATCCTGATCGTCGGCGGCGGCTTCGCGGGCCTCTACACCGCGCGCGCGCTGCGCCACGCCGCGGCGGACGTGACGCTCGTCGATCGCCGCAACTTCCACCTTTTCCAGCCGCTCCTCTACCAGGTCGCGACGGGAGCGCTCTCCCCGGCGAACATCGCCGCGCCTCTGAGGTCGATCGTCAAGGACCAGCGGAACACGCGCGTCCTCCTCGCGGACGTTTCGGGATTCGACCTCCCGCGGAAGGTGGCCCGCACGGACGCCGGTGAGATTCCTTACGACCTCCTCGTCGTCGCGACGGGCGCGACGCACTCCTATTTCGGGCACGACGCGTGGGAACGCTGGGCGCCGGGGCTCAAGACCCTCGAAGACGCGACCGAAATGCGCCGCCGGATTCTCCTCGCCTTTGAAGAGGCGGAGGTCGCGACCGACCCGGCGCGGCGACAAACCCTCCTCACGTTCGTGATCGTCGGCGCAGGACCGACCGGCGCGGAGCTCGCGGGCGCTCTCGCGGAGATCGCCGGCCGCACTCTGCGGGACGACTTCCGGACGATCGACCCCGCCGAAGCACGCATCCTCCTCGTCGAAGCGGGCCCGCGCGTCCTCGCCACGTATCCGGAATATCTGTCGGAGAAGGCGCGTGCGCAGCTTGCGTCGCTCGGCGTGGACGTGCGGCTCGGCGCCGCGGTGACCGACGTGAGGGACGGCGCCGTCGACGTGGCGCACGCCGGAAGGGTCGAGACGATCGAGGCCGCAACCGTCCTCTGGGCCGCGGGAGTGGCCGCCTCGCCGCTCGGTGCGGCCCTCGCGCGTGCCGCGGGTGCGGAGACCGACCGAGCGGGCCGCGTCCGCATCGCGCCGGACCTCACGCTGCCCGGCCACGCGGAGATCTTCGTGATCGGGGATCTCATGACGTTCGCGGGAGCGGACGGCAAGACGCTTCCGGGCGTCGCCCCCGTCGCGATGCAGCAGGGCCGGCATGTCGCGCGGACGATCCTCGCGCGCTTCGCGGGCCGGCCGGGGCCCGCCGGGTTCGAGTATCACGACAGGGGAAGCATGGCGACGATCGGACGCGGACGCGCGGTCGCCGACCTGGGATTCGTGAGGTTCGCGGGTTACCCTGCGTGGCTCGCCTGGCTCTTCATCCACCTCATGTATCTCGTCCAGTTCGGGAACCGGGTCCTCATCCTCGTCCAGTGGGCGTGGAGCTACCTGACGTGGAACCGCTCGGCCCGGCTCATCACGGGGAGACGCCCATGACTGGTGCCCTGACCGCCCTGCTCCTCGTCGCGGCCGCGTCGGGCCCGGCTCCCGCGGCCACGCCCGCGCCCGAGGCGCACTTCGCCTACGACCCGAAGACGCCGCTCGACGCCGTGACGACGGGCGTCGAGACGCGCGGCGACGTCGTGATCCAGGACCTGACGTACGCGAGCCCGAAGGGCGGGCGCGTTCCCGCGTACCTCGTCGTGCCAGCCGGGAAGGGCCCGTTCGCCGCGGTCCTCTGGGGACACTGGTACTGGGAGAACTCTCCGATGAGGAGCCGGAGGCAGTTTCTCGACGAGGCGGTCGTCCTCGCACGCTCCGGCGTCGTCTCGCTCCTGACGGACGGACCCGTCGCCCGTCCGGGCCACGTCGCCGACCGGACGCCTCTCAACGAGAAGCAGTTCGACGACCTCGTCCAGCAGGTCGTGGACATGCGCCGCGGCGCGGATTTCCTGCTCGCGCGGCCCGAGGTCGACTCGCGCCGCCTCGCGTACGTCGGCCACAGCTACAACGCAACGGTCGGGGGAATCCTCTCGGGTGTCGACCGCCGCTTCAAGGCGTTCGTCCTCATGGCGGGCGCGCTCTCGGACCGCGTCGACCTGAGCACCGCCGAGTACCGGAAGTACCGGGACAAGGTGGGGCCCGTCCGCTTCGACGCGTTCATGGCCCTCCACGCGTGGGCCGATCCCGGCCCGTACGTCGCGAAGGCCGCGCCCGCGAAGGTCCTCCTGCAGTACGCGACGCAGGAGGACTTCCTGACGCCCGCGCGCGCGAAGGACTACGCCTCGAACGTGAGCGCGCCGAAGGCGCTCAAGCTCTACGACGCGCCGCACGCCCTGAACGCCGAGGCGCGCCGCGACCGCCTCGCGTTCCTGTCGGACGTCCTCGCCGTGAAGCCGCCCGATCCCGCCGCCGTCGCGGCGGTGCCCGACCTCGTCCAGCCCCCGCCGCCGAAGCCCTGACGACGCCAGCCGCGAAGACGTTGGAGACGAATCGCACGATCGGGGGATAATGTACGGGCGTTACCCCATGAACGTCATTCGCGTCGCGGCCGACAGGCCGCGTTCGGTTCGGCCACATCGGCAACCCCGATCAAAAGGAGGACGAACATGATGCCCAAGGAAGTCACACGCTTCTTGGCCCTCGCGACGCTCGGGCTCGCGGGGCTCACCTTCGCCGGCTGCTCGAAGCCCGAGGAGAAGCAAGGGGCCGCACCCGGCCAGACCGATCAGACTCCGCGGTTTGACTCAGACAAGAAGCACAAGGTGCTCCTCCTCGTCCAGCAAAAGAAGGCCAACGCATTCCCCGATCGCATCGTGGTCAAGGACTACGGTAAGAAGCCAGCGCAACGAATCACATGGCACTTCGTACACAAGAGCACGATGTTTACGTTCAAGGGTGCCAACCTCGGGGTGCTCAACTGCAAGAACGACGAGGGTACGTGCACCCTGGACCTGGCGAAGGACCTTCTCCCGTTGGGCGTCGACGTCAAAGTCTTCAAGTACACAATCGACGGCGAGGACGATTCCGGGAAGCTGGACACCAACGACCCGGAGATCGAAATCGACCGCTAGTCCTAGTGCCGCTTCACGATCGAGTCGAGGATCATCAGGAACGCGTTCTGCTGGTTCGGCTCGTGCTTGTTGATCACGGCGAGGCAGCAGCCGTCCGGGAAGAGCTGGTGAAGCTCGTTCGCGTCGCGCGTCGACAGGATGACCATGCGGCGCGGCGCGACGCCGCGCTCCTTGGCGAGCTCGAACATCTTCCGTCCGCCGAAGAGGGGGAGCTCGAGATCGACCATGAGAAGCGAGACGTCCGGCCCGATGACCTCGAGCGCCTTGAGCGGATCCTGGTAAATCTCGACCGTGATCGCCGGGCCGTAGCGCGTGAGGAGGAGCGTGCGCCAGACCTCCGCGAAGAGCGCTTCGTGCTCGACGATGATGATCCGCTTCGGCCTGCCCGCCGCGACCGGGATCTCCGACGAGACCGGCTTGAGGTAGGCCCCGGAGTCCTCGTGCGAGCTCATCGTGCCGGCCCGGCGCCGCGGGAGTAGACCTCGCGGCCGCCGACCCACGTCTTCTCGACGCGCCCCTTGAGCGTGCGCGCGATCCACGGCGAGTTCTTCGACCGGCTCTGGAAGCCGTCGGGCGTCACGGGCGTCGACTTCGTCGTCGAGAACAGGACGACGTCGGCGGCGGCGCCCTCGGCGAGCGTCCCGTACGGGAGGCCGAAGGCCCGCGCCGGAGCCGTGGAGAGCACCTCGACGAGGCGCAGGAGCGTGATCACGCGCGGCGTGAGGAGCCCGTCCACCAGCGCCGGGAGCGCCGTCTCTAGGCCGGTCACGCCGAACGGGGCGTCGGCGAACTCGACGTTCTTCTCGTCCTCGTGGTGCGGCGCGTGGTCCGTCGCGACGCAGTCGATCGTCCCCTCGACGAGCGCGGCCACGAGGGCCGCCCGGTCCGCCTCGGCGCGCAGCGGCGGGTTCATCTTGAAGCGCGTGTCGTAGCCGGAGCGCGCGACGTCTTCGTCCGTGAGAAGGAGGTGGTGCGGCGTGACCTCGCACGTGACGGGGACGCCGAGCTTGCGGGCCGCACGGATCGCTTCGAGGCTCTCGCGCGTCGAGACGTGCGCGACGTGGAGCCGGGCGCCCGTGAGCGCCGCGAGCTGGACGTCGCGTGCGACCATCGCGCTCTCGCCGACGTTGGGCCAGCCCGCGAGCCCGAGGCGCGTCGACGCCCACCCTTCATTCATCACGCCCTGGCCCACGAGTGCGGCGTCCTCCTCGTGGACGACGACGGGCAGGCCGAACATCGAGGCGTACTCGAGGGCGCGGCGCATGAGGTTGCCGTTCGCGATCGGCTTGCCGTCGTCGGAGATCGCGACGATCCCTTCGGCCTTCATCGAACCGATCTCGGAGAGCTCGAGCCCCTTGAGGCCCTTCGAGACGGCGCCGATCGGGAAGACGCGGACGGCGCCGGTCTCCCGGGCCCGCCGCACGATGAACGCGACGGTCGGCGCGTCGTCCGGGACGGGGTCCGTGTTCGCCATCGCGCACACGGCCGTGAATCCGCCGGCGGCCGCGGCGCGCGTGCCGCTCGCGATCGTCTCCTTGTACTCGAAGCCGGGCTCCCGGAGGTGCGTGTGCAGGTCCACGAACCCCGGGGCGACGACGAGGCCGGCGGCCTCGACGACCTCGGCGCCCTTGGCGGCGATCTTCTCGTCGACCTTCGCGACGACGCCGTCCCGAAGAAGGACGTCGAGCGTCTGGTCGAGGTTGCAGGAGGGGTCGACGACGCGCCCGCCGCGGAGGAGGACCGCTTCGCCGCTCATTCTTCGTCTCCGCTCGCGCCGACCAGGAGGTAGAGGACGGCCATGCGCACGGCGACGCCGTTCTCGACCTGCTCGAGGATCACGGAGTCGGGGCCGTCCGCGACGGCCGAGTCGATCTCCACGCCGCGGTTCATGGGGCCGGGATGCATCACGATCGCGTCCTTCTTGGCGAGCTTGCGGCGCTCGGGGGTGAGGCCGAACTGCTCGTAGTATTCCCGGTCCGACGGGAACCCGAGGCCGCCGCCACGCTCCTTCTGGACGCGCAGAATCATCACGACGTCGGCGCCTTCGACCGCCTCCTCGAGACGGTACGCGATCCGGGCGCCTGTCCGCTCGATCTCGGCCGGGAGCAGCGTGCGCGGCCCGCAGAGCGTCACGCCGGCGCCCATCTTCGTGAGGAGCGCGACGTTCGACCGCGCAACGCGGCTGTTCGCGACGTCGCCGCAGATCGCGACCCGCAGGCCCGCGAGCGTCCCCTTCGCACGGCGGATCGTGAAGGCGTCGAGAAGCGCCTGCGTGGGGTGCTCGTGCGTCCCGTCGCCGGCGTTGATGACCGCGCAGGCGAGGTTTCGGGCCAGGAGGTGGGGCGCGCCGGACCGCGAGTGGCGGATCACGATGGCGTCGGGGGCCATCGCCATGAGGTTTCGCCCCGTGTCGAGGAGCGTCTCGCCCTTGGCGACGGACGTTCCGACCGCCGAGAGCGCGATCGAGTCGGCCGAGAGGCGCCGCTCGGCGATCTCGAAGGAGAACCGCGTCCGGGTCGAATTCTCGAAGAAGAGATTCGCCACGAGCTTGCCGCGCAGCGTGGGAACCTTCTTGATCGCGCGCTGGTTGATCTCGCGCATGGACTCGGCGGTGTCGAGAACGAGGCGGATGTCGTCCTCGGTGATCCCGTCGATGTCGAGGAGGTCCTTCTTCGAAAGGGCGCGACGGGGAGAGGCGGGGACGGGTGAATCGGAGCGCTTCGTCACGCCGCCCGGGCTCCTACTTCTTCCTCGGACGCCGGCGGGCCGACGGCGACTTTGCGGGCGCCGCCTTCGCGGGCGCTTTCAGGGCGGCCCCGGGAGCCGCCTTGGCGGCCTCGCGGTCGAGGAGCCACACGTCGTCCTCGCCGTCCGTTTCCCTGAAGGTGACGGAGACGATCTCGGTCGCGGACGTGGCGATCTGCTTGCCGATGTACTGCGCCTCGATGGGCAGCTCGCGGCGGCCGCGGTCCACGAGGACGGCCAGAAGGATCTTGCGCGGGCGGCCGAAGTCCAGGATCGCGTCCATCGCGGCCCTCACCGTGCGCCCCGTGAAGAGCACGTCGTCGCACAGGATCACGTTCCGACCCTCGACCTTGAACGGGATCTCGGTCTTCTTGAGGACCGGCGAGGACGCGACCGTCGTCAGGTCGTCGCGATAGAGCGTGATGTCCAGGAGACCGACCGGAATCTTCACGCCCTCGGTGCGCTCGATCTCGGCGGCGAGGCGCTTCGCGAGCGGGACGCCCCGCGTCCGGATTCCGATGAGGACGAAGCCCTCGGTGCCCCCCTCGGCCTCGACGACCTCGTGCGACATGCGCGAAATCGCCCGCGCCATCCCGACGGAGTCGAGCAGGCGGACTTTCCGGTAGGTTCCCGCGGCCTCTCCCATGGGCGGGCGGACACTACCAACGCGCTCCCGCGCCGTCAACGGCGCTCAGAACGGCCAGGGAGCGGGCGGAAGCGCGAGCTCGCGCTCGCGGCGCGCGAGGAGGCGCGGCTGAGGCGCGCCGGTCGACGCAATCGCCTCCTCGAGCGCGCCGCGACGGCCGAAATACACGTCCGCGACGTAGGCGCGCTGGAGAACGAGAGAAGGAGAAAGCGGGAAAATGCTGCCTGCCGAGAGCCCCGCCGCGGCCGTGATCGCGGCGCCCAAGCAAAACGCGACGGTGCGTTTCTTCGAACGAAGAGAGAGGAACGCCGCCGCGGTGGCGAGAACGAGGAGCAGGGGCGCCACGAACGCCATCTCACGCACGCCAGGGACCAGGTGCAGAAGGCTCGGCGCTCCCATCCCCCTTTCAAAGAAATATTCTCCGAAGCTCCCCCAGGGCAACGCGAAGCCGGGAGGAACGAACGGGAACGCGAGCGTCGTCCCGACGCACGCGAGCACCGACGCACCCGCGAGGCCCGCCTCCAGCGCGCCGCCCTCGCGGAACGCGAGCGGGAATACGAGGAACGGAAGCGCCGCGACGAGATAGCGCGGGCCGACCGTAAAGCCGCCGTGCCAGTTCGGGTAGCCCGCATAGAGGACGAGGAGCGAGAGCGGAACGAGGGCGAGAGCCAGCCCGCCCTCCCGCGAGACGCGGCCGCGCGCCGCCGGGAACGCCCAGGGCCAGAGGAGAAGGACCGGGACGAAAACCAGCAGCCCCTTCGACGGATCGAGAAGGAGCCGGAGGAGCACGGAGGGCGACGGCAAGCCGATGCCGAACAGGCCCGAGGCGGCAAGGCCGCGGAAGGCCGCCGCGCGCTCGAAGCCGGACGAGAGCGCGAACGGACTGCCGAAGCACGCCGCGTCGTAGGCGGCGAGGATCAGGGCCGGGGGAACACCGCCGGCGGCAATCGCGAGGAGCCGCCTCGGCGAGACGGCCGCCGCGCACAGGACGAGGACACCTGCCGGAATCGCCGCCGGGTACTCCGACAAAACGGCGAGACCGAGGAGCGCGCCCCCCAGGACGTCGCGACGCCCGCGCGAGCTGGAGCCCGGCGCGAAGAACGACGCCCACGCCCCGAACAGGCACGCCGCGACGAGCGCGTGGGAGAAAAGGAGCAGCCCGTACGCGAAGAGCGGCGTCGCGAAGAGGAGGACCGCCGCAGCGAAGCGGGCCCGGGCCGGCGTCGCGCCGAGGCGCACCGCCGCCCCCGCCAGAACGAGCGCGAGAAGAAGCGCGGGCAGCGTGGCCGCGACGAGCCGCATGAGCGTGAGCGAGAGCCGCAGGGATCCCGCCGAGGGAGGACCGGCGAAAAGGCGCGCCGCGAGGGCGCCCGGCAGCGCGACGAGCGCGGCTCCCGGCGCCTTGTTCGAGTAGACGCGGCCGTCCTTTTCCGACACGTCCTCGAACGCCGGGCCGAGGAGCGGGAGGACGCCGGAGATTTCGGGCGTCCGGTGCTCGACGAGAGAGGCCGCGAAGGCCCAGCGCGACACCTCGTTCGGAGACAGGAAGTGCGGGAAGACCGGAACCACGAGAACGGCGAGCACGGCGTAGAGAAGAACGGGCGTGCTCGCTCGATTCCGCACGCGAAAGTGTACCCTCGGCGGCGCCGTGGACGTCGCCGATTTCGACTTCGAGCTCCCGCCCGAGGCCATCGCCCAGCGCCCCGCCTCGCGCGGCACCGCGCGCCTCATGACGCTCGACCGGGCCACGGGCGCCTTCGCCCACCGGTCGGTCGCGGACCTCCCAGACCTCCTCCGCGCCGGCGACGTCCTCGTGCTGAACGACACGAAGGTCATCCCCGCGCGGATCTTCGGGACGGACGAGAAAGGCAGAAGAACGGAGTTTCTGCTGGTCGAGAGAATCCGAGGAGAGAGAGAGGGAGAAAGAGAAGATTCTTCGAGTGGTCCGGAGCTCTGGCGATGCCTCGCCAAGCCGGGGAGGCGCGTGAAGGCCGGAAGGAAGTTCTTCTTCGAAGGTGGGTGGGAAGCCGAGGCGATCCCCGCCGCCAGAGCGGCCCTCGCGGCCGAGGCTTCGCCCCATTCACCTTCTAAGAAAAGCGCCGAAACCCCGGGCGCAGAGAGTGGCCTTTACGCTCTGCGGTTCGAAAAGAACGGGAGCAAAGAAGACTTCTCTCTTCTTTCCGATCTGCCCCTCCTCGGCTCCGCTCCCCTCCCGCCGTACATCCACCGCCCCGGCGGCGTCGCCGACGCGCAGGACCGGCTCGACTACCAGACCGTCTTCGCGCGCGAGCCGGGCGCGATCGCGGCGCCGACGGCCGGCCTGCACTTCACGGAGCCCCTGCTCGCCGAGACCGCCGCGCGCGGCGTCACGATCTCCCGCGTGACGCTGCACGTCGGGCTCGGGACGTTCAAACCGGTGAAGTCGGACCGCATCGAGGACCACCGGATGGACTTCGAGCGCGCCTTCATTCCGGAAGACACGGCCGCCGCCGTGAACCGCGCGAAGGACGAGGGCCGGCGCGTCGTCGCCGTCGGCACGACGAGCGTCCGGACGCTCGAGGCCTCCGCGCGCCTCCACGGCGGGCGCGTCGCGCCCGGCGCCTTCGAGACGGACCTCTTCCTCGTGCCGGGCGCGGAGTTCCGCGTCGTCGACGCGCTCCTCACGAACTTCCACCTCCCGCGCTCCACCCTCCTCATGCTTCTCTCGGCGTTCGCCGGCCGGGAGCGGGTCCTCGCCGCGTATCGGGAGGCGGTCCGGGCCGGCTACCGCTTCTTCAGCTACGGCGATGCTATGTTCGTCGCGTGACCGAAACACGGAGCGTCCCGCGCTCGCGACTGGCGGTGCTGTCCCTCGCCGCGCTGGGGGTCGTCTACGGCGACATCGGCACGAGCCCGCTCTACGCGCTGCGCGAATCGCTGAGCCCCGCCGAGCACGGCCTCGCCCTGAACCCGGAGAACGTCCTCGGCGTCCTTTCGCTCATCGTCTGGTCGCTCGTCCTCCTCGTCGCGATCAAGTACGTCGGGATCGTCCTCAGGGCCGACAACGAGGGAGAAGGCGGCATCCTCGCCCTCATGACGCTCGTCAGCCGCTGTCTCCAGAGGGACGATCCGCGCCGGCGCGTCGTCATCGTGCTCGGCCTCTTCGGCGCGGCGCTCCTCTACGGCGACGGGCTCATCACGCCGGCCATCTCGGTCCTCTCGGCGGCCGAGGGCCTGAAGGCGCGCAGCCCGGCGCTCGCTCCGCTCGTCGTGCCGTTCGCAGTCGTCGTCCTCGTCGTCCTGTTCTCGGTCCAGAAGAAGGGAACGGGCCGGATCGGGACGTACTTCGGCCCCGTCATGCTCGTGTGGTTCGGGACGCTCGCGGTGCTCGGCGTGCGCGAGATCCTGCGGGCGCCCGGCGTCCTCTACGCCTTCGACCCATCGCACGCGGTCCGCTTCTTCGCGCACAACGGGCTGAAAGGGTTCCTCGTCCTCGGATCCGTCGTCCTCGTCGTGACGGGCGGCGAGGCGGTCTACGCGGACATGGGGCATTTCGGCGCGCGGCCGATCCGCATCGCGTGGTTCACGCTCGTCCTGCCCGCGCTCCTTCTCAACTACTTCGGCCAGGGCGCGCTCCTCCTGCGCGAGCCGGCCGCCCTCGAGAACCCGCTTTTTGCGATGGTTCCGCCGTGGGCGATCCTCCCGATGGTCGCGCTCGCGACGGCCGCGACGACGATCGCGTCCCAGGCGCTCATCTCGGGCGTCTTCTCCCTGACGCACCAGGCCGTCCAGCTCCGCTTCCTCCCGCGCCTTCAGGTCCTCCACACGTCGGCGACCGAACGCGGGCAGATCTACCTGCCGGCCATGAACGCCGCGCTGCTCGTCGGCTGCGTCTTCTTCGTCGTCTCCTTCGGCTCGTCGAGCCGGCTCGCGGGCGCGTACGGCGTGGCCGTGACCGCCACCATGCTGCTCACGACGCTGCTCTTCACCGTGCTTCTCGCGGCGGGCTGGCACGTCGCCCGCTGGAAGGTCGCCCTGTTCGCGGCCGTCTTCCTCGCGGCGGAAGGGGCGTTCTTCGCCGCGAACCTCGCGAAGCTGTGGCACGGGGGCTGGATCCCGCTCCTTCTCGGCGCGGGAATCTACGCACTCATGGCGACGTGGAAACAGGGACAGCGCGTCCTCGTCGACGCGCTGCGCCGGACGTCCTCGGCATTCCTGAAGCCGATCGAGGAGCACATCCTCGACGTGCGGCGCGAGAAGCCGCCGCGCCTCGACCACCCCGCGGTCTACATGGAACGGTTCCACGACCTCGTGCCGCCCGCTCTCTACCTGAACTGGCAGCACAACCGGGCGCTGCACGACCCGATCCTCCTGCTCACCGTCGAGACCGCCGACGTCCCGCGCGTCCCGCCGTCCGAGCGCCGGCGCGTCGAGGACCTGGGAGAGGGCTTCTTCCGGATCCTCCTCAGGTGGGGCTTCATGGAGGACCCCGACGTTCCGGCCGGGCTCGGCGGCCTCGTCCTCGGCGGGAAGCCCCTTGACCCAGCCAGGATCAGCTACGTGCTCGGCAAGGACGTCATCATCTCGACCGAACGCGACAGCGGAATGGCGCGCTGGCGCGAGCGGCTCTTCTCGTGGATGCGCCGCAACGAGGGCCGCGCGACCGCGTTCTACCGGATCCCGCCCGCGCGGGCGATCGAGTTCGGGGTCCAGGTCGAGATCTGAGGCGGCGTGTGGATCGGCTAGTCTCCCGCCGATGAGCGCCTTCTCCCGCCGCCGCTTTCTCGCCTCCGGCTCCGCCCTCGCGGCCGCGCCGCTCCTCCCGGCCTTCGCGGCCGGGCCGGCGCCGGCGGGCGCGGCCGCTCCGCCGCTCCCCCCGGAGCTTCCCCGCGAGACCTACCGCGAGCGCCAGGAGCGCGCGCTCGCGGCGGCAAAGTCCGTGGGTCTCGACGCGCTCGTCGCCGTGCCCTCGACGAGCATGGCCTGGCTGTGCGGCACAGACCCCGGGCGCAGCGAGCGATTGATGGCGCTCGTCCTGAGACCGAAAGTCCCCTCGGCGTTCGTGACGCCGTTCTTCGAGGAGGAACGCGTCCGCCGCGACGCGGTCGTCGGCCGGACCGCCGTCTGGCAGGAGCACGAAGATCCGATCCGGCTGCTCGCCACTCTCCTGTCGGGCGCAAGGCGCATCGGCGTCGAGGGGACGACCGACTTCCACACGGCCTCGCGTCTTCGCGAGGCCACGGGAGCCCGCCTCGTGGACGCGGCGGGGCTCTTCGACGGCCTGCGCGCCGTCAAGTCCGACGCGGAAAAGACGTTCCTGAAGGACGCCGCCGCACGCATGGTCGCCGCGATCGCGGTCACGCATGCGCAGCTCGCGGCCGGCATGACGGAGCGCGAGGTCGGCGAGGTCCTGTCCGGCGAGCTCCGCCGCCTCGGCGTAAGGGGCGGGGCGCTCGTGCAGTTCGGTGCGTCCGCCGCATTGCCACACGGCGGACCCGGCGACGCGCGCCTCGCGAAGGGCGACGTCGTCCTGATCGACGGCGGCTGCCGCGTCCGCGGCTACACGTCCGACATCACGCGGACGGTGGCCTTCGGCTCCGCGTCGGACGAGGTCCGGAAGGTCTACGCGGCGGTGGACGCCGCCCAGCGCGCGGCGTTCGCCGCCTTCCGCGCGGGAGCGATCCCCGAGGACGTCGACCGCTCCGCTCGCAAGGCGATCGAGGACGCCGGCTACGGCGCGTTCTTCACGCATCGTCTCGGGCACGGCCTCGGGATGGACGGCCACGAGGCCCCGTATCTCGTGCAGGGCAACCGCGTTCCCCTCGCCCTCGGCAACGTCTGCACCCTCGAGCCCGGCGTCTACCTGCCCGGGAAGCTCGGCGTGAGGATCGAGGACGACGCCTTCGCGACGCCGGACGGGTGCGAGGCGCTGTCCGTCCGCCCGCCCGAACTCGTCGTCCTGCCCGCCTGATCGCCCGCACGGGGGTGCGCGGGCCAGGGCGAGGCCCTAGATTCGAGTAGAGGGAGGTCCGCCATGATTTCCCACCTTCCCGCCGCCGGACTCGCCGACCGCCAGGGCCATTTCCGGGAGGTTTGCCGCCTCTCGGAACTGGAGACGCCCCGCCGGGCCGCGGCGGAGGGACCGTGGATCGCGCTCTCGAGGGAACTCGGCTCCGGGGGCGGTGAGCTCGCACGCCTCCTCGGCGAAGCGCTCGGCTGGCGCGTCTACGACCGCGAGATCCTCTCGGCGGTCGCCGAGGAGATGCACAACGACGCGTTCGCGCTCGAGCGGTTCGACGAGAAAGGCGTCCGCGCGGTGGGCGAGTACATCGTGCCGTTCATCCTGCAAGACGACCCCGGTCAGGCGCTCGTCCTCGTGGGGCTGCGGCACGTGATCCAGAGGATCGGCCGCGAAGGCAAGGCGGTCGTCGTCGGCCGTGGCGCGAACTTCGTCCTCGACCCGGCCGGCGGCCTGAGAGTCCGCGCCGTCGGCACGCCTGCCGAGCGCGCCGAATCCCTCGCCCGTGCGGAAGGCATCGCCGTCTCCGAGGCCCGCCGGCGCGTCGCGGAAAGCGACACCGCGCAGCGCACGTTCGTGCGCCAGGCCTTCCAGCGCGAGATCGAGGACCCGGCGGGTTACGACCTCGTCCTCAGCCCGCTCGCCCTCGGCCAGCCCGCGGCGGCGGCGGCCATCCTCGCGGCGGCCCGGACCAAGCTCGGGCTTTGAGGAAATCGGGGGGAACCGGGGCCGGTTCCCCCCGATTGTTCGTCAGTACGCCAGCAGGTAGCGATCCACTTCCCAGCCGTGGACCTGGGCGATGTACTGCTGCCACTCCGAGCGCTTGGCCTCGACGAACTTCTCGTAGATGTGCTCGCCGAGCGCGTTCTTGAGGAGGTCGTCCTTCTCGAGGCAGTCGAGCGCCTCGGCGAGGCTGCCCGGGAGAACGTCGATCTTGAGGCGCTTCTTCTCGCGCGCCGACATCTCGAAGATGTTCTGGTTCACGGGCTCGCCCGCCTCGAGCTTGTTCTTGACGCCGTCGAGCCCGGCCGCGAGCATGACCGTGAAGGCGAGGTACGGGTTGCACGACGGGTCCGGCATGCGAACCTCGCAGCGCGTGCCCATGCCGCGCCGCGCGGGGATTCGGACCATCGGCGAGCGGTTGCGTTCGGACCAGGCCACGTTGACGGGAGCCTCGTAGCCGGGCACGAGCCGCTTGTAGGAATTCACGAGCGGGTTCGTGATCGCGGCGATCGCACGCGCGTGCTTGAGGATGCCGCCGATGTAGTTCATCGCGAGGCCCGAGAGCTGGTACTTCGCCTTCGGGTCGAAGAACGCGTTCTTCATGGATGCGCCCGAGCCCGTGATGAGCGACTGGTGAACGTGCATGCCCGACCCGTTGACGCCGAAAATCGGTTTCGGCATGAACGTCGCGTGGAGGCCGTGGTCGAGCGCCACCTTTTTCACGATGAGCTTGAACGTCGCCACCTGGTCGGCCGTCGTGACGGCGTCGCCGTACTTGAAATCGATCTCGTGCTGGCCGGGGGCGACCTCGTGGTGCGCCGCCTCGACCTCGAAGCCCATCGCCTCGAGCGCGACGACGATGTCGCGCCGCGCTTCCTCGCCCCGGTCGACGGGGGTGAGGTCGAAGTAGCCGCCCTGGTCGTGGGTGTCGACGACCGGTTCGCCGTTCTCGTCGCGCGTGAACAGGAAGAACTCGGCCTCGGGGCCGGTCATGAGCGTGTAGCCCATGGCCTTGGCCTTCTCGACCTGACGCTTGAGCGTCTGGCGCGGACAGCCCGCGAACGCCTTGCCGTCGGGCGTGATGACGTCGCAGACGAGGCGCGCGACCTTCCCGTTCGGGTGCGACCACGGGAAGATGCGGAACGTGTCGAGGTCGGGCACGAGGCCCATGTCCGACTCTTCGATCCGCGTGAAGCCCTCGATCGAGGACCCGTCGAACTGGATCTCACCCTCGAGGGCCTTCTCGAACTGCGAGCGCGGCACCTCGACGTTCTTGATGATTCCGAGGATGTCCGTGAACTGCAGACGCAGGAAACGGACCCCTTCCTTGTCGCAAATCTTCAGGATCTCGGCCGCCTTCAGTGCCATCTCGTCCCCCTTAGTCTTTCTCTAGTTTCGGCTCACGCCGCGCGGAGAATCCGTTCATTGAGCCAAAAAGTCAACGACCAATGGTGATTTGCACCGACTTCTGTGCATGAAATCCATTACCGGATCAAACACTCCGAATTTTCTTAGAAGGTGAAAAAGCCCCCCGCCCGTCGTCCCGCCGCCGACTCGAACGTAGGTCCCGGCGCGCCGGCGCGCCATTCACCTTCGAAGAAATCTCCCGTTCCCCCGTCTCCCTGAATCTCTAAACTGCCGCGCATGAAGACCCGCGCCGACGCCTGGACCCTCCTGACGGAATACACAGCCTCGCAGCCCCTCCGCCGCCATGCGCTCGCGGTCGAGGCGACGATGCGCGCCCTCGCGCGCTCGGCCGGCGTGGCGGACGCCGCCGAGGTCGAGACGTGGGGCCTCGTCGGCATGCTTCACGACTTCGACTACGAGAAGTTCCCGACGGAACAGGATCACGTCTGGCGCGGCATGGAGATCCTCCGCGAGCGCGGCTGGCCCGAGCCGCTCATCAAGGCGATCGGCGGCCACGCCTTCTACACGAACATCCCGCGCGAGACGCCGATGGAGAAGGCGATTCTGGCGGCCGACGAGCTGACGGGCTTCTGCGGCGCCTGCGCGCTGATCCGCCCCAGCAAGAAGATCGTGGACGTCCCGGTGGAGTCGGTCCTCAAGCGCCTGAAGGAAAAGTCCTTCGCGCGCTCCGTGGACCGCACGTACGTCACGCGCGGCGCCGAGGAGTGGGGCACGCCGCTGCCCGGCCTCGTCGCCCTCGTCCTCGCGTCCCAGGTCCCGATCGCCGACCGCCTCGGCCTCGGCGGCACGCCGGCGGCGGATCTCCCGGACTCCCCCGCCCCGCCCGAGCCTCCCGCGCCGTGACCGCAAGCACGGAGCTGCACGTGCGAGCCCCGTTCGACGGGGAAGGCCTCATGGCCTTCTTCGCGGCGCGAGCGCTTCCGGGGGTGGAGAAAGCCGAAGAGAATTCCTATGAAAGGGCCTTCACGCAGTCCGGGCGCGCCGGCACACTTCGAGTCGCGCTCCGGCGCCGCGGACGATCGCATTCACTTTCAATGGAATTCCCTCCTTGGGCGAAACCCGATGAAACGACGTCGCGCGTCTCGCGTCTCTTCGATCTCTCCGCAAACCCGAAAGAGATCGCGACGGTGCTCTCGAAGGACCCGCTCCTTGCGCCGCTCGTCGCGCGGCGTCCGGGCCTGCGCGTGCCGGGCGCGTGGAACCCCTTCGAGGTCGCGGTGCGAGCCGTCCTCGGCCAGCAGATCTCCGTCGCGGGCGCGCGCACGCTCGCGGGGCGGCTCGTGGCCCTCTGCGGCCGCGCGCTGCCGAAGCGCCTCGCGCGCCCCGGGCTCACGCACGTCTTCCCGTCTCCCGCCGCCGTCGCCGACGCGGACGTCGCGCGCGTCGGCCTCCCCCGCGCCCGCGCCGCGGCCCTGAGGGCCTTCGCCCGCGCCGTCGCGGACGGCTCGTTCGTCCTCGCGGCCCCGAAGGGCCTCGAGGATTTCGAGGAGCGCCTCACCGCGCTCCCGGGCTTCGGCCCGTGGACCGCGCACGTCGTCGCGCTGCGCGCGCTCGGCGAGGGCGACGCCTTTCCGGACGGCGACCTCGGTCTCGTCAAGGCGATGGAGCGCGCCGGCGTCAAGAAGAGCCGGATCGCCGCCCGCGCCGAGCGCTGGCGTCCCTACCGCGCGTACGCGACCCTGCACCTCTGGGCGTC
Organism: Thermoanaerobaculia bacterium; assembly: GCA_036504335.1. Classification (GTDB taxonomy): domain Bacteria; phylum Acidobacteriota; class Thermoanaerobaculia; order UBA5066; family UBA5066; genus Fen-183. Next base: position 133,435 of record DASXVJ010000017.1, read on the forward strand.
CCTCGCGGACGGCAAGGGCGGCGCATGAAGAAAGCCGAGAAGAGAGAGACAGAGAAAGATCTTCTTAGAAGGAAAGAGAAGGACGTTCTCAGAAAGACAAAGGTTGCGACGCCTGCGGGCGCAATCGTGCTGGTCGAGCGCGGCGGCGCGCTCGTGGGACTCATCTTCGAAGATCGTTGGAAGGAATTCAGCCGCGACCTCGAAAAGAGATTCGGTGAATTCTCATTCGAAGAAGATCCCCGCGGCGGCGCCCCGGCCGAGGCCTTGAGGCGCTATTTCGGCGGCGATCTTGGAGCGCTCTCGGAAGTCTCCGTCGACACGGGCGGAACACCTTTCCAGCAGCTCGTCTGGACGACCCTCCGGCGCATCCCTGCCGGCTCCACGTGGTCTTACGCCCGCCTCGCTCGCGAGGTCGGCCGCCCGTCCGCGACGCGCGCCGTGGCGGCCGCGAACGGAGCAAATCCCGTCTCGATCGTCATCCCCTGCCACCGCGTCATCGGCTCGGACGGGAGCCTCACCGGATACGGCGGCGGCCTCCCCCGCAAGCGGTGGCTGCTCGTCCACGAGGGGGCCCTCCTGGTCTGAACGGTCCCGCGTTGGATAATGGCGGGCTGCCATGACGCCCCTCCTCGTCGAGAACGCCCTCGTGATCGGGATGACGCGCCCCACGGACGTCGTCCGGGACGGCGCGCTGTTCATCGAGGACGGCGCGATCGCCGCGCGCGACGCCGAGGCCCGCACGCGGGCCCGGTCGTACGCGGCCGCGGGGCGGCTCGTGGAGCGCCTGGACGCGAAGGGGATGTGGGTCCTGCCCGGCTTCGTCCAGACGCACGTCCACCTCTGCCAGACGCTTCTGCGCAACGGCCCCGACGGCCTCCCGCTCCTCCCGTGGCTCTCGACGCACGTCTGGCCGGGCGAGGCCGCGCATGACGACGCGACGCTGGAGGTCTCGGCGCGGCTCGGCCTCGCCGAGCTCCTCTCGGGCGGGACGACGTCCGTCCTCGACATGGCGACGGCGTACCACACGGACGCGGTCTTCCGCGCCGCGGCCGCCTCGGGCCTGCGCGTCACGAGCGGCAACGCCCTGATGGACGATCCCGGGACGAATCCGGCCGGCCTTTTCCGCGACGCGCGGGCGGCCCTCGCGGAGACCGAGCGCCTCGCGAAGGCCTGGCACGGCGGAAACGGCGGCCGGCTGCGCGTCGCGTTCTGCCCGCGGTTCGCGGTCTCGTGCACGGACCGTCTCCTGCGCGAGGTCGGCGAGCGCGCAAAGGCGGAGGGCTTCCTCGTCCACACGCACGCCTCGGAGAACCTCGACGAGATCGCCCTCGTCGGGCGGCGCACGGGACGGCGGAACGTCCGCTACCTCGACGACGCCGGCATCTCCGGCGCGCACGTCGTCCTCGCACACGTCATCCACGCCGATCAGGACGAACGGGCGATCCTCGCGGGAACGGCGACGACGGTCTCGCACTGCCCGTCGTCGAACCTCAAGCTCGGCTCGGGCATCTGCCCCGTGCCCGAGTACCGCGCGCAGGGCATCCGCGTCACGCTCGGCGCCGACGGCGCTCCCTGCAACGACCGGCTCGACGCCTTCACGGAGATGCGTCTCGCGGCCCTCCTGCCGAAGGTGCGGCTCGGGCCCGCGGCGCTTCCGGCGTGGGACGTCGTGCGGATGGCGACGGCCGAGGGCGCCGAGGCGCTCGGCCTGAACGCCGGGACGCTCGAGGCGGGCCGCCGGGCCGACTTCATGCTCCTCGACCCTCACTCGGGCTTCGCCGATCCCGTTTCGTGGCGCGAGGACCCCTACGGGCCTATCGTGTACAGCATGGACCGGTCCCACGTCGCCGCCACGTACGTCGACGGCGAGGTCCGGTACGTCCGCGGCGAGGCCTTCCCCCTGAAGCCCTCGCCCGCGGAGATCGACACGGCCGTCGCCGCGCTCAGGGCGCGCTGGCGGCCCTGAGGGAGGCACCCATGGCCGGAAAGAAGTCCCCGCCCCTTCTCAAGACGATCGTCGTCGGCACGGACTTTTCCGTGTGCGCGGCGCGCGCCCTCTCGTTCGCGGTGTCCCTGGCGTCCTCGCAGGGCGCGAAGGTCCACGTCGTGCACGTCCTGGTCGAGCCCGTACAGGCGTTCGACGTCGCCGGCGCTCTGCCCTACCTCGACGTCTCGACGCAGAAGGACTGGGAAGTCGCCACGCAGAAGCGCCTCGCCGCCGCCGTCGCCTCGGCCGAGAAGCGCGGCGTCGACGCGTCCTCCGAGTTCCTCTGGGGCCGGCCGTCGGACGCGATCATCGACTCCGCGAAGAGGGCGAAGGCCTCCCTCGTCGTCCTCGGAACGCACGGGCGCAACGCGTTCGAGAAGCTCCTGATCGGGTCGACGGCCGAGCGCGTCGTGCGGCTCTGTCCGGTGCCCGTCCTCACCGTGCGCGAGAAGCGCTGACCCGACTCAGGTCTTCGCCGCGATCATCCGCTCGGCCGACGCCGCGACGATGCCGAGGATCGAGAGTTGCGGGTTGACCCCGAGCGACGTCGGAAAGACGGAGCCGTCGAAGACCCAGAGGTTCGCGAGATGGTGGTGGCGGAGGTTCCCGTCCACGACGGAAGCCTTCGGATCCGCCCCCGCGGCGCAGCCGCCCATCTGGTGCGCCGTGAAGACGCCGAGGAGATTCGGGCCGAAGGGCCGCTCGTCGATGAAACGCAGGTCGCGCTCCCCCCGGATCACGACGGGGTCCTTGTGCAGCGTCCGGACCTCCCGCGCGCCCGCGGCGAGCTGGATGCGCGCCGAGACCTTCATCGCCTCGCGCATCGCTTCCGCATGCGTCTCCCCGAGCGGGTAGCGGATCGACAGGCGCGTTCCGCCTTCCCGGAGGGACACCGTTCCTCCCTCGTCGTCCGGCAGGAAGCCGTCGCGCAGGAGCGCGATGATTGCGTTTGTCTTCGAGAGAAGCTTCATCCCGTCGCGGTGCGCCGCACCGAAGCCCGGGAGCGCGAGAGAGGCGAGCATCGGGTGGAGGGGCGGCACCTCGAGGAAGAAGCCGGTCCGGCCCGGCCTCTCGATGAAGGCGTGCGAGGCGACGGACTGCGGCGCGCCGTAGTAGGGGTCGATGCGCCGGTCGAAGAGGGCGATCGTCGCGACGACCGGGTGGAGATACGTCCGCTTGCCCACGCGCCCGTGGGGGTCCGGCAGCCCCGAGCGCAGAAGAAGCGCGGGCGAGTTGATCGCGCCGCCCGCGACGACGAAACGCGCGGCCGAGACCGTCACGCGCCGGCCCGTGGGCCGGTCCGTCGCGGGGTCGAGGACCTCGGCTTCGACGGCCGTGACGCGCTCCCTGCGCGCGTCGAGGACGAGGCGAACGGCGCGGCAGTCCGCGTACACGCGCGCTCCCTTCCCGGCCGCGTCCGGCAGGTACGTCAGCGCCATCCCCCGCTTGGCGTTCGTCGGGCAGCCCATCCCGCAGTAACCCGTGTGGAGGCACGACAGGACGTTGCGGCGCAGGAGCTCCGTCTCGATCCCGAGCTTCTTCGCGCCCTCGAGAAGAACGGCGTTGTTGTCGTTCACCTCCGAGACGTCGACCTGCCGGATGTTCAGCCGGCTCTCGACCTCGTCCCAGTGCGGGCCGAAGCGCTCCGCGGTGAAGTCGGCCAGCCCGTGGCGCTCGCGCCAGCGCGCGAGGGTCGCCTCCGGGGTGCGGAAGCACGTCGTCCAGTTCACGAGCGTGCCGCCGCCGACGCCGCGCCCCTGGAGAATCGTGATTCCAAGGTCGTCCGTCGCCCGGTTGCCGTGGTCCTGATAGAGCTTCGGGTAGGCCTCGGCCTCCTGCATGTGGAAGTCGGCTTTCCGCGTGAACGAGCCGCCCTCCTCGAGAAGGATCACGCGCGCACCCGACGAGGCGAGACGCGCAGCCGCGATCGCGCCGCCCGGGCCTGAGCCCACGACGCAGACGTCGGCCGAGAGCGCGAGGTTCGAGCCGATCTCGCGCCCGCGCATGAGGTTCGCGATCGGGCGGTCCGCCGCGAGGAGCTTCACTCGATCTCTCCGAACGGCAGTTCGGGCGGCCCGGGGTACCCGGTCGCGGGCCAGCTCTCGGGCGCCGCGTAGTAGCACGCGCACGCGAGGCGCTTCATCGCCTGGTAGCCGGACCGGAAGATCGCGACGCGCGATCCGGCCCACGCCGCGAGACGCGCGTCCTGCATGCGCGCGGGCGAAGCCGTGAACGTCTCGTAGCCCGTCCGCGTCGCGGCGCCCGTCAGCGCGTTTTCGAAGAGACGCAGGAGCCGCCGGAACTCGGCCTGCACGGAGTCCGGCCATTGCGCCATGGCGGCGTCCGCGCGCCCCGCGACGTCCACGGCGTCCGTGGACGGCGCGTCCCCGTCCACGGCGACGACGCGCGCCGCGATCGCCGCGAAGATCGCGTACTCGGATTCGGAGAGGACGAGAAGAGGATTGCGCGGCTTCGCCGCGCGGAGAGTTCTTCGAAGGGCGAGGAAGGCGCCGCCGCCAAATGCAAGCAACGCCCCGCCGATCAGACCCTTTCTAAGAAATCCCCGGCGCGTTTCCACCAGCCGAAGCCTCCCCGGAACGGCTAGCCGTTCGGGACGTCCCAGAGGTCCTTCACCGCGGGGTGGTCCCACGCGATGCGCCACTCGTCGGGGTCCTTGACGTCGAACGTGCGCGTCACGATGTAGAAGAGCGCGCACGGATTCGTGAGGGGCCGGTAGCCGTGCGCGACGCCCTCGGGGATGCGGACGAGAAGGTCCTGTCCGTCGCCCGCGACGAGGACCTGCGTCGCGCCGTACGTCGGCGAGTCGTTCCGGACGTCGAAGAGGACGAACTTCGCCTTGTACGGGTGCGGGCAATACCAGACGTCCTGCTGCTTGAGGTGGTAGTGAAGGCCCTTGATGTGGTTCTCTGCATTCACGATCGTGAAATTGATCTGCGCGACCGGGACGTCCTTGAAAAAACCGGCCAGAGCCTCGCTTCCGGGGTGGTCGGCCTTCGCGCGGTAGATCTCCTGGAAGAAGCCCCGGTCGTCCACGAAGCGCGGCACGCGGTGGACCTGAACACCGTGGATCTGGGTCTTCGCCCCGTAGGACTTGACCGCCATGCGGTATTCCTCGGCGATCGCGGACGGCAGCAGCACGGGTGTCGGCGGAACGGTCATGCGGACCTCTGAGACGGATTCTATGGTGTTATCGTCCGGACGTTCCGTACGACTCAAGATCGGGAAGAGGAGGTCGGCACGTGGCCCAGAATTCCCTGTTCGCGACGAAGTCCGTCGCGCAGCTGCTCGCGGAAGGCTCCGACGAGGGCGAGCACAGTCTCAAACGCGCGCTCGGGCGCTGGTCGCTCGTCGCGATCGGCATCGGCGCGATCATCGGCGCCGGCATCTTCGTCATGACGGGGATCGGCGCCCACGGCTCCCTCAACCCGGACGGGACCGTGAAGATCCTCGGCGCCGGCCCTGCGCTCGCCCTGTCGTTCGTCCTCGCCGGCATCGCGTGCGTCTTCGCGGGCCTCTGCTACGCGGAGTTCGCGTCGATGATCCCGCTCGCGGGCTCGGCGTACACGTACGCATACGCGACGCTCGGAGAGCTCTTCGCGTGGATCATCGGGTGGGATCTCGTCCTCGAATACATGATGGGCGCCGCCACCGTGTCGGTCGGGTGGTCCGGCTACTGCGTGAAGTTCCTGAAATTGTTCGGGATCCACCTGCCGGAGTGGATGACGAACGACTGGATCACGTACAGCCGCGGCGCCGCGGCGGCGCTCGCGGGCGGGCACCCCTGGCCGGCCCCGCCGACGGTCGCGGGCGTCCCGATCGTCTTCAACCTCCTCGCGCTCGGCGCCGTCCTGCTCGTGACGGCCGTCCTCGCCCGCGGCATCCAGGAGTCGGCGAAGTTCAACGCCGGCATCGTCGCCACGAAGACGGCCGTCGTCGTGATGGTCATCATCGTGGGCGCCTTCTTCGTGAAGGCCGCGAACTGGGGGACGGGCTGGTCCGACTTCGCGCCGAACGGCTTCGCGGGCATCGCCTCCGGAGCCGCGTACATCTTCTTCGCGTACATCGGCTTCGACGCGATCTCGACGACGGCGCAGGAGGCGAAGAACCCGCAGAAGGACATGCCCTTCGGGATCATCGGCTCGCTCGCCGTCTGCACGGTCCTCTACATCGCGGTCGCGCTCGTCCTGACCGGCATGGTCCACTGGTCGAAGATCGACCTCAAGGCGCCGATCGCGCAGGCGTTCGAGAGCTACGGCCTCGGCTGGGCGGTCTTCCTCATCACGGGCGGCGCGCTCGCGGGCCTGACGTCCGTCATGCTCGTCATGCTCCTCGGCCAGACGCGCGTCTTTTTCGCCATGTCGCGCGACGGTCTCCTCCCGACGAAGGTCTTCGGCGAGATCCACACGCGGTTCCGGACGCCCTTCAAGATGACCTGGATCGTCGGCATCGTCTGCGCCCTGCTCGGCGCCTTCACGCCGATCGACGACCTCGGCCAGATGGTGAACATCGGAACGCTTCTCGCGTTCGTGATCGTCTGCGCGGCGGTCATCATTCTCCGGCGCGCGAACCCCGGAGCACACCGGCCGTTCCGGACGCCGTTCGTCCCGGCCGTCCCGATCCTCGGGGCCGTCTTCTGCCTCTATCTCATGACGAACCTGGGCTGGCACACCTGGGCCCGCCTCGTGATCTGGCTCGCGATCGGCCTCGTGATCTTCTTCATGTACAGCCGCAAGAACTCGCACCTGACGGCTGGACGCACGAACTGACGTGAAGCGCGCGGCGCTCCTGATCCTCCTGGTCGGAGCGCCGCTCGTCCTCGTCTTCTTCCCGGAGATCCGCCGCCGGATCGCGCACAAAATGCGCTTTCTGCTGCTCCTGTGGTCGGGGGCCGTGCTGTTTTTCGGTTTGATCGGGGGACCGGGGAAAAAGAGTTTCTTAGAAAGTGAATGGGGCTGGGACGCGGGCACGCTCTGGCCGCTGTTTGGCGCGGCGTTGTTTGCCGCCGCATTCGTGTCCGTCTTCCGGGACTTCCGCCTCTCTTCACCTTCTAGGAAATCCTAGGTTTCTTCCTCCAGCGCGAAGCGCTGCAGAATCCTCGTCCAGATCTCTACTCGAACGCGATGCGGTCGACCGCGACGCCGAGGGCGCGGGTGTCGTCGCCCTTGCCGAGCGCCTTCGGGACCTCCGTGGCCGCCTGGATCCCGATCCGCGCGCACTCGAGGCGTGAGAGGAATCCGGCCGCAACCGGCGCGAGAGGCGCCGAGACCTCGACGAGGCCCGTTCCCACGCGCACCGCGGCCGCGAAAACCCCATTCACGTAGATCGCGACGTCCTTCGGCGCCGCGACGGCGCGCGCGCGAAGCACGACGCGCACCGGTGCGAAGCCGGGGTGCGGCGCCCAGGCGAGAGAGGCGGACCCTCTCGTCCAGCGGAGGTCGAGGCCGGTGTCCGCGATCTTCTCCCGCTGCCAGAAGCCGTCCGGATCGTAGCGGCCGTCGTCCGGCGCCCCGATATCGGCCACGACGCGCGCGCCCTGACGCATCCACGCGTGCTCGGGCGGACGCGAGAACGTGGTCTCGAGGAACGTGAAGCAGCCCTTCGGGGGCCGCGACGCGCCGGGAGCAAGCGGAAGGTCCACGGGCCGGTCGCAGGTAATCACGTACTCCGCCGGCCCGGGCATCGGCCCGAAGACGGGGCGGTCGAGGATCGTGACGTCGAACGCCCCGGGCTCGAGGACGCGCGTCACGAGGATCCTCCCCGTGCCCGCTTCGGAAACGGTGAGCGTCGTCGGACCCGCCGTGCCCGGGCGCTCGCCCGCGAGCGTCGCGGAAAGCGGGCCCTGGTCCTGCGCGACGAGGAGACGCGCGGAAGGCCCGGCCCAGCGGAACGAGGGCTTACCAGGCGCGCTTTCCTTCGGCCCGAACCCGGGACCGAAGAGCGGCGGCGCGGGGTCGCGGACCGCGACGACGAGGAGGCGCCGGTTGCCGAGCATCTCGGCCACGCGGCCGCCGCGCAGCCATGTCTTCCAGAGCGGGTCGCGGCGGTCCGGCGGCTCGGGCTCGGCCGTGAAGTCCGCGAGACGCACGAGGCGCTTGTTCGTCTGGCGCGGCGCCGAGGCGATCTCCGCGTCGGTGTAACCCCATACGACGAACCGGCCCTCCCAGCGCTCGGTCCGGAGGAAGGAATGGAAGTCCTCGTCCGCGACGATCGTCTCGCGGCCCGGGTGGACCCATCGCTCGAGTGCCCGGATCGCGGCGATCGGCGGGGTCTCCTCGTGCGCGCTCGCCACGACGTCGGGCCACGCTTCGCGGGCGTAGAGGCCCGCCGCGAGGAGCGCCGCGCCGAAGGCGAGCGGCCCCTTCCGGAGGACGCCCTCCAGCCCCGCGCCCACCGCGAGCGCGAGCACGACGGCGAACGGGACCGAGTAGCGGGACATGGCGCGGCTGTGCAGGAACCAGAGCGACAGGAACGTCGGCACGAGGATCACGAGCAGGTCCACGACGCCCCGGCGCCGCCTGAGGAGGAGCGCGACGAGCCCGATCGCCGCGACGAGAAACACGGCGGCCGCGCGCCGCGGCGAGAGGAAGTCGCGCACGAGGAACGAGTCCGCGAACGTTCCGAACGTGCCGGTCGCGAAGGCGAGCGCGCGGAAGCCCGCGCGCTCGGAGAGGGACGCCACGAGCCCGGCCCAGCCACCCGCCTGGGCGAAGAGCCAGGCGGTCCAGGCGGCAGTCCCGGCGGCTCCAGCCCCGAGGAACGAGACCACGGCGTCGCGGCGGTCCCACCGGTATGCGAGGCGGCCGATCCAGAGGAGAAGCGCCGGCCCGAACGCGAGGACGAGGTGGGGCCGCACGCCCGCCCCTGCGGCGGCGAGGAGCCCCGCCGCGATGCACAGAAGGCGCGCGCGGCGGGCGGCGATCATCTCGCGCCAGCGCGTCTGGTTCGGGGAGCGGCGCTCGTCGGCGAGCGCGAGACACGCGAGGGCGCCGAGGAAGAGGGCCGTGGCCGGGGTGTCCGAGAACGCGCGGCCGCCGTTCACCCAGACGACGGGAAGCGCCGCCGCGAAGACGACGCCCGACAGCGCCGCCCACCCGCCCACGATGCGGCAGCCCCACGCCCAGAGCGCGAAGAACCCGGCGGCGGCGAGAATCGTCGACGCCGTCGCGAGGGCGTTGAAAGGCGTCACGCAGAGCGGCAGGAACGCGCGTCCGAGGAGGATCCACACCGGAAAGCCGGGCGCCTGCGGCGAGAGGTCGAAGAGGTCGAAGTGCGTCACGGCGCCTGCGAAGACGGCCTCGTCGATCTCTCCCGGCGATGCGGCGATCGCGAAGAAGCGCGAAGCGGCGACGCCGCCGAGCACGAGCCACACGAGGGCCTGCGGGGGCCGCCGCCGCCGCTCGCCGGCCCGCCCGATCCGACCTCTCACACCGGGAAGTGTTCCATTTTTCGGCCCGCTTCGAAACCGTTACAATGCAGGGGATGTCGTTCCGGCAGCCCGCGGGATGACCGTTCCCCGCATCCTCCCTCGCGCCGAGCACCCCATTTCGCGCGGATACATCGATCCCGACGCTCTTCGGGTGCTCTACCGGCTGCATCGCGCCGGCTTCAAGGCGTATCTCGTGGGCGGCTCGGTGCGCGACCTCATGACGGGCCGTACGCCCAAGGACTTCGACGTCGGCACGGACGCCAAGCCGCAGGAGGTCCGGCGCCTGTTCCGGAACTCGCGCGTGATCGGGCGGCGCTTCCGCCTCGTCCACATCCTCTTCGAGGGGGGCAAGTTCGTCGAGGTGTCCACGTTCCGCAAGACGCCCGATGCCGTGCAGGGCGAGCAGGGGCAGGAGGGGGACGAGGATCTCCTGATCCGCTCGGACAACATCTTCGGGGCGCCCGAGGAGGACGCGGTCCGCCGCGACTTCACGATCAACGGGCTCTTCTACGACATCTCGACCTACGCCGTCCTCGATTACGTCGGCGGCGTCGACGACCTCGGCGCCCGCGTCGTGCGCACGATCGGCGATCCGCTCATCCGGTTCCGCGAGGACCCGGTGCGCATGCTCCGGGCGTGCGAATTCGCGGCGCGGCTTTCCTTCGAGATGGCGCCCGACCTGCGGGCGGCGATCGACGAGCTCCGCCGCGAGGTGACGAAGAGCGCCGCCCCGCGCGTCACCGAGGAGCTCCTCGATCCGCTCCGCCGCGGCTGGGGGCACGACACGTACCGCCTCTGGTCGGGAACCGGCCTCTTCGGCGCGCTTCTGCCGGAGGTGGACGGCGAGGCGGGCGTGCACGCGCCCGAGGGACCGGCGAAGGACGGATTCTGGGCGATGCTGCGCGAGGCGGACGCCCGCACCGCGGGCGGCGAGCGGCTCGACGACGCGGCGCTCCTCGGCGTGCTCTTCCTCCCCGTCGTCCTCGCGGCCGTGCGGCGGCGCGGGCGCCCGAACGCGATCGCGGGGCCCGAGCAGATCCTCCTCGTCCTCGAGGACGCCGTGAACCCGCTCGCGATCCGGATGTCGCTCCCGAACCACACGACGCACACGCTCAAGCAGGCGCTCTACACGATGGGGCGCCTCACGTCGACGCGCCCGGCCGAGCCTGCCGCGCGCCGTCTCGTGGGCCGCCCGTATTTCCCCGCCGCGGTGACGCTCCTTTCCCTTTATGCGAAGGCGACGAACCGCTATCGCGAGGCTGCCGCCGCGTGGGAGGAGGTCGTCTCGCGCGGGGCCGGGACCCGCGTCCTGCACGGGACCCCGTTTCCCGACGCCCTCGTGCCGCCGCCCGGGCCCGGGCCGCTCGCCGCGGCCGCAGGCCCTGCGCGCCGCAAGCGCCGCCGCCGCGGGCGCGGCCCGCGCCCCGCGGCCACGGCCTGACCCCTCAGCGCCCGCGGCGCTCGAGCCAGTCGGCGAGGTCCGATTCCACGCGCGGGTAGTCGCCGCGCACGGCCTCGCGCATCGCCTCCCCGGCGGGCGTTCCCTCTCCGAGGCGGTCGAGCAGGTGGCCGATCGCGCCGGGGCCGCGCGTGTCCCGCAGCATCTCGACCGCGGCGAGCGCGACGACGTAGCTCGTCCGCACCTGCCCGGTCGAGAAGCGCCGGAAGGAGCCCTCCAGCGACGAGAGGCCGAACGTGTTCTCACGCCTCCAGCCTTCGAGAAGCGCGCCCGTGTACGGAGCGGACGTCTTGCCCTCCTCGAGCTGGGCGAGACCCTCGTGGAGCCAGACGGGGGCGCGCCCGTTCGTCCGGGCGGCGACGAACGCGTGCGTCATCTCGTGCTTGAGCACGGCCATGAGTTGCGGCGTGACGCCCGTGAGGCCCTGCGCCGGGACGCGAACCTTCCCGTCGAAGAGTCCGCCCGACCAGTCAGGCGCCTGGGTGGCGAGCCGCCAGTCGCGCTCGGCGTAAACGACGACCTCGACCTTGCGGGGCGGAGCCGACCCGAGGTCCTGTACGAGATCCGCGTATGCGCGCTCGAGCGCGGCGAGGAGAGAACGCTCGACGCCGGGCTCGAGCCGCTGGCCGTCGTAGACGAGGAGAACGCTCGAGCTCGCGCGCTCGGAGAACCGCTCCTCGACGCGCCCCTGCTGTGCGGCCGCGGACGCGGCCGCGAAACACACGAACGCGAATGCCGTTGTCGCACGCCGCGCCATGCGCTCATCATAGGCGGGTGAAGAGGAAAGATTTTCTTCGAGTGGTCCCGTGCCGGTCGCCGGCGCTCGTCTTCGCGGGGCTGCTCCTCGCGACCGCGCCGTCGTACGGCCGTCCGCCGGCAGGTCAGGCGGGCGATCGCGGCCCGGCGTCCCCCTCTTCCCCTTCAAAGAAATCCCTCTCTTCGTCCCCCTCCTCGGACCTCTCCCGCCTCGCCGAGGCCGCCGTGAAGGACGGCCGGACCGCCGGCATCTCGTTCGTCGTGACGAAGGGTGGCGTCGTCGTCTCCTCGGGAGCGTACGGCTTCGCGGACCTCGAGAACCGGGTGCCCGCGAACGTCGACACGGTCTACGCGATCGGCTCGCTCACGAAGACGTTCACGGCCGCGGCGGTCCTCGCCCTCGCCGACGACGGCAAGCTCTCGCTCGACGACCCGCTGGGGCGTTTCGTCCCGTCCTTCCAAGAGCCGGGCCGGAGCGCCACCGTGCGCCAGCTCCTCAATCACACGTCTGGCATCCGGAGCATGACGAGCCTCGGCCCGCGTTACTGGGCCCAGTCCGGCCGGGAGATCGAGCCCGCGGACCTCGTCGCGCTCTTCGCCAACGAGCCCTCCGACTTCCCACCGGGGACTGCGTACCGGTACAGCAACTCGGGCTACGTGCTGCTCGGTCTCGTGGTCGAGAAGGCGTCCGGAATGCCGTGGGGCGCGTTCGTGGCGAAGCGCTTTCTCGTGCCGCTCGGGCTTTCCGGAACCCGCGACGGCCAGACTGCCGATCTCGTCCCCGGCCGGGCGCGCGGGTACTCGCGAACGAAGGCCGGCGGCTTCGAGAATGCCTGGCACGTGAGCCTCACTCAGGGCTACGCCGCCGGCGCCCTCCTTTCGACCGCCCCGGACGTCGCGGCGTGGATGCGGCGGCTCACGAACGCCCAAGGCGTGGGCGTCGACACGTTCGCGGGCCGGAAGCGCCTCTTCCACGGCGGCGGGCTCCCGGGCTTCGACGCGTGGGCCGCGCACGTCCCCGGCGACGATCTCGTCGTGGCGGTCCTCTGCAACACGGACGGCGACGTCGCGATGGAGGTCGCGGACGCCATCGCCGGCCTCGTCCTCGGAGTGCCGGGTGCGAAGACCGTGCGACCCAGGCCCTGAGCCGGACTCAGCGATCGAGAACGCGCAGTTCGATCGAGACGACGTCGGAAAGCCCGCGCCCCGGCGCGGCGACGAGGCGCGGCACGGCGCCGGAGACGTCGAGAGAGGGAGACGAGGAAGAAGAGATTTCTGCGAATGAGAATACGGAGACGGCGCCGCTGGAGGACGCGACGATCACCACCGCGGCTCCGGGGTTTTCAGCGAGGGGGACGACCTTCGAAAGCGTAAGGGGTCCGCCTTCGGCAAGGGCGCGGAGCTCCGCGAGGTCGTATTTCTTCGAAAGTGAAGTGGGGCTGATCACTTCGAGCGCCGGCGGCCCCTGAACCGGGGCCTCGTTTTTCATCTTCAAAGAAGAACCACCGACTCCCGTTGCTCCGCCTGCGGCAGGCGCGGCGAGGGGGGCGGCAGCCGCCGCCTCCCGCTCCCTTCCGAAGATCGAGATCTCGCCTGCCGCGCCTTTCCCTTCCTCCCGCCACTCGAGCGTCTGCGGCGAGAGCGACATCGTGACCGCGAGGGGCGCGTTCGCCGCCGGCGAGAAGCAGGTTGCCGCGGCCGTGCCGCCCGCCCAGTGGCCGGCGGGCGCCTTCGCGAGCGTCATGCGGCACTCGGGCCGCTCGCGCACGTCGCGCTCCGTGAAGACCGAGAGCGCCTCCGGCTCGCGCCACTTGCCGCGCACGCCCGCGAGGTCGCGGGGCTCGTACACGCGGACTGCCACCCGCGCACCGTCGGCCTCCAGCTTCAGGAAGCGCTGGAGGAACGGAGCGTCGGGAAGCGCGGACTTCGCGGCCTCGAGGTAGAAGACCGGCGCGTCGACCGCGATCCTGTTCTTCGGGACGGCGGCGACCGAGAAGCGGACGCTCGCCGAGGGATCACGCGACACGAAGACTCCCGGGAGGAGGCCGGCGACCTCGGCGACCGCGGGGGAAGGCTCGGCCGCCCGCACGCCGGCAGCCGGGAGGATCAGCGCGGCGGCGAGCGCCGCGCGGAAGCTCACTCCTCGTCCTCCTCTTCAACCTTGCCCGCGCGTTTCTCGGCGACGCGCCGCATCGAGTGGTCGAGGATGCGTTTCCGGAGGCGAATGGACTTCGGCGTCACCTCGACGAGCTCGTCGTCCTCGATCCATTCGATCGCGAGCTCGAGCGGCATCAGGCGCGGCGGCGTGAGGCGGATCGCGAAGTCCGAGCCCGACGAGCGCATGTTCGTGAGGTGCTTCTTGACACACGGATTCACGACGAGGTCGTTCGGCCGGGCGCTCTCGCCGCAGATCATCCCGCCGTAGACCTCGATGCCGGGCGGCAGGAACAGCGTCGAGCGCTCCTCGAGGCGCTCGAGGGAGTGCGCCGTCGTCTCCCCGGCTTCCTTGCACACCATGGCGCCGCGGCCCCGGCCGGTGACCTCACCCTTGAACGGCTCGTAGCCGTGGAAGTTGTGGTACAGGAGGCCCTCGCCCTTCGTGTCCGTCATGAACTCGTTGCGGTAGCCGAAGAGACCGCGCGTCGGGATGTGAAAGTCGATGCGCACCCGGCCGGAGCCGTGGTTCGTCATGTTCGTCATCTCGGCCTTGCGCTGGCCGAGCTTCTCGATGACGGTGCCCATGGCCGTCTCGGGGACGTCGATGACGAGATGTTCGATCGGCTCGCAGCTCCGCCCGTCGACCTCCTTCAGGATGACCTGCGGGCGCGACAGCGCGAACTCGAAGCCCTCCCGGCGCATCGTCTCGACGGTGATCGCAAGGTGAAGCTCGCCGCGGCCGGAGACGCGGAACGCGTCGGGGCTGTCCGTCTCTTCGACGCGCATCGCCACGTTCGTGCGGAGCTCCTTCTGGAGGCGCTCGCCGATGTTGCGGCTCGTGACGTACTTGCCCTCGCGGCCGGCGAACGGCGAATCATTGACCCGGAACATCATGGAGACCGTCGGCTCGTCGACGTTGATCGGCGCGAGAGCGATCGGGTTCTCGAGGTCGGCCAGCGTCTCGCCGATCGTCACTTCGTCGATGCCCGAGATGACGACGAGGTCGCCGGCCTGCGCCTCCTCGACCTCGGCGCGCCGCAGCCCTTCGAACGCCATGAGCTTCGCGACCTTGCCCTTCGTGATGGAGCCGTCGAGCTTGCAGACCGAGACCTGCTGCCCGGGCTTGATCGTCCCGTTCACGATGCGGCCGATGAGGAGCCGGCCGAGGTAGTTGTCGTAGTCGAGCGAGGCCACGAGGAGTTGGAGCGGGGCGGCGGGGTTGCCGCCGGGCTCCGGCACCTCGACGAGGATCGCATCGAGCAGCGGCCGGACGTCCGTCTCGGTGTGGTCCACCTCGCGGCGCGCGAACCCGTGCTTGGCCGACGTGTACACGATCGGGAAGTCGAGCTGCTCGTCGGTGGCGCCGAGGTCCACCATGAGGTCGAACACCTCGTCGATGACCTGGTGTGGGCGCGCGTCCGGCCGGTCGATCTTGTTCACGACCACGATCGGCTTGAGGCCGAGTTCGAAGGCTTTGCGAAGGACAAACCGGGTCTGCGGCATCGTGCCTTCTGCCGCGTCCACGACGAGGAGGACCGCGTCCACCATCTTGAGGACGCGCTCGACCTCGCCCCCGAAGTCGCTGTGGCCCGGGGTGTCGACGATGTTCACCTTCACCCCGTGGTACCGGATCGAGGTGTTCTTGGCGAGGATCGTGATCCCGCGCTCTTTCTCGAGGTCGTTGCTGTCCATGATCCGCTCGGTGCCCGAGACGGCCTCGTTGGCGCGGAAGGTGCCGGACTGCTTCAGGAGGCAGTCCACGAGCGTGGTCTTGCCATGGTCGACGTGCGCGATGATCGCGATGTTTCGGATTCCGGACATGGGACCTGCTTTCGGAGCGCGGGGCCGGAAAGCGGCCGCTTCGCGGGTCGATGAGGATACCAGAGGGAGAGAAGAATTTCTTCGCGGCGCGCGCGGCGGAGTGGGCCGCTATTTCTTCTTCAGGGCGCTGACGAGCCAGGGCACGAAGTCCTTGCCGGGGAGCGCGAGGTCGACGTTCATCGAGACGTCGCCCTCGGGGCGCCGCTGGAAGAGCAGCCGCGCGCGCGTGCCGGCCTCGTAGTTCACGAGCTCGCGCGAGAGCAGCCGGACTCCGTCGGGGAGGAGCTCGACGTCGAAGGCTCCCACCACGCCGTTCGAGAAGAACCAGGTTGCGACGTATTTCCGCTTCTCGCGGTCGTATGCGAACCAGCCTTCCTCCTCGAGAGTCTCCTCGCGCCCCCCCTCGTCGGCGGCGATGAAGGTGCTTCCGCGGACGACGAAGAACGAGCCCGAGAGCTCGGGGCCGAAACGGGCGACGCGCCCGCCGAACCGGGGGCCGAGGCTCGCGCTTCCCGACCACGACCCCGTCAGGAAGGCCAGCTCCTGGAACGGTTTCCAGGCTGGAGGGGCCGGAGCGGCGGCCGCCGCCGGCTGGGGCGCCGGCGTCGCGACCGGGGGTGCCGCCTGGCCGGCGGCCGGCGAGGCGACCGGAGGCACGGCCGTCTGCCCCGCGGCGGTTCCCGCGAAGAACATCAAGCCCATCAGCCACTTCGAGCCCGCGCTCGTGCGCATCGAACCCCCGCTCCTGGTGGAATGCCCTGTGAATTATAGACTCGCGGAGGCCGGAACCTCCCGAGATCCGTTTTCGTTTCAGCCGGAGAGGACCGATGGCGACAGCCCCCCACCCGGATGCCGAGCTCGTCGCGCGCTGCAAGCGCGGAGACGACGGCGCATGGGCGGACCTCGTGGGCGCCTACGGCAAGAAGATCTACGGCATCGCCTGGCACATGACGTACGACCGCGCGGAGGCCGAGGAACTGACCCAGGAGTGCTTCCTGAAGGTCTGGCAGAACCTCGACCGTTACGAGCCCACCGAGGCGTCCCTCCTCGCGTGGATCGCGGCACTCTCGCGCAACCTCTGCATCGACCACTACCGGAGGCGGCGCCGCGAGAAGGGATTCTCGTTCGTCTCGGACGACGCGGTCTCGACGCTCCTGCCCTCCACGGACGACCCGCAGGCCGACGCGGTCCGCCGTGAGCGCGTCCGCCTCCTCCTCGACGCCATCGCCGAGCTTCCGGACGAGCTCGCGGAGGTCGTGATCCTCCGCGATCTCGACGGCCTCGACTACCGCGAGATCGGCGACCTCCTGAAACTCGCCGACGGCACCGTGAAGTCGCGCCTGAATCGCGCGCGGATCGAGCTCGCGCGCGTCGTTCGGGCGCGCGTCGGCGCCGGAAACGACGGCCGGTCGCTCTACACGCCGTTCGCCCCGCGCGCGGGCGCGGTTACGGGAGGCGCGCGATGACCGCCGCCGCCTGCCGGGCGTTCGAACAGCGCCTCCTCGCGGCCCTCGACGGCGCGCCGGACGCTCCGGCCGCCGCGGCACGCGCTGCCGCCGCCGACGCCCACGCCGCCGGCTGCGCCGACTGCGCCGTCCTCGCGGCGCTCGTCGAGGGCCAGGCCGACGCCTGCGCCTTCCTCGCGCGGCCGATCGCGTCCGAGGCGTTCCTCGCGCGCCTCGCGGACGAGCCCGAGGACGCCGAGGGCCGCCAGGCGGCGTCGGAAGTTCTCGCGTTCCTGACGCCCGGCGCCCTCGCGAAGCCCGAGCCCTCCCGGGCGCTCCTCGCGCGCCTCGAGGCTCTCCCGCGGGCGTCCACTGCGGCCCCCGCCGCGTCCAACGTTCGGCGCGGCGCCTTCGAACGGCTGCGCCCGATCCTCACGGACTGGCGATTCGCGGTCACCGCGGCCTACGCGGCGTCGATCCTGGTGTTCGCGCTCCTCAACGTGGACCCGATGGCCGCCGCGCGCGGCGCTGCGACGGACCTGACGGCCGCGGGCGAGCGCGCGCTCACCGACGCGCGCGTCGCGGCGGTGAAGCGCGTCGAGGAGAGCGCAATCGGGCGCTACGCCGCGCCGCTCACGAAGCGCCTCGACTACCGCGTCTACCGCGCGTTCGCCTCGGGCCGCGCGCGCGCGACGGCTTACTCCCAGCTCGTGTTCGAGAAGCTCTTCGGCGGCTCCGTCGAGACCATGCAGTCCGCGGCCGCGCCCGCGCCGGAACCTTCTCCACGCATCCGACGTTCCTGAAGGCAAGGTGAGAACGATGAGCGACACGCATCAGACCCCCCAGGCTCCTCCCGCGGCCGCCCCCGCCTCGGCGCCGCCGCCTCCGCCGCCCGTCGCGTTCGGGCCGGCTCCCGCGCAGCCGCCGTATCCCCGGTGGGCGAAGAGCCCCGGCACGGCAGGCGCGCTCGGCATCATGCCGGGCCTCGGCCACCTCTACCTCGGCCTCTACCAGCGCGCCGCGATCTTCTTCGGCGTCTTCGTCCTCCTGGCCACGCTGGCCGAGCGCTCGCACGGGCCCTTCCCGGGGCTGTTCTTCCCCTTCCTCTTCGCCTTCTCGATGATCGACGCGGTCCGCCAGGCGAAGGCGATCAACGCGACGGGCGCACCGGAGCCGGGCCTTCTCGGCGGCGAAAAACCGGTCAAGGTCAGCGGCAGCCTGACCGCCGGCATCCTCCTGATCCTCATCGGCGGCTTCCTGCTCCTGAACCGCTTCGTGACGATCGACCTGTCGTTCCTGAACGACTGGTGGCCCGCGCTCCTCGTCGTCTTCGGCGCGTGGCAGGTCTTCACCTACTGGAAGGGCAAGCAGGACGAGACGAAGACCGAAGCCGGCTAGTCGCCGAGGGAGGTCACGAGGACGATCGTCTTCGCGAGAATCTCCCCGGTGCGCGGGTCGAGGATGCGGTCCTCGATCGCGATCTCGAGGGCCCCGTCGGCGCGGTTCCACCGCGCCGAACGGCTTTGCTGGCCCGCCGCCTTCGCGACGACCGACGGGTCGCCCTTGATCGCGCCGCTCCGCATCCCGTCCTTCAGGTCGGCCTCGAGGTTCCTCACGGCGAAGATGAACCGGGCGCCCTTGACCTCCCGCTCATAGAAGGCGACGGACTCGTCGAGCGTCTTCGGCGTCGTCAGGACGACGACCTTCAGCTTCTCGAGGCTCTTCTTGATCTGCTTCTTCTCCGCGCTCGAGCGCGACGAGT
This sequence comes from Thermoanaerobaculia bacterium, assembly GCA_036504335.1. Classification (GTDB taxonomy): domain Bacteria; phylum Acidobacteriota; class Thermoanaerobaculia; order UBA5066; family UBA5066; genus Fen-183. The sequence goes on from DASXVJ010000017.1 coordinate 152,269, forward strand.
CGGCGTCGAGCCGGGCGAGGGCGGCCTTCGTCTCGGCGGCCGCGCGGTTCGCATAGATCTCCGTGAAGACCTGGTCGACGGCGCCGTCCGGAGGAAGCGGCACGCCGGCGACCGGCGAGGCGGCGAGGAAGAGGAGGAACGGCAGGAGCGGCGTCATGCCCGTATTCTAGGATCCCGCGCGTTCCTTCATGACGATCCGCTCGGGCTGGCCGCTGGCGTAGCGCAGCGAGCACTCCGCAAAGCCCTCACACTTGACGCAGATGCCGTCCTGGTCGCCCTTGTAGTCGACCGGCTTGCAGATGTTCACGCCGGGGACGACGAGCTTCCGGAGCTCCTCCTCGTACTCGAGCGCGCGCGGCGGCGGGTCGCCCCCCTGCCGCGCGCGGCGCAGCTCCTCGACGCGCGGGAACAGGTCGCGGTTGCGCCTCTCGAGCGCCACGTCCGCGCGCACCGCTCCCGCGGTCTTGACCGCGACGACCGCCGACTGCGCCGCCTTCCTGGCCTTGAACCGCCCGTGGTGGCGGAGCCAGAAGAAGAGGAAGCCGGCTCCCGAGCCCGCGACGTGGACGAGCCCGAGGCCGACGTGGCCACCAAGGGCGAGCTTCCCGAAATCCCACAGGAGAAACGCGAGCGCGAGCCACGCGAGCCACTTCACCTTCACCGGGACTACGAAGAACATCAGGAACTGCATGTCCGGGAAGAGCCACGCGTACGCGAAGAGCATCGAGGTGCCCGTCAGGGCCCCGCCCGACGCAAGAGCGTTCCCGGTCACGAGCGCCGCGAGTGAGGCGCCGAGCGTCGCGACGAGCCAGAACGCCGTGAACTCTCCGGTTCCCCACTCGGCCTCGAGCGCCGATCCGAGGATGTAGAGGATCAGCGTCCCGAAGAACAGGTCCATGGGCCCGGAGTTCAGGAACTGGTACGTGACGAACGTCCACGGCTGCGTGAAGGCGACCCCGGGCCGGAACGCGAAGAGAGACAACGTACGCTCCGGGTCCGCGGTCCGCAGGAAGAAGAAGATGAAGTGAAGGCCGCAGAGCGGGAGCGTGAGCCCGAGCTTCGGCGCGAAAAGGTCCCGTCCGTCCGTCATCCGCGCCTCCCGAAGCGTTTCTCGATCTCCGCGTCCGCGAAGGACAGGAGGATGGGCCGGCCGTGCGGGCACGTCCAGGGGTCGCGGCAGGCCGCGAGATCCGCCAGGAGGCGAGCCGCCTCGGCCGGCGCGAGCCGGTGGTGGATCGTGATCGCGCCCCGGCACGCGAGGGACGCCGCGAGCGCCTCGCGCCGCAGGGCTGGCGCCGCCGCGGACCCGTCTGGCAGCGCCGCGAGCCGGTCGAGGAAGTCCCGCAGCGCCGGGACGACGGCCGAGGCCCTCACGTCCGCGGGCGCGGCGGTCACGAGAAACGTCCGGCCCGACAGCTCCGAGACGGCAAAGCCGGCCGAGGCGAGGAGGTCGTCGGACCGCGCGAGGAGCGCGGCCTCCTCGGGCTTCGCCTCGAACGTCAGCGGCGTCAGCAGCGCCTGAGAGGCGGGCGACGCGGCTTCGAGCCTCGCGAGAAAGCGCTCGTAGCGCACGCGCTCGTGCGCGACGTGCTGGTCGATCAGGACGAGGCCCTCCTCGCTCTCGGCGACGAGGAACGAGTCCCTGTACTGGCCCAGGAGGCGCAGGGAGCCGAGGGGAGAAGAGGAGAAAGAAGAAGAATTTTCTTCTGAATAGGAAGAAGGGGACAAGCCGGGCGCGATCGCGTCGAGAAGGGTCCGCGTGTCGGCGCCGTACCGACCGGCGCCCGCGCCATAGCGCGCCGGCCCCTCGCCCAGCCACGCCCCGCTCCCCTCCCCTCTTCCACTTTCAAAGAAATCTTCTCTTCTTCCCTCTTCTCTTCCTCCGAACGCCTCCCCCTCGACGGCCACCGCGCCCTTGCCGGCCGTCAGCGCCGCGACAAGGCCGCGGTGGACGAGCGAGTGGACGACGTTCGGCTCGCGGAACCGGACCTCGAGCTTCTGCGGGTGGACGTTCACGTCGCAGGCCGCCGGGTCGCACGTCAGGAAGAGCGCAAAGCCCGTGTGCCGGTCCGACCGCAGGACCTCGCGCGCGGCGAGCGCGGCCGCGTGAGCCGCGGTCGCGTCCTTGATCGCGCGGCCGTTCACGAAGAGCCACTGGTTCGCGCGCGAAGCGAACGTCACGTCCGGCGGCGTCACGGCGCCGGCGAGCTTCATGCCGCCGTGCGCAAAGTCGACCGGGAGCGGGGCGATGGGGAGGCTGTCACCGAGAATCTCCCGGAAACGCGCGGCGGCGTCCGTCGCGGCGGGCAGGTCGAGGAGCAGGCGCTCGCCGGCGCGGAGCGTGAACGTGACGGAGGGGTTCGCGAGCGCGAGCGTCGTGAGCGCCCGGACGACTGCGCGGAGCTCGCCCTCGGCGCTCTTCAGGAACTTGCGGCGCGCGGGCACGGCGCCGAAGAGTTCCTCCACGAGGACGCGAGTGCCCTTCGGGTGGCGCGCGGGGCGGATGGACGGAGGCGCCCCGCGGTCGGCAACGACCTCGGTCCCGAGGCCGGAATCGTCGGGCGCGGTCGTGAGGACGAGGCGCGAGACGGAGGCGATCGACGGCAGCGCTTCGCCCCGGAACCCCATCGTCGCGACGCGCGTGAGGTCCTCGAAGGAGCGGATCTTCGACGTCGCGTGGCGCTCGAGCGCGAGCGCCGCGTCCTCGGGGCCCATCCCCGACCCGTCGTCGACGACCGAGATCCGCGCGACGCCGCCGCCCTCCACCTCGACGGCGATGCGCCGCGCCCCGGCGTCCAGCGCGTTCTCGACGAGCTCCTTGACCGCGGACGCGGGCCGCTCGACGACCTCACCCGCGGCGATCTGGTCGACGAGGGCGGACGGAAGAACGCGGACGGGACCCGGCACGGGCCGGGATGTTAGCGGTTCCTCAGGACGGTGACGGCCCTCTCCACGTCCGCCGTCTCCCGTGCGAGGTCGCAAGACAAACACTCGGCGCCCTTTTCGGTCACGAGCACGTCGTCCTCGATCCTCACGCCCGTGTTCCACCACTTCGCGTCGACGCCTTCCATCTTCGCGGGGATGTAGATCCCGGGCTCCACCGTGAGGACCATCCCGGGCTTCAGCTTCGTCGCGAAGGACATGCTCGCGGCGAAACGGTCCTTCGGGTCCGCCGGAGCGCCGGGCTCGTAGCTCCCCGCGTCGTGGACGTCGAGGCCGAGCCAGTGGCCGGTGCCGTGCGGGAGGAACTTCGCGAACGAGCGGTCCTTCACGAGGTCCTCGCGCGTCCCCTTGAGGAGGCCGAGCTTCACGAGGCCGTCGACCGTGACGGCGATCGCCGCGTCCTGGATCTCGTGGTACGCGGCGCCCGCGACCGCCTTCGCGATCCCGGCCTTCTGCGCGGCGAGGACGATCTCGTAGAGCGTCTTCTGCTCCGCGGAGAACTTCCCGTCCACGGGGTAGGTCCGCGTGACGTCGGCCGCGTACATTCCGTACTCGCAGGCCGTGTCGTTCACGACGATCTCCCCCGCCTGCATCGCCCGGCTCGCGTCCGGGTAGTGGAAGATGACGGAGTTCGGCCCCGAGCCCACGATCGGCGGATACGCCATGCGCACGCCGCCGCCCGCGAGGCACGCGGAGACCTGCGCCGCCTTCAGGACGCCCTCGTTCACGCCCGGCGCGGCGAGCGCCATTGCGGCGTGATGGCCGCGCACCGAGAGCGCCACGGCCTCCCTCAGGAGCGCGAGCTCCGTCGCGTCCTTCACGAGGCGCATCTGGCCCGCGAGGACGGAGACGTCGGTCGCGGGGAGGCCCTCCGTCCCGCCGTGCGCCATCCGGTTCCAGCCCGTCAGGAGCTTCTCGCGGAACTTCTCGTCGCCCGCGTCGAGGTAGAAGAGCGCCTTCGCCCCCCGAAACGCCTCGCGCGACTCCTTCTCGAAGTCCGCCACCGGGAACGCCGCGTCCGCGCCGTACGTCTTTTTCGCGCCGTCGATCCCCGCGCGGCGGCCGGTCCACTGCTCCGCCCGCCACTCGTTCGGGCGCACGAAGAGCAGGTAGCGCTTCCCTTCCGGAGCCGACGGGCGCAGGACCGCGATCGCGTCCGGTTCAGGGAAACCGGTCAGGTACCAGAAGTTCGAGTCGGCTCGGTACGCATCCCCGACTTCCACGGGCGGCTCGGCCGGGCCGCGCAGGACGACGACCGCGTCCTTCGGGAGCTTCGCGACGAGCGCGGCTCGATGTGCCGCAAACCACTCCGGGCCGGGCGCGGGAGGGCCGGCGAGGACCGTGGCGGACGAGAGTGCGGCGAAGACGGCGAGGACGCCGAGCGGGTGGCCGATGCGCATGAATCCTCCGGAAGGCCGGAGTCTAACGTGCCCGCGGAGACCTGCTCTCAGGCCGAGCGACGCGCGGCGGGCCGGCTCCCGTCCTCGATCCGTCCGAGCAGGCGGAGCAGTCCGTCGAGAATCGTCAGCGGGTGCGGCGGGCACCCCGGGATGAAGAGGTCGACCGGAACGACGGAGGCCGCGCCGCCGTGCTGCTCCGGATGCCCCGCGTACGGACCTCCGCTGATCGCGCAGGCGCCCACGGCGATGACGACCTTCGGCGGCGCCACGGCGGCGTACGTCTTCTCCAGCGCGAGACGCATGTTCTCGGTCACGGGCCCGGTCACGAGAAGACCGTCCGCATGGCGCGGCGACGCGACGAAGTCGATTCCGAAGCGGCCGAGGTCCCAGCCGACCGTCCCGAGGACGTTGACGTCCGCGCTGCACGCGTTGCAGTCCCCGGCGCTGACGACGCGCAGCTTGAGCGAGCGGCCGAAGAGCCGGAGAAGCTTCCGGTCGAGCGCCTCGGCGAGCGTCCTCTCCTCCCCGCGCGCGACGAGGTCCTCGCGCCGGCGGACCGCGAGGCGGTAGTCGTGCGTGAACGCGACCGCGCCCTCGGGGCAGGCCTCGACGCACGCCGTGCAGAAGAGGCACCGGCCGAGGTCGAGGGACAGAGGGCCGTCGGACGGGATCGCGTCCGTCGGGCACACGTCCGCGCAGGACCGGCACCCGTCGGGGCACTTCGAGGGATCGAGGGCGGGCGCCCCACGGAAGCGTTCCGGCAGCGCGGGGGGCTCGCCCGCCGGGTACGCCATCGTGCGGTGGCCCTGGTGCGCGCGCGCGAGGAGCGCCTTCAGCATGCGACGTCCCTCACAGGTCGTGGCCGCAGTAGGAGAGGTTGAAGCTCTTGTTGCACAGCGGGAAGTCCGAGATCTGCCCGTTTCTCAGCGCGAGCGCGAGCCCGAACCAGTTGTGGAAGGACGGATCCGTGATCTTGTAGCGCGAGAAGCGCCCGCCCGCGTCCGTCATCGCGACGTGGCAGATCTCTCCCCTCCAGCCTTCGATGAGCGACACGACGAACGCGTCCGGCCTCAAGGGCCCGGGCGCGACGCCGGGCGCAGCCGCCGGAAGCCGGTCGAGCTGCCTCAGGATGAACGCGATCGACTGCTGGATCTCCAGCCAGCGCACGTAGGCGCGGGAATTGACGTCTCCGTGGTGGGCCGTCATCACGGGCAGGTGGACGAAGCGGTAGATCCCCGCGGGGAAGTCGTGCCGGACGTCCTGCTGGAGCCCGCAGGCGCGCGCGGCGGGCCCGACGAGCCCCACGGCCCCGGCATCCTCCGGGCGCACGATTCCCGTCCCCTCGAACCGTTCCCTCACGCTCGGCGTCTCCCAGAGCAGCTCCACCGCCTCCGTGACGTCGCGGCGCGCGGCGACGATCCGGGACCGAAGGGACTCGACCTGCGCGGGGAGAAGGTCGAAGCCGACGCCGCCCGGCCGGACGAGACCACGCCCGAATCGCGAGCCGCAGATCTCCGCCGTCAGGTTCAGGAAGTCCCCGCGCAGCCGGCCGCAGTAGGACGCCGTGGGGAGATAGGCGACGTCGCCCGCCAGCGCCCCGAGATCGCCGACGTGGTTCGCGAGCCGTTCGAGCTCGAGGGCGATGCCGCGAATCGCGTGGGCGCGCGCCGGGATCCGCGTCCCCGAGAGCGCCTCCACGGCGTGGGCGTAGGCCAGCGCGTGGCCGACCGTCGTGTCGCCCGCCACCGTCTCCATGACGGGAAGCGTCCGCTTCGTCGGCCCCCCGAGGAGCGCGCGCTCGACGCCGCGGTGCTGGTATCCGAGCGCGATCTCGAGATGAAAGACCTGCTCGCCGTGGCACTGGAACCGGAAGTGTCCCGGCTCGATGACGCCGGCGTGGACGGGGCCGACCGCGACCTCGTGCACCTCGGCGCCCTCCACGCGGAAAAATTCGGTCACGCCCGGGAGGATCGGGGCGTCCGCGGCGCGGCCCCAGGCGTCGTGCCCGGGGCGGGTCGCGTGGTGATAACGCACGGGCTTCATCCAGGGATGCCCCTCGAACCGCACGCCGAACTGCTCGGCGATCTCGCGCTCGAAGAGATGAGCCTGCGCGACCTCGGGGACGATGGACGCGAAGGCCGTCCCGTCGCAGGCCGACCGCGCCGCGACGAGACGCCCGTTCGCGTCGTCCGCGAGGACCGCGACGAGGGAGAGGCCCCCGGTCTCGCCGAAGTACGACACCACGCGCCGCCCCTTGTCGCGCACGCTTCGGACGAGCCACTCGCGGAACGCGACGGGCCCGAGCTCCGGCACGTCCGTCCGGGCCAGGGCGCGCCCGTTCCGGACCACGACGCCGGCCGTCACGACGCGCCCTCCAGGGTCCCGGCTGCCGCGAGGACGAGGTCGTAGACCGCGTCCGGGATCCAGACGCCCATGACGACCACGAGCGCGAGGGCCACGCACATCGGGGCCACCCTCCAGAAGGTGTCCCGGAAGTCGGTCGTCCTCCCCGCCGGCGAGACGGGCCCCTGGACGACGGCCAGGACCGTCGCGCCCATGCCGATGAAGATGATGACGAGGAAGATCAGGAAGAGCGCCGCCACGACGAAACGGCGTCCCGACATCGCGCCGGAGAGGATCGTGAACTCGCTGATGAACGGCCCGAACGGCGGAGAGCCCGTGATCGCGAGAAAGCCCGCGAGGAAGAGCGCGCCGGAGACCGGCACCCGGCGCAGCGCGCCGCTCACCTTGTCGATCGACTTGCTCCCGTACGCGCGGTGGATGTTGCCGGCCGAGAGGAAGAGAACGACCTTCGTGAGCGCGTTGTTGATGACGTGCAGGAGGGCGCCCACGACCGCGAGTCCGCCGACGCCGATGCCGAGGACGAGGATCCCCATGTGCTCGACGCTCGAGTAGGCGAGCATCCGCTTGAAGTCGCGCTGCCCGGCCATGAACGCCGCCGCGACCGCCATCGACAGGAGGCCGAAGCCGAGGAAGAGCTCGCGCGCGAAGGCTCCCTCGCCGGCCGCCTGCATGACGCGGTAGACCCGCAGGAGCGCGAGGAACGCGCAGTTCGTCATCCCGCCCGCGAGGAGGGCCCCGATGATCCCCGGGGCCTCGCCGTACGCGTCCGGCTTCCAGGTGTGCATCGGCGCGAGCCCCATCTTCGTCCCGTAGCCGACGACGAGGAGGACGAAGCCGGCCCTGAGCCAGGGCCGGGACAGTCCCGTCCCGTGCTCGAGCAGCGCCGAGAAGAGCAGGCTCTCGTCGCCCGAGGCCCCGTGCAGAGCGGCGTACGCGACGAAGAGAGAGCCCAGGAGCGCGAGGGCGATCCCGACCGATCCGATCATGAGGTACTTCCACGCGGCCTCGAGCGAGCGGGCGTTGTGGTTGAAGTAGATGAGGATGGCCGTCGAGAGCGTCGCGCCCTCGACGGCAACCCACACGACCGCGAGATGCTGCGCGAGGGTGATCGCCGTCGTCATCGAGAGGAACGTCAGAAGGCAGACGCAGAAGACGAGGTTCGGCCTTTCGGGACGCACCCGCAGGTAGCCGACGCCGTAGACCGCGCAGAGGGTGAAGAGGACGGAGACGACGAGGAGGATGAGCCGCCCGAGCGGGTCGGCCGAGAACCAGCCCCCGAGGACGGCGTCGCCGGAGCGCACGGTGAGCGCGCCCGCGAGGTGCAGGACGCCCGTGACGGCGACGATGAGCGGCCTCACCCGCGCCGACGGCGTCACGGCGGCCGCGAGGGCCGCGAGGAGAGGCAGGAGGATGAGGCCGAGCAGCACCATCGCGTCAGTCCCGGAGCTCCGAGAGGCGCTCCGTGTCGAGCGAGCCGAACTCCCGCTGGATGTGGTTCATGACGATTCCCATCACGAAGATCCCGACGAGGAGGTCGAGCAGGACGCCCACTTCGACGAGGGTGGGCATCGCGTCGTGCAGGAGCTGCGCGAAGACGAAGATCCCGTTCTCGAGAATGAGGTACCCCGTGACCTGCGAGATGGCCTTGCGCCGCGTCGTGAGGAGGAGGAATCCGGCGAAGAGCGTGGCGAGCGCCACCGGGACGACCAGGAGCTCGCGATGCGACGGCATGAGCGGGAGGCGGCCGGCGAAGAGAGCCGCCGCGCCGGTCCCGACCGCGAGCAGCAGGACGGACGGCACGAGGCCCAGGTAGGGCTCCATCTCGTGCTGGATGTGCACCTCGCGGAGCGCCCGGAGGAGCATCCCCGGGATCACGAAGGCCTTGACGACTCCCGCCACGATCACGAGTCCCACGAGACGGGCCGTCGGCTCCGGCGAGAAGAAGAGCGGAAACACGCTGACGAAGAAGCCCTGGAGCGCCGCCGCCCGGATGCAGGCCTTCAGGTTCGAGGAGCCGAGCGCGATGAAGTTCATCGTGACGGCGAGGATGAGGATGGAGGACGCGACTTCGCGCATCGTCTACCTCAGCACCAGCACGACGGCGAATCCCGCGAGGAGGGTCGCCGTGACGAGAAGCTGCGGGACGCGGACGAGCCGCAGGCGCGCCATGCTCGATTCCACGAGTCCGACGACGACGCTGACGGCGACCAGGCCGCCCCCGAATGCGGCGAGATCGAGGGCGGCCGACCCCGAGCGGGAGGGCACGACGAGCGTCACGAGCAGCGTCGCGAAGACGGCGAGCTTGAGCGCCGCCCCGTAGACGATGAAGCCGAACGCGGGACCCGCGTGGTCGAGGACCATCACCTCGTGGATCATCGTGAGCTCGAGGTGCGTGTTCGGGTCGTCGAACGGGACGCGCGCGTTCTCCGCGAGGAGGACGATGAACCAGCTCGCGAGGATCAGCACGAGGGCCGCGCTCGCCCTCCGCCAGGCCGCCGAGGCGTCGAGGTCGAGCATCCCCGTCAGGGACAGGGCGCCCGACATCCGCGTGAGCGCGAGCATGCCGAAGAGGAGGGCCGGCTCCGCGAGAGCCGCGAACGTCACGTCGCGCGCCGCGCCCATCCCCTCGAACGGCGAGCCCGTGTCCATCGCCGCGGCGGCGACGAAGAACCGCGCGAGCGCGAACACGCCGACGAAGAGGATCATGTCTCCCGTGAACGGGAGAACCGCCGGCTGGCCCGCCACGGGGAGCAACAGGAACGCGACGAACGGAGCCACGACGGCGAGGACGGGCCCCGCGAGGAACACCCACGTCGTCGTCCCGCTGACGACGAACCCCTTGCGCAGGAGCTTCGCGAGATCGAAATAGACCTGGAGGAGCGGCGGCCCCCTGCGCCCCGCCACGAGCGCCTTCGTCCTGTTGATCACGCCGGGCAGGAGCGGCGCGAGGACGAGGACGGCGCCGAGGTTGAGGATCGAGCTCACCATGACGAACTCCAGGCGAGAAGCACCATGAGCGTGACGATGATGTAGAGCAGGTACGTCTGGATGCGGCCAGCCTGAATGACCCGCGCCAGGCCGAGGAACGAGCGGCCGCGCAGGAGGCCCGGCACGAGGAGACGGTCCAGGACCGGATCGGGCGCGTGGCTCTCGAAGCGCTCGCCGGCGGGAGGGAACAGACCGTCCACGCGGGGCCGGTGCTCGTCCGGAAGGATGGCCCAGCGGAACATCCCGACGAGCGTCGCGGCGAAGGAAGATGCGGAGGTCTGGATGCGCGCGCCACCCGCGGCGTAGCCGCAGTCCCACGTGGTCGTCCGCGTCGCGGGCCGCGTGAGGACCCGGACGGCGACGGCCCCGAGCGCGAGAACGCCGGCGAGAACGAGCGGAAACGCGCCGAGTCCGCCCGGATCCGTGTCGGCGCCCGCTCCGGTGTGGCCGAGAAGAAGAGCGTGCGCCGCATCGGCCGCGAGGCGCGCCGCGCCCGCCGGCCACAGGCCGATCACGGCGCACGCCAGGGCGAGCCCCGCCATCGAAAAACGCATGGACCCCGATGCGTCGCCGGCATTCGCGGCCGCGGCGGGATTCCGCGGCGATCCCAGGAACACGGCCGAGAACGCCTTCACGAAGCAGGCGACGGCCAGGGTTCCGATGAGCGCGAGCGCCGGCGCGCCGGCGGCCGCCCCGAGCACCCCCGCGCTGCCGCCCTCCCCCGCGAGCGCCCGGAAGCTCGCGAGCGTGATGAGCCATTCGCTCACGAAGCCGTTGAGGGGCGGCAGTCCGCAGATCGCCACGGCGCCGAGGAGGAAGGCGGCTCCCGTGAAACGCATGCGCCGGAAGAGTCCTCCGAGGGCGTCGATCTCACGCGTCCCGGTCGCGTGGATCACGGCTCCGGCCGAATAGAAGAGGAGCGACTTGAACGCCGCGTGGTTCCAGACGTGCAGGAGGCCGCCCGCGAATCCGAGCACGGCCCAGCCGGGCCGGCCCTGCGCGACCCCGAGGACGCCGACGCCGAGGCCGATCAGGATGATCCCGATGTTCTCGATGCTGTGGTACGCGAGGAGACGCTTGAGGTCGTGCTGCGCGAGCGCGAGGACGACGCCGAGAACGCCGGACGTGATTCCGAGAGCCACGAGCGCGAGGCCGAGCCACGTCGGGTACTCCGGCAGCATCGAGAGCACCCGCAGGAGCCCGTAGATCCCCATCTTCAGGACGACGCCCGACAGCAGCGCCGAGACGTGGCTCGGGGCCGCCGCGTGGGCGTCCGGGAGCCAGACGTGCAGCGGGATCACGCCGGCCTTGAGGCCGAAGCCCGCGAGCGCGAGGAGGAGGACGGGCCGGAGCAGCGTCGAGGAGCCCAGCGCCCCGGACGGGACGAGGAGCCACGTCCCGGTCCCCTCGTTGAGCAGCGTGAACATCGCGAAGAGGATCAACGTGCCCACGTGGGCGGACACGAGATAGATCCACCCGGCGCGGAGAGCGCACGCGTCGTTCTGGTCGGTCGTGACGAGGAAGAACGCGGCGAGGCTGACGATCTCCCAGCCCGCGAGGAAGCTCCACGCGTCGCCCGCCGCCATCACGAGCGCGAGGCTGGCCGTCGCGACGCCGTAGAACGCGCGGAGCCTGCGGCCGTTCTCCGGGTGGTGCGCCTCCGCCCAGTAGCCCTCGCCGTAGATCGACCCGAGGCCGGCGACGACGAAGACCGGAACGAGGAAGAAAGCGGAGAGACGGTCGAGGGAGAACGTCAGGGACCCGCCCGGCAAGGGCCACGCAAAGCGTGCGACCGCCGCGGCGCCGGCGAGCGCCCACGCCGCGGCGGCGACGCCCGCGGCGCAGCCGGCGACGTGCAGAACGGTCGCGATTCTCTGACCCGCCGCCCGGCCCCCGGGAAACAGCAGGCCCGGGAGGCCGCTGACGCCGACGAGCGCCGAGGCGAGCGCGAGCAGCCCGAGACTCGTCATCGGACGTACGGCCTCAGGACCGACCATGCCAGCGTCACGAGCATCGTGAGGAAGACGTAGACGAGGTAGAGCGTCAACCGGCCGCTCTGCAGCTTGCGGAGCTGCGCGAGGCGCCCGCCCCACCGCGCGGCGAAGGGCTCGTAGAGCCGGGCGCCGAACGGGTCGGGGGCCTCCGTCCGGAAGGAAGCCGCCGCGGGAAACGCGCCCTCCGGCGACCGGACCGCGGAGGCCGGGGCGAGGAACGCGGGCAGCACCGCGGTGATCGCGGCGCCGAACGACCCCGACGTGTACTGCATGCGCGCGTTCGGCGCCGCGTAGCCACAGTCCCAGGTCGGCACGCGGCGCGCCCCGCGCGGACTCAGCATGGCGAGCCACGCGCCGGCGAGAGCGAGCGCCGCGGCCAGCGCGACGAGGGCCCACGCGGGCCGGGCGAGCGTCGCGGCGAGAAACGCCGTGCCGACGGGGGCGCCCAGCCAGGCGCCTTCGGCGGCGCCGAGAACGGGCAGGAGGACGGACGGCCAGAGGCCGAGCCCGAGGCACGCGACGGCGAGGATCGCCATGGGGGCGGTCATGAGCGCCGGCGCCTCGTGCGCCTCGGCGGCCTCGAGGCTCCGCGGCGCCCCGAGGAACGTGACGCCGGCGATCCGGACGAAGGACGCGAGCGCGAGGGCCCCGGCGAGCGCGAGCGCAGGCGCCCCGAACGCGAGGAGCCACCCGCCCGACGAGCTCGACCTCAGCGTGTCGAACAGCCCGAGCGCGATGAGCCACTCGCCGACGAACCCGTTGAAGAGCGGCAGCCCGGCTGCCGCGAGAGCCCCCACGAGGGCGAGGCCCGCCGTGGCCGGCATCCGCCGGGCGAGCCCGCCCAGGAGCTCCATGCTCCGCGTGCGCGTGGCGTGCAGGATCCCGCCCGCCCCGAAGAACAGGAGCGACTTGAAGCAGGCGTGGCTGAAGACGTGGAAGAGGCTGCCGCAGAAGCCGAGCGTGACCCACGCGGGCTGTTCGAGCGCGCGGCCCGAGACGGCGAGCCCGATGCCGAGCCAGACGATCCCCATGTTCTCGACGCTCGAGTAGGCGAGCGCCCGCTTGAGATCCGTCTGGCCCGCCGCCATCGCGATGCCCGTCACCGCGGAGACCGCGCCGAGCCCGGCCAGGAGCAGGCCCCACCAGAGCGGCGGCGCGTCGACGAGAGAGGAGACGCGGAGGATGCCGTAGACGCCGGCCTTGAGCATCACGCCCGACATGAGCGCGGAGACGTGGCTCGGGGCGCTCGCGTGGGCGGCCGGAAGCCAGAAGTGCAGGGGAACGATGCCGGCCTTCATGCCGAACCCGAAGACCGCGAGCAGGAACACGACGGACATCCCGGGAAACGGCGCGACCTTCTGGATCTCGAACGAGCCGGTTCCCGCCTTCAGGAGGGCGAACGCGGCGAAGAGACAAGCCGTGCCGGCGTGCGTCGCGACGAGATACACCCAGGCGGCTCGCCGGACCTCCGCGCGCGCGTCCTCCGTCGCGACGAGGAAGAAGGCCGAGACGGCCATCACCTCCCAGGCGAGCAGGAAGAGCACCATGTTCGCCGCGGTCACGACGAGGGCGAGGCCGATCGTCATGAGGGCGTAGAAGCCCCTCAGACGCGCGGCGGACCGCGGCCGCTCCGCGCGGGGCCAGTAATCCAGCCCGTACACGGACCCGAGGCCCGAGACGAGGAAGATCACGAGGAGAAACGCCGCCGCGAGGGCGTCGAGGCGCAGCAGGATCGCGCCGCCGGGCACGTGCCACGGCGCGGCGAGGAGGCCGGGCTGCGCGGCGAGGAGCGCACCCGCGGCCGCGGCGAGCCCGAAGAGCGAGCCGCAGACGGACAGAGCCGCGGCCGCCTGCTCCGCGCGCTTGCCCCGGCCAAACGCGGGCAGGGCGCCGCCCGCGAGATGCAGGAGAAGCGCGACGCCCAGAGCCGCGAGCGGCGTCACGCGACGGCCCCTTCGACGCGGCGGGCCACCTCGACGATGCGGCCGGCAGGCGCGCGGCTCCGGATCGCCTCGCGGAAGACGGGATCGCGCAGGAGGTAGGCGATCTTCGCGAGCATCTGGAGGTGGGCGCGGGTCGTGGGGCTGACGAGGAAGAAGAGCGCGAAGACCGGGTGGCCGTCCGGCGCCTTGAAATCGACCGGCTGCCGGAGGAAGCAGAGCGTGAGGAACGGCTCGTCCGGGGAAAGGGCGATCGGATAGCGCACGTGCGGGATCGCGATTCCCCCGCCGACCGGCACGACCGCCGCCGCGTCGCGGGCGAGGAGGAGCTCCAGGAGCGTCTCGCGGTCCCCCTCGTCCTCCACCCTCAGGAGCGGAATGACCGTGCGGAGGACCTCGTCGCGCGTCGTGCCCCCGACGTCGTGGAAGATCCCGCCCCGTTGAAGGCTCTCGCCCACGGACGGGATCCGCTCGTCTTCCTCTGCCTCGTGGAACATCGCGGGCGCGACGGGGAGGCCGTGTTCAGTCGCCCACTCGAGCAGCTCGCTGCGGTTGATCCGAAACTGGTCGTTGATCCGGTGCGCGGGCAGGTCCCCGGACTCGATCCACTCGTAGACCTTCGCCTCGGGGGCTGCGAGAAGGGCCGCGGCCTCCCGGACCGTCACGCGCATGTCGTGTCCCGCCTCACCGGCCCGCGGACGCCATCAGGCGTTCCTCCGCATCGCGAATGGCGGCAATCACCTCGTCGGCGCGGACGCTCTTCGTGATGCGGCCGATCAGGGCCGGGTTGCCGAACAGCTTCACGGCGCGAGAAATCGTCAGGAGATAACCCTGGACCGTCCGCGCGAGAACCACGACGATGACGCGGGGCCGGTGACCGTGCGGGTCGTTGAAGCTCACGGGCTCGCGCGGGACCGCGACGAGAATCCTCTTCCGGGCGAACCCGAAGTGCGACGGCTCGTTCGGATGGGGAAAGGCCGCGTCCTTGACGAGGGCGGTCGAGCACAGGTCCTCGCGGGCGCGGAGCGATTCGACGAGCGCATGCCGGTCGACCCCGGCGTCCAGCGTCGCACGCGTCACGATCCACGACAGCAACTCGTCCCGCGGCATCGGGGGCACGTCGAGCCAGACGTTCGCCGGCAGGAGAAGAGGGTGGAGGTCGATCTCCGACGGCGCGAGATCCTCGAGCACCGCCATCTGCCCCTCGACTTCCACCTTCCTGACCTGTTCGTCCAGCCACGAGTCCACGTCGCGCTTGCGGAACCGCCACTGGGCCCCCACCCGTACGGCGGGCAGGAGGTTCTTGTCGAGCATCCGGTAGATCGTCTTCTCCGAGACCATCAGGTATTCGGAGAGCTGCCTGATGGTCAGGATGTCGCCTGGCTGGCCCTGAGGACTCATGAGTCTCTTCTCACCATCGATGGACAACACTGGACAACAGAGTACACCCCTACCCTTGCGGGGGCAATCTTCAGTGTCCGGGCGCCCTGTCCGGCGAACTTCTCCGGGCGCCTTCCGTATATGGATCCGAGGTCTCGCATGTCCAAGAAGCTCAGATGGATCCTGACGGCCGCCGGAATCGTGGTTCTCGCCGGGGGGGGCGTCGTTTTCGCGTCCCGCGGCAAGGACAAGGGCAAGGGGCCGGACCAGCCGCCTTTCCGGCTCGGCAAGGTCCAGGCCGAGGACCTTCAGGTCAGCGTCCGGGAGGTCGGCGTCGTCGACCCCGAGACGAAAGTCGACGTCAAATCGGTCGTCTCGGGCCGTGTGGTTTCCCTCAAGGTCCGCGACGGAGCGGTCGTGCATGCCGGCGACGTCCTCGCCGAGGTCGAGCCCGACGTCACCCAGGCCCAGTCCCTCTCCGACGTCCGGGCGGGGGTGACGCAGGCGGAAGTCGCCCTCAAGGACGCCGAGCGCCAGCTCGCCTCACAGGAACGCCTGTTCAAGGAAGGGCTCATCGGGAGCGAGTCGCTCAAGGACTACGTCACGAAGCGGGACCTGGCCTCCGAGAACGTCAAGGCCGCCCGTCAGCGCTACCAGATCGTCGAGGGGCACGGAATCCCGATCTCGGGCGACGCGGTGACGCAGCGTGCCCGCGTCACGGCCCCGATGTCGGGCGTCGTGATCACGAAAGGCGTCGAGCTCGGCGAGACCGTCACGTCCGGCGTGTCGTCGTTCAACGCCGGAACGGTCCTCTTCACGGTCGCCGATCTCAAGACCCTGCTGATCAAGGTGAACCTCAACGAGGTCGATATCGCGAAGGTTCGGGTCGGCCAGCCCGTGCGGATCACGCTCGACGCCTACCCGCAGAAGAACTTCACGGGCAAGGTCCGGTTCGTCGCCCCGGCGGCCAAGCTCCTCGACAAGATCAAGGTCTTCCCGGTCGAGATCGCGCTCGACGAGCTGGGCGACGCGTACCGCACCGGCATGAGCGCGAACGTCGAGATCCTCGGCGAAAAGAAGGACAAGGCCGTCTCGATTCCCCTCGAGGCGCTCCAGCGCCGCGAAGGCAAGACCGTCGTCTACCGCCTGAAGGACAACCTCGCGCCGAACCTCGTCGCGGACGCGAAGCAGGCCCTGAACGGGCGCGGCAAGTACGTGTGGCTCTCCGATCACTGGAAGGACTATTACGAGGTGGTGCCGGTGACGGCCGGCATCGCGACCCTCGAGCGCGTCGAGGTCCTCTCGGGCCTCAAGGGCACCGAGCAGGTCGCGCTGGAGGACCCGACGAAGAAGAAGGTCGAGAAGGACGACGACTGAGTCGGGGCCGGCCATGCAGAACATCATCGAAACACGCGGCCTGGAGAAGACCTTCGGCTCGAACGGCACGGCGGTCCACGCCCTGCGCGGGATCGACCTGACCGTCGCCCGCGGCGAGTTCGTGGCCCTCGTCGGGCCGTCGGGCTCCGGCAAATCCACGCTCATGGCGATCATCGGCTGCCTCGACTCGCCGACCGGCGGCACGTACGCGCTCGACGGCGTGAGCGTCGAGAGACTCTCGGGCGCCGCGCTCGCGCGCACCCGCAACGAGAAGATCGGCTTCGTCTTCCAGAGCTACAACCTCCTGCCGAAGGCGTCGATCGTTCGCAACGTCGAGCTGCCCCTCCTCTACGCGGGCCTCGGCCGCAAGGAGAGGCGCCGCCGCGCGCTCGAGCTCCTCGAGAAGGTCGGCATCCCCGAAAAGGCGAACGTCCTTCCGGCCGTGCTTTCCGGCGGACAGCGGCAGCGCGTCGCGATCGCCCGCGCGCTCGCGAACACGCCCGCGCTCCTCCTCGCCGACGAACCGACGGGCGCCCTCGACTCGAAGACGGGCGAGGAGGTCCTCGGCCTGTTCAAGGAGCTTCACCGCCAGGGCAACACGGTCGTCCTCGTGACGCACGACCCCCACATCGCCGCGCTCGCCGAGCGCAAGGTCGAGCTGCGCGACGGCCTCGTCGTCACTCCCGAGCAGCAGGCGGCCTGATGCTCTCCGGCGCCTTCCGCGAGCGCCTCTTCGAGGCCTGGGTCGAGATCCGGGAGAACCTCGGGCGCTCGTCGCTGCAGGCCATCGGCGTGATCCTCGGCGTCGCGTCGGTCCTCGGGGGCTTCTCGATCTCGGACAGCCAGAGGCGCCGCGCCGACGAGCGCTGGATGAAGCTCGGCGGCATGGACCGCCTCATGGTCCAGCAGGCCACCGCCGTGAAGGACGGCACGCCCACGGCGCTGCAGAACGCGAACCTCGGCCTGCGCAACGAGGACGCCCTGGAGGGCGGCGGGCTGGACACGAAGTCGCTGGACGGCGTCTCGCAGCAGAAGCGCGTCCGCGCGCGCGTGCGCTCCGCCCACGCCGACCAGGACCGGCCCGTGACCGGCATCGACGGGGACTACCTGCCCCTGAACGGCTACGGCGTCGAGAAGGGCCGCGCCTTCTCGGCCGAGGAGCTGTCCGAGGGCCGGGCCGTCGCGCTCCTCGGCGCCGAGGCGGCCGCGACGTTCTTCCCCACCGGTGATCCGGTCGGCCAGACGATCCGGGTCGGCGACGTGCCGGTCACGGTGGTGGGCATCTTCGGGGAGAAGATCTTCCGCTGGCGGGACAACCAGGGTAACCAGTTCGCGTGGCGCAACCGCGTGATCTGCCTTCCCGCCTCGCTCGTCGCGCGCCGGATGAACGGGGACAAGTGGCAGCGCGTCGACACCGTGTCGTTCCGCATCCGCGACCTGTCCGTCATGGAGAAATTCAGCGAGGGCCTCGGGGCGCTCCTGCGCGGGAACCACCGCCAGCAGGAGGACTTCCGGATGGACGACATCGCCAAACGCGTGCGCAAGCGACAGAGCCAGGGCGACGTCTACAACATCATCTTCATGCTCTCGGGAATCCTGTCGCTCATCGGCGGCGGCATGGTCAACGTGAACATCCAGATGGCGACGCTGAAGGACCGGGTCCGCGAGGTGGGCGTGAAGATGGCGATCGGCGCCTCGGGCCGCGAGATCTTCAAGGGCTTCATGACCGAGGCGCTCCTCGTCACGGGCCTCGGGAGCGCGGTGGGTCTCCTCGGCGGCGTCCTCTTCTCGAAGTTCATCACCTCGTTCCTCGAGATCCCCCTCTTCATGAAGCCCGCGAGCTTCGCGTGGGCGTTCTTCCTCGCGACCGCGTTCGGCTTCGTCTTCGCGCTCTACCCGGCGTGGAAAGCCAGCCGCCTCTCTCCGATGGAGGCGCTGCGGTATGAGTAGCGTCGCCGCCGCCCTCGCGTCGCCGCAGCCCGGGACCGTTCGCCGGCTGTCATGGGCGGCAAAACTGAATCTCGTCTGGGAGGTCGTCACGGGCGGCCTCGTCGAGCTGTGGTCGCACAAGCTGCGCTCGATTCTCACGCTCACGCTCCTCATGCTCGGCGTCTTCGCGCTCGTCGTCCTCACGTCCGTCCTCGACGGCGTTCTCGACAAGGTCTCGACGGGCTTCTCGGGGATGAGCTGGGACGGCACGGTCGTCATCCAGCCGAAGGAGGCCGAGACGACGGAGGAGCGCCAGCGCTTCGCGATGAGCCCCGGCCTGCGGTTCGAGGACCTCGCCCGCCTCACGGCGCCGCACCCCGGCGTGATCGCGTACCTGCCGCGCGCGACGAAGTCGGTGCGCGTGCGGACCTCCGGCGGCCCGGAGCGCATCTTCGTCACGGGCCTCACGCCCGACTACGCGCTCCTGATGAACCGGCCGATCGCCTCCGGCCGCGGCCTGACGGAAGACGACCGAAAGCGCCGGAGCACGGTGGCGGTCGTGGGGTCGACGCTCGGCGCCAAGCTCTTCGGCGGGGCGGACCCCGTGGGCCACGACGTCCTCGTGGAGGGCGTGCCGTTCCGGATCGTCGGCCTGCAGGCCCCGGTTCAGATCTTCAACGAGGAAATCTACCTCGACGCGAACGGGCTGATGATCCCGCTCGAGACGTACATGGATCGCATGGACTCGAGCCACAAGCTCAGGTCCCTCGCCGTGAAGCTGCGCCGCCGGAGCGACCTCGACGACGTCTCCGCCCTCGTTCTCGGGCGCGCGAAGCAGTCCCACCACGGGATCGAGGACGTCGAGGTCAAGGACCTCGAGGCCGAGGCCGCGAAGTCGTGGGCGGGGTTCCTCGAGGAGATGCGCGGATGGCGGGTCGTGCTCTCCAGCCTCGCCGCGACGGTCCTCCTCGTCGGCGGCGTGGGCGTCCTGTCCGTGATGCTCATCTCGTTCTCGGACCGCAGGTACGAGATTGGCCTGCGCAAGTCGCTCGGCGCCTCGGACGGCCAGATCCTCGTCCAGTTCCTCCTCGAGGCGCTCGTCCTCGCGGCGATGGGCGCGACCGCCGGCACGCTCGGCGGCGCCGCGCTCTGCCGCGTGCTCTCGCCGAAGTTCCCGTGGGGGCTCGTCGTGAACTCCATGGGCCTGGCGGTCGCATGGGCCGTCGCGCTCGGCCTCGCGCTCGTCTTCGGCCTCTACCCCGCGATCCGCGCTTCGCGTCTCTCGCCGATGGAGGCGATGCGCTGAGGGGCGGTGTCCGCCGCTAAGATGCGGCGGTGAAGCGTCGAAAGAACTCGAACGTCCATCCCGCGAACGCGCGCTCCCTCAAGGCGGCGGCTGCGCGACTCAGGCGGGGCGAGCTCGTTGCGTTTCCGACGGAGACCGTCTACGGCCTCGGGGCGAACGCGCTGGACGGGGAGGCCGTCGCGAAAATCTTCGCGGCGAAGGGACGCCCTCAGGACAATCCGGTAATCGTGCACGTCAGCGATTTGAAGATGCTTGGAAAGGTGACGGGCCCGCCGCCGCCGCTCGCGAAAAGGCTCATCGCGCGCTTCTGGCCGGGGCCCCTCACCCTCGTACTTTCTAAGAACTCTTCAATCCCCTCTTCGGTCACCGCCGGCCTGGCCACCGTTGCGGTGCGCATGCCTCAGGGCCTCGCGCGCGACCTCGTGCGTCTCGCGGGCGTGCCGATTGCCGCGCCGAGCGCGAACCTCTCCGGGCGCCCGAGCCCGACGACGGCCGCGCACGTCGCGGAGGACTTCCCGGACGTCTTCGTCCTCGACGGCGGAGCGACGGCGCACGGACTCGAATCCACGGTTCTCGCGCTCGACCCACCCGGCGTCCTGCGGGAAGGGGCGATCCCGGGGGATCTTCTTAGAACGATGATTCCCGGGCTTCGGCTGCCCGGTGCGAGACGAAAACGCGCGTCGGGGGGCGCCTCCCCGGCCGTCAGCCCGGGCACGAAGTACACCCACTACGCACCGAGCCGGCCCCTCATCCTCTTTCTAAGAAAATCTTCTCTTCTCTCCTACGCGAAGGCGCATCCGAAGGCCCTCGTCCTTTCCCTCGGCTCTTCTCCCGAGGAGATCGCCCGCAACCTCTTCGCCGCGCTGCGCACGCGGCGCAAGGGCACCGAGCTCCTCGCGCTCGCGATCCCTCGCCGCGGCGTCGGCCGCGCCGTGATGGACCGGCTCACGCGCGCCGCGACGCGGATCGTCCCCTAGCCGGAAGCCGCCACGAACGCGCTCGGGAAGCGGGCGAGCATCGCCGTCGCGTGGACGACCTCGCGCAGGTCCACGCACTCGCCGATCTTGTGCGTGTTCTGCTCGATGCCGGGGCCGATCCCGAGCATCGCCGGGTGTTTCACGGCGCCCGAGACGACCCAGCGCTTCCTCTCGGGAACCGCGATGGAGGTGTCGTCCTTCGGCACCGGGAAGCCGACGCCGTCCGTCGAGAAGATCCACCGGTCGACGCGCGGTTCCCTGCGGAGCGTGCCGCGCGCGCCTCCGTCCGGGACGTGCGGCGAGACGACGCCGCGGTACGCCGCAACCGCGGCCTGGATTGCCGGGTGCTCCTCGGGCGTGAGCCACCCCATGTAGACCTGCGGGTTGTGGAGGATGAAGCCGGTCCACGTCGGCTCGTCGTACGTCGGGACCGTGACGGTGACCGTCAGCCCCGCAGCCCGCGCCGCGGCCACGGCGGTGAGCCCCTCCACGTCGGCGACGGCCTTCTCCGGCGTCTCGCCGATCGTGAGGCGCCGGTCGAAGCGGAAGACGAACCTCTCGGGAACCGCGCAGTCGCTCGGCGTGTCGAGGCGTGCCCACGAGGCCGTGCGCGTGCCGTGCCCGAGGAACGGATGGTCGAGGAACCCGTCGCGGGCCTCGTAACGCCTCGCGGCCTCCGCGACGATGGGCCCGGCCCACTCCAGCGGGTTCTTCCCTTCCCACGGCATCGAGCCGTGGCACGACTTCCCCGTGACGGACACTTCGATCTGCATGCGGCCGCGCTGGCCGCGGTAAATGCCGAGAGCGCCCTTCGCGGAATCCCCGGTGCCCTCCGTGAGGATCACGGCGTCCGGCACGAGCTCCGGGCCGGCGCCCGGCAGGACTTTCTTCACGAGGTACTGCGGCCCGCCGCCGTCGTTGTCCTCCTCGGCGACCGTCGCGTACGAGCGGACGATCGCGCCCTTGAGCGCGCCCAGCGGCGCGAGCTCGAGGAGGATCTTCGTCGCGACGACCTGCGTGACGACGCCCGAGAGCTGGTCGGCCCCGCCGCGGCCGAAGACCAGGTGCTCCCATTCCGAGGAAGGCGGAAGATGCCCCAACTCCCCTTCGAGGAAGTCCCGGCGAACGGCGGCGGCGTCGAAGAGTCCTTCGAAGGCGTCAATGCCGCCCGTCTTCTCCCTCCAGGCGGATCTCAGGGGACGCACCGTGTCGGTGTGCCCGTCGAAGTAGACGACCTTCTTTTCCTTCGAAGAAATCCCATCCTCCGGATCCTCGACCGACCAGACGAGGTTCCCGTAGCCGTCGAAACCGACGTCCTCGGGCCGGCGGACGGCGCCAGCCTGGACGATCATCTTCTTGAGGTACTCGAGCCTCGGTTTCTCGTGGTTCGAGAGGCCGCAGCTCGGGTCCCCGCCGGCGTCCTTCGGCCTGTCGACGTAGTCGGCCGGGATGCGGATGACTTCCCTCAGGATCTCGGCCGCGAGCGGCCGGTAGCGGGCCGCGAGCTCCGCGACCCGCTTGTCGAGCTCGTTCATCGTGTTCGTCTCCTTGCTCACAGGGCCTCCAGCCGGCGTGCGAGGTCCGGGACCTTCGCCGCCGCCAGGAGCGCCATCACGACGTAGACCTTCCAGTTCGCCTCGCGCGCGACGTTGACGACGTGCTTCGCCATGACGCCGGGCGAGACCTCGGCCCCGATGTCCGCGGGCAGGCAGTGCATGTAGAGGGCGTCGCCGCCCTTCGTCGCCTTCATCCGCCGCTCGTCGCAGATCCAGTCCCTGTGCCGGGCGTTGCGGGCGAGCGCGTCCTTCTCGATCTCCCCCATCCGCTTCGTGTCTCGCGCGCGGTTCGCATCGACGCGCTGGAGCATGAGGTCGTACGGACCCCAGCTCTTGGGATAGACGACGTCGGCGCCCTCGAACGCCCCGTCCATGGAGGACGTCGTCCGGAAGGTGCCGCCGGAGGCCGCGGCATGCTGAGCCGCGGACGCGAGGCACGGATCCATGAGGCGGTAGCCCTCCGGGTGCGCGAGCGTCACGTGGGCGCCGAAACGCGTCATGAGCATGATGAGCCCCTGCGGCACCGAGAGCGGCTTCGCGTAGCTGGGCGAGTACGCCCACGACACGGCGATGCGCTTTCCGGCGATGCCTTCCGGGAACCTCTCGCGCAGCCAGCAGAGGTCGGCGAGCGTCTGCGTCGGATGGTCGACGTCGCACTGGAGGTTCACGACGGGCACGCTCCGCGGGTCGCCCGTCGCCGCGAGATAGTCGTCGATGCCCTTCTTCACGTCGCGCATGAAGGCGTTGCCTTCGCCGAGGATCAGGTCGTGCCGCACGCCGAGCGCATGCGCGTTCATCCCGAGCATCGCGCCGGTCTCGGCCGCGGTCTCGCCGTGCGAGACCTGAGTCGACGACCCGTCCACGATGACGGGGTGCATCCCGAGCCTCGCCGCGGCGCCCCCCCAGGCTGACTTCGTCCGCGTGGAGTTGTCGAAGAACATCGCGTACGCGAGCTCGTGCGGGAGAAGCGCCGCCTTCTTTCCCGCACGGTCCAGCGCGGCGAAGCGCTCGGCGACGGCGAGGAGGGCGGAGAGCTCTTCCGCCGACGCGTCGTCGGTCCGGAGAAGGCTCCGGCCGCGGAGGCGCTGCGCGGCGGCGGGGTCGATCGGGGCGGTCTTCATTTCGAAATCTCCATTACGGACGTTGCTGGATTCGTCGCGGTCAGCCACGACACGACGCCCGGCGCGAAGAGACCCGCGACGAGGGCGTTCAGCGAATGGTAGTGCCCCACGGGAACGACGTGGCCTTCGAGGACGTCCGGGCGGAGGAGGCGCGCCGCCGCCGGCTCATCGCCGCCGGGAGCGAAGACGAGCTCGGCGACACCGTCGGAGAAAACGGCGGTGCCGTCTGCCCTGACGAGGAGGTCCACCTCATGCCCGCCCCACCGCCCGCGCGCGACCATTGCGCCCTCCTCCCGCCTCAGGAAGAAGCCCGGGCGCGGCGCGTCCTCGAGGAAGGAAGCGAGGGACGAGAAGAGGCGGGGCTTCTCGATGTACGGGCCGCCGTCCTCCGGGCAGAAGACGTCGCAGTTTCCGCAGTCGTTGCACGCATCGGCCCAGTTCGCAATCTGGTGCGGCGACGACTTCGCGCCGCCGAGCGCCAGAGTCTTCTCGCCGGCCGGGACGAGACGCCCGCCCTCGACGACGAGGTCGCGGTACGCGATTCTTCGCGCCGGCGCCTCGTAGGTGAAATTGGCGTCGTTCGGGCAGACGGGGACGCACTTGTCGCAGTTGATGCAGTCGAAGAGGTGCAGGCGCGACCCGATCTTCCGCGGCGGCGTGCCCGTCCGGGCCGCCGCGTAGTGCGCGTCCCCGACGGCTGCGGCCGTCGCCCGGCGGTGATTCAGGAGAGACGCCTCGAGGGCGCCGCCCCCGACCCCCGCCTGCTTCCGGATGAAGTCGTCCCGCGTCGCGGCGCCCGCGTCGCGCATCGCGGCGGCGAGGGCTTCGGCCTGCCGGTGGAGGCGCCTGTAGCCGCCCGGGCGCAGGAGGTCCGTGCAGCTCGTCACGGGCACGAAGCCGCAGGCCACGACGCCGGCCACGTTCGCCGCGTCCACCCCGGCCGAGAAGGACACCGGGACGTCCGCGCCCAGCTCCTCGCGGAGCCTCAGCCCCACCGCGAGCGCGAGGGCGTGCAGCGGCT
Source organism: Thermoanaerobaculia bacterium (assembly GCA_036504335.1). Lineage (GTDB taxonomy): Bacteria > Acidobacteriota > Thermoanaerobaculia > UBA5066 > UBA5066 > Fen-183. Next base: position 176,565 of record DASXVJ010000017.1, read on the forward strand.
CGCCGGAGAGATACGCCTCGTCTCCGGGCATGAAGTCGCCCGCATTGGCGACGACGAGCGTGTTCGTGACCTTGAAGCCGAAGCCGAGCCCGAGGCGCACGGCCTCCGCCGCGAGGCCGCGGGCGATCGAGAGCGCGCCGTCCCAATGGAGGTCCTTCTCGAACGCCGCGCGGCGGAGCGCGATGTGCCCGTACCCCAGCCTGCCGTGGAGGATCTGCTCGACCTCCTCGTAGCCCAGGAGCGTGGGGTTGAGCTTCACGATCGTGTGGAGGCCCCGCTCGACGAGGAGATGGCGGCCTATCGCGTCGATCTCCTCTGCCGGACAGCCGTGGAACGTCGAGAGCGTGACCGAGTCCGACAGCCGCGCGTCGCACGGGACGCCGGCCAGGCGCCGGAGAGACGGAGGGAGCTCCCGCGAGAGCGCGGTGCGTTCCTCGTCGAGAATCGCGCCCGCGTCGCGGATGCCGTCGAAGAACGCGGACATCTTCGCCGACCGGATGCCCTCGAGGTCGTACCCGACGGAGACGTCGAAGATCACGTCGCGCTCGCTCACGGGAATGCCGCACAACTCGTCGAGGATCGCGACGAGGAGCCGCGCCTTCGCGTACTCGCGCAGGGAATCCCGGACGGCGAGCTCCTGCGACCACTCCACGTTGAACCCCACGGTCCGCATGTCGATGCACGGGCGCGGGATCACGAGGTGGTCGTTCACCTGCACCGTCTTGAGCTCGAGAATCCTGCCGCCCGCGAGGTACGAGAGCGCGATGTTCTGCGCGAGCTGCGTCTGCGGGCCGGCGGCGGGGCCGAGGGGCGTCGCCGCGCGACGGCCGTGGAACCGCACGGACAGGTCGAGGCCCGGCGCGCCCCGGAAGACGTGGCGGACGGGAAGGTCGTAGACCGACCCCTTCGGGAACTCCTCCGCCGCGCGGCGCACGAGGACGGAGAGCGGGAGCGGGCGGAGCGTGCTCACGCCATCCGACTCCAGAGGCGGGCCGCTTCCTCGCGCGCGCGGGCGCGGATCCGGGCGGCGTCGACGCGCAGCGGGACCCGGTTTCGCACGACGACTTCTCCGTTCACGACGACGTCGCGGACGTGGCGCGCGCCGAGGCCGAAGAGGACGTGTCCCGGAATGTTCCCGGCCGAGAGCGGCGTGGGCGGGTCGTAGTCGAGAACGACCCAGTCGCCCGGCCTCTCTCCGAGGACGAGATCCGCGAGCCTCCCGCTGTTCGCGAGGAGGGCGACGGCGTCGATGCCGCCCGCGGGGCCGTACGCTTCCCTCCCGCGCAGGTGCGCGACGCGCGCCTCCGTGAAGAGGTCGGCGTCCATGCCGTCCGTTCCGAGGGCGACGCGCGGGCCGAGCGTCTTCGGGTCCGCGTACCCGACGGCGTTCTGCATGTTGCTGCGCGGGTTGTGGACGATCCACGCGCCCGCGTTCTTCGCGCGCTCGCGTTCGCCCGCAGACAGGTGCACTCCGTGCACGAGGAGCGCGTTCGGCCCGAGGGCGCCGGCCTTCTCGAGACGCTCGAAGGACCCCGCGTCGCAGAGGTCCTCCGCGACGTGCACGTGCAGCCAGCGTTCCGTCCGTTTCGCGAGGTCCGCGGCGGAGGCGAGCGTCCCGTCCGAGACGGTGAAGCCGGCGTGGAGGCCCACCATCGCGGGCAGGCCCTCGCGGATCGCGCGTTCGCATTCCGCCAGGCCTGCGCGCGCGCCCGCGGCGCCGTGGCGGTCCGTCGCGCCGTAGCAGAGCGCGGCGTTCACGCCGGCCGACCGCGCGGCCCGCGCGAGGACGTCGAGCGAGCCGTCGATGAACGACGGGGACTCGTGGTGGTCGATCACCGCCGTCACGCCCGAGAGCGCCGCGTCGAGGAGGGCCAGATCCGCCGAAGCTTCGAGCGACTTCTCGTCCAGCGCCGCGTCGAGCCGCCACCAGACCTTCTCGAGGACCTCGCGGAAAGAGCGCGGCGGCTCGGCGGGGCCCGGCATGCCGCACGCGAGAGCGGAGTAGAGATGCGTGTGGGCGATCGCGAGGCCGGGCAGGACGAGGCAGCCCGACGCGTCGAGCGTCCGCCGCGGTCCGGTCCCGAGGACGACGTCGCGCCGCCCGGCCGCCGGAGGGTCGAGCGCGACGACGGTGCCGCCCGTGATCGCGAGGGTGCCCGAGCCGGCCTCGCCGGCGGCAGACTCCGTCACCAGCCGCGCACCTCGCGGAGCCGGCGGTCGACGTCCCCTGCACGTGCGGCCTGGTCGGCCCACCAGCTCTGCGCGCGCTGCGCGTCGAGCTCGGCGACCGTCTTCCCCTGCTGCTCCACCCACGTGAAGTACTTCAGGTTGTGCCAGCGCTCCCTGTTCTCGATCGTCCCTTCCGAGATCCAGTCCAGCTTCTGCCCGTGGAAGATCGATCCGAGGTGCGCCTCGGCCCGGTCGCGCGTGAGCGGACCCGTCGTCTTCTCGAGGCGGCGGAGGACCGACGGGTACCGGTCGAGGCCGTCCGTCGCGACGGTGACGACGGCGTCGTCCTTCCCGAGCCCCAGCCATTTCGCGGTCTTGATCGCCCCGAGGATGTTGCACACGCCGCTGACGCCGAGGAGCGTCGAGAGCCTGGTCGCGGCCTCCCCCAGCCCGCCCGCCTCGGCGAGGAAGTCGCGTCCCGCGGGCTCGGCGACGAGCTGCAGGCCGAGCAGGCACTCCTGGTCGTCGATCGCCATCACGGCGTCCATGTTCATGACGTTGTGGATCCACGTGACGTGCTTGTCGCCGATCCCCTCGATCGCGTGAGCGCCGTAGCCGTTCCGCGAGATCGTCGGGCACTGGACCGGCTCGAGCCCGACGATGCGCGTCCCGAAACGCGCCTTGAGGAGGTCGCCCGCCGCGATCGTGCCCGACGAGCCCATGGCCGAGACGAACGCCGCGGGCCGGCCCGCGCCCAGCGCGTCGACGGCCTCGGCCGCGGCCGCGCCCGTGACGTTGTAATGCCAGCGGTAGTTCGCCATCTCGGCAAACTGGTTCATGACAGCGACGTTCGGCTGCGCCGCGATCCGCTTGCACTCGTCGTAGATCTCCTTGACGTTGCTCTCCGAGCCCTTCGTCCTGATCGCGCGCGCTCCGTATGCCGCGATCTTCTCGAAGCGCTCGGCGCTCATCTCCTCCGGGAGGATGACGACCGACTCGTAGCCCATGCGCGGCCCCACCCACGAGCCGCCGATGCCGTAGTTGCCCGTCGAGGGCCAGACGAGCGTCGACGCCCCGGGCGTGACGTCGCCCCCGAGCTGGTGCTCCATGAGGACCGAGTACGTGGCCCCCACCTTGTGGGCGCCCGTCGGGAAGTCCTTCGCGTAGAGGAGGACGATCGGCGCCGCCACTCCCGTGAGGGCCTCGGGCAGCCGGAGCGCGCGCACGCGGCCGTCGGCGTCGTGCCACGTGATGTTGAAGAGGTTGACGGGATCGAGCGGCGCTTCGCGAGCGGCCGTCTGCGCGCGTTTCCGAAGCGGCGCGGGCAGCAGGCCGGGGTCGCGCATTTCCGCATAGGTCGGGCCGTGAATCATCTTTTCTCCAGTGCGCTCCGGACCGCGTCGAGGTCCGGCGGAATGCGTGTCGGGGGGCCGACCGAGCGCATGGCTCCCCGCGTGTCTTTCAGCCCGTTGCCGGTCGCGACGTGGAGGACGCGCTCCCCGCGCCGGACGAGGCCCATCTCGAGCGCGGCCTCGAAGCCGGCGAGCGCGGCGACCCCCGTGGGCTCGGCGAAGACGCCCGCCGCGCGGGCAAGGCGCGGAATCCACGCGAGGATGGCCTCGTCGCGCGCGGTCACGATCGCGCCGCCCGAAGCGCGCACGGCGCGCAGGGCCTTGATGCCGTTGCGCGGCGCGCCGACGTTGATGGAATCGGCGAGCGTCGCCGCGTCGACGGGCTCGATCCGCTCGTCGCCGCGCGCGAACGTCTTCGCGAGGGGCGCGGCGCCCTCGGCCTGGACGGCGAGGATCCGCGGCAACCGGTCGATGACGCCGTGCGTCCTCATCTCGACGAGGCCCTTCCAGATTCCCGCCGTCGTGCAGCCGTCCCCGAGGGCGACCGTCACGACGTCGGGCAGCCTCTCGCGCATCTGCTCGGCGATCTCGAGGCCGCACGTCTTCTTGCCCTCGACGAGGTACGGATTGATCGCGCAGTTCCGGTTGTACCAGCCGAACGCCTCGACCGCCGCCTGGCAGACGCGGAACGCGTCCTCGTAGGGCCCCTCGACGAGGAAGACCTTCGCTCCGTAGACGAGGAGCTGGGCGACCTTCGCCTCGGGCGCGGAGGCCGGGACGAAGATGAACGCGTTCATCCCCGCTTCGGCCGCGAAGCCGGCGAGGGACGAAGCCGCGTTGCCGGTGGAGGAGCAGGTGATCTCGTTTCGCCCGAGCCAGCGGGCGCGAAGGACGCCCACGGAGCTCGCGCGGTCCTTAAAGGACGCCGTCGGGTTGCGGCCATCGTCCTTGACGAGGAGCGCTCCGAGGCCCAGCTCCTTCGCGAGAGCGGGCGCGTCGACGATGGGCGTGAAGCCCACCTGCAGGCGGGGCGGCGGGAGCGCGGCCGCGTCGTCCGGCACGGGCAGGAGGGCGCGGTAACGCCAGAGCGAGAGATCGCGGTTGGCCGCGAGCGCCTCCCTGCCGAACGTCCGCGCGACGAGGTCGTGGTCGTACTCGACGTCGAGGATCCCCTCGATGCCGCAGCGCGGGCACGTGTACTCGACCTCGCCGTGCGCGTAGAGGGCCCCGCACAGGACGCAGCGGAGACCCGTCACCTTCGGCAGCAGAGGACTCACGCCGTCACCTCTTCAACGCCCGTGCGGCCGCGGAGTCCTTCATGGGCAGCGTGAACCGGCGCACGCCGTCGAAGGCGAAGAGCGCCCCCGCGACGGCCGGCGCCGTCGGGACGAGGCCGATCTCGCCCACGCCCTTCGCGCCGAACGGGCCGTCGGGCTGCGGATCCTCGACGAGGATCACCTCGACCTCCGGCATGTCCTGCGCCCTGAGGACGCCGTAGTCCCGGATGCGAAACGACGCCGGCATGCCGTCGTTGCAGACCATCTCCTCCGTGAGCGCGTAGCCGAGGCCCATGTGGACCGAGCCCTCGATCTGCCCCTCGCAGAGCTTCGGGTTGATCGCGCGCCCCACGTCGTGCGCGGCCACGACCTTCGCGACGCGACCCTTCCCGTCCAGCACGACGACCTGCGTCGCGAAGCTGAACGCGGAGTGGAGCTTCATGGGTTTCCCCGGCGGCGGCTCGTGGCCGAGCTTCGTCGTGTCGTCCACGAGCGTCTCGCCGACGTAGACGTTTCCGGCGAGCTCCGCGAGCGTCTTTCCGGCATCGAGGTCGGCCTTCAGCTTCTTCGCCGCATCGACGACGGCGCGCCCGCCGAGGTACGTCGCCCGCGAGCCCGTGGTCTGGCCCACCTCCATCGGGAAGCGCGTGTCGACGCGCGCGTGGAAGACCGACGGCTTGAGGCCCGTCACTTCGCATGCGCACTGGATGAGGACCGTGAGGAGGCCCTGGCCCATCTCCGTGTAGCCGTTGTGGATCGTGACGGACCCGTCGTTCCCGACGACGAGCCGCGCCCGGCCCCACTCCTTCATGCCGTTCCCGATCCCGGTGTTCTTGATGCCGCAGGCGATGCCCGCGCGGCCGCCGCTCGCGTCCCAGGCCTTCTTCACGGCGAGAAGAGTCTTCTTGAGCCCTACGGACGCGGTGAGCGTCTGGCCGCACGACCAGTCGTCGCCCGCCTCGAGCGCGTTCCGCCACCGGATTTCCCAGCGGTCGACCCCGGCCTTCTCGGCGAGCATGTCGAGGGCGCCCTCCATCGCGAAGTGCGCCTGGTTCGCCCCGAAGCCGCGCATCGCGCCGCAGGGCGGGTTGTTCGTGTAGACGGCGAGAGCCTCGACGTCGAGACTCGGGCACCGGTACGGCCCGGCCGCGTGGCCGGCGGCGCGCTCGAGCACCTTGCCTCCGACCGAGGCGTACGCGCCCGAGTCGCCGACCATCCGCGCGCGGACGGCCGTGAGCCGGCCCTCGGCGTCGCAGCCGACCCGATAGTGCATCCGGATCGGATGCCGCTTCGGGTGGAGGCGCATGGACTCTTCGCGCGAGAGGACGAGACGCACGGGCCGCCCCGTCACGCGCGAGAGGAGCGCCGTCTGCGCCTGGACGGACATGTCCTCCTTGCCGCCGAACGCGCCTCCGTTCGGGACGAGGACGACGTGGACCTCCTCCTCGGGCAGACCGAGGAAACCCGCAACCTGGCGCCGGTCGTCGAAGATGCCCTGCCCCTGCGTGTACAGGGTCATTCGCGCGTTCGGGTTCTGACCCGCGGTGTCGCCCGGCGCGGCGAGACAGGCCTCGGGCTCGATGTAGAGGTGCTCGATGCGCTGGGTCTGCCACGTGCCCTCGACGACGTGCGCCGAAGCGGCGAGCGCCGCGTCCGCATCGCCGAGCTTCACGACCGAGCGCGAGAGGAGGTTGCCCCCGGGCCCCACGCGCGGGGCGCCGTCGCGCAAAGCTTCATCGGGGTCCGTCACGGGGCGCAGGACCTCGTACGTCACGTCCACGAGCGCCGCGGCGGCGCGGGCGGTGCGTGCGTCCACGGCGGCGACCGCGGCGAGAACGTCGCCCACGTAGTGTGTCTCCTCGCCCTCTGCGACGAAGCCGGGCCAGTCCGGGACGATGAGGCCGTAGAGGCGCCGCCCGGGCACGTCCTTCGCCGTCACGATCGCGATCACGCCCGGGTGCCGCGCCGCGCGGGACGTGTCGATGGCGACGACGCGGGCGCGGGCGTGGGGCGAGAGCGCGAGGGCGCCGTGCAGCATCCCCGGAAACGCCATATCCGCGACGTACGGCCGGGCGCCGAGCGCGAGCTCCTCGGCCTCGTACCGGTCGAGGCTCGTGCCGACGCGGCCCGAGTCGTCCGGCGGATCGAGCGCCTCGCCGCGCCTGAGGCGCGCCGCCGCGTGGAACGCGTCCACGATCTTGACGTAGCCCGTGCACCGGCAGAGGTGCGGGTCGAGCTTCTTCCGGATCTCCTCGTCCGTCGGGTCCGGGTTCGCGTCGAGAACGCTCTTCATCCGCAGGACGATGCCCGGAATGCAGAAGCCGCACTGGACGCCCGCCGTCCGTGCAAACGCCTCGCCGTAGACGTGGCGCTCCGCGTCGGGCACGCCCTCCAGCGTCAGCACGCGCTTTCCGGCGGCAGTTCGGGCGGGCACGGCGCACGCGGTCTTCGGGTGCCCGTCCACCAGGACGAGGCACGCGCCGCACTGGCCCTGCGGCGAGCAGCCGTCCTTCGGAGACGTGACGCCCGCGTGGTCGCGGAGCAGCTCGAGAAGAGAAGCGTCGGCCGCGACGTCGAAGCCCCGGGCGGCGCCGTTGAGCGTCAGCTCGACGTGCACGGGCTGATTATCCACGCGCGAGGCCGGAGGGGCGGTCTTCGGGCCGCACTATGCTCTTCCCGTGACGCCGCTCCCCGGAGGCCCCCGATGAACCCGTGGCGGGGCCTCTCGGGCCTCCCCCGCGCACTGTGGGTGCTGGCGGGCGCATCCCTCGTGAACAGGTCGGGGACGATGTTTCTTCCGTTTCTCGTCCTCTACCTGACGAGCCAGCGAGGCTTCACGGCCGGCGCCGCGGGCGTCGTCTTCGCCGTCTTCGGCGCGGGCTCGCTCGCGATCGCGCCGGTCGCGGGACGCCTGGCGGACAGGATCGGGGCCGTGCGGCTGATGCGCATCGCGCTCGTCGCCTCGGGCGCCCTCCTTCTGCTCGTTCCCTTCGCGCGCGGGATGCCCGCGATCGCCGGCCTCACGCTTCTCATTGCGCTCACGGGCGAGATGTTCCGCCCCGCGAGCCTGAGCGTCGTCTCGCACCTCGCGGCGCCCGACCAGCGCAAGGCGGCCTTCGCCCTCCAGCGGCTCGCCGTCAACCTCGGGATGAGCGTCGGTCCCGCCGCGGGCGGCTTCCTCGCAGCGGTGTCGTGGCCGGCGCTCTTCATCGTGGACGGCGTGACCTCGCTCCTCGCCGCAGCCACTCTGATCTTCTTCTTCCCGCAGAACGCGCTGCCCGCCCCCGGGCCCTCGCCGGGCGTCGCCGCGTTGCGCCGTGACGGCCTGCGCGACCACGCCCTCGTGTTCTTCCTCGTGGCGCTCGTGCCGGTCTGCATCGTCTTCTTCCAGCACGAGTCCTCGATGTCCGTCTTCCTCGTGCGCGACGTCGGCCTCGCCGTGTGGATCTTCGGCCTCCTGCACACGGTCAACACCCTGCTCATTGTCTTCCTCGAGGTCCCGCTCAACCTCGCGATGGCCCACTGGCCGCACCGCCGATCCCTCGTCCTGGGCTCCGTCCTCGTCGCGGCCGGGTTCGGGGCGCTCGCGTGGGCGCGGTCGCTGCCCGCGGTCGTCGCGACCGTCGTCGTCTGGACCTTCGGCGAGATGATCCTCGTCCCGTCGATGTCCTCCTGGGTCGCGGACGCGGCGCCGCCGGACAAGCGCGGCGCCTACATGGGCCTGTACACGATGGCGTTCAGCTTCGCGCTCGTCCTGGGCGGGCCGCTCGGGACGACTCTCCTCGAGAACGGCGGGCGTACGCTCTGGCTCACGATGCTCGCGCTCGGGCTCCTCTCCGCCGCGCTCTTCACGCGCGTGAAGGAGCCGGAGAGGGCGGCCGCATGACGGAGACCTGGACGCACCGCGAGGGCCGCGTAAACGGAATCCGGCTCCACTGGGTCGAGCAGGGCACCGGTCCGCTCGTCGTCCTCCTGCACGGCTTTCCCGAGTTCTGGTACGCGTGGCGCCACCAGATCCCGGCGCTCGCGGCCGCGGGCTTCCGTGTCGTCGCGCCCGACCTGCGCGGCTACAACCTGTCCGAGAAGCCGCGCGGCGTCCGCGCTTACCGGATCGAGGCGCTGCTCGGCGATCTCGAGGGCCTCGTTGCACTCCTCGCGGGCGAACAGGGCGAGTCGCGCGCCCACGTCGTCGGCCACGACTGGGGCGGCGCGTTCGCCTGGTACGCGCCGCTCTTCATTCCGGAACGGCTCCTCTCCCTCACGCTCCTCAACGCCCCTCACCCGCTCGCGTTCCGGCGCGAGCTCCGGACGAACGCCACCCAGCGGAAGAAGTCTTCGTACGTCTTCATGTTCCAGCTGCCGTGGCTCCCCGAGCAGCGGATCCGCGCCGGCAACTTCACGATTCTCGGAAAAATGCTCCGGCGCGACCCCGTCACGCCGGGCGCCTTCCCGGACGAAGACATCCGCCTCTACACGGAAGCCCTCGCGCAACCCGGCGCGCTCACGGCCGCCGTGAACTACTACCGGGCCGCGATGCGCTACCCGCCGCGGGCGCGCGGCCGCAGGTGGCCGGACGGACTGAAGACGCTTCTCGTCTGGGGCGAGCGCGACCGCTATCTCGGCCCCGGCCTCCTCGAGGGCCTCGACCGCTGGGTGCCGGACCTGACGATCGAGCGCATCCCCGAGGCGAGCCACTGGGTCCAGGCCGACGCGCCCGGGAGGGTGAACGAGCTCCTGATCCGCTTCCTGGCCGGGATCACGCCCGCGCGAAGTCGATGAAGCCGTGCTCGACGTCGGTCGAGAGGAGCTTCACGCGCACCCGCTCCCCGACCTCGAGCCCCTCGTCGCCGCGCACGACCTTGCCTTCCACCGGCGGCGCGAAGATCCGGACCCAGGTGCCTTTGTCCGACGCGCCCGTCACGATGCCGTTGAAGCGCTCGCCGACCCGGTTCTGGAGCAGGAGCGCCGCCGCCGCCTTCCGGACGAGGCGCTCGACCTTGTTCGCGGCGTCTTCCTGGTCCGTGCAGTGCCGCGCGAGGCTCGCGAGCTCGCCGTTCGCGTAGGGGTTCGGCCTTCCCGCGAAGGCCGCCTTCAGGATCCGCTGCGTGATGACGTCGGGGTACCGCCGGTTCGGCGCCGTCGAGTGCGTGTAGTCGCGCACGGCGAGTCCGAAGTGGCCGACCGGGGCCTGGCCGGGCACCTCGAGGACGTACTCCCCCGCGCCCATGAGCTTCACGATCACGAGCGAGAGGTCCGGGAAGCGCATCGGATCCCGCCGCCGCTGCTCCTTCAGAAACGTCTCGAGGGCCTTCGCGTCGGGCTCCGGCGGAAGGCTGAACCCGTGCTCGGAGGCGACCGTCACGATCCGGAGCCAGCGCTCGGGCGAGCGCACGACGCGCCGCAGCGACGGATACCCCTTCTCCTCGAGGAACCGCGCCGTCACGCCGTTCGCCGCGATCATGAAGTCCTCGATGAGCTGGCGCGGCTCGTTCTGCTGGTCGACCTTGAGGTCCGTGATCGTCTCGCCGTCGAAGACCGCGCGCGCCTCGATCGTCTCGAGATCGAGCGCCCCCTCCTCGTAACGGCGGGCCCGCAGCTTCTGCGCGGCCGTCTCCTGGAGGCGCATCTGCGCGTCGATGCCCGGGACCTTCGCCATCGCCTCGGGCATCGGGCCCCGCCCGTCGCGCCACGCGTCGACGGAGTCGTACGCGAGCTTCGACTTGTTGCGGACGACGGCGCGATACACCGCCGTGCCGTGCGGCGCCCCGCCGCCGTCCACGACGAACTCGATGACGACCGCGGCGCGGTCCTCGTCCGGGTTCAGGGACGTGAGGTCCGTCGAGAGCTTTTCGGGGAGCATCGGGAAGACGCCGCCCGCCGTGTAGACCGACGTCGTGTTGTGCGCGGCCCGCTCGTCGAGGGGTGTCCCCTTCCTGACGAGAGCGTCGACGTCCGCGATCGCGACGAGGACCTTGATCTCGCCGTTCGGGAGAGCCTCGGCCACCGACACCTGGTCGAGATCGCGGCTGTCGTCGTTGTCGATCGAGGCCCAGAGGAGGGACCTGAGGTCGCGCAGCCCGTCGGCTTTGGCAGGCGCCGGCTCCGTGATCGCACCCAGCTGCTCGAGGGCCGACTTCGGGAAGTCGGGAGACAGGCCCTTCTCCCGCATGGCGCGGCGGGCAATCTCGTGGAGGTCGGAACGATGGCGGCGCGAGCGGTCGCTCATGGAGCGATCTTCCCACGCCGCGGGGCGGAGCCCCTTACGCTACGGGCGCTTCACTTCCGGAGCGCCGCCTGCGCCGCCGCGAGGCGCGCGATCGGGATGCGGAACGGGGAGCACGACACGTAGTCGAGGCCCGTCCGGTGGAAGAACTCGACGCTCGACGGGTCGCCGCCGTGCTCGCCGCAGATCCCGACCTTGAGGCCGGGGCGCGTCCCGCGGCCCAGCTCGGTTCCCATCTTCACGAGCTTGCCGACGCCGCCCTGGTCCAGCCTCTCGAACGGGTCGGACGGCAGGATCTCGCGCCGCACGTAATCCGGCAGGAACTTGCCGGCGTCGTCGCGCGAAAGCCCGAACGTCGTCTGCGTGAGGTCGTTCGTCCCGAAGCTGAAGAACTCCGCCTCGCGGGCGATCTCGTCGGCCGTCACGGCCGCGCGCGGCAGCTCGATCATCGTCCCGACGAGGAAGTCCACGGTCACGCCCTCGGCCTCGAAGACCTTCTTCGCGACGTCGCGGACGACTTTCACCTGGTCGGCGAGCTCGTGCACGTGCGAGACGAGCGGGATCATGATCTCCGGCTTCACATCGATCCCTTCCTTCTTCACGCGGCAGGCGGCCTCGAGGATGGCGCGCGTCTGCATCCGCGTGATCTCGGGGAAGGTGATGCCGAGGCGGCAGCCCCGGTGGCCGAGCATCGGGTTCATCTCGGAGAGGTCGGCGACCTTGCGCGCGATGAGGCGCGGGTCGACGCCCGTCTGGCGCGCGACGGACTCGCGCTCCTTCTCGCCGTGGGGCAGGAACTCGTGGAGCGGCGGGTCGAGCGTGCGGATCGTGACCGGCCGCGGGCCCATCGCCCGGAACAGGCCGATGAAGTCCTCGCGCTGCATCGGGAGGATCTTGTCGAGCGCCTTCTCGCGGTCCTCGGTCTTGTCCGCGAGGATCATCTCGCGCACGGCGGTGATGCGCTCGCCGCCGAAGAACATGTGCTCCGTGCGGCAGAGGCCGATGCCCTCGGCGCCGAACGCGACGGCGTTCAGGGCCTGGTCGGGCTGGTCGGCGTTCGCGCGCACCTTCAGGCGCCGCGCCTTGTCGGCCCACTCCATGAGCGTCGCAAAGCGGCGGTAGACCTCGCTCCTCGCGGGATCGAGCGTCTTGTCGAGGAGGACCTGGAGGACCTCCGACGCCTTCGTCGCGATGCGGCCTTCGAGGACCTCGCCGGTCGACCCGTCGATCGACACCCAGTCGCCCTCGTGGACGAGCTTCGGGTCGCCCGACTTCTGCGTGACGATCATCTGCCCCGTCTGGTGCTCGATGCGCAGGACCTCGCACCCGACGATGCAGACCTTCCCCATCTGACGCGCGACGAGCGCCGCGTGCGACGTCATGCCGCCGCGCGCCGTGAGGATTCCCTCGGCCGCGTTCATGCCCTTGATGTCCTCCGGGCTCGTCTCCTCGCGCACGAGGAGCACCTTTTCGCCGCGCTCGGCCCACTCGAAAGCGTCGTGCGCCGTGAAGACGACGCGTCCCGTCGCCGCGCCGGGACCCGCGTTGAGTCCCTTGGCGAGGAGGCGGCCCCCGGCGAGCGCTTCGCTCTTGGCGGCGGGGTCGAAGATCGGGCGCAGGAGCTGGTTCAGCGAGTCCGGGTTCACGCGCAGGACGGCCTGCTCGGCCGTGATGCGCTTCTCCTCGACCATCTCGACGGCGATGCGCACCTCGGCGAACCCCGTGCGCTTGCCGGTGCGCGTCTGCAGCATCCAGAGCTTGCCGCGCTCGACCGTGAACTCGATGTCCTGCATGTCGCCGTAGTGGTCCTCGAGCGTCTTGCGGATGCCGAGGAGCTGCTTGTAGATTTCGGGCATCTTGGCGTCGAGCGTCGCGATCTTCTGAGGCGTCCGGACGCCGGCGACGACGTCCTCGCCCTGCGCGTTGATGAGGTACTCGCCGTAGAAGATGTTCTCGCCGGTGGACGGGTCGCGCGTGAAGGCGACGCCGGTGCCGCAGTCCTCGCCGAGGTTGCCGAAGACCATCGACTGCACGTTCACGGCCGTGCCCCAGCTCTCGGGGATGCCGTTGAGGTGCCGGTAGACGATCGCGCGCTCGTTCATCCACGAGCCGAACACCGCGCCGATGGCGCCCCAGAGCTGCTCCATCGGGTCGTCGGGGAACGTCTGGCCGGTGCGGTAGCGGATCTCGGCCTTGAAGTCGCGCACGAGCTCCTGCAGCGCCGAGACGGAAAGCTCCGTGTCGAGCTTGACGTTGAAGGCGATCTTCTTCTTCTCGAGGATCACCTCGAAGGGGTCGCGCTCGCGCTTGTCAAGAGGCTTGAGGTTCAGGACGACGTCGCCGTACATCGCCACGAACCGGCGGTAGCAGTCCCAGGCGAACCGCGGGTTTCCGGAGACTTGCGCCAGGCCTTCGACCGTCTTGTCGTTGAGGCCGAGGTTCAGGATCGTGTCCATCATCCCCGGCATCGAGGCCCGGGCGCCGGACCTCACCGAGACCGTCAGGGGGTTCTTCGGGTCGCCGAACTTCCGTCCCAGCGCCTTCTCGATGCCCGCCAGGTGCTCGGCGACCTCGTCGCGCAAACCACTGGGGTAGCTCTGGTTGTTGGCGTAATAGTGGGTGCAGACCTCGGTCGTGATCGTGAAGCCGGGGGGGACCGGAAGGCCCAGGCGGGCCATCTCCGCCAGGTTCGCCCCCTTGCCGCCGAGGAGGTTCTTCTGGTCGCCCTTGCCCTCGGCCGTGCCGGCCCCGAAGGCGAAAACGTGCTTGAGACCCACCAATGCCGTCGACTTCGTCGTCGCCATACCGCAGCCCTCGCCCGCCGGGTCTTTCGGGCCTCCCAAAGGAGCGCCCGGTGCAATCAGGTCGCACCTTTGACCCGCGCCGGATTCCGGGTTTAGCATAAGCCCCTGTTCGCGGAAGAGCATTGATGCAGACGAAGGTCGAAGGCCTCGCGCCCCTCGAAGGGTGGGATCGGCGTCCCAAGCCGTCCGCGCCGGAGCTTGAGCTGCCCGCACGCCCCGTCTGGGACTGGGCCGAGCTCAACGCGAGGTTCCGCCCGCGCCTCGTCGCGGCCGGCGTCATCCGGTTCGGCCTCTCCGAGGACGACTGCGAAGCCGCCGCGCAGCGCGTCTTCCTCAAGGCGCTCGCCATGAACCCGCGCGTCCGCGACCCGAAGGCGTTCCTGAGGGCCGCGTTCCTCGAGCAGTGCTATCGCCTCATGGGCGGGACGGAGAACCCGTGAAGCGCGACGAGATCTTCGACGCGCTCGTGGATTCGGACGTCGCGCCCGCGGTCCCGCGCGAGGAGTTCGGCCGCACGCTGCCGTTCGTGCGGACGCGCGTCCCGCTGGAGGACATCTACCGGTTCTCGGTGGACGCCGAGAAGCCCGCCGAGCTCGTCCTCAAGGCCGCGCGCTCCGGGCCCGACGAGCTCGCGGCCGCGATGCGCGCGCTCGACGGAAAGCCCCACCGCGGCTTCGCGCTGCTGTATGCGGCGCAGAAGGGGACGCCTCTCGTGGGCGTCGATCCGCGGCGCGCCCTCGCTCTCGCGAAGACGATCCACGCGGAGGCCGCCTCGCTCGTCGAAGTGAACCGCGAATCGCGTGCGTCCACGCCCTCGCCGCGCCAGGCGGTCCAGGCCGAAGCGCACCTCCTCGAGTCGCAGGCCCTCGCCATGATGGGCGAGGCGATCGACGCGCGCGCCGCCGCCGCCGCCGCGCGTCCACTCTTCGCCGAGGCCGGCGACCTCGGGTTCGGCTCCGCGCTTTGCGACTATTTCGAGGGTGAGGCCGCGACGTTCGCCCGTGACTACGCGGCCGCCGAGGACCTGATCCGGTCCGCCCTGAAGACCTTCGAAGAATTCGGCCAGGACCACTTCCTCGCGAGGGCGGAAGGTGCGATCGGGAACATCCTGGCGAGCAAGGGTCAGCAGGATGAAGCGCTCGAGCACTTCGAGCGAGCGGTTGCGCACTTCGATCCGGACAAGGACGCGCGCGCGCTCACGATGACTTTGAACAACCGGGCGACGTCTCTTGCTCAGCTCGGGCGTTTCGACGACGCTCGCGCGACGTACGCAAAGGCGCTCACCCTTGCTCTGCGGAACAACTTCGTCTCCCATCTTCGCTATATCCGCACGGGCCTCGCCGAGCTCGACTTCCTGCGCGGCCAGTTCGCCCGGGCGCTCCGCGCCTTCCGCGAGATCGCCGCGGAGTCCGCTCTCAACGGTTCGCCCACGGACGTCCTCTTCGCGCGGCTCTATGTCGCCGAATGCCTTGGTCGTACGGGACAGTTCGATGCGATGGCTGCCGAGGTGGACGCCCTCCGCCGCGACCGCAAGCAGACCGTTTTCAGTCCGTCGCCCGCTCTCGGCGAGCTCTTCGTCTGCCTGGATCAGGGCACGCTCGACGCCGATCTCGTCGCCCACGTCCGCGAGTACCTTCAGGACGAGGACAGCGGAATCGAGCGCACATACCAGCCCCTGCGCCTCGTGGGCTGATCCCGCACAGACTCGCTTTCATCCCCATTTTTCTGAGCATTTCTTCGGCCGCCTTCCGGCGGCCGAGCCCTTTTTGGGGCGCCGGGGGGTCAAAGAGCCCTGTCCCGTCTGTCTTAGTGAGTGAAGGCAGGAGAGTTGTCCTGCCGCGGGGTATCAGGACAGAGGAGGACACATGAACTTTCTTTTCTCGCTCATCGATTTCTTCAGAATCGGACCGATCGGCGGCTGACGCCGCCGGAGGGTCCCCACCAAAGGAGTCACGACATGTTGAACGCACGACTGCCGAAGGAAGAGCCGGCCGGTGATGTCACCCTGTCGCTGACGCTTCACGCACCGCACCCGATCCTCGTGTCTGACACGCACGAGCCGGGCAAGGTTCTGCTGCACCTCGAATTCCGGAACAGGTCCCAGCAGCCGTGGGAGGGGAGCACCGGCACGGGTCCCCTCCTCGAGTTGGTCCTCCTCGACTCCGAGGGCCGCGAGCGCGCCCGGCAGACGCGGCAGTGCCGGATGCTCGCTTATCCCACCCGCCTGGAGCCCGGCAGGGGGTTCAACCTCCCCCTCTACGTTCCCCTGCCCGGGCTCTCTTCCTCGGGCGAGGATTTCCGCGTCGAGATCCGCATGGTCCCCGGCCGCGAGCTTCTCACCGGCCACCTGCGCGTCCAGCCGCGCTGAGGAGAACGTCATGGGACCCGTCGTCACCTCCGCGGACGAAAACGTGCCCTTCGACGAGACGGCGGTGACGCGCGGCCGCCACACGTGCTACTTCTGCGACGTGCACCGGTCCGACGAGTGGAAGTTCATCGCGCGGCTGAACGCCTTCATCTGCAAGACGTGCCAGGACCGCATCGAGACGAGGCTCGCCGAGGAGCGGAAGACGGGCTGAGCCGGGCCTTCGGGCTCTACGTCCTGTAACGAGACGCGTTCTTAGTAGGCCATTTGCACCATGGCCGGCCGGCGCCCGGTTCACTAGCCTCCCGGTCCATGTACAGGATCGTCCGCCGGCAGCAGTTCTCGGACACGACCTTCCTCTGGGACGTCCACGCACCCGACGTCGCGAAGGCGGCCCAGCCCGGCCACTTCGTGATGGTCCGGCTGCGCGAGGGCGGCGAGCGCATCCCGCTGACCGTGGCGGACTTCGACCGCGACTGGGGGACCATCACGATGGTCGTCCAGGCCGTCGGCAAGACCACCCAGGAGATGCTCAAGGACTACGCCGAGGGCGACACGTTCCTCGACTTCGTCGGGCCGCTCGGCCTCCCCTGCCACGTCGAGAAGGCGGGCCACGTCGTCCTCGTGGGGGGCGGGCTCGGCGTCGCGCCGGTCTTCCCGCAGCTGCGCGCCTTCAAGGAGGCCGGGAACCGGATCACCGGGATCATCGGCTTCCGCTCGAAGGACCTCGTCTTCTGGGAGGCGAAGTTCAGGGAGTTCTGCGACGAGCTCATCGTCTGCACGGACGACGGCTCGTACGGCCGCCCGGGATTCGTGACGGCCGCTCTCAAGGACGTCCTCGAGAAAGAGAAAGTCGACGAGGTCGTCGCGATCGGGCCGCTCCCGATGATGCGCGCCTGCTGCGACACGAGCCGGCCGTTCGGCGTCAAGACGATGGTGAGCCTGAACGCGATCATGGTCGACGGCACCGGCATGTGCGGGTCGTGCCGCGTCACGGTCGACGGCAAGGTGAAGTTCGCGTGCGTCGAGGGCCCGGACTTCGACGGGCACCTCGTGGACTTCAAGGAGCTCGCGTTCCGCCAGAGCCGCTTCAAGACGCAGGAGGTCGAGGCCCAGAAGGACTTCGACAAGGTCTGCTCGTACGACGAGCAGCTCTTCGAGCTCGAGAAGCGCAACTGGAAGAAGCTCAAGGAGCTCCCGCCTCACGCGACGAAGATGCCCGAGCGCGACCACGTCGAGCGCTCCGGGAACTTCCTCGAGGTGAACCTCGGCTACCGGATGGTGGACGCGCTGCAGGAGGCCGAGCGCTGCATCCAGTGCGTGCGGCCGACATGCATCGAGGGCTGCCCCGTCTCGATCGACATCCCCCGCTTCATCCGCCACATCCTCATCCGCGACCTGCCGGGCGCGCTCGGGGCGATCCAGGAGAGCAATCTCTTCGCCTCGATCTGCGGCCGCGTCTGCCCGCAGGAGAGCCAGTGCGAGGCGCAGTGCATCCTCGTGAAGGGCAAGATGGAGTCCGTCGCGATCGGGCGCCTCGAGCGCTTCGTGGGCGACAACGCGCCGGCCTTCGTCATGGGCAAGCCGGCGAACGCCGGCGCGCTCGGCAAGGTCGCGATCGTGGGCTCGGGCCCCGCGGGCCTCGCCTGCGCGGGCGACCTCGCGAAGGCGGGCGCCGAGGTCACGATCTACGAGGCGCTGCACGTCATCGGCGGCGTCCTGAAGTACGGCATCCCGTCCTTCCGCCTGCCGCGCACGACCATCGACCGCGAGGTGAAGAACCTCGAGTCGATGGGCGTGAAGTTCGAGACGAACAAGGTCATCGGCAAGACGTTCACGATCCCGCAGCTCCAGACGGAGATGGGCTACGACGCCGTCTTCATCGGCACGGGCGCCGGCGCGCCGAGCTTCCTCGGCATCCCCGGCGAGTTCGCGGGCGCCGTCTACAGCGCGAACGAGTTCCTCACGCGCGTGAACCTCATGGGCGGCGACCGCTTCCCGTACGAGGACACGCCCGTGACGCCCGGCCGCCGCGTCGTCGTCCTCGGCGCGGGCAACACCGCGATGGACTGCCTGCGCGTCTCGCGCCGCCTCGGCGCCGCGGAGGTCAAGTGCGTCTACCGGCGCACGGAGGCCGAGGCCCCCGCGCGCATCGAGGAGATCCGCCACGCCAAGGAGGAGGGGATCACCTTCCACTGGCTGAGGAGCCCGCTCCGGATCGAGACGGACGACGCCGGCGACGTGAAGGCCATCGTCACGCAGGTCATGGAGCTCGGCCCGCCGGACAAGTCCGGCCGCCGCCGCCCGGTCCCCGTCGAGGGCGAGACCGAGACGTTCCTCTGCGACACGGTCATCTACGCGCTCGGGACGAAGGCGAACCCCGTGATCGCGCGCTCGACGCCCGGCCTCGACACGCGGGACGAGGGCTACATCAACGCGGACGCGAAAACGCAGGCCGCGAACCTGCCCGGAGTCTTCGCGGGGGGCGACATCGTGACCGGCGGCGCGACCGTCATCCTCGCGCTCGGCGCCGGCCGCCGCGCGGCCAAGGCGATCGTGCAGTACCTGAAGACGAAGGAGTGGCCGGTCGTCCTCGCGGACGAGCCGGCGCCGGCCCCGAAGAAGGCGAAGACGTCCGACGAGATGGCAGCCGTGAAGGTCTGCCCGAAGTGCCGCCAGCCCCTCGAGGGCGAGGAGGAATACGTCTGCTGCGCGGGGCTCTCGCTCACGTGGACGTGCGACGGCTGCCAGAAAGTCTACGAGGGCTTCGCGTTCCCGTACGGCCTGTGCCCCGCCTGCGGCGGCACGCTCTCGCACGGGCACGACGTGAAGCTCGACAACGAGCGGGCCGTCGAGGCCCTCCGGCAGGCGTTCGAGATCGAGCTCGGGGGCCTCGCGTTCTACGCGCACGGCGCCGAGACGACGCAGGATCCCGCCCTCAAGACGCTTTTCACGAGCCTCTCGGAGATGGAGCGCGGCCACATGGAGACGCTCTCGCGCCGCTACCACGTGCCCCAGCCGGACACGGCCGCGCCGGGCCTCTCGGCCGCGCGCGTCGCCGTCTACGCCGAGGCGGGCCAGAAGACCGAGACCGGAGAGGACCTCCTCAAGCTGGCCGTCCACCTCGAGCGGCGCGCCCGGAACTTCTTCCTCGAGAGAGGCCGCGAGCTCGAGCCCGGCTCGGCCGAGTGGAAGCTCTACCGTGAGATGGAGGCCGAGGAGCGCGAGCACACCGACCTGCTCACCACGGCGCTCGTGCGGTACACGGCCGGCAAGCCCGTCCTCGTCTGATTACTTTCGGCGGAGCGGCTCGAGCGCTCCGCCCTTCTTCAGCTTCCACGCGCCCTTCGGGACGTCGCCGAGGTCCTGTGTCGTGCCGTCGGGCCACTTCACCGTGACGCGTGCGGACGCGGCCGCCCCGATGCCGAAGTGCAGCGGCAGCCAGGAGCCGCTCGCGTACGACGGCGCCACGTAGAACTCCTTCATCTTCGTCCCGGCCGTGACGCGCGTTCCGAGGACCGTTTTCCGGTCGGCGCCGGCCACGGGCAGGATCTCGAGCGCGTTGCCCGCGGGCGCCGTGTTGCGGAGGACGATCGCGGCCACGTCGATCGGGTTGAAGACGAGATCTTCCTTCCCGTCGCCGTCGAGGTCGCCCGCCGAGAGGCCGCGCCCCACGATCACGAGGCGTCCGAGGTCGCCCGCCTCCGCGGAGACGTCCCGGAACGTCATCGTCCCGGGCGCGCTCTCGTTGTGGAAAAGGAACTGCCGCTGGGCGTAGCTCTTCTCCCCGACCGCGAAGTTCTTCGCCTTCGGGTTGAACCAGCCGCCGACGACCGTGAAGAAGCGCGAGAGGATCTGGCCGCTCGAGACGGCGAGGTCGTCCTTCCCGTCGTTGTCCCAGTCCAGCGCGACAGCTCCCCACTTCGAGAGCGGAAGGACGGGGTCGTGGTCGCCACCGAACGCCTCGCGCTCGCTCTCGGCGAACGTCGCCCCCTCCACGTTGCGATAGAGCGTGTTCGGCTCGTTCGCGTAGTTCGTGACGTAGAGGTCGGGGCGGCCGTCGCCGTCGAAGTCCGCCGCGACGAGGCCCATGCCGCTGCGCGTCTTTCGCCCGAAGGCCGTGACGCTTCCCTCCTCGGGGAAGCCCGTGCCCGTCTCGTCCGACACGTCGCGGAAGACGCCGCCGCCCTCGTTGTGGAAGAGCGTGTTCCGCCACTGGTCGTTCGCGACGTAGAAGTCGGTCTTCCCGTCGCCGTCGTAGTCGAGCGCGACGGCGCCGATCGTCTTGCTTCCCGGGTCGCGCGTGCCGCTCGCGTCCGTCACGTCCGCCCACTTCCAGCCGCCGAGGTTGCGCAGCATCTGGTTGTCCTGGCCCTTGTACTCGTCGGGCGTCATGAAGGACGTCGCGGGCGCCTTCGACTCCCTGAGCGAGTCCGTCTCGAGGTAGTTGCCGAGGTAGACGTCCGGCAGGCCGTCCCCGTCGATGTCGAGGGCCATGAGGCCGATCGTGAACTTCCCGCCCTCGAGTCCGGTGGACTCCATCTTCTCGAACGTGCCGTCGCCCCTGTTGCGGAAGACGAGGTTCGGGTCGCCCGCGTTCCCGATGACGAGGTCCGGAAATCCGTCGTTGTCGAGGTCGGCCCACATCGCGCTGACGCCCCAGCCGCACGCGACGACGCCGGACTTCTCCGTGACGTCCTCGAACGTGCCGTCCCCGCGGTTCCGGAAGAGGCGCGTGCAGTCCTTGAGCTCCTGCGTCTTCCCGTGCTTGCGCCACTTCGAGCCGCTCTTGACCTGCTGGACGAGGACGAGGTCCAGCCAGCCGTCGCCGTCGAAGTCCGCGAGCGCGGCGCCCCCGCCCATCGTCGGGATGAGCTTGCCGTCCGTGATGTCGCCGTGGAACCGGAACTTCACGCCGGAGGCCTTCGTCACGTCCGTAAAGAGGCCGCCCGACACGTTCTTCCGGACCGACGGCTCGCCCGGGAAGAAGATCGAGCAGGCGATCAGGAAACCGAGCGCGACCACGACGGCTCCAATCGCGGAAATGCGGAACAGCTTCACGGCCACGCTCACCCGGGACGGAGTATAGGATTCAGCGGAGGAACGGACGGAGGACACGTCATGGGCGAGAAGGTCGGCGTCACGCTCAACGGCCAGAAGGTCGACGGCTGGCTCGCGAAGCCGACGTCCGGCAAGGGACCGGCCGTCGTCGTCATCCAGGAGTGGTGGGGGCTCGTGTCGCACGTCAAGGACGTGACCGAGCGCTTCGCGAAGGAGGGCTTCGTCGCCTTCGCGCCCGACCTCTACCACGGCAAGACGACGACCTCGCCCGACGAGGCCGGGCGCCTCCTCATGGAGCTGGACGTCGAGCGCGCCGGCCGCGAGATCGCCGGTGCGGGCGCGTTCCTCCTCCAGCGCGCCGAGTGCGCGTCGAGGAAGTTCGGCGTCGTCGGCTTCTGCATGGGCGGCGCGCTCGCGCAGTACGCGGCGACGTCGAATCCGAGCGTCGGCGCCGTCGTCAGCTTCTACGGCGGCTTCAAGAAGGTCCCGCTGGACTGGAAGCACCTCGCGTCTCCGCTGCTCCTCATCTACGGCGGGAAGGACACGGGCGTCCCCGCCACCGACGCGAAGCCCCTCGAGGACAAGCTCAAGGCGATGGGCAAGGACGTCGAGACCGTCGTCTATCCCGACGCCGGCCACGCGTTCTTCAACGACTCGCGCGCGAACGTTTACGACCCGAAGGCGTCCGTCGACGCCTGGAAGCGCACGCTGGCGCTCCTTCGCCGGGCCTTGGTCTAGGCCGCCCTCCCGGGCGAGACGCCGTCTCTCTAGAATGGGCCCATGGGCGCCGTCGAGCTTCGCACCGTCTGCAACCGCGACTGTCCCGACGCCTGCGGCCTGATCGCGACCGTCGAGGACGGGAAGCTCGTCGCCCTCGGCGGCGACCCGGCCCACCCGGTCACGAATGGCTTCCTCTGCTACCGGACGTCGCATTTCCCGGAGATTCAGAACGGCCCGCTGCGCCTCACGACGCCGCTTCTCCGGCGGAACGGCGTCCTGGCGCCGGCCACGTGGGAGGAAGCCCTCGGCTTCGTCGCGGAACACCTCCTCGCGATCCGGAGAGAGTCGGGCCCGGCGTCGATCCTCCATTACCGCTCGGGCGGGTCACTCGGCCTCGTGAAGTCGGTCGTGGACTACTTTTTCGAGCTGCTGGGGCCCGTCACCGTCAAGCGCGGCGACATCTGCTCGGGCGCCGGCGATGCGGCGCAGGTCATCGACTTCGGCGCGGAGGAGATGCACGACATCTTCGACGCGGGGAACGCGCGCAACGTGATTCTCTGGGGAAAGAACGCCGCCGTCTCGAACGTCCACCTGCAGCCCATCCTCCGTGACGCGAAGCGGAGTGGAACGAAGGTGATCCTCGTGGACCCCGTCCGCCACAAGAGCGAGAAGCTCGCGGACCGCTTCATCGCGCCGCGGCCCGGCGGCGACTTCGACCTCGCAATGGGCGTCGCGGCCCGCCTGTTCGAGACGAATGCGATCGACGCCGCCGCACCCGCGTACTGCGATCACTTCGACGCGTTCCGCGCGCTCGCGCTCTCCCGGAGCGCCGCCGGTTGGGCGGCCGCCGCGGGCGTCTCGGCGGAAGAGGTCGGCGACCTCTCGTCCGCGCTCGCGGAAAGGCCGTGCTCGATCCAGGTCGGCTGGGGCATGGGCCGGCGGATGAACGGCGCGGGAATCGTCCGGGCGCTCGACGCCCTCGGCGCCGTGAGCGGTAACCTCGGAATCCCGGGCGGCGGCGTGTCGTTCTCCGCCGTCCGCAAGGCCCCGTTCGACTTCTCGTTCCTGAACCACGCCCCGCCCCGCACGTTCCCGGAGCCGCTTCTCGGCGCGGCGATCCTCGCCGCGCAGGACCCGCCCGTGCGCGCGGTCTGGATCACGGCGGGCAACCCCGTCGCCATGCTGCCCGACTCGGCGACGGTCGCGAAGGCGCTCGAGACGCGCGAGCTCGTCGTCGTCGTGGACCCGTTCATGACCGACACGGCGCGGCGCGCGACGGTCGTCTTCCCGACGACGACGCTCGTCGAGGACGACGACCTCCTCGGCTCGTACGGCCACCACTTCCTCGGCGTCTCGACGCCCGCCGTCCCGCCGCCGCCCGGCGTCCTCACGGACCTCGAGATCGTCCAGGCGCTCGCCCGCGCCATCGACGAGAGGACCGAAGAGCGCGAAGAGAAGATTTCCTTGAAAGTAAGAGGGACGGCCCGGGAGTGGAAGAAGCGGTTGCTCTCGCGAGTGGAGGCCGCGGGCGTCACGCTGGAGCAGCTCGAGCATGCATCCGTTCGGCACCCGTTCGCAGAAAAGGTCCTCTTCGGAGATCGCAAATTCGCGACGCCATCGGGCAAGGTGAATCTGATTCACACGCTGCCGGTCGTGCCGCCCGAAGAACCCGGGTTCCCCCTCTGGCTCTTCTCGAACTCGACCGAGCAGTCCCAGAGCTCGCAGTGGGCGATCCCCGAGCCGGAGCTCCTCCACGCGACGTGCCACCCGTCCGCCGCGCCCGGCTTCGCCGACGGCGAGGTGGTCCGCCTCGAAAGCGCGATCGGCTCGATCCGCGCCCGGCTGCGCTTCGACCCGGCGCAGCGCCCGGACGTCGTGATCGTCCCGAAGGGCGGCAGCTACGACCGCGGGAACTGCGCGAACGCGCTCGTGAGGGCGCGCCTCACGGACGCGGGCGAGGGCGCGGCGTACCTCGACTGCCGCGTCCGCTTCGCGAAGGCCTGACGCCCTAGAATCCCGGGGATGCACGTCCGCGCCTCGCTTCTCGCCGCCTCTCTCGCCGCCCTGACCGTTTCCGCCGCAGCCCACGCCGAGACCGTCACCGTCTCGGCGAGGCGCCTTCTCGACGTCGAGACGGGACGGCTCACCGAAAACCCCGTCATCCGGATCGAGAGCGGCGTCGTCGTCTCGGTCGGAACCCGCAAGGCGGGCGAGAAGGTCACGGTCGACCTCGGCGACGTCACGCTCCTGCCGGGCCTCACGGACTGCCACGTCCACCTCGTCGGCGGCGAGGAGCAGACGCCCTTCCAGAATCTCGTCGAGACGACCGCCCACGCCGCCCTCGAGGGCGCCGTCAACGCACGCAAGACGGTCGAGGCGGGCTTCACGACGGTGCGCGACCTCGGCGCGCGCGATTTCGCCGACGTCGCGCTGCGCGACGAGATCGCGGCCGGGAAGATCGTCGGGCCGCGGATGCTCGTCGCGACGAAGTCGATCTCCGCGACGGGCGGTCACGGCGACCTCAACGATCTCCCCGAGGACGTTCACGTGCACCGCTACTCCGCCATCGCGGACGGGCCGGAGGAGATCCGGAAGAAGGTGCGCGAGAACGTCAAGTACGGAGCCGACTGGATCAAGATCCTCGTCACGGGCGGAATCGGCTCGGCGAAAACGGACCCCCGGCAGGCGGAGTACACGGAGGAGGAGATCCGGGCGGCCGTCCTCGCCGCGAGGGAGAAGGGGCGGGACGTGGCCGTCCACGCCCACGGCACGCTCGGGATCCTGCGCGCCGCGCGCGCCGGCGTGCGCTCCGTGGAGCACTCCTCGATGCTGGACGACGAGACCATCGCGGCGCTCAAGGCGAACGGCACGTTCATCGTCTCGAACCCGCTGACGAACGCGTACATGCTCGAGCGCGGCGCCGCCGGCGGCTACCAGGACTACCAGCTCCGGAAGTCGCGCGAGGTGAAGGACCTGAAGCTCGAGAGCCTCCGCAAGGCGATCCAGGCGGGCATCCCCGTCGCGTACGGCACGGATGCGGGCGTCCAGATCCACGGCATCAACGGCAGGCAGCTCGCGATGTACGTGGAGGCCGGCATGACGCCGCTCCAGGCGATCCAGTCCGCGACGCTCGTGGCCGCACGCCTGCTCCGCATGGAGACGAAGATCGGAAAGCTGGCACCCGGCTTCTACGGCGACCTCGTGGCCGTCGCCGGCGACCCACTGAAAGACGTCAGGACGATCGAGTCGCCCCGCTTCGTCATGAAGGAAGGCCGGGCCGTCCTCGACCGCCGCTAGGCGCCGGCGGACTTCTTGAGGATCTCGCGCGCGATCACGAGGCGCTGGATCTCCGACGTGCCCTCGCCGATCGTGCAGAGTTTGGCGTCGCGGAAGTACTTCTCGGCGCCGAAATCCTTCGTGAAGCCGTACCCGCCGTGGATCTGGACCGCGAGGTTCGAGACGCGGACGGAGACCTCGGAGGCGTAGAGCTTCGCCATCGCCGATTCCTTCGTCGTCATCTTCCCGGCGTCCTTCATCCACCCGGCGCGATAGATCAGGAGGCGTGCCGCGTCGATCTCGGTCGCCATGTCGGCGAGGTAGTTCTGGATCGTCTGGAACTCGGAGATCGCCTTGCCGAACTGCTTCCTCTGCTGCGCGTAGGCGCGCGCGCCCTCGAACGCCCCCTCGGCGATCCCGAGCGCGAGCGCCGCGATCGAGATGCGGCCGCCGTCGAGGACCTTCATGGCCTGGACGAACCCTTCGCCCGGCGCGCCGATCAGGTTCTCCGCCGGGATGCGGCAGTCCTCCATGACGAGCGTCGCCGTGTCGGAGGCGCGCATCCCGAGCTTGTTCTCCTTTTTCCCGGCGTGGATGCCCTTCTGGTGCAGGTCCACGACGAAGGCGGAGATCCTGTTCCGGCCGGCGGCCTTGTCCGTGACGGCGAGCAGCACCGCGACGTCGCCGACGGACGCGTGCGTGATGAAGTTCTTCGACCCGTTCAGGACCCACGAGTCGCCGTCCTTCACGGCGGTGGTCTTCGTGCCGCCGCTGTCGGAGCCGGACTCGGCCTCCGTGAGGCCCCAGGCGCCGATGAGCTTGCCCTGCGCGAGCGGCGTCACCCACTTGCGCCTCTGCGCCTCGTTGCCGAAGAGCCAGAGGTGGTTCGTGCAGAGGCTGTTGTGCGCGGCGACCCCGAGGCCGATCGACCCGTCCACGCGCGAGATCTCGTCCACGACGTGGATGTAGTCGACGTACGAGAGGCCCGCGCCGCCGTATTCCTCCGGCACGAGGACGCCGAGCATCCCGAGCTCGCCGAGTTTCGAGAAGATGTCGCGCGGGAAGACCTGCGCCTCGTCCCACTCCATCACGCGCGGCGCGATCTCGGTGCGCGCGAAGTCGCGGACCATCGCGCGGACGGCTTCCTGCTCTTCGGTGAGGGCGAATCCGGGCGACGACGGCGGGGCGGACACGACGGGAGCAACCATGGGGACTCCTGCCGACGCGACTGTGTTTGACAGAAGCGTCAAATTTTCGGGAACCTTAGCATCAATGCCCGCGCGGCGATAGCCGGGCGACGGCCGAGACGAGGCGGTCGACCTCGTCTTCCGTCGTGTAGCAGGCGGCGCCGGCGCGGACGAGGCCGTCGGCTCCGTGGCCGAGCTTCTCGACGAGCGTCGTCGCGTAGAAGTCGCCGTTCGAGACGTAAATCCCGTGCGGGACGAGAGCGCGCGCAACGTCCGCCGACGTCCATCCCTTCACGGTGAAGCCGACCGTGGGTGTGCGCGGCGCGCCGGGCGGCGGGCCGTAGAGCGTGACGCCGGGAATCAGCGAGAGGCCGTTCCACATCCGCGCCAGGAGCGCTTCCCCGCGCGCGTGAAGCGCGGCGAACGTCCGTGCGAGGCGCTCGCGCCGCGTCCCGCCCTGCCCCGCCAGGGACGCGAGGAAGTCGACGGCGGCCCCGCAGCCCGCGATGCCCTCGTGGTTTTGGGTTCCGGTCTCGAGCCGGTCCGGCGCGTTGTCGGGCGCCGGGCGCAACTTCGGGGCGTCGAGCGCTTCGAGGAGCGCGCGCTTTCCCCACAGCACGCCCGCGTGCGGGCCGTAGAACTTGTACGGCGAGCAGGCGAGAAAGTCCGCGCCGAGCGCCTTCACGTCCACGAGCGCGTGAGGCGCGTAGTGGACGGCGTCCACGAAGGCGAGGGAGCCGTTCGCGTGCGCAAGAGCGGCCACGCGCGCGACGTCGTTGATCGTCCCGACCGCGTTCGACGCCGCGCCGATCGCGACGAGGCGGGTCCTCTTCGTCAGGAGCCGGCCGAGGGCGCCGAGATCGAGCCGGGCCTCCCCGGCGACGAGCGGCGCCGCCTTCACGACGACGCCGAAGTCCTTCTCGAGCGCGCGCCACGGGTCGACGTTCGCGTGATGGTCGAGCTCCGTGACGACGACCTCGTCGCCGCGCTCCCAGCCGCGCGCGAGCGCGCGGGCGAGGTGGAACGTCAGCGTCGTCATGTTCGCGCCGAAGACGACCTCGGACGGGTCGCCGCCGAGGAAATCCGCGAGGGCCGCGCGCGACGCCGTGATCATCGCGTCCGTCTCGAGGCTCGTGGGGTAGACCCAGTGCGTGTTCGCGTTGTGCCGGAGGAGGTAGTCCGCCATCGCGTCCGCGACGGCGAGCGGCACCTGCGTGCCGCCGGGGCCGTCGAAGAAAGCGACGGGCGTACCGCCTTCGCGGCGCTCGAGGGCCGGGAATTGCGAGCGGATCGAGGCGACGGAAGCGGCGGAGGCGGCGTCGGCAGCTGTGGCGGACATACGCGGGATTATCCGCCCGCGGAGCCCTCCTCTTCCCCGAAGACCTCGGCCATGAACGTCGAGATCGTCGTGCGCGGATCCCGCCACGCGTCGGCGGGCAGGCCCGCCTTGCGGCACGAGTGCGCGAGGAACGCGGGGACGTCCCACCCCCACTCCACGGGCACCTGCGGCAGGAGGAGGCCGCGATAGGGCCCGCGCTCGACGAGGAGGCCGTGGACGCCGATTCTCACGTCGCGAAGCGGATCGGCCACGGGCTCGAACGGCGTGAGAACCGAGATCTCGAGCCCGAGCAGCGGAAGCTCGTCCGCCGTCGCGGGCGGAAAGCGCGGGTCACCGAGAAGCCCGTGGACGGCGTTGGCTTCCACGTCCGCCCAGAGCGGGCGGACCCGTTCCACGCTCCCGATGCAGCCGCGCAGCTGCCCGTCCCGCTTCCACGTGACGAAGCACATCCCCGGCTCCGCGAGCCGGCCCGAGGGAAGAGAGGGAGTAATTCCAGCGAAAGGAATTCCGAGAGCGCGTGAGGCCGCGGCGCGTGCCCGCACGAGAAGGTCCCGCCGCTGCTCCGGCGAGAGGCGCGAACCGTCATCTCTTCTCATTCGAAGAAATCCTCGGGCGCCCGAAGGGCGCGTTTTCTCACGGTGCCTGAGCGACCTCGGTCCCCGGATAGTAATGCGCCAGGATCTCGCGGTACGTCCGCCCCGAGAGCGCCATGCCGAACGCGCCCGTCTGGCAGAGGCCGACGCCGTGGCCCCAGCCGCGGCCGTAGAACGTGAAGACGCGCTCGCCGTCCTCGTCCCTGCCCGCGACGACGTTGAAGAGGTTCTCGGGCAGCCCGAGCGCGAAACGGATCTCGAGGCCCGTGAGCGTGACCGTGCCCTTCGCCGTCGCGACGGCGACGGTGCGCGCGCGCCCCGAGACGCCGCGCGACGTCACGGCGATCCCCGCCGGGTCAGCCGCCGTGCGCGTCCCCTCGCGCTCGCGGAGCTTCGCGCCCAGCTCCCTGGCGCTGAACCGGCGCGTCCAGTGCTCCCAAGCGGACTCGCGGTCGTACGCACCGGGGGCGGACTGCGGCGGGAAGACGACGCCGAGCGCCTTGCCGTCGCGGACGAAGACACGAACCTTGTCGCCCGGGTAGAAGGCGTGCTTCTGCTGCTGAGTCAGGCCTTCATGGCCGCCTTCGAAGAGAACGATTTCTTCTGAAAGTGAAGTGGAGAGCCGTCCCTTGGCGCTCTTCACCTCGATTCCGGTTTCGTCGCGCCGCGTGATGCGGCCTTCGACGTCCTCGAAGTCGCCCAGCCTGGCGAGCAGGACGGCGTAGATGCCCGCGGCTTCCTCGGGCTTCAGCGCGCGATCGGTGGGAAGCGCCGTGCCGCCGCCCAGCTGGAAACGCTGCATCGCGGCGAACGACGCCTTCGCCTTCTCCGACCACGAGGCGGGCAGGCCCGCCCGTTCCGTCTCCTCCGAAAGAACGGCCGTGTCGAAGCCCGCGGCTGATGCGATCTCCAGATAGGCGGCGGGCACCGAGAGGGGATGGGGACGCGACGCTCCATGCGCGGCGACCCCGAGCCTGTGCTGCAGCGCCTCACGCGCCTTCTGAGCAATCTTCGCTCCCTCTCCCCCTCCGAAGCTCACGGCAAGCGCGCGGCCGCGCGCTCCGAGCAGCGTGACCGTCCCCTTCTTCGCCACGGCGGAAGACTCGAGCGCCTGCGCCGTCTCGCCGAAGCACGCGACCGACGCGAGATAGGGCGCGTCGACCTTCGCGTAGCCCGCCATGACGTCGGGCGCGTTCTCCGTGCGGCCGCCGCACGTGGACGTGAAGAGCGTGTCCGCGACGGCGCCCTTCCAGAGGAGGACCTCGCCGGCCGTCTCCTCGACGGCGCGCGTCGAGAGCGGGCTCTCGGCCGAAGCGCCCGAGTAGACCTGGCAGCGCGGCGTCGCACAGAGGTCGTAGCCCTCGGCCGCGAACTGGCCGCGGTGGCGCGCGGCATAGGAGCGCGCCGCGACGGCCTGCGCCTTGAGCGCCTCGACCTCGTCGTACACGCGCGGCCCCATCTCGGCCGGGACGACGCCCTTGAGGTAGTCCTCGAGGCCGACCCGGTTGATGACGTGCAGCGTTCCGCGCGCGGTCGCACGCAGGGCGAGCCGGCCGCGGTACGTCGCGTCGGCCCACGGCACGAGCGCCCCGTTTGCGGGGGCGATCTCGACGGGTGAGGGCCAGTCGGAGGCCGCGCCGTCGTCCGTGACGCGCAGTCCGCCGTTCGCGGGCGCGACGACGAGCGGGCCGCGGCGGCGCTCGGCGCGCTCACCCGCGGCGAGGACCCAGTCTCCCGCCGGGAACGCGGCCGAGGCGCGGTCCACCGCGAGGCTCACGTTCAGCGCGGGCGAGGGCAGTAGCGCGAGGCGCGGAGCCGCCGCGGGCGTCGGAACGGGAGTCGGGACGGGCGTCGGCGCGGCCGCCGGCGAGGCGGGAGGCGGCGCGACGACGGGCGCGGGCGGCGCCGCGCAGCCCGCGAGCGCGGCGAGGACCGCCAGCCCGGCGGGGAGCACGAACCTCGTCACGGCGGGGGCGCCTCTCCGGCCGCGGCCGCGGACCGCGTGCGCGCCGGCATCGAACGTCAGATCCGGACGGCGCGCATCGCGCGATAGTCCGAGCCGTCGAGGCTGACCAGGTCGCACATCTCGTAGAGGCGGCTCCGGACCATCGTCCCCACGCGCCTCTCCAGCGGCTCCTCGGCGTTCGGCCCGGCGGCGTCGCCGTAGTTGGTCGTGACGATCGTGACCCGCTGGCGGTTGTAGCGCGTGTTGATGAGGCCGTAGAGGACGTCGCGCACCCAGTCGGTCGGGCGCTGCGCGCCGAGCTCGTCCAGGACGAGAAGCTCCGCGTCCCGGTAGGGCGCGACGACCCCGTCGGCGCTGTCCGGGTTCGTCGGCGAGAACGTCGCCTTGATACGGTCGAGGAGGTCCGAAAAGTCGCAGAAGACCCCGCGGACACCGTTCTCCGTGACGAGGGTCCGGAGGATCGCCGTGGCGAGGTGCGTCTTCCCGACGCCGACGGGACCCACGAAGAGAAGGCCGCGGTCGCAGGCTTTCCATTCGTCGACGAATCTCTTCGCGCGCGCGCGCGCCTTCGTGTGGCTCGGGTGGTGGCCGGGCAGGTTCAGCTTGTAGTTCTCGAGCGTGCAGTCGCGGTACCGCTCGGGGATCTGGGCGGCCCTGAGGCGCGCCTCGGCGAGGCCCCCGAGGCGGCACCGGCAGGTGACGACCCTGCCTTCGGGCGTCTCGACGACGCCGAAGCCCTTGCAGAACGCGCAGGGTTCGGGGGCGGCTTCGGTGGACATCAGTTCAGGAACGCCTTGAGCGCGCGGCTCTTCATGGACCGTTTGATGCGTGCGATGGCCTGCGCCTCGATCTGGCGCACGCGCTCTCGCGAGAGATGCAGTTCCTCTCCGATCTCTTGCAGCGTCATGGGCTCGCGCTCACCCTCCGTGCCGTCCTCGGGAATCCCGAAGCGGCGGCAGAGGATCGCACGTTCCTTCTTCGGCAGCGCATCGAGAAGCGTGCGCGTCTGGTCGATCGACGAGCGCCGGAGGAGCTGCTCGTCCGCGGCGGCGACGCTCGTCTGCTCGAGCGTGTCCCCGAGCGTGCGGTCCTCCTCGAGGCCGAAGACGCCGGAGAGCGACTCCGAGCTGCGGGTCATCCCCATGAGGTTCTCGGCGTCGATCACCTTCAGGCCCGCCTCCGCCGCGATCTCGTCCATCGTGGGCTCGCGTCCGAACGCGCGCGTGAGCGCTTCCTTGATCCTTCCGAGCCGGGAATGGAGCGTCGCCTGCTTGTGGGGAAGGCGGATTGCGCCCCACTGCTCGGAGAGGGCGTTCGAGATCGCCTGGCGCACCCACCACACGGCGTAGGTGATGAACTTGACGCCGCGCTCGGGGTCGAATCGCTTCGCGGCCTGGATGAGACCGATGTTCCCCTCGTTGATCAGGTCCAGAAACGAGACCTCGGGCGAGTGGAACCGCTTCGCGTACGAGACCACGAACCGCAGGTTGCCGCGCACGAGCTCGTCCACGGCCTCCTTGCGCGCCTCCTCGGGCGTCGAGAGGTCCTGGATGACGCGTCCAAGCTCCCGCTCGCGCTCCGCCGCGAGGATCGGATAGCGGGAAATGTCGTCCAGATACTTCCGGAGGACCTTGGAGTCGTCGTCGGGGCGCAGCCTTGAAGTCACCGGCCGGTGATTATCACCTCTCCGGCCGGGGGCGCGATATCCCTCAGTCGTACTTGAGGACGATGGCCCCCCGGGGCCGCACGGCGAGGGCCTTGTCGTTCTTCGGGCCGGCCCCGGCGCGCGCCGCGTGGTCCTTCGCGACCGCCCGGATGGCCTCCATGAGCCGCCCGACCTCGCCCTCCATCCGGGCGAGGCGCGACTTGAGATCGAGGATCACCTCGACGCCCGCGAGGTTCACGCCCAGCTCGCGCGTGAGCGTGAGGATGATCTCGAGCCTCTCCACGGTCTCGACGTCGTACAGGCGCGTGTTCCCCGACGAGCGCGCGGGCCGGATGAGGCCCTCGCGCTCGTAGAGGCGCAGCGTCTGCGGGTGCACGCCGAAGCGTTTCGCGACGACGCCGATGAAGACGTAACCCTCCTCGCGGTCCATGGGGCGTTACTTCTTCTCTTCCACGACCTCGGCGTCGATGACGTCCTCTTTCCCGGCGCCGGCCGGGCCGCCGGGCGCGCCGCCCTCGGCGGGGGCGCCGCCGGCCGGAGGAGAAGCCTGCTTGTAGAGGGCCTCGGCGATCTTGTAGCTCGCCTTCTGCAGTTCCTGCGCCGCCTTCTTGAGGGCCTCGGCGTCGCCGGACTGGCTCTCGAGCACCTTCTTCGCCTCGGCGACCGCGGCCGTCACGGCCTCCTTGTCGGCCGCCGGGACCTTGTCCCCGCTCTCCTCGACGATCTTCTCCGTCTGGTACACGAGCGAGTCGAGCTGGTTCTTGGCCTCGATCGCCTCGCGGCGCTTCTTGTCCTCCCCCGAGTGCGACTGGGCGTCCTTTACGAGCTTTTCGACCTCGTTCTTGTCGAGACCCGAGGAGGACGTGATCGTGATCTTCTGCTCCTTGCCGGTCCCGCGGTCCTTCGCCGAGACGTTCAGGATGCCGTTCGCGTCGATGTCGAACGTGACCTCGACCTGCGGGAGCCCGCGCGGAGCGGGCGGGATGCCGATGAGGGAGAAGACGCCGAGGAGCTTGTTGTCGCCCGCCAGGTCGCGCTCGCCCTGCAGGACCTTGATCTCGACGGACGTCTGCCCGTCGGAGGCGGTCGAGAAGACCTCGCTCTTCTTGGCGGGGATCGTCGTGTTGCGCTCGATGAGCTTCGTCATGACGCCGCCGAGCGTCTCGACGCCGAGCGACAGCGGCGTCACGTCGAGGAGGAGCAGGTCCTTGACGTCGCCCGCGAGGACGCCGCCCTGGATGGCCGCGCCGATCGCGACGACCTCGTCGGGGTTCACGCTCTTGTTCGGCTCCTTGCCGAAGAAGTCCTTCACGATCTGCTGGATCTTCGGCATGCGCGTCTGGCCGCCCACGAGGACGACCTCGTCGATCTTCGAGAGGTCGACGCCCGCGTCCTTCATGGCCTGCTTGCACGGTCCGACGGAGCGCTGAAGGATGTCGTCTACGAGCGATTCGAGCTTCGCGCGCGTGAGCTTGAGCGTGAGGTGCTTCGGTCCGGAGGCGTCCGCCGTGATGAACGGCAGGTTGATCTCGGTCTCGACCGTGGTCGAGAGCTCGATCTTGGCCTTCTCCGCGGCCTCCTTGAGACGCTGGACGGCCATCGGGTCCTTCGAGAGGTCGATGCCCTGGTCCTTCTTGAACTCGGCTTCGAGCCACTCGACGATCTTCTGGTCGATGTTGTCGCCGCCGAGGTGCGTGTCGCCGTTCGTGGACTTGACCTCCACGACGCCGTCGCCGACCTCGAGAATCGAGATGTCGAACGTGCCGCCGCCGAAGTCGTACACGGCGATGAGCTCGTTCTTCTTCTTGTCGAGGCCGTACGCGAGCGCGGCCGCGGTCGGCTCGTTCACGAGGCGCTCGACCTTGAGGCCCGCGATCTGGCCGGCGTCTTTCGTGGCCTGCCGCTGCGCGTCGTTGAAGTACGCGGGCACCGTGATGACCGCGCGATCCACCTTCTCGCCCAGGTAGGCCTCGGCGGCCTCCTTCAGCTTCGTGAGGATCATCGCGGAGATCTCCGGCGGCGAGAGCTCCTTGCCCCCGGCCGAAACGCGCGCGTCGCCGTTCGCCGACCGGACGACCTTGTAGGGCACCATCTTCATCTCGTCGTTGACCTCGTCGAAGCGGCGCCCCATGAACCGCTTGATCGAGTAGACCGTGTTCTCCGGGTTCGTCACGGACTGCCGCTTGGCGACCTGACCGACGAGGCGCTCGCCCGTCTTCGCATACCCGACCACGGAGGGCGTCGTGCGGCCGCCTTCGCTGTTCGCGACGACCTCCGCGGTGCCCCCCTCCAGAACGGCCACGACGCTGTTCGTCGTGCCGAGATCGATTCCGATGATCTTGCTCATTGACCTGGACTCCTCTGGCCCGCCCAGCGAACCGGACCTCAAGATAGGATCTTAGCGCGCCGTTGTCAAGTCCGGGAACGAACACACCTACAGTCGCGAATTAGATCCAGCAAGTCATTCCACGACAGTAATTTCGCGGGTGGAGTGAGGCGCGAGCTCCTGCTCCTTCGTTTCTCTGAGGACGAGCGTCCGGGAGAAAAGGAGGTCCGGGTCGGTGTGCCCCTCCGGGTCGAATCCGACGAGGTAGAACTTCTCGCCCTGGACGATGTAGCGGTATTTCGTCCCCCAGGGATCCTCGAGGTCGCGCGCCGGGACGATCTGCGAGGCCACCAGCGAGTCCAGCCCGTCCGGGAGCCGCCCGGCGATCAGCGTGAACGTGTCGACACCCTCGGCGAGCCGCCGCAGCTTGAGGAGCGAGAGCGATTTCTGGTAGCCGCCGACGACCGCGTCGCGCCGCGGCGGAAGCGTCACGAGGTTCAGCGGGTTTTTCGCCTGCATCCTCACGGCGAGCGCGAAGACGAGCGCGAGGCCCACCCCCGCGATGAGGTTCAGGTCCAGCGGCGGGCGCGGCGCGCGGGCGGCCGGGACGCCGACGGGCATACCCGGCTCGTCGGGCGCCTCGACGGCGCGCGGCACCGCCTCCTCGACGAGGCCGCGGCTCACGAGGTCGAAGAACGCCTTGCAGCCGTCGAACTCCGAGAGGAAGGCGAGCTCGTTGATCTCCGCGACCGTCCGCTGGCCGTCGACGAGCTCGTAGACGGACCACTCGGCGCGCGAGACGCGGATCGGCTCGGGGCGCCTGTCGCGGGCGCGGCGCGCGACGGTCGAGTCCTCGACGACCTCGACCTCGTCCTCGTCCTCGGCGGGGATGACGGGCTGGGCGACCGGCACCTTCTGGTAGACGAGGTCGAGCGACCAGACCACCTTCTCGACGATGGGCCACTCGTCGAGCATCCGGGCGCCTTCCATGAGGAGGCGTTCGACCGAGATCGGCGTCGTGGACTCGGGGTCGTAGTCGACGTGGTCCGTCTGCTCGAAGACGTAGTCCCCGTCCGTCCAGCGGAAGAGGCCGTAGACGATGCGCCGGATCTGGATGTCGAGGCCGTCGCTGAGGTCCTGCGCGGAGCAGAACCCGTTGCGCAGAAGGATGAACCCGAGGCGCTGGAGCGTCTGGGCCTGCATCTCGAGGGCGCGCTGGAGCGCCTCCGGCGAGAGGCGGCGCGTCTTCACGAGGACGGTGCCGAGCCGCGTGTCGAGCCGCTGCGCGGAGGACTCGGCCGAGACGAGTTGCCCGTCGACGAACCCGAGCGTGACCGTGTCGCCGGGGCTCCGAACGCTCAGGAGGCCCGTCTTGTGCTGCAGCGCGATGAGCTGGAGGATGTCCGCCAGCGAGAAATCGCGGAGCGTGCCTTCGAGCGCCATCGTCAGGCCTTCCGCGGGGACGTGAAGGCCCCGACCAGCCATCCCGCGAGGGCGACAGCGCACCAGAACGCGACCGCCAGCAGGCCGCCGGAGAGAGTGGGCCGCGGCAGCACGACGAGGCGCGGACCCCAGAACGCCGCCAGCAGGCCGAACGCGAACAGGCCGAACGCGAGGGTCGCGAGCGGGAGTCGGGAGTCGAGGAACGCCGCGGCTCCCGGGAAGATCGCGTTCAGGATGCCGCGGAGGCGCTCTTCGAAGGACTTGCGGCGCCTCACGTCGTCCAGCTTCTGGAGCTTCGTCTCGATCGCCACCCCGTCCTTCTTCAGATAGACGTGGATGCACTGCGAGCACAGGAGCGCGCTCTCGGCCGAGGGCTTGCAGAGGCGGCAGAAGGCGCGGCCGCACTTCTGGCACTCCGACGCGTAGCCGCGGCCGCGCTTGCGGAAGGAATCGAGCGTCCAGGCCGCCGCGACGGCGGCAAGGAACGCGACGACGAGCGGGACGCGGAGGGAGCCGAACGGGTCCCAGGAGCGGTATTGGCCGAGGAGACGCCGGCTGCGTCCCACGCGCTCCATCTCCTCGATCTTCCGGCGCGCCTCGTCGGGCGAGTAGCCGATGGAAACGACCTTCACGAGCGTCGGCGTGTCCTGGAAGCGCTGGACGGCGTGGGCGTCGAGCGCGCGGGCCTCCTGCAGCGTCTGGGCCGCCTCCACGGTGCGGAACGTCTCGGCGTAGAGCAGCGCGAGGTTGTAGCGCGCCGCGATCGAACGCGGGTCGCGCTTCAGGGCCTGCTGGTAGTCCTCCTGCGAGGAGCCGAGGTCCCCGTCGACGAACCGGATGTTTCCCCGGTTCACGAGACAGCGGGTGTCGCGCGGCGCGAGCTGCGCGCCCGCGGTGTACTCGAAGGTCGCGCGGTCGTTCTGGCCGAGGGACTGATAGAGGCGGCCGAGCAGGAACCGGATGTCCACGTCGTCCGGCGCGATGTTCTTGGCGGCCTCGAGGTTGTCGAGAACGCGCTGGTCGTAACGCGCCTCCTGGAGGGCCTCGGCGCCGCGGAGAATCGGCGACGAGGAAATCGCGAATTCGTAGGCGAAGCGGTCCAGCGCCGGGAAGAGGGCGACGAGAGCGACGAGGGCGCCCGAGAGCGCGATCTTCTGGTCGAGCGACGCATACCCGAACACGAGGACGACGAGAAACAGCGCCAGCCAGACGACGTCGAGGCCGAGGAGCAGCGGCAGCACGAGCGCGCCGAGGACGAGGGCGAACGTCGCGCGTCCGCGCAGGAAGCCGCCGGCCGTCT
Organism: Thermoanaerobaculia bacterium; assembly: GCA_036504335.1. Taxonomy (GTDB): domain Bacteria; phylum Acidobacteriota; class Thermoanaerobaculia; order UBA5066; family UBA5066; genus Fen-183. The sequence continues at coordinate 213,632 of DASXVJ010000017.1, forward strand.
CCCTCAGGTCGTGAACGAGCCGGCCCCCGTGGCGGATGAGCAGGATCACGAGGGCGGCGAGCGCCGACGCGGCCACCGTCCCGAGCACGAGGAGAACGAGGCGCGCGAAATTCACGCGGCGCGACTCGCCGTCGGCGACCGTCGCACGCAGCGCGCCCGCGAGGCCCTTCACGACCTCGCCGGCCTCCCGGGCCTTGAACGCGAGGCCGAGGCGCGCCCAGCGCGGCTCGGGCAGGTCCGGGTCGAGGCGGATCGCGGCCGCGTACGCTTCGCGCGCGAGCGTGGGCTTTCCGGCCACGAGCTGGCGCCGGCCGAGAAGCGTCGCCGAGAGCGCGAGGTCCGTCATGCGCCGGATCTCGATCTTCTGGGCGTGCTTGAGGATCTCGTCCACCTTGCGGCGCGCGAGCGCCGTGTCGCCCTCTTCCTGCGCGGCGAGCCACCCGAACCACTGGCCGCGGACCTGTTTGCGGAAGGCCGTCTCCGTGCCCTCGCCCGGCGCCATGAGGACCTGCGCGCGCAGAGCCGGCGCGGCTCCGAGAACGAGGAAAGCGCAGGCAGCCAGAGCCGCGCGCACCTGCGGGCGGAAGGGCCCGGCCGGGTCCGCGGGAGTGCTCAGCCGCGCCTCGCGGCCGGCGGCGGGACCGGGCCCTTCGGACGGGCGCCGGCCGCGAGCCGCGTGAAGACGAGCTGCAGCTCCCCGACGATTCCCTCGAGGGCGTCGGTTTCCTCGAACGAAAGCTGGCCGCGCGTCTTTTCCCTCAGGGCGAGAAGGGCCTCGACGATCTGGCGCGCGCCGGCCACGTTGGGCTGGCGGCCGCCTGCAGCGTCGGCGACACCTTCCAGATAGACGAGTCCCGTCTGGGCGAGCATGTCGAGCAGCGCGAGGAACGCCGGGCTCGTGGGCGTCGCGGCGGCCGCGGGCGCGGCCGGCTCCGCGGGAGCGGCGGCGGGGGCCGCCGCGGCCTGCGCGGGCTCCGGCGCCGGCGATTCGGCCGGCACGTCGTCACGGACCTCGCCCTCCGCGGTGAAGAGGCGGCGGTCCACGACCTTGATGGTCTTCGGGTTTTCGGACATAGAACCCCTCGGGTCGTCGTATTTTACGGGACGCGAGCGGGAGGTCAGCGTCGATGCAGAAAAATCTTCCAGTCGGAGATCCCGGCGACGCCGCTGCGGCTCTCGTCCGCCTCATGGAACGGCTCCGGCAGGAGTGCCCATGGGACCGGAAACAGACGTTCCAGACCCTGTCGGGCTACCTCCTCGAGGAGTGCCACGAAGCGCTCGACGCCCTCCAGCGGGAGGAATTCGGCGAGCTGGAGGGGGAGCTCGGCGACCTTCTCTTCGAGATCGTCTTTCTCGCCGAGCTCGGCCGGGAGCGCGGCGACTTCGACTTCGCGTCGCTTGCCCGCCGCATCCACGACAAGATGGTCGCGCGCCACCCCCACGTCTTCGGCGAGGCGAGCGTCCACGACGCCGAGGGCGTGCGCGTCCAGTGGGAGGAGCTCAAGCGCAAGGAGCGCGAGAAGGAGGGTCGCCCGCCTTCCCCGTTCGACGGCGTCCCCCGGGCGCTGCCGGCGCTTCTCAAGGCGGTGCGCCTCACCTCGCGCGCCGCGGACCTCGGCTTCGACTGGGAGCGCGACGAAGACGTCCTCGCAAAGCTGGACGAGGAGGTCGCGGAGTTCAAGGCGGAGCTGGAGTCTCCGCCGGATTCCGACGCGGCCGTCCACAAGGCCCGCGTCGCGGGCGAGGTCGGCGACCTTCTCTTCACGGTCGTCAACGTCGCCCGCCGGCACGGCGTCGACCCCGAGGCCGCGCTGCAGGGCACGAACGACAAGTTCCGGCGGCGGTTCGAAGAGGTTGCGCGGCGCGCACGCGCCGCGGGGAAGGAAATCAAGGGCACGCCTCTCACCGAACTCGACGCTCTCTGGGATCAGGTGAAGACCGAAGAGAAGATCTCTTAGAAAGGTAAGAGGGGAAGATCCTACGGAACGAGCTCGGAGACTTTGACGGGCCTCGCCCCGGCGCTCTTCTCCGAAGCCAGCTTCTTCTCCAGGAACGCGAGCGTCTCGCGGTGGGGGTGGCCGATGACGATCGCCTCGCCCTTCTTCACCGCGACCTCGAGCGTGCGCTCCCACGCGGCGTCGAGCGCCTCCGGCGCGCCGCCCCTCGCGGACGTCTCGGCCGCGACGTCGTCGAGGAACACGTCCCGCGCGAGGAACGGCACGTGCATCGCCGCCGCCTCCGTCCCGACGACCGAGGCTCCCGTCGTCCGCGAGTCGAGGAAGAAGAGGCCCTTCTCCTTCACGACGCCGAGAACCGCGCGCACGACGCGCGCGTCGGCCGTCGCCCTCGAGCCCTGATGGTTGTTGACCCCGAGGGCGCCGGGCGTCCTCGCGAGCGCCTGCAGCAGCTTCGTGCGGATCACGTCGTCGGAGTCGCGCGCGCCGATCGCCTCCGCCTCGGACGGGCCCGCCTCGGGTTCCATCGGGAGGTGAACGAGAACGTCCCAGCCTTTCGTCTTCGCGAGCGCCACCGCGCGCGCGGCAAACGGCGCGCTCGGGATCACGGCGACCGTCAGGGGGCCGTTCCATCCCGCGAGCGCATCGAGCGCGTGCGGGTCGTAGCCGAGGTCGTCGAGGACGACCGCCACGACGCCTGCTCCGGCGCGCCCGTCCACCGACTCGAAGTCCGCCGGCATGCGGGCCGCGGGGACCTTCCGGGGCGCGGCGGGCGCCGGCGCGGCGGCCGCGGGCGTCCTCGCGGCGGCGGGCGCGGGCCGCTCGGGCGCGCGGCACCCGCGCATCGCCCACGTCACCAGCGCCCCGCACGCGACGGCAAAAACGAGCAGGACCGCGGTGCGGAAGCCGCCGCCGGACTTCTTCTTCGCTCGGCCCGTTCGGGGCGTCACGCCGCCGCTTTGAGCCGGACGGACTCCCCGAGGATCTTGAGCCCGCGTTTGAGGATCAGGTCGCCCTTGCCGGTGGCCTCGTCGGGCGGACCGTGGAAGACGCGGTCGTCGGGCTGGAGGCCCTTGGGGCAGAGCGTCTTGCCGGCCAGTGTGTGGACCTTCCCGACGGAGAGCTTGAGAGAGCCGCCGCTCGAGAGTTTCACGACCTGCGCCGTGAACGCCATGCCGACCGTCGTCTCGCCCACGAGCCGGACGGGCAGGTTCTCGGCGCCCTTCACGGTGTCGAGCCCGGGGTCGGCGTCTGCGGTCTCCTCGTCTTCCTTCTTCGCCTTCTCCTCGCGGACGAGCTTCGGCGCGGGGACGGCCGCCCGGACGGTGGCCTCGCGCAGCGCCGACGCGAACAGCTCGGCCGGGCCGGCGGTGCCGCTGTCCATGAGGACGACGAGCCGGCTCTCGTGGACGCGGTCGCCCGGCTCGGCGCGAAACGTCTTCGTCTCGATCCTGCGGCCCTTGAGCTCGCCGAGCGGGCCCGCCGCCACGAAGAGCGCCGCGGCACGCGCGGCCTCTTCGAAGGTGCCGGTCGCGTTGTTGCGCACGTCGAGGACGAGCGCGTGCGTGCGGTCGAGCGGCTCGAGGATCTTCCGGATCGCCGCGGCTGCGCCCGGAGTGAAGGACGGGATCCTCACGACGGTCTCGCCGTCCACGCGCTGGGCCGACGGCGTCGCCGGGGACCAGCTCGCGCGCACGATGTCGATCGTCCGGTGACGCGGCTTTCCTTCGCGAACGACCTCGAGCCGCACGCGGCCCCCGGCCTTGCCGGACAGCTTCGCGTCGAGCTCCCAGAGCGGCATGTTCCGCGTGAGCTGCCCGTCCACTTTCTCCACGACGTCGTCGCCCTTCACGCCGGCCGCGGCGGCGGGGCTGCCGTCGACCGCCGCGACGACGACGGGGTAGCCGAAGCGCCGGGCGAGGACGAGGCCGGTGTCGACGACGTCCTTTTTCTCTTTCGAGGCCTCCCAGGCCGTGAACGCGGCCATCCTGTCGGGCGGCACGTACTCGGAGAACGGGTCGAGGGCTTCGGTCATGCCTGAAAACGCGCCCGAAAGGAGCGGCTTGAGCTCGACGGGCTCGACGTAGTTGGACCTCACGAGCCCGAGGACCTCCGTGAAGAGGCCGAGCGGGCGGTAGAGGGCGTCGTTCTTCTCCTGGGCCTTCTCGTCCGCGCCCATGCCGGGGAGGACCACGAAGAGCGCGAGGAGGAGGGACGCGGAGGCGACGAGACCGGCGACGCGGGATTTGCTCACGCCCGGATGATACGCGTCTCAGCGGAGCCAGGTTGCGGGGTCGGCCGACGTCCGGTTGTCGCGGATCTCGAAGTAGAGCCCCGACGGTTCGTCCTCCGGGGACTCGCCGAGAATCCCGACGCGGTCGCCGATCGCGACGCGCTCGCCGCGGCCGATCGTCCCGGTCGCGAGGCGGCCGTAGAGCGTGAACACGCCGTCGCCGTGGTCGACGACGACGAGGTTTCCGTAGCCCTTGAGCCACTGCGCGTAGACGACCTCGCCCGAGAACACGGCGCGGACCGTCGAGCCCGTCGGCGCGTCGAGCGTCCAGCCGGACGAGCGCAGGAACGTCTTCGGGAACTTCGGGTTCGCGATGCGCCCGAACGGCACCGCGACCCTGCCCTTGAGGGGCCAGTCCAGCGCGCCGCGGTACTTGCGCACCGAGGCGGCGCCCGGCGCGAGCGCGCGGCCGCGGCCCTCGAGGAGGTCGAGAAGGGCCGCGAGCCGCTCGGACTTGTCCTCGAGCGTCGAGACCTGCTTCTGCTCGACGCGCGCCGTCTCGTGCACCTGCGCGAGGAGCACGGCCTTGCGCGTGCGGGCCGTGGCGAGCGCGACCTCCTTCTTCCGGCTCTCGGTCAGGAGGTCCGCGAGCTCGCGCCTGCGGACGGCGAGCTCCTCCTCGCGCACGGCGAGCGTCGCAGCCGCCTCCTCGTTGCGCGCGAGGAGCGACGCGTCGCGTCTTGCGAGATGCGTCAGGAGGCGCAGCCCGTTCAGGAACGACCCCGCCGAGTCCGCCGCCGCGAGCGGCCGCAGATACCCGAGGCGGCCGAGCCGGTAGAGAGCGGACATGCGCGTCCCGAGGTCGCTGCGGCGGGCGTCCGCATCCCGGAGCGCGGCGTCCCGCTCGGTCGCGGCGCGCGACGCCTCCCGCTCGGCCTCGGCCTTGCGAAGGTCGAGGACGCGCCGCTCGCCTGTCTGGATCTGGAGGTCGAGGTCGGCCGTCTCGAGCTGCCCCTTGAGGTCGGCCTCGCGCTTCTTCGACGACTCGAACCGGCTCTTCAGCTCGGCGAGCCGGCGCCGCAGCTCCGCGAGCTCGCGCTTGCGCTCCTCGACGCCGAGCGACGCGGCGGGCTTCTCCGGCGCGGCGGCGGCTTCCGCCGCGGGCGGCGGCTCCGGGGCCGGCTCCTGCGCCGCGGCGCGCGGCAGCACGAGCGCCACGGCGAGGAGCGGGGCGGCGAGGCGCGGCCTCAGAACAGCGGGACCCCGTCGAGCTTGTCGCGCGCGGCGACGCCGAGCGCGTGGAGGATCGTCGCCGGGACGTCGGCGATGCCGGGCGCCTTCCCGGACGGGAGCGGCCGGTTCGCGAAGAGGATGCCCGGCACGAGCGCCGGGTCGAGCGAGCAGTGGTCGCCGGACCAGACCTGCGCGTTGTCCTCGAACATCTCCTTCGTGACGACGCCGAGGCTGCCCTGCCACCCGATGCGGTAACCGATCGCGTTCGTGACGAAGAGATCGGGGATCACGTCGGCGTCGAACGAGCCGTAGGCTTCCTCGCGCGTGAAGATGCGCGAGACGGCGCGCTGCCCCGTCTTCGGGTCCACGAGCGTCGCGAGCTTCTTCCTGATCTCCTCGCGCACGGCCTCGTACTCGGCCCCCGGCGAGACGATGCCCTTGCCCTCGCGGCCCTTGAGGTTCACGTAGATGTCGCCGAGGCCCATCGCATAGGCGCGGGTCTTCGACCAATCCACGTTCGGCCAGAACTCGCCCTTGCCGAACAGCGCCTCGAGATCGGCCTGCTTGCCGTCGTTACCGGTCAGGACCATGAAGCCGTTTTCGACGAGCCAGGTGTTGTAGTTCACGGAGCGGCGCCACGTGGAGAAGCCGTGGTCCGAAAGGACCATGAGCACGTCCTCCGGCGCGAGCTTCTTCATCGCGTCGCCGACGAGGCCGTCCATCTGCTCGTACGTCTTCTCCATGAAGGGCGCCCACCTCTTCGCCTTCTCGGCGTCGTACGCGGGGTGCCCGGAATCGAGGAAGCGCCAGAAGCAATGCCCCACGCGGTCGGGGAACTCGTAGATCTGGACGAAGAGACCGACCTCCTTCTCGTCGAGGAAGTCGTTCATCATCTTGCGGAACGGCACGATCGTCTGCGCGACGTCCTCGAGGAACGTTCCCTCGTCGATCGTCTCCTCGCTCATCGACCACGTGTCGATCTGCCAGCCCATCGTCTTGTAGGCGCCGTAGCGCGACGCGAGCTTCTTCGCGAGGGCGCCGGGCGCGGTGATCTTGATCGAAGGCGGCAGGTCCGACGGGTTGAAGTGGATCGGCGAGAGGTAGAGCTTGATCTCCGGGCTGATCGCCGCGAGGTGGAAGCGCCCGATGCCCGTCATCGTCACCAGGGAGTTGAACGGGAACTTGAAGACGACCCACGGCGACCACTCGCCGACCTTCAACGTGACGGCCTCCGAGCCCTTCGGCGCGATCATGAGGCTTCCGCCGTCCGCTGCCACCGTGAGCGTCATCGGCGCCTTGATCACGGGCGGCTCGGGGAAGAGCTTGTTGTACGGCCCGAAGACCTCCGTCTCGATCGTCCCCTTGTTCGACTCGAGGCGGACGAGCTCGACGGAGAACTCGTTCTTGTTCTTCGGCGCGAAGAACGGGTCGGACGTGTAGAACGACGGCGTCCCGATGCGCCCGCGCACGTCGGGCACGCCGAGGCCGGACAACAGCCGCCCGTTGTCGTAGTCCACGGCCGGGAACGTCACGGGCACGTGCATGACGACCGAGTGGATCCCCTTGGCGCCCGCCAGCTCCCAGAACGGCGTCCCGCGGCGGTTGTTCGTGGCGAAGGGAATCTGGGTCGGAAGAAGAGGGGAAATTCGGATTCCTATGAAAGTGAAGAGGGCTGCCGCAACCAGCGCGGCGACGAGGGCGGGTGTGCCGAGCCCGCGCTCGCGCCTTCTGAGAAGAATCTTCCAGAGGCCTGCCACCACGACGAACGCCAGCAGCCCAAGCACCGCGGGGATCCCGACCCTATTTCCTTTTCCGAGCAGAAAATTCTTCTTCCCCTCTTCCGCGATCGCGAACTCGGGGCGGTAGGTCTTCGGGTTCCGCTTCAGGAAGTCGAAGATCATCGTGCGGCCCGGGGAAAGCCCCGTCGAGAACGTGGACCACGAAACGGGCGTCTGCGCCGGGATCGTCGGGAGCAGCTGCGAGAACCCGCCCTTCTTCGCGAGCGCCGCGAGGTTCGGGAGCTTGCCCTCGTCGATCATCTTCTTCACGAGCGCGTGGTCGGCGCCGTCGAAGCCGAGGACCACGACGCGCGGCGCGGACGCGGACGCGGGCGGCGCGCCGAGGAGGGAGACGATCGCGAGGAGCGCGGCGAGGGCGGCGAGCCCGGCCGGGCGGACGCTAGACTGCGGGGTCTTGAACGGCATGGGGCATTCTAGCCGCGCGCGGGGACGCGCCGGAGAACGCGTCCGGTTCTCCGCGGCCGTCGCGCTCGGCGCGTGCGCCGCCTTCGGCGCTGCCTCGTGCCGCCGCGAATCGCCCCTTTCAAAGGAGTCCCTCGTCGTCGCGATCGAATCCTCGCCGCTCCACTTCGACCCGCGCGTCGGCACGGACCAGGCCTCGTGGCGGACGCACGACGTCCTCTACGACGCGCTCCTGAAGAAGGGCGCCGGCGGAGAGTTCCTGCCCGACCTCGCCGAGAGCTGGTCGACGGACGACGCGGTCACGTGGCGGTTCCGCCTGAGAAGCGGCGTGAAGTTTCACGACGGCCGCCCGTGCGAGGCCGAGGACGTCGCGTTCACGTACAGGAGTCTCCTCGCCGACGGCTTCGCGAGCGGCAAGAAGGAGCCGCTCCGGATCATCGACTCCATCGAGACGCCCTCGCCGCTCGACGTCGTCTTCCGCCTGAAGCAGCCCTACGCGTCCTTCCCGCTGCAGCTCCTCCTCGGCATCCTCCCGCGCGGGACCACTCCGCGCGAGGCCGACGCCGCGCCGGTCGGGACGGGCCCGTGGCGGTTCGTGGAGGCGCGGGCGGACGACCGCGTGACCTTCACGCGCTTCGCCGGCGCCGTGGGCGGCGACGCGAAGCTCTCCCGCCTCGTGCTGCGCGTCGTCCCCGACGCGACGACGCGCGCCCTCGAGCTCCTGAACGGCTCGCTCGACCTCTCGCTCAACAACCTCCCGCCGGACCTCCTCCCGCGCCTCGCGGAAAGCCCGCGGCTCGCGGTCACGATCCGGCCCGGCTCGACGTACGCGTACCTCGCCTTCAACTTCCGCGATCCCGTGCTCGGGAACGCGAGGGTGCGGCGGGCGCTCGCCCTCGCGCTCGACCGCGGCGCGATCGCGCACGGCCTCTTCCGCGACACGGTGGAGCTGACGGAGACGCTTCTCCCGCCGGGGCACTGGGCGCGTCTCGACGGCCTCCCGCCGCTCACGCGCGACCTCCCCGCCGCGCGCCGCCTCCTGGACGAGGCGGGCTTCCTGGATCCCGGCGGCGGCAGGCCGCGCCTCACGCTCGCCTACAAGACGTCCACGGACGAGACCTCGATCCTCCAGGCGACCGCCGTCGCCGCGCAGTGGAAGGAAGCGGGCGTCGAGACGAAGATCCGCTCGAACGACTTCGCGACGTTCTACCAGGACGTCGTGAAGGGAAACTTCCAGCTCTTCTCGCTGCGCTGGCAGGGCATCGTCGACCCCGACCACTACCACGAGGTCTTCCTCTCGACGTCCGTGCCTCCGAAGGGCTGGAACCGCGGGTTCTACTCCGACCCCGAGGTCGACCGCTGGATCGAGCTCGCGCGCCGGACCGCCGACCGCGCGACACGAAAGGGGCTCTACGCGGAGATCCAGCGCCGGGCGGCCGAGTCCCTCCCCTACGTCTCGCTCTACACGATGAAGGCGGTCGCGGTCCACGCCCGGGACCTCACGGGCCTCGAGACGATGCACGAGACGGCGGACTTCACGTTCCTGAGGAACGTCGGGCGCAAGCAGCCCTAGGCCGCGGACTCGAACTCGTCCGAGATCGCGTCCCAGACCTCCGCGGGCTTCGTCTGGACGACGAGGTGCGGGGCGTCGAGCTCGACGACCGTGCAGCACGGGACTTTCGAGCAGACGTGTCGCGCTCGCCCCAGCGAGATGAGCCGGTCCCGGGTTCCGAGAATGGTGAGGAGAGGAGCGACGAGGTAAGAGGAGAGTTCGCTGGCGGTCGCCGAGAACGCCGCGTTGAGACGACCCCGAAGAATTTCCTTCGGCAGCGACCGGACCTCTTCGAGCACGGTTCGTCCGAGGGCGCGGTCGCCGCCTGCGAGGGTGTGGGCGGCGGTCCAAACCGGCATGACTCGCGACGCGACGACCGAGGCCGCGAGCCCGGCGGGCAACTGGAAGCCGACCTCGACGAGGGGATTGCAGAGAACGAGAAGCGCCACCTTCTGGCCGAGCCGGGCCGCGAGCCGGGCGCCGATCGGCCCCGAGTACGACTCCGCGACGAGGACGAACCCCTCGAGGCGCTTGAGCTCCGCCTCGATCGTCGCCGCGAGCCCGTCGAAGCTCTGGTCGCCGAGCGTCGGGAGCGCGACGGGCAGGCACCGCGCCCAAGGCGGCGCGAGCGCGACGAAGGACGAGAACATCGCGGTCGATCCGTGCAGCCCAGGCAGGAGGACGACGTCTGTCTTCACGGAGGCGGCCGGATCTTAGATCGCTCCGCCGTCCTCCGGGCCCTGGGATAGAGTCTTCTCAACAACGCGCTCGAACCGAGCCGGAGTGGTCATGAGACGTTTGGCGGGTTTCCTTGCGACGGGATTCGGCCTGGCCTTCGCACTTCCGGCTCTGGCCTGGCCTGCCGAGATGCACGGGAGCCTCGTCGAGACGGCTTTCCTGATTTCGCCGCCGGCGAAGGCGCGCATCCCGAGCCTGTACCTCGACGCGGTGCTCCAGGCCGCAAAGGAAACCCGTGAGGCGGGTGAGCAGGCCGGCGAATGCCTGCCCCACCGGGACGCGCCCCAGGAGGCCCAGCGGGCCCTGGAATTCTTCTTCAAGAATCCGAAGTGGACGCACAACAACGCGGTGAGCGTAGGCCGAGCCCTGCACTTCGCCGCGGACAGCATCCTGCCCGACTCCGTCGAACGTGGGGGCCGCGACGTGCGGCGGGCCATCTTCACGGGACGCGACTTCGTGGTCTTCCGGGAGTCGCGCGACGACGCGGCCTTGCCCATCTCGACCTTCCTGCGAAACAGGGCGAAGGAGGCCCATTTCGCGGATGATCCGAATGAAGACGATGCCCTGCGGTATCGGGCGGCCGTCAACGCGATCGTCGACCTCCTCCTGCGGCTCGCGCCCGTGCCGGGCGAGCCGGCGGCGCCGGACGGCGGCGTGGGACTCTTCGTGGTGGACACGCTGGACACCGGCCTCGGGGGCATGCACGTCGTCAAGGAAGACAAGAAGGTCGTCGGCGCGCGCGTGGACTCGCTCGGCGACCTGTGGATCACGACGGAGACCACTCTCTGGTACGACCCGGAAAAGTCCTGGGGCGGCAAGCGCCGCTCCGTCTCCATCGAGAGCGATGGGATCCACGTCATGGACCGCGCCAGCCGGAAGGTCGGGGACGAGGTCGTGTCGCGGATGGCGATCTTCAACAACACCACGCTCTGCGGCGTCCAGCTCGCCCTCTCGGCGGGAAAGTGGAAGCTCGACGTGCCTCTCGACATCCCGCCTCGCGCAATTCGGATGGTCGACGTGCGGGTACCCGTAGCCGTCGCCCTCGGGGGGATGAAGTCGCAGTTCAGCGTGAGCGAACTCTGCCGGACAAATCCGGCCGTGTTCCAATTGACGAGTTACGCGAAGGTCTCCGGGACAAACGCCGAGGC
>DASXVJ010000018.1:0-239015 GCA_036504335.1 Thermoanaerobaculia bacterium
GTCCGCGCCCGCGGCGGGGGCGCTCGCGCTGCGCGCTCGCGCCCCGCAGAGTCCTCCCGTCGTCCAGTTCGAGGTGCGCGTGCCGGAAGGCGCGACGTTCGGCAACTCGATGGCGCTCTCGCCGGACGGCCGCCGGCTCGCGTTCGTCGCCACGGACGAGAAGGACATCGAGCGGCTCTACGTGCGCTCGTTCGATTCCGTCGCCGTCCAGCTCCTGGCGGGCACCGAGGGTGCACGGTTCCCGTTCTGGTCGCCGGACGGCAAGGCCATCGGCTACTTCACCGGCGACCGTCTCGCGCGCGTGAGCGCGGCCGGGGGCCCGCCCCAGACGATCTGTTCGGTCACCGACGGCCGGGGCGGAACCTGGTTGCCGCGGGGCGTCATCGTCTTCGCGCCCGGAACCCGGTTGCCCCTCCACCGCGTGAGCGCGACGGGCGGGATCCCCATCGCGGCGACGGCGTTCGGTTCGAAGGACTACTCGCACCGCTGGCCGAGGCTACTGCCCGACGGGGCCCACTTTCTCTACCTCTGCCTGAGCGACGACCCGGCCCGCATGGGCGCGCGCGTGGCGTCTCTCGATTCTTCCGACGACGCGTTCGTCGTCTCGACCCGCGGCAAAGCGGAGTACGACGCGGGCCGCCTTCTCTACGTTCGCGAGAGCGCGCTCTACGCCCAGGCGTTCGACGCGGACCGCCGAAAGCTCTCCGGCGAGCCCGGGCTCGTCGCCGACGGGGTCGTCGTCGAGGGCGAGAGCGGGTGGACGGGTCTCGGGGCCTTTTCGGCGGCCGACGGATCTCTCGTCTTCAGGCGGCGCGCAAACCCCCGGCAGAAGCTTTCCTGGTTCGACCGTTCGGGCAAGCCGCTCGGAACCGTCGGGGACGCCGCCATCCTGTCGGAACCGTTCTGGTTCCCGGGGGCGCAACGCCTCGGAATCACCGTGATGGATCCGCGGACCGAACTGAATGACCTCTGGCAGGTGGACCTGGAGCGCGGCACGTGGACGCGGCTCACGTTCGGGCCCAAGGCCAACAACACGGGCATGGCGTCGCCGGACGGAAAGAACCTCTACTTCTCGTCGAACCGCGCGAGCCGCATGGGCCTCTTTCGCCGTCCGCTCGATGGAACGGGAGGGGACGAGCCGATCCTCTCGACGACCCTCGACAACTACGGCGACTTCATCTCCCCGGACGGGGCGTGGCTGGTTTTCGAGACGATGAGCAGCGCCGGCCGCCCCGAAGTCTGGAGGCTTCCGCTCTCGGGCGAGCGAAAGCCCGAGCTTCTCCTCGCCGTCCCCCAGGCGGCGACCGCCCACGCGTCTGCGTCTCCCGACGGGAAGTTCTTCGCATACACCTCGGACGAGACGGGCCGCTCGGAGGTGTACGTGCAGAGGTTCCCGCCGTCGGGCGGGAAGTGGCAGATCTCGAAGGACGGCGGCGACCAGGCCCTCTGGCGCGCAGACGGGAAGGAGCTGTTTTTTCTCTCGAGCGACCGCAAGCTCATGGCGGTCGAGCTGGCGCTGGGAGGCGACGCACAGATCGGAGCGCCGAAGACGCTCTTCCCGGTGCGTGTGCCGGCGAACGGGATCTCCGACAACCGCTCCCAGTACATCCCGGCCCCGGACGGAAACCGATTCCTCGTGCTCGCGACCGCCGACGAGAAGCAGGACCAGCCCGCCGTCGTCGTCCTGAACTGGCCCGCGATGGCCACGCAGGCACGATGACGGACCCCTTTGCAGCGCCCGTCCAGGACAGGAGCAGCGCCATGAAGCTGATCGTTGCGATTCTGCCCGCGTTTCTCGCGTCTGCCTCTCTCTTCGCGCAGGCCCCAGACCCGCGCGCCGAGCACGCGAAGGAGGCCGCCGCGAAGCCGTCGCCCGCGTCGGCGACGGCCGCGCCGGCGCCACGCAACGAGACGATTCCGCCGGACGCGGACCAGGTGAAGGACGCGCTCGCGAAGTCGCCGCGCCACGGCGAATGGGTGGACGTCGCGCTGCCGGGTGGCGGAAAGCTGCTCACGTGGGTCGTCTACCCCGAGAAGAAAGAGAAGGCCGGGATCGTGATCGTCATCCACGAGATCTTCGGCCTCACGGACTGGGTGCGCGGCGTTACGGACCAGCTCGCGAAGGACGGGTTCGTCGCCCTCGCGCCGGATCTCCTCTCGGGCATGGGCCCGAACGGCGGCGGGACGGATTCTCTCGGAGCCGACGCGACGAAGGTCATCCGGAACCTGACGCCCGCGGACGCGGCGGCGCGGCTCGACGCCGTGAGGGCGTACGCGTTGAAGATCCCGGCCGCGAACGGGAAGGTCGGGAGCGTGGGTTTCTGCTGGGGCGGCTCGACGAGCTTCTCCTACGCCGTCGCGCAGCCGAAGCTCGACGCGGCGGCGGTCTACTACGGCTCGTCGCCGGAAGACGCCGACGCCTACCCGAAGATCGGCGCGCCCGTCGTGGGCTTCTACGGCGGCGACGACGCCCGCGTGAACGCCACGATCCCGCGCGCCGAGGAGGCCATGAAGAAGCTCGGCAAGCGCTACACGGCGAACGTGTACGAGGGAGCGGGACACGGCTTCCTCCGCCAGCAGGCGGGCCGCGACGGCGCGAACGCCCGCGCCTCGGCCAAGGCCTGGGCGGCGACGCTCGCGTTCCTGCGCGAGAACCTGAAGTAGTGCCCGAGCGCCGGCGTCTCCGTCGCAGCTAGAATCTGTCCAACACGTGACGCTCTCCGCCGGAACGACGCTCGGCTCGTACGAGATCCTCTCGCCCCTCGGGGCGGGGGGGATGGGAGAGGTTTACAAGGCGAAGGACAACCGCCTCGGGCGGGATGTTGCACTGAAGGTACTGCCTGAAGAGCTCTTTGAAGGTGAAGAGAGGAGACAGAGGTTCGAGCGCGAGGCACGCCTGCTCGCCACGCTCAACCATCCAGGAATTGCCGCCATCTACTCATTCGAAGAAGTAGAGAGACGTCACATTCTCGTCATGGAGCTTCTGGAGGGCGAGACGCTCCGGGCCGCTCTCGCCGGGGGGAAGCTCTCGACACGCAAGGCGCTCGATTTCGCGAAGCAGATCGCGCAGGGCCTCGCGGCCGCGCACGAGAAGGGGATCGTTCACCGGGATCTGAAGCCCGAGAACATCTTCGTCACGAAGGACGGGCGCGTGAAGATCCTGGACTTCGGCCTCGCGAAGCTCGCGCAGCCGGACGGCGCCGGAAACGTCACCAACCTGCCCACCGCGACGCAGGGCACGGCCGCAGGCGTCGTCATGGGAACGCTCGGCTACATGTCTCCGGAGCAGGTGAAGGGCCTTCCCACGGACGCCCGCTCGGACATCTTCAGCTTCGGGGCGGTCCTCTACGAGATGCTCACGGGGAGCCGCGCCTTCAAGGGCGACTCCGCGGCCGAAACGATCTCGGCGATCCTCCGGGAGGACCCGCCGGACATCTCGACGACGAACCAGGGCGTCCCGGCGGGTCTCGAGCGGGTCGTCGCCCACTGCCTCGAGAAGAACCCCGAACAGCGCTTCCACTCCGCACACGATCTCGCGTTCGACCTCGAGTCGCTGTCGGGATCGACGGGCACGGCCGCCGCCGCGCCCTCGTTCGTCACCGCCCGCGGGAAGAAACGCCTCGCCCCGGTCCTTCTCGGCGCGCTCGTCCTCCTCGCGGGCGCGGCTCTCGGATTTTTCGCCCGCGGGTTCCGCGGCCCACAGGGGCCGCCCTCGTTTCAGCGCCTGACGTTCCGGCGCGGAACGGTCTGGACGGCGCGCTTCGCGCCCGACGGCCAGACCGTCGTCTACGGCGCCGCGTGGGAGAACAACCCGATCGAGGTCTTCCTGACGCGTCCCGAGAGCCCGGAATCCCGGCCTCTCGGCCTCAAGAACGCCAGCCTTTTCGGAGTCTCCTCGACCGGCGAGCTCGCCGTCATGCTCGACGCCCGCACGACCTCGAGTGGGTACGAGCGCTACGGCACGCTGGCGCGAGTCCCGCTCGCGGGCGGATCGCCGCGGCCGATCCTCGAGAACGTGCGCTACGCGGACTGGGGCCCCGACGGGAAGGATCTGATGGTCGAGCGGGAAGAGGCGGGCAAGCACCGCATCGAATTTCCCATCGGCAAGACCCTCTACGAGTCGACGTCCCGGCTGGAAACGCCTCGCGTCTCTCCGAGGGGGGACGCGGTGGCGTTCTTCGAGCTGGCGGAGTCCAGCAACGTCCTGATCCGCGTCGTGGACCTCTCCGGAAAGACGAAGACGCTCGCGTCCGCGAAGGACTGGTGGAATCTCGCGTGGTCGCCGGACGGCCGGGAGGTGGTCTACGCCGCGCCCGAAACGAACGCGGCGACGCGGGTGACGTCCGTGCTGGCGGTGTCCCGGGGAGGAACGACGCGCCTCCTCCTGCGCTATCCGGGCACCGTCGAGATCCACGACGTCGCGCGGGACGGGCGCGTCCTCCTCGGCCGCGTGGGTCTCCGGGACCAGGTCGTCGTGTCCGTCGCCGGCGAGAAGAGCGATCGGGAGCTCTCGTGGCTGGACGGTGCGGATGCCGCGGACCTGTCGGCGGACGGCAAGACGGTGCTCATCAACGAAAAAGGCGAAGGCGGCGGCCCGAACGGCTCTATCTACCTGCGCGGGACGCAGGGATCGACGGCGACGCTGATCGGAGAGGGCCTTGCCCTGTCGCTCTCGCCGGACGGCCGGCAGGTGCTCGCGGTGGCCCCGACGACTCCGCCCTCGCTCGTGCTCCTGCCGACCGGGACCGGAACGCCGAAGAGGCTCGACCTCCCCGGGATCTCGGGCCGCATCGACGGGCGCGTCTTTCCGGACGGCAAGCGCCTCCTCGTGGTGGACGCCGCGTCCGGCCGGCCGTCCCAGGTTTATGTCGCCTCGATCGACGGCGGAAAGCCGCGTCCCCTCGGTCCCGCCGGCCTCGCCCTGCCATCCTTCGGAAACCCGGTCTCGCCCGACGGCCGGTTCGTCGCTCTGGTCGACGGCGAGAGGAGAAGCGTCCTCTGCCGGACGGACGGCGGGGAGCCGTCGCCGATCGCCGGTATGGAGCCCGGTGAGTTCGTCGTCCAGTGGAGTCCCGACGGGAGGTTCCTCTACATCCACCGCGGAGGCGGCTTCCCGGCGAAGGTCTGGAAGCTCGAGATCGCGACGCACCGCCGCGAGCTCGTCCGCGAGATCGTGCCGTCCGACATCGCGGGCGTCTCGTCGATCGAACGGATCCGCCTGACGCCCGACGCGCGAACGCTCATTTACGGGTATTCGCACAATCTCTCCGACCTCTACGTCGTGAGCGGCCTGAAATGACGCTCTCCGCCGGAACGAAGCTCGGTCCGTACGAGATCACGAGCCCGCTCGGCGCGGGCGGGATGGGAGAGGTCTATCGGGCGAAGGACCCGCGGCTTGCGAGAGAGGTCGCGGTAAAGGTGCTGCCGGAAGAGTTCTTTGAAGGTGAAGAAAGAAGAGCGCGCTTCGAAAGGGAGGCGCGCTTGCTCGCAGCGCTCAACCATCCCGGAATCGCGGCCATCTACTCGTTCGAAGAAATCCCCTCCTCTTCTTCCTCTTCTTCGCGTCACCTCCTCGTCATGGAGCTCGTCGAGGGCGAGGGCCTGGACCAGCGGATCGCGTCCGGGTCCCTCTCCATCGAAGAATCTCTTTCCTTCGCGCGCCAGATGGCCGAGGCGCTCGAAGCCGCCCACGAGAAGGGGATCATCCACCGCGACCTCAAGCCCGCGAACGTGAGGGTCACGCACGAGGGGAGGGTGAAGCTCCTCGACTTCGGCCTCGCCAAGATGTTCGAGGGGGAGGGCGGCCCGGGCTCCTCCGCGGGCGTCACGCACTCTCCGACGCTGACGGCGCGCGCGACGGCGGCGGGCGTGATTCTCGGAACCGCCGCGTACATGTCGCCCGAGCAGGCGCGGGGGAAAACGGTCGACAAGCGGACGGACGTCTGGGCGTTCGGGTGCGTGCTGTTCGAAATGCTCACGGGGAAGAGGGCCTTCGAGGGCGAGACCGTCACGGACGTCCTCGCGGCCGTCCTGATGAAGGAACCGGATTGGAGCGCGCTTCGCGCGCCGATTTCTTCGAAGGTGAAGGAACTGCTGCGCAGGTGCCTCCAGCGCGACGTCAAGCAGCGCCTGCGCGACGTCGGGGATGCACGCATCGCCCTCGAGGAAGAGACGGCCGCGTCTGCGAGCGCATCCGGCCGCACACCCTTCGAAGAAAATGCAGCGGTTCCGAGCCCCACTGTAGGTCGAGACGCTCCGTCGACGTCTGCGAGAGGGAGCAGAAGATCCCTTTATTTCTCCTGGGCGATTGCAGCCGCGTTCGCGGCCGCGGCCGGGGCGCTCGCGCTGCGCACGCGCGCCCCGCAGGCGCGGGATGCGTCGGCGGGCCTCACGGCGTCGCTCCTGCCGCCCGAGGGCTGGAACTTCGATCCGCTCGGCGGGCCCCCCGCTCTCTCCCCGGACGGGACGCGGCTCGCGTTCGTCCTCTCGGACGGGAGGAAGAGCCAGCTGTGCGTCCTCTCGCTCGCGACCGGCGACTCGACGTTCCTTCCCGGCACGGAGACGGGACGGAACCCCTTCTGGTCGGTTGACGGAAGGACGGTGGGCTTCATGGGCCAGACGACGGGCCTTGCGACGGTCCCGGCGTCCGGCGGCGCCGTCGAGTACCTCGCCCCGAGCGGCCCCGGACGCGGCGGGACGTCCTCTCCGGACGGAACGGTTCTCTATTCGCCGGCTCTTCTCAGCGGGATCTTCCGCGTGACGCCGGGCAAGCCCGGGCGCGTCGCCGCGACGAAGGTCGACGCGGCGCGAGGCGAGTCCACCCACCAGTGGCCGTTCTTCCTGCCCGACGGCCGGCATTTCCTCTTCATCGTGCAGAGGGTCGACACGGCCACGCGCCGGAACGAGACCGAGCTCTGCGTCCAGGCTCTCGGCAGCGACACGCGGAAGGTCCTCCTCAAGTCGGCCACGCGGGCGATCCACGTGCCCGGGCACCTCCTCTACTCGTGGAACGGGTCTCTCATGGCCCAGCGGTTCGACGCGGAGCGTCTGGAGACCGTCGGGGACGCCTTCGTCGTCGCGCCCCGGGTCCAGTACCTCGCGGACGGAGGGACCGGGCTTTTCACGGCGTCGTCCGGAGGCCTTCTCGTGTACGCGGCGGGCGGCACGATCGGCAACTCGCGGCTCGGCGTGTACGACCGCGCCGGAGCGCTCGTCCGCACGGTCGCCGAGACCGGGAACTACTGGACGCCGCGCGCGTCGCCCGACGGGAAGATCGTCGCGGCCGAGGTCATCGACTCGGTGAGCAGCAACCGCGACATATGGACGTTCGACGCCGCCGGCGCGGACCCGCCGGTCCGGCGGACGTTCGATCCGGGCGAGGACTGGACGCCGGTCTTCTCTCCGGATGGCCGGCGCCTCGCGTGGGGGGCGTTCCGGAAGGGAACGTGGGCCATTTTCGAGAAGTCGCTGGCCGGCGGCGAGGAGGAGCGGCTCATCGCCCATTCGGCGCCGCCCGGTTCCGTGGCGGCGCCGGAGGGCGGAGCGATCCTGGGCCCTGGCTCGAAGTTCCTCACCGCCTGGTCCCCCGACGGGAAGTCCATCGCCTTCAACGGGTCCTCCGCGGACAGCCAGGACGACATGTGGATCCTCTCGGTGGCCGACGGAACGGCGCGCGTGATCCTGCGGACGCCCGCGGCCGAGCGCGACACGGTCTTCTCTCCCGACGGCCGCTGGATCGCGTACATGTCGGGCGAGAGCGGCCGGCCGGAGGTGTACGTCAGCCCGTTCCCCTCGGGGGGCGGGCGCTGGCAGGTCTCGACCGGGGGCGGCGGCGGCCCTCGCTGGAGCCGGGACGGGCGGGAGCTCTTCTACATTTCGGCCGGCGGCTCGCTCATGGCCGCGCCCGTGACGGCCGGCGCCGCATTCGAGAAGGGCGCGCCCCGCGAGCTGTTCCGCGTCGCAGTCCGGCGGACGAACATTCCCCAGTACGACGTGTTCCCGGACGGGCAGAGGTTCATCGTGAACACGGTCGTCACCGAGAAGGCCTCGACGCCTCTGACTCTCGTCCAGAACTGGAGTTCGTTGGTGAAGACGAAATGAGATCCGCCGCGCTCGCCCTTGCCCTGACCCTTGCGGCGCCGGCCGTTGCCGACGACCTGCAGGCGCTCTCCCGCGACTTCTGGACGTGGCGCGCGGTCACGAAGCCGATGGACCGTGACGACGTGGGCCGCGTCGTCCGCCCTCACGGCTGGACGCCCGACTGGTCGCTGGAATCCATCGAGACCCGGCGGAGGACGCTCGCGCTCTTCGAAGGGCGCTGGGTGAGGCTCGCCGACGCGTCGAAGCCCGTCCCGTGGCAGGTGGACCGGCGGCTGATCGGTTCGGCTCTCGCACGCGTGCGCTGGGAGCTCGACGTCAAGCGCTCGTGGCGGCGAGACCCCGTGTTCTGGGTGGACCAGACCCTTCCGGCGGTGGCGGAGGCCCTGCTCTCGCCGCCGCCGTTCGAAAAGGAACGCAGCGAGGACGTCGTCCTCCGGCTCGAGTCGATCCCGCGGACGCTCGACGAGGCGCGCGCGGCGCTCGACGAGGCGGCGGCGCCGTTCGCGAAGCTCGCGATCGACGATCTCCGCGCGGGCGGGCCGAAGCTGAAGGCGTCGATGGCGGCGCTCGCCCCGCTTCTCGCGCCGGACGCGCGCGGGCGCGTCGCCGCGGCCACAGGAGCGGCGGTCGCGGCGCTGGACTCCTTCCGCGTCTGGCTGGAGGCCCGCGTGCCGCTGCTTCCGGACCGCAGGCCCGTCGGCCGCGACGGCTACGTCTTCTTCCTCCGCAACGTCGCCCTCATGCCGTTCACGCCCGAGGAGCTCCTCCTGATGGGCCGTCAGGAATACGAACGTTCGGTGGCTCTCGAGGTCGTCGAGCGGCAGCGGAACGCGGGCGCGCCGGAGATCCCGATGGTCGCGGATCAGGCCGCCCAGTCGGCGACGACGCGCCGCGCGGAGGCCGAGATCCGGGGTTTCCTCGAGGAGAAGGGAATCCTTTCCGTACCGGCGTGGATCCCGCACTACGAGGACCGGCCGGTGCCGGCGTATCTCGAGGCGCTGGACGGGTTCGCCGAGTGGACTCTCTTCGCGAACACGGCCCGGCCCGGCGAGCCCTCGATCCGCTGGATCCCGAAGCCGTCGCCGAAGCTCGGGTACTTCGCGGGGTCGATGGCGAGGGACCGCCGTCCGCACATGTCGCACGAGGGCGTCCCGGGCCACGCGTTCCAGCTCGCGCTGGCGGGACGCCACGACGACGAGATCCGCCGCGCGTTCTACGACTCGGGCCCGGTCGAAGGGCTCGCGTTCTACTCGGAGGAGCTCCTCCAGTCGGCCGGCCTCTATGCGGACGCGCCGAAGACGCGCGAGATGGTCGCGAACTACATGCGCCTCCGGGCGCTGCGCGTCGAGGTGGACGTCAAGCTCGCGCTCGGGACGTTCACGATCCCGCAGGCGGCGGAAGTCCTGCGGACGAGCGTCCCGATGGACGCCGAGACGGCGCGCGCGGAGGCGGCCTCGTTCGCGTCGTCGCCCGGCCAGGCGATCACGTACCAGATCGGCAAGCTCCAGGTGCAGCGGCTTCTCGCCGAGGCGAAGCGCGCGCAGGGCGACGCGTTCCGGCTGCGCGCGTTCCACGATTTCGTCTACCGTAACGGCAACGTACCGCTCTCGCTCCAGCGATGGGAGCTCCTGGGACAGGAGGACGACCTGAAATGACGCTCGCCGCCGGGACCCGCCTCGGGAACTACGAGATCGTCGCCCAGATCGGCGCGGGCGGAATGGGAGAGGTCTACCGGGCTAAAGACCCGCGCTTGAACCGTGACGTCGCGGTCAAGGTTCTGCCGAAGGATTTCCTGGAAGGTGAAGAATCGCGCGCGCGCTTCGAGCGGGAAGCAAAGCTTCTTGCCGCGCTGAATCACCCTTCGATCGCGGCGATCTATTCATTCGAAGAAATCCCCGGTTCTTCTTCTTCCTCCCCGCGCAGCGTGCTGGTCATGGAGCTGGTCGAGGGCGAGTCGCTCCGAGACCGCCTGAGGGCGGGCGCGCTGGCCCCGAAAAAGGCCGTGGAGCTGGCCTCGCAGCTGGCCGAGGGCCTGGCGGCCGCGCATCTTCGCGGCATCGTCCACCGCGACGTGAAGCCGGAGAACATCCTCCTGAACCGCGAGGGCCGGGTGAAGATCCTCGACTTCGGGCTCGCCAAGCAGCTTCCGAAGTGGACCGGCCCGAGCGGCCCGCACACGAACCTCCCGACCGAGGCCCCTTCTGGCGCCCGCACGGAGGCCGGCGTCGTCATGGGAACCGTTGGTTACATGAGCCCCGAGCAGGTGAAGGGCGAGCCGGCTGACCATCGCAGTGACATCTTCAGCTTCGGGGCCGTGCTCTACGAGATGCTCTGCGGGCGGAAGGCGTTCGGCGGCGCCAGCGGCGTCGAGACGATGAACGCGATCCTCAACGAGGATCCCGCCGCGCTCGTCGTGACGAAGGGCCAGATGCCGCCGGCGCTCGAGCGCGTCGTCCTGCACTGTCTCGAGAAGTCGCCCGAGAACCGGTTCCAGTCCATGAAGGACGTCGCGTTCGACCTCGGCTCGATCTCGACGATCTCCGCCGTGGACGGGGGCAAGGTCGGGGCTCGGTCCCGCGGCCGCGCGCGCTGGGCGGCCGCCGGGCTCGCAGCCGCGATCCTCGCGGGCCTGGGGGCGTGGGCGACGGGCGCCGTGCACCTCGGCCGCCACGCGCAGCCCGTCTTCCACCAGGTTTCGTTCCGCCAGGGGCGGATCGCCAAGGCGCGCTTTTCGCCCGGCGGCCAGGACGTGATCTACGACGCGAGCTGGCAGGGCGAGCCGTGGCAGCTCTTCGCGACGCCGATCGTCGACCCCAAGGAGAGGTCACTCGGCCAGCCCGACGTCCAGCTCCTCGACGTGTCCCGCTCCGGTGAGCTCGTGCTCAGGCTCAAGGGCAAGGTCGCGGACACGTGGCAGTTCGAGGGCACGCTCGCGCGGTCCGCGCTCGGCGGCGACCTCGCACCGAAGGCGATTCTCGGCGGCGTGCTCCAGGCGGCGTGGGCCCCGAAGTCCGAGTTCGCAGTGGTGCGCGCGACGGGAGGGCGGGCGCTCCTCGACTACCCGCCGGGCAAGGTCCGCGTCGAGTCGTCGGGGTGGATCGGAGACCTGCGGTTCTCGCCGGACGGCTCGATGCTCGCGTACGTCGACCACCCGAACGCCGGCGACGACGCGGGGCGGGTCGCCCTCTTCGACGTCGCGGCCGGGAAGACACGGTTCCTGTCGAAGGAGTGGGGCACGCTCCGCGGCCTCGCCTGGAAGGGCAAGGAGATCTGGTTCACGGCGGGCACGCACATCCTGAACCGCGCGCTCTACGCGGTGGACCTCTCCGGGAAGGAGCGCGGCGTCTTCACGCAGGCCGGCGGCCTCCACCTCCACGACGTCGCGCCGGACGGCCGCGTCCTCATGAGCCGCGAAGAGATGCGCGGCGGGCTCCTTTCGCAGACGGAAGGAGTCCTGCAGCCGCTCGACCTTTCCTGGCGGACGTGGAGCTACCTTCTCGACACCTCCGCCGACGGGAAGACTCTGCTCTTCGAGGAGGAAGAGGGCGATCCGGCGGGCTACGATCTGTTCCTCAGGCCCACGTCGGGCGGCCACGCGACGCCGCTCGGGAAGAGCGCCGGCTACGGCGCGCTCTCGCCGGACGGGACGCTCGCCGTGGCGTGGCTCGACAAGCCGGCGCCCCGGTGGGTCCTCTATCCGACCGGGACGGGCGCTCCGCGCGAGATCCCGGCCCACGGCATCCGGAGCATCAAGACCGTCTCGTTTTCGAAGGACGGCCGGAACCTGATCTTCATCGGGCCGGAGGGCGAGAAGGAGGACCGGGTCTGGTCGCTGGCCCTCGACGGCAAGGAGCCCAAGCCGCTGACGCTCGAAGGCGTCACGGGGCTCGAGACGTGGCCCCTGCTGAGCCCGGACGGCAAGAGCTTCCTCGCGCGCGAGAAGGGCGGCTGGGCGATCTTCGACCTCGCGAAGCCGGACGCGCCGGCGAGGCGCGTCGCCGGCCTCGAGGACGGCGAGGTCCTGACGCAGTGGCGCTCCGACGGCCGGTTCTTCGTCACCCGGCCCGGCGCGTTTCCCGTCGACGTGTGGACGCTCGACCCCGCGACCGGAAAGCGCCAGCCGTGGAAGACGGTCAGCCCGGCGGGGTACGTGGGCGCCGACTGCTCGACGATCCGGTTCAGCGAAGACGGCAAGCGCATGGCGGCGCGGTACATCCTCCAGCGCTCGACGCTCTACGTCGTCGAGGGTCTCCGCTAGCGATCAGGCGGCACGCACCGGCGAGGGGACGACCTCCGGCAGCGCTGCGAGGAAGGCGGACACCTCTTCGCGCCTGCCGACCGTCACGCGCAGCCAGTTCGGGAGCGACGGAAACTTCCGCCCGACGAGGATCTTCTTCGCGCGAAACGCCTGGACGAACGGCGCGACGTCGCCGCCGACGTCCACCATCACGAAGTTCGCTTCCGAGGGCATCGTCCGGTAGCCCTGCTTCGTCAGCTCCGAGACGAGCCACTTCCGCGTGTCGTTCAGGAGCTTCCTCTGCCGCGGGACGAGATCGGGATCCGCGAGGCTCGCCGCGGCGGCCGCCAGGACTCCCGCGTTGGCGTTGCTCCACGACGCGTAGGGCGCCATCGCGGCGATCGTCTCCTTCGACGAGACGGCGTACCCGAGCCGCATGCCCGCCATCCCGTAGATCTTCGAGAACGTCCGCGCGACGACGACGTTCGGCCGCTTCGCGATGAGCTCGAGGCTGGAGCGGTAGCGCGGGTCCTCCACGAAGTGGTGGTACGCCTCGTCCACGAGGATCGCCGCCGTGGTCGGCACCGCGGACGCGAAGGCCGCCATCTCGTCGCCCGTCACGATCGTCGCAGTCGGGTTGTTCGGGTTGCAGACGTAGACGAGGCCGGTCGAGGCGTCGCAGGCCGCGGCCATCTTCGCGAGGTCGTGCCGGAAGTCGGGCGTGAGGGGTACCCTGATCCCGTCGGCCTTGACGACCTTCGCGTACGCGAGCACGGCTTCGAACGTCGGCTCGGCGGCGACGACCTTCTTCCCCGGGCCGCTGAACGCCTCGTCGGCCATCTGGAGGATCTCGGA
Source organism: Thermoanaerobaculia bacterium (assembly GCA_036504335.1). GTDB lineage: Bacteria > Acidobacteriota > Thermoanaerobaculia > UBA5066 > UBA5066 > Fen-183. The sequence continues at coordinate 13,193 of DASXVJ010000018.1, forward strand.
GGAGCCGCAGCCGAGGAGGACCTGCTCGGCGGCGACGCCGTGGTGCTTCGCGATCGCCTCGACGGCCGCGTTCTCGAGCGCGTCGGGGTAGCGGTTCGTGGCGGCTTTCGCGGCCGCCTCGAGCGCCTTCGGCGACGGCCCGTACGGGTTCTCGTTCGAGCTCAGGATGACGGAGTCGGCCGGGCGCGGACGTTTCGTTGCGGCTTCGGCGACGCGGCCCAAGAGCGGGGTGTCGAGAAACGCAACGCCGGCGGCGGCGCCGAGGGTTCCGGCGAACGCCCGGCGAGACATTGGAACGGTCATGAGCGGCCTCCTCGAAAGAAGTTGCCGCGCATCATCTCGCACGTGGCGCGAACCGCGCATATGCGACTCTTTCGCGGCTAGAATCCGGTCAAAGAAATGACGATCGCTTCTGGAACCCGCCTTGGGCCGTACGAGGTCCTCTCGCTCCTCGGGGCCGGGGGGATGGGCGAGGTCTACCGGGCGAAGGACACCCGCCTCAATCGGGAAGTCGCGGTGAAGGTCCTGCCCGAAGATCTCTTTGAAGGTGAAGAGAGAAAACAGCGGTTCGAGAGGGAAGCGAAGCTGCTGGCCACGCTGAACCATCCGAACATCGCGGCGATCTATTCATTCGAAGAAATCTCTGGTCGACACCTCCTGACGATGGAGCTCGCCGCCGGAGAAGGGCTCGACAAAAAGATCTTCTCGGGTCCCCTTCCACTCGAAGAATCTCTTTCTCTCGCCCGGCAGATCGCCGAGGCGCTCGAGGCGGCCCACGAGAAGGGCATCGTCCACCGCGACCTCAAGCCCGCGAACGTCGTCGTGTCGTCGGAGGGGAAGGTCAAGCTCCTCGACTTCGGCCTCGCGAAGGCCTTCGAGAACGAGAGCGGCTCGTCGCCGGAGATCTCGCTTTCGCCGACGCTCACGGCGCGCGCGACGGCGGCCGGCGTGATCCTCGGGACGGCGGCCTACATGTCGCCCGAGCAGGCGCGGGGCAAGCCGGTCGACAAGAGGGCCGACGTCTGGGCGTTCGGCGTGGTCCTCTTCGAGATGCTCACGGGCAAGAGGCTCTTCCAGGGCGAGACGGTGAGCGACACCCTCGCGGCCGTCCTACGCGACCCGGTGGATTTCGGAAAGCTGCCGCCTTCGACGCCGCCGTCCGTGCGGGTGCTCCTCGAGCGCTGTCTCGAGCGCGACCCGAAGCAGCGGCTGCAGGCGATCGGCGAGTCGCGTATCGCCCTCGAGCGGACCATCGCCGGGAGCTCGGGAGCCATGAAGGCCGCGACGGATTCGGGCTCCGCCGTCGGCGTCGCGGCTCCGTCCCCCGAGCGCCGTGCGTTTCCGTGGGCGGTCGGCGCTGCGCTCGGAGCGCTCGTGGTCCTCGCGGCCTGGATGCCCTGGAAGAAGGCGCCGCGGCCGGCCACCGTCCGCCTGAGCGGCGAGCTGGGGGCGGACGCCTCTCTCGTGACGGAACTCGGCCCCAGTGCCGTGCTCTCGCCGGACGGGACGGTCCTCGCATTCGTCGCCCAGAAGACCGGCGGCGGCTCGGCGCAGGTCTGGGTGCGCCGGCTCGACCAGCTTCCGGCCGCTCCGCTCGCGGGGACCGAGGGTGCGCGGGAGCCCTTCTTCTCGCCAGACGGCCAGTGGATCGGCTTCGCCGCGGACGCGAAGCTCAAGAAGGTTTCCGTGACCGGCGGCGCGGCCGTCGTTCTGTGCGACGCTCCGAACCTCCGTGGCGCCTTCTGGACCGAAGACGATACGATCGTGTTCCTTCCGAATTCCGGGCCCGGCCTGGCCCTGCTGAAGGTCCCAGCCGCGGGCGGAAAGCCCGAGCCGCTCACGAGGCTCGAGGAGGGAGAGGTCACCCAGCGCTGGCCGCAGGTCCTCCCGGGAGGGAAGGCCGTGCTCTACACGGGACACGCGACGTCATCCTCGGGGTTCGAGGACGCGAACATCGTCGTGCAGCCGCTGCCGAAGGGGCCGCGGAAGATCCTCCAGCGCGGCGGATATCACGGCCGGTATCTTCCGAGCGGGCACGTCGTCTACGTCCACGAGTCGACGCTCTTCGCGGCGCCGTTCGATCTCGGGCGGCTCGAGCTGACCGGACCGCCGGTGCCCGTCGTCGAGGGCATCGCGTCGACGCCCAACAGCGTCGGCTCGAACTTCGCATTCTCGAACGACGGCACGCTCGTGTATCTGCCCGGAAAAAGCGTGGGTGCGGCGGCGCCGATCCACTGGATGGACCGCGAGGGCAAGACGTCGCCGCTCCGCTCCACGCCCTCCGCCTGGAACGACATCCGCTTCTCGCCCGACGGCCAGAAGATCGCGATGGACGTGACCGACGGCGGGCAGACCGACATCTGGGTCTACGAATGGGCGCGGGACACGATGTCCCGCTTCACGTTCGACCCCGCCGAGGACTCGCATGCGGCGTGGTCCCCGGACGGCAAGCGCATCGCATTTGCCTCCGCGCGAGCCGACAAGGCCGTCACGAACCTCTACTGGCAGCGGGCCGACGGGACCGGAGACGTCCAGCGGCTCACCGAGAGCAAGGTCCGGCAGATTTCCAGTTCCTTCCATCCCAGCGGGCGCTTTCTCGCGTTCATGGAGCAGGATCCCAAGACGAACTGGGACATCGTGATCCTCCCGATCGAGGGGGACGAGGCCTCGGGCTGGAAGCCCGGGAAGCCCACCGTCTTCCTCAACTCGCCGTTCGTCGAGGTCTTTCCGGAGTTCTCGCCGGACGGAAAATGGCTCGCCTACATGTCGAACGAGTCGGGTCGGTACGAGGTCTACGTCCGCCCCTTCCCCGGCCCGGGAGGCAAGTGGCAGATCTCGACGGAGGGCGGCGGGTTCCCGACGTGGTCACGGGCGGGCCGCGAGCTCTTCTTCGGACAGGACGGGAAGATGATGGCCGTTCCGTACTCGGCGGATGCCGCTTCGTTCCGCGCCGAGAAGCCGCGGCCCTTGAGCGGAGGGCGATACAGTCCCACCGGCCCGTTTCGCGCATTCGACCTGCACCCGGACGGAAAGCGCTTCGCGATCCTGAAGCCGCCGGATTCCCAGGCCGACGTCCGGCACGACAAGGTCGTCTTCGTCTTCAACTTCTTCGACGAGCTCAAGCGCGTCGCGGGGACGGGTAAGAAGTGACGATCGCTTCCGGAACCCGCCTCGGGCCGTACGAGGTCCTTTCGCTGCTCGGGGCCGGGGGCATGGGCGAGGTCTACCGGGCGAAGGACCCTCGCCTCAATCGAGAGGTCGCGGTCAAGGTCCTGCCCGAAGATCTCTTTGAAGGTGAAGAAAGGAAGCAGCGCTTCGAGCGCGAGGCGAGGCTGCTCGCCGCGCTCAATCATCCCGGAATCGCCGCCATCTACTCATTCGAAGAAATCCCCGGGCGGCATCTCCTCGTCATGGAGCTCGCCGAAGGCGAGAGCCTCGACCGGAAGCTCGCGGCAGGGCCGCTTCCCCTCGAAGAATCCCTTTCTCTCGCCCGGCAGATCGCCGAGGCGCTGGAGGCGGCCCACGAGAGGGGCATCGTCCACCGGGACCTGAAGCCGGCGAACGTCGTCGTCTCGGACGAAGGCCGGGTCAAGCTCCTCGACTTCGGTCTCGCGAAGGCCTTCGAAAACGACGGCGGTTCATCGCCGGAGATCTCGCACTCGCCGACGCTCACCGCGCGCGCGACGGCGGCCGGCGTGATCCTCGGGACGGCGGCCTACATGTCGCCCGAGCAGGCGCGGGGCAAGCCGGTCGACAAGCGGGCCGACGTCTGGGCGTTCGGGGTCGTGCTCTTCGAGATGCTGACGGGCAAGAGGCTTTTCCACGGCGAGACGGTGAGCGACACGCTCGCCGCCGTCCTGCGCGAGCCGGTGGACTTCGGGAAGCTGCCGCCGTCGACGCCGCCGTCCGTGCGGGTGCTCCTCGAGCGGTGCCTCGAGCGCGACCCGAAGCAGCGCCTGCAGGCGATCGGCGAATCGCGCATCGCGCTCGAACGGACGATCGCCGGCAGCTCGGGCGTGCGCGCCGGGGTTCCCCTCGAGACGGTAACCGCTGCGCGAGCAAGCAGGACTTCGCTCTATGCCTCCTGGGGCCTTACGGCCGCTCTCGCGGCCGCGGCGGGGGCGCTCGCCCTGCGCTCTCGCGCGCCGGAAGTACGCGTCTATCGCGCCTCGATCCCCGCACCCGAAGGGACGGTCTTTTCCGTCGACACGACGCAGCCGGGCCCGCCGGCGCTCTCGCCCGACGGGAAGAAACTCGCCTTTGCGGCGCGCGGCGCGGACGCGAAGGTGCGCCTCTACATCCGCGCCCTCGACGCGACGACTGCCCAGCCGCTTGCGGGGACCGAGGGAGCCCAGTACCCGTTCTGGTCGCCGGACAGCCGGTTCATCGCCTTCGGCGCGGACCAGAAGCTGAAGAAGATCGAGGCCTCGGGCGGCCCCCCGACGGTCCTGTGTCCGACGACGGACTTCCCGAAGGGCGGCGCCTGGAGCCCGAAGGGCGTGATCGTGTTCGCGCCGTCGTCGGGCGGCCCGCTCTGGGCGGTCTCCGAGAATGGCGGCGAGACGCGGCAGGTCACGAAGCTGGACGCCAAGCGGGGGGACAACTCGCACCGCCTTCCGTCCTTCCTGCCCGACGGCACTCATTTCCTGTTCCTCGCGCGTTTGGGGGGTGCCTCGCCCGTCGAGGGGAATCAGGTGCTCGTCGGGTCCGTCGACGGCGGCGAGCCGAAGCCCATCCTCCGCTCGCCCGCGGCGGCCGAGTACGCGTCGGGCTACCTCCTCTTCATGCGCGACGCCGCGCTCATGGCGCAGCGGTTCGACCCGTCTCGCCGGAGGCTGGAAGGCGAGCCGCACCCCGTGGCCGAGAGCGTCAGCATCGTCCGCGGCGCCGCGAAGGGCACGTTCTCGGCCTCGCAGACCGGCGTCCTCGTCGCGCACGTCGGGGACTCGATCGTCCTCGGCGCCGACCTCGAGTGGGTCGACCGGGCCGGGAAGACCACCGGCACGCTGTTGGAGCACGCGCCTTACGACGAGGCCGTCATCTCGCCCGACGGGCGCAGCGTGGCCGTGTCGGTCCTCGACTTCAAGTTCGGAACGCACGACATCTGGATCTGCGACGTCGCGCGGAACCTCCGGACGCGCTTCACGTTCGAGCCGGGCGAGGAGCTCGCGCCGCGCTGGGCGCCGGACGGGCGGTCGATCACGTACGTCGCGGCCCGCGGCGCGCAGCAGGGGATCTATCGCAAGCAGGTCGAGGGAACCGCGACGGAGGAGCTCCTGTACGCCTCGGAGACCGTCAAGGTGCCGACCGGGTTCTCTCCGGACGGCAAGCTCCTCGCCTACGCCGAGCTCGGCCAGGACACGAACTTCGACATCTGGATCCTGCCGCTCACGGGCGACCGCAAGCCGTATGTCTTCCTCAAGACGACGTTCTCGGAGGCGGCCGCCGTCTTCTCACCGGACGGTAAGTGGGTCGCGTACCACTCCAACGAATCGGGCAAGACGGAGGTCTACGTCACGCCGTTTCCCGGCCCGGGCCGGAAGTGGCAGGTGTCCGTGCAGGGCGGTGGACATCCCGCGTGGCGGCAGGGGGGCCGCGAGATCGTCTACCAGGAATTCCAGAGCAACAAAGTGCTCTCGGTTCCGGTCGCGTTCCGGGGCGACACGCCGGACTTCGGACGCGTGGCGGAGCTGTTCGTGGCGCCGCAGCCCCTCGCGGGCATCGCGGCCCGCTTCGATTCGGCCGCGGATGCGAAACGATTCATGGTCGTCCGGCAGGGGAAGCAGCGCGAAGCGCAGGCGCTCACGCTCGTCGTGAACTGGACCGCGGAGCTGGAGGGGAAGAAATGAGCCCGATCACGCTCGCCGTCTTCGAGGCCAGCCTGAAGCGCTGCGAGGCGCGGCCGGACTTCCTCGACGTGTTCTACGGGAAGTTCCTGGCCTCGTCGCCCGAGGTGGCCGAGAAGTTCGCGAAGACGGATTTCACACGGCAGAAGGAGCTGCTCCGCATCTCGTTCCACCACCTGCTGCTGGCCGCGCGCGACGCGAAGCAGGGGCCGGACCCGTATCTCCAGGACGTCGCCGTCCATCACGGGGCCGGGCAGATGGCGATCGGCGCCCACCTGTACGACCTCTGGCTGGACAGCCTGCTCGAGACCGTGCTCGAGTGCGACCCTGAGTGTTTCCCGGAAGTGGAGAAGGCGTGGGAGGAAGTCATGATGGTCGGGATCCACTACCTGTGCGCGAACTACGAAGGGCGGCACCGGCGGTGACGCTCACGGCAGGAACGCGCCTCGGCCCCTACGAAGTCCTGTCTCCGCTCGGCGCGGGAGGCATGGGCGAAGTCTATCGGGCACGGGACCCTCGCCTCGGACGCGACGTCGCGGTGAAGGTGCTGCCCGAAGATTTCCTGGAGGGTGAAGAGAACAGGGCGCGCTTCGAGCGAGAAGCGAAGCTGCTCGCGGGGCTGAACCATCCGAACATTGCGGCGGTCTATTCATTCGAAGAAGTCCCCGGTCCCTCTCCTTCCTCTTCGCGGCACATCCTCGTCATGGAGCTCATCGAGGGCGAGACGCTCGCCGCGCGCCTCGCAAAGGGCCCGATCGCTCTCGACCAGCTCCTCCCGATCGGGATGCAGATCGCCGACGCGCTCGACAAGGCGCACCGGCAGGGGATCGTCCACCGCGACCTCAAGCCCGGAAACGTCATGCTCACGAAGGGCGGCGCCAAGCTCCTCGACTTCGGCCTCGCGAAGGTCCTTGCGCCCGCGGGGCACACGTCCGGCGCGACGTCGCTTCCGACGATGGCCTCGCCCCAGCACCTCACGCAGCAGGGGACGATCCTCGGGACGTTCCAGTACATGGCGCCCGAGCAGCTCGAAGGGGGAGAGGCCGACGCGCGGAGCGACATCTTCGCGTTCGGGGCGGTCCTTTACGAGATGGCGACGGGAAGGAAGGCGTTCGGCGGCAAGAGCCAGGCGAGCCTGATCGGCTCGATCCTGAAGGACAGCCCGCCGCCCGCCTCGTCGATCTCGCCGATGACGCCGCCGGCCCTCGACCGCGTCATCGGGACGTGTCTCGCGAAGGACCCCGAGGACCGGATCCAGACGGCGCACGACGTGAAGCTCCAGCTCCAGTGGGTCGGCGAGGGTGGCTCGCAGGCCGGGCTTCCCGCCCCGGTCGCCCACCGCCGGAAGAGCCGCGAGAAACTCGCGTGGAGCCTCGCGGCGGCCGCGGCGGTGGCGGCTGCCGGCTTCGCGTTCGGGTTCGTGCGCCGCGCGCCCGCGCCCCCGCGGTTGGTGCGGTTCGAAATCCCGACGCCTCCCGAGATCACGACGATCGACGCGCCGCGGATCTCGCCGGACGGTCGCATCCTCGCGTTCAACGCAACGGACTCGTCCGGGAAGACCCGGATCTGGATCCGCGCGCTCGACGCCCTCAAGGCGCGCGCGCTCGAGGGCACCGACGGGACGGGGCGGCCGTTCTGGTCGCCCGACAGCCGATTCATCGGCTTCGTCTCGGCAGGCAAGCTCCAGAAGATCGACGTGACGGGCGGCCCGCCCCAGAAGATCTGCGACGCCCCGGGGGGCTCCGACGGGACGTGGAGCACGAGCGGCGTCATCCTGTTCGACGGCACGGGCCCGCAGGCGATCCGGCGCGTGCCGGCTTCCGGGGGAACGGCCGTCGATTTCGTGAAGCAGGACGCATCGCGGAAGGAGAGAACCATCGCCTGGCCCGAGTTCCTCCCGGACGGGAAGCACTTCCTCTACATGACGACCGGCGACAAGCCGGAGGACAGCATGTATCGGATCGGGTCTCTCGATTCGCCGGACTCGAAGACCCTCGCGTCCGCACAGACGCTCGTCTCGTACGCGCTGCCGGGGTACCTCCTCTTCGTGCGGGACAAGACGCTCGTCGCGCAGCCGTTCGACGCGAAGACGCTGAAGACGACGGGAGAGCCTACGCCGCTCGCCGAGCAGATCGGGACGGACAACGTCGGTCTCGCGCGGTTCTCGGTCTCGCGGAATGGAACGCTCGTCTACCGGACCGGGGAGAGCGGCAACCGGTTCGTGTGGGTGGACCGGTCGGGCAAGGAAGGAGAGGCCGTGGGGGACCCGGGGGACAGCCGCAACCCTGCGTTCTCGCCGGACGGCGGGCGGCTCGCTTACAACCTCGCGGATCCGCGCCGCGGGAAGACCGACGTCTGGGTCCGGGACCTCAGGCGCGGCGTCAGCTCCCGGTTCACGTTCGACACGGACGACGCGCGCTTACCCTTATGGTCGCCGGACGGCACGCAGATCGTCTACACGGTCGGCAACGACCTCTTCGTCAAGGCGTCCGAAGGGCTGGGAGAAGAGAAGCCCCTCCTGAAGTCCGACGACTTCAAGATCGCGTGCGACTGGTCCCGGGACGGGAAGTACATCGCCTACTCGAGCCAGGGCAAGGACACGAACTGGGACATCTGGATCCTGCCGACGTTCGGCGAAGCAAAGCCGGTCCCGTTCGTGAAAACGACGTTCGTGGAGATGCGGCCCGTCTTTTCGCCCGACGGGCGCTTTCTCGCGTACCAGTCGAACGAGTCCGGACGCGCCGAGATCTACGTCCAGAGCTTCCCGGGCCCCGGCGGCAAGTGGCAGATCTCGACGGCGGGCGGCATCGAGCCGCACTGGCGCGGCGACGGCAGGGAGCTCTATTACCGGGCGCCCGACCAGAAGTTGATGGCGGTGGAGATCACGGCGGGAGCGACCGTCACGGCCGGCACGCCGCAGCCGCTTTTCCAGGGGCGGTTCGACACGGGTGTCGCCCGGGAGCACTACGTCCCCACGCGAGACGGGAAGCGGTTCCTCGTCGTCGCCCCGCTCGGGCGGGAGGCGATGACGCCGACGACCGTCGTCCTGAACTGGAATGCGGAGATGGGGAAGTGACGTGACGCTCGCCGCCGGCACGAAGCTCGGCGCCTACGAGATCCTCGGTCCGCTCGGCGCGGGCGGGATGGGCGAGGTCTACCGGGCGAAGGACTCGCGCGTCGACCGTGTGGTCGCACTGAAGGTCCTGCCGGAAGATTTCCTGGAAGGTGAAGAGAACAGATCGCGCTTCGAGCGCGAGGCGAAGCTGCTCGCGAGCCTGAATCATCCAGGGATCGCCACGCTCTACTCGTTCGAAGAAGTCCCCGGCTCTTCGTCCCCGCCCTCTTCGCCTCGAAGCGTCCTGACGATGGAGCTGATCGAGGGCGAGACGCTCGCGAGCCGTCTTCTCAAGGGCGCGCTGCCGCTTCCGCAAGTCATCTCCGCCGGAGTCCAGATCGCGGAAGCCCTCGAGGGGGCGCACCGGCAGGGAATCGTCCACCGCGACCTCAAGCCGGGCAACGTCATGCTCACGAAGGGCGGTGTGAAGCTGCTCGACTTCGGCCTCGCCAAGACGCTGGCCCCGCAGGCGCAACCCTCGGGCCTCACGTCGATGCCCACGATGGCGTCGCCGCAGCACCTCACGCAGAAGGGGACGATCCTCGGGACGTTTCAGTACATGGCGCCCGAGCAGCTCGAGGGCGGCGAGGCCGACGCGCGCAGCGACATCTTCTCCTTCGGCGCCGTCCTCTACGAGATGGCGACCGGGAAGAAGGCGTTCGACGGGAAGAGCCAGGCGAGCCTCATCGGCTCGATCCTGAAGGACAGCCCGCCGCCGGTCTCGTCGATCGCGCCAATGACGCCGCCGGCCCTCGACCGCCTGATCGCGACGTGCCTCTCGAAGGACCCGGAGGACCGCCTCCAGACGGCGCACGACGTGAAGCTCCAGCTCCAGTGGGTCGGCGAGGGCGGCTCGCAGGCCGGACTTCCCGCGCCCGTCGCCGCCCGGCGAAAGAATCGCGAGAAGCTCGCGTGGACGCTCGCAGCCACGGCCGCGGGCGCCGCGCTCGTCTTTGCGGTCGGGTACCTCCGCCGCGCGCCGCGCGTCTCCTCGCCGATCTTCGCCGCGATCCCGCTTCCCGAGAAAACGTACGTCGAGTCGATCGCGATCTCTCCCGACGGGAAGACGCTGGCGTTCACCGCGGGGAAGGCGGGCTCTCAGCCTGGCCTCTGGATCCGGACATTCGGGTCCCCCACGGCGCGCCCGGTTGCAGGCGCCGAGGAAGCCAGCTTTCCCTTCTGGTCGCCCGACAGCCGGTTCATCGGTTACTTCACCCAGGGATCCCTGAAGAAGATCGACCCGACCGGCGGGCCCGCCCTCACCGTCTGCGACGCGGCACGGGGCGTCGGCGGCACCTGGAACCGTGACGGCATGATCGTCTTCGCTCCGACGCCGACGTCGCCTCTCTTCCGCGTCCCCGCGTCGGGAGGGAAGCCCGAGCCGGTCACGAAGCTCGACGCGTCCCTGCACGTCACCGCGCATCGCTACCCCGTGTTCCTTCCGGACGGGAGGCACTTCCTCTACATGGCCGCCAACCTGTCGGGGAATGCGGGCGATCCCGCGAACTCGATTCGCGCGGGTTCGCTCGACGGGAAGACGGACAAAGCCGTGGTCGCCGGGATCGCCTCGAATCCGACGTACGTCGCGGGACACCTTTTCTATCCCAGCGAAGGGGCGCTGCTCGCGGTGAAGATGAATCCGGGGCGGCTCGAGTTCCAGGGAGACCCCGTCCCGGTCGCGCAGCGCCTGAACGTCTCGAACTGGTACGGCTACGTCCAGTACGCGGCCTCGGAGGACCTCCTCCTTTCGACCCCGGCCTTCGCCATTCCGTCGCAGCTCGCCTGGTTCGACCGGAACGGCCGGCCGGCCGGAACGGTCGGCGAGCCCGGTCTCTGGGCCGCCCCGCGCCTCTCGCCCGACGGCCGGAAGATCGCGGTCGGCGTGCTCGATCTCGGCAGGAACACGTCCGACATCTGGCTCTTCGACGTCGCCGGCGGAGCCGGCACGAAGTTCGTGTTCGGCGCCGGGAACAACTTCGCGGCGGTCTGGGCTCCCGCGGGCGACCGGCTTCTCTTCGGGTCCGACCGTAAGGCGAAAGGGACGAGGCAGGACCTCTGGACGAAGTCCCTCGACGGGAGCGCCGAGGAGATCCTGCTCGAATCGCCCGACAACCGGATACCCGAGGACTGGTCTCCGGACGGGCGGTCTCTCTCGATCAACAATGTCCAGGCGCAGGGAAAGAGGAACAATCAGCTCTGGATCGTCGAGACCGCGGGCGAGAAGAAGGTGCGCCCGTTCGCGACGGAGGCGAACTACCAGGGAGACAGCCGGTTCTCTCCCGACGGGCGATGGCTCGCCTACGACTCGGACGAGTCCGGGCGGTTCGAGGTCTACGTCCGGCCGTTCCCGGGGCCCGGCGGCCGCTGGCAGATCTCGACGGCAGGCGGCGGCCAGCCCCACTGGCGCCGCGACGGCAAGGAGCTCACGTTCCTCACCCCGGAGAACAAGCTCATGGCGGTCCCGATCGACACGACCTCCGGGTTCCACGCCGGGCCGCCCGCGCTGCTGTTCGCGATCCATCCGAGCCTCAACGGTTCGGCCTACGACGCCACCGGGGACGGCCAGAGATTCCTCGTCAACACCGTCCCGGACGAGCAGGGCTCGCCGCCCCTGAGCCTTCTCGTCCACTGGACGCGGCTCCTCGAGAAGCGCGAGGAATCGCGCCGATGACGCTCGCCGCGGGCACGAAGCTCGGTGCGTACGAGGTCCTCGTCAAGATCGGCGCGGGCGGGATGGGCGAGGTCTATCGGGCGAAAGACCTGAGGCTGGCGAGAGAGGTCGCGATCAAGGTGCTGCCGGAAGAACTCTTCGAAGGTGAAGAGAGGCGGCAGCGGTTCGAACGGGAGGCGAAGCTCCTCGCAGCGCTCAACCATCCTGGAATCGCCGCCATCTACTCATTTGAAGAAATCCCCGGTACTCCTGCTTCCGCGTCGCGCCACATCCTCGTCATGGAGCTGCTCGAAGGCGAAACGCTCCGGGGGGCGCTCGCGGCGGGGAAGCTTCCGCAGCGAAAGGCCCTCGACTACGCGCTGCAGGTCGCACACGGGCTGGCGGCGGCGCACGAGAAGGGGATCGTCCATCGGGACCTCAAGCCCGAGAACCTGTTCGTCACGAAGGACGGCCGGATCAAGATCCTGGACTTCGGCCTGGCCAAGCTCAACCAACCGGAAGACGGCCACAAGGCGACGGACCTGCCGACGGCATCGGCGGGAACGGAGCCTGGCGTCGTCATGGGGACGCTGGGATACATGTCGCCCGAGCAGGTGAAGGGCAAGCCGGCGGACGCGCGGTCGGACATCTTCTCGTTCGGGGCGATCCTGTACGAGACGCTCTCGGGCAAGAGAGCGTTTCACGGCGACTCGGCGGCCGAGACGATCTCTTCGATCCTGAGAGAAGACCCGCCGGAGCTCTCCGCCACGAACCAGAGCATCGCGCCCGGTCTCGAACGGATCGTGCGTCACTGCATCGAGAAGAACCCGGAGCAGCGTTTTCACTCGGCGCACGACCTCGCCTTCGACCTGGAGGCCGTGTCCGGCTTGTCGGGAGCGAGCGCCGCCTCGACGGGGGCGGCCGGCAGCCGGCTCGCCCCGCGCATCGGAAGGCTCCCGCTCGCCGGTCTCGTCGTGGCCGCGCTCGCGGCCGGGCTCCTCGGCGGCCGGGCGATCTGGAACAGGGCGCCGGCCGCGCCTCCCGTCTTCAAGAGGCTCACGTACGGCCGCGGGCCCATCGAATCCGCCCGGTTCGCTCCCGACGGGCAGATGATCGTCTACGCGGCGTCATGGGAAGGCGCGCCGAAGCCGCAGCTCTACTCCGTGCGTGCCGAAAGCCCCGAGTCGCTCCGTCTCGCGCTTCCGACGGGCCGCGTCGATTCGATTTCCAGCAAAGGCGAGATGCTCGTGCTGGACCTCCTCAAGTTCTCGGCGGGCTACGCGCGGGTCGGCACGCTTTCCCAGACGCCCCTCTCGGGAAGTGCGCCCCGGGAGCTTCTCGAGGACGTGGGCGACGCCGACTGGTCGGCGGACGGCGGTTCCTTTGCCGTCGTGCGCGCGCCGCAGTGGCGCTACCGGCTGGAATTCCCGCCCGGCAAGGTCCTCTACGAGACGACCGGCTGGATCAGCTTCCCGCGGATCTCCCCGAAAGGAGACGCGGTGGCGTTCCTCGACCACCCCCTCTTCGGGGACGACCGCGGCTCCGTCGCGATCGTGGATCGCTCGGGCAGGAAGAAGACTCTCGCGACGGGGTGGGAAAGCATGCAGGGCGTCTCGTGGTCGCCCTCCGGCGAGGAGATCTGGTTCACGGCGGCGCGGGCCGGCAACTCGCGCGCTCTCTACGCCGTCACCCCGTCGGGACGCCTGCGCCCGATCACGGCCACGCCTTCCGGGATGACGCTTCAGGGCGTCTCCCGGGACGGGCGCGTTCTCTTCATCGAGAGCAATGCGCGCCTCGGGTTCCTGGGCCTCCTCCCCGGCGAGGCGAAGGAGCGCGACCTCTCGGGTCCGGAATGGTCCTTCTCGCCCATCCTGTCGGCCGACGCGAAGTCGGTGGTCTTCTCGGAGCAGGGGTCGGCGGGCGGTGCGGGTTACTCCGTGTACCAGCGCAAGGCGGACGGATCGGCGCCCGTGCGGCTGGGCGAAGGAGCCCCTCTGGCGATGTCTCCGGACGGGAAATGGGTGCTCACGGCGCTCGTCGGCTCGACGCCCTCGCAGATCGTGCTCCTCCCGACGGGAGCCGGAGAGCCGAGGCCGTTCCCGAAGGACCAGATCGAGCATGCGACCGGGTTCTTCGGGGCGTTCCTTCCCGACGGAAAGCGGATCCTCTTCAACGGCAACGAACCCGCGCGGCCGCCGCGCGTCTTCGTCCAGGATCTCGCGGGAGGGGCGGCGAAGCCCGTCACCGCGGAGGGGATCGAGGGGATCCTCGTCTCCAGGGACGGCACGACGCTCGTGATCCGCGCGCCGGACGGAAGCTATTCCATGGCCGGCCTGGAAGGCGGCGCCGCCCGCCCGATCCCGGGTCTCAGGGCCGGCGACGTCCCGCTGCAGCTCACCGCCGACGGCCGCCACCTGTTCCTGCGTGACGGCTCGAGGGCGTTTCCCGCGCGCGTCCTCCGGCTGGACCTCGCCACCGGCCGCCAGGAGACGTGGAAGGAGCTCACGCCCGGCGATCCGGCCGGCATCACGCTGCTGCAGCCGGCGGCTCTCTCCGACGACGGCAAGACGATCCTCTTCATCTATTCGCGGGTTCTCTCCGACCTCTACCTCGCGGAGGGGCTGAAGTGATCGCCGCCGGCACGAAGCTCGGCCCGTACGAGATCCTCTCGCCCCTCGGCGAAGGCGGAATGGGCGAGGTCTTCCGGGCGAAGGACACGCGGCTGGGCCGCGAGGTCGCGCTCAAGGTGCTCTCCGCGCGCGTCGCGACGAACGCGTCCGCACGCGAGCGCTTCGAGCGCGAGTCGAAGGCCGTGGCCGCTCTCTCGCATCCGAACATCCTCGCCCTCTACGACGTGGGCCTCGAAGGCGAGACGGCCTACGCGGTCACCGAGCTTCTCGAAGGGCAGACGCTGCGCAAGGCGCTCCAGCCGGGGAGCCTCCCCATCCGGAAGGCGCTCGACGTCGCGATGCAGGTCGGGAAGGGCCTCGTGGCCGCGCACGAGAAGGGGATCGTCCATCGGGACCTCAAGCCCGAGAACCTCTTCGTGACGCGGAGCGGCCACGTCAAGATCCTCGACTTCGGGCTGGCGAAGCTCTCGCTGGCCGAATCCGACGATTCCGGCCCCGCGGGCATCTCCAACAGCGGGCAGACCGAGCCCGGCCGCATCCTCGGGACCGTCGGGTACATGTCGCCCGAGCAGGTGCGCGGCCAGCCGGCGGACGCGCGTTCGGACATCTTCAGCCTCGGGGCGATCCTCTACGAGATGCTCTCGGGAAAGAGAGCGTTCCACAGGGACTCGGGGATCGACACGCTCTCGGCGATTCTCAAGGAAGAGCCGCCCGATCTCGTCCTCACGAACCAGCTCGTCCCGCCGGGCCTCGACCGGCTCGTGCGCCACTGTCTCGAGAAGGACGCGGCGCTCCGTTTTCAGACGGCGCGGGATCTCGTGTTCGACCTCGAGACGCTCTCGGGCGAGTCGCTGTCCGGCTCGCTCGGGATGGCGGCGCCCGCGGAGCGCCCATCGCTCTGGAGGCGGGCGCGCGTCCCCCTCGCGGCCGCACTCGTCGCGCTTCTCGCCGCCGGGGCCGCATGGATTCTCGCGACCCGCGTGCGGGGCAGAGGTGCGTCGTCCCACCCGACCTTCCAGCGCCTGACGTCGCAGCCGGGCGGGGAGACGAAGCCCGCCCTGTCGCCCGACGGCGAGACCGTCGCCTTCGTCAGCACCGCCTCGGGAAACAGGGACATCTGGATCCAGCGCGTCGGGAGCGACAAAGCGATCAACCTCACGGCGGACTCGACCGTCGACGAGATGGACCCGGCGTTCTCGCCCGACGGCTCCCTCATCGCCTTCCATTCCGACCGCGACGGCGGAGGTCTCTACGTCATGGGACCGGCCGGCGAATCGGTGAGGCGCGTGACGGCGGGCGGCTTCTCGCCGGACTGGACTCCGGACGGGAAGGAGATCGTCTACGCGGACGAAGAGATCACCTCGCCGCTCCTGCGCAGCCGGAGCAGGCTCTGGGCGGCGAACGTGGCCTCGGGCGAAAAGAGGCAGCTGCTCGCGACGGACGGGGTCGAGCCCGCGGTCTCGCCGCACGGTCTCCGCGTCGCGTTCTGGGGTCTCAGGGGCGACACGGCCCAGCGCGACGTCTACACGATCCCGCTCGCGGGCCTCAAGGAGGGTGAGACCGCCGGCGCCGTGACGAACGACGCCGCGGTCGACGTCAGTCCGTTCTGGTCGCCCGACGGTAAGACGCTCTACTTCGGCAGCGACCGAGGAGGGAGCTTCAACCTCTGGCGAGTTCCGATCGACGAGAGGACCGGGCTGACCCGCGGCGAGCCCGAGCCGGTGACCCTTCCGACGACGTGGGCCGGGATCTTTCCCGGTTCCTTCCGGGGCGCCCGGTCCCGGGCCCGCATCGCGTTCACGGCGCCGGCGGAGCTCATGGCGATCGAGAAGGTGACGCTCGATCCGGCGACGCTCGCCCCCGCGGGTCCTCCGGCCGTCCTCCGGCGCGGCTCGGCGATGTTCCTGGACCTCGAGCTTTCACCCGACGGATCGACCCTCGCGACGCGGACGCAGGGCGCCACCGAGAATCTCTGCGTCCTCGCCGCGGACGGCACGAACTTCCGCCAGCTCACGCGGGACTCTTTCCGGAACCGCTGGGCGCGCTGGTCGCCGGACGGGCAGCGGATCTTCTTCTACTCGAACCGCAGCGGCGCGTACGGCGTCTGGACGATCAAGCCCGACGGGAGCGACATGACCCGCGTCGCCGGCCTGCCCGAGGCGAGCTGGGCGGCGCCCGTGCCGTCGCCGGACGGCATGCTCATCGCGCTCGGAAGGCCGTCGACGAGCCACGTCGTCGTTGTCCCGTTTGCGCCTGCTGCGGCGGGGTCGGCCGCGGCGCCGGCGCCGCCTCTCGAGATCGAAGGGAAGTGGGCGTGGGACTGGTCTCCCGACGGGCGCCAGCTGCTCGTCCTAAAGAGGGGGGCCGTGGCCAGTTCCGGAGTCCTCCTCTGCGCAATGCCCGGGGGCCGATGCGAGCTCCTCGCACCTCATGCCGAGCAGGCGCGTTTCTTCCCCGACGGGCGACACGTCGGTTACGTGGAACGCGGCGAGATCCACGTGCTCGACCTCGCGACCCGCGCCTCGCGCGTGCTCGTCGCCGCGAGGGCGGACTCCCCGATCACGCGCTTCTGCATCTCCCGCGACGGAAGGGCGCTCTACTTTCTTCGTGACGTGAGCGAGGGCGACATCTGGGTCGCGACGTTCCCATGACGCTGGCGTCCGGCACGAAGCTCGGCGTATACGAGATCGTCGCACTTCTCGGCGCGGGCGGGATGGGGGAGGTCTACCGGGCGAGAGACCCGCGCCTCGCGAGAGAGGTCGCGGTCAAGGTATTGCCGGAAGAATTCTTTGAAGGTGAAGAGAGGAGAACGCGCTTCGAGAGGGAAGCGCGGCTCCTCGCAGCGCTCAATCATCCCGGAATCGCGGCAGTCTACTCATTCGAAGAAGTCTCCGGTCGGCATCTTCTCGTCATGGAACTCGTCGAAGGGGAGGGGCTCGACCAGAAAATCGCCTCGGGCCCTCTTCCACTCGAAGAATCTCTTTCTTTCTCCCGCCAGATCGCCGAAGCCCTCGAGGCCGCGCACGAGAAGGGGATCGTCCACAGGGACCTCGAGCCGGCGAACGTCAAGGTCACGCCCGACGGCCGGGTGAAGGTGCTGGATTTCGGCCTCGGGAAGATGTTCGACGCGGCCTCGGGCCCCGGCTCCGCTCCCTCGGTCACGCATTCGCCGACGCTGACGGCGCGTGCGACGGCGGCGGGCGTCATCCTCGGGACGGCGGCGTACATGTCGCCCGAGCAGGCTCGGGGCAAACCCGTCGACAAGCGGACGGACGTGTGGGCTTTCGGCTGCGTGCTCTTCGAGATGCTGACCGGGAAGAGAGCGTTCGAGGGCGAGACCGTCACGGACGTCCTCGCCGCCGTCCTCACGAAGGAGCCGGAATGGGCGGCCCTGCCGGAGCAGACGCCGACGAAGATAAGAGATTTGCTTGGAAGGTGTCTGAGGCGGGAGGCGAAGCAACGCCTCCACGACATCGCAGACGCGAGGCTGGACCTCGAAGAGGCCGAGGCCCGGCCGCGGAGCGCGTCCGGCCAATCACCCTTCGAAGAGAATGCAGCCGGTCCTGGCGTCGCTGTAGGTCGTAGCGTTTCCGCGACCCGCGAGCGAGGGAGCAAGAGTCTCCTCTCGCTCATTCTCCCCTGGGTGCTTGCGGCCGCGTGCGCGGCCGCCGCGGGGGCGCTCGCGCTGCGCGCCCGCGCCCCGCAGGCCGCGAGCGCCACGCCGGTCCATTCGATCGTTCCGCTCCCGGCGGGAACCCGCCTTTCCGGATGGGCGTCACCCGTGATTGCTCTGTCGCGCGACGGGCGAAAGCTCGCCTTCGTCGCCGAGACGGATTCCGGCCCGCAGCAGCTCTACGTCCACCACCTCGATCGCGGAGAGGCGCAACTCGTGCCCCGCAGCGAGTCGGCGGAGGGATCGGTCTTTTCTCCGGACGGACAGTGGGTTCTCTTCGCCGTGGACGTCTCGCCCGCCGCGGCGGGGAGCACGAAATCGGGAGCGACCGGTCAGCTCCGGAAATTCTCCCTCTCGACGGGCCTCACTCAGGAGATATGTCCCATCCCCGACTACATGGGCGCGGACTGGGCGAACGACGGCTCTATCCTCTTTGTCGGCGAACAGCCGGTCCCGTTGTGGAAAGTGTCGGCCGAAGGCGGCAGCCCCGTCCTTGCAGCCGATAAGGTTCGGACGGCATCGAAAGATGCGCCCCGCGACCTGGCCTGGCCACAGCTGCTGCCCGGCGGAAAAGCCGTCCTCGTGAAAGACGGTGACGCTTCCTTCTGGGGACATGCCGCCGTGCTCGACCTGGAGACCCGGGACCTTGCCGATCTGGGGGTCGAGTCGGTTTTCAGTCGCTTCGTTTCCACCGGCCACCTTCTCTTCCTGCAGCACGACGGGACCCTTCTCGCGGCCGGATTCGACCCATCCACGCGCCGGATTAAAGGCGCGCCGGTGGCGGTCCTGAAAGACATCACGCTATCGGGCAACTCCGCGGGGGCCCTTGCCGTGTCCGAAAACGGCGTGCTCGTCTACGCCTCGGGGTACCTGCGCGGCAGCGGGCGCGAGCTGCAGCAACTCGTCCGGCTCGGGAGACGGGGCGAGGTCGAGCCTCTTCCGTTCGAAGGGGACGCGTTTGGCCGGATCGCGCGCCCGTCGCCGGACGGACGCAGGCTCGCCGTCGCGACGTGGGACGGCTCTCTCTGGATCTACGACCTCGAACGCGGTTCGCGAAGCCGCCTGCCGACCGGAAAGGTCTCCGGAGCGGACTTCCTGGTCTGGACGCCGAACGGCGATAGCCTCATCTTCTCGGCCAGCCTCGAAGGTCAGGTCGGGCAGTCCATCTTCCGCTTGCGGACGGATGGGGTCGGGGAGCCGGAGGCGTTGAAGACCAGCGCCGTCGAGGCCCACCCGCTGTGCGTGTCGCCCGACGGCCGCGCCCTGCTCTTCATGTCGTTCGGCGGTCCCGACGAGCGAGGCCTTTGGAGCCTGTCCCTCGAGCCGAAGGCTTCTTCCCCCGTTCGCATCCTCCCCGGTTGGGTGCACGACGCAACGCTGTCGCCCGACGGCCGCTGGCTCGCGTACTCCCTGAAGGACACGGGCGGCGCCGAGGTTTACGTGCAGGCATTTCCGCAGGCCGGGCGGAAGAGCCAGGTCTCGACCGGCGGCGGCGGAAGCCCCCGTTGGTCGCGCGACGGGCGCGAGATCTTCTTCCGCAAGGATGCCGACTTCTTCGTCGCTCGCGTCGTGCCGGGGCAGGAACTCGCGACGACGAGGCCCGAGCCGCTATTCCGGAATCCGGACGTGCGCGGGTACGACGTCGCGGCTGGCCGCGAGGGCTTCGTGGCCATTCTCCGCCCCGCCACGTCGGGCATCATCCGGGAGCTCCATCTCGTCACCGGGTGGTTCGGAGAGTTGACGCGGCTGGCGGGCGAGAAGAGATGACTCTGTCCGCAGGCACGAAGCTCGGCTCCTACGAGATCCTCGCCCCCATCGGAGCGGGAGGGATGGGGGAGGTCTACCGGGCGAGGGACACGCGGCTCTCGAGGGACGTCGCGGTAAAGGTCCTGCCGGAAGAGCTCTTTGAAGGTGAAGAGAAGAGAACGCGATTCGAGAGGGAAGCGCGGCTGCTCGCAGCGCTCAATCATCCCGGAATCGCCGCCATCCATTCCTTCGAAGAAATCCCCTCTTCCTCTTCTTCGTCCCGCCACATCCTCGTGATGGAGCTGCTCGAGGGCGAGACGCTCCGAGCGAAGCTGGCCGGGGGACCGATCGCGCCGCGCAAGGCCGTCGACTACGCGCAGCAGATGGCGCAGGGTCTCGCCGCCGCCCACGACAAAGGGATCGTCCATCGGGATCTCAAGCCCGAGAACGTCTTCGTCACGAGGGACGGGCGCGTCAAGATCCTCGACTTCGGTCTCGCCCGCCAGGCGGAGCGGAAGCTCGCCGACGACGAGACGAGCGCGCCCACGGCGGCCCGGCGCACCGATCCCGGAACGGTGATGGGAACGGTCGGTTACATGTCGCCGGAGCAGGTCAAGGGTCTACCCGTCGACAACCGTTCGGACCTTTTTGCTTTTGGCGCGATCCTCCACGAAATGATCTCGGGCAAGGGCGCCTTCAGGCGCGACACGCCCCCCGAGGCGCTGACCGCGATCCTGCGCGAGGAGCCTCCCAGCCTCTCCGGCCCGAACCGCGTCGTCGACCCCGCGCTCGAGCGTCTCGTCCACCACTGTCTCGAGAAGAGCCCGGAGGAACGCTTCCAGTCCGCGCGGGATCTCGCATATGCGCTTTCCACGCTGGCATCCGCGTCCGGCGCGCTCAGCGGCGCTACGGGCGCGGTGAGCGCACGAGCAACGGGCCCGCGATTTCGGCCGGCGATTCCGGCGGCCGTCCTCGCGGGCATCCTCGTCGGCGCGCTCGGCACACGTGCCCTCCTCAGGCCGAAGCCCCCGACGCTGACCGATTTCCGCGTCCTCACGTACTCCGGGAGCGATGGGAGTCCGTCCGTCTCTCCGGACGGAAAGACGATCGCCTTCGTGTCGTCCCGCGACGGCACGAGCCGGATCTGGATCAAGCAGGTCGCGGGCGGCGCTGAGGCTGTCCTGACCGAAGGGCCGGACAACCAGCCGCGCATCTCGCCGGACGGCTCGACTGTCCTGTTCGTCCGGTCGACCGCAACGGAGACGGGGGTCTACCGGGCGGCTCTCGTGGGCGGCGAGGCGCGGCGGATCACGGGACCCGCTACCGGGGCCGACTGGTCGCCGGACGGGAGAGAGGTCGCTTTCATCCGATCGAGCGCGTCGGGCGGGAAGATGGACTCGACCATCCGGCGCATTGCGCTCGACGGGACCGACGAGCGCGTCGCCGGGACGGTGTCCGATCGGACCCTGGCGCTGCCCCGCTGGTCGCCCGACGGCAGGACCATCGCCGCCCTCGAGAGCCCGGGGACCGGAACGGCGACGCCGAAACTCGTGCTCTTCCCCGTCGACGGCTCGGCGCCGGCGCGGGTCGAGACGCCGGAGACGAACGCCGTGCTCGGGTATGCCTGGAACGGGGACAGCCGGCGGGTCGTCTTCCTGAGCGCCTCGTCGGATGCCGCCAGCCGCACCCGGACGGCGAAGGTCTTCCTGAAGGACGTCCGGACGGGAGCCTCCCGTGCGGTGCTTTCGGGGATTGACTTCGGCGGGGCCGTCGACGTCTTCGGGAACGGCGCTCTCGTCCTCGTTTCGGCCGGCCGCCGGTCCAACCTTCGGGAAATTCCGCTCGGAGCCGGGGCCGCGCAGGAGCGATGGCTCACGCGCGGCGGAAGCGTCGACCGGCAGCCGGTCTACGCCCCGGACGGCGAGTGGGTGGCGTTCACGTCGAACCGGAGCGGAAATCAGGACATCTGGGAGCTGTCCACGAAAACGGGCGCAGTCCGACGCCTGACGGAGGACCCCGCGGACGAATTCGACCCCGCGTTCACGCGCGACGGCAAGAGCCTCATCTTCAGCTCCAACCGCGGCGGTCACTTCGAGATCTGGATGTCGGCGCGGGACGGCAGCGGCGCGCGACGCGTGACGGAAGACGGCGTGGATGCGGAGAACGCGTCCGCCACGGCGGACGGGGAGTGGCTCGTCTACGCGTCCGGCAACCCGGACAAGCGCGGGATCTGGAAGATCCGATCTGACGGAACGAACGCGACGCGGCTCGTCCCGGGCCCGGTCATCCTTCCCGAGATTTCTCCGGACGGCCACGTCGTCTCGTACGTGACGGCGAGCGGGCCGGACGGGATGACGAGCACGACCGGGGGCGCGACCAGTACCATCGCGGCCGTGCGGCTCGTGGACGCAGCGCCCGTGCCGTTCGAAGCCGCTGTGACGGGAGCGTTCGCCAATCGGGGTCGCCATCGCTGGATGCCGGACGGCCGCGCGCTCGTTTTCTTCACGGGCGGCACGCGGGGTGCGCTCGGCCTCATGGCGCAGGCGTTCATTCCCGGCAAAGACACGGTAGCCACGCGACGGTCTCTGGCGGGATTCGGGCAGGACACGATCCCAGAGTCCTTCGGCGTCTCGCCGGACGGCTCGCGCATGACGATCAGCGAGTTCCAGCTCTCCCTCGGGCTCCTCCTCGCGGACGGAGTCGACGGCATCGTCGCAAGGCCCGTTCGCGGAGCAAATCCGTGAGCATCTCGGCCGGCACGAAACTCGGACCGTACGAGATCCTCTCACCGCTCGGTGCGGGCGGCATGGGGGAGGTCTACCGGGCGAAAGACACCCGCGTCGACCGAGCGGTCGCGCTGAAGGTGCTGCCGGAAGAGTTTTTTGAGAGTGAAGAGAGGAGAGGGCGGTTCGAGCGCGAGGCCCGCATGCTCGCGAGTCTCAACCATCCGGGCATCGCGACCCTCTTCTCATTCGAAGAAATCTCAGGGCGTCACGTCCTGAGCATGGAGTTGATCGAGGGAGAGGACCTCGCCCAGCGGATCGCCTCCGCCCCTCTTCCACTCGAAGAATCTCTCGCTTATGCAAGGCAGATCGCCGACGCGCTCGAAGCGGCGCACGAGAAGGGGATCGTCCACCGCGACCTCAAGCCCGCGAACGTCAAGGTGACGCCTGACGGGCGGGTGAAGCTCCTCGACTTCGGCCTCGCGAAGATTTTCGAGGGCGACTCGGGCCCGGGGTCGAGCCCCGCCATTACGAAGTCGCCGACTCTCACCGCGCGGGCGACGGCGGCGGGCGTGATCCTCGGGACGGCGGCGTACATGTCGCCCGAGCAGGCGCGCGGCAAGCCGGTGGACAAGCGGACGGACGTCTGGGCGTTCGGGTGCGTGCTGTACGAGATGCTGGCGGGAAGGCGCGCGTTCGAGGGAGAGACCGTCACGGACGTCCTCGCGGCCGTTCTCACGAGGGAACCCGATTGGAGCGCGCTTCGCGGGCCGATTTCATCGAAGGTGAGCGAGCTGCTGCGCAGGTGCCTCCAGCGCGACCAGAAGCAGCGCCTGCGCGACATCGGGGATGCGCGCATCGTCCTCGAGGAAGAGACGGCCGCGTCGGCGAGCCGAGCCGGCCAATTACCCTTTGAAGAAAATGCAGCGGCTCCAGACCCCGCTGCAGGTCGGAACGCTCCGGCGATGTTTGCGAGAGGGAGCAGGACATCTCTCTCTTCCTATTTCCCCTGGGTGCTTGCGGCCGCGTTCGCGGCCGCGGCAGGGGCGCTCGCGCTGCGCGCCCGCGCCCCGCAGCCGGCCCCCGCGATTCGCGGACAGGTCCTGCTTTCGTCGGAAGAGTTGATGGACGGGGTCGGCGCCTCCGTGGTGGTCGCGCCGGACGGGACCCGGCTCGCATACGTCACGCGCGGGGCCCGCCCCCGGCTCTTCCTGAGGGCTCTGGACCGCCTGCAACCGGTCGAGGTCCCGGAGTCGGAGGGCGCCGTGGGCCCGTTCTTCTCGCCGGACGGAAAGTGGGTCGCGTTTTTCGCAGGCGGCAAGTTGCGCAAGGCGGCCGTCTCCGGCGGCGTGCCCGCGACGATCTGTGATGCGACGATCCCGCGGGGCGGCGCCTGGGTGTCGGACGACACCATCGTGTTCGCACCCCGATCCGTCGGAGGCCTCATGGTCGTTCCGGCCTCCGGGGGCGAGCCGAAGATCCTGACCAAGGTGGACGTCGCGGCGCGCGAGCGGTCGCATCGCTGGCCGGCGCCCCTGCCGGGCGGCAAGGCCGTCCTCTTCATGACGCAACTCTCCGGCGGCGACTACGACGACGGAGTCATCGAGACCGTCGAGGTCTCCACCGGGAAGCGGAGCGTGATTCACAAGGGCGGCTCGTTCCCGCGCTGGTCCCCCTCGGGCCACGTGCTCTTCGCACGGAAGGGGTCGATCTACGCCGCGCCGTTCGACCCGGGGCGGCCCGGGTTCACGGGGCGCCCGATCGCCGTTCTCGAGAAGATCATGTCGTCGACGGGCGGGGAGGCGCCCTCGGATGGCAGCGCGCAGATCGACGTCTCGGCGTCGGGCTTCTGCGCGTATCGAACGGGCGAGGCGGAAACGCTGTTCACCCTCGCGCTGGTCGACCGCAGGGGTGTGGTCCTCCGGAAGACAAGCCCTCCGCGCGGCTATTCGTGGACGAGGTTCTCGCCCGACGGGACGCGCGCCGCCATCCAGATCAGCGGGCCGAGCCAGTCCGACATCTGGGTCTACGACATCGCGCGCGACACTCTTTCGAAGCTCACGTTCGAAGGAGACAACCTGGGCGCAGTCTGGAGTCCGGACGGACGCGACGTCGTGTTCGGCTCCGATCGCGACCGCGAGCTCGTCGCGCGGCCGGGGGGCTCTGCGGTGACGCTGCGCGGGCTCTACCGGAAGCGTGCGGACGGCTCCGGGCCCGCACGTCTCCTGTTCAAGTTCGCGGGTCTCCTGTCCCCGACCGGCCTCTCGCCGGACGGACGGGCGCTCGCGTTCCAGGTCTCACGGCCGGAGACGCAGATGGACGTCGGCGTGATTCGCCTCAGAGGAGACGTGGCCGAAGGAGAGCCCGAGATGATCGTGGCGGGTCCCGCGAACGAGGGGGGCGGCCTCTTTTCGCCCGACGGCCGCTGGCTCGCCTACGAATCGAACGACGGCGGGCTCGGGTACGTCTACCTCCGGAGCGCCGCGGGGGGAGACGCCAAGTGGCAGGTTTCGGACCAGATGGGCTCCAGCCCCCGCTGGAGCCGTGACGGAACGCTCTACTTCGTGCGCCGCCAGGATGCCTCCGTCGTCGCGACGCGCGTGACGGCGGAGGGCGGCGCCCCCGTCTTCGGGAAGGAAGAGCGTCTCGTCGGGCTCTCCTCGTTCGAGGCCGGGAGCCAGGTCGTGGCGGGGTGGGACGTCTCCCCGGACGGCCAGAAATTCCTCACCCTTCTGCGCGAAGGCGCCGCGAACACACCGGACGTCAACCACGTGACCCTCGCCTCGGATTTCGCGGAGGAGCTCAGACGCCTCGCGCCCGCAGGAACGAAGTGAAGGGTCTCTGCGGGCGGATCACGGGACTGTGCTCGTCCTCCTGCTGAAGATCGTCCTCGGGCTCTGGCTCCTCCGCGCGGTGAACGCGGCGCTGTCGCTCGCTCTCGTGCCGGATCTCGCGCCGGCGCCGCGGCGGCAGGCCGGCTCGCCGTTCGTCTCGATCGTCGTCCCGGCCCGCGACGAAGAGCGCGCGGTCGAGGCCGCGACGCGGAGCAAGTGCCTGCAGGACGATCCGGCTTTCGAGGTCGTCGTCGTGGACGACCGCTCGTCGGACGGGACGCGCGGGCTTCTCCGCCGTCTCGAGGGTGAGTTTCCGGGAACGCTGCGCGTCGTCGACGGCGTCGAGCCGCCGCCCGACTGGCTCGGGAAGCCCCACGCGCTCGACGCGGGTGCGAAGGCCGCGCGGGCGGCGCGGCCGGGGGACTGGCTCGTTTTCTCGGATGCGGACGTGGTCTTCAAGCCGGACCTTCTCGCGCGGGCTCTCGCGCACGCGGGAAGAAACCGCCTGGATTTTCTGACGCTCCTTCCGCAAATGGACGCGCGCGGGTTCGGCGAAAAGCTGATGGTCCCCACGATTCCGGCGGCCGCGTTCTGCTACCTGCCGGGCTGGCTCATGAACGTCCCGTCGGCGCGAAGGTTCGGCGGCGGGGGAGGCGTTTTCAACCTCATCCGCCGGGACCTCTTCGACCGCGTCGGCGGGCACGAGGCATTGAAGGCGTCGGTCGTCGACGACATTCAACTCGGCCGCAACGCCCGGAAGGCGGGCGGCCGCACGGGCATGGCGCTCGCGCTCGACTCGATCTCGCTCCGCATGTACCACGGCTTCGCAGAGATCTCGAAGGGGCTGGAGAAAAACGGCTTCTTCGGGATGCTCGCGAACCTGCCGCTGGCCGTCCTGTCGCTCGTGTGGGTTCTCTTCGAAGGTGAATTGCCCTTCGTCGTCCTCCTCGGCGGCGCCGTCGAACGGGCCGTGGGGCGCGGTGCCGGCGCGATCCCGGCCCTATTCACACTCGAAGAAATCTCCTTCTCCCTCTTCATCCTCCTTGCGATCCTCGTCGTCCGCGGCGTCCTCGACGCACGCCTGCGCCTCGGGCTGCTGTCGACCGTCCTGCACCCGGTCTGGGTGGCGTGCCTGACGTGGATCTTCGCGAAGTCCACGTTCGTGAACGGCGTCCTGCACCGCAACGAGTGGCGGGGGAGGGTGCGGGACGCCCGGACTCTCAGGACCTGACGGGGCAGCCAACTGGTCCTCCCGGGCGGTATGCTGGGCCACGGTGAATCCCGGACTCAGTCGTGGCCCGAGAGGGACGCCGTGACGCTCGCCGCCGGCACGCGCCTCGGCCCGTACGAAATCGTGAGCCCCCTGGGCGCGGGCGGCATGGGGGAGGTCTACCGGGCGCGGGATTCTCGCCTCGCGAGAGACGTCGCCATGAAGGTCTTGCCGG
Organism: Thermoanaerobaculia bacterium; assembly: GCA_036504335.1. GTDB lineage: Bacteria > Acidobacteriota > Thermoanaerobaculia > UBA5066 > UBA5066 > Fen-183. The sequence goes on from DASXVJ010000018.1 coordinate 39,855, forward strand.
AAGAGTTCTTTGAAGGTGAAGAGAAAAGGCAGCGGTTCGAGCGGGAGGCGCGGCTCCTCGCGGCGCTCAACCATCCCGGGATCGCCGCCATCTATTCCTTCGAAGAAATCCCCTCTTCTTCCTCTTCGACCCGCCACCTCCTCGTCATGGAACTCGTCGAAGGCGACGACCTCGCGGTGCGTCTCGCCTCAGGCCCTGTTCCAATCGAAGAACTGCTTTCGATTGCGCGGCAGATCGCCGAGGCGCTTGAGGCGGCGCACGAAAAGGGGATCGTCCACCGGGACCTCAAGCCCGCGAACGTCAAGGTGGCGCCCGGCGGCCGCGTGAAGCTCCTCGACTTCGGCATCGCGAAGGCGATCCAGCTGGCGCCCGCCGAAACGCAGGCGCCGACGGCGACGGTCTCGCCCACGCTCGCGGGCGTCGTCCTCGGGACACCCGCGTACATGAGCCCCGAGCAGGCGCGCGGCGACCTGGTGGACGCGAGGACCGACGTCTGGGCGTTCGGGTGTCTGCTCTGCGAAATGGTCACGGGGCGCTCGCCGTTTCAACGCCGCACGACCGCCGAGACGCTGGCAGCGATCTTCGGCGAGCCGCCGCGTCTCGCGGAGCTCGCGTGGAGGGAGGCCCCGCCCCTGCGTACGCTCGCGGCCCGCTGCCTCGAGCGTGACCCCGAACGCCGACCCTCCTCCGGACGCTTCCTCGTCGAGGCTCTCGGCGGCGACGTGCGCGGTGCGCATCGCCCGTGGCTTCTCTTGTCGCTCGCGGCCGCCGCAGCCTTCCTTGCCCTCGGGGTCTGGCTTCTCTGGAGGCGGCCGCCAGGCCCCGCCTCGGCGGGCGTGGCGACACCCTCCGCGCCCTCCTCGGACACGTCGGCCGCGTATGCGCTCTACGAGACGGCGCGCGCGGCCTACCAGGCGAACACGAAGGCCGACAACACGCGGGCGATTGCGCTCTACGACGAGGCGCTGCGCGTCGACCCGAAGTACGCGCCCGCCTGGGCGGGACTCGCATTCGCCTGCGCCCGGTACAGCTTTCAGTACTTCGACGGGAACCCCGCCTGGGCAGGCCGCGCCGAAGAGGCGGCCGCCAGGGCGCTCGAGTACGGACCGTTTCTCGCCGAGGCCCATCAGGCGCGCGCGCAGGTCCTCTCCTCGCAGCATCAGAACTTCGACTTCCGGAGGGCGTTGCCGGAGGCGCGCCGCGCGCTCGAGCTCTCTCCAAACTTCGACATCGCCCACTACTGGATGGGTGTGGGCTACGGCCTCCACCTCGGGCTCTTCGACGAAGGCGTGCGCGCCCTCGAACGGGCGGCGGAGATCAACCCGAAGTGGGCGGCGCCCGTCGCTGCGATGGGGGTCATCCGCCTCCAGCAGGGCCGGTACGACGACGCGCTCACGTTTGCGCGCAAGGCTGTCGAGATGGCGCCGGGCTACAGCGTCGCGTACGTCCCGCTGGCGGAGGCGCTCTTAAGGACGGGGCGCGATGCCGAGTGCGAGGCCGAGATCTCCCGCGCCATCGAAAAGGAGCCCCGCAATACGTGGGTCCTAAGCCTGAGGGCCGTCCTCGCGGCGCGCCGCGGGGCGCGTGCGGAAGCCGACGCCCTGATCGAGAGGGCAGAAGGCCTCTACGACGATCACCACGTCCAGTACAACGCCGCGCTCGTGGCCGCAACGCGCGGGGACGCAGCGGGCACCGTCGCGCGTCTCCGCAGAGCGGTCACGGGCAACTTCAACCCTCACGGCTGGTTCGTCGCCGACCCGCTCCTCGCACGGGTTCGAAACGACGTGGTCTTCCGCGCGTTTCTGGAGGAGTCGCGGCGGACCCTCGAGGCCGACCGCGCGGCATTCGCCGGGCGCTGACGCGTGCCCGAGTCGCCTGATCGGGGTATTCTTCCGGGCTCATCCCCAGGAACGGAGGACTCGTGGAGCGATTCACCGGGTTGATCGGGCTCGCGGTGGTATGGGCCGTCGCACTGCTCCTGTCGAAGAACCGCAAGGCGATCCGCTGGCGGACGATCGGCTGGGCCTTCGCCCTCCAGATGGTGTTCGGCGTCCTGGTTCTCTACTGGGAGCCCGGTAAGCAGGGCCTCGAGTCGTTCTCGAACGGCGTCTCCCACGCGATCGGCTACGCGGACCAGGGGTCTTCGTTCCTGTTCGGCTGGCTGGCCGGCCCGATGGACGCCCTCGGCGTGAAAACCGGGCTCGGGTACCGCGGAATCATCTTCGCGTTCAAGGTCCTGCCGATCATCATTTTCATCTGCTCGTTCTTCTCGATCCTGTACTACTTCGGGATCATCCAGTTCATCGTCAAGGGCATGGCGTGGGTCATGCAGAAGACGATGAAGGTCTCGGGAGCCGAGGCGCTCTGCGTCGCGGCGAACGTGTTCATCGGGCAGACGGAAGCCCCCGTCCTCATCGCGCCGTACATCGTCACGATGACGACGTCCGAACTCTTCACGATGATGGTCGGCGGCATGGCGCACGTCTCGGGCGCCGTCATGCTCGCGTACGTCCTCATGGGCGCGCCGCTGAAGTACCTCATCACGGCGTCCGTCATGGCGGCGCCGGGCACGTTCCTCATCACGAAGATCATGTGGCCCGAGACGGAGAATCCCGTGACGATGGGCACCGTCAAGATGCAGATCGAGAAGCACGACGCGAACTTCATCGACGCGGCCGCGACGGGCGCCTCGCAGGGCATGACGCTCGTCCTGAACATCGCGGCGATGCTCATCGCGTTCGTCGCTCTCATCGCGATGATCAACGGATTCCTCGGCTGGGCCGGCGGCCTGGTCGGGTACCCGACGTTCTCCCTCCAGACCGTGTTCGGCTGGGTCCTCGGGCCGCTCGCCTACATCCTGGGCGCGCCGAAGCAGGACGCGGCGGTCGTCGGCAACCTCATCGCGAACAAGACCGTCATCAACGAGTTCTTCGCGTTCTCGATGTTCAAGGACGTCGTCGGGACGCTGTCGGAGAAGGGCAAGATCATCGCGACGTTCGCGCTCTGCGGCTTCGCCAACTTCTCGTCCATCGGCATCCAGATCGGCGGCATCGGCGGCCTCGCGCCCACGCGCAAGTCCGATCTCGCACGGCTCGGCTTCCGGGCCCTTCTCGCCGGCTCGCTCGTCAGCTTCATGACGGCCGCCATCGCCGGCATCCTGATGTCCTAGGAGAACGACGCGCATGGATCCCAGGCTGTCTGCCGCCGCGGAGTGGCTCCGCGAACGTCTCCCGCACCCGCCGATCGTCGGCGTGATTCTCGGCTCGGGCCTCGGCGATTTCGCCGACGGCGTGGACGAAGCCGTCGTCGTGCCGTACGGAAAGATCCCGGGCTTCCCGGCTTCGGCCGTGGTCGGCCACGCGGGGGCGCTCGTCGCCGGGAAGGTCCACGGCGTTCCGACCGTCGTCCTCTCCGGCCGGGTGCACTTCTACGAGGGCCATCCGATGGCGTCGGTGGTGTTCCCGGCGCGCGTCCTCGGCCTCCTCGGCTGCCGGACGGTGATCGTGACGAACGCCGCCGGCGGCATCGACACGTCCTTCAGGTCCGGGAACCTCATGCTCATCGAGGACCACATCAACGGGTTCGGCACGAATCCGCTCGTGGGCGCCAACGAGGAGGACCTCGGGCCGCGGTTTCCCGACATGTCCGACGCGTATCGCAAGGATCTCCGCGCGATCGCGCTGGCGGTCGCGAGGAAGGAGCGCGTCGTCCTGAAGAAGGGCGTCTACGTCGGCGTTCACGGCCCGTCCTACGAGACACCGGCCGAAATCCGCGCCTTCCGCCGCTGGGGCGCGCACGCCGTGGGGATGTCCACCGTTCCCGAGGTGATCGCGCTGAACCAGATGAGCGTCGGCGTGATCGGGATCTCGTGCATCACGAACATGGCGGCCGGCGTCCTCAAGAAGCCGCTCGTCCACACCGAGGTCCTCGAAACCACGCAGCGCGTCAAGGGCGAGTTCGTGCGGCTCCTGACCGCGCTCGTGCGCGCCCTCGGCGAGGGCCGGTCCGGCGCGACGGAAGATGCGCTGGCGCCGGCGAAGCGGCCCCTCAAGACGCTCGCCCGCAAGCTGAAGAGGCGCCGGTGAAACCCCCTCTCGACGCCGAGACCGAGGCGCGCCTCGTGGCGGCGGCGGGGGCGGTGCGGGAGAACGCGTCGGCGCCCTACTCCAGGTTCCGCGTGGGCGCCGCCCTCCTCTCCGACGACGGCCGCATCTTCACGGGCTGCAACGTCGAGTCCGCGTCCTACGGTCTCACCGTTTGCGCCGAGCGCACGGCCGTCTTCAAGGCGATCTCCGAGGGGGCGAAGGAATTCCGGGCCGTCGCCGTCGTGACGGACGCCGAGCCTCCGGCCTCGCCCTGCGGCGCCTGCCGCCAGGTGCTCTGGGACCAGTGCCGCGACATCGACGTCGTGATCGCGACGCCCCGCGGCGTCGCCACCCGCACGCGCCTCTCGGTGCTCCTGCCGCTGGCGTTCGAGCTCTAGAGAAAGAGAAAGAGAAGAGGAAAATCTCTTTGAAGGTGAAGAGGGAAAGAGAGGGGAAAGAGGAGATTTCTTTGAAGGTGAATAGGGCGCTCGTTTCGCTCGTTCTCGCGATGTGCGTCAGCGCCGCGGCACCGCCGATGGCCGCTGCCGACACCCCTCACGCGCCTTCTAAGAAATCCCCGTCTTCCTCTTCGGTCTCCTCGGTCGACACACTGATCACGGCCGCTCATGTCCTGACGATGGACGGCGGCGATCGCGTTTTCTCCCCGGGCGCCGTGGCGATCAAGGGCGGGGCGATCGTCGCCGTCGGCACGCCGTCTGATCTCGCGGCTCTCTATTCTCCGAAGCAAAGAATTCCCCGTCCGAACGCGGTGGTCCTCCCGGGCCTCGTCAACACGCACACGCACGCCGCGATGAATCTCCTGCGCGGCATCGCGGACGACCTGCCGCTCATGGACTGGCTCACGAAGTTCATCTTCCCGGCCGAGGGCAAGAACGTCTCGCCGGGATTCGTGAAGGCCGGGACGCTTCTCGCCTGCGCCGAGATGGTGCGCGGCGGGACGACGACGTTTGCGGACATGTACTACTACGAGTCCGACGTCGCCGCGGCCGTGGACCAGTGCGGCATGCGCGCCGTCCTCGGCGAGACGTGGCTGGACTTTCCGGTGCCCGACCACAAGGACCTGGCCGAGTCGATCACGATGACGCGGGCGTTTCTCGAGAAGTGGAAGGGCCACCCGCGCGTGATCGCGGCCGTCGCCCCGCACGCGCCCTTCACGAACTCGAAGGAGTCGCTGCTCGCGGCGCGCGACCTCGCGCTCGAGTTCAAGGCGCCGCTCCTCATCCACGTCTCCGAGACGAAGGACGAGCAGAGGCAGATCGCCGAGAAGTACGGCACGACGCCCGCGAAGTGGCTGGAGTCGATCGGCTTCCTCGGCCCGAACGTTCTCGCCGCCCACGGCGTCTGGCTGGACGCGGACGACATGCGCCTCTTCGCGGAGCGCCGCGTGGGTCTCGCGCACAACCCGGAATCGAACATGAAGCTCGCGTCCGGTGCGGCGCCCGTCGTCGCCGCGCGGAAGGCGGGGATCGCGGTCGGCCTCGGGACGGACGGCGTCGCGGGCTCGAACAACGACCTCGACATGTGGGAGGCGATGGACTTCGCCGGGAAGCTGGCGAAGGTCTCGACGATGGACCCGACGGCGCTGCCCGCGAAGGACCTCCTCCGGATGGCCACCATCGAGGGCGCCCGCGCCATGAAGCTGGACGACCGGATCGGGTCCCTCGAGGCCGGCAAACGGGCCGACCTCGTCGCGGTGGACCTCGGCAAGTCGCGCACGCGCCCCGTGTGGGACCTGTACTCGACGCTCGTCTACGCGGCGAAGGAGAGCGACGTCACGCTCACGATGGTCGAGGGCCGCGTCCTCTGGAACGGGACCCGCGTGACGACGCTGGACGAGGCGAAGGTCATCCGGGACGCCGAGGGCTGGCGGAAGAAGATCGCGGCGTCTCTCGCCGCGCCGGCCGTGACGAAATGAGCCTGTTCGTTCGCACCATCATCAAGAAGCGCGACGGCCAGGAGCTCGGCGAGGGAGAGATCGCCGATTTCGTCGGAGGCGTGACCTCCGGGTCGATCACGGACGAGCAGGCTGCGGCGTTCCTGATGGCGGTGTGCATCCGCGGGATGACGACGCGCGAGACGGCGGCGCTCACGTTCGCGATGATGCGCTCCGGCGAGACGTGGGACCTCTCCCGCCACGGCTTCGTCGCCGACAAGCACTCCACGGGCGGCGTCGGCGACAAGGCGACGCTCGTCCTCGCGCCGCTCCTCGCCGCCGTGGGCGTGAAGGCCGGGATGATGTCGGGACGCGGCCTCGGCCACACGGGCGGCACCCTCGACAAGCTCGAATCGATCCCGGGCTTCAGGACGGGCCTTCCGAAAGCGGACTTCGACCGGCTTCTCGACACGGTCGGGTGCGCCCTGATCGGCCAGACGGATTCCATCGCTCCCGCGGACCGCCGTCTCTACGCGCTGCGCGACGTGACGGGCACGGTCGAGTCGATTCCGCTCATCACGGCCTCGATCCTGTCCAAGAAGCTCGCGACGGGCGCACAGGCCGTGGTCTTCGACGTGAAGACGGGCAACGGCGCCTTCATGGCCGACCCGAGGGACGCCGAGAGGCTCGGGCGCGCCCTCGTGGACACGACGCGCGCGACCGGGCGCAAGGCCTCGGGCTACCTCACGGCGATGGACCGCCCGATCGGCGAGGCCGTCGGGAACGCGAACGAGGTCGAGGAGTCGATCCGCATGCTCGCGGGCGAGGGCCCCGCGGACCTGCGGGAGAACACGCTCCTGCTCGGCGCCGACCTGCTGCTCGCGGCGGGAGTGGAGACGAACCCGAAGGACGCGCGCCGGCGTCTCAACGCGGCGCTCGCCGACGGACGCGCGCTCGAGTTCTTTGCAAAGCTCATCGCGGCGCAGGGCGGAGACGCGACCGTCTGCGACGACCCGAAGCGTCTTCCGCAGCCCGTGTCGCGGCGCGACGTGCCGGCGCCCGAGGGCGGCGTCGTCACACGGATCGCGACGCGCGAGGTGGGAATGCTCGCGATCGAGCTCGGCTGCGGCCGATCGAAGAGGGAAGACGTGATCGACCCGGCCTCGGGCTTCCGCGTGAAGAAGAAGCCGGGAGACGCGGTGGCGGCCGGGGAGCCTCTTCTCGTCGTCGAGCTCGGGCCCGGCGCGAAGCCGAAGGCGGATTTCTTCGAGAGGCTCGCCGCCTGCTGGACGGTCGCGCCCGCGGGGGCGCCGGTCGAGTCGCTGCCGTTCGTCGTCGCCTCACTCTGAGTCCGGCCGCGCCCCTTCGTCCCGCCGCGAAGCGTTAGACTTCCGGGAGATTGAGTCTCCAGACCGGAAGTCGCGTCGGCGCCTACGAGATTCTCGGTCCGCTCGGCGCGGGCGGAATGGGAGAGGTCTACCGGGCGAAAGACCCGCGCCTCGCGAGAGAGGTCGCGATCAAGATCCTGCCGGAAGAATTCTTTGAAGGTGAAGAGAGAAGGCAGCGGTTCGAGCGGGAGGCGCGTCTCCTCGCAGCGCTCAACCATCCCGGGATCGCCGCCATCTACTCCTTCGAAGAAATCTCCTCTTCCTCTTCCTCTTCCTCTTCGTCCCGCCACATTCTCGTGATGGAGCTCGTCGAGGGCGAGACGCTGCGCGAGCGGATGAGGACCGGGGGGATCTCCGCGCGCGAGGCGCTCGACGTCGCCGTGCAGATTGCGCGCGGCCTCGCGGCGGCGCACGCGAGGGGGATCGTTCACCGCGACCTCAAGCCCGAGAACGTCGTCGTCGCGAAGGACGGCCGCGTGAAGATCCTCGACTTCGGCCTCGCGAAGCTCTCGCCCCTGGCCCCGGCCGGGGACGAGCTCTCGTCTGCCGGGACGCGGTCGCTGCTCACCGAAGCGGGCGCGGTCTTCGGGACGGTCGGCTACATGTCGCCAGAGCAGGTGTGTGGCGAGCCCGTCGACGGGCGCTCGGACATCTTCAGTTTCGGGACGCTCCTCTACGAGCTGCTCGCGGGGAAGAACCCGTTCCGTTCCGCGACGCCGGCCGAGACGATGACCGCGATCCTGAGACACGACGCGCCGCCGCTCGCCGGGGTGACGCCGGCGCTCTCGCAGATCGTCGCGCGCTGTCTCGAGAAAAAGCCGGAGCGGAGATTCCACTCCGCGGAAGACCTCGCGTTCGCGCTGGAGAGCTCTTCGGGGGCGACGGTGGCGCCGGCCATTCCGGGTGCCGATGCCCGTTCGGGGCGGCACAGCCGCGGCGCGCTCGTGACGGTGTGTGCAGCGGGCCTCGTTCTCGGCGCCGCTGCCGCGCTCCTCTGGGGACGGGCGCCGCGCGCAACGCCCGCGAAGGCGGTGAGGTTCACGATCCAGCCTCCGGAGGGCGGGAACTTCGTGAACGCGCTCGAGGCGACGGCGTTCGCGTTTTCGCCGGACGGGACGCAGCTCGCGTACGTCGCCTGGGAACCGAAGGGGGGACGGCGAGCCTGGGTCCGGGCCGTGTCCGGCTTCGAGGGTCGGCCGCTCGCGGGCACGGAAGAGGCTTCGTCGGTCTTCTGGTCGCCGGACGGCCTGTCGCTGGGGTTCTTTGCCGGGAGCAAGCTGAAGCGCGTCGACCCTTCGGGGGGCGCGCCTGTCTCGATCTGCGAGGTCGCGGGCGGAGCGGGCAAGTCGGGCACGTGGGGCGCGGGCGGCGACATTCTCTACGCGAGCGTCCAGGGCGACGCGATTTACCGGGTGTCGGCATCCGGGGGGACGCCGAGCGTCGCGCTGAAGCCGGACGCGGCGACAGGCGAAGCGCGGGTGAACTGGCCGTGGTTTCTGCCGGACGGCAGGAGCTTCCTCTTCTTCTCGCGCTTCAAGGGCGCAGGAAGAGTCATGCTGGCCGAGCCCGGGAAGCCCCCCCGACTCGTGATGGCGGTCGCGTCGACGGTTCAGTACGTGGATCCGGGCTATCTCGTCTTCGTGAAAGAGGGGAGTCTCCTCGCCCAGCGCTTCGACCGGCGGAGCAGGACGTTGTCCGGTGTTCCGTTCTCGGTCGCCGAGCGGGTCCGGTACTTCATGTCGACCGCTTCCGGCTCGTTCGCGGCGTCGCGCGGGGGCTCGCTCGCCTACCAGGTCCACGACGACGTCCATCGCCTCGTCTGGTTCGACCGGTCCGGCCGCGAGCTCGGGACGGTCGGAACTCCCGGCAAGCACCACGACGTCCGGATCTCCGGCGACGGCCGCCCGATTCTCTTCGACCGCGCCGTGGAGGATCTCGGGACCTATGACGTGTGGTCTTTCGACGCCGGGCGAAACGTCGAAACCCGTGTGACGTCCACGCCGGACAGCGAGTTTTCGCCCCTCTGGCTGCCCGGGGGCAAGGGCCTCCTCTACTCGGCCGTCCGGGGGTCGAATCCGCGCCTCGTGCGCCGGGACCTCGCGACGGGCCGGGAGGAGGTCGTGCTCCCGGAGGGCGGCTTTCAGATCGCCGGCGACATCTCGCCCGACGGGAAGACGCTCGTCTACTTCGAGAGGACCGCGAAGGGCTCCTTCGACATGTGGGAGTTGGGACTCGAGGGCGGCGGGGCGCCGCGCCGGCTCATCGAGGGGACGCCCCTCACGCCCTCCGTCCGGTTCTCGCCCGACGGCCGCTACCTCGCGTTCACGTCCAGCGAGGCGGGACTGCCGGCGGCCTACGTGATGCCGTTCCCGGGTCCCGGCGAGAAGACGCGCGTGTCGCCAGAGGGGGCGCACGCGGTGCGGTGGAGCCGGGACGGGAACGAGCTTTTCTACGTGACGCGCGACCAGAGCCTGATGTCGACTCCGGTCCGGACCGCCCCGTCGCTCCAGCTGGGTGCTCCGAAGTCGCTCTTTCAGGTCAAGGGCCGAGACGGCGGTTGGATGGCGTTCGAGGTCTCGGCGGACGGGACGCGGTTTCTCGCCATCACGACCGAGTCGTTCGCCGACGAGCGCCCCCTGAACGTCGTCGTGAACTGGCCGGCCGAGGCCCCGAAGTAGCCCGTCGTTTATCCTCCCCGCGGTGCTGTACCGTCTCGAAAAGGTCCGCAAGAGCTTCGGGACGAAGGACGTCCTCGTGGAAGCCACGTGGCAGCACGATCCGGGCCGGATCGTGGGCCTCGTCGGTCGCAACGGGGCGGGGAAGTCGACCGTCCTGAAGATCGTCCAGGGGCTCGTGGAGCCCGATGGCGGGAAGCGCCATCTCGCTGGGGGGACGACATTTGCGTCGCTCGACCAGGCCGTGGAGCCCGAGGGCGACGAGCCCCTCCGCGCGTTCGTCGCCCGCGCGCAGGAGCCGCTCCTCGACCTCGAGCGCACGATGCGGCGGCTGGAGGAGGAGATCGCCACGCACGGCGCCGACGGCGACCGCACGGCGCTCGACGCGCTCCTCGCCGAGCACGACGACGTGCGCGAGCACTTCGAGCGCTCCGGCGGGTACGAGGCCGATTCCCGGATCGACCGCGTCCTGGAGGGCGTGGGGCTCGCGCGTCCGCTGTGGGACCGTCCGGTCGGCGAGCTCTCGGGCGGTCAGAAGCACCGCGCCCAGATTGCGCGCCTCCTCCTGACGGACGCCTCCGTCCTGCTCCTCGACGAGCCCACGAACCACCTCGACGTCTCGGGGATGGAGTTTCTCGAGAGCTGGCTCGTCGAGAGGAAGACGTCCGCGAATCTCTCGGCGCTCGTCGTCTCGCACGACCGCCGCTTCCTCAACGCCGTGGCGGACCGCATCGTCGAGGTCGCGAACGGCCGCCTCGAGGACTACCCGGGCGACTACGCCACGTACCGCAAGCTGAAGGCCGAGCGCGACCGCGTGCGCGCGAAGGAGGCCGAGAAGCAGCGGCAGATGATCGAGCGAACCGAGGAGTTCATCCGCCGGAACATCGCCGGGCAGAAGACGAAGCAGGCGCAGGGGCGGCGGAAGATGCTCGCGCGGATCGAGCGCATCGAGGCGCCTCGCGAGGACGCGAACGACGTCTCGATCCGCTTCGAGGAGGCGCGCGTCTCGGGCGGGCGCGTCCTCGAGGCGAAGAAGATCGTCCCCGGCTATCCGGAGACCGGCCCGCTCACGCAGCCCGTCTCGTTTCTCCTGCGCCGCGGGGACCGAATGGCGCTCTGGGGGCCGAACGGCTGCGGAAAGACGACGCTCCTCAAGAACCTCGCCCGCGTGCTCCCGCCCGTCTCCGGCTCCGTCGCGCCCGGGGTCGGCGTCCTGACCGGGTACTACGACCAGGAGATGGCCGACCTGTCGCCGACCGCGTCGGCGCTCGACGTCGTGATGGACCTGGACCCGTCGATGAAGGAGCTGGAGGCACGCGACTTCCTCGCGCTCTTCGACTTTCGGGGCGACGAGGTCTACCAGAAGATCGCGACGCTCTCGGGCGGCGAGAAGGGCCGGCTCTCGCTCGCGCGCATCGTTTTCGGCGGCGCGAATCTCCTCCTCCTCGACGAGCCCACGAACCACCTCGATCTGGACGCCCGCGAGGCGCTCGAGGACGCGCTCCTGGAGTTCGAGGGCGCGATCGTCTTCGTCTCCCACGACCGCTGGTTCGTCGACCGCATCGCGACGCAGATCCTCGAGATCACGCCGGGCGGCGCGGTCGAGGTGCACGACGGCAACTACTCGGAGATGGTGAAGAGGAAGAAAGAGAAAGACAAAGAGAAGATTTCTTTGAAGGTGGAAGAGGGAGGCGCGGCGGCCCTGGGCGGGGCCGGTGCACGCTCCGGCGCGGCAACGGCACACGCACCTTCTAAGAAGTCTTCCTCCTCTTCTTCTTCTCCCTCCGACCGCGCCGCCGAGAGGCGGCGCGCCAAGAACCAGAAAATTCTCTCCGACCTCGAGGAAGCCATCTCCCGTCTCGAGCAGGAGGTCCGGACTCTGGACGTTTCCCTCGCCGATCCGGACGTCTACCGGGACGGGGAGAAGGCGCGGGGCGTCTCGGCCGCCCGCGATGCGGCCCGCAAGGCGCTCGAGGCGAAGCTGTGGGAGTGGGAAGAGACGTCGCGCAAGCTCGAGACGCACGAGGTGACGGCGTGACCGCGCCCGGCGACGGCCCCCGCACGGCCTCGATCCTCGCCGTCGGGAGCGAGCTTCTCGGCACGACGCGCCTCGACACGAACTCGCTCTTCCTGACGGGCCGCATGGACGCCCTCGGCATCTCCACCGTCCGCAAGGCCTGCGTCGGAGACGGCTGGGACGACCTCCTGGCCGAGATCGCCGCCGCCCTCGAGCGCGCCCCTCTTCTCGTGACCTCCGGCGGCCTCGGCCCGACCGACGACGACCGGACGAAGGAAGCCGTCGCGGCGGTGCTCGGCCGTGCGCTCGTGCGGGACGAGGAGATCCTCCTCAAGCTCAAGGAGCGCTTCCGGAAGCGCGGCTACGAAATGCCCGAGGTGAACGCGAAGCAGGCGGACGTCATCGAGGGCGCGACCGTCCTCGCGAACCGGCGAGGAAGCGCGCCGGGCTTTCTCGTCGAGCAGAACGGGAAGACCGTCGTCCTCCTGCCGGGCGTTCCGCACGAGTTGAAGGCGATGTGGGACGACGCGGCCGCCCCGCTCCTCGCGCGCGCGGCCGGGGCCGGTCTGCACCGGCGCATCCTCAAGGTGGCCGCGATGCCGGAGAGCGTCGTCGAGACGCTGATCCAGCCCGTCTACGCGGCGTATCCGGACGTGCCCATCACCATCCTCGCGGCGCCCGGCGAGGTGCAGCTGCACTTCGCCTCGCGAGGCGCGCCCGAGGAAGCCGGCGCACTCCTCGACGGGATCGAAGCGGCGTTCCAGAGGGCCCTCGCGGGCGAGATCTTCGGGCGGGACGACGAGACGCTCGAGGGAGTGGTCGGAGACCTGCTGCGCCGCGGGCAAAAGACGCTCGCGCTGGCGGAATCCTGCACGGGCGGCCTGCTCGCCGGGCGCCTCACGGACGTCGCGGGCTCGTCGGACTACTTCCTCGGCTCGGCCGTGACGTACTCGAACACGGCGAAGGCGGATCTCGTCGGCGTGTCTGCGGGCACGCTCGAGCGCTTCGGCGCCGTCTCCGAGGAGACCGCCCGCGAGATGGCGCTCGGCGCGCGGATCCGTTTCGGGGCGGCGATCGGCCTCTCCGTCACGGGCATCGCGGGGCCGGGCGGCGGCACTCCCGGGAAGCCGGTCGGAACGGTCCACTATGCCCTCGACGACGCCGGCGGGACGCGCCTGCACCACAGGCTCCTGATGCCGGGGGACCGCGCGCTGGTCCGCCGCTGGACCACCTCGGCGGCGCTCTCGATGCTGCGCCACCATCTCCTCGGGACGACGGGATGGCGCCCGTGACACGGGAGCTCCTCGCGCTGGCCGCCGCGTACCTCCTCGGCTCCGTGCCGTTCGCGATCGTCCTCGTGCGCGCCTTCAAGGGCGTCGACGTGCGGACACAGGGTTCGGGCAACGCGGGCGCGACGAACGTCCTGCGCACGGCGGGGAAGGGCCTCGCGGTCGGCACGATGCTCCTCGACGTCGGCAAGGGCGTCGCCGCGGTTCTCATCATGATGTCCGTCACGTACGACCCGCGCTGGCTCGGCGCGGCCGCCGTCGCCGCGGTCCTCGGCCACGTCTTCCCGGTCTGGTTCTCATTCCGCGGCGGCAAGGGCGTCGCGACCGCGATCGGGACCTTCGGCGTCCTCGCCCCGTGGCCGGTCCTCGCGGTCGTCGGAGCCTTCGTGATCGTCGTCGCGGCGACGCGGTTCGTCTCCCTCGGTTCGATCACGGCCGCGTGTCTCCTGCCGCTCGCGATGCGGCTCCTCTTCCACGCACCCGACGCGGAGGTCGTCGCCGCCGCGGCGACGACGCTCCTCCTCGTCTTCTCGCACCGGGCCAACATCAAGCGGCTCCTCGAGGGCACCGAGCGCCGTCTCGGACGGAGGGATTCGTGACGCAGATTGCCATCGTGGGCACGGGCGCGTGGGGGACGGCGCTCGCCATCCACGCAGCCAACGCCGGGCACGACGTGCGGCTGCTCGGGCGGCGCGGCGACGTCGTCGAGCGGCTGCGCGCGACCCGCCAGCATCCCGCGCTCAAGGGCGCGCCGCCGATCCCCGAGCGGGTCCGTATCACGGCGGTCCCCGCCGACGCCTTCCCGGGCGCCGCCGCCGTCCTCTGGTCCGTGTCGGTTCAGGCGACGGCGGCCGAGCTCGCGCGGCTGAAGGACGCGCTGCCGGCGTCGCCGCTCGTCGCGACCTCGAAGGGAATCGAGATCGGGACGCGCCGCCGGACGACGGAGATCATGACGTTCGTGACCGGCCGAACGTCCGGCCTGGCCGCGCTCTCGGGACCGACGTTCGCGGCCGAAGTCGCTCGTGCGCTTCCGGCGGCCGCCGTCGTCGCGTCGCCGGACCCGGAGGTCTCGCGCTTCCTGCAGGGTCTCCTGTCGTCGCCGACGTTGCGCCTCTACCGGTCGAGCGACGTCATCGGCGTCGAGATCGCCGGCGCGGCGAAGAACGTCATCGCGATCGCGGCGGGGCTCGTGGACGGACTACGGCTCGGCCACAACACGCGCGCGGCGATGCTCACGCGAGCGCTCGCGGAGATCCGCCGGCTCGGGACACAAGTCGGGGGGCAAGCGGAGACGTTCTCCGGTCTCGCCGGAGTCGGGGACCTCATCCTCACGGCGACCGGCGACCTCTCGCGCAACCGCCGCGTCGGCCTCGCGCTCGCGTCGGGGAAGACGCTTCCCGAGGCCATCGCGGCGCTCGGCGGCGAGGTGGCCGAGGGTGTCGCGACCGCCCCCGCTCTTCTCGAGCTCGCCGCCGCGGCGGGCGTCGAGATGCCGATCTCCGAGATGGTGCGTGGCATCCTCGCGGGGGAAACGTCGCCCGCCGACGCCGTTCGGCGGCTCATGACGCGTTCGCTGAAGGAGGAGAAGTCCTGAACGAGGTGAGGCTCCCGCCCGAGCGGCCGCCCGCGCCCGGCACGCAGATCGTCGTCCCGGAAGGGCTGTCGCTCTTCTACGCGCGCGTGGCGACGCCCGCGGACGAGCCGCCGCCGGTGCCCGGCGTCGTGGACGTCGCCGTTCTCGACATGCACCACGGGTACGCAAACCTCGGCCACGCCTCGATCGTCGAGAGCCTCCTGAACTACGCCCACGACGAGCGCGCGAGGCGAAACGGGAGCGCCCCCGCCTTGCGCGTGCTCAGCTACGACGTCCGCGCGGGGCACGCGATCCCGACGTCCGTCGCGCGGTTTCCGCTCATCGTCGGGACGGGCGGCCCCGGGGCGCTCGATCCGCGCGAGAACGACGGCGTGTCGCCGGGCTCGCAGGGCGTCCGCGAGGACCCCGCCTGGGAGGCGCCGCTCTTCCGGTTCTTCGACGCCGTGATCCGGACGGAGGGCGCCGCCCTCCTCGGGATCTGCCATTCTTTCGGGATCCTGTCGCGCTGGTCGGGCGCGGCGCGCTCCGAGCTGCGCCCGGAGCGCAAGGGCGGCAAGAGCGCCGGCATCGTCACGAACGTCCTCACGGACGAAGCGTGGGCGCACCCGTTCTTCGCCGACTACTTCGCGGAGAACGGCGGGCCCGAGGTCAAGGTCCTCGACAGCAGGCTCTACGACCTCCTGCCGACCGGAAACGGGTTCGCGCGACCTCTCGCGTTCGAGTGCGAGCCGGGGGGGACGCGGCCGGGCGAGGCCGTGACGATGCTCGAGTTCGCCCACGTTTCGGGGAGCGCGCTCCCGCGGGTGTGGGGCGTGAACCACCATCCGGAAATCGGCGACGTCGGCCTCCAGCGCGAGCGGCTCCAGCGTCTGTGGGAAAACGGCGGCCTGACCGAGGCGTGGTTCAAGGAGCGCCTGAGCGCGCTCGACGCGTGGAACGCGTCGGCGGCTGCCGAGCACGGACTTCAGAAGACGACGTCCTGGACGTTCGAGCGGCCCCTCCGCCTCCACATCGCGCGGATCTTCGACGAGAGAGGGTAGGCGCTAGAGCTTCCCGTGCAGGTCGCAGTGCGACCCGTGCGGGTGATGGAGCGCGCCGTTCACGTCGTAGTCCACGTGGTCGCCGTGCGGAACGGCCGCGTGCCCGGCGTTCGCATGCCCTTCCGGGCACGTGCACTCGACGGGGGCGCAGGCGCCCGGGCGCCTCCTGTTCACGTCGAGGCGGTGCTCGTCGGCGTGGCCTTCGTGCGGGGCGTGCAGGTGGCCGTCGTGGAGGTAGTCCGCGTGGTCGCCGTGGCGCACGGCCTTGTGGCCGCAGCCGTCGCCATGGCGGTGGGCGTGGTCGCCGTGCTCCTTGCAGCTCACGGGCGCATCGTCTCGCGCCACGGGGGCGCGGTCAACCGTGGGATAATTGTTCAGATGCAATTGTGTTGCATGAAGGGAGCCGCTCTCCTCGCCGGGTGCTTCGCCGCGGCCGCCGCGGCCGCCGAGCCGCGCCTCGTCGCGGCCGCGACGATCGCGCCCCTCGCGAGCCTGACGGCGCAGGTGGCGGGAGGCGGCTGGGACGTCGTGACGGTCGTTCCGCCGGGCGTCTCGCCGCACGTGTTCGAGCCCGGACCGCGCGACGTCAAGCGCCTCGCGAAGGCCCGTCTCGTGGTCACGGTGGGCGCCGGCTACGACGCGTGGGCGGCCGGGCTCGTCGCGGCCTGCGCGGCGCGAGCGGCCGTCCACGACGCGGGGGCGAGCGTCGGCGTCCGCGCGGACGCTGCGCAGCCCGGGGAACACGACTACGACGGCGAGATCGGGCGAGACCCGCACTGGTGGCTCTCGCCGCGCCGGGCGGCTTCGGCGCTGGCGCCGCTCGCCGAGGCGTTCGCCCGGCTCGACCCCTCCGGCGCGGAGGGCTACCGCGCGCGCGCGGCCGACGCGGGCCGTTCGCTGGCGGCGCTCGACCTCGAGGTCGCCGCGACGCTCGCGACGGTGCGCGGGAGAGCGGTCGTGTCCACGCACAATTCGTGGGCCTATCTCCTCGACGACTACGGCCTCGTGAACGGCGGATCGATCGAGCCCGTGCCCGGGCGCGAGCCGTCACCGCGCCAGCTCCGCGCGCTCATCGATCTCGTGCGCGAGAGGAGCATCCCGGCGCTCTTCACCGAGCCCCAGTTCCCGCCGTCCGCCGCGCGGGTGGTGGCCGCCGACGCCGGCGTGCGCCTCGTCCTTGCCGACCCGATCGGCGGCGTACCCGGCCGCAAGACGTACGAGGAGCTGCTGCGTTTCGACGCGCGCGCGTTCCGGGAAGGCCTCCGGTGAGCGTCGGCGTCCGGTTCGAAGGCGTCTCCGTGTCTCTGGGCTCGAGGCCGGTCCTGACGAATGTGTCGTTCGAGATCCCGGCCGGGGAGCGCACCGCGTTCCTGGGCCCCAATGGGGGAGGCAAGACGACGCTCGTCCGGGCCCTCCTCGGAATCCTGCGCCCCGACAAGGGACGCGTCGTTTTCTTCGAAGGTGGAGAGAACGAGATTTTGCGTCCGCGGATCGGGTACCTCTCTCAGCGCTCGACGCTCGCGTTCGACGCGCCGCTCTCGGCTGTCGACCTCGTCGCGTTTTCTCTTTCGCCGAAGGCCGGATTTCGGCGCGGAGCGCGCGCCAGCGAGGAAGCGCGGTTCGCGCTTCTCCGGGCCGGCCTGGACGAGAGCCGTCTCGACGTCCCCGTCGGGCTCCTCTCCGGCGGGCAGCGCCAGCGCGTCCTCCTCGCCCGGGCGATCGCGGGGTCGCCGCCCCTCCTCGTTCTCGACGAGGCGGACACGGCGCTCGACACGGCGGGCCTCGCCACGCTGCGGCGGCTCGTCACCGAGGAGGTCGCCGCGGGCCGCACGGTCGTCTACGTGACGCACGACAGCGACGCGATGGGCGGGGCGGACGCCGTCTTCCGGGTGGACGGAGTCGTCGTCGAGGAGCCGGTGGACGCGTGATCGAGTTCCTCTCGTACCCGTTCTTCCAGCGCGCGCTCGCGGCCGGCGCTCTCGCGGCGCTCCTGTGCGGAGCGCTGTCGTTCTTCGTCGTCCTCCGGCGCCTGGCCTTCGTCGGGTCGGGCGTCGCGCACGCCGCGTTCGGCGGCGTCGCGGTTGCGACGCTGTTCGGCTTCCCGCCGCTCGTGGGCGGCCTCGCGGCGGCCCTCCTCGTCGCCGGGGCGACGGCGCGGGCCCAGGGCACGTCCGTGACCGAGGATTCGGCGGTCGGCGTCTTCACCGTGGCTGCGATGGCGCTCGGCGTCGTCGCGCTCGGGTTCGTGAAGACGAACGTCGACCTCTTCGGGCTCATGTTCGGGAACATCCTGACCGTGGCGCCCGGAGACCTCGTCGTGCTCGGCGTCGCGACGGCCGCCGTCCTCGCCACGCTCGCGGCCTGCTTCCGGCCGCTGCTCCTCGCGTCCGTGGACGAGGAGGGCGCCGAGGTGGCGGGCGTGAACACGGGCGCGATGCGGCTGCTCGTCCTCGTCCTCGTGGGCGTCGCGGTCGTCGTCGCGCTCAAGGTCGTCGGCATTCTGCTCGTCTCGGCGCTTCTCGTCCTGCCCGGCGCGGCGGCGCGGCCGCTCGCGGCGCGCTGGCCGGCCCTCCTCGCGGGCTCGATCGCGGTCGCCCTCGTCTCGGTCGTGGGCGGCCTGCTCCTCTCGGTGGCCGTCGACGTCGCTCCGGGCGCGGCGATCATCCTGGTGGGGGCAGTGGCGTTCGTCGGGGCGCTCGTCCTCGGGCGGTCCCGCCGGCGGTGACCGCTCGGTTTATGCTCTCCGGCATATGAGTACGGCGCTGAAAAACAAGCTCGTTCTCGTCCGGCACGGCGAGAGCACGTGGAACCTCGAAAACCGCTTCACGGGATGGGTGGACGTCGGTCTCTCGCCGAAGGGCGTCGAGGAGGCGCACGCGGCGGGGAAGCTCCTCAAGGCCGAGGGCTTCGCGTTCGACCGCTGCTACACGTCGCTGCTCAAGCGGGCGATCCTCACGCTCCAGATCGTCCTCGAGGAGCTCGACCAGCTCTGGCTGCCCGTCGAGCGGTCCTGGCGCCTCAACGAGCGGCACTACGGCGCGCTTCAGGGCCTCAACAAGAAAGAGACGGCGCAGAAGTACGGCGACGAGCAGCTCTTCAAGTGGCGGCGCGGCTACGCGATCACGCCGCCGCCGCTCGACGCGAACGACGCGGGCCACCCGCGCTTCGACCCGCGCTACGCGGGGATGCCGCCCGAGATCCTCCCGGCGACGGAGAGCCTCGCGATCGTCGTGGACCGCTTCCTCCCGTACTGGTACGACGCCGTCGTCCCGCGCCTCGCGCGCGGGGAGCAGGTGCTCGTCGCGGCGCACGGCAACAGCCTGCGCGCCCTCGTGAAGCACCTCGACGGAATTTCAGACGACGCCATTCCCGAGCTGAACATCCCGACGGGCATCCCGCTCGTCTACACGCTCGACGCGTCGTTCCGGAAGGTGGACAGCCGGTACCTCGGCGACCCGGAGGCCGCGAAAAAGGCGGCCGAGGCCGTCGCGAAGCAGGCGAAAGCGTAGGGGGACCTGGAACAGAACGCCGCGCTCCTCGCCGCCATACTTCTCCTCGCCGCGTCGCCCGCTCGCGCTCAGGGCGGCCCGCCTCTCGTCACGGACGACCCCGGGACGCCGGGGTCCGGCAACTGGGAATTGAACGTGGCGGTGACGCTCGACCGCACGCCGCTTTCGTCCGCCTGGGGCGTGCCGCTCGTGGACGCGAATTACGGCTGGGGCGAGCGGATTCAGCTCAAGCTCGAGATGCCGCTCGCCGTCGTCTCGGACGGGGAGGGGACGCGCGGCGGGACCGGGAACCCGCTCCTTGGCGTCAAGTGGCGCTTCCTCGACGAGGAGACGGCCGGCGTCGCCGTCTCGACGTATCCCCAGTTCGGCTTCAACCTCGTCAGTTCCTCCGCGGATCGCGGCCTCGTCGAGAGCGAGGCGAGATTTCTCCTCCCCGTTTCCGCCGTGAAGACCCTCGGGCCGGTGGCCGTCAACGTCGAAGCCGGGCGCGTCTTCGAGAGCGGCGGCGGGGGAGAGTGGGTGTGGGGAGTCGCTCTCGGCCACACGTTCGGCCGCGTCGAGGCCCTCGCCGAGGTCTACGGGGCGCATGGTGACGCCGAGGACTCCCGGAAAGTCGTCTTGAACCTGGGCGGGCGCGTTCCCTTCTCGGCGGGGTCGACCCTGCTCGCGTCCGCCGGCTGGAGCGTCTCGAGCGGAGACGGCTCGCGACACGCCTACGTGTATCTTGGTCTTCAGCTCACCTCGGGCAGAAAGGGCACACCATGAAGTCCGCCGCGTTGCTTCTCGTATCCCTCGTCCTCGCCGCTCCCGGACGCGCCGCCGAGCCTCCGACGGCCGGACACCGCGTCGTGGCCTCGTTCGCCGTTGGCGGAGACGGCGGATGGGATTACCTCACCGTCGACGCCGCTTCCCGGCGCGTGTTCATCTCCCGCGGGACGCACGTCGCCGTGATCGACGCCGACTCCGGCAAGGTCGTCGGCGACATCCCGGGGACGGAGGGAGTCCACGGCGTCGCGCTCGCGCCCGAGCTGAAGAAGGGCTTCACGAGCAACGGGCGCGCCGGCACCGTCAGCGTGTTCGACCTCGGCTCGCTGGCGGTCACGGCGACGATCAAGGTCACGGGCGAGAACCCGGACGCGATCCTGTACGAGCCCGTCTCGAAGCGCGTCTTCACGTTCAACGGCCGCGGGAAGAACGTCACCGCGATCGACGCGGCCTCGGGCGCGGTCGCCGGGACGCTGCCGGTCGGCGGCAAGCCGGAGTTCGCGGTCTCGGACGCGGCGGGGATCATCTACGTGAACATCGAGGACACGGCCGAGGTGGTCGCGTTCGACGCGAAGAGCCTCGCCGTGAAGGGCCGCTGGAAGCTCGCGGGGTGCGAGGAGCCGACGGGCCTCTCGTTCGACCCGAAGTCGAACCGCATCTTCGCGGGCTGCGGAAACAAGGTCCTCGCCGTGATGAGCGCGAAGGACGGGAAGATGCTCGGTACGGCGCCCATCGGCGACGGGTGCGACGGCACGGCGTTCGATCCGTCGACGGGCCTCGTCTTCGCCTCCAACGGCGGGGAGGGGACGCTCACGATCCTCAGGGAAACGGCGCCCGGAACCTATGGCGTCGTCGAGACCGTACCCACCAGGAAGAGCGCCCGGACTCTCGCGCTCGACCCGGCGACGCACCGTGTCCTTCTGCCGGCTGCCCGGTTCAACCCGCCGCCGCCTCCCTCCCCCGAAAACCCTCGTCCGCGGCCCGTGGCCGTGGCGGGCTCGTTCGAAGTTCTCGTCGTGGGGCGGTGAGACCCGGCCGGCAACCCGTTCACCCACAGCGGGTTGCCGATTTCTCCATCTTCTGGTACGCTCATCGGCTCTGGGTCGAAGGAGTTTCGAGATGTCCGGAATCTGTCAAGTCACGGGGAAGCGGGCGACGACGGGCAACAAGGTGTCGCACGCCAACAACAAGACGAAGCGCCTTTTCAAGCCGAACCTGCGCACGCAGCGTTTCTGGGTGGAGAGCGAAGGGCGCTGGGTGCGTCTGCGCGTGTCGACGGCGGCCATGCGCACCATCGACAAGAAGGGCATCGACGCCGTCGTGGCCGAGATGCGCCGCGAAGGGAAAAAGGTCTAGCCCATGCGCGAGAAGGTCAAGCTCGTCTCGACGGCGGGTACCGGGTACTTCTACACGATCACGAAGAACAAGAAGATCCATCAGGACAAGATGGAAGTGAAGAAGTACGACCCCAAGATCCGCAAGCACGTCCCGTTCAAGGAATCGAAGATCTAGGGAAGATTTTCTCAGAAGGTAATAGGGCGCCGGGCGACCGGCGCCCTTTCTATTTCTTTCGTTCTCCCCAGGAATCGACCTCGATCGGCGCGGGAAGCCCTGCCTCCTTGAGCTGCGGGAGGATCGTCGCCTTGTTGCCCACGAGGACGAGGACGGACCGGTCCAGCGGCAGCGCCGTCTTCGCCTGTCCGTTGAGCGCCGCGGCGCTCATCTTCTCCATCGCCGCGAGGTCCTCGCCGAGCGTCTCGAACGGCGCGCCGTTCTCGACGTAGCCCGCCGCGGTCCCGACGATTCCCGAGAGGCCCGAGAAGGCCCCGACGGCCCCGTTCCTGACGAGACCGCGCGCCTTGCCGGCCTCTTCTTCGGTTACGTCGCCCTTCGAGAGCCGGGCGAACTCGGCGAGGAACTCCCTGATCGCGGCGCCGGTGTCTTTCGCCGTGATTTCGGCGCCCGACGAGAACGTCCCGAGGACCGGCCCCGGGGCGAAGCGCGCGGACGCGCCGTACGTGTAGCCGTGCTTTTCGCGCAGGTTCTGGTTCAGGCGGCTCGTGAAGCTGCCGCCGAGGACGGTTCCCAGGAGACGCAGCGGCACGCGCGACGGGTCCGCGAAGCGTGGCGCCGGACCGAGAAACCTCACGCTCGTCTGAGGCGCGTCGGGCCGGTCCACGAGATAGACGCGCAGGCCCGGGCCGGCGCTCGCGTACGCCGCGGGGACGGCAGGCCCCCTGGGAGCGGGCCCGTTCGACTTCCAGTCGCCGAAGGCCTTCTCGAGCGCCGCCTTGATCTCGGCCGGGGGCAGGCTGCTCGCGACGAGGAGCGTCGCGGTCTCGGGCCTCACGAGAGCCGCGTGGGCCGCCTTCGCCTCGTCGAGCGTGATCGCGGCGGCGGACGCCGGCGTGCCGCCGCCCGGCCAGGCGTATGGATGCGCGTCGCCGAAGAGCGCGCGTGCGGCGACGCGGTCCGCGACGACGGGCGCCTCGTCCTCGCTTTGCGCGATCTCGTCGAGGGTGAGGCGCTTGACGCGCTCGAAGTCCGCAGGCGAAAAGCGCGGGCGGCGCACGGCGTCGGCGAGGAGCGGGACGCCCTGTTCGACGTTGCGGGAGAGGATCGTGAGGCTCGCCTGCACGGAGCGGCGCGAGGCCCCGGCCGAGAAGCTGCCGCCGAGGCTCGCGACGGCCTCGCCGAACGCGACGGCGTCGCGGGTGCCGGCGCCCTCGTCGAGCATCTCGGCGGCCATCGAGGCGAGGCCCGCGCGCGCGGAACTCGCGTCCAGCGCTCCCTCGGGCCGGAACACGGCGGCAATGCGCGTGAGCGGCAGGTCCGGCGTCTTCCAGAGCTCGACGGGGATGCCGTTCGCGAGCTTGAAGCGCCCGGGGGCCGTCGGACGGAACGGGACGGGCGGGCCGTCGGCGGGCCGCGCGTCGCGCGCCGAGGGCGCGCGCTTCGGCTGCTCCGGCAGGACGCGGTAGACGACGCGCGCGTCCTGCGTGAGGACCTGCTTCGCGGTCGCGAGGACGGCCGCGGGCGTCGCGTTGCGATACCGGTCGAGGTCGCGCTTGAACCCGTTCGGCTCGCCCCAGGCGTCCTCGTAGAAGTTCAGGAGGTCGGCGCGCGTCTCGAGGCGCTGGAGGGCCGAGAGCTTCGCGAGCTCGGTGGTCTCCTTGCGCTGGGAGAGCTCGCCGGGCTGGACGCCGCCGTCGAGCAGGCGCGCGATCTCCTCGTCCACGATCTTCTCGATCCGGCCGAGGTCGGCGTCCGGACGCCCCTGGACGTCGATCCTGAGGACCGAGCCGAGCGTGGCGCTCGCGTTCGCGGCCGAAACGGACGCCGCCAGCTTCTCGTCGATGACGAGGCGCTTGTAGAGGCGGCTGCTCTTGCCGTCCGCGAGGACGGAGGCGAGGAGGTCGCACTCGGCGTCGCCCGGCGTCAGCGCCGGCGGCGTGAGGTACGCGAAGGCGACGAGCGGGAGCTGCACCTTGTCGAACATCGCGCCGCGCTTGACGCCGTCGAGCTTCACGGCGGGGACGGGCTTGCGCGGCGGCGCGGCGCCCCGCGGGATGCCCCCGAAGAGCTTCTCGACGAGTGGCTTGACCGCGGCCGGGTCGAAGTCTCCCGCGACGACGAGGCTTGCGTTGTTCGGGACGTAGTACGTCGCGAAAAAGTCCTTCACGTCGAACGCGACCGCCGCTTTGAGGTCCTCGGCCGTGCCGATCGTGGGGAAGTGGTACGGGTGCGACGGGGGATAGAGCATCTGCTGGATCGCGAGGTCTGCGCGGCCGTAGGGCTGGTTCTCGTAGCTCTGGCGCAGCTCGTTGAGGACGACGTCGCGCTGGAGGTCGACCTTCTTCTGGTCCATCGCGCGCGGCAGGTCCTCGAGACGCTCGGCGTCGAGCCAGAGCAGCGTGGGCAGGAGCGACGCGGGCCCCGACGAGTAGTAGTGCGTTCCGTCCGAGCCGGTGGAGGCGTTGTTCGAGCCCCCCGACGCTTCCATGAGCCGGTCGAACTCGCCGTTCGGGACGCGCTCTGTCCCCATGAACATGAGGTGCTCGAAGAGGTGCGCGAAGCCGCTGCGGCGGGCAGGCTCGTCCTTGCTCCCGACCCGATACCAGATGTTGATCGTCGCGACGGGCAGGGTGTGGTCCGGGTAGAGGATCACCGTCATCCCGTTCGGAAGCCTGTACTTCTCGACCGCGAAGCTCTGGGCGGGGGCGGGGGAGGTGAACGTGAGAGACGCGACGAGGACGAGCAGGATCAGCGCGGAGGGGGCTCTCTTCATGGAAGGAGAATACGAAGAATTTCTTCGAATGGTTATGAGACGGGGACCGGACGCCCCCCGCGAGGGGCGGCCGCGCATTCCGCGCCGCCGTCCCGCTCTTCACCTTCTAAGAAATCTTCGGTCCTTCTCTTCGAATCTGGCATGGATCGCACAGCCCCTTGACGAGGATCTCGACCGCGTCGTCCTTCAGCGCGCGCGGGACGCGTGCGCCACGCCTGAGGGAGACCTTGAGCGTGTCGAGGCACGTCAGCGAGCCGCAGTCCGTGCAGAGGAAATGCGGGTGTTCCCTGCCACCCGGGCGCGCGCCCGCCGCCTCGAACCGCCAGACGTGGTCGCCGAGGTCCCGCCGGCGGGCGAGGCCCGCCTTCACGAGCTCGACGAGATTCCTGTAAACGGTCGCCCGGTCCGGAACGGCTCCCTCGAGGGCCGCGGCGAGGTCCGCGTGGCTGGCCGGGGCGGTCCTCCCGCGCAGGGCCGCGAGGACGGCGAGGCGGGCGGGGGTGACGCGCAGGCCGGCTCGGCGCAGGTCCGCCGTCTGATTGGCTTCCGGCGGGACACGCGTGGCGCGCGGGCGCACGCCGGAAGGGTAGCAGGAGCAGAATGGAGGATCGGAGGACCCTTCCCATGACCGACGAAAAGAACGACCGCCGCAATTTCGTAAAGACCGCCGCGGTGGCGGCCGCGAGCATGGCCCTGAAGGACGTCGCGGCTCCCGCGATCGCCACGGGCGCCACCCCGATCACGCTTCCGGCGCTGCCCTGGGCCGACAACGCCCTCGAGCCCTTCATCTCGAAGAACACGCTCGGCTTCCACTACGGCAAGCACCACAAGACGTACGTCGACAACCTCAACAACCTCGTGGCCGGGAAGCCCGAAGCCGACCTCCCGCTCGAGGCGATCGTGAAGGGCGCCGCGGGAAAGGCCGATCAGGCCGCCGTCTTCAACAACGCGGCGCAGATCTGGAACCACACGTTCTACTGGAACAGCATGCGCCCGAAGAGCGACGCGAAGGTCCCGAAGGAGATCGCGGACCTGATCGGCGCCTCGTTCGGGAGCCACGAGGAGTTCGTCAGGCAGTTCTCGGCCGCCGCGATGGGGCAGTTCGGGAGCGGCTGGGCGTGGCTCGTCGCCGAGGGCGGCAAGCTGAAGGTCGTCAAGACGCCGAACGCGGAGACGCCGCTCACGACGTCGGCGACGCCGCTCCTGACGCTCGACGTCTGGGAGCACGCCTACTACCTCGACTACCAGAACCGGCGGAAGGACTACGTCGCCGCGGTCGTCGACAACCTCCTGAACTGGGACTTCGCGGCGAAGAACCTGCCGAAGGCCTAGAGCCGCCCTCCCGTCAGGCCTTTTCGCTCTCGAGGCGGCGGACGTACCAGTCGACGCCGTCCTCGAGGGCGACGGGCTTTCGTGCGAAGCCCTGTTTTCTCAGGCGATCCATCTTCGCCTCCGTGAAGTACTGGTAGCGCTCGCGGATGCCCTCGGGCGTGTCGACGAACTCGATGCGTTCCGGGACGGCGAGCGACGCGAAGACGGCCTTCGCGAGATCGAGGAACGTGCGGGCCTTGCCGGTTCCCACGTTGTAGATCCCTGCGGCGATCGGCTTCTTCAGCGCGAACCACATCGCCTCGATCGTGTCCGACACGTCCACGAAGTCGCGCGACTGATGGCCGTGGGCGACGCCGTCCTTGTGGGAGCGGAAGAGGCGGATCTCGCCCTTCGCCTTCACCTGGTCGTACCCGTGGAGGACGACGCTCGCCTGCGGCCCCTTGTGCCGCTCGCCGAACCCATAGACGTTGAAGAAGCGGAAGCCGGCCCACGCCGGCGGCGTGCGGCCCGCCGCGGCCTCCTCCAGCGCCCAGAGGTCGAAGCGGCGCTTGGACTCGCCATAGGGGTTCAGGGGCCTGAACTTCGGGACGAGCGCGTCGTCGTCGTCGAAGCCGTGCGCGCCGTCGCCGTAAACGGCCGCGCTCGACGCGTAGACGTACGGAATCCCGAGGCGGCGCGCTTCGTTCCAGAGGTTCTTCGAGTAGTCGACGTTCAGGCGCTTCAGCACGCCCTCGTCGAGCTCGGTGGTGGCGGAGATCGCGCCCATGTGGACGATGCCTCCCAGTTGCGGGCGGCCTTCGCTGAGCCACTGGGGCAGCTCCTCGATGTCGAGGATCTTCCCGAAGTCGTGGCGGCGGTGTTCCGGCCGGGACGTGAAGGCTTCCCGGCGGTCCACGCTGACGACGGGGATGCCGCGGGCGTTGCAGGACTCGACGAAGCGGGCGCCGATGAACCCGGCGGCCCCCGTGACGAGAAGCGTGTCGGTACTCACCCCCCGATCCTAAGGGATCGCGCTTGTCGTCTTCACGTCTTCTTCCTATGCTCCGGCCCTATGACGATCACCTCGTTCGTGAAGCACCATTTCCGCCACTTCAACGCCGCCACGGTTGTGGACGCGGCCGAGGCCTGGAACGCCCTCCTGAAGGGCGGCGGCAAGATGTTCCTGACCATGGCCGGCGCCATGTCCACCGCCGAGATCGGCCTCTCGCTGGCCGAGATGATCCGGCAGGACAAGGTCCACGCGATCACGTGCACGGGGGCGAACCTCGAGGAGGACGTCTTCAACCTCGTCGCGCACGACCACTACGTGCGGATCCCGCATTACCGCCAGCTCAGCCCGGCCGAGGAGGAGGCGCTCCACGCGCGCCACCTCAACCGCGTGACGGACACGTGCATCCCCGAGGAGGAGGCCATCCGCCGCATCGAGCACGCCGTGCTCGAGGAGTGGCAGGCCGCCGACCGCGCCGGGGAGCGCCGGTTCCCGCACGAGTTCCTGTACCGGATCCTCCTCTCGGGGAAGCTCGAGGCGTCCTACCAGATCGACCCGAAGGACTCGTGGCTCCTCGCGGCGGCGCAGAAGAACCTCCCGATCATCGTGCCGGGATGGGAGGACTCGACGCTCGGGAACATCTTCGCGGCGCACTGCATCGAGGGGGACGTCAAGAACGTCCACACGGTGAGGACGGGCATCGAGTACATGCAGTTCCTCGCCGAGTGGTACACGCAGACCGCCCCGAAGAGCCCGGTCGGCTTCTTCCAGATCGGCGGCGGCATCGCGGGCGATTTCCCGATCTGCGTCGTCCCGATGCTCCACCAGGACCTGCGCCGCGAAGGCATCCCGCTCTGGGCCTACTTCTGCCAGATCAGCGATTCGACCACGAGCTACGGCAGCTACTCCGGCGCGGTCCCGAACGAGAAGATCACGTGGGGCAAGCTCGCGGGCTCGACCCCGAAGTTCATCATCGAGTCGGACGCCGCCATCGTGGCGCCGCTCGTCTTCGCGATGGTGCTCGGTTGGTGAGAAAGCTCGCCCTCGCCCTCGGCCTCGCGGCCGCCCTCGGCTGCGGGAGGTCCGAGGCCCCGAAGCCCGCGCCGCCCTCCGCCGAGAAGCCGTACCCGCTCAAGGGCGTCGTCGTCTCCGTGGATCCCGGCGCCGCGAAGGTCATCGTGCGGCACGAGGAGATCCAGGGGTACATGGACGCGATGACGATGCCGTTCAACGTCGCCGAACCGAAGATGCTCGCCGAGCTCAGGCCCGGCGACGAGATCGAGGCGAAGCTCGTCGTGGGCGAGAAGGCCTCGCGGCTCGAGGGAATCGTCGTTTCCCGCCGCGGCGCCTCGACGTCCACGCAGACCATCCCCGAGCAGGGCCCGTACGGCAAGCCGGGCGACGCCGCACCCGCCACCGTGCTCACGGGGCAGGACGGGAAGCCGCTCTCCCTCGCGGACTTCAAGGGCAAGGCCGTCGCGCTCACGTTCATCTTCACGCGCTGCCCGTTGCCGGAGTTCTGCCCGCGCATGAATGCGCAGTTCGCGGAGATGGAGACGCTGCTCGCGAAGGAGCCCGCACTCTACGCGAAGACCCAACTCCTCTCGGTGAGCTTCGACCCCGAACACGACACGCCGGAGGTGCTCCGGGAGTATCGCGAGCGCTTCCTGAAGGGCGTCAGGGGCGTCGCACCCGCCCACTGGAGGTTCGCGACCGGGGCGCCCGACCGCATCAAGGAGTTCACGGGCTTTTTCGGGCTCACGTATCTCAAGTCGGGCGAGCAGTTCGTCCACAGCCTCTCCACGGCGGTGATCGGGCCGGACGGGAAGGTCTTCTCCGTCCGCCGTGGAAACGACTGGGAACCCCCCGCCGTGATCGAGGACCTCCGCAAGGCCGCAGCGGGCGAGGCGCCGAAGGCTGCGCCGTGATCCGGCCCCTCGTGCTCGCGGCCGCGCTCGTCCTCGCCGGTAGCGCCGCGGCGCAGCCCGCGACGCGGAAGGACGGGCGAGCCGAGAAGGCGCCGGACTTCACGCTCGTCACGCAGGACGGCAAGGTCTTCACGCTCGGCACGGACGGGCGCGCGCGGCCGATCCTCCTGACATTCATCTTCACGAGCTGCCCCGGCGCGTGTCCGCTCGTCGTCGACGAGTGCCTCGAAGCGGCGCGTGCGGCCGGGAAAGGAAAGCCCGCGAAGGACAGGCCGCTCGTCGTCGCCCTCTCGTTCGACCCGGACGTGGACACGCCGAAGCGCCTCCGCGAGCACATGGCGGAGAACAGGTTCAAACGCTCCGAGATCGTCTTCCTGACCGGCGGCAAGAACGCCGTGGACCGGGCCGTTCACGACTGGGAGGTGAACGTCGGGCGCGACGAGAAGGGCGACATCTTCCACGGCTTCCAGACGGCCGTCATCGCCCGGAACGGGACGATCGTCTCGCGGTACTACGGCGCGGGGATCGACGTGAAGGCGCTCGCGGCCGACGCGGTGGCCGCGGCCCGCTGACGGGGCCGTTCCCTATACTCGGCCCGTGCCGATTCTCGAGGCCCGCTCCCTCACGAAGACGTATCGCCTCGGCGCGGAGAGGGTCGTCGGCGTCGTCGAGGCCTCCCTGACGCTCGAGAAACAGTCGTTCGCCGTCCTCGCGGGTCCCTCGGGCAGCGGGAAGACGACGCTCCTGAACCTCCTCGGCCTCCTGGACACTCCCGACGGAGGATCGCTGCGCTTCGAGGGGACGGACGTCTCGACTCTGGACGAGCGCGGCCGCGCGCGCGTGAGGCGCGAGCGGCTCGGCATCGTCTTCCAGGCGCACCAGCTCGTGCCCGTCCTGTCGGCCGAGGAGAACGTCGCGCTCGCACTCTGGATCCGCAGGCTCCCGGAGGAGACGTGCCGCTCGCGGGCCCGCGCTGCGCTCGACGCCGTCGGGCTCGGCGGTCTCGAGTCGCGCCGCCCGGACGCGCTCTCGGGCGGCCAGCGCCAGCGCGTGGCCGTCGCGCGTGCGATCGTGGGGGAGCCCGCGCTCGTCCTTGCCGACGAGCCCACCGCCTCGCTCGACTCGGAGACGGCCGGGAAGCTCCTCGACCTCTTCGCCCGCATCCACGAGGAGCGCGGCGTCGCGTTCCTCTTCTCGAGTCACGACCCTCGCATCGTCGAGCGCGCGGACCGCCGCATCCGGCTCCTCGACGGAAGGATCACCGCCGACGAGCGCGCCGCGGCCGGGGTGAGCGCGTGAACCGCTGGGTCCTTCTCGCCGCGCGGAACCTCCTGCGCCACCGGCGCCGGACGTTCCTGACGGGCTCGATCGTGGTCGTGGGCTTCGTGGCCGTCACGATGACGGCGGGGTTCGTCTCCCAGACCTTCTCGGCGCTCAAGAGCGCCACGATCCGCGGCGGCGGCGGGCACCTTCGCATCCTCGACGCCCGCGCCGCCGGCAAGACCGACGACGAGGCCGCGACGATCCTGCTCGACGACTGGCCGGGCCTTTCCGACGCCCTGGCGCGGGACCCGCGCGTCGCGCAGGCGATGCCGAAGCTCTCGTTCTTCGGCCTCGCGGTGAAGGGCGACAAGAGCGCCGCGTATCTCGGGACCGGGACGATCCCGGCGCTCGAGAAGAAGGGCTCGCTCGCGGCGGAGACGGTGCAGTCCGGCGCCTTCTTCGAGAACGCGGACGCGAACGAGATCATGCTCGGGACGGGGCTCGCACGGGCGATCGACGCGAAGGTGGGCGATCTCGTCACCG
Source organism: Thermoanaerobaculia bacterium (assembly GCA_036504335.1). Classification (GTDB taxonomy): domain Bacteria; phylum Acidobacteriota; class Thermoanaerobaculia; order UBA5066; family UBA5066; genus Fen-183. The sequence goes on from DASXVJ010000018.1 coordinate 70,453, forward strand.
TCATGACGACGACGCCCGAGGGCGGCATCAACGCGGTGGACGCGACGGTCGCCGCCGTCCTCGCGTATCCGATCAAGGAGCTGGATGACCGCATCCTCTACATGCCCTTCGCCGCGGCCGCGCGCCTGCTGAAGGCCGAGGGCAAGGCGAACTCCGTCGTCGTGCTGCTCAAGGACGACCGCGACACGGAGCTCGAGGCCGTGGAGATCCCGAAGGCGCTCGCGGCCCGTGGCCGTCCCGTGGCCCTGAAGACGTGGCTCGACACGGCCACGTTTTACAAGCAGGTGAAGCTCCTCTACATCTCGATCTTCTTCTTCATGGGCCTCGTCCTCTCGGTCGTCGTGATTCTCGCGACCGCGAACACGATGACGATGTCCGTCTTCGAGCGCACGCGCGAGATTGGGACGCTTCTCGCCATCGGGATGGAGCGCGGGTCGATCCGGACCCTGTTCCTGCTCGAGGGCATCCTGCTCGGGCTGATCGGGTCGGGAGTCGGGGCGGCGCTCTCGGTGCTGCTGAGGGCCGCGCTGAACGCGTCCGGGATCATGCTGCCGCCGCCTCCCGGCGCCACGCGCGGCAACGTCCTGCATGTCGACTTCATCCCGCTCGCCTACGGGATCGGCTTCGCGGTCATGTCGATCACGCTGCTCGTCGCGGCGTGGTGGCCCGCGCGCCGCGCCTCGCGCCTGAACCCGGTGGAGGCGCTCGGGCATGTGTGAGAGGAAGAGAGAGGAGAAGATTCTTAGAAAGGAAAAGGGGGCCGTTGGTGTGCCGGGGCTCGCTCTCCTCTTTCTGAGCAGCAATCTCTTTTTCTTTTCTTCGGCCGGAGCCGACGACCCCGCGGCGCTGCTGCGCCGCGCGGATCGCATCCGGGAGGCGTGGCCGGAGGTCGTGATCACGCTGCGCGTCACGGTCACGAAGCCGGGGGCGCCGCCGTCCGCCGGCACGTTCAAGGTCGAGGCGAAGGGCCGGAACTCGCGTCTGACGTTCCAGGATCCGGCCGACGCGGGGAAGTCCGTCGTCTCGAAGGGCGACGACTCGTGGCTGATCCTTCCCGGCACGAAAAACCCGATCAGGATTCCGAAGAGTCACCGCCTTTCGGGTGGGTTCTCGGCGTCCGAGATGTCGAAGACGCGGTTCTCCGAGGACTACGACTCCGTCTTCGAGCGGGCGGACGTCCTCGACGCGCGCGAATGCTCCGTCCTGCGCCTGACGGCGCGGAAAGGCCGCGCGCCGACGTACCCGTTCGCGCGCGTGTGGATCGACGGCAAGGAAGGCCTGTACCGGAAGGCCGTCTTCCTCGTCGCGTCCGGCAAGACCGCGAAGGAAACGACGTTCGACGAGTACCGCGCCGTCAAGGGCACGCTGTCGCTCGCGAAGATGACGATCGTGGACGAGCTCCGCCCCGGAACCACGGTCGTCGAGTACCTCGACTACGAGAAGGCGAGCCTGCCGGATACGACGTTCGAGCCGAAGGCGTCGCTTTAGGGTTTCGACACGCCGGCGAGGGCCCTCAGGCGCGCTGCGTCCGCCGTGCGGCCGGATTTCTCGTAGGCGTCCGCAAGTGACCGGCACATCTGGGGCGCCTCCGGGTCGAGGCGGTGAGCGATCTCGAGGTGTGGAAGCGCTTCGGCGACGCGGCCTTCCTCGAGCAGGAACCGCCCCAGCTCCCACTGCGCGTTCGGCAGGTTCGCGTCGAGCTCGACGGCCCGCCGGAACTGTTCGAGGGCGAGCGCACGCTCGCCCTTGGCGCGGTAGTGCTCGCCCAGGTGGACGTTCCAGTAGCCCATGGGGTCGAGCTCGAGGAGACGCTTGCTCAGCGCGAGCGACTCGTCCCATCGCTTCTGTTTCATCAGGAGGTGCGAATACCAGTGGAGGGCGGTGACGCTGTTCGCGTCGAGCTCGAGCGCCTTCTTGAATTCCAGCTCGGCGTCCTTCTCGTCTCCGGTGAACATCGTCGCGTGGGCGAGGACCGCGTGGGCGTCCGCGAGGTCGGGGTCGAGCTCGAGCGCCTTGCGGGCCGCCGCCTTGGACCTCTCGTAGGCCTCGGGCGTCGGGCGCCGTCCGGTGTAGCCGAGGATGTCCCAGGCCTGCGCCACTCCTGCCCAGGCGCGCGCGAACCGGGGATCGGCGTCGATCGCCTTCTGGAAATCCTCGAGGGCGCCTCCGAGATCCGACTCCGTCCGGCGCGACACGCGCTGACGGCCGCTGAGCCAGGACTCGTAGGCCGGGCCGTTCTCGGTTTCCTTCCGCGAGAGCCGCGCGCTGTCCGAGCCGCTCAACCGGAGCCGGAGCCGGGCGGCGAGGGCCGCGGAGATCTCCATGGGCAGGGAGGCGATCTGGGCGACCGGGCGCTCGTATCGCTCGCCCCAGAGGCGCCGGCCGTCCCGCGCGTCCACGAGCTCGGTCGAGACGACCACCCGCCCCGCGCGTCCCACGGCCCTGCCGGTGAGGACGGCGCGTACGCCGAGCTCCCGGGCCGCGGCGAGTGCGTCGACCTTCGGCCCCGCGAAACGCTCGACGGCGCCCGAGGCCATCACGCGGAGGTTCGGCGCCTGCGAGATCCGCGCGAGGACGCCTTCCGACAGCGATGCGCACACGTCCGCGAGGTCGGCGTCGCTCCCGGCGGACGAGAAGGGCAGGACGGCGAGGGAATCGATCGGCGCGTGTCCCTTCCGGACGTACCAGAGGACCGCCGCGGCGACGAGGAGCGCGAGGAGGGCGATCGCGGCGAGGGCGGTGCGCCGTCGCGGCGGCGCCGGAGCGGAGGGGGTGGTGGGCGCGGATCCGCCCGAAAGCTCCCGCTCCACGGCGGCCGCGTCCGAGAGGCGCGAGCCCGGGTCCTTTTCGAGAAGGCGCTCGAGGAGGGTTCGCGTGGACGGAGAAAGGCCGGGCGGCAACGCGCTCCAGTCGGGAGGGCTCGTGAGCGTGGCGGCGAACGCTTCCTGCGTGCTGCGGGCGGCGAACGTTCGTCGCCCGGTCAGGCTCTCGTACAGGAGGCACCCGAGCGCCCAGAGGTCTGCGGCGGCGGCCGGAGTCTCGCCTCGGAGCTGTTCCGGCGCCATGTAACCGACCGTCCCGAGTACATGTCCAGCCTCGGTGAGCAGCGAAGCCGTCTCTTCGTCAACAGGGGCTTCCGCAGGGCCGGACCGGGCGAGGCCGAAGTCGAGGACCTTCGCTCCCGTGGGTGTGAGGAACACGTTCTGCGGCTTGAGGTCGCGGTGGACGAAGCCGAGCTCGTGGGCGCGCGCGAGCCCCCGCGCCACGTCCGCCCCGATCCGGCGTGCCTCCGGCTCGGGGAGGGCGCCGCGGGCGAGGCGGGAGGCGAGCGTCTCGCCCTCGAGAAGCTCCATCACGAAGTACGCGACTTCGCCGTCCGTGTCCGCGTCGAAGAGCGTGCAGACGTTCGGATGCGTCAGGCGGGCCGCGATCTTCGCCTCTCGCGCGAACCGCCGGATTGCATCGGCGTTCTCGCCGTGCCGTGCGGCGACGACCTTGAGCGCGACTTCGCGGCCAAGGCGCGTGTCGCGCGCCCGGTACACCTCGCCCATGCCTCCCGCTCCGAGCGGAGAGAGAACTTCATAGGGCCCGAGGCGCCTGCCGGTTGAGATCGTCACGTCGTGCGCACCATTATCGGGCGGCGCCGAGCCACCTTGCGAACCACTTCACGAGGGCGACGTTCGACCGGATCCGGTTCGGCAGCTTCTGGAAGCCGTGACCCTCGTCCGGGAAGAGGACGTATTCGACAGGCACGCCGCGCTTCTTCAGGCTCCCGACGACCTGCTCGGCCTCGATGACGGGCACGTTCGTGTCGTTCGCGCCGTGGAGGACGAGCGTGGGCGCCTTGACCCGGTCGATGCGCGTGAGCGGCGAGAGGCGGTCGAGCAGCTCGCCCTCGGTGGCAGGGTCGCCGTACTCGACCTTCGAGATCGCCGCCATCCACGCCTCGGTGTGCTTGAAGAACGTCCTGAAGTTCACGACGCCGAAGAGGTCCGCGCCCGCCGCGAACAAGTCGGGATAGTCGACGAGGCCGGCCATCGTCATGTAGCCGCCGTACGACCCGCCCATGATCCCGATGCGCTTCGGGTCCCCGACGCCCGCCTTCACGACGGCGTCCACGCACGAGACGATGTCCTTGACGGCGTTCACGCGCAGCGCGCCGTTGTCGAGATTCACGAATCTCTTTCCGAAGCCGGAAGAGCCGCGGACGTTTGGCGCGAAGACGGCGATGCCCTGAGAGAGGAGCGCCTGGTAGTCGGCACGGAACGACGGAACCTCCTGCCCTTCGGGGCCGCCGTGGAACGACAGGACGACGGGCCCCGGGCCCTTTGCACCCTTCGGCCGGTAGAGCCAGCCGGAAAGCGGCTCGCCGTCGTGGGCCTTGAACTTCAGCAGCTCGGGGGACACCAGAGAAGACAAGTCGACGCCGGGGTGGGGCGAGTCGGTGATGCGGGTGAAGCGGGGAGAAGAGGAAGAAGAAGAGATTTCTTCGAGTAGAAAGAGATCGGGCGGCGCCGTGGCGCTCGACACGGTCATCGCGAGCGCGCGGCCGTCGCGCGTCCACGTCACACCCGAGACGAGGTCGCCCGGAAGCTTCGGCGTCGCCAGCACTTTCATTCGAAGAAGATCTTCAATCTGCATTTCATGTCTGCCGCTGGCGTTCCATACGAGAACCGCCTTCTCGCCCTTGTCGTCGATCGCGAAGGACTGGAGCTCCGCGTCGTCGCGTGCCGCGACGATCTCGATGGGCCCCGGCGCACCGTCCTTGCCGAGGACGATGCGGCCGAATGCGAGTTTGTCTCTTCCCCCATTCGAAGAAATCCAGACGGTGTTCCCATCCGGGGAGAGCGCGCCAAAGTAGGTCCCGGGGCCTTCGTGCGGCGTCAGCAGCGTCTCCTTCTTCGTCGCAAGGTCAACGAGATGGAGGTCGTTGCTCCCGCGGTACCGCAGGCGGTTCAGGAGCGCGCGCTTCCCGTCGCGGGAGAGGTCCTCGAAGCCGCCCGTGCCCTGGTTTTCGCTCACGAGGTCGAGGCGCCCGTCCTCCATGTCGTAGACGTAGGCGTCGATGCCGATTCCCGTGCGGCGGTTCGAGCCGAGGACGAGGCGCTTCCCGTCGTGCCGGAAGTTCCCGAGGCGGTTCGTCTCCTTGCCGCCGTCCGTGAGGCGCCTGAGGCCGGTGCCGTCGGGCTTCACGAGGTAGATCTGCACGTTCATGCCGCCGCCGGGCGCGAGGCTGAACGCGATCCACGTCCCGTCCGGCGACCACTCGACGCCGCCTACGGGGTCGTCGAACGACGTGACCATCCGCGGGAAACCGCCGGCGGCCGGAACCGTCCACACCTGCGGCAGGCCGCTGAGGTTCGAGACGAAGGCGACGGTCTTGCCGTCCGGGGAGAAGCTCGGCGACCGCGAGAACCCGACACGCGACATGCGCGAGACCGCGGTCTCGAGGTCGTCGGCGGCGAGGGGGAGGGCGGCGAAGGCGAGCGCGGCGACGGCGGCATTGAATCGCATGCGCGATTCTAGGCGGCGTCAGCCCGAAGTGGGCGGTTCGAGCGGGCGGACGCGCATGAAGAGCGTGTAGAGACCTCCCGCCGCGAAGAAGCCGACGAACCACGCGTAGTCGTAGAGCGGCCTCATGAACGGGATCACGAGCCCGCCCCACGCGAGGAAGCAGCCCGCGAACGTCGCGACGACGGCGGCGGGGTTCCACCCCCCGTACGCGCCGTCCTTCAGGTAGAGCGCCTTCAGGTCGAGCGACTTCCTCCGGACGATCCAGTAGTCCGCGACGAGGACGCCCGCGATGGACCCGAGCCCCCCCGAGTACCCGAGGAGCCACGTGAAGATGTAGCCCTTCGGGTCCGCGAGGAGCCGCCAGGGCTGCATCGCGATGCCGACGAGGCCCGTGATGAGGCCGCCCGTCTTGAAGCTGATGAGCTTCGGCACCGCGTTCGCGAAGTCGTTGGCGGGGGAGACGACGTTCGCCGCGATGTTGACGGCGAGCGTCGCGACGACGACCGAGAACATCGCGACCGCGACGACGAGGGGGTTCGTGAACTTTCCGACGAGCTTCACGGGATCCCAGATCGCCTCGCCGAAGATGATGGCGCTCGCGCTCGTGATGAGGACGCCCATCGCCGCGAACGCGAACATCGTCGTCGGGAGTGCGACGACCTGGCCGACGACCTGCTCCTTCTGGCTGCGGCCGAAGCGCGTGAAGTCCGGCATGTTGAGCGAGAGCGTCGCCCAGAAGCCGATCATCGCCGTCAAGGACGGGACGAAGACGGGGAAGAACTCCGCGAACGTCCGGAACTTCCCGGGCTGCGCGAGAAGGGGCCCGAGGCCCCTGGCTTCCCGGACCGCCCACACGAGGAGGACGACGGTCACGACGAGGACGTACGGGGCGGCCCAGTTCTCGACCTTCCGCAGGAGGTCCATCCCGCGGTAGATCACGAAAACGTTCAGGCCCCAGAACATCAGGAACGACAGCCACTCCGTCGTCGTGTGGCCGGAGAAGCCGGCGCCGAGGAGCGTCGGCCAGCCCGGGATCACGGCCGCGAAAAAGGTGTGGAGGGCCTCGCCCCCGATCCACGCCTGGATCCCGAACCAGCCGCACGCGACGAGCGCGCGCATGAGGGCGGGGAGGTTCGAGCCGGCCGTCCCGTACGCCGCGCGCGCGAAGACGGGGAAGGGGATGCCGTACTTCGTCCCCGGATGGGAGTTCAGGAGGATCGGAACGAGGACGATGGTGTTTCCGAGGAGGATCGTGAAGAGCGCCTGGCGCCAGTCCATCCCCGAGTTCATGAGGCCCGAGGCCAGCATGTACGTCGGGATGCAGTGCGCCATCGAGATCCACAGCGCCGCGTAGTTGTACGTCGTCCACGTGCGCCGCGCGACGGGGACCGGCGCGAGGTCCTCGTTCCAGAGGGCGCTCGCCGCGACGGCCGCCTCGTCCGCCAGCTCCACTCGGCCGTCGGGGTGGACGATTTCTCCCGGATTTCCGGCCATGCTGATGGGCGAATCGTACCGCCCCTCGCGTTGGAGTCTCAATCGTCTTATGCTGGAGGTTCACCCTTTCAGGCGATTCACGAGGGGAGGACGCGATGGCCGCCGATCTTTCGGTTGTCTTCACCGGCATCCGGTTCGAGAACCCGTTTCTCCTCGCGTCGGCGCCGCCGACGGAGTCCGACGTGAACATCCTGCGGGCGTTCGAGGCCGGCTGGGGCGGAGTCGTCACGAAGACGATCGGGCTCCACCCGGTCGTGAACGTGGCGGGCCCCAAGACGAAGTTCCTGAGGACGGATACGCAGTCGCCGCGCATCTCGATGAAGGCGCGGCCCGACTCCGTTCTCCACTCGTCGTGGAACTGGGAGCTCATCTCCGACAAGCCTCTCGACTGGTGGGTCGGGCGCCTCTCGCGGATCAAGAAGGCGCACCCCGGGAAGGTTCTCGTCGCCTCGATCATGGCGGGCTCGGGGAACGACAAGGAGCTCGCCAACTGGCAGCTCCTTGCAAAGACCTGCCAGGACGAGGGCGTCGACGCTCTCGAGCTGAACTTCTCGTGCCCGCACATGGACCGCGAGGACATGGGCTCGAACATCGGGAAGGACAGCGTCCTGACGTCGACGGTCACGAAAGCCGTCAAGGAGGTCGCGAAAGTGCCCGTCTGGACGAAGCTGACGCCGTCGACGACGGACATCGCGCTCGAGGCGGGCGCGGCGTTCCGGGGCGGGGCGGACGCGATCTCGTCTTCGAACACGTTCCCGTCGATCCCGCTCGTCGACCCCGAGACGCTCGACTTCGAGATGCACGTGGACGGCTACACGTCCTCGGGCGGTCTCGGCGGGCCGGCCATCCTCCCGCTGGCGCTCGCGAAGATGGCAACGCTCACGCACGCGTTCCCGGACAGGTCGTTCTCGGGAATCGGCGGCGTCTCCGACTTCTCGCACGCCCTCAACTACTTCCTCCTCGGCTGCGGCACGGTGCAGGTCTGCACGGCGGCGATGCTCGACCACGCGATCGGGCCGAACGTGATCCGGACGCTGAAGGACGGAATGGCCGCGTTCCTCGAGAAGAACGCCGGGCGGGGCTGGACGTCGCTCGAGGACTTTCGAGGGCTGAGGCGCGACCACGTCATCCCCCAGTCGCAGATCCGGAGGCCGAACCCGGGCGAGTACCACGGAGGGCACGAGGCCGAGGGCTATGCGGCGCCGGAGACGGCGCCCGAGCTGTCCAAGAAGGCCTGAGCCCTAACTCCGGATCGACAGGTTCTCGTACAGGACGATCGGCTGGCCGAAGCCGACGGAGAGGCCCTCGACCTCGGGGCGCGCGAACCGGTACACCTGCTCGTGGAAGAGCGGGATCATGAGGGCCTCGCGCGCGACGATGTCCTCGACCTCGCGGTAGATCGACTCGCGGGTCCGCGGGTCGATCTCGCCCCGGCCGCGCTCCGTGAGGGCGTCGATCTCGGGCGTCCCGCAGTAGCGGCCGTTGCAGCCCTCGCGGGAGTGGAGGACCCCCTGCACGAACGTGTCCGCGTCCGGGTAGTCGGCGATCCAGCGCCCGATCATGATGTCCGTCGTCCCGCTCCTCTGGGCGGCGAGGAACTCCGGCATCGTCTTGTTCATGACGCGAATGGAGTAGCCCATCTCGCGGAAGGCCTGCGTGAGCTCCTTCGTGAACCCCCCGAACTCGCCGAACATGATCGGGTTCGCCATCGTCGTGACCTCGACGGTCTCCCGCGAGACGGTGTGCGCGCCCGAGACCTGGCCGGACGCCTGGGTGCGGCTGCGCGGCTTCGAGACGTAGCCGAGGAGGCCGGGTGGAATCACGCCGTTCGCCGGGATCGCGTGCCGGCCGAGCGTCCGGCGAACCATGGCCGCCGCGTCGATGCCCGAGGCGACAGCCTGGCGCGCAAGGCGGTCGGTGAACGGTCCCCGGCGGGTGTTGAAGACGACGAAGTACGTCACGAGGCTCGGGCTTTCCTTGTACGTCGCCCGGAAGCGCGGGTCCTGGCGCAGCGCCTCCGCGTCGGCAGGGAGAAGATCCGACGCGATGGAGAAGCGGCCCGCGAGGAACTCGGACCGGATCTCCTCGGGCGGCACTCCGAAGCGGAAGACGACGCCGTCGTTCTTCGGGAATCCCTCCCGCCAGTACGTCGGGTTCCGCTCGAGCTCGAGCCGCTTCCCGGGCTCGAAATTCGCGACGCGGTACGGCCCGGTGCCGAGGCAGCCCTTTCGCCAGCTTTCCCCGATCGCCTCCGTGCCCTCGGGCACGATGCCCGCGCCCGGCCACGACACGAGAACGGGGAAGAACGAGAGCGGTCTCTCGAGCTCGATGACGAACTCCCACGGCGAGACGATGTGGAAGCCCTCGAGGTCCGACGCCTTCCCGTCGATCAGGCTCTGGGCTCCCCGGATCGGCGCGAGGAGGAATCGTCCGGCCGCCCCCTTCTGGAGGACGCGCTCGAACGTGTAGCGCACGTCGCGGGCGGTGAGCGGCCGCCCGTCGTGGAAGCGCACGCCCCGCCGCAGGCGGAAGCGGAAGCGGGCGCCGCCTTCTTCGGGGACGATCTCCGACGCGAGCCATGGGATGACGCGTCCGCCGTCGAGGTCCCGCGTGAGCGTCTCGAAAACGAGCGGCATCGTCTCGGCCTGCTCGAGAATCGCCATCGACGACGGGTCGAAGTCGTGCACGACGCCGCCGATCGGAACGTTGAGGACGCCGCCGCCCCATTCGTGGGCGGCGTGGGCAGCGGGCGCCTCCGACTTGCCGATCTCGGGGTAGTTGATGAACGGAGGGCTGCTGCGCAGCGCGAGCCCGCGAACGCCCGGGGCGGCGATGCGGTAGTCGACCTCGTGGAACAGCGGGATGAAGACGCCGCTGTCGAGGAGCAGGTTCTCGAACTTCCGGTAGAGGCCCTCGCGGACGGCGGAGCGGCTCTCCATGCGCGCGTCCTCGGCGAGGCGGTCCGACTCCGGCGACGAGAAGAACGTGCGCATGTGGCCGCCGGCCGAATGGAACAGCGCGTACGTGAAGTCGTCCGGATCCTCGTAGTCCGCCATCCAGCGGCCGATGAGGAGGTCCGCGGTCCCGCGCGCCTGCGCGTCGAGATAGGACTTCATGTCCGTCGTGGCGACCTTGACCTCGACGCCGAGCTCCTCCCAGATCGCGAAGAGAGCGGCGGTGAGCGCCTTGTGGCGGTCCTTCAGGATCGGATGGACGGCCGCGGTCACGGTGATCGGCGGCATCAGGCCCGCTCCCTCGAGGAGGGCGAGCGCCTCGTCCCGCGAGAGAACCGAACGGCGCCGGCCGGCGTCATGGCCGAGGATGCCCGGCGGCAGGACGCCCGTCGCGGGAACGGCGAACCGCCCCAGCGTCGCCCAGACGAAGTCCTGGCTGCGCGTCACTCCGGAGAGGGCGCGCCGCAGGGCGACATTTCCGCCCAGAGCGCTGTGCGTGTTGAAGAGCGCGAAGTACGTGCCCTTCTTCGGCGTCTCGACGAGCCCGGCACGCAGGCGCGGCTCGCGGAGGATCGCGTCGAGGTCCTGGGGCGAAAGGTCGCGTGCGACCTCGATCTCGCCGGCCCGGAGCCCGGAGACGATCGCGGACGCGCTCATGCCCGTGCGGAACTCGATCGCGTCGAGCCGGGCGGGCTCCTTCCCGTAATGGGGGTTGCGCTCGAGGACGATGCGGTCCGCGGCACGGCGCGCGACGACGAACGGGCCCGTGCCGATCGCCGTCTCGCCGCCGTCTCCCGGCACGACCTTCACGATCGCGGTCAGGACGTCGGGGAGAAGTGCGGGGAAGACCGGGAGCGGCTCGATGAAGTCGAACGCGAGACGGTCGTTCGCTTCCGCGCGGATGCCCGGGACGTCGCCGGCCTCGCCCTTGCGGTGCTCCTCGGCCCCGCGGATCGCGGCGAGCGCCGCGGGAATGGAGTCGGGCCGTACGCGGATCGCGCGTTCGAGAGATGCCTTCACGGCCTGCGCCGTGAGGGGAGTGCCGTCCGAGAAGCGGACGCCCGCGCGCAGCCGGAGGCGGGCCGAGCGGCCGCCGTCTCCGAGGGACCACTCGTCCGCGAGGGCGGGCACGAGCTGGCCGTCGGCGTCCGTCGTCAGGAGCGTCTCGAAGACGGTCGACAGGATCTCGGTCTCCTCCACGATGTGGCGCATCGCGGGCTCCACGGCGGTGACCGGGTTCGTCATGGCAACGACGAGGCGGCCGCCCGACGCGATGGTCTCGGCGGCCTTCTTCGTCTCGCCGCCGAGGCGCTCGAGCTGCGCACCGTAGGCCGCCGCGCGCGCATAGTCGCCGCGCAGGTTCGCGACCGTCGCGGCGAGCGAGAGGAGCTTCGGAAGGTGGGCCGTGTCGCGCGCGGCGGCCGCGGCCTCGATGCCGCGTTCCACGAGCCGACGCGCCTCGTCCACCTTGCGGACGTTCCAAGCCGTGTCCGCCGCGAACAGAACGGCCTCGACCGCGCGGAGCGGCAGCTTCTCGCGGTCGAAGATCTTCCCGGCCGCCTCGGCCTCGCGGAGGGCGGCGTCGGCGTGGCCCGACATGCGCGAGGCCTGGGCGAGAAGGAGGCGCGCGTCGCCTTCCAGCGCCTTCTCGCCTTCCCACTCCTCGTCCCCGAGGTAGTCGAGGGCGGTCCTCGCCACGCGCGCCGCTTCCTCGGGGCTGAACGCGTCGAGGGACTTCCTCGCGAGCTTCAGGCTGTAGTCCACGGCTTTCGCGGGGACGTCGCCCTCGGAGAAGTGGTGGACGAGCTCGGGGTACACGCGGTCGAGCCGGCCCTGGTGCCGTTTTTCGAGGAGTTCCGCGTACGAGCGATGGAGCGTGCGGCGCTTCCTCCGCGAGAGCGCGCCGTAGAGGACGTCGCGCACGATGCCGCTCGAGAACGCGAGCCGGTCGCCGCGCGACTCGCGCTCCTCCTCGAGGATGCCCTCCTTGACGAGCTTGTCGATCGCCTCGTCGAGGCCCTTTGCGTCCTCGGAGACGGACTCGAGATCCTTGAACTCGAAGCTCTTGCCGAGGACGGACGCGATCTGGAGCACGTCGCGCAGCTCCTCGGGCAGGCGCTCGATGCGCGCCTCGACGGCCTGCTGGATCGTCTCCGGCAGGGCGTCGGACGAGATGCCGGTCGCACCGGAGAGGTTCAGGGCGCCGGAGTCGTCCCGCGCGATTCCGCCGGAGTCGAGCAGGGAGCGGACGAGCTCCTTCGTGAAGAGGGGGTTTCCTTCCGTCGCCGCGAGGAGCCGCGAGGCGAGGTCGTCCGAGAGCTTGCCGCCGCCGGCGGAGAGCTCCACGAGGGCCCGGTGCTCGGACGGCGTGAGCGGCCCGAGCGTGAGCGCGGCGAAGCGCGGGTCGCCGCGGAACGACTCGAGCATCTTCACGAGCGGGTGCCGCTTGTCGACCTCCGTCTGGCGGTAGGTGCCGACGATGAGCGTCGGGGTCGGGCCGAGTCGGCGCGCGACGTACTGGAGCGCCTCGATCGAGAGCTGCGCCCCGTGCAGCTCCTCGAGCGCGAGGAGCAGGGGCTTGCCGCCCGCGATCCGCGTGAGCGTGCGCGCGATCAGCTCGAAGATCGCGATCTTGTCCTCGGCCTTGCGCCCGTCGCCGGCCTTGACGGCGCCCGAGTCGCTGCTCGCGGCCGCGCGCAGCTCGCCGATCTCCGAGAGGACGGGGAAGAGCGCGAGAAGGTCGCCCGCGAGATCCGTGAAGTCGGGGCGCGAGGATTCCGAGAGCCCCGTGTCCTTCGACCGGAAGTAGTCCTGGATCAGCTCGCAGAACCCCTGGTGGGCGAACGCGCGGTCGTGCTCGACGAAGCGCCCCGACAGGACGCGGACCTTGCGCGCCCGGGCGAGGGCCTTGAGCTCTTCCACGAGGCGGCTCTTGCCGATGCCCGGCTCGCCCGCGAGGACGACGAACTCGCACTCGCCCGCGAGGGCGGCATGGAGCCGGCGCTGCAGCTCGGCCATCTCCTTTTCGCGCCCGATGAACGGCGCCGCGATGGCGGGGCGCGGGAGCATCCGGCTGGCCGTGAAGACGACGGACTTCCCGAAGTCCTCCTCGCGCAGCTTGCTCCGGTAGCGTCGCAGCGCCTCGGCGAGGTGCCCGGCGCGCTTCGGCCTCTTTTCGGGATCCTTCGCGAGGCACTGAAGCACGGCCGCTTCGAGCTCCTCGCTCACATCGGCGCCGACGCTCCGCAGCGGCTGCGGCAGCTCGTGGACGACGCGGTAGAGGACCGACTGCACTTCGCCCGTGAAGGGCGGCTCGCCGGCGAGGCACTCGTAGAGGACCGTCCCGAGCGCGTAGACGTCCGAGCGCCCGTCGAACGAGCGCGACGTGACCTGCTCGGGGCTGAAGTAGACGACGGTTCCCACGAGCGTTCCGGTCTTCGTGAGGCGGTCCTCGCTCGTGGCGAGCGCGAGGCCGAAGTCCATGACGCGCGCCCGGATGTGGCCGGTGTCGTCGCGCGACGTCATGATGTTTTCGGGCTTGATGTCGCGGTGGACGATGCCGCGCGCGTGGCTGTAATCGAGCGCGTCGGCGACCTGCGTCCCGATGTCGAGGACGTCGCCGAGCCGGAGCGACCCCTCGCGGAGAAGATGGCGGAGGTTCGTGTTCGCGAGCACCGGCATCACGAAGAAGAGCGACCCCTCGTGCCGGCCGAGGTCGTAGATCGGGACGATGGACGGATGGTCCATCTGCGCGACGATCTGCGCCTCTCTCAGGAAACGGTCCTCCGAGTCCTTCGTGATGTTGCCCGGCGGGATGAGCTTGACCGCGACCTCGCGATTCAGCACGGCATCCTTGGCGCGGTAAACGACGCCCATCCCTCCGCGCCCGAGCTCGGAGAGGATTTCGTACCGGTCTGCGAGCTTCGTTCCGATCACACGGCGACCTTGTGGGCGAAGAATGTGTTGCGAATGATGCTCAGGATAATACCGAAGAACGGGAGATTCTCTTAGAAGGTCAAGAAGGGCGGGCCCGCCCGCGCGCACGCCTAGCGAAGGGGGGCCTCGGTCCCTCGTTCATTCGAAGAGATCCCCGGTCCCCGGTCCCCGGGTCAGGCCCAGCCGGCGAGGGACTCGTCGAGCGTCTTCAGGGCGTCGTCCACCTCGGACGCCGAGACGATCAGGGGCGGGGAGATCCGGATGACGTTGCCGTAGAGGCCGCCCTTGCCGATCAGGAGGCCGCGCGCTTTCGTCTCCTCGAAGAGGCGGGCCGCCTTCTCCGGAGCGGGCGTCCGGTCCTGTGCCGTCTCGTCCACCACGAGCTCGAGGCCCTGCATGAGCCCCAGGCCGCGCACGTCGCCGATCGTCTTCGGGTATTTCTTCTTGAGGCCGTCGAGCCCGGCCCTGAGGCGCGCGCCCATCTCGGCCGCGCGCTTCCGGACGTCGATCTCCTCCATCACGGCGATCGTCGCGTTCGCGGCCGTCGAGGAGACGGGGTTCCCGCCGAACGTCGAGATCGTGAGCGCCTTGAACGAGTCCGCGACCTCCGGGGTCGCGATCGTCACGCCGAGCGGCATCCCGTTCGCGACGCCCTTGGCCATCGTCATGATCTCCGGCTCGACGTTCCAGTGCGAGATGCCGTACCAGTGGGTGCCCGTCCGCCCGAAGCCCGTCTGGACCTCGTCGCAGATGAAGACGCCGCCGAATTTCCGGACGATTCCGACGGCGATCTCGAAGTACTCCTTCGGAGGCGTGATGAAGCCGCCGACGCCCTGGATCGGCTCGGCGAGGAAGCCGGCGATCTGGCCCGTCGTCGTCGTCTTGATGATCTCCTCGAGGTCCTTCGCGCAGGCGACGCCGCAGGAGGGGTACGTGAGCTTGAGCGGGCAGCGGTAGCAGTACGGCGACGGCGCGTGCTTGATCCCGGCGATCTGGGTCGGGACCGCGCGCCACGTGGAGTGCGCCGTGAGCGACTGCGCGAGGATCGAGCGGCCGGAGTAGCCGTAGCGCAGCGCGATGATCTCGAGGCGGCCCGTGTAGACCTGCGCCAGCACGACGGCCGTCTCGTCCGCCTCCGTGCCCGAGCACGTGAAATACGACTTCTGGAGCCGGCCGGGCGTGATGCGGGCGAGCGTCTCGGCGAGCTGGACGATCGGGAGGGTCGGGTAGAGCGTCGAAACGTGCCCGAGCCGGTCGACCTGGGCCTTGACGGCCGCGTTCACCCGGTCGTTCGCGTGCCCGACGGAGACCGTGAGAATCCCGCCGAAAAAGTCGAGGTAGCGCTTCCCGTCGACGTCCTTCAGATACATCCCCTTGCCGGACTCGAGGACGACCGATTCCTTGTAGTAGTTCGTGACCGACGGGAAGAGGAATTCCTTGTGCTTCGCGCGGACGTCGGCGGACGTGGCGGTCTTGGCGTCGGAAATCGTGCTCATGGCGTTGAATTATGCTCTCGGGCGTGATCTTCAAGCAGTTCTACCTCGGCTGTCTTGCACATGCGTCCTACCTGATCGGCGACGGAGGCGAAGCCGCCGTGGTCGACCCGCGGCGCGATGTGGACGAGTACTTCGACGAGGCGCGCGCGCAGGGCCTCACGATCAAGTGGGTCCTCGAGACGCACCTCCACGCGGACTTCGTGAGCGGCCACCGGGAGCTCGCCGCGCGGACCGGCGCCACGATCGTCTTCGGCGAGAAGGCCCGCGCCGCGTTTCCGCACCGCGGGGTCCGCGACGGCGAAGAGATCCGGCTGGGCGGCCTCGTCCTGCGCTTCCTCGAGACGCCGGGCCACACGCCCGAGAGCATCTCGATTCTCGTCCTCGACCCCGAGCCGCGCCTCGTCCTCACGGGCGACACGCTCTTCATCGGCGACGTCGGCCGGCCCGACCTCGCGGCCTCGCCGGGCGGCGTCACCCCGCAGAACATGGCCGGGGCGCTCTACGACTCGCTGCACGGCAAGCTCCTGACGCTGCCCGACGACGTCGCCGTCTACCCGGCGCACGGCGCGGGTTCGCTCTGCGGCCGGAACATCTCGAGCGAGACGTCCTCGACGATCGGCGTGCAGCGCCGCACCAACTACGCGCTCCAGCCGATGCCGCGCGACGAGTTCGTGAAGATCATGACGGCGGATCTCCCCGAGACGCCGGCGTACTTCCCGCGCGACGTGGAGATCAACCGGGCCGGTGCGGACGCCCTCCCGCCGCGGCGCGCGCCCGCGCCGCTGCCGCCCGCCGAGGTCCTGCGGCTGGTGGAGCGAGGCGCCGTCCTCGTGGACGTCCGGCCGGCGACGGCGTTTGGCGCCGGCCACATGCCGGGCGCCCTGAACGTCGGCCTCACGGGGCAATTCGCGTCCTGGGCGGGCACGCTCCTCCCGCCCGACCGGCCCCTCGTCCTCGTGACGGACGACGAGGCGGGCGCGGAGGAGGCCGCGACGCGTCTGGCGCGCGTCGGCCTCGAGAACGTGGCGGGGTACCTCGCGGGCGGTGTCGCCGCGTGGGACGCCGCGGGCCTTCCGCTCGCCCGGCTGCCGCAGATCGACGTCTCCGAGCTGAAATCGCGGCTCGATGAGCCCGGCGCCCCGTTCATCCTCGACGTCCGCCGCCCGCGGGAGTTCGCGGCGGGCCACGTGCCCGGCGCCGTTCCGCTCCCGCTGGACCTGCTCGGGCGCGAAATCGACACCGTCGGGATCTCCGGACCCGTTGCGATCGTCTGCGCGAGCGGCTACCGCTCGAGCACGGCCGCCAGCCTCCTCCTCCAGCGCAAGGGCGTCGAGCCGATCAACGTCGTCGGCGGCACGAACGCGTGGGTCGCTGCTGGCTATTCGGTTGAGTAAGAAGAAGAGAGACGAAGAAAAGAATTTCTTAGAAGGTTGATGGGGGCCGGAGCTCAGGCGCGGATTTTCCTTCTAAGAAAATCTCCTCTTCCGGGTCTTCCTTTGAATTGCCCGTTCTGGACGATGATCTCTCCCCGCGAGATTACGACGTCCGCCGCGCCCTGGACGACCCTGCCCTCGTAGGGCGTGTAGTCCACGCGCTGGTGGAGCGTCTTCGCGCTCAGCGTGATCTTCCGGTTCGGGTCGAAGACGACGAGGTCGGCGTCGGAGCCCGGCGCCACCGTGCCTTTCTTCGGGAAGAGGCCGAAGATCTTCGCCGGCGACGTGGACGTCAGCTCCACGAAGCGGTTCGGCGAGATGCGGCCCTTCACGACGCCGCCGTCCCAGAGGAGCGACATGCGCGTCTCGATGCCGGGCGCGCCGTTCGGAATTTTCGAGAAGTCGTCCTTCCCGAGGATCTTCTGGTCCTTCATGCAGAACGGGCAGTGGTCCGTCGAGACGGCCTGCAGGTCGTTCATCTTGAGGCCGCGCCAGAGCGCCTCCTCGTTGCCCTTCGCGCGGAGCGGCGGCGACATGACGTACTTGGCGCCCTCGAACCCCGGCTCCTCGTAGTTGTCGTACGAGAGGAAGAGGTACTGCGGGCAGGTCTCGGCGTGCATCGGGAGGCCGCGGTCGCGCGCCTCGGCGATCTTCTCGAGGGCCTCGGCGGCCGAGAGGTGGACGACGTAGAGCGGCACGTTCGCCATCTCGGCGAGACAGATCGCGCGGTAGGTCGCCTCGGCCTCGGCGCGCGGAGGCCGCGTCAGGGCGTGCCACTTCGGGGCGGTGTGGCCCTCGGCGATCGCGCGCCGCACGAGGACGTCGATGACGTCGCCGTTCTCGGCGTGCATGCAGATCGTCCCGCCGTTCTCCCCGGTCTTGAGCAGCGCGCGGAAGATCGACCCGTCGTCCAGCATGAGGACGCCGCGGTAGGCCATGAAGAGCTTGAACGACGTCACGCCCTCCTTCACGAGGACGTCCATCTCCTTCTCGACGGAGTCCGGAAGGTCCGTGATGATCATGTGGAAGCCATAGTCGATCGCGGCCTTCTTCTCGGCCTTCTTCATCCAGGCGTCCCGCGCCTCGCGGAGCGTCTGGCCCTTGTACTGGATCGCGAAGTCCACGATGGACGTCGTCCCGCCGTGCGCGGCGGCGATCGTGCCGGACTCGAAGTCGTCCGCCGACGTCGTCCCGCCGAACGGCATGTCGAGGTGCGTGTGCGCGTCGATGCCGCCGGGGATCACGAGCTTGCCCGTCGCGTCGAGGGTCTCGACGTCCGCGGGAGCGGCGGCGCCGTGCGCGAAGACCGCGGAGATGATGGAGCCCTCAATGAGGACGTCCCCGAGGTAGTCATCGACCGCCGTGACGATCCTGCCCCCGCGGATCAACAGCCGATTCATCTTTCTTCCCTTCTAAGAAGATCTTCGGTGCTCTTCGAACGGCTCATAGCGCCACCAGCGGGCCATACGTCTCGGGCCGCCTGTCGCGGAAGAACTGCCACGTGCGGCGCACCTCCTCGATCATGTCGAGGTCGCAGGTCGCGACGAGGAGCTCGTCCTTGTGCTCGCTCGCCGTCGCGAGGAAGTTGCCGCGCGGGTCGACGACGTACGACGACCCGTAGAAGCGGCCGATGTTCCACGGGGCCTCGGTCCCGACGCGGTTGCTGGCCGCCACGAAGTAGCCGTTCGCGACCGCGTGCGCGGGCTGTTCGAGCTTCCAGAGGTACTGCGAGAGGCCGGCGACCGTCGCGGACGGGTTGAAGACGATCTCGGCGCCGTTCAGCCCCAGCGCGCGTGCGCCCTCCGGGAAATGGCGGTCGTAGCAGATGTAGACGCCAACCTTCGCGTGGCGCGTCTGGAAGACCGGGTAGCCCATGTTGCCCGGCTTGAAGAAGTATTTCTCCCAGAACCCCGACGTGTGCGGGATGTGGTTCTTGCGGTACTTGCCGAGGTACGCACCGTCCGAGTCGTACACCGCCGCGGTGTTGTAGTAGACGCCGGCGTCCTCACGCTCGTACACGGGCACGACGACGGCCATGCGGTACTTCTTCGCGACCTTCGCGATCGCCTCGGTCGTCGGCCCCGGCACGGGCTCGGCGGCGTCGTACCAGCGCGGATCCTGCGACGGGCAGAAGTACGGCCCGTTGAAGATCTCCTGCAGCCCGAGGATCTGGACGCCCTTCTTCCCGGCCTCGTGAACGAAGGGCAGCGTGGCCGCCATCGCCGCCTTCTGGACCTTCGAGATGGAAGCTTTCGGGTCGGAAACCGGGTTGCGCGTCTGAACCAGCCCGACGGTGACCTTTCGGGGCATTAGAACCACCTCTCGATGACGACCTTCTGGTCCGTGTAGAACGCGATGCCGTCGCGGCCGTGGGCCTTCACGTCGCCGAAGAAGCTCTCCTTCGACCCGCCGAACGGGAAGAACGACATCGGCGCCGCGACGCCGACGTTCACGCCCACCATCGCGGGCGGCGCCTGCGACGCGAACGTCCGCGCGGACTTGCCGCTGCTCGTGAAGATCGACGTCGCGTTCGCCTGCGGGTGATCGTGGAGAAGCGCGAGCGCCGCGGCGAGGTCCGGCACGTTCATGAGCGAGAGCACGGGCCCGAAGATCTCCTCGCGGCCGATCGCGGACTTCGGCGAGACCTTGTCGAAGACCGTCGGCCCGAGGAAGAAGCCGTTCTCGCGGCCCTTCACGGTGTGGCCGCGCCCGTCGAGGACGAGCTCGGCGCCTTCCGCGAGGCCCTTCTCGACGTACGCGAGGACGCGCTGGCGCGCCGCTTCGCGGATGACCGGCCCCATCGTGACGCCGGGCTCGAGGCCGTCGCCCACCTTGATCGCCCTCGCGGCCGCGACGAGGCGCTCGCGGACGTCCGCGTGGTGGCTCGTGCCGCCGACGGTCACGACGATCGAGCCCGCGAGGCAGCGCTCGCCCGCGCAGCCGTAGCAGGACTCCGAGACGATGCCGATCGACCTGTCGAGGTCCGCGTCCGGCATCACGACGATGAAGTTCTTCGCGCCGCCGAGGGCCTGGACGCGCTTGCCGGCGTGCGAGGCCGTCCGGTAGACGTGCCTGGCAACGGGCGTCGAGCCGACGAACGAGACGCCCTTGACGTCCGGGTGCTCGCAGAGGCCGTTCACGACGTCCGCGCCGCCGTTCACGAGGTTCACGACGCCCGGCGGGACGCATTCCGAGAGCAGCTCGTGCATGCGCTTCTGCGAGAGCGGGACGAGCTCGGAGGGCTTCACGACGAACGTGTTGCCCGTCGCGACCGCGAACGGGAGGAACCAGAGCGGGACCATGGCGGGGAAGTTGAACGGCGCGATCGCCCCGAAGACGCCCATCGGCTGGCGGTGGACGTCGCAGTCCAGCCCGCGCGCGATGTCCTCGAGGCCGTAGCCCATCATCATCGAGGGCATCCCGCACGCGACCTCGACGGCCTCGATGCCGCGCCGGACGGAGCCGCGCGACTCGTCCAGCGTCTTGCCGTGCTCGGTCGTGACGATCCGCGCGATCTCGTCGAAGTGCTCCTCGAGCCGGTTCTTGAATGCGAACATCGCGCGCGCCCTCTCCACGACGGGCGTCGCGCGCCAGGCGGGGAACGCCGCCTTCGCGGCCGCGACGGCCGCGTCCACGTCGGCGCGCGTCCCGAGCGGCGATCTCGCGATGACGGCGCCCGTGGCGGGGTTGTAGACGTCGCAGGACGACGTCGCGCGCGAGTCGACCCACGCGCCTCCGACGAAGTCGCGCAGGAGAGGAGCGTTCGTCATCCGGCACCTCCGATGAAGCAGAATGCCGATTCTAGACCGGGGAGAGCGCATCTCAGCGGCCAGCCGCGCGTGAACGCGGGGCCGGGACGGCGGCTATCGGTAGTACCCGTTCACGTCGACGACGAGGTTCAGCGAGCCGTTCGTGTTGTTCCGCACGGTCACGCGGCCGGTGCCGTCGCCCGAAAGGAAGAGGTGGGCGTTGTTCGCCCGTGTCGTGCCGGCCCGGAAGCTGACCGTCGAGACGGCCGGCGGAGACACGAGCGTCGCGGGGTAGATCACGAGGTCGCCGGCGGCGGCCGGGCTCACGATCGTGACGTTCGCCGAGACCGTCTGCGTCCCGGCCGGAACGCCGCAGGAGCCGATGAGCGTGAACGTGCGCGAGGCCGCGCCCCCGAGGGCTGGCCCGCCCAGGGGACCGGCGACGTTGCGCGTGTCCACGAGGCGGCAGGGCGTGAGCGCGAAGAACGTCGTGGCTCCCAGAGGCGTCGGGGTCGGTGTTCGCGTCGGAGTCACGGTCGGCGTCGGCGTCGGCGTCGGCGGGGGCGGGGGGGGCGGCGTCGTGGGCGCCGGGGTCCGCGTCGCCGTCGGGGTCGGAGTCGGCGTGCCCGGCAGGAACGTCGGCGTCTGAATCGGGGTCGCGGTGGCCGTCGGCGTCAGGGTTGGCGTGATCGTCGGCGTGGACGTCCGGGTCGCCGTCGCCGTCGGGGTCGGCGTTGGCGTGGGCGGGACGCCGGTTCCGTACGTATACAGCCCAACCGCCGTGGCGCCCTGGTTGGAGGGGTTCTTGACGGTCACCTCGACGATGCCGTCGGCGTGCGCGCCCGTCGTCGCGGTGAGCGTCGTCGCGTTCACGAAGGCGACGCCTGTCGCGGCCACGCCGCCGATCGTGACGGTGGCGCCCGAGACGAACCCCGTGCCCGAGATCGTGACCGCGGTCCCGCCGGCAGCCGGGCCGGAGTTCGGAGAGATGCCCGTGACGACGGGTCCATCGACCGTGCCGAAGCAGGTCGGGCGGCCCTCGACGTACGTGCGGATCCGCGCCGTGACGGCCTGGCTCGTCTCGCCCGGCACGCCGAGGAACATCTTGATGTTCGAGTAGCCGCCCGAGAGCTGGTGGCAGTAGCTCATGATCGTCCCCTTCTCGGGAGGGACGCTCGTCGGGCCGCTGTAGCAGCCGGATTCGCTCGCCCAGCACTGGTCGACGGGCGGGCTGTAGCAGTGCGTGTGGGGCGACCCGAAGTTGTGCCCGAGCTCGTGCGCCACGACCATGAAGTCCCAATACGTCGTCGAGATATTCGTGGGCGCGACGCCGGAGAGGCTCGCGCTGACGCCGTATCCGGCCCCGCCGCAGAGCGCGTTCAGGTAGGCGATGCCGCCGCCGAGGCCCTTCCCGGAGAGCATGTGCGCCGTCGCCCGGGGAATGGTGGTGCGGTTCGTGCTCCAGTACGTCACGAACTCGGACAGCGCGGCGGACGTTCCGCTCGTGGCGTTCCACGGGTCGGCCGCCGTCGTCCAGATGGAGAGGTAGTTCACCTGGAGCGTCACGAGGACGTCGCGCTGGTAGACCGCCGAGACGAAGGCGAAGAGGTCGCCGACGTACTTCGTGAGGTTCACCGTCGAGTTGAACTTCGCGTAGAGCTCGTAGTCCGTCTCCACCGCGATTCCCGCGTAGTACATGACGTTGCTCAGCGCGCGCCGGTTCAGCGACGCGGCAGGTTTCGTCTCGGGGGGAACGGGCAGCGAGTCCGTGCCGCACGTGAAGGTCCGCATCGCGTCGGGGACGTCGGTCTCGGGGTCCAGCGTCCGGACGAGGGTGCGGCCGGGGGGGCCGTCGCCGTAAGGGTGGCGCTCCGGCCCGAGGACGGAGACGCGCCCGCCCGTGACCACGAAGCCGCGGAGCGAGCGCCCGCGCGCGAGGACGACGACGGACGACGGGTCGCCCACGACGCGCCCCGTGAACCACCGGTCGGTGGGAGGAGGGGCAAGGGTATCGCCGAAGCGGCCGTGGACGACGATCTGTGCGACGGGCGCGAAGACCTGGTGCTGGGAGACCTCGAAGTCGACGCTCGTGCCGTCTTCGAGCGTGACGGGCTGGGTCGTGATCCGGGCGTCCGGCCCGAGCGGCCCGTCGAGGACCCGGAAGACCCTGTCGTCCACGACCCGCTCGGCGTCGGCCCGGGCCGCGCCGAAAAGGGCGCACGCGGCCAGCGCGATGGCGGCAAGGACACGCCCACCCGTACGCCCGCACAAAACCCGGTTCATGAACAAATTCCTGACAGGTAGTGTCGAGGCCCCACGGCGAGTGGGCGATCATGCGAGGGTGACCCGATCCGAACGCTTCGCGGCGTGCGCCGCCGCCGCCGCCGCGGTCGCCTGGGGCTGGCCGGCCCTGACGTCCGGGTACGAGGGACCGTACGACGAGGGCAATTCCCTCTGCGCAGCGACGCGGGTCCTCGCGGGCGAAACGCCGTACCGCGATTTCTGGAGCCTGCACCCCCCCGGGACGACGTGGCTTCTCGCGGGTGCGTTCCGCGTCTTCGGCGCCACGCTCGGAGTCGAACGGGCCGTGAAACTCGGCGTCGTCGCGCTCGCGGCCGTTCTCGTGTTCCTTCTCGCGCGACTCGGCGCGCGGACGGGCTGGGCCGCCGCCGCCGCGCTTCTCTTCGTCGTCCTCCCGACGCAGACGCTTTCCCTGAGGTCGCGCGACACGGGACTCGTCCTCGTCCTCGCCACGTTGCTCGCCGCCGGTGCGCCCACGGATCGCCCGCGGCGCCGCGCGCTCCTCGCCGGACTTCTCGCGGGCCTCACGGTCTGGTTCAAGCAGGATTTCGTGGGCGCCGCCGCGGCGGCGGGAGCGATCGCCGTAGCCGCACAGGCCGTTCGGGATGCGCCTCATGCGCGAAGGCTTCGCGCCTCGCTCCTGGACGCTCTCGTCCCATTCACTGTCGGACTCTGCGGCGGCCTGGCAACGCTGGCAGCGTCGCTTGCCGTACGAGGGACCTTCAACGAATTCTTCAAACAGGCAATCCTGTTTCCCGCGACGTCGTTCGGGCGATTCCGGTCGATTCCCCTCTCCCTGCGATTCAGGCAGCTCGCGAGCGCGGTCGGAGAGGGGATTTCTTCGAAAGGGTCCCTGGAGGCGGCGCTCGTTCCGGTTCTCTTCGTCGCGGCTCTCGCGGCGGCGGTCGCGGGGTTTGCGTGCGGTGGACGGCTCTTCCGGCGAGGGGCGGACGGTACGGCTGATTCGGCGTCCGCCTTGCTGGGGTCTTCCGTCGCCGGCTTCCTCCTTCTCGCGGCGCCCTGGCAGCGGGCCGACCTCGAACACCTGAATCCCGCGCTCGCCCTCGCGCTCGTCCTGCTGGCGGCCCTCGCGGGGCCGCGCGAGCCGATCGGCGCTCCGCGCCTGCGCGCCGCGGGCGGAACCGCGGGCCTTGCCGCCGTCGCCCTCGTCGCGTTCGCGGCTCCGTCCGCGGCGCGAGGGGCGGCGATTCCAGCCGACCTCGCCGCGGCGGCGCGCTTCGTCCGCGCGAATTCGAGTCCCGGCGAGCGCATCTTCGTGGCCAATGACCGGCACGACCGGCTCGTCTACAACGCGCCGCTCGTCTACTTTTTCGCGGGCCGCCCGAACGCGACGCGCTACGACAACCTGCATCCCGGCGTCGCCACGACGCGCGCCGTGCAGGAGGAGATCGTCCGGGCGATGGAGGCCTCGGGCGCGCGCTGGATCGTCCTGTGGGAAGGCCCGCCGCCGGTGGAGCCGAACGAAAGCTCCCTCCCGAGCGGCGTCGTCGTCCTCGACGAGTGGATCGCCCGCCGCGCGCGGACCGCGGCGCGGTTCGGGAGTTTCCGCGTGCTGAAGGTCGAAGGCCCGGGGCCGGCTACGCCGCGCTGACGCCGAAACCGCGAGCGAGTCCCTCGTCCAGCGTCCTCGGCCGGTAGCCGCACGCCGCGGCGAACGGCCCGAAGTCGAGGTCGGCGTCCTGGTTCAGGCCGATGAGCGCCTCGGGCGTGAGGAAGAACGACGGCGAGATCTTCACCGCGAGCGAGGCCGCCGCCATCGCGAGCGAAAGCGGCACGTGGAGAATCTTCCGCCGCTGCCCGAGCGCGGACGCGATGCGCGTGACGAGCTCGTTGAACGACAGGACCGTCGCGCCCGACACGCCCCAGGTTCCGCCGGCCGCGGCCGCGCTCGAGAGCGCGATCTCGACGGCGGCCGCCACGTCCTCGACGTGGACGGGCTGGAGCCTTGCGGTCCCGGGGCCGAAGACGGGAAAGACGCCTGGCGCGTTCTTCACGAGCTCGACGAGGCGCGCGAAGTGCAGGCCGCCGCCCTCGC
The DNA here is from genome assembly GCA_036504335.1 of Thermoanaerobaculia bacterium. Classification (GTDB taxonomy): domain Bacteria; phylum Acidobacteriota; class Thermoanaerobaculia; order UBA5066; family UBA5066; genus Fen-183. The sequence goes on from DASXVJ010000018.1 coordinate 95,386, forward strand.
CGTAAACCATGGTCGGCCGGAGCACGACGAACGGGATTCCCGAGGCCGCGACGAGCGTCTCGGCTTCGACCTTCGACAGCCCGTAGCTGTTCTTCTGCGCGTACGCCGCCGAAACGGCCGAGACGTAGACGAAGCGCGTTGCGCCCCAGCGGCGCGCCGCCTCGACGACGTGGCGCGTCCCGTCGACGTTCACGGAGCGGATCTTCTCCGGCGGGTTCGGCAGCATCGCCGCCGCGGCGTGGACGACGGCGGTGACGCCCGAGCCGAGCGGCTCGAGCGATGCGGGGTCGAGGATGTCTCCCCGCACGAGGTCGACGCCCGGCAGGTCGGCGGGAAGATCTTCGGCGGCGGGAACGAGGCCGCGGACCCTGAGGCCCGAGGCGGTGAGTCGGCGCGCGACCCGGCGGCCGATGTAGCCGCTGGCTCCGGTGAGAAAAATCATGGGCCGGAGTCTGCCTGACGCCCCCACGCGAGGAAGTCCTTCTGCATTTCCGGCGCTCCCGTTCCCAGCGCCGCGGCGAGAGCGGCCGCGTCGCCCGCGCCGCCCTTCGAGACGGATTTCAGAAAAGCCCGGAACTGCGCGGCCCGCGCGGCGTCGCCGAGGCACCAGCGCACGAGCATCGCGCTCGTCGTCGTCGCGTCGCGGCGGGTGCCCGGGTTCGCGAAGAGCCGGGTGGCGGGGGAGAGGAGCGCCGCGAGCGGAAGCGACTTTCCCGCGCGGGCGCTCTGGATCCACGCGTCGGGGATCTCGCGCCCCTCGAACGTGTCCGGCTGGAGCCGGCCCTCGGCGTCCACGCGGCACCACGCCAGATCGCCGGCGAGGCCCTCGTCGAGCCATGGGGGGATCGAGTCGCCGAAGACGGCCTGCGTGAGGAGGTGCGTGAGCTCGTGGACGACGATGGCCCGCGAGTCGAGCGGGGTCAGCCCAAGGCCGAATACGGCGAGCCCGGCGCCCGCATGGCCTCTGGCGGCGAAAGAGGGGCTGCCGTCCGACTCGACGAAGCGCCGGTAACGCTCGTCGCTGGAATAGATTACGACGACCTGTCCAAGCCCTGGCGTGGCGGCGAGACCGTACCGCGCGGTGTAAGCGGCTGCCAGGCGCTCGGCCACGGAGTCCAGACCCGTGAGCTCACCGACCGCCGCGTCAGTAAGGAGCCGCCAGGGCCCGAGCCGTGCCTCCCGGCCGAGCGGGCGCATCGCATTGCGCGCATTGAGGATACGGGCGGAGCTCGCACCTGTTGACGCCGGCTGAGGCGACTCGGTGGCTGCGGGGCCAGCCAGCGCGGAAAGGGCTCCGAGAATGAGGAGCCATGAATGCAGAACGATCCGTCGGCTCATCGCTCCTCACAGGTTACCGGATTCTCCGCCCCGAGGCGTCGCAGGAGAAAGCGACTAATCTGATTTCTATTTATTAACTATTCCAAGAGAATATTCCTCTTCGATTTCCTTCTTGACACGCCCTCGTTTATGAAACAATTCCGCAAGGATCAACCCGGAGCACCCGCGGGGTAGCGGGCGAAGCTCCTTTTTGGAGAGGTTCTCATGGCCGCATGGGACCCCACAGACGGAATGCAGCCCGCAATCGCGGGCGGTGGAAGTCTGTCTGAGGCGGCGGTCCTGCGCGCGGTCCTCTCCGACGAGCTCCCGGCGAATGACGACGTCGCGTCCGAGGCCATCGGCACGACGCCCGGCGAGTGGGACTGGAACGCGCTCAACAACGTCCTGCGCCCGAAGCTCGTGAGCCTCGCGATGCGGAAGTACCGCTTCAGCCGAGAGGAAGCGGAAGACGCGGTGCAGACGGTCTACATGCGCGTCCTCGCGCGCGACCCGCGCGTGAAGGACCCGATCGGCTACGTGAAGATCGCGTTCCTCAACACGTGCCTGAACATCGCGACGTCGCGCGAGCGGCGCACGGAGCAGATCCCCGAGGACATGGACGTCGCCGATCCGTCCTGCGAGAAAGTCACGGCGCGCCTCGAGGCCGTGCGCATGGTCAACAAGGCCATCCGCAGCGCCGGCCCGCGGTGCAAGAAGATCGTCCGCCTCTACTTCGGCCAGGAGTACAGCCTCGCCGAGATGACGAAGGCGACGGGCTACTCGCAGAAGACGGTGTGGAAACGCATCTGGGGCTGCCTCGACAAGATGCGGAAGGTGCTCGCGTGAGCGCGAACCCGAACCTCGCCGCCTGCCCCGAGCACTGGCAGCTCTTCGAGCTCGTGACCGAGGGCTCGACGGAGCTGAACGCGCACGTGAAGCAGCACGTCGAGGGCGGCTGCGCGTCGTGCAACGGGAAGCTCTCGGACATCCAGACGATCGAGCGTGCGCGCGTCATGAAGGACGAGTTCGATGCGTTCTTCGACGAGCTGCCGTCCGACGACGCACCGGCCGACGAGCGCGAGAAGTTCCTGTCGCAGTTCAAGCGGAAGAACCGGCCTGCGGACCGCCTCGGGCGCCTGTCGTTCGACGGCAAGCAGATCGCGGCCGAGATCGTGAAGCTCGCGGGCGAGCAGGGGATCGAGGCGGCGAAGACGCGGATCCAGGCGATCGAGGCCGATCCCAGCCGCGGCTACGCCCTGCTGTACGCGGCGCAGCTCGCGATGCCGAAGGTCTCGAGCGACCCGGCGATGTACGTCGAGCTCGCGAAGGCGATTGCGGCGGCGTCGAAGAGCCTCCCGTTCCTGAAGGACAAGGGCCCCGCGCAGCCGGTCTGCCGCGAGCAGGTCATGGGCGAGGCCCAGCTGCTCGAATCGAACGCGCTGAACTTCCAGGGCATGCCCTCAGAAGCGCGCGCGATCGCATCTTCTGCCCGCGAGTCGTTCGTTCAGGCGGGTGAGGACTCGTTCGCTCTCGCGCTCGTGGATTACTACGAGGGTTCTGCCGCGACCTTTGAGCCGGACTTCAAGTCTGCCTGGGATCTCCTTCGGAAGGCGCACGGCGAGTTCAGCCTCTACGGCCAGGAGAACTGGCAGGGCAGGTGCGAGGCGGCTCTCGGTACCGTGATGCTGGGCCGTGGCCGCAATGCGACGTCGGTGCACTTCTTCGACAGCGCTCTCCTCCACCTTCACCCCGAACAAGACGATGCGGCGTATGCGAATACGCTGATCAACCGTGGAAGCTCGCTCGTGAGCCTCGGACGCCTCGACGCCGCGAAGGCGGCGTTCGCTCGCGGGCTTCTGTTTGCACGTCGGCTCAACCTTACCGTCGGCACTTTCATCGTTCGCTACGGTCTCGCCACGATCGAGCTCCTCAAGGGCCAGCCAACGCGAGCGCTGCGTCACTTCGAGCAGATCGCCGAAGACGCGCGCCGCGCGGGATTCCCTGTGCGTGTCCTTTCCGCCGAGCTTCGCGCTGCCGAATGCCTCGGGCGGCTCGGCCGCCATGAGGAGATGCTCGAGCGCGTACAGGCGCTGCGCGATTCGCAGGACGAGGCGTTCGCCAAGTTCGATACGGGCCTCTCGGAAGTCTTCGAGAGCCTGGACGAGTCCGCCGTGCCCCACGAACTCCTCGCCCATGTTGCTCGCTTCGTTGAGGCGCGGGAACGCGGTGTCCAGTCCGCGTACAGGCCGTTCAAGCTGGTGGCGAACGGCGACTGATCGTTCTCTAGACAACGTTCAATAGTCAGGGGGCGGGGTGCCATGAATCGGGTGCCTCAAAATAAATCTTCTCAGAGGGGGGTCAAAGGTGTGCCCGCCTCTGTCCGTATATATAGCCCACGGTTAGATAGCCCAGTTTCGACCAACAGTTGGCCGCCCGATGGGGTCGGGGGGCATGGGAGGACGTAATGCATTGGCTCATCGAATTTGCCATGGACTTCTTCGTCGGAAGCAGTTGCTCCAACGAGGAAATCAACGCAGGCCCGATCGGCATCAACGCCGGTCCGATTGGAATCAACGCGGGTCCGATCGGCTGAGTTCCTAACCCACTTTCGTCCAATTTGACTGGCTAGGCCAGCCTTGTGACAGGTGTTTTCGCGCGTGCAAACGCGCGATTTGGTGCTTTTCCAGAGCCTTAGTCTCCGCATCGACCATTCCCCCGAGTCCTACTTCAAGCCGATTGCGAACGCCCCGCCGTCATGCGGGGAGGCCAGTTCCCCGGCCTCGACCCTATTTCCCGCTGAGGCTGCGAAGGCGCAGGAACATGGCCAGGAGGAAGGCCGAGTTCGCGATCGCCGAGAAAAGGAAGCCGAACTGCGACCAGTCCTGGAGCGTGGGCTGGCGGAGGAAGAGGACGAGCGCGGCGAACGTCAGGAGACCGATGAGGACCAAGCGCCTCCGGATGGCGCGAACGTCGTCCGGCGAGCCGGTCGCGCGAGAGGTCCTGACGAAGGCTCCCGCGCCGAAGATCGAAAGACAGTAGCCGGCGATCGTGTTGAGGACCGATTCCGGGGTCATCCGAAAGCCCTCCCGAACATCTTCAACATCGTCGCACAGCCTGTATGTCGGCGGCCCTCCGAGTTGTCGCGCTGGTATTCTCCAGAGGTGGATCGAGCGCCGCACGACCCGCCCGAGACCCGGATCCTCAAGGTGTCGCCGGACGAACCTTCGGACGAACAGGAGCTGAAGTTCGAGCTCGATTTCCTGGCCGGCCTGACGGTCCAGGCGCGATTCGAGCTCATGTTCGAACGCTCCCGCCAGATGGCGGAGGCACTGGAAGCGAATGGACATCGAGCGCCTGCTTCGATCCTTAAACGCCCGTAACGTCCGTTACGTCGTCATCGGCGCGACGGCGTTTCCGGTCCACGGCTACGCCCGGGCGACGCTGGACGTGGACTTCTTCATCGACGCGGAGCGGGGGAACGCCGAGCGGACTCGAGAGGCCCTTGCCGAGTTCGGCTACGACGTGACGGACCTGACCGTCGACGACCTGCTCTCGAAGAAGGTCCTGATCCGCCAGTTCCGCCTCCAGACGGACGTCCACCCGTCCGTCAAGGGTGCGACCTTCGGCCAGGTCTGGGAGAACAGGGTCCCCGGGGTCATCGGCGAGACGCCGACGGCTTTCGCGTCCCTCGACGACCTCATCTCCATGAAGCAGGCGGCCGGACGCCCGAAGGACCTCGAGGACCTCCGGGTCCTCCGGGAGCTACGAGCGGCGAAAGGCTCCTGAAGTCGGCTCGACCAGCTTGTGCCCGGCCAGCGTCAGCGCCGCGATGGCCTGCTTGGCGTGGATCCGCTTCACGAGGACGTAGTCCGTGTCGAACGTCGAGAGCGCGAAGAGGCTGACCGCCGCCTCGGCGAGCGGCTTGGCCACGGACGCGAGGACGCCGATGGCGTCCAGCGGGAAGGGGCCGTGCAGCTTCAAAAGCACCCAGCCTCGCTCGAGCTGGAACTCGATGCCGTCGGCGTCCGCCGGGATCCGGCGCTCCTCGCACACGATCGACAGCTCGTCGAGCGTGCGCGTGATCGAGACGAAGGCTTTCCCGGCCCAGGCCGGAAGCGCCGCGGACGCCGGCATGCGGCAGACCGCGTAGGTTCCGGGCACCATCGAGAACTTCAGGCCGTTCATCCCGGGCACATCGTAGGCCTTCGCCGCCTCCCCCGCATCTCCGCCGGGCGAATCAGGCGTCGGGCGCCGGATCGGATGCCCGCGGGCCCATGTGGTGCTTGATGATGTCGCCCTGCGCGATGTAGATCGTCTCCTCGCCGATGTTCGTCGCGAGGTCGCCCACGCGCTCGAGGTTCCGCGAGATGCCGATGATCTCGAGGCACGCCGTGATGAGCGACGGGTTCTCGGCCATGTACGTGAGCAGCTCGCGGATGATCGACTTGTTCTTCTCGTCGAGGAGGTCGTCCCGCTTGCAGACCGCGAGCGCGAGAGCCGCGTCCCGCCGGACGAACGCGTCGAGAGAGTCCTGCAGCATCCCGCGCGCGATCTCGGCCATGTAGGGGATGTCGATCCACGGCTTGAACGGGCGCGTCTTCGCCATGCGCTCGGCCGCCTCGGCGATGTTCACGGCGTGGTCGCCGATGCGCTCGAGGTCCGCGTTGATCTTGAGCGCCGAGACGAGGAGGCGGAGGTCGCCCGCCACGGGCTGCTGCGTCGCGAGAAGCTCGACCGCGCCCTCGTCGATCTTGATCTCCATCTGGTCGATGACCTTGTCGCCCTCGATCACCGCGCGCGCCCGGGCGGCGTCGCCTTCGACGAGCGCCTCGATGGCCGAGGCGATCTGCCGCTCGGCCTCGGCGCCCATCGCGATGAGCTGGCGGCGCAGCGTCTCCAGCCGTTCGGAAAAGTGCTCCTTCATGTCGTCTCCTCGAGGACGGGGGCCTCGCGCGGCGTCGTGGCCGGCAGCGAAACGGTGAAACGGCTGCCCTTGCCGGGCTCGGACTCCACGCGGATGGACCCGCCGTGGAGGATCAGGATGTGCTTGACGATCGCGAGGCCGAGCCCCGTGCCCGGAACGGACTTCGCGCGCGAAGGGTCGACGCGGTAGAAGCGCTGGAAGATCCGGGCCTGTTCCGAGCGGGGGATCCCGATTCCGCGGTCCACGACGTGGACGACGCACGGGGCCAGGCCGTCTGCGCCCGGAGACCCGCCCTCCGCCAGAACGTCCACGCGGGCGCCGGCGGGGGAGAACTTCACGGCGTTGTCGACGAGGTTCCGGAACACCTGTGCGAGCCGCCGCCGGTCGCCCGAGACCGCGAGCCCCTCGGGCGTCTCGACGAACACGGTGACTCTCCGCGCCTCGGCCGCGGACTGGAGGTCGCGGACGACGGAGGTCAGGAGGGCCTTGATCGAGATCCGCTCGGGCTGGAGCGTGACCGCGCCGGACTCGATCTGAGAGAGGTCGGTCAGGTCCGAGACGAGCGCCTCCATCTCGGAGGACTGCCGTTCGAGGATGCCGAGGAGGCGCGCGATGTCGGACGGGAGCTCGTCCTCGCCGGCGAGCGTCTCGACGGCGGCCCGGATCGCGGCGATGGGCGTCCGCAGCTCGTGCGAGACGTCGGACACGAAGCGCCGCCGCATCGTCTCCATGTGCTCGCGCTCCGTCACGTCGCGCACGACGCCGATCGCGGCGGGCTCGCCGTGCGTCTCCCGGTGGGGGACCGAGCGGACCGTGATCTCGAGGATCTGCTCGGGTGTCAGCTCGCCGCCGAAGCGCAGGATGGCCGACGACGGCGCGGCTTCGGACGACGACGCGGCCACGCCCGCCTCGAAGAGGTGGAGCGCGTCGGGGTGGCGGACGAGGTCGACGAGCGCCGCGCGAGGCGCGCCCGCGGGTACGTGGAACAGGGAGAGCGCGGCCTGGTTCGCGTCGAGGAGGCCGAGGCCGCCGTCCACGACGAGGAGGCCGGCGGGAACCTGTTCGAAGACGGTACGCGCGAGAACGCGCGCCTTCGCGCTGCCCTCTCGCTCGGCCGAGACGAGGCGGGCGAAGCGTGCGAGCGCGACGAAGACCTCCTGCGTCTCCTCGGAGCTGCCCTCGGGCGGGTCCGGGTGGCGGCCCGCCGCCGCATCGGCGACGCCGGCGCGGACGCGGTCGAGGTCGCGGGCGTGTCGCTGCCGGATGAACGCCACGACGACCGCGACCATGAGGCCCGTGAGCACGGAGATCTGCATGAGCGTCCGGCGGAACGGCGCCTCGAGGGCGTCGAGGTCGTTCTGGCTGATTGCGAGGCGAAGGTAGCCGACCGGGCTCGACTCCTCGCCGACCCGCCGCGCGACATAGACGAAAGGCTCGAGCACCGTCGTCGACTTCCGCTCGCCGAATCCCACGACGTCCCGGCGGGCCGCGAGGATCTCCGGGCGCGAGCCGTGGTTCTCGAGGGATCCGAGTTGCTCCGGCGCGACCTCGCTGTCCGAGAGAACGGTCCCGTCGCTCGCGATCAGCGTCAGCCTCGCCCCCGCCTGGCGCGCCGCGAGGCGAACGTGGTCGTGGGCGACGGAGCGGGCCTTCAGATCCCGTTCGAAATCGGGGACCAGCCGGTCGAGCTTTGTGATGAGCTCGCCGCGCTCGCGCTCGCGCACCGCGCCGTCGAGGACGCGCCCCAGCACGAGCGCGAAGAGCACGCCCAGGACGAGGCCGGCGAGCGCGGGCAGGGCCGCGCGGCGGAAGAAGCGGCTCATTTCGAGAATTTGTATCCCACGCCGACGACCGTCTCGATGACGTCCTCGCCGATCTTCTTGCGGAGGGAGCGGATGTGGACGTCCACCGTGCGGGTCTCGATGTCGGCCGCGTAGTCCCAGAGGCGCGAGAGGATCGTCTCCCGCGACACGACGCGCCCGCCGCTCCGGATGAGAAGCCAGAGAAGGTCGAATTCCTTCTTCGTGAGGTGGACCTGCTGCCCGCGGACTTCCACGGTGTGGCGCGCGCGGTCGATCTTCAGGCGTCCGTCCTCGAACACGTCTTCCGGAGATTCGGGGGAGGCCGAGCGGCGCAGGTGCGCCGCGATGCGGGCGAGGAGCTCCTTCATCGAGAACGGCTTCGTGACGTAGTCGTCCGCCCCGAGCTCGAAGCCGAGCAGCTTGTCGCGCTCCTCGGCGCGCGCCGTGAGCATCAGGATCGGAATCCGGCGGGTCTCCTCGTGCTTCTTCAGCTCGCGACAGATCGTGAGGCCGTCCACGTCCGGCAGGTTCAGGTCGAGGACGACGAGGTCCGGCGGGCGCACGAGCAGCTCGTCCATCGCGACGAGGCCTCCTGCGTACCGCTCGACCTCGTACCGGCCGTCCTTCTTGAGGTTGTACGTGAGCGTGAAGGCGAGATCGTCGTCGTCCTCCACGACCGCGATGCGGTGTCGGGCGGGCCCCGGCGCGGCCGCGGCATCGCGTGCGGGAGAGGGGCGGGCGGTCTTCGACGTCATCCGAACCTCCCCGTGATGTAGTCCTCGGTCGTCTTCTGCCGCGGCTTCGTGAAGATCGTCTCGGTCTTGTCGAACTCGATGAGCTTGCCGAGCATGAAGAAGCCCGTCTCGTCCGAGACGCGAGCGGCCTGCTGCATGTTGTGCGTCACGATCACGATGGTGTAGCGCTCCTTGAGCTCGAAGATGAGCTCCTCGACCTTGCTCGTCGCGATGGGGTCGAGCGCCGAGCAAGGCTCGTCCATCAGGAGGATCTCGGGCTCGACGGCGATGGCGCGCGCGATGCAGAGCCGCTGCATCTGGCCGCCGGAGAGCCCGAGCGCCGAATCGCCGAGGCGGTCCTTCACCTCGTCCCAGAGAGCGGCGTTCCTCAGGGAGCGCTCGGCCGCCTCCTCGAGGACGCCCCTGCGGTTCTCGCCCTGGATGCGGAGGCCGTAGACGACGTTCTCGAAGATCGACTTGGGGAACGGGTTCGACTTCTGGAACACCATTCCGAAGCGCTTGCGGATCTCCGTGACGTCCGTGCCGCGCCGGTAGATGTCTTCGCCGTGGATCGCGATGGTCCCCGAGATCTTCACGCCGTCGATGAGGTCGTTCATGCGGTTCAGGCACCGCAAAAGGGTCGACTTCCCGCAGCCGGAGGGTCCGATGAAGGCCGTCACCGCGTTCTTCTTGCAGCCGATCGTGATGTCGAAAAGCGCCTGCTTTTCGCCGTAGAAGAGGTTCACGCCCCGGCAGGTGATGACGTCCGGACGCCCTTCCACCGAAGGGTTCGCCGCGGAGACGGTCGGGGCCTGTGCCTGGGGACCCGGGGCGCTTGAGGTCATGAGCGTGTCCATTGTCTCGCGTGGCTCCTCAGAACGTGGAGGACTTGAGCTTCTTGCGGAGGACGTTGCGGACGAGGATGGCCGTGAGGTTGAGGGCGACGACGATCACGAGCAGGAGGATCGTCGTCGTGTACACCATCGGGATGGCCGCCTCGACGTTCGGGCTCTGGAACCCGACGTCGTAGAGGTGGAAGCCGAGGTGCATGATCTTCCGCTCGAGGTGGAGCCAGGGGAAGACGCCGTCGACCGGCAGGTTCGGGGCGAGCTTGACGACGCCCACGATCATGAGCGGAGCGACCTCGCCGGTGCCGCGGGCCATCGCGAGGATCAGGCCGGTGAGGATTCCGGGAGCGGCGGCCGGAAGGACGACGCGCCACGTCGTCTGCCACTTCGTGGCGCCGAGGGCGAGGGACGCGTGGCGCATTCCCGCGGGGACGGCGGCGAGGGCCTCCTCGGTGGCGACGACGACGACGGGGATCGTGAGGATCGCGAGCGTCATCGCGCACCACAGGATTCCGCCGGTGCCGAACGTGGGCGTCGGGAGCGCCTCCGAGAAGAAGAGCTTGTCGACCTGGCCGCCGATTCCGTAGACGAAGAAGCCGAGACCGAAGATGCCGAACACGATCGAGGGGACCCCGGCGAGATTGTTCACGGCGATGCGGACGATCCCCACGAGCCGGCCCTGCTTGGCGTACTCGCGGAGGTAGAGCGCCGCGACCACGCCGAACGGGACGGAAACCGCGGTCATGAGGACGACCATGAGAATCGTGCCGAAGATCGCGGGGAAGACCCCGCCCTCGGTGTTCGACTCCCGGGGCTCGTCGGCGACGAACTCCGCGAGGCGCGCGAGGTAGACACGGGCCCTGGCGAAGAGCGTGAGGCCGTTCGGCGTCACGATTCGCACGATGTCCCGGACGGGCGTCGCCTTGGTCCGTCCCTGTGCGTCGATCAGGACGGCGGTCGCGGCTCCCAGGTCCTTGCGCTCGGCTTCGAGGCGCTCGCGGAGAGATTCGTAGCGGCGCTTGAGCTCGGTGATGCGGCTCTCGGTCGTCTGCCGGATGTGCGCGAGATCGGGCGCGTGCGCGAGCTCGGCGCGGCGCAGGACGAGGCGTTGCTTCTCGAGGTCCGTGTTGATGGCGCCGACGTCCCTCTTCTCGACTTCGCGGTTCGCGATGAACCGCGGCCGGATCTCGGACTGGAGGCGGCGCAGGCGCTCGAGGCCGGCCGCGTCGCCCGCCGCGACCGCCTGGTCTCCGACGCGGATCTCCTTGAGGAAGCCGTGGAAGTTGCCGTATTCCTGGCGCTCGACGAGCAGCGCATGGGCCGGGGTCCCGCTCGTCACGACGTCGGGCTCGTCGATCCACTTGAAGTCGAGCCCGTTCAGGTCCCGGTTGCCGATCTTCACGCGGATCCGCTGGCCTCCGTCCTTGCGGTCGGGAATCGGCTCACGCGTGAGGATCTCGCCGAGCCATCGCTTCCCGTCCCTGGTCTCGACCAGCGTCAGCGGGCGCGGCCAGAACGACCCCAGGCCGCGGGCCGCGACGAGGACGAGCAGCCCGGCGATCAGGATGAGGGCGACCGCGAGTCCGGCGCCCGCGAGCCAGATCATGGGCTCGCCGCGGCGGAAGAGGAAGTCGCGAGCCCGCGAGCGGACGCGTGTGGCGTGGAAGGGCGCCTCCCGGGTGACGGCGGCCGACATCAGATCACCGTGTATTTCCTGCGGAGGCGCTGGCGGAGGGCCTCCGCGAGCGTATTCACGACGAACGTGATGACGAAGAGGAGCAGGGCGGCCAGGAAGAGGACCCGGTAGAGCGTCCCGCCGAACGGGGCCTCGGAGATCTCGACGGCGATGTTCGCCGAGAGCGTGCGCATCCCGTTGAAGATCGACCACTCCATGACGGGCGTGTTCCCCGTCGCCATGAGGACGATCATCGTCTCGCCCACGGCGCGCCCGAAGCCGATCATCACGGCCGAGAAGATGCCCGCGGAGGCCGTCGGGAGAATGACACGCACGGCCGTCTGCCACTCGGAGGCGCCGAGCGCGAGCGACGCGGCGCGCAGGTGCTCGGGCACGCTCGAGAGGGCGTCCTCCGAGATCGTGAAGATGATCGGGATGACGGCGAAGCCCATCGCGAACGCGATGACGAGGCTGTTGCGGGCGTCGTACTTCAGGCCCGCCGAGGAGAGGAGCCAGGCCTTGAAATCGCCGTGGAAGGCGACGTTCTCGATCAGCGGCCCGGCAAGGCCCGAGAACCAGACGGCCGCGAGCGCGAGGGGCACGATGACGAGAAGCTCGCGCCCGCCGTGAAGCCGCTGGTGGAGGCGCGGGGGCAGGGCCTGGATCGCGAGAACTCCCGCGAGGACGAAGAGAGGGATCAGCGGGAAGAGCAGGAGCGTCGCGAGCGTCGACCGCTGGATCACGGGGGCCAGCCAGAGGCCCGCGAGAAACCCGAGGACGACGGACGGCAGGCCCGCCATGACCTCGACGACGGGCTTCACGAGGCGCTTGACCGCCGGCGTCGCAAAGGCCGCCGTGTAGAACGCCGCGGCGAGCGCGACCGGGACGGCGAAGAGCAGCGCGTAGAGGGTGCCCTTGAGCGTCCCGAAGATGAGAGGCGTGAGCGACATCTTGGACTCGAAGTCGTCGGTTCCGCCGGTCGACTGCCACGTGTACTCGGGCTGGTCGTATCCCTCGTAGAGGACCTTGCCGAACAGAGCCCTCCACGAGATCGCGGGGTGCGGGGCGTCGAGCGCGAACTCCGCGAGTCCCGCGTCCGTGATGGCGAGAACGCCGTCGCCCTTCGGCGCCGTCGCGAGCGCGTGAACCGGGCCTCCCGCGGAGGCGCTGGCGAGCGTGCGCTGGTTCGTTGCGAAGTAGGCGGTCACCCGGCCCGAGGCGTCGCCGGCGAGGAAGGTCTTCCCGCGTGGGGAGACCGAGAGCGCCGTGACCGCGGCCGGCATGGGTTCGAAGCGGCGAGCGACCTTGAGGACACGGGTCTCCGAGCCTTCGTTCTCGCGGATCCTGAGGAGGCCCGCGACGCGTCCCCTCGCGTCGCCCGCGATCAGAGACTGGCCGCCGATGAGCGCCTCCATCGCGGTCACGGGAGCGGAGTCCGAGGCCGCGAGGGCGACCGACTCCTGCCGGACGGGCGCTTCCGGCTCGGCGAGCGAGAACGCGACGACCCTCCCGCCCTCGGTCCCGACACACAGAATGCCGCCGTCGTCGAGGAACGCGAGAGCCGAAACCCGGTCGTCCTTCAGGGAGCTCGAGAGGTCGACGACACGCGGGCCGTCGTCGGAGCCCACCCCCAGCGCGAGAGAGCCGGGCTCCGGCGAGGCGGCGATGAGAAACCCGCCGGAGCCTCTCCGCCAGACCGCCAGGCGCTTCGCGGGGCGGCCCGCAGGATCGAGCTTGAAGAAGGCGTGCGGTTCGAACGCGAAATCGACGGTTCGCTTGCCGGACTCGAACGACGACTGCCAGCGGGTGCTCGCCGCGAGTACGGATCCGTCCGAGAGCCCGAGCGCCCACTCGTCCTTGAGCGTCCGCGCGGCGGCGGTCACGCGCCGGCCCTCGAGGCCGTCGATCGGGACCGACTTGCGGAGCGCCTTCGTCTCGAGATCGACGACCCGCACGACGCCTTCCGGCAGGACCGCCTCGGCTCCGTCGAGGTATTCGTTCAAGCCCGCCGCGAGGGCCGGCCCCGCGGCGGAAGCGCCGAGAGTGCGCGTGGCGGCGAGCGACGGCGACCGGAAGAGCGGCAGGCTCTCCGAGAAGATCAGACCGAAGATCAGGACGAGGCTCCCGACCATGAGGAGCCCTCCGGCCCTGATCGCGAAGCCTGCCGCGCGGTCGCCGGCCCGGGTCCAGAAGCGCCGGGTGTTCACTTCGTCAGCTTCGCGCTCTCGTCCGCCACGGTCTTCGCGGGCAGCGGGAAGAAGCCGTCCTTGACGACGATCTCCTGGCCTTCCTTCGACAGGACGAACGCGAGGAACTCGCGCGAGAGCGGGTCGAGCGCCTTGTTCGGAGCCTTGTTCACGTAGACGTAGAGATAACGCGAGATCGGGTACTTGCCCGCGAGGACGTTCTCGTACGACTCGCCGTAATACTCGCCGCCCGCCTTCTCGGCGAGCTTCACCGCCTTGACGCCCGACGTCGTGTAGCCGACGCCGGAATAGCCGATCGCGTACTTGTCCTCGGCGACGCCCTGGACGACGGACGAGGAGCCCGGCTGCTCCTTGACGCTGTTCTTGTAGTCGCCCTTGGCGAGCGCGTGCTCCTTGAAGTAGCCGTACGTGCCGGAGGCGGAGTTGCGGCCGAAGAGGGAGATCGGCTTGGCCGCCCACTCGCCCGTCAGGCCGAGGTCGCCCCAGGTCTTCAGGTCTTTTCCGCCGCGGCGGCGCGTGGAGGAGAAGATGCCGTCCACCTGCTGGAGGGTGAGCTTGTCGATCGGGTTGTCCTTGTTCACGTACACGGCGAGGCCGTCGAGCGCGACGCGCACGACGGTGGGCTTGTAGCCGTACTTCGCTTCGAACTTGTCCTTCTCGCCGCCCGTCATCTCGCGCGACATCGGTCCGAGCTGGGAGGTGCCCTCGATCAGCGCGGGCGGGGCCGTGGAGGAGCCCTTGCCCTCGATCTGGATGTTGACGTTCGGGTAGGCCTTCTTGAAGCCCTCGGCCCAGTACGTCATGAGGTTGTTGAGCGTGTCCGAGCCGATGGAGTTCAGGTTGCCCGAAACCCCGGACGCCCGCTTGTAGGCGGGGATCGCGGCGTCGACCTTGACGGTTTCGGCCAGGACGGTGGCGGACAGGGCGGCGGCGACGGCGGCGACGGCGGCTTTCTTCACGACCTTCATCAAATCCTCCTTCGGAGTTCTTCCAGGACGGGCGGAGTCTTCCCGTGCGGCGCCGGGACGATGTGTGAACGGTGTAAATTCGCCATGAAGGCTGAAGAGCGCCTCGTCGCAACTCATTGAGCCGGCTTCTTCTGACCTTCTAAGAAATCTCTTTACAGCGTCTACATATAGGGGCAGCAGCGGCTTAACGAGCTCCTCCGAGAGTGTGGCGTCGCAAGAGAAGCGCATTCAAGGAGGAATTCGATGAACCGCTGGATCAACCGCTTCGCCGCACTCGCCCTCGTGGGCGCCGTGCTCCTGGTGGCCGCGGCGCCCGCCGCCGCCCAGGGCCTCTGGTACAAGGAGGTCGAGAAGGACGGCCGGATCTACGTCTTCAACACGTCCGCGGGCTTCCAGAGCTGGGAGAAGAGCGGCGAGATCGGCAACAAGGCCGTCACGATGATCGGGAACGGCCCGAACGGCGAGACCGTCGTCGCGGAGAACGAGACCGCGATCGACATGTACAACTTCAAGCACGACCGGCCGGGCTACAACCGCGCCGTCCCGAAGCCGGCCGTCTCGGCGCCCCCGACCGTGCTGCGCTGGGGCTCGGAGGGCGAGCTCAAGTTCGGCCTGCTCCTCCAGGCCTGGTACATCGCGGACGACTCGCCGCTGGCCATCCCCGGCCAGACGACGACGAGCTCGACCCTCGGGAACTTCGTCGGCGCGAACACGTTCCGCCTGCGCCGCTCCGAGATCAAGCTCAACGGCAAGGTGAACGCCGACTGGGCGTTCGAGGTCATGCTCGACCCGGCCAAGGCCATCGTGTCCAACGCGGCGGCGACGAACAACAACACCACGGACGCCAAGATCCTCCAGGACCTCGCGGTCACGTACACGGGCTTCAAGGGCTGGGAGCTCTCCCTCGGCCAGAAGAAGATCACGCTCACGGAAGAGGGCGTCCGCTCCTCGTCCGAGCTGGACTTCCCCGAGCGCTCGCAGATCGTCCGCGCCGTCTCCGACCGCCGCGAGGCGGGCTTCTTCGTGAAAGGCGACGTCGCCGAGCCGGTCACGCTCTGGGGCTCGGTCACCAACGGCACGGCGGGAAACACTCTCGACGATTCGAACGACACGCTCAACGCCTGCGGCCGCGTGGACCTCAAGTTCGTCAAGGGCCTCAACTTCGGCGGCTCGGGCTGCACCAGCGGCGGCGAGACCGGGGCGCACCTGACCCGCACGCGTCTCGGCGGTCACGCCCGGTTCAACGGCGGCGCCGCTCTCCCGCTCGTCGCCGAAGCCGAGTACTACTACGCCCAGGACGGCCAGGCGGCCGCGCCCGGCGTCCTGCGCCGCAGCGGCTGGTACGCACAGGCGCTCTACACGGTCATGGACCGGTTCCAGCTCGGCGGCCGGTACGACATCATCACGACGAACCTCGACGCGCAGGACGGCACGAACGGCGTCACGCAGAAGGATTCCCAGATCAAGACCTGGACGTTCGGCCTTCACTGGCTCCCGCTCGGCCACGACAAATACAAGAACGTGAGCCTGAAGCTCGACTACTTCATCGTCCAGCAGGACAACCGCACGATCAACGGCGCGCTCAGCGACAGCTACAACCAGTTCCTCGTCGCCGCCCAGGTCGCCTTCTAAAACTCAGCACCGCGGCGCGCCCGCACTCCGCGCCGCCTCCTCCTTGAATGCCCCCGGGCGATCCCGGGGGCTATTTTTTGGTCAGCGGTTCATAGCTGCGATCAGCCTCAGCCCGTCGAGCGTGAGCCACGGCGCGACGGTGGTCAGGACCCTCGTCTCCTTCGCGACGAGCTCGGCGTAGCCGCCCGTCGCGACGACCTTCGCCTTTCCGCCGAGCTCGGCCCGGAAGCGCGCGACCATCCCCTCCACGAGCCCGACGTACCCGAACAGGATGCCCGACTGCATCGCGTGCTCGGTGTTGCGGCCGATCGCCGACGGCGGGCGCACGAGATCCACTCGCGGGAGCTTCGCCGCCCGCGCGTGCAGCGCCTCGGCGGCGATGCCGATGCCCGGTGCGATCGCGCCGCCGAGGTATTCGCCCTTGGCGGAAAGCGCATCGAACGTCGTTCCCGTCCCGAAGTCCACGACGATGGCGGGCCCGCCGAACATCTCCTTGACGGCCACCGCGTTGACGATCCGGTCGGCGCCCACGGCCTTCGGGTCGTCGTAGAGCACGCGTACGCCCGTCTTCACGCCGAGGCCGACCACGAGCGGTTCGAGGCGCAGCGTCCGGCGGCACACCTCGGTCCACGTCCCGGTCAGCGGCGGCACGACCGAGGACACCGCGGCCTTGTTCACGTCCGCGGGCGTCAATCCGGCGGTCGCGAGGAGCGAAGAGAGCGCGAGGCCGTACTCGTCCGCGAGGCGCGTGCGCACCGTCTCGAGGCGCCAGCGCGGCCCCGGCGTTTCGCCGTCGTAGAGGCCGAGGGTGATCGTCGTGTTGCCGATGTCGATCGCGAGAAGCATCGTCCCTCCGTTCAGAGCGCCGCGCCGCGGGGCAGGACCACGTTGTCGAGCAGCCGCGTTTCGCCGAAGCGCACGGCCATCGAGATCAGAAGGCTCCCGGCGGGGCCGTCCGACTCGAGCAAGGTGAACGGATCCGCCGCCGAGACGTAGTCGGGCTTCGCGAGCGGCTCCGTCGCGAGGACCGCGAGCGCCGCGCGGCGGAGCGCGTCGCCGCGGCGCTCGCCCGCGTCCCACGCGACGGAGGCCGCTTCCAGCGCACGCGCGAGGACGGTCGCGGCCTTTCTCGCCTGCGGGGAGAGGTAGACGTTCCGGCTGGACATGGCGAGGCCGTCGGGCTCGCGGACGATCGGGCAGACGATGACGTCCGCCGGGAAGTCGAGATCCCGCGCCATCCGGCGGATGAGGATCGCCTGCTGGGCGTCCTTCTGGCCGAAGTAGGCGCGTTCGGGCTCGACGGCGTTGAGGAGCTTCGCGACGACCGTCAGGACGCCGCGGAAGTGGCCCGGACGCCGCTCGCCTTCGAGCCGTGCGGCAAGAGGGCCCGGCTCGACCCACGTTTCGAATCCGGGCGGATACATCGTGCCCGCCTCGGGCGCCAGGACGAGGGCGACGCCCTCCCGCTCGAGCAGGTCGAGATCCCGCTCGAGCGCGCGAGGGTAGGACGCGAGGTCTTCCCGCGGGCCGAACTGGGCCGGGTTGATGAACACGCTCGCGGCGACGTGCGCGTTCTCGCTCCGCGCCCGGCGCACGAGCGAGAGGTGTCCCTCGTGCAGCGCTCCCATCGTGGGCACCAGCCCGACCGATCCCCCGAGCGCGCGCCGCTCCCTGCGGGCTTCGATGGGCGTCCGGACGACCTTCATGCGCGGCTTCCTTCCCCGAGGGCGCGGACGGCGAGCGCGAGGGCGTGGTTCAGGGGCGCGGCGACCCCGCGCCGGCGCGCCTCGCGGACGACCGCGCCGTTGATCGCATCCACCTCCGTCGCCGCGCCCCGGCGAACGTCCTGGAGCATCGACGAGAGGTTCTCCGCCGTCGCCTCCGCGACACGTCGGGCGGGGCCCTCGGCCTCTCCTTCCGGCAGCGGGACGCCGGCGGCGCGCGCGACGGCCGCGACTTCGCGCGCCGCTTCCGCGAGGAGGGCGGCCGCCGACGGCCGGCGCAGGATCTCTCCGTTCGCGACGCCGAGGAGCGCCGTGAGCGGCAGGAGGGGCGCGGTCGCGGCCAGCTTCTCCCACAGGAGAGCCTGGGCGTCCGGGACGATCTCGACGTCGAAGCCGGCGCGGCGAAGGAGGTCGGCGGCGCAGGCGGCCCGCGGATGTTCGGCGAGGCGGATCCGATTGCCGCCGCCGGAGCGGGCGCGCCCGGGCCGGACGAGCGTCGCGCCGGTCTCAGCCGTCCCCGCGACGACCCGTTCCGCGCCGAGCGTCGCCGCGAGGGTTTCCAGGTTTCCCAGCCCGTTCTGCAGGGTGACGGCGACGCCGTCCCGGCCGAGGGATTCCCGGAGCGCCGCGGCCGCGGCGGCGGTCGCATGCGCCTTCACGGCGACGAATGCGAACGACGCGCCGGCGCCCGTGGCCGGGTCGGAGGTCGCGCGGACCCGCGCCCTCAGCAGTCCTCCCGCGGTCTCCAGCTCGGCGCCGTTCGCGCAGAGGGCCTCGAGAGCCGCATTCCACGAGCCCAGCACGGTGACGCTCTCGAGCGCCCCGAGGCGGGCCGCGAGAAGCGTGCCGAGCGCGCCGGTTCCGGCGACGATCACCACGCGACGGTCTCGGGACGGCGGGCGGCGGGCGGATGCGCCGCGAGGTCCGCCTGGAGCCTCTCCCACTCGCCGTCCGCGATCGGGTAGATGTGCTCGGCCGACGGGAAACGGCGCTCGCGCACGTCGGCGGCGTAGCGGCCGAGCGCCGCGCGCGCCTCTTCCGCCATCGCGGCGTACCGCTTCACGAAGCGGGGCGCGATCCGCTCTTCCCACCCGAGGAGGTCGTGCCAGACGAGGACCTGGCCGTCGCACGCGGAGCCCGCTCCGATCCCGATCGTCGGGACGCCGAGCCGGCTCGTGACGAGCGCGGCGACGCGGTCCGGAATCGCCTCGAGGACGATCGCGAAGCATCCCGCGTCCTCCAGCCGGAGGGCGTCGTCGAGGACGCGCCGCGCGGCCTCGGCCGTGGCGGCCTGGACGCGGTAGCCGCCGAGTGCGCGAATGGACTGCGGCGTGAGGCCGAGATGGCCGACGACGGGGATGCCGGCTTCGACGATCGCGCGGACGGTCCTCGCGCGCTCGCGTCCGCCCTCGAGCTTGACGGCGTCCATGCCCCCGTCGGAGAGGAACCGGCCGGCATTGCGGACGGCCTCGGCGACGTCGGCCTGGTAGGAGAGGAACGGCATGTCGCCGACGCGCAGGGCGGCCGTTCGCGCGCGCGCGACGGCGCGCGCGTGGTGGAGCATGTCGTCCATCGTGACGCGCAGCGTGTCGTCGTAACCGAGCACGACCATCCCGAGCGAGTCGCCGACGAGGATCGCGTCGACTCCGGCGGCGTCCGCCGCCCTTGCCGACGGGTGGTCGTACGCCGTGACCATGACGACCGGCTCGCCGCGAGCCTTCTTTGCGAGGAGATGGCGGGGCGTGACGCGCGCCGCGGAGGCGGGGACCGTGCTCATCGCTGTCTCCTTCCGGGGAAGTGAGATGCGTACCCGGGAATCGAGGCCCGTGAATCGCGTGCCCGCCGGAAGCCGGTCGGGCCGCGATCGGGATTCTAGCGCGGGCCGTGCGAGAATCGGCACCGTCTGCCGGAGTGACCATTCACATCGTACTGGGCGTCAGCGGGGGAATTTCGGCGTACAAGTCCGCCGAGATCGTGCGCGCCCTCGTGGACGGCGGCGCCGAGGTCCGCGTCCTCATGACGCCCGCGGCCACGCGCTTCATCACCCCGCTCACGCTCGCGGTCCTTTCGAAAAGCCCGGTCGTCGCGGACCTCTGGGACGCGTCTTCCGGTGCGGTGGACCACATCGCGCTCGCGCGCTGGGCCGACGTCCTCGCGATCGCGCCCGCCACGGCCGACGTCCTCGCGAAGCTCGCGCGCGGGATCGGCGACGACGTCCTCACGACGTACGCCCTCGGGCACCGCAAGGCTCTCGTCCTCGCTCCCGCGATGAACACCTGGATGTGGGCTCACCCCGCGACCGAGGAGAACCTCGCGATTCTCAGGTCCCGTGGCGCCACGGTCGTGGAGCCCGATGCCGGGGACCTCGCCTGCGGCGACGTCGGACCGGGCCGGCTCGCGCCGCCGGCGCGCATCGCCCGCGCGATCCTGGGGGCCGGAGAAGTCGCGCGCTCGCTGGAAGGGCGCCGCGTCCTCGTGACGGCCGGCCCGACGCGCGAGCCGGTGGATCCGGTCCGCTTCTTCTCGAACCGGAGCTCCGGGAAGATGGGGTACGCCCTCGCCCGCGAAGCCGCGCGGCGCGGGGCCGACGTCGTCCTCGTGAGCGGCCCCGTGTCGCTCGCGCCGCCGCCGGGCGCGCGGCTCGTCCGGGTCGAGCGGACGTCGGAGATGCGTGACGCCGTGCTCGCCGAGATCGAGGAAGCCGACGCGCTCCTCATGGCCGCCGCCCCGGCTGATTTCATGGTCGCCGCTCCCGCCGGGGAGAAGATCAAGCGGACCGCGGGGATCCCGGACCTCGACCTCGTCCGGACGCCCGACGTGCTGCGTGAAGCGGTCGGCGCCGCCCGGAAGACGACCGTCCTCGTGGGGTTCGCCGCCGAGACGCAGGACCTCCTCGCGAACGCGGCGCAGAAGCTCACCGACAAGGGCGTGGACCTTCTCGTCGCCAACGACGTCTCGCGCCCCGGAATCGGCTTCGACGCCGACGAGAACGAGGTCGTCCTCCTCGCACCCGGCGCAGAGCCCGAGCGCGTCGGAAGGTCTCCCAAGTTGATCGCCGCCGGCAGGATTCTCGACCGCGTGGCGGAGCTCATCCTCGCCAAGCAGGCCGGCCGGCCCGGAGCCGAGGACCGCCGCCGGGCGGCCCCGTAGAGAGTAGAGACTTCGGCCGGGCGGCTGTCAGGCCGGCCTGGCCGACGCGGCGAGAGCCGCGATTCCCTCCGCCCGCTCCGCGTGGTACCCGAACAGCTCGTCGAGGCCGGAGACGGTCAGGACGAGCCGGTGCCGCGGGTCGATCCCCGCGAAATGCAGCTCGCACCCGCGCGCCGCGAGCTGCGACCGCATGTCGACGAGGACGCCGACGAGATAGGAGCTGATGTAGCGCACTCGCGACATGTCGAGGAGCGTCGGGCCCGGCGATCCCGCGAGGTAGGCGTCGAACTGCGGCTTCAGGTCCTGCGCGATCTCGGTTCCCAGTTTGCCTTCGAGCGTGATCACGCGCACGACACCCGAGGTCTCGACGTTCAAAGCCATGCGTTCTCTCCCATTCGCTCTCCAGCGACGCAGGGAGTATCGGCGACGAGCGGGGCTTCACGACGGATCCTTACGTCGATTTAACGCGACTTCGAATCCGGCGCCGGCCGGGTTCGGAATCCGGGTCGCCACCGGGGTGCGATGGAGGCTTAAGACAACTTTTACATGAAACCCTCATTGACTTTGCGCGTGAGCCCCAATAGGTTGCGTCTCGAAAGCATCAAGCCACTATTCACGGCCTGTCTTCCTTACCTTTTGCAGGAGGGTTTTTGATGACGAACCTCGCGCGCAACACGGTCCGAGTCCTCGTTCTCGCCCTGGCCATCGTGACGGCCGGCGGCGCGCTCGCCCAGTCACAGGCGACGACGGGCGTGATCGAAGGGATCGTGTCCGATTCCGGAGGCGTGCCGCTGCCCGGGGCCGCGGTGGCGATCCGGAACACGGCCACGAACTTCGAGAAGACGACGGTCACCGGCTCGGACGGCCGCTTCCGGGGACTCGCGCTCCCGCTCGGGCCGTACCGCGTCACGGTCACATTGAAGGGGTTCACGACGCTCGTGCGCGAGGGGCTCGACCTCGGCGTCGGCCAGACGATCAACCTCACCGGCCTCGCGCTCGCCGTGTCCACGAAGGCCGAGGCGATCACGGTGACGGCGGCCGCGCCGGTCGTCGAGACGACGCGCACGGAGGGGGCGGTCCAGATCGACAACGCCGCGATCCAGGGCCTCCCGAACAACGGCCGCAACTTCATGGAGTTCACGAAGCTCACGCCCGGCGTCTCGATCGTACAGGGCCCGGACGGCGACGAGCTCACCGTCAACGGCCAGAAGGGCATCCAGAACAACGTGTCCGTCGACGGGAACGACTTCAACAACCCGTTCTTCGGCGAACAGCGGGGCGGCCAGCGCCCCGCGTTCACGTTCAACATGGACGCGGTCAAGGAAGTCGTCGTCGTGTCCGACGGCGCGAACGCCGAGTTCGGGCGCGCGTCGGCGGGCTTCGTGAACGTCGTGACGAAGTCCGGCACGAACGAGCTCCACGGCAGCGTCCACGGCTTCTACAAGGACCAGAATCTCTCGTCCGCTCCCTTGAAGGCCGACGGCTCGTCCGCCGACAAGTTCGACTCGAGACAGTTCCAGACCGGATTCACGCTCGGCGGGCCCTTCGTGAAGGACAAGCTCTTCTTCTTCACGGCCTTCGACTACCAGAAGGGCAAGTCCACGAAGCAGACCGACCCGAACCGCATCGACCCCGCCCTGGTCTCCTACTTCGCGTCCGTCGGGGCGCCGGGCCAGAACGGGCCGATCGACCGCACGAACGACGCCCGCGTCTTCCTCGCGAAGATGGACTGGGCGATCAACGAGAAGCACCTCGCGACCCTCCGGTACAACTACACGTGGTCCGAGCAGCAGAACGGGACGTTCGACGTCGACCCGTGGGCGACGAGCGCAAACGCGATCGAAGACGACCACTCGAACGCGATCAGCGGCACCCTCCAGTCCACGCTCACGAACTCGACGCTGAACGAGTTCCGGTTCCAGTGGGCGCGTGAGGACCGGCCCCGTCCGTACGACGGCCCGCAGGTCCCCGCCGGCGGCCGGCCGTTCCCGGACACGGGCGTCGACTTCGCGAACGGCTACCGCTTCGGCGAGCCGTTCTTCATTCCGGTCGACTACTACGACACGCGCCTCCAGTTCAACGAGATCCTGACCTACGTGAAGGGCAACCACACGATCAAGGCCGGCCTCGAGTACAACCGGACGAACGCGACGCAGACGTTCCGGGGATTCGGGAACGGCCGGATCATCTTCGGCTCGGTCCCGGGCTTCATCAACTTCACGAAGAACAGCAAGTACGTCGAGTGCTCGAACGGCACGTCGAACACGACCGGGAACTGCCCGTCGGGCACGACGATCACAGGCCCGGTCGTCCTCTATCTCCAGCACGTGCCGGGCCCCGGTCTCACGATCGACCAGGCGGGGACGCAGAGCATCGTCCAGACCGAGCCCGCCGTCTTCATCCAGGACAAGTGGCAGCCGACGGCGAATCTCACGATCAGCTTCGGCCTCCGCTGGGAAGCCCAGATCGAGCCCGACCCGATCACGCCCCCCGAGGCGGTCTTCTTCGCGCCCTTCATCGGGAAGACGTCGTACGGCCAGGAATTCCCGTCCGACGGGAAGATCCCGTCTGATTACGCGATGTGGCAGCCGCGACTCGGGATCACCTGGGATCCGACGAAGGACGGCAAGACGGTCGTCCGCGCCAACGGCGGCATCTTCGCGGCGCGCGTTCCGGGCCTGAACCTCGCCTCGACGCGGTCGACGAACGGCAGCCTCGGCTATGACGTCTACCGGGACAGCTCTCTGACGAACATCCTCGGGCCGGTGCCGGCCTATCCGAGCATCGTCCCGCTCTCCACGCTCCCCTCGACGCCGTTCCAGCCCGGCATCTACGTCTACAGCAAGGACTTCTCGAACCCGCGCACCTATTCGGCCAGCCTCGCGGTCGAGCGCGAGATCGTCAAGGACATCGCCGTTTCCCTCCGGTACAACTACGCGCACACGGTCAACATCGCGCGCTTCATCAACCGCAACGACGCCCTCCTCGGGAACGGCACCGTCGGGCCGTGGTCGACCGGGCTCGCCGGCGGGAACGGCCTCGGTTCGCTCACCACGGTCGAGTCGACGGGCCACAGCGTGTACAACGGGATCACGCTCGGCTTCCAGAAGCGCTACGCGACGAGCTGGGAGTTCCAGGCCTTCTACACGCTGTCGTGGGACAAATCGGACGACGACAACGAGCGCGATCCGTTCTCCTACCGCTACGCGAAGGTCACGAACCTCGGCCCGGAGTACGGGTATTCGGACCGCGACCAGCGCCACCGCGTGAGCGCCTACGGGCTGTGGAAGGCGCCGCTCGACATCAACGTGAACGCCAGCTGGCAGTACCGCTCGGCCCAGCCGATCTCCCTGACGTCGACCGGCGCGGTCGCGAACACGCCCCAGGACCGCATCAACAAGGACGGCAGCGTCACCGAGCGCAACCTCGGGCGCAAGGACAACCAGTACAACTCGTTCAACCTCCGCATCTCCCGCGCGTTCATGGCGGGCAACGTGCAGATCGAGCCCATCTTCGAGGTCTTCAACCTCTTCAACAGCAGGAACCTGAAGAACCCCGGGTCCACGTCCCTGCTCTTCAACTTCGACGGCACCGTGCAGAGCGGCCTCGGCGACCCCCGCCAGGCCCAGTTCGGAGTTCGCGTCGTCTTCTAGGCCCCCAACCATCGGCGGGGCGCGGGGTGTGCCGCGCTCCGCCGTATTTTTTCGGGGCCTCAGGGGACGAAGCGTTCGGAGACGGGGAGCGCCGTCTCCCGGTCGACTCCCGTGAGCTCCACGGACGCGACTTTCGGGAGGAGGCCTCCCGTCGCGGTCACGTAGACGCGGCGCAGGATCGCGTCGCGGCCTCCGACGTCCGCGGTGACGAACGGGCAGCCTGTCCCCGCGTGGAGGACGAGGGGCCGGGCCGGCAGCGCCCGGACCTTCACCTGCCAGGCGTCGGAGTCGCCCAGCGGCGAAAGGTCGAAGCCGTAGGCGCGGATGCGCTCGACGAAGTTGAGGGCCTCGCGGCGGCCGTCCCTCGCGTCCAGCCGCCACGTGGCCGTCAGGGGCTTCTCGGGGTCGAGCGTGCCGCCGGCCCTGAAATGCGCTTCGTAGAGGACGACGTTCGCGTTCAGGCTGCGCGCGATCACGAAAAGCGGGCCGCACGTCTCGTCCGCGCGGGCGCCGAGGGCCGCGAGGAGCATCAGGCCGGTCAGCCCGCGGGAGAGCATCCGTTGAAGATTATGGCGGGGTCCGGCGAGCGGCCGCGCTCTTCTCCACGTGCGGGACCGCGTCCTCCAGGACGAGGATCACGGTTTCGGTGCCGAGGTCGCAGTTTCCGAGGCGCAGCGTGCCTTCGACCGACGGCTGCTTCGGGATCGCGGGCACCTTCCGCCCCTTCTTCCAGACGACGCCGACCGAGTCCCACGGCAGCGTGTCCTCGTCGTCCGGGTGGAGCTTCCCTTCGGGGTAGTGGGTGAGATAAAGGCCGCCGTCCGGCCTCGGGTCGCCCACGGCGTAGCCGCGGAGGACGACCCGTGTCCCGTCGAGCGCGCGCATCCGGTCCGAGAACGTGGCGCCCGTGGACTCGACCCTGGCGAAGAAGTCGTTCCAGGTGAGGTGCGGGAGGGCGTCGGCTGCTGAAAGGGGAGCGGCGGCGCACAGGAGCGCCGCCGCGACCAGTCGTCTCATGTCAGAACGACGCCGGGATCGGGAAGGTCCCGAGCATCGCGCTCATGATCTCGAAGAACGCCTCGGTGTTGTCCTGAACGCGCGCGAACTGCGAGGCGCCGGGGCCCATCGCCGAGATCGGGATGTCCGACATCGTGTGGACGGCCTGGGTCTGCGGGTCGCCGCCGTTCGCCCCCGTCTCGAGGACGCCGGAGACGACGAACGCCCCCGCCGTGTTCTTTTTCGGGTCGTTCGGGTTCGCGACTGCGACTCCGCCCTGCGTGGCGCCCGGGTCGAAACCTCCGCCCTCGGCCGCCGACGAGTTGCGCGGGAGCCTGCTGTACGTCCAGTCCTCGTAGTGCTCGGGGGCCGCGCCGAAGTTCACGATGAGCTTGCGGGAGGGCTCGGGGCTCACGGGATACCCGTTCGTCCCGACCACGTAGTCCGTGAAGTTCGAGATTGCCGAATCGTTCGCGCCGGCGCCGACCTTCGCGTAGTTGTAGGACTTCGCGTAGTCCTTCGTGCCCTTCTTGTCCGGGCGGCCGACGGCCGGAAGCGCCATGCCGGCGCATTCGTGGTCGGCGGAAACGATGACGAGCGTCTCGCCGTTCGCCGCGGCGAAGTCCATCGCGACCTGGACCGCATGGTCGAGCTGGATCACCTCGTAGATCGAGCGCTCGGCGTCCATGCGGTGCGCCTGCTTGTCGATGTGGGCGCTCTCGACCATGAGGAAGAAGCCGTTCGGGTACTGCTTGAGCGTGTCGATCGCCTTCTGCGTGAGGTCCTTGAGGAGGGGCTGGTCGGGGAAGGTCGCCGTGACGGCGGGATCGCCCTGCTTGAGGATGTCGAACGCGACGTTCATGTTGTCGAGGTTGAAGAGGCCGAAGAGGCGGCCGTTCTGGCCCGGCGCGAAGCCGTTGAGCGCCGTCGCCGTGTCGACGTACGTCCAGCCGTCGTTCTTGAAGTCGTTGACGACGTTGCGCTCGTCGGTGCGGCGCGAGCCCGTCGTGGACTTCGGGATGAAGTGGTAGGCCCCGCCGCCCAGGAGGACCTTGAGGCCGTTCGTGTTGCGCTGGTCGAAGTACTGGTTCGCGACGAGCGTCCCGTCGCCGCGGTCGGCCGTGTGCGCGATGAAGGCGGCCGGCGTCGCGTCCGTGAGAAACGCGTTCGACACGATCCCGGTGACCTTCCCGAACATGCGCCAGGAGAACTCGGAGAGGTTCTCGATCCGCGGGTTGTCGTCGTTCGCGGCCGTGTTGTCCGGGAAGACGCCCTCCATCCCGTTGTTCGTCTTGTTGCCCGTCGAATAGTTGTGGGCGCCCGGCGCCGAGTCCGTGATGAGCGAGTTGAGCGAGGACGTCATGTGGAGGCCGTTGTACGGCAGGCGGTCCATCGCGAGCGTGCCGTTCGCCTTGCCGGCGGTGTAGCCCTTCGACATCACGCGCGCCGCCGTGCGGTGCGCGGCGCCCATGCCGTCGCCGATGAAGAGGATGACGTTCTTCGCCTTCCTCACGGGCACGTCCACGAGGCCGGCCGCGCGGGCCTCGGCCGTGTTCGGGTACACGTGGAAGAGCGGGGAGATCTTTCCGAGGTGCATCTCGTCGGCGTCGGCGAACACGTCGCGGACGCCTGCCTCACGGCTGGCGCGCGCGGAGGACGTCCGGGCGGCCGCCGCCTCGACGTCGGGGAAGGTTCCGGCGCCGACGAGGCTGTTCGTCGCGACGGCGGACGGCC
The DNA here is from genome assembly GCA_036504335.1 of Thermoanaerobaculia bacterium. Classification (GTDB taxonomy): domain Bacteria; phylum Acidobacteriota; class Thermoanaerobaculia; order UBA5066; family UBA5066; genus Fen-183. The sequence continues at coordinate 122,750 of DASXVJ010000018.1, forward strand.
GCTGGACCTGGCTCTGGTCCCAGGCGCGAACCGTGACCGTCGACGAGGCCGAGAGGGTCTGGCCATTGGAGGCGGTCGCCGTCGCCGCGATCACGCGGTTACCGGGGATCCCGAACTCGGCGGAGCGGAAATCCCAGTTCGAGTACTGCGCGAACCCGGAAGGGACTCCGCGGCTCGTCACGTCGACTCCGTCGACCGTGACCTTCAGCGCCGTGACGGTCGCCCCGGCGTCGGCCGTCGCCTCGACACGGATGTCGAAGCGCTGGTTCTGCAGGAGCTGGACCTTGTTGGGCGGCGTGACGCGGAGCGTCAGCTCCGCGTCGGCGCGCGGCGCGGATCCGATGAGCGCGGCGAGTACGCCGGTAGAGAGAACGAAGAGGAGATTTCTGCGAATGGAAAGACGCATGAGTGTGGCCTCCTTACGCTTCGAGCTCGCGTGTCGCTCGGCGGTCCCGCGCAATCTCATTCGAAGAAGTCTTCGCGGCGTGTTCTCCGCGTGAAGACCTGGTAAGAAGACGGACGCGGCTCCGGTCAGGCGGCTGCGGCCGCGACCCGGTGGCGGGACGGCAGGAGGAGCGTCCCGGGGCCGAGCCGGGCGCGGTGGCCCTGCCAGTCGACCTCTTTCGAGAGGTACGGCGTGACCTGCGTGACGAGCTGCAGGACGTCCTTGACCGGCAAGAGAAGGAGCTGCCAGGCGGAATGGTCCGCGTGCGTGGCCTGCGCGAGGGCGAAGCCCTGCACGAGGCGGAGAAGGAGGAGGACGCCTGCGAGGAGAGCCGCGGGGGGCAGGGCTCGCGGAGCGAGCAGGGCGGCGGCCGCGCAGGCGAGGAGTGCGATCGGAAACGGATTCAGGAGGAGCTCGCCGGCGTACGTGAGCCTGGAGAACGAGAAGCGGATCTTTCCCCAGCGTGCCTGGCGCGCGAGGGCGCGGCCGAGGGGCCGGTGCGTCGTGACGTTCCGGACGACGACGGGGCTGAGGGCGACCTTCAGCCCCGCATCGCGCACCGCGCAGCCGATCGCCTGGTCCTCGGCGAGGACGTCGACGAACGCCGCGAAGCCGCCGATGGCCTCGAGGGCGCGGCGGGAGAGCGCCATCGACTTGCCGACCACGCACGGCACGCCGCCGAACTCGGCCAGGACCGCGCCCGGAAGGACGAACGTGAGGAGGTGCAGGCTTTCGACGACCGCGCCGAACGAGCGGGCCCCGGACCCCGTGAAGAGGCTCGAGACGCAGCCGACCGTCGGGTCGTCGAAGGCCGCGGCGATCCGTGCGACGTCGCCGGGATGGATGCGGACGTTGGAATCCGATACGAGGAGGATCTCGCCGCGCGCCTCGCGCGAAGCGGCCACGAGGCGGTCGACTTTGGGGTTCGCGAGGGCCACGCCCGTGCCCCCTCCGACGACGAGGCGGAAGGCCGTCGCCGGGAAACGCCGGATGACCTTGCGCGCCAGCGCCACCGCGGGGTCGTCCGCGCGGGCGGCCGAGAGGATCACCTCGTACGAGACGCCCGTGAGCGCGGCGAACGACGCGAGGTTCTCCTCGAGTCCGTCGTCAAGCCCGCACAGCGGCTTGAGCACCGAGACCCGGGGCGTCACCGTGGAAACGGCCGGCCGGAAATCGCTCGCGGCCCGCTCCCGCGGGCCCGACGCGAAAGGGCGCTTCTTCCCGAGGAAGCGCAGGACGAGGCCGGTCTGGAACGTCGTCATGAGGCCGCCCGCTGCGGCGAGGACGAGGAGGGCGAGCGTGAGCGTCATGGCGTCCTCACGCGGCCGCGGGCTGGATGAAGCCCGGGATGACGGAACAGGGCTCGAGGGGCTGCGTCTCGCTCGGCGTGCGCACGGCCTTCGGAGCGGGCGCGAGGAGGCGCGTCACGCCGAGCCCGAGGCCCGAGCGCAGCGTCGCGACGACGGCTTCGGGCGTCTTTTCGCACTGCATGAGGGTCTTCCAGGCCCAGAGATGAGGCGTGTCGTGGAAGTCGCTGTTGCCGAGGTAGGGAAGGCGCGCGCGGGAGACCTGCGGGAAGAGGTCCCAGCGGCAGGCGAGCTCCCAGAGGTCGACGAGCTCGGCGACCTCCTTGCGGCGGTTCCAGAGGTAGTACGTGTTCGCGAACCAGTCCGACTGCTCGTTCGGGTGGCAGGCCACGGTGATCGCGCCGGCCTCGCGCGCCCGCGTGAGCATCTCCTCGACGGGCCCGTCGGCGGAGACGAAGCGGTCGAGGTTCAGGGCGAGCGCATGGGCCGAGCGCTTCCCCGTGAGTGCGTTGCGCGTGAGCTCGACACCGGGGACGACGACCATCCGGTACTCGTCCCAGGCCCTTCTCGTCTCGCGCTCGATCTCGGCGCGGTACGCGTCCCAGTTGTCCTTCGTGATCGAGAGCTTGCAGGAGTGCGCGATCTTGCCGAGGAGCGAGTCCTCGTTGACGACGTGGTCCGTGATCGCGATGACGTCGTGACCCGTGCGGCCGAAGGCGTCGACGATCTCCGGGATGGCGAGCCGCCCGTCCGACCAGGTGGAGTGGATGTGGAAGTCGGCCAGGAGCATGAGGGGACCCTCCTGCCCGCGGAAGATGGGGCCCGGAGGTGGGGAGCGAGTGAATCGCCTGTTTGGCCCCTGTTAAATGTGCACCGGTTTCTGTGCATGCCTTTCCGGCAAGTCCCGTTCGAGGAACGCCTTGCCGATTTCCCGAAAGACGGCCACGGAGGGCCGCGGCCGCCGCTCGAGGGTCGCGTGGTCGAGCGCGTAGAGGCCGAACTTCGGGCCGTAGCCGTCCAGCCATTCGAAGTTGTCCACGAGCGACCAATGGACGTATCCCGCGACCCGGACCCCCGCGCGCTCGGTCTCGAGGAGAGCGGCGACGTGGTCCCGAAGGAACGCGGAGCGGCGCGCGTCGTCGCCGTCCGCGAGGCCGTTCTCGGTGACGAGGACGGGCAGCCCGAGCGCGCCGGCCTCGGCGAGAAGGGGCCCGAACGACTCGGGCGAGATCTCCCAGCCGTTGTCGGTCAGGCCGCGGCCGCGCGGGTCGCGGTAGGCAAAGCGCGAGAGGACGCGGGTCGGCGCGGGGCACTCGACGTGAAGGCGCGAGTAGTAGTTCACGCCGACGAAGTCCAGCGAGCCCTTCAGCGACGGGAGGCGGCCGTGGAGGCGCGTGAGCGGCGGGATCCAGAGGTCCCACGTCCCCGTCCGGAACGCCTCGAGGAAGGTGCGGTTGTAAAGGCGGCGCGCGTGGGACGCGAGGAGCCGGTCGAGAATCCAGCCCGGCCGCGACGGGACGAAATCCATCATGTTGTGCGCGAGCCCGACGGCGGCCCGCGGGTCGACGTCCTTCAGCGCGGCGGCCGCCGCCGCGTGCGCCGCGTAGAGGTTTCCGAGGGCCAGCCCGGCCGCGCGGCCGTCCGCGAGCCCCGGCGGGATCTGACCGTCGAGGAACCCGCCGAGGAGGAGGACGAGCGGCTCGTTGAGCGTGACCCAGATCCGGACCCGCGGCGCGAGGGCCTCGGCAACGCGCCGGGCGAAGCGCGCGAAGGCGTCGACCGAGGCGGGGGACGTCCACGGCGTTTCGGCGTGGAACCAGCCGGGGTGCGTGTAGTGATGCAGCGTGACGATCGGTTCGAGGCCGCGGGCGAGGAGCCGGTCCACGAAACGGCCGTACCGCGCGAGCGCGGCGGCGTCATACGCACCTTGCGCGGGCTCGATCCGGCTCCACGACACCGAGAACCGGAACGCGTTCGCGCCGGCGTCCGCGGCGAGGTCCGCGTCCTCCTCATACCGCTCCCACGAGCCCGCCGCGCGGCCGCACGGGCCGCCCTTCGTCCGGCCCGCCGTCTCCCACGCCGTCCAGTCGCAGGAATCCCCGCCTTCGACCTGGTGATGCGAGACCGCTACGCCCCAGAGGCGCGGCCGGTCCTTCGGGGGGAAAACACCCATCTTCAAACGGAGATTACAGAAGCTGCGATAAGGTCCCGTGAAGATGGCGGCCGGCAAGGTTCTCGCGGCGATCGACGTCGGGTCGAACTCGATCAAGATTCTCGTCGCGCGGCGCGACCCCGACGACCCGGGGCACGCGTTCGAGGTCCTGCGCGAGAAGGAGATGGTCCGTCTCGGGCAGCAGACGCTCGCCGAGGGCGCTCTTTCCGAGGAAGCGATGGAGGACGGCCTCGACTGCCTTGCGCGGTACGCGGCCCTCGCGCGCGCGGCCGGCGCCGAGTCGATCGCGGCCGTGGCCACGTGCGCCGTCCGCGAGGCCGCCAACGGCGGCGAGTTCGTCCGGCGCGCGCGGCGCGAGACGGGCCTCCGCCTGGCCGTGATCTCAGGGGAAGAGGAGGCGCGCCTCATCACGCGGGCCGTGCGGGCGGACCTGCCGCCCTCGTGCGACCCGCTCCTCGTCCTCGACATCGGGGGCGGCTCGACGGAGGTCGTCGTCGCGACGGGGGAGAAGGTCCTCCTCGCAGAGAGCCTCGACCTCGGCGCCGTGCGGCTGACGGACCTCCACGTCTCGTCGGACCCGCTGTCGCCGCGCGACGAGAAGGCGCTGCGCAAGGCCATCCGCTCGCGGCTGAAGCGGCTCGAGAAGCCCGTCGCGAAGGCGAAGATCAAGACGGCGGTCGGGACGTCCGGCACGATCCTCGCGGTGGCCGAGATCGCGGCCTTCCTGAACGGCCGGGAGGGCGCCGGGGCCGGCCACCGGTCGCTCTCGCGGCGCGACCTGAAGAAAGTCGTCGACCTCCTCGTCTCCTCGACGCTCAAGCAGAAGGCGCGCATCGGCGGCCTCGACGCGGACCGCGCCGACATCGTGACGGCGGGCGCGATCCTCCTGCAGGAGCTGTTCCGCGCGTTCGGCATCGAGACGCTTCTCGCGTCCGAGCGCTCGCTCCGCGACGCGCTCGTCCTCGAGTCGCCGCAGCCCGCCCGCCGGCGGCCGGGCGAACGGAACGTGCGGAGGGAATCCGTCCGGCGCCTCGCGTCGCGCTCCGGCGCGCCGCCGCGCCACGCCGAACGGGTGCGCGACCTCGCGCTCGCGCTGTTCGACCAGACCCACGCGCTCCACCAGCTCACTGCGCTCGAACGCGAGTGGCTCGAGCACGCGGCCCTCCTGCACGATCTCGGGCTCTCGGTCGCCTACGCGCGCCACCATCACCACTCGCACTACCTGATCCGCCACGGGGACCTCAAGGGCTTCACGCAGGACGAGGTCGAGGTGATCGCCCTCGTCGCCCGCTACCACCGCAAGGCGCCGCCGGCCCCGTCGCACGAGGCGTTCCGGTCGCTCGACCCCTGGAAGAAGCCCGTCGTCGAGAAGCTCGCCGCGCTGCTCCGGGTCGCCGACGCGCTCGACCGCACGCACCGCGGTCTCGTGACGCGCACCCGCGTCGTGCTGCGCGGCAAGAAGGCGCATCTCACGCTCGGCGCGCGGTCGGCGTGCGACCTCGAGCTCTGGGCGCTGAAGAAGAAGGGCAAGCTCTTCGAGAAGGTTTTCGGGACGAAGCTCGCGGCGCGGGTGGTTGTCGGATAATCGGCGGGATGTTCCTTCCCCAGGCCACGGTGCTCCTCTTCGCGGCCGCCGCGGCGGCGACGGTCACGCCGACGCCCGCGCCGACGGAGACGCCGAAGGCGCGCTCGCTCGCGGACGTCGCGCGGGAGCGCAAGCTCGTGCCGCTCAAGGGAGCGGGGGAGGCCCCCGCGTCCGTGGCGCAGGGGCCGCTGCGCGTCGAGGAGCTCCAGGACAACGGAGCCGTCGCCGACGGGTTCCTCTCGGTCTACGGCCGGGTGCGCAACACCGGCCGCGCGCCGGCCTGCCGCGTGCGCCTCTTCCTCCGCATGTTCGACGAGCACGGGGTGCTCCTCTCGAAGGGCGAGACGACGACGGACCTCAAGGTCGTTCCCGTCGGCGACGCCGTGCCGTTCGGGGCGCGCCTGAAGGTGCCGCCGGGCGTCCGCGGCTCGCAGGAACGGGCTCCCGACGTCCTCGCCGAGGGCCCTGCCCGGACGAACTCGCAGCGGGTCGCGCGCGTCGAGGGAGAGGTGCTGGATTTCTCGGAGGAATGCCGTTGAACGTTCTCGCGCTCGGACTCGTCCTCCTGCAGGCCGCAGCGGCGACTCCGTCCCCCTCGCCCGCACCCACGCCCGCGCCGCGCACGCCGGTCGCGGGACCGCGCACGCTCCAGGACGTCGCGCGCGAGCGAAAGCTCGCGGGTGCGCAGAAGGGCAAGGGCTCGCTCGTGACGATCAGCGGCGGGCCGTCCACGGAGGCGCCCGCGCCGGCGGGTACGCCCGAGGCCGGGGCTGCGCCCTCCGCCGCACCCGAGCCCGCGCCGTCCACGGCGAGCGTGCGCGTCACGGAGGTCCGGAACGACGGCGTCGTCGACCCGACGGGCGGCGTCCGCGTGAACGGGACGGTCCGGAACGGCGGGTTCAAGGCGGCGTGCAACGTCGTCATTACCGTGAGGATCATGGACAACAAGGGCATCTATCTCGCGAGCGGGGAAGCCGGGCCGGACACGGCGGTGATCCCGCCTGGCGCGGTCGTCAGCTTTCACACCATCGTCCAGGCGCCGCCCGGAGTGCGCGGCGCGCGGGTAAACCCGGACCGGCGGGACATCACGGACGGGTCGACCACGATGGCCGGAGACTGGAAGCTTCTCGGCGGGACCGAGGCGACCGTGGCGAACGCGACCGAGGACTGCCCCCGCTGAACGCGGGGCTCAGCGCGCCGGCGGCTTGCCCTTCGCGAGCGCCTTTTTCGCCTTGATGTAGCTGCTCGAGATCGTCAGCGTCGCGGCGCGCGTGTTCGGGTTGCGGCTGAAGAGGGCCTCGGTCGCTTCCGGGCCGTGAGCCTTGTTCTTCCAGAGGAAATCCTCGATGAACTTGTTCGGCTGCTCGGGCCGGCCCCACCCGTCGTGGAGGTCCTTGAGGATCCTGTCGGCGGACGCGGTCGGAATCTCGATGTGGACGTCGGAAAAGCGGTTGCTCCAGAACAGGTAAACGATCCTGTCGACGGGCGCGTCGCTCCAGTTGAGGTTGTCGTGCTCGAGGCGACAGAACTTCTGCTCCGCCTGCTCGTCGAGGACCTCCATCTCCTTGGGCGGCTGGTCGCCCCACTTCAGGTCGCGAAAGCCCGGCTTGATTCCGCCGCTCGCGCCTGCGCCCTTGCCGAAGAGAGCCATCCCCTGTTCGCCTCCGGTGTGCACAGGATAACTCCGGAGGGTGGATGGGGGCGGAACTCTTCGGCCGCCCCCCTTTTTCCGACCGCCTCGTCAGAACGGCGTCGCGAGCTGGTAAGTCCCGTCGTTGGAGGCGTTGTCGACCTCGACCGCGTAGCAGACGGCGTTCTGGCTGGCCGTCACGTAGATCCCGCCGTTCGTCAGCGAGCCGGCATACGAGTACTGACTCCAGCCGAACGGCGCCAGGTTGAACACGATCGGGTTGCCGACCGAGAAGTTGCTGGCATCGAACGCCTGAAAAGAGATCGTCTGGGGATTTCCGGAGTTGCTCGCACAGCCGACGTTGGTCCTGCGCGACGAGTTCACCGAGATGCCGACGATGTAGCCGGGACGGCTCGGCGTGATGGCCCCGAGATCGTCGGCGAACTGGACCGCCGTGGTGTACCGCCCGTTGACCGTGTCGACGTAGACTTGGGAGTTGACGACGAACTTCAGGCTCGTGTTGCCGCTGTCCAGGTCGATCGCCCCGCCTCCGTAGTATCCGAACACATCGGCCAGGAAGTTGCCGGACGTGACCGTCTCGCCGGGGTGGACCGTGATGAACGCGTGGGCGATCTCACCGGTGGAGTCGCTCAGCCCCGCGCGGATCTGGTAGGTCGCGTTCACGGCATTGAAAATACTGACCTTCGTTTTGTAATAGGCGCCGAACTGTCCGCTCACGTTCGCCGACGTCGGCAGGAGAAGATGAGAGACGGCGCCCACCGCGTTCGGGCGCGGCGTCGCCTCCGCGACCCGCGCGGTCGAGCGGTCCTCGGCGCCGAGCGGCCGCCTCGGCCAGTCAGCCGGCTGGTCGCCAAGCGCCGCCAGCGCGATGAACACGGGCGCGAGAAAGACGATTTTTCGCATGAAGGCCCCCTTTATCGTAACTATAGCGAAGGGGCTTCTAGCCCCCGCTCCAGGGCTCCAATGCAAGATCGCGTCCAGAGAAAAAGGTGCTTTAGGGCTTCGGGTCGGCGAGCCCGCGCTTGACGAGGAGCGGCTCGACCGCCGGCTCGCGCCCGCGGAAGCGCTTGTAGAGGGTCATCGCCTCCTCGGTCCCGCCCTTTTCGAGGATGTTCTTCCGGAACGACGTCGCCGTCGCCTTGTCGAAGATCCCCTTCTCGCGGAACAGCTCGTAGGCGTCGGCCACGAGGACGTCGCTCCAGATGTAGCTGTAGTAGCCGGCCGAGTAGCCGCCGCCGGGACCGAAGATGTGCTGGAAGTAAGGGCTGCGGTACCGGACGACGATCTCGGGGATCAGGCCGATCCTGCCGAGAGAGGCCTTCTCGAAGGCGGAGGCTTCCATCTCCTTCGGCTCGGGAAGCGTGTGCCAGTCCATGTCCAGGTACGACGCCGCGAGGTACTCCGTCGTGCGGAACCCCTCGCCGTACGTCCCGGCCTTCTCGATCTTCCTCACGAGATCGAGAGGCATCGTCTCGCCGGTCTTCCAGTGCTTCGCGTAGACCTTCAGGACCTCGGGCTCGAGCGCCCAGCTCTCCATGATCTGCGACGGCAGCTCGACGAAGTCGCGCGAGGTGCGGCCCATGGACCGGTAGGTGACGCGCGACACGAAGCCGTTCACGGCATGGCCGAACTCGTGGAAGAGGGTCCGGACCTCCTCGAGCGAGAGGAGCGCGGGAGCGTCGCCCGCGGGGCGTGTGACGTTCGTGACGTTCGTGACGATCGGGCGGACGTCCTTCCCGCCCTTGACCCACGCCGGGCGGATCCGGCCGCACCAGGCGCCGCTGCGCTTGCCGGGGCGCGGGTGGTAGTCGACCGTGTAGAGAGCCAGGAACGAGCCGTCGGCGTCCTTCACCTCGAAGACGCGGACCTCCGGGTGGTACTTCGGCACGTCGGTCCGTTCCGTGAAGGTGAGGCCGTAGAGCCTGTTCGCGGCGTAGAAGACGCCGTCGCGCACCCGGTCGATGGGGAAGTAGGGGCGGAGCGCCTGGTCGTCGAGGTCGAAGCGCGCCTTCCGGACCTTCTCCGAGTAGTAGCGCCAGTCCCACGCCTCGAACGAGGCGTCCTTCCGCTCGGCCTTCATCGCGGCCTGAAGGTCGGCCCGTTCGCGCTTTGCCATCGCGAGGGAGGGCGTCCACACCCGGTCGAGGAGTCCGTAGACCCCGGCGGGCGTCTTCGCCATGTTCTCCTCGAGGACGAAGTCGGCGTGGGTCTTGAAGCCGAGGAGTCGGGCGCGCTCGGAGCGGAGGGCGGCGATCCGGGAGAGGGTCGCCTTGTTGTCGAGGGCGTCGCCGTGGTCGCCGCGCGAGGTGTAGCCGTCGAGGATTCTCTTCCGGAGGTCGCGGTTCTCCGCGAACGTCAGGAAGGGAAGGATCGAGGGGGCCTGCGGCGTGAACACCCACTTGCCCTCGAGCTTCGCGGCCTTCGCGGCGTCGGCTGCCGCCGAGACGAGGGCCGGGGGAAGGCCGGCGAGGTCTTCCTTCCGGTCGATCACGAGCCTGAAGCCGTTCGTCTCCTTCAGGAGGTTGTCGGCGAACTTCAGGCCCAGGACCGACAGCTCCTGGTTGATCTCGCGGAAGCGCTTCTTCCGCTCGGGCGCGAGGTTCGCGCCGCCGCGGACGAAGTCCTTGTAGTCGTCGTCGAGGAGCTTCTTCTGCTCGACGGAGAGGGCCAGCTTCTCGCGCGATTCCCAGACCGCCTTGACGCGCGCGAAGAGCTTCTCGTTCAACAGCACGTCGTCCCGCAGGGCGGAGAGCTTCGGGGCGAACTCCTTGTTGATGGCCTGGAGCGCGTCGTTCGTGTCGGCGCCCGTCAACGCGAAGAAGACGTCGCTCACCTTTGAGAGGGCGAGCCCGCCGTTCTCCAGTGCCTCCACCGTGTTCGCGAACGTGGGGGCCGAGGGGTTCGAGGCGATGGCCTCGACCTCCTTCTTGCGTTCGGCGATCCCGGCCTCGAAGGCCGGCTTGTAGTGCTCGGCCTTGATGCGCTCGAACGGCGGCATCCCGAAGGGCGTCGTCCACTCCTCGAAGAACGGGTTGGACGCGGGCGGGTCCTGCGCGGCCGCGGGAGCGGCGACGAGCAGGATGGTCAAGGCGACGGCGAGACGGGAAAATGCGAGCGGCATGGGCGCCAGCCCTCCTTCATGCGGACAATCGGTCCACGTTAGCGCCTTCGCGCCGGCCGAGCGCCTGATGCAGATGAAGGGGGAGTGGGGAAGGAGTGGTACCCCCAGAGGGATTCGAACCCTCGATCTCCACCTTGAAAGGGTGGCGTCCTGGGCCGCTAGACGATGGGGGCACCCGAGGAACGGCGGATTCTAGCGGCTTTTCGGTCCGGCGTCAGTCCGGCTGGACGAAAGCCTGCTCGAACCGGCGGACGATCTCGTCCACGCTCGGCTCGGCCTTCACGGCGGCGCGCGAAAAGACCCCGGAGATCTTCTTGAGGACCGAAGGCCCGCCCGCGGGCCGCGCGGCCTGCGCCTCCTTGAGGGCCTGGTGCACCTCGCGCACGACGCGCGGATGCGGCTCGTGGTCGCTGCGCACCGCGTGCTTGAGGAGCTCGGCGTTCGAGATCCTCGGGCTCTTGCTCGTGCGCAGGACCTCGAAGGCCTCGGCAGAGGCCCTGAGACGGAGACTCCGTTTCGCAGGGGAAATGACCATGGCAGGTCCTCCGGACGGGTTCTCGGTTCCCTTTGAACGCTGAAGCCTAGATATTACGACACAGACTGGGGGTTTCGGCTAAGAACGAGACAAGGTGGTGAGCCGTGTCGGACTCGAACCGACGACCCCCTGCTTAAAAGGCAGGTGCTCTAACCGACTGAGCTAACGGCCCTCACCAACGGCAGTCTATCCGACGACGGCGGACCCCCGAAGCGCCCTCAGCCCCGTTGCGCGACGGGGACGTTCTTGAGCCAGGCGTCGAGGATCGTTCCGCCGCGGATGATCGTCTCCTCGCGTTTCGGGCCGGTCGAGAGGATCACGACCTTCGCGCCGACGATGTCCTCGAGCGCCGTGACGTACTCGCGGGCGCGGGCGGGCAGCGCCTCCCAGCTCTCGATGCCGACGGTGGACGTCTTCCAGCCGGGGAACGTCCGGTAGACCGGCTGCGCCTGCTCGTAGTGGTCCGCGCGGGCGGGGATCTCGCTCACGGCCTTGCCGCCGATCGTGTAGCCCGTCGCGATGCGGATCTCGTCGTGGTCGTCGAGGACGTCCATCTTCGTGAGGGCGATGCCGTCGAGGCCGCACACGCGGACCGACGTCCGCGCGACGACCGCGTCGAACCAGCCCACGCGCCGCGGGCGGCCCGTCACGGTGCCGAACTCGTTTCCGCGCGTGCGGATCCGCTCGCCGACGTCGTCGAAGAGCTCGGACGGGAAGGGGCCCGAGCCGACGCGCGTCGTGTAGGCCTTCATGACGCCGACGACGGCGCCGAGCGCCGAGGGCGGAATCCCCAGGCCCGTGCAGGCGCCGCCCGCCGCGCACGAGGAGGACGTCACGAACGGGTACGTGCCGTGGTCGACGTCGAGCATGACGCCCTGCGCGCCCTCGCAGAGGAGCTTCTTGCCGGAGGCGAGCTGCGCGTTCAGCCAGGCGCTCGTGTCCGTGACGTGGCGCGCGAGCTTCTTTCCGCATTCCACGTACGTGTCGAGCGTCTCCTCGATCGGGGCGGGCTCGACGCCGTAGAAGTGCGAGAGCACCGCGTCGTGGTGGGTGAGGACGGGGCGCGCGAGCGCGCGGAAACGGTCGGCGTCGACGAGGTCCGCGATGCGCAGGCCGGTGCGGTTCGCCTTCGTCTCGTACGCCGGGCCGATCCCGCGCGACGTGGTGCCGATGTTCGCGCCTCCGAGCGCCTTTTCCCGCGCGCCGTCGAGGAGGGCGTGCGTCGGCAGGATGACGTGCGCGCGGTCCGAGATCAGGAGGTTTTCCTCGATGCGGACGCCGGCGGCGCGCAGGTTGTCGATCTCGGAGAGCATCGCGCGCGGGTCGATCACGAGCCCGTTGCCGACGACGTTCATGACGCCGGGGCGGCAGATGCCGGACGGGATGAGGCGCAGCGCGAAGTGGCGGTCGCCGAACTTGACGGTGTGGCCGGCGTTGTGGCCGCCCTGGTAGCGGCCGACGAGGTCGAACGACGGCGAGATCAGGTCGACGACCTTGCCCTTGCCCTCGTCTCCCCACTGGCCGCCGACGATGGCGAGAGCGGAGCCCTTGATGTGTGTCACCTGCGAATTGTACCGGAGGAAAGGAGACAGAAGAGGAAGAGAAGATTTCTTTTGAAGGTGTGAGTGGGGCCGGGGCTGGGGTCGCGGCCGGGCGATGACTCGACGCCCAAGCGCCCATTCACCTTCTAGGAAAAGCGCCCTCTCCCGATGCGAGAATGCAGCATTGTGAGACGTGTCATCGAACTGGACGGGGATTCTCTTTCACTCGAAGAACTCTCGCTCGTCTCCCGCGGCGAAGCCGCGGCCGCTCTCTCTCCCCGCGCCGCGGCCCGCGTCGACGCCGCCCGCGCCGTCATCGACCGGGCGGTGTCCGAGGACCGGGTCGTCTACGGGGTCACGACGGGCTTCGGCAAGTTCGCCGACGTCGTCATCCCGCACGCGAAGCTCGGCGAGCTGCAGCTCAACCTCGTGCGGAGCCACGCCGCCGGCACCGGCCCCGCCCTTGCGGTCCCGTCCGTCCGCGCGCTGATGCTCCTGCGCGCGAACTGCCTCGCGAAGGGCTACTCCGGCATCCGAAGGCAGACGCTCGAGCTCGTCCTCGCCTGCCTCGAGGCGGGCGTGCACCCCGTCGTGCCCGAGCAGGGCTCGGTCGGTGCGTCGGGCGACCTCGCGCCGCTCGCGCACCTCGCGCTTGCGTTCGTCGGGGAAGGGGAGGCCGAATACCTCGGCCGACGGATGCCCTCCGCCGACGCGCTCCGCGAGGCGAACCTCGCGCCCGCGGTCCTCGAGGCGAAGGAGGGGCTCGCGCTCATCAACGGCACGCAGCTCACGACGGCGCTCGGCGCGCTGGCGCTCGCGCGCCTGCTCGGCCTCCTCAAGGCGATCGACCTCGTCGGGGCGCTCACGCTGGACGTCCTGAAGGGGACGGACAAGGCGTTCGACGCGCGCATCCACGCGGCGCGGCCGCATCCGGGCCAGGTCGCGTCCGCCGCGAATCTCCGAAAGCTTCTCGCGAACTCGCCGCTTCGGGAGAGCCACCGCGACTGCGGCGTCGTGCAGGACGCCTACACGCTGCGCTGCATGCCGCAGGTGCACGGCGCGGCGCGCGACGCGGCCGCCCACGCCCGGCGCGTGATCGAGATCGAGATGAACGCCGCGACCGACAACCCGATGGTCTTCGCCGAGGAGGGCGAGCTCGTGTCGGGCGGGAACTTCCACGCGGCGCCCGTCGCCCTCGTCTGCGACCTCCTCACAGCCGCGGCGGCCGACCTCGCGTCGATCTCGGAGCGCCGGGTGGAGCGCCTCGTGAACCCGTCGCTCTCGGGCGACCTCCCGGCCTTCCTCGTGAGGGACGGCGGCCTGAACTCGGGGCTCATGATGATCCACGTCACGGCGGCCGCGCTCGTCTCCGAGGCGAAGGCGAACTCCTTCCCCGCGTCGGTAGACTCGATCCCGACGTCGGCCGGGAAGGAGGACCACGTCTCGATGGGCCCGATCGCGGCGCGCAAGCTGGCGCGCAACGTGGACCTCCTCGAGACGGTCCTCGCGATCGAGCTCCTCGCCGCGGGGCAGGCGCTCGACCTTCGGCGCCCGCTCGCCTCGTCGCCTCCGCTCGAAGACCTGCACCGGCGCCTCCGCGCGCGCGTGCCGTTCTGGGACAGGGACCGCGCGGCCGCTCCGGCGGTGGAAGGCGCCCGCGCCGTGCTGACCGGCGACCTCGGGCCGATCCTCTCGGCGCTCGACTGAACGTCAGGGCGCGAGAGCGTCCGCGAGAGCCGACGGGAGATCGTCCGCGGGGACGGCGCTCTCGAGGAGCGCGAGCGCCGGGAGGGCGGCGAGCACGGCCGGCAGCGCGAGCGCCCTTCTGCGGCCCTCCGCGACGCGGTTGAGCACGAGGCCGGGAGCCGCCCCGCGCGCGGCGAGCTTCCCGGCGACTTCGGCCGCGGTCCGGAGCGCCGAGGCGTCGGCGGACGACGCGACGAGGAAACGCCCCTTTTCGAGGAGGCGGGCCGCCTCGGCGCTGCGCGCCCGGAAGCCGTCGTAGAGGCCGTCGAACGCGCGGAAGAAGTCCGCGAGGTCTGCGAGGAAGCCGAACCCGAGCACCTTGTCGGCCGCCCTGAGGACGGCCGCGCCGCCTCTCGACGCGCCCGAGAGCGCCTTGCCGAGAAGGCTGTCGGACCGGAGGAAGAAGCGCAGCGCGTCGTTCTCGAGCAGCTCGACCATGCGGCCCGGAGCCGCGAGGAAGTCGAGGCCGCGCGAGGCCGGCGGCGTGTCGAGGACGACGAGGTCCACGTCCGGGTCGGCCGCGTGCTCGTGCAGCGCCTCGACGCCCATGTACTCGAGGACGCCGGGAAGCGAGTCCACGAGGCCGGAGTAGAGACGGTTCTCGTGGATGCGCCGGAGGGCGTCCGGGCTCGCAACGCGCGCGAGGAGCCGCTCGAACGTCGCCTTCGGGTCGATCTGGAGGGCGAGGAGCTTCCCGCCGCGCGGGAGGCCCGGCACGCGCACGGCCACGGGCTCCCCGCTGCGGCCGTCGGCGGCGCCGAGGCCGAGCGCCTGCGCGAGGCGCCGCGCCGGGTCCACGGTGAGGACGAGCGCGCGCCGGCCTCGGCGCGCGGCGGCGAGGCCGACGGCGGCGGAGAGCGTCGTCTTCCCGACGCCGCCGGGGCCGGTGAGGACGATCAGCTTCGCTCCGTCCAGCCACGGGCTGAGGTCGAGATGCGGAGAGCCGGGGAGGAAGAAGGAGAGAGAAGAAGATCTGCTTAGAGGGTCCCGAGCGGAGGCGCGGCCCGTCGCCTTCGTGCGCGCGGCCGGCTTTGGCGAGGGCGATTGAAGATTTTCTTCGAAGGTGGTGAGGAAGGCCGAGAAAAACGGCGATGCCTCCGCGGCGACCTGGCCGCCTCGCTCTCCGGGCGCCCGCCGCATGGGACCACTCGAAGAAATCTTCTCTTTCTCTTCGTCTTCTTCGGATGTCTCCGCCTCGATCTCCGGAATCTCGACGAGCTCCGCCCCGGTTTCCCTCTTGAGCAGGATCTCTTCTCGTCCTCCTCTTCCGACCCGGTTCACCACGACGAGCGCCGTCGCGACGCCTGCGGCGCCTTTTGCGCCCGCGACGAGCTCTTCCGTCTCCTTCGCGGCGAGCTCGGCGGGCTCGGCGACGGCGACGAGGGCCGTCTTCGCCGGGTCGGAGAAGAGCGCGTCGACGTCGAGCGCAAGCTTGCGCAGCGGGCCCGTGGGGACGGTCTTGAGGATCGTGCGGGGGAGGGCGAGGAGGGAGAGCGCGTGCCCGGTCGCCGGCGCGTCGAGGACGATGAGGTCGTAGCGCGGCTCCTTCGCGGTCGCGCGCGTGCGTTTCAGCACCTCGCGGATCTTTCCGAGCAGGAGGAGATCCGGCAGACCCGGCGTCGCGCGGGTGAAGAAACGAAACGCGGGCACGGCGAGCATGCGATCGCCGAGGATGCGGACCGGCGACACGGCGCGCACGAAGTCGGTCAGGAGGGCGTCGAAGTCCGTCGTGAGCGTCCGGAGGTTCTCATCGAGCGGCGCCTCGACGTAGCCGCGGTCCTCGCGCCCGAAGAGGGCGGCGGCGTCGCCCCGCCCGTCCGTGGACACGAGGAGGACGGAGCGGCCCCGGCGCGCCGCGAGGGCGGCGAGCGCCGACGCGACGGCCGTCTTTCCAACGCCGCCTTTGCCCGCGACGACAAGGAGGGTCCGCGAGGCGAGGTCGCGGAGGAGATCCGGCGCGCTCACGCGGGCCTCCCGCGCTCACCGAAAAAGGGACATAATCGGCCACTCTAGCAGGTGGCGCGGCCCGAGCGCGCCCCGCGGAAGGTGAACGAAATGGGCGACTCACTCTTCGACCAGATCCGCGCACGGGGCGAGAGCTTTCTGACCGAGGTTTCGAACAATCTGATGGCGAACCCGGCCTTCATCGAGGTGCTGAAGAAGGGCGTTGCCGCGAAGGAGGAGGTCGACAAGAAGGTGGTCGACGCTCTCCGCGCGATGAACGTCGTCACGAAGAGGGACCTCCACAGGCTCGAGAACCGGGTCGCGGAGCTCGAGAAGGAGCTCGAGGCCCTCAAGGCGAAGCCCGCGAAGAAGACCGCGCGGAAGAAGTAGGCCATGGCGCGCAAGATCGCCGCCGGCGGACGCGTCGTCAGCTTCCCGAAGGCGGGTCCGCCTCCGGCGCGGCGGACGAAGATCGCCGTGACGGGCGGCGCCGGCTTCTTCGGGTCGCGCCTCGTGCGCTCGCTCCTGCTGCGCGGGGAGCACGAGGTCGTCGTGTTCGACCTCGTCCCGCCGGCGGATATGCCGGGCGACGTGAAGCACCGCTTTCTCGACCTGAACCTCCCGTTCGCGGACGGAACTCTCTACAAGCTCCTCCTCGAGGAGAAGCCCGACGTCATCGTGCATCTCGCGCAGCTCCGCAGCCCCTCGAGGCAGTCGACGTACGCGCACGAGCTGAACTCGATCGGCGCCCTTCACGTCTTCGCGGCGGCGGGCGAGGCGAAAGTCGCGCGCGTCATCCTCGGTTCCCTGTCGCTCGTCTACGGCGCGCGCGGCGACAACCCGAACTTCCTGACCGAGGAGCATCCGCTGCGCCCCGACCCGCAGGACCGGTTCGTGCAGGACTTCGTCGAGGCCGAGAAGCACGCGCGCGAGCACGTGCGGCGGCACCCGGAGACGGCGGTCCAGATCCTGCGCTTCGTGCCGCTCCTGTCGCCGGAGGTCCGCGACTACCGCGCCAAGCTGCTCGCGTCGCCCTTCGCCTGGACGCTCATGGGCTACGACCCCCTCGTGCAGGCGCTGCACCCCGACGACGCCGTGGACGCGATCCTCTGCGCGCTCGACCGCCCGGAGGTGCACGGCGTGTTCAACGTGGCGCCGGAAGGCATCCTGCCGATCTCGAGCGTCCGCCTGTTCTTCGGGTCGCTCGGCATTCCGGTGCCGCACCCGCTCGCCTACACGCTCTACGAGGCGGCGTGGCTCGCGGGCGTCGGTGTCCTGCCGGGCGTCCACGCGCACTACCTCCGCTATCTCTGCGTCGTGTCGAATGACAAGGCGCGCCGCGTCCTCGGGTTCGCCCCGAGGAAGACGACGCTCGATTGCGCTCTGGAGACCGCGCGCACGCGCTTCGGCAGCGGCCGCCTCGTGGACTTCGACGCGCTCGAAAAGGCGGCGAAGGAGGCGGACTTCGCGTACGAGCGCCGCGTCCACCCGAAGCGCGTCTCCCAGCGCATGCGCCAGGAGGCCGCCTCATGAGCGCGCGCCGCACCGCGCCCGTCAAGCCGTTCGTCCCCGTGTCCGAGGCTCCGCGGCCGTCCGGAGGCTTCGCGCCCTCGCTCCTCCCGAAGAAGCAGGACGACCTCCTGCAGGCGCTCCTCGGCGAGGCCGCCCGCTTCCTCGACGCGCACCCGGAGTGGAAGGGGCCGCGTGCGGCCGCGGACATCTGGAACCTCTTCCGCCACCGGAACCGCACGCTCTCGCTCGACGACTTCGGCTACGACGAGGCCGCCTCGAAGCCCTGGCACGAGCTCTACGACTTCCTCTACACCGTGTGGTGGCGCGTGACGCTCGCGGGCGTCGAGAACATCCCGTCGGCGGGCCCTGCGCTCCTCGTCGTCAACCACTCGGGCGTCCTGCCGTGGGACGGCGCGATGGTCAAGCGCGGGATCATGCGCGAACACCCGGCCCACCGCGACGCGCGGATGCTCATCCTCGACATGTTCACGACGCTGCCGTTCCTGCAGCCGTGGCTGCGCCACCAGGGCGAAGTCCGCGCCTGCCCGGAGAACGGCGAGCGCCTCCTGAACCGCGGCGAGCTCGTGGGCGTGTTTCCCGAGGGCGTCAAGGGCGTCGGCAAGCTCTTCCGCGACCGCTACCGCCTCGCGCGTTTTGGACGCGGCGGGTTCGTGCGCCTCGCGCTCCGCACCGGGGCGCCGATCATCCCCGTGACGGTCGTGGGCGCCGAGGAGATCTATCCGAACCTCTTCCGGATGGACATCATCGGAAAGCCGCTCGGCCTCCCGTACTTCCCGATCACGCCGTTCTTCCCGGCGCTCGGCCCGCTCGGCGTCCTGCCGCTGCCGACGAAGTGGTGGATCGACGTGGGCAAGCCCATCCCGTTCAACCACGGGCCCGAGGTGGCCGACCGGCCGATGATCGTCAACGAGTTCGCCGACCACGTGCGGTCGACGCTCCAGACGATGATCGACTCGCGCCTCTCGCGCCGCGGGAACCTCTTCACGGGCGAGTAGTCCCCCGGGGAGACGCGCCGCTCAGCGGACCTTCGAGGCGTCCGTGATGAGCTTTTCCACGCCCGCGAGAGTCTTCGGGTCGGAGGCGAACCGCCTGCGGGCCTCGGCGAGGAGGGAGTCGCGCGTCGCCGCCGCGGCGGGAGCGCCCTTCCCCTTGAACTGAGCCGCGAAGTCGGCCGAGACCTTCGCGCGGAACGGCGCCACGTCCGGAGCGCGGACGAGCGTCAGCTTCTGCGCGTCCGTGCGGAGCGTCCCGACGCGCTGCCGGAGGGACTTCGTGAAGCCCGCAAGCCTCGCCGGGGTGAGCATCCGGGCCCGTGCCGAGGGCGCGGGCGTCGTCGCGAGAAGGGGAGTGTTGTGCACCGCCTGGCGCTCGAGCAGCGTCTCGAGCCGGACCATCTTCTCCAGCTTGGCGAGGAGGTCGCGGGCCTTCTGCGCATGAGCGCGCGCCTGGTCGGCGGCGGGCCGCGCCGCGTCCGCGAGGTCGGCCCGCTTGTTCGCCTCCTGGTCGAGCTGCGGTTGGAGGTCGGCGAGGACCTTCTCGACGAGTGCGATCGCCGCAACCGCCTCGGCGAGCGCGGCGACGGCCCCAAGTGGGTTGGAGATCCCGTCGCGGATTACGACCTGGAGGCTCGCCATGCCGGCGAGGACGGAGGCTGCGAAGGACGCGCGCGACCACTCGACGGACCGCTCGGCGGCTTCCTGCGCCTTCGAGGCCGCCTCGGCCGAGGCCATTTCCATCCCCCTCGCCTTGTCGCTCTCCTGCTGGATCCGTTTCCTGACGTCCTCGGCGGACTCGTCCGTGAGGAGCTTCCGATACTCCGCGGCCTGGAGGGCCGACACCCCGAGGCGGGCGATCCCTGCCGGGGTCGGCGTCGCCGTCTCGAAGGCGCGTCCGGCGGTCGACGAGGATAGCTTCGAACCGGCGCCTCCCGCCGCCGCGCCGGCGGCGCCCGCCGGGAGCGCCGCGAGGCGCTGCAGGCGCGTCTTGTCGTCGCCGGCGAGCGTCGCCGCTCTCTTCGCGGACGCGGCTGCGTCTGTTGCGGCGTCGTGCGCGGCCTGGCGCGACGCGTCGAGAGCCGACTTCGTCTCCTGGATCGAGGCCGCGACGGCATCGTTGAAGCCCTGCGCGGCGGCGTCACGCTCCCGGGTGGCGCGGTCGAGGAGCGACTTGAGGCCGTCGAGCGCCAGCTCGATCACGCAGGTCAGGCCGCCGGAGACGACGGCGCCCGCGCAACTCCAGAAGTCGTCGCAGCAGGCGAGAACCGGCGAGGACGCGAGGACCAACGAGAGCAGGCCCGCAAGAGCGGGGCGACCGGACGTCTTCATGGGAGTCTCCGCGCGCGATTCTAGCGCGCCTGGAGACGGCGTCTCAGCGGCCGCGTGCGGCCGTCATCCGCTCGAGGTCGGCTTCCAGCGTCGCGAGCGACGCGGCAAGGCGCGTCGGCGTTGCTTCGCTTGCGCGTTCCGCGTGGTGCTTGACGCGGGAACGGTCCCGGGCGCAGGCGGGCCTCAGGATGAGCCCGTGCTTGGCGAAGACCTTCTGCAGCCGCTTGAAGTCCGCGTCGAGCGTCGCCATCGTGGAGCGGTACGCGAACTCGGCGATCCGGATGCGGCCCGACGTGCGCATGATGTTGCGCATGTAGCGCGGAAGGTCCTCGGGCTTGGGCTCGAACACGATGACGTCGGCCTCGGGGTTCTCGCGCCGGTAGCGGCTCAGCCCGTACTTGAGCCGTGAGTGGAGCGTGACGCGGAAGACCTGGTCGAGGATCGTCGGGAGGCCGCGCCGCCGGAGCGACCCGGCCCCGTGCCCGTTCGTGTCCGCCGGGTGGAAGCGGACCGGTACGAGCGGGTTCACGCAGATCGTGAGGCCGCAGCGCTCGCGGAGCGCGAGCGAGATGTGCGCCGTCTTGCGCACGCCGCCGTCGATGTAGTCGACGCCCTTGATCTTCACGGGCCGGTAGAGCCCGGGGATCGCGCAGGACGCCGCGACGGCCGTCGAGATGGGCACGTCGTCGTGGCTCGGGCAGCCGAACGCCGTCGTCTCGCCTGAGTCGAGATCCACGGCGACGATCCGGAGCGCTCGCTTGAGCTTCCGGAAGTCGTTCGTGCGGCCTTCCTTCGTGAGCCATTCGAGCATCCACGCCTCGAGCCCTTCGTTCTGAAAGAGGCCGGACGGGAGCAGCTGTCCGAGGGACACGACGAGGTCGGTGAGGGTCGTCTCGTGGCGGTTCTTGTAGAAGTCCCACGCCGAGTCGAGGATCGTGAAGGGGGCCTTCGCGAGCCGCGAGCCGATCTCGGCGAGGTTCAGGCGGAAGAGCGACAGGTCGTCGACGTCGGTCCGCGAGCCTGCCGAGCGCGTCGCGTTGCGGAAGAGGAGAGACGGGGTCACGCCGTTCGCGAGAAGCGCCGAGATGTAGGCGCCCGCCGAGATGCCGACGAAAACGTCGAAATCCGTGATCGAGACGTTCTCCAGCCGGTCTTCGAGCGCGGCCAGCGCGCCGATCTCGTAGATCGCGCCGGTGACGCCGCCGCCCGCGCACACGAGGCCGAGCTTCTTCGTCAGCGGCGGCGGGAAGGAACGGAACCGCTCGCCCGCGCTGGCGGCGGGCGGCGTCCCGGTCTTGGCGCGGCTGGCGTTCATGCGCTCTGAAATGAAAAGGGGCGCCTTTGGAGGGGCGCCCCGAGTGTATCCGATCCCGGCCGGAGCGCTCAGCGCGCGCGGCGGGCCTTCGCGGCCGGCTTGCGCGACTTGAGCGTGTCGATCTTCTTTCCGAGCGTGTCGACCTTGGCGGACAGCGAGCGGAGCTCGTGGCGCGTGGGGACGTTCAGGCGGTGAAGGCCCATCTCGACGGCGGAGCCGACCTTGTCGCCGACCATCTTCGTGACGTCCTCCGCGCGGCGCGCGGCCTGCTTGCCGGCCTTCTGGACGCGCGTCTTCATGTCCTTCGTGAGCTTCTCGCCGAGGTCCTTGCCGGACTCGACGACGTCCATGGCGAAGGCGCGCGGGTCCTTCCGGATCGTCTCGCTCTTCTTCGCGAGGTCGCGGGCGGCGACGCGGACCGTCTTCTCGGCCTTGACGGCCGCGGTCTTCGCCTTGGCGCCGAGGCGGTCGAGCTCCGTGCCGGCGTTCTTGAGCGCCTGCTGGACCGGGGCGGGGACCTCGAAGGGCAGTTTCGGGGCGGGCTTGCGGGTGGCGGTTCTCATCGGGCTCTCCTTTTGCGGGCTGTTGGAGCGGAGGCGCGGCCGGGTTTGGCGGCCGTGCGCTCGCGCGGGTTTGCGGGGAACGACTTCTTGGCGAGCGACTCGAGCTGGGCGAGACGCGTCTTGATCTCGGCGACTTCCCGGGCGATCTCGGGCTGGCCGCCGAGGCGGCCGCCGAGGTCGCGCACGCTGCCCGTGAGGTCCGCGAGGCTCTCGCGGAACACGAGGCCGACGTCGTCGCGCAGGCGGGTGCCTTCCTCCCACGTCACACGGCCCTTCTCGACGAGTCCGCCGACGATCTTCTCGATGTCCTGCCGGGCGTCCTCGATCTTGCGGGTGAGGGGAGCGAGCGTCTGGCCGAGCTTCTCCGGGCGGGCGGCATTGCGGAGGCTCTCGGCGACGGAGGTGGCCCCGACGCGCTCGGCGGCCCCGGCGACGGTCTCGGCCGCTTCGCTGCCGGCCCTGAGAATCCGCGCGAGCGTGTCCGCCGAAGCCGTGACCGGGCCCTTGCCCGACGCGAGGGCGCGCGACAGGACGCGGGCCGTGATGTCCTCGCCCGTGTCGGCGGCGATCACCTCGATCCGGGCGCCGGTCGAGACCGCCCGGGCGAGATCCTCGAGCGTGACGAAACGGCGCTCCCTGGCCTCGTAGAGCTTTCGGTTCCGGTAGCGGACGATGCGTCTCACGTCGCTCATGTTCGTCAAGATAACGCGCTGCGTAATCCCTGTCAAGGGGAATCTTGTGCAACGCGTCATCGGGGCCGCCGGGGGCTAACATTCCGGGCGATGTCGGCTCCCGCATCCGCCCCGCCGTACGCGCCCCCCGCGTTGCCGAGGGGAACCGCCCTGGCCTGCCGGTCGTGGCTCACGGAAGCCCCTTACCGCATGCTGCTCAACAACCTGGACCCCGAGGTCGCCGAGCGCCGCGAGGATCTCGTCGTCTACGGCGGCTCGGGGAAAGCCGCCCGGAACCCCGAGTGCCTCGAGGCGATCCTCCGGGAGCTTCGGCGCCTCGGCGACGACGAAACCCTGCTCGTCCAGTCGGGCAAGCCCGTCGGCGTCTTCCGGACCCACGTTGACGCGCCGAGAGTTCTCATCGCGAACTCCAACCTGGTGCCGAAATGGGGCACCTGGGACGAATTCCGTCGGCTCGAAGCCCTCGGGCTGACCATGTACGGGCAGATGACCGCGGGCTCGTGGATCTACATCGGAACGCAGGGAATCCTTCAGGGCACGTACGAGACCTTCGCGGAGGCCGCGCGGCGCGATCTCGGGTCGCCGGACGGATCGCTCGCCGGGCGCCTCGCCGTCACGGCGGGCCTCGGCGGCATGGGCGGCGCCCAGCCGCTGGCCGTCACGATGTGCGGGGGAACGGCGCTCGTCGCGGAGGTCGACTTCGCGCGCATCGACAAGCGCCTCGGAACCCGTTATCTCGACCTCCGGATCGACGGGCTGGACGAGGCGATCGACCGGGCGCTCGGGGCCCGCGACGCACGGGAAGCCGTTTCGATCGGAGTCCGTGCAAACGCCGTGGACCTCCTCGAGCGCCTTCTGAAGAGAGGCATCGTCCCCGACGTCCTCACGGATCAGACTTCGGCGCACGACGAGCTGAACGGCTACGTCCCGCACGGCCTGCCGTACGAGGAGGCGCTGCGCCTCCGGGCGACCGACCCCGAGACGTACCGCCGCCGGTCGATCGCGTCGATGGGCGCGCACGTTGCGGCGATGCTGGAGCTCAAAGGGCGCGGCGCCGTGACGTTCGATTACGGCAACAACCTGCGCGCCGGAGCGGCCCAGGCCGGCGTCGCGAACGCGTACGACATCGTCGGGTTCGTCCCGCTCTACATCCGGCCTCTCTTCTGCGAGGGCAAGGGGCCGTTCCGGTGGGCCGCGCTGTCGGGCGATCCCGCCGACATCGCCGAGACGGACCGCGCGGTTCTCGAGCTCTTCCCGGAAAACGCCGCGCTTCGCCGCTGGATCACGCTCGCGAGCGAGCGCGTCGCGTTTCAGGGCCTGCCGGCGCGCATCTGCTGGCTCGGCTACGGCGAGCGCGCGAAGGCGGGCCTCGCCTTCAACGAGCTCGTGCGGAGCGGGCGCGTGAAGGCGCCGATCGTGATCGGCCGCGACCACCTCGACTGCGGCTCGGTCGCGTCGCCGAACCGGGAGACGGAGGGCATGAAGGACGGCAGCGACGCCATCGCGGACTGGCCGCTCCTGAACGCGATGCTCAACACGGCCGCCGGCGCGACGTGGGTCTCGATCCACCACGGCGGCGGGGTCGGGATCGGCTATTCGCTGCACGCGGGCATGGTCGTCGTGGCGGACGGCACGGACGCGGCCGCGGCGCGGCTCGAGCGCGTTCTCACGACGGACCCGGGCATGGGCGTGATCCGGCACGCGGACGCGGGCTATCCCGAAGCCGTGGCGTGCGCGGAGGCGAACGGCATCCCGGTGCCGATGCGCCGTTGAGCGGCCGGAACCGGGCCCGCCTCGCGCTCGGGGCGGGCGTCGCCGCGGGGCTCGCCCTCGCCGCCGTGCTCGCCCTCCGTCTCGCGCCCGTGGACGCGGCCGCGATCGCCGCGCGAGCGGACGGGTTCCGGGCCGAGGCCGGCCGTCAGCTCGAGCGGGACGCCGCGGCCCTGCGCCGCACGGCCGAACGCGTCCAGGCGTCGCCGGAGTTCTCGTCCATCGTGGACGGCGGCGGGGCCCTCGTGCGGCCCTCGCGCCTCTTCACGCTTCTCGGCGATTCGCTGCCTCGCGAACGCGGGTGGGGCGCCGTCTTCTTCGACGGGTCCGGGCGTCCGGCCGCGTGGGCGGGCGAGGCCGCGGGACTGGAGGCCGAACGTGGCGCCGCGACCGCGGGGCTCGTCGTCTCCTATCACGTGACGCGCGTCTTCGTCGGCTGGGTGTCGCACCGCGGCGAGGCCGGCGCGCGCGGCACGCTCGTCGTGACGCGGCGTTACCCGACGGGGATCATCCGGCCTGACGTCGTCGAGTACCTGGACCTTCAGGGCGGGCCCACCCCGCTGCGCCTGAGGCTGCGCGCCTCCGAGAACCGGGATCGCGTGTTCACGTTCTTCATCGAGCCGCCGCCTCCGGGCGCCGCGGAGGACGACGTCGCGCGTCGGCGCGCCTTGCCGGCGGCCCTTGCGCTCGCCGCCTGCGCCGGACTGCTCGGCGTCGTCGCGCGGCGTCCCGTGGCGGGCCTCGCCGCGGCCCGCTTCGCGCTCCTTCTCGGCATGCCGCGGGGCGGGTCGGGCCTCTTTGCTCCCATTCCCTCGACGGACGCTCTTCTCGGACTCTTCGCGACGCCCGCGGACGTTCTTCTCACCGGAATCCTCGCCGCCGCGGCGGCGGGCGCGTTCGCGCGCAGGGCGGCCGATTCAGGGCGCAAGGTCCGGAGCGCTCTTCTTGCCGTCCCTCTCGCCTGCACACCCTGGCTTCTCGGCCGCTGGTCGGGCGCGACACGCCCCGGACTCTTCGAAGGCATGAGCGTCGTGCCGTCCTCGGCCGGGGTGTTCGCGGAGCAGACGGGCCTGCTCGCGCTCGCGGCGGCCGGGCTCCTCGCGGCGGGGATCCTGCTGTCCGCCCTCCTGAGGCGCCGGCCGTTCGGCGTGGCCGCCGTGCTCGCGACGGTCGCCGGCTCCGCCGCATTCTGGGCGGCAGGCGGACCGGCGGCGGCGCCCTGGGGCCTTCTGTCCGCGGTGCTCGCCGCCGCGGCGCTCGCGCACCGCGCGGTCCCGTCGGAGGACGCCGATCTTCTCTCGCGCGCCTCGACGGCCGTCTTCGCCGTCGCGGCGGCGACGCTCCTCCTGGGCGCGGGGCTCGCGGACGGCGCACGGCGCTACGTGGACGGCGCGCTCGTGAGGGCCGAGCGTGCGGTCTCGGGAGACGCGCGCGCCGTGCGCGCGGCGGCGATCGCGCGCTGGGAGGCGCGCGTGAGCGCGCCGGAGCTCGAGCCGTGGCTGCCCGCGGGGGAGCGGACGCACAACGACGACCTCGCGCGCGCCTTGTGGGTGCGCGGCGCCGACGAGGGTTTTCCGGAGCTCGGCGACATGTTGACGATTCGGAGCCCGTTCGAGGCGACGACGTCCTCGTTCGGCGTCATGCGGCCCGGGAGCCGCGCGCCGGACGCCGTGCGGCCGGTCTCGATCCCGTCGGGCTTCCCGGCGACGTTCCTGCACGTCTCCTGGCCGCGCGAGGCGGACCGCGACCCGCTCCTCTCCTTCGTCGCCTCGCGCGAAGTTCCCGACCGTGTCGCCGCCGAGCGCCTCGAGTGGGACGCCTCGGGCCGGCCGAGCGGCCTGCGCGGCGAGAACGTCGAGCTCCCGCCCGCGCTCCTCGCGGCGGTTCGCCGCGACGGGAGGGCCGTCGGCGTGGCTTCGACGATCGACGGGCCGCGCCGGGTCCACGTCGCCTCGGTCCCGGACGGCCTTGCCGGCTTCGCCGCGCCGGTCGATCCGGCTCTGACCTCCGCGGGCGCGGCGGTCGCCGCCGGCGAAGCCGCGCTCGCGATCCTCGTCCCGCTCCTCTTCGCGTTCCGGTCCGCGCGGCAGGACCGCGCACGGGGGCCCCGCTTCTTCGGCACGTTCCGCGCGCGCCTCGTCGCGCTCGTCGTCCTCTTCGGCGCGCTCCCGCTGGCGGCGAGCGTCGTTCTCGTGCGCGTGGCCCTCGCGAACCACGCGACGCGCGAGACGGGCCGGCGCGCGCGCGATCTCGTGACGGAGGGGCGCCGCGTCCTCCAGAGCGGGGAAGAAGGGCTCGCGACGTCGCCCGAGGGCGAGCTGAATCGCGCGGCGGCCGTCATCGGCACGGACCTCCTGCGTTACCGCGACGGGACGCTCGTGGCGGCCTCGCGCGCGCTGCCCGTCTCGGCGGCGATCGCGCGCGAGCGCCTGTCCGCGGCGGTCGCGCAGGGCCTCGCCGAGGGGCGGCCGGCCTCCGTGGCGGCGCGCCGGACGAACACCCCCGGCGCGCCGCGCGTCTTCGAGGCCGCCGAGGCGCTCTCGCGCGACGGACGCGACGTCCTCGCGGTCGTCGTCGGGGAGGACGAGGCGCTCCGTTCTGCGGCCGATTCCCTCGTCCTTCTCTCGGTCGCCGTCGCGCTCCTCGCGCTCGGCCTCGGAGGGCGCGCGGCGCTCGCGCTCGGGCAGCCTCTCGAGGACCTCCTCGAGGCCACGGGAAAGGTCGGCGAGGGCCATGCGCTCCCGCCGATCCGCCGCCCGGAGAACGCCGACCTCGCGCGCCTCGTCGACGCGTTCGGGCTGATGTCGGCCCGCGTCGAGGAGCGCACCCAGTCGCTCGCCCGGGAACGGGCGTCGGCCGTGGGACTGCTCGAGAACCTCACGGCGGCGGTCCTCCTTTTCCGGCGCCGGGACGGGGCGGTCCTGCTCTCGAACGAGGCGGCGGACCAGATTTTGCCCGGCACCAGCCTCTCGGAGCGGCTCGGCGGCCCCGAGTGGGCGCCGCTCCGCGCGGCGCTCGATGCGGCGGTGTCGCGCCCGTCGCCCTACGAGACGCGCGTCGCGGTGCCGGGTGCGGCAGGCGAGCGGCTCTTCCGCATCGCGATCGTCACGCTGCCGGAGGACCTCGAGGAGGGGCGGACGATCCTTCTCCTCGAGGACCTCACCGAGTTCACGCGCGCCGACCGCCTTGCCGCGTGGGTGGACGCCGCGCGCGCGATCGCGCACGACATCAAGAACCCGCTCACGCCGATCCGCCTCGCGGCGGAGAGACTGGGAAGGCTCGAGGAGCGTCGCGACCCCCCGCCGCCGGGAGCGTTCGCGGAGATCTCCACGAACATCCTGAGACAGGTCGCGATCCTCACCGAGCGCATCGGGCGGCTCGGCCGGTTCGGCGACCCCGCGGCTCTGGATCGCCGGCCCCTGGACGCCGCGGCGGTCCGCGCGCTCCTGGAGGAGGTCGCGGCGGATTTCCGGGCTCACGAGCGCCTGACCGTGGCGGTCGTCGTGCCTCCCGGTCTCCGTCCCCTCGCCGCGGACAGGCTGCTCCTGCGCGACGCGCTCACGAACTTCCTCGTGAATGCGGCCGAAGCCCTCGCCGGGCGCGGCGGTGCCGTCGATCTCTCGGCGTCGAACGCCGCGCTCTCCGGGGGCGCCGCGGGCGTGCGCTTCGCCTGCGCCGACGACGGGCCGGGCGCGCCGGAGGGCGCCGCGGAGCGGCTCTTCGAGCCCGCGTTTTCCACGAAGGCGCGCGGCTCCGGCATGGGTCTGGCCGCCGTCAGGCGCACCGCCGAGCGGCACGGGGGGGAAGTTTTCGCCGAGGCCCGGCCCGGCGGGGGACTCGTGATCGGCTTCACCCTGCCCGCGCTATCATCGCCGGCGTGAACAGCGGTTCCCGACGCCGCGGCGCTCGCGCCGCGTTCCGGACGGCCGTACCGCCCGCCGCGCGACTCGCCGCCGCGCTCGCCTTCTCCCTCGTCTTCGCCGGCGCATGCCGGAAGGGCGCGCAGCCCCCCGACGCGCCGCCCCCGCCGCCCGGAACGGCCCGCAGCGACGCCCTTTTTCTCTCGGAGACTCCGGCGTACATCCCGGACGAGGCGGACGCCGAGCTCTCGGGCATGGGCATCGCGCGCGTCTACGTCGTGGCCGCGACGCTCGGACGCGACGGCCGCGCGACTCCGGCGCCGCCGCCGCCCGCGCCGCTCAAGCGGCCGATCGTGCTCGTCCTCATGGGCGCGGAGGACGCCGCGTCCGCGCTCACGGGTCGCGGCGCCGAAACCGGCGCCGAATGGGCGCGGGCCGTCGGGCGCGTTCTCGCCGACTCGCGGAGCTGGGGCCGCGTGGTGGGCGTGCACGTGCACGTCTGGCCGACGCCCGAGCAGGCAAAGGACCTCGCGGCCGCTCTGGCCGCGCTGAAGAAGTCGATCGGAGGGGCGTCGGTCTCCGTGAC
Organism: Thermoanaerobaculia bacterium; assembly: GCA_036504335.1. Lineage (GTDB taxonomy): Bacteria > Acidobacteriota > Thermoanaerobaculia > UBA5066 > UBA5066 > Fen-183. Next base: position 151,441 of record DASXVJ010000018.1, read on the forward strand.
GCTTCCGGCTGCCGGCGAGCCGACGGCCTGGAAGCCGCTCGTCGGCGCGGCCGACGAGGCGCTCGTCTTCGCGTTCGGGCGCCGGCCCGAGCTCGGCGGGCGGATCGTGAGCGAGATGCCCGAGGACAACGCCAAGATCTTCCCGATTCCGTTCCGCCTCCTCGTCGCGTTCGGCAGCTATGGCCGGGCCGGCGACGGGGCGAGCTTCACCGGCCCGATGCTCGCCGACGGAAAGATCGACGAACTGTCCGAGGATCGCGGGCTCGATTTCGAGTTTGGCCAGCAGGTCTTCTCCGCCGACCCGGGGACGGTCTACACGTTCAAGCCGCGGCCGGGCGCGCACACGTCGCTCACGGCGGCCGGCGGCTGGGCCCGGTTCCAGATTCCGACGATGGCCGAGGGGCTGCGGTCCCTCTCTGCCGCCGGCCGCTGGGCCGCGCCGCGGTACCTCGGGCGCGTCTTCCTCGTGGGCGGCGTCCCGAAGGACGGCTCGCTCGTGGGCTACCCGGCCGTGCGCGCGCTCCTCACTGGCAAGCCGCTCGAGCCGCGCCTCGCGGTGGAGGTCGCGCACGCGGGGTTCGGTCACGGCTGGGCCGAGGTCACGGTGACCTCGACGAACCTGGGCCCGACGCCGACGGACCTCTCGCACTACAACAGCTGGGTCCAGCTGCGCGTCGAGGGCGGGACCGTCACGTCCGTGCGCCAGGGCGACTTCGACCGCTACGAGCAGCTCACGTCCGAGGCCGACGGGTTCAAGCCGACGACGTCCAGCCGCGCCGTCGTCTGCCGGCTCTTCGAGAACATCTTCGCGCCGGGCGAGGTGGACGTCTCGGGCCCGATCCGCGTCGTCGGCGCGCACCCGCGCGTCTTCGCGAGCTGGCGCCTCACGCTTCCGGACGGCAAGGTCGTGGACGGCGCCGAGGTCGAGGCACAGGTACCGACCGCGCCGCCGAAGACGGCGCCGTCCAGGCCCGCTCGCCGGCGTTAGGCGAGTCCGCGCTCTTTCAGCGCCTGCTCGGCCAGCCGAACGGCGAGGATCGCGCCGCCGCGCCGCAGGTGGTCGGAGGCGAGCGTGAGGCGCACGCGGCGGCCGGAGGAATCCAAGCGCAGGACGAGCGTCTCGTCGCGCGCCGCCGACTCGACGGGGCCCGAGAGATTCTCGGGATCGACGACTTCGAAAGCGTCGCTCCGGCCCCGGAAAGCGGCGAGGAGCGCGGCGGAAGTCGGAGCTTCCGCGGCGAGGCGCAGCTCGAGGCGCAGGAGATGGCCGTGGAACACTCCGGCCCTCGCCGACAGGATGCCGAGCGGGAGAGGCCGGCCGAGGAGCGCGGAGACGTCGGCGGCGACGCGGCCCTCGTAAAGCTCGGCGTCGGCGGGCACCCACGCGTTGAACGCTCCCTGCGTGCCGAGTTGCTCCTTCGGGACCGGCCGGAACGCGGCGAGCGCCACGGCCTGCTCGAACAGCTCGTCGAGCGCGGCCTTGCCGAGCTCGCTCGCGGGCCGGTCGATCGCGGCGGTGGCTTCGGCGACCGGTGCGAGAGCGTCGACCACGGCGATCGCCTCCGCGAGGACGTAGGCCACGGGGTGCGGTGCGGCGAGGACGTTTCCCGCCGGGAGCGCGCGTGGGGCGCCGTCCTCGGAGGGCGCCGCGGGCGGGCCTTCGCGCCGGGCGCCGGAGAGGTCGATGACGAGGCAGGAGTCCGTGCGGGTGGCGAGGAAGCGCTGCGTGTCCGCGGCCGACCCGCACAGGAACGCGATCGTGCAGGTCTCGAGCGCATCCGGAGTGAGCGGCGCGACGAAGGCGACCTCGTCGTCGTCCGCGGTCAGGATGCCGCCGGGCTGCGGAGTCTGGTGAAAGAGGTGAATCCTCGCGGCGGGGAAGCCGCGCTCCTTGAGCACGGCCTTGACGTCGCGGCCGAGGAGGGTCGTCGGCTCGACGAGGCCGACCGAGAGGCCCGTGGCCTTCGTCACGCGGCGCCGCCGGCAGGGCGGCGCCGGAAGAGCCCGGCCAGGCGCACGACGGGCGCCGACGCGGCGTACGTGGCGAGAAGGCCGGCGAGAGCGTACTGGCGCAGCCACCAGACGAGGGCGAGGGCCGCCGCGAAGAGCAGGAAGTAGAGCCGTCCGCGGCGCGACTTCACGTCGACGTCCTTGAAGGACCGGTAGCGGAACGTCGACACCATGAGGAACGCGAGCGCCGCGGTCACGCCGAGAAAGACGGCGCGGAGCGGGTCCGTGAGGCTGGAGGACGGAACGGCCCAGATCAGGCCGCCGAGCGCCCCCGCGGCCGACGGGATCGGGAGCCCGACGAACCACCGCTTGTCCACGACGTGGATCTGGACGTTGAAGCGGGCGAGGCGCGAGGCCCCGCAGACCGCAAAGAGGAACGAGACGAGGAGGCCCGCGCGGCCGAAGGCCGAGATCCCCCAGTTGTAGACGAGGAAGGCGGGCGCGACGCCGAAGGAGACGACGTCACAGAGGGAGTCCAGCTGCTCGCCGAACGCGGAGGTCGTTCCGGTCAGCCGGGCGACGCGCCCGTCGATCCCGTCGAAGAATCCCGCGACGAAGATGAGGATCGCCGCGGTCTCGAACGCACCCCTCGCGGAGGCGTCGAGCGACAGAAAGCCGCAGAAGATGTTGCCCGCGGTGAAGAGCGCGGGCAGCACGTAGATTCCCCGGCGAACCCCGCGGTGCGGGGCGTTCGAAGGGGAGTCGGCCAAGGGAAAGCCTAGTGCGCGGAGACCCGCGCCCGGTGTTCGCGCGCGATCTCTTCCATGCGGTCCTTCAGGTGGAGCTTTTCCTTTTTCAGGCGCTTTTCCTCGATCTCCTCGTCCGTGGAGAGGAAGGTCTTGGACGCGAGCTCGGCCAGCCGGCGTTCGTGATCGTGGTGGTGCTTCAGAAGGTTCTTGAACTCGTCGTTGTGGCTGGCCAGTTCGTGCTTGATTTCCTCGGTCAAGGACTGCATCGCCACCTCCTCAAATCGGAATCCCGGGTGAGCCCGGCGCCGCGAGTCTGTATTTTCATGATGCACGCCGTCAAGAAGCCGTTTTCCTCATGTCCCGGACCAGCACGAGGGCGTCTTCCCCGTCCAGGTAGTAGCGGCTCCTGCGGCCGGCCTCCCGGAAGCCGAGTCCGGCGTAGAACGCCCGCGCCGTGCGGTTCGAGACGCGGACCTCGAGGTAGATCTCCTCGACCCGGGCGGCCCGGGCGAACCCGAGCACCTCGTCCATCAGGTACGAAGCGATGCCGCGGCGCCGGTGCTTCTCGCCGGTCGCGATCTTGTTGACGTGGAGCTCGCCGGCGGCGAAGGCGCAGAAGACGTAGCCCGCGAGGTCGCCCCGCGGGCCGATCGCGACCCTGTTGAAGCGGTGCGCGGCGCCGATCTCGACCTCGAAGTACTCGCGTTTCCAGGGGACCGGGAAGGCCGCACGTTCGAGGGCGGCGATCGCGTCGAGGTCGACCGCGTGCGCGTCGCGCGTCGTGACGGACTCGGCCAGCGCGCTCACGGAGCACCGAGCTTCTCTTCGGCTGCACTGCGCCGGCCGTAGACGATGCCGCCGGAGAACTCCGGCCCGGCGGCGGCCGCGACACGCGCGGCCGCCAGGGCGAGCGGCAGGCCGGCGAGCGCGAGGTCCACGACCGGGACGCCCGCGGCGGCCGCTGCGGCGAGGACCTCCTCGCGAAGGCGCGGGGCCGGCTCTTCCGCGAGGCGGCCCGCGCTGCGGCGGGCCGCGTGGACCTCGCCCCGGCCGGCGTCGAGGACGAAGACGACGTCGGCAGGCTCGGGAAGGGCCGACGAGGCGGCGCGAAACGTCGGGACGAGGACGAGCGGAATCCCCCGGGCGCGCGCGAGGCCGCGCGCGAAGGCCGTTCCGGCGCGAAGGCCGGTGAAGGACCCCGGCCCGGAGAGGACCGCGACGCGGTCGAGGTCGGCGACGGCGAGGCCGGCCCCGGCGAGCGCGGCGGCGACGGCGTTCGGGATCGCCTCCGCGGCCGCGGCGGGCAGCGCGGTCACCGGGCCGCGGCCGGCCTCGTCCGCGACCGCGAGCGCGGGTCCGGGAGAAGCCGAATCGAGCGAGAGCACGCGCATCAACGGGGGGTGCGTCGATGCTAGCATCCCCGACCTCCGATGCGCGCGACGCCCATGCTCGAGCAGTACTGGGCACTGAAGCGGGAAGCGGGAGACGCGATCCTCCTCTACCGCCTCGGGGACTTCTACGAGATGTTCTTCGAGGACGCGGAGATCGCGGCTCCGCTGCTCGGTCTGGTGCTCACGGCCCGCCACAAGGACTCGGACATCGAGGCCCCGATGTGCGGGGTCCCGCAGCACGCGCTCGAGACGTACCTGGCCCGCCTCGTAGCGGCGGGGAAGAAGGTCGCGATCTCCGAGCAGACCGAGGCGGCGGCCAAGGGGCGGGCCCTGGTCGCACGGAAGATCGTCCGCGTCGTCACGCCGGGGACGATCGTCGATCCCGAACGCCTCGACGCGCGGCGGGCCAACGAGATGGCGGCCGTCGCCTGGGACGGCGCCGGCGCCGCCGTATCCTGCCTCGACCTCTCCACGGGCGACTTCTCCGTCCTCCCGCTGCGAGACGCGGGCGGACTGTCCGAGTGGCTTCTCCGGCGCGCCCCGCGCGAGCTCGTGGTCTTCCCGTCGGACCGCGAGCGCGCCGAGGCGCTTCTCGGGGCCCTGCGCTCCGGCTGGGCGGATCCGCCCGCGCTCTCGGTCCTGACGTCGGAATCGCCGCGCGGCGCGAGCGCGGGCGAGCTGCTGAAGCGTCATTTCAGGACGGCGACGCTCGAGCCGTTCGGGCTCGCCGAACGCGGCCCCGCGGCGGACGCGGCGGCGGCGCTCCTCTCGTACGCGCGCACGACGCAGCGCGCCGACTGCGACCACGTGCGGTCGCTGAGGCGCGAGGCCGAGGGCGACGGGCTCGTCGTCGACTCGGTGACCGCGGGACACCTCGAGCTTTTCCGCTCGGCCCGGGACGGAGGCGCGGACGGCACGCTCGTGTCGCTTCTCGACCGGACGGGCACGGCGTTCGGGGCGCGGACGCTCCGCCGCCTGCTCGAGCGCCCGCTCGGGAAGATCCCCGAGATCGAAGGCCGCCTGGACGCCGTCGAGGAGCTCACGGCCGACGCGGCGCGCCTCGAGGCGCTCGCGAAGGGGTTCCGCGAGATCCCCGACCTTCCGCGCCTCGTCTCGCGCCTCGCGGTTGGCGCCGGAACGCCGCGCGACCTCGCCTCTCTCGCGGCCGGGCTCGTCCGGGCGGCCCGCCTCTCCGGGACGCTCGACGGCGTTTCCTGCGCGCTCCTTGCGCCAGGGGGAGACGCCTCGCCCGACGGCGTTCCCTTCGGGCTCGGCGAGTCCGTGTCCGCGCGCCTCGTCGCCGAGCCGCCGCTTTCGGCGAAGGAGGGCGGCCTCTTCCGCGACGGCGTCGACGCGCAGGTGGACGAGATCCGCACGCTCCGGCGCGAGTCGGCGACCGTTCTCGCCGCGCTCGAGGCCGGCGAGAAGGCCGCGCGGGGAGTCCCGACGCTGCGCGTGAAGTTCAACCAGGTCTTCGGCCACGTCTTCGAGGTGCCGGGCGCGGCCCGCGCGAAGATTCCCGAAGACGCGCTCAAGCGCCAGACGCTCGCGAACGTCGAGCGCTACGCGACTCCCGCGCTCGTGGAGGTCGACGAGAAGCTCCGGTCGGCCGACGCCCGCCTCGCCGCACGCGAGCTCGAGCTCTTCCAGAGTCTCGTCGCCGAGGTCGTCGTGGAGTCGGGCCGCATCCTCGCGGCCTCCGCGCGCCTCGGCCTTCTCGACGCGCTCGTCTCCTTCGCGCGCGTGGCCCGCGCCGCCGCCTGGACGCGGCCGCGCCTCGTCGAGGAGCCGGTTCTCGACGTGGAGGGCGGCCGCCACCCGGTCGTCGAGGCGCTCCGCCCGCGCGAGCCGTTCGTCCCGAACGACGCGAGCCTGGGCGGCGAGGGATCGCACGTCGTCGTCCTCACGGGCCCGAACATGGGCGGCAAGTCGACGTACCTGAGGCAGAACGCGATCCTCGTCCTCCTCGCGCACGCGGGTTCGTTCGTGCCCGCCGCGTCCGCGCGCGTCGGGCTCTGCGACCGGATCTTCACGCGCGTCGGCGCGTCGGATTCTCTCGTCCGCGGCGAGTCGACGTTCCTCGTCGAGATGGCCGAGACGGCGCACATCCTCCGGCACGCGACGGAGAGGAGCCTCGTGATCCTGGACGAGATCGGGCGCGGAACGTCGACGTTCGACGGACTGTCGCTCGCGTGGGCGATCGCCGAGCACCTCCACGACACGGGCGCGCGGCGCGTGCTCTTCGCGACGCACTACCACGAGCTGACCGAGATGGCGCTCGTGAAGGCGGACGTCGTGAACCGCACGATGACGGCAAAGGAGTGGAACGGCGAGGTCGTCTTCCTCAGGAAAGTGACCGACGGCACGGCGGACCGCTCGTATGGCGTGCAGGTCGCGCGGCTCGCGGGTATCCCGGAGCCCGTCCTCGTCCGGGCGCGCGAGATCCTCGGCAATCTCGAGCGCCACCAGCTCGACGTCGGCGGGCGGCCCGTCCTCGCCGAGCACGCGGGCGCGCCGCCCCAGAAGAACGCGCAGCTCGACCTCTTCCGCGGGCAGGGGGAGATCGTGCTCGACACGATCGGCAAGGCCGACGTGGACTCGATGACGCCGCTGGCCGCCCTCCAGCTCCTGGCCTCTCTGCAGCATCGGCTGAGGGGGGAAGATTGAGGAGGGAGAAAGAGAGAAAGAGAGAAGAGAAGATTTTCTTAGAAGGTGAAGAGGGCGATGGCTTCCGCTGAGCGCTTCGTGTTCGGAATCGGCGGGGCCACCCTGTCCGCGGAGGAGCGCGCTTTCTTTTCCGCGAATCCGCCCCTCGGCTTCTTACTATTCAAAAGAAATCTTCAATCGCCTTCTCAAACTGTGGCGTTGCTGGAGGCGTTGAGAGGGATCTCTTCTCCGGAACCTCTCGTCTTCGTCGACCAGGAAGGCGGCACAGTCGACCGCCTCGGCCCGCTTATGGGCGTGCCGTTCGCATCCGCCGCCGCGTGCGCGGAGGCCGGGACGGACCGGATCCACGAGAACGCGTACCTCATGGGACGCGCCGCGCGGCTCCTGGGCTTCGACGTGGACTTCGCGCCGTGCCTCGATCTCGGCCAGCCGGGCGCGGGCGCGGTCGTCCTCGAGGGCCGTTGCTTCGGCTTCCACGCGGAGGACGTCGTGATCGGCGGGATGGTCTTCCTGCACGGCCTCGCCCGCGCGGGCCTCGCGACGTGCGTCAAGCACTTCCCGGGCCTCGGGCGCGGCACCGTGGACTCGCACGCGAAGCTGCCCGTCGTGGACGCGCACGACGTGGATCTCATGGTCACGGACGTCGCCCCGTTCACGAAGCTCTCCCGCGGCGCGGACGGCGTCATGGTGGGCCACGCGGCGTACCCGGGGTTCGAGAGCGGCGCAATCGTGCCGGCGTCGTGCTCGCCGAAGATCCACTCCATCCTGCGGGGGCCCGTCCGGTTCGACGGCGTCGTCTACTCGGACGACCTCGAGATGGACGCCCTCGAGGGGACGCTGCCCCAGCGCGCCGGGCGCGCGGCCGCGGCCGGCTGCGACGCCTTGATCCTGTCGAAGACTTTCGACGCGTACGAGGAGGCCGTGGCCCGCGTGGCCGCTCTCGGCTCCGACCCCGCGCGCGACGAGCGCTTCGCCGCCCTCCGCCGCCGCGTCGCGGGCGCGCCGCGCCCGCGGTTCACGGAAGAGGCTTGGGCAAAGCTCGCGGAGGAAGCGGCGGCCTTCGCGGAGCTGATGGCCAGGCCAAGAGAGAAGAGAAAAGACGAAGACTTCGGAAGATTCTCTTAGGAGGTCAATGGGGCCGAGAGCGCTCGAAGCGTCGGGGTGCTTCCTGCAGCCCCGGCGCCACGCAACCTTCTAAGAAATCCCCCTCTTCCTCTTCTTCTCTTCCTCAGAACGGGACGTCGTCGTCCGCGTCGCCGCCCTCGGGAGCCTCCGGAGCCGCCGCGCCGACGCCCGAGCTCGAGCCCGCGGCGTCCGGCCTGCCGCCGAGCATCTTCATGTCGCGCGCCTTGATCTCGGTGGCGTAGCGCTTCTGGCCCGTCTCCTTGTCGTCCCACGTGCGCGTCTGGAGCGCGCCTTCGATGTAGACGAGCCGGCCCTTCGACAGGTAGCGCTCGCAGATGCCTGCGAGCTTGTCGAAGGCGATGACCGTGTGCCACTCGGTCTTTTCCTGCTTCTGCCCGCTCGTGCGGTCGTTCCACGTCTCGGTCGTGGCGATTCTCAGGCGCGCGATCGGCACGCCGCCCGTCGTGGCGCGCATCTCGGGGTCGGCGCCGAGGTGGCCGATGAGGATGACCTTGTTGACGGATCCAGCCATGAAATCTCCTCCGATCGGCCCGGATCCTACAATCCCTCCGGCTTGAGCGACACGCGGAACCTCGTCCGGTCGACCTGGGGCATCACCGCGTGGACGGTGGTCTCCCGGCTGGCGGGCGTCGTACGGGACGCGACCATCGCCCGGTTCCTCGGCGCCTCGGCCCTGTCGGACGCGTTTTACACGGCGCTCCGGATCCCGAACACGATCCGCGCGGTCGTGGGGGAGGGCGGCCTCCCCGCCGCGTTCGTCCCGATGGCCCGGAAGGTCGAGCGGGAGCGCCCCGGCGAGGAGGGCGTCTACGCGGGCCGGATGCTCGTCCTTCTGTTCTGCGTGCTCGTCGGGATCGTGACGCTCGGCGTGGTCTTCGCGGGGCCGCTCGTCGGCCTGTTCGCGGGCGGCTTCAAGGCGACGTCGGGAAAGTTCGAGCTGACGGTTCTCCTGACGCGGTGGATGTTCCCGTACGTCCTCCTCGTCTCCATCGCGGCCCTTCTCGAGGCGTTCCTGAACTCCAAGGGCTTCTTCCAGCTCTCGGCGGCGACGCCTATCGCGTGGAACCTCGCGATCGTCGGGGCGGCGTGGGCCCTCGCGCCCGCCGGCGTGCCGGCGGTGGCGGCGCTGACGGGCGGCGTCCTCGTGGGGGGCGTCCTGCAGGTTGCGCTGCAGGGGCCGGCCGTCCGGCGCCTCGGCCTGAGGTTCTCGGGCTCGCCGCTCGGCGACCCCGAGGTCAAGCGCACGGCGCTCCAGATCGCGCCGCGCCTCTACGGCTACGGCGTCGGGCAGCTGTCGCTCGTCGTCTCCACCCGGACGCTCGCGGCGATCGGCGACGCGTTCGTCACGTACAACTACTGCGCCTTCCGTCTCGTCGACTTCGTCCTCGGCGGCTTCGTCGTCTCGCTCACGCGGACGGTCCTGCCGGCCCTCTCGGACCAGGCGTTCGAGAAGGACCGCTCGGCCTACAAGGCGACCGTCGCGTTCGCGCTGCGCCTGATTGGCTTCGTCACGCTGCCGTCGATGGTGGGCCTCATGCTCCTCGCCTCGCCGATCGTGGACCTCATCTTCCGGCGCGGCCGGTTCGCCGAAGGGGACGTCGCGAAGACGGCGCTCGCGGTCGTCTTTTTCGCGGTCGGGCTCTACGCGGCGGCGGGGGTGAAGATCGTGACGCAGGCGTTCTACGCGCTCCACGACACGAAGACGCCCGTGATCGTCGCGACGTTCGACCTCGCGGTCTTCTGGGCGCTCTGCGTGTGGCTCGCGAAGCCCATGCAGCACGCGGGGGTCGCGCTCGCGACGTCGGCGGGGTTCTGGATCAACTTTCTCGTTCTCCTCGCCCTGCTGTGGCGGCGGATGGGGTCGCTGGGCGGGCGCGTCGTCGTCTTCGCGCTCCTCCGCCTCCTCCTCGCGAGCCTCGCGATGGGCGCGGTCGTCTGGCTCCTCGCGCAACGGGTGTTCCCGTACGACGCGGGATGGGTCTTCCTCGCGCGAGCGGGCTGGGTCGCGGGCGCAGCGGCCGTCGGAGCGGCGGCGTTCCTCGCCTTCGCGGCGCTGCTGCGCGCGCCGGAGCTGGGAGAAGCGCTGGGCGCGCTGCGGCGGCGGAAGGCCTAGAAAGGAAAACGCCCGCCGGAGGCCGGCGGGCGTCGTGAATCAAGGAAGCGGAGAGGGCTCAGAGCCCGCCGAGGCATCCCCTCTGTCCGCTGCGGTTCGGGTAGCCCGTGCCGGCCGTGTACGCCGCATTCGACCACTCGCCCTGGACCTTCCATTGCGAGCCGTTGCTGAACGTGAGGAGAGGCGCGCCCCAGGTCCAGGCGCACTTGTCGCCGTTCTCCTGGCCCTGCGAGTCGTACCACGCGCCCGGGTTGGCGGGGTCCGTCATCGCCTCGGCCAGCTCGTGGCCCGTGACGTTGGCCAGAGCGGACAGACCCTGCGAGTGGAGGCCGGACGTGTCCTGCGGATCGCAGCCCGGGTCGCCGTCGAGATTCCAGAAGAATGCGAACTGAACGGGCACCCCGCCACAGGACCCGGCGCTGTGCCACGCGCAGTACCCGGCGCTGCCGCGCGGAAGGTCCGTATAGACCGCGTAGTAGCCGTTCCCGGACGTGTCCGGAGCCGTGATGACCTTGCAGACCTCCGCGAGGATCGCGGACGTGCTGCCGCCGCCGGAGGCGGCGGTCGTGTCGACGACGTGCCCTTGGTGGGTCGTCAGGGCGCCGACTCTGCCGTTCGAACCCGTGTACTCGGTCGAGGTCCTTGCGTAATTGCTGTTGTTGTAGCCGGAGTACCAGGTGTCGAGCCCGGTCATCTTGTCGCCGGAGTAGCCGGCCCAGCTCGTGCCCCAGAAGATGTTCTTCGTCACGGCCGTCGGCATGATCTTCCCGCCGTGGTACGTCATGTTCGCGCTGCGGCGCGCCAGCGGCTCGCGGAAGAGCGACCGCTCGTACTCGTCGCGCGTGAGGAAGATGTGAGACGGCGTTTCCTCGAACGCGATGACGTCCGCGCCCGGACCTGCGCCGACCTCCTGGACGTCCGGCGTCGCGTCGCGGTTCTCCTGGGCGAAGGCCGGCGCGGCCGCGAAGACGAACGTCGCTGCCAGGGTCAAGCCGAGGATGAGGCCCTTCTTCATCGAATCTCCTCCTGAACCGAAATCTCGCCGGAAATGTGCCGGACGGACGGGCAGCGAGTACCCCGCCCGAGGCCTTGGTTTCGTTGCCGAGACGGTACGCTAACAGAGAGCAAGACTCGCTCTCAATAGAAATTCCATGACGCGACGGGGCTGACGCGGCGCGTCAGGAGCGCGTCAGATCAGTTCGAGCGGGATCGGCGCGAAGCACACGACGAAGATCAGGAGCACCGCGGCCGCCACGAGCTTGCGGCGGAAGTCGAGCGGCTCGTCCTCGTCGATCACCGGAGGGTGACGCAGCCCCGTGAACAGCGTGAACGCGACCCAGATCCACCAGCCGGGCCACTGGAGGCCCATGAACGCGAGGACGATGAGGAGCGGGATCGCGATCGTCCGCTGGTGCCGGCCGAAAACCGCGTAGAGCGCGTGCCCGCCGTCCAGCTGGCCGAGGGGCAGGAGGTTGAGAGCGGTGACGAGCAGGCCGAACCACGCCGCCATGAACATCGGGTGCTCGATCGTGTCGAAGCTCGTGAAGGTGGCACCCAGAAAGATCTTCTGAGAAAGGGTCACGAGCGTCGGATAGTGAAAGATCGTCGTCCCGTGCGACAGAACCGGGTCGAGGTTCGGTCTTGAGTGCGTGACACCCCACGCGAGAAAGGGCAGCGTGACGACGAAACCGGCGATGGGTCCCGCGACCCCGATGTCGAACAGCTTCTTCTTGTCGGGGACCTGCGCGCGAATGCGGATGAAGGCGCCCATCGTGCCGGGGAAGTCGATCAGTCCGGGGACTGCGAGCGGGATGAAGTAGGGCGGGGAGGCGTCGATCCCATAGCGGCGCGCCGTGAGGTAGTGGCCCAGCTCGTGCGACACGAGGATGCAAAGGAGCGGGAGGGAGAAGTCGAGACCGCCCAGGAGAAGCGCGAACCGCGCGTCCCAGACGTTCGACATTCGAAGAATCTCCGGACGAAAGCCGACGGTGAGGTAGACGCCCGCCCACTCGGTCGTCAGAAGCGTCATGAAGAGAAGCAGGCCGTGCAGCCACCAGCGCTCGCGGCGGGAATTCCCCTCCACGTCAGGTGCGGGTGGCGGGGGCGGCGGGAGCGTCGTGGGCGGGCTCCTTCGAATCCGGCTCGAGCGTGCCGGTCATGTCGCGGAGCTCCTTGCCGGGCTTGAAGCGGATCGTGAACCCGGGAGGGATCTGGACTTCCTCGGTCGGGCGCTTCGGATTCCGGCCGATGCCGCGCTTGCGGGGCTTGACGAGGAACACGCCGAAGCCGCGCAGCTCGATGCGCTCGCCGCGCGCGAGGGCCTGGCGCATGACGTCGATGACCGTCTCGACGGCCTGCGTGGCTTTCTGCCGCGGCACGTCGGCCGCTGCGGCGACGCCGTTGATGATGTCGTTCTTGATCACGTGTTCGCGGAGTTTACCCGGTCGGGCCCATGTCGTTCAAATCGAGCCCGTTAGCCCGCGTCAGAGGCGGGTGAGGCGGCTCCTGAGCAGGACGATCTCGAGCCCGGTGGCCGCCATGGCCGCGAGGCGCTTGAGTGCGGGGATCGAGGGCGGCCTCGCCCCTTCTTCGGCCTCGCCGTAGAGGTAGACGACGGTCTTTCCCTTCAGGTTCACGGGCACGACGGCGACGAGGCCGAGGCCGTTGGAGGCGAGCGCCTGGAGCGTCGAGGCCGTTCCCGGAAGGTCCGGCTGCGGGCCGACGTAAAACCCCTCCGTGTTGCGCAGGGTCGCGAAGACCGACGGCTCGGTGTCGGGGAGGCGGAAACGGCTGAATCCGTCGGTCGGCGCGGGCCGGGCCGCCCAGCCCGTGACAGCGTCGGGATGGGCGATGAAGAGCGCGGCGCGCTTCACGTGCCGGAGCGCGTCGTCGAGGACCGCTTCGGCGACGTCGTCCCGGTGGCGCGCGCCCGCGAGGCGCGCCAGGAGCTTCTCCTCTGCGGCGGCCTCCGGGCTGGGCTCGGGCCGCTCCGGGAAATTCATCGACTCGGGCTGGGGGTCGAGCACCTCGAGCGGGTCCTCGAAGATCTCGGGCTCGGCGCGCCTGCGGACCGCCTGGGCCTTCGCGGCGAGCGCCGCGCCCTCGGCCTGCCACGGGTCGCCCTCGTCCATGCGCCGGATGCGCTGCGGATAGGGCGTGAGCGTGTCGGGCGGCGGAGGGGGCGGAACGACGCGCAGCTCGGGCTTGCTGCGCGTGCGGCCGATCTTCGGCTGCGTCGGCTCGTCCGCGTCGTCCTTCGGGGTGGACGCGACCTCGCGCAGAAACGCGGCGGCCGTCAGGTAACGCGGCTCGACGTCGGCTGCATAGAAGCGGTAGAGGAGCGCGTAGATCCGGACCTCGAGCGCCGCGTGCGGGGCGATGCGGAAACCCGTCAGGGCCGCGAGCTCGTCGAGGGCGGGGAGGTCTCCGGGGTCGCGCATCGCGACCGAGAGGACGCGGCCCTCCTTGCGAAACGGCACGGAGTGCAGCCGCTGGGCCACGCGGGCGGGGACGAGCCGCAGGACGTCCGAGCGGATCGACTGGAGAAACTCGGGCGTGGCCGGAGGCACGCGGCTCTGCACGGCGAGGCCGTGGGCGATCACGTCTTCCGAGGCGTCTCCTTCGAGGAGGGCGGTGCCGAACCGGCCGCGCAGGCGGCTCTGCCGAAGGACGGCTCGGTGCCGTTGCTCTTCGGTGATGAGCTTGCTTTCGAAGAGGAGATCGCCCAATCGCGGCATGTCGAGACTTTCCCGGCAAGTCTACACGTGGCGCACGGGTAGAATCGCCGCCATGAGCGACCGTCCGATCCGCGTCCTCGTCGCCAAGCCGGGCCTCGACGGTCACGACCGCGGCGCCAAGGTCGTCGCCCGCGCGCTGCGCGACGCCGGCATGGAAGTCATCTACTCGGGCCTGCGCCAGACGCCGCAGCAGATCGCCGCGGCCGCCGTCCAGGAGGACGTCGACGTCGTCGGCCTTTCGATCCTCTCCGGCGCCCACAACGTCCTCGTCCCCGAAGTCCTCCTGGCGCTGAAGGAACGCGGCGGCGAGGGCATCGCCGTCGTCGTCGGCGGGATCATCCCGGACAAGGACATCGCTCCGCTGAAAGCCAGGGGAGTTCGCGACGTCTTCCTGCCGGGCACGAGCACGGCCTCCACGGTCGACGCGATCCGCCGCCTCGCGGGCGAACGGGCCGGCTCCTGATCCGTCCGTGAGCGAGACCCTCGCCTCGAAGCTCTCGCCGTCGTCCGGCGAGTTCCAGGAGAACGCCGCCCACCACCGGGCGCTCGCGGAGCGCCTGAGGGACGCGCTCGCCAGGGCGCGCGAGGGGGGCGGCGAAAAGGAGCGGCAGCGCCACGTGTCGCGCGGCAAGCTCCCCGTGCGCGAGCGGATCGAACGCCTGCTCGACCCCGACACGGCTTTTCTCGAGGTTGCGCCCCTCGCGGGCCACGGCCTCTACGACGGCGCGGCGCCGGGCGCGGGCCTCGTGACGGGCGTCGGCAAGGTCGAGGGGCGGGCCGTGATGATCGTCGCGAACGACGCGACCGTGAAGGGCGGGACGTACTACCCGGTCACGGTCAAGAAGCACCTCCGCGCGCAGGAGATCGCGCTCGAGAACCGGCTCCCGGCGATCTACCTCGTGGACTCGGGCGGCGCGTTCCTCCCGCTGCAGGCCGAGGTGTTCCCGGACCGCGACCACTTCGGCCGCATCTTCTACAACCAGGCGCGCATGAGCGCCGCGGGCCTCCCGCAGATCGCAGCGGTCCTCGGCTCGTGCACCGCCGGCGGCGCGTACGTCCCGGCGATGTCGGACGAGACCGTCATCGTGAAGAACCAGGGGACGATCTTTCTCGCGGGGCCGCCGCTCGTGAAGGCCGCGACCGGCGAGGACGTGACCGCCGAGGAGCTGGGGGGCGGCGACGTTCATACGCGCCTCTCGGGCGTCGCCGACCACCTCGCGGACGACGACGCGGACGCGCTCGAGAAGGTGCGCGGGATCGTCGCGCACCTCGCCGTGCCGCCTCAGCCGCCTCCGGGCCGCGTCGCGCCCGAGGAGCCGCTCTATCCGGCCGAGGAGCTCTACGGGGTCGTGCCGAAGGAAGTCCGCCGCCCGTACGACGTGCGCGAGGTTCTCGCGCGCGTCCTCGACGGCTCGCGCTTCCACGAGTTCAAGCCGCGCTACGGCGCGACGCTCGTGGCGGGTTTCGGGCACGTCGCGGGCTACCCGGTCGCGATCCTCGCGAACAACGGCGTCCTCTTCTCGGAGTCCGCCCTCAAGGCGACGCACCTGATCGAGATGGCCTGCCAGCGCGGGGTGCCGCTCGTCTTCCTCCAGAACATCACGGGCTTCATGGTCGGGCGGGCCTACGAGCACGGCGGGATCGCCAAGGACGGCGCCAAGATGGTCCACGCCGTCGCGAACGCGTCCGTTCCCAAGATCACGCTCGTGATCGGCGGCTCCTTCGGCGCCGGAAACTACGGGATGTGCGGGCGGGCCTACCAGCCCCGGTTCCTGTTCACGTGGCCGAACGCGCGGATCTCCGTGATGGGCGGCGAGCAGGCCGCCGACGTCCTCGCGACCGTGAAGGACGAGCAGCGCGCGCGCGAAGGAGCGCCGCGCATGACCGACGCCGAGCGCGCGGAGTTCCGCCGCCCGACGCTCGAGAAATACGAGGCCGAGGGAAACCCGTACTACGCGACCGCGCGCTTGTGGGACGACGGGATCCTCGACCCGCTCGACACGCGCCGCACGCTCGCGCTCGCGCTCGCGACGGCTTCGCGCGCGCCGGGAGGGGAGACGCGCTTCGGCGTCTTCCGGATGTAGACATGAAGAGACGTTTCGCCTTCGCCGCCGCCGCTCTGTTCTGCGCCGCCTCCGCCCACGCGCAGACGCGCCTGACGTGCGGGTCGATCGACGCTCTCGAGGTGACGTCGCTGACGCGGACGCGTGTGACCGCATTTCTTCGAGCCGTCCTCCCGGATTCGCCGCCGGGATCCAAGATTTCTTTTGAAGGGAAGATCGAGCTCGCGAACACGGTGCTCCCGGTGGGGCCGAAGGTGACGGCCCTCGTCCAGCACGCGGAGGGACGCCACGAGGTGGTTTTGCTCACGGAGATGGAGCTCGCGAACGTGCCCGCGGAGTTGCTCGGACGGCTCCAGGCCGCGGCGCTGGATTTCATGTTCGAAGGAAATCTCCGGTCTTCCTCTACTTCCCCTCCCATGCCCGTCTGCGCCGTCGGCGTCCTCAGAGTCGGAACGGGCCAGATCCGCGCGAGCGGCCCCGTCGGGCGGGACTACGCCCGCTTCGGCGGCGCGCGACTGGCCGGGCTCTCGCTCACCGAGACGCAGGGTGAGGCGTCCGTGCTGATCTACAACCCTCTCTCCTTCCCGTTGGACGTCAAGGACCTCGTATACGAGATCCGCTCCGGCGACCGCAGGGTCGCTTCCGGCGAGCGGCACGGCGTGCGGCTCCACCCGGGCCGCGAGAACACGATCGACCTGCCTGTCGCCGCCGGCAACGCGGACCTCGCGGCCGCGCTCGCGGGCGCCGTGGCGTCGGGCGGGCGCGTGGAGGGACGGCTCGTCGCGAAGATCTCCGTGAAAGTCGGAAAGGACCAGGCCATGACTGTTCCGCTCGATCTCCCCGGCACGATCCAGGTGGGCAAATGAGCGCCCCGAAGGTCCTCCTCGAGAAGTCCGCCGACCCGCGCGTCGCGCGTCTCGTCCTGAACAGGCCCGAGGTCCGCAACGCCTGGGACGGCGAGACCGTGACGCTCCTGCAGCGCGCGCTTCGCGACCTCGCCTCCGACGACTCCGTTCGCGTCGTCGAGCTCTCGGGCGCGGGAACGGCGTTCTGCGCCGGCGCGGACCTCGACTGGATGAAGCGCGTCGCGAACTTCACGATGGAGGAGAACCGGCGCGACTCGGCCGAGCTCGCGCAGCTCTTCAAGGCGCTCGACGAGCTCGACAAGCCCGTGGTCGCGCGCGTCCAGGGCGCCGCGCTGGGCGGCGGCACCGGCCTCGCCGCCGCGTGCGACATCGTCGTCGCGGCCGAGGGCGCCGTCTTCGGGACGACCGAGGTGCGCCTCGGGATCATCCCGGCCGTGATCTCCCCGTATCTCGTCCGGAAGATCGGCGAGTCGCACGCGCGCTCGTGGTTCCTGACGGGCGAGCGTGTCGGCGCCGAGGAGGCGCGTCGCGTCGGCCTCGTCCACCACGTCGTCGCGGAGAAGGACCTGGCCACCGCTTCGCAGGCGGTCATCGAGGCGATTCTTCTCGGCGGGCCGGCCGCCGTCGTCGAGGCCAAGCGCCTCGTCCGCACCGTCTCCACGCTGCCCGCGCGGGAAGCGTCGGCCTGGGCCATCCAGCGGATGGCCGAGCGGCGCGGCTCGCAGGAGGGGATGGAAGGCCTGAAGTCCTTCCTCGAGAAGCGTCCCGCGAGCTGGACGACGAAGGGATCGTGACGCGGGCGAGACCCTTCCGGCGCGTTCTCGTCGCGAACCGCGGCGAAATCGCCGTGCGCGTGATCCGCGGCGTGCGCGCGGCGGGCCTCGAATCGGTCGCGGTGTACTCCGAGGCGGACCGCGGCGCCCGCCACGCCGCGCTCGCGGACGACGCGGCCGAGATCGGGCCGGCGCCCGCGAAGGAGAGCTACCTGTCGATCCCGAAGGTCATCGCCGCCGCGAAGGAAAAGGGCTGCGACGCCGTGCATCCCGGCTACGGATTCCTGTCCGAGAACGCGGGCTTCGCCCGCGCCGTCGAGGCGGCCGGGCTCGTTTGGATCGGCCCTCCGCCCGAAGCGATGGAGGCGATGGGGAGCAAGATCGCCTCGCGCGAACGGATGGAAAAGGCCGGCGTCCCCGTCGTGCCGGGCGCCCTCATCACGACCTCTGGCACCTTCAAAGGAATTCTTTCTCTGGGTCTCCCGGTGGTGGTCAAGGCGTCTGCCGGGGGTGGAGGGAAGGGGATGCGGATCGTCCGCGATCCTTCCGAGCTGTTCGAAGCCATTTCTTCCTGCCGCCGCGAAGCGGCGGCTGCATTTGGCGACCCGACGGTGTACGTGGAGAAGTACCTCGAGATGCCGCGGCACATCGAGGTGCAGGTGTTCGGCGACTCGCACGGCAACGTCGTCGCGATCGGCGAGCGCGAGTGCTCGCTGCAGCGCCGGCACCAGAAGGTCGTCGAGGAGTGCCCGTCGCCGGCCGTGACGCCGGAGCTGCGCGCGCGTCTCGCCAGGGCCGCGGTCGACGCCGCGAGGGCCGTCGGCTACGTGAACGCCGGCACGGTGGAGTTCCTTCTCGCGCCGTCCGGCGAGTTCTACTTCCTCGAGATGAACACGCGCCTGCAGGTCGAGCATCCCGTCACCGAGGAAGCGTTCGGCGTGGACCTCGTCCTCCTCCAGCTCGCCGTGGCGGCGGGCGGGACGCTGCCGCCCCTCCCGGCCGCCCCGACGCGCCACGCGATGGAGGCGCGCGTCTACGCGGAGGATCCCGAGGGGGGGTTCCTGCCGCAGACCGGGCGCGTCCTTCTCTACCGGGAGCCCTCCGGCCCGGGCGTGCGCGTCGAATCCGGGCTCGCCGAAGGGCAGGACGTCGGCGTGCATTACGACCCGCTCCTCGCGAAGATCGTCGCTTCGGGAGCGACGCGTGACGAGGCGCGCCGCCGGCTCTCCGCCGCCCTCGGCGAAACGGTGATCCTCGGCGTCGTGACGAACGTCTCGTGGCTGCGCCGCCTGCTCGGAACGCCCGAGGTGGCCGCGGGCGCGATCCACACCGGCCTTCTGGAGACTCTCGCGGCGCCCGCGCTCCCGCCTCCGCCCGACGAGGCGTTCGCGGCGGCCGCGGCGGCGCTTTCGGGCGCGGCCGGGCCGGGCGGAGCGCCGGCGCCGGCGTTTCCCGATCCGTTCGATGGCCGGTTCCGGGCCGGGGGCGGCGCGTGAAGCTGCGCGAGGCCTCGACCGGCCAGACGCGCGAGGTGAGGCCCGGCGCCGTGCCGCGCGGGGCGTTCGCGGTTCGGGACGGCGACGTCGCGTGGGTCTTCGTCGCCGGAGAGACGTGGCGCATCGCGAAGGCCGCGGCCCGCGCCGCCCGCTCCGCCGACGAGGAGCACGCGCTCACGGCGCCCATGCCGGGCCGCGTCTCGGTCGTGCGCGTGGCGGACGGCCAGAGAGTCGAGAAGGGCGACGTCCTCGTGATCCTCGAAGCCATGAAGATGGAGCACGCCGTGCGGGCGCCCCGGGCGGGAACGGTGTCGCGGCTCGCCGCGGAGCCCGGAAAGATGGTGAGCCTCGGAGCGGTTCTCCTCGAGGTCACATGAGCCGCCACCGCGTCACCGTCGTCGAGGTCGGCCCGCGGGACGGCCTGCAGAACGAAGCCGCGATCCTGTCCGCGGACGTGAAGGTCGCGTTCGTCGACGCGCTCTCGGCGGCCGGCCTGCCCGTGATCGAAGCGACGGCGTTCGTCTCGCCGAAGGCGATCCCGCAGCTCGCGGACGGCGAGGACGTCTTCCGCCGGATCGTGAAGCGCCCGGGCGTCCGCTACCCGGTTCTCGTCCCGAACGAGAAAGGCCTCGACCGCGCCCTCGCGGCAGGCGTGAGGGAGATCGCCGTCTTCACGGCGGCTTCCGAGACGTTCAACCGCCGGAACATCAACGCCTCGATCGACGAGTCGTTCGCGCGTTTCGCACCCGTCCTCGCCCGCGCGCGGGCCGCGGGGATGCGCGTGCGCGGCTACGTCTCGTGCGCGTTCGGCTGCCCGTATGAAGGTCCGGTCGCGCCGGAGGCGGTCGCGCGCGTCGCGGGGCGACTCGTCGAGACCGGCTGCGCCGAGGTCTCCGTCGGCGACACGATCGGGATCGGCGTCCCGACGCAGGTGCCGGAAGTCGTCGGGCGCGCCGTCGAGGCGGGCGTCCCCGTGGAGCGGCTCGCCCTCCACTTCCACGACACGCGCGGGACGGCCCTCGCGAACGTGGCGGAGGGCCTGCGCGAGGGAGTGCGGATTTTCGACTCCTCGGCCGGCGGCCTGGGCGGCTGCCCGTATGCGCCGGGCGCGGCAGGCAACGTCGCGACCGAGGATTTGCTCTGGATGCTCGACGGCATGGGCTACGAAACGGGCGTGGACCTCGCGGCCGTCGCCGGCGCGTCGCGCCTCCTCTCCGCCGCGATCGGGCGGCGCCCGGCCTCGCGCGTCTTCCAGGCCCTCGATGCGGCCGCCGCCAAGCGTCCGGTGTAAACTCCGTCCCAATCATGCCTTCGCGAATTCTTCTGGCGGACGACAGCCTGACCATCCGCAAGGTGGTGGAGCTGACCTTCACGGGCAGCGAGTTCGAGCTCAGGGCGGTCGGCAACGGCGACGACGCCGTCGCGCTCCTCGCCGAGTTCGAGCCCGACATCGTTCTCGCGGACGCCGTCATGCCCGGCAAGACCGGCTACGACGTGTGCGAGGACGTGAAGAAGCGCCCGGGCGGCCGGTACGTTCCGGTCGTGCTCCTCACGGGCACGTTCGAGCCTTTCGACAAGCCGCGTTCCGAGCGCGTCGGCGCCGACTCAGTCGTCACGAAGCCGTTCGATTCGCAGGGCCTCGCGTCGCTCGTGAGGGACCTCGTCCGCCGCGCGGCCGAGGCGAAGGCCTCCGCGCCGCCGGAGCCGCCGCCGGCCCCCGAACCCCCGCCGCCGCCTCCTCCTCCCCCCGCGCCCGCGCCCTTGGAATCCGGGGAGTCCACGGATCCGACCCTGTCGAACGTGGGGTCGTTCTACACGGCGCCTCTGGCCGTCCCGGAGCTGATGGCGGCGCCGCCCCCTCCGCCGCCCGCGCTCTCCGACGACGTCTTCTCGACGGTGGCAATGCCGGTCTTCTCCGAGTTGCCACCGCCGGCGCGGGCCGACATCGACCCGCCGACCGGGCCGATTCCACCGGTGCCGCCCCCGCCGCCGGCCCTCGCGGGCGAGCGTGGGTACGAGATGAACCTCGACACGCTCGACGACACCCCGGAGCCGCAACGGCGCGACCTCGACGAGGACATCGCCGCCTTCGAGCGCTCCGACAAGGGCAAGACGCGCCGTCCCGAGGTGTGGGAAAAGCTCGCGAACGCCGACGGCGCCGAGCCCCCGGCGTCCCATGAGTCACGCTCCGAGCTCGAGGCCCTCGCGGCCGAAGCGAGCCTCACCGACCTCAAGAGCCTCATCCCCGATTCCGCGCCCGCGACGTCCGGGTCCGCGTCGTCCGTCGGTCCGCTGTCGGACGCCGACGTCGACCGCATCGCGCGGCGCGTGCTCGAGCTGGGCGGCGAGCGCGTGGTCCGCCGCGTCGCCTGGGACGTCGTCCCGGAGCTGGCCGAGCGCCTCGTCAAGGAGCGCCTCGAGGAGCTCGAAAGAGCGGACTGAGGATTCGGCTTTCCGATATCCTCGGCAGCTTGTGAAAGAACTCGACAAGACGTTCGACCCGTCGACCTTCGAGATGCGCTGGTACAAGGCGCAGGAGGAGGCGGGTTTCTTCCGTCCCGAGGCGGCCGCTCCCGACGCGGAGCCGTTCACGATCGTGATCCCGCCGCCGAACGTCACGGGGAGGCTGCACGTCGGGCACGCGCTCGGGCGCACGCTCGAGGACGTCCTCTGCCGCTGGCGCCGCATGCAGGGCCGCGCCGTCCTCTGGGTGCCCGGCGTCGACCACGCGGGCATCGCGACGCAGATGGTCGTCGAGCGCGACCTGAAGGAGCGGACGGGCAAGACGCGCCACGACCTCGGCCGCGAGGCGTTTCTCGCGATCTGCCGCGAGTGGGCGGGATCGCGGCGCGGCGACATCCTGAACCAGATCCGGCGCCTCGGCGCCTCGTGCGACTTCACGCGCGAGTACTACACGCTCGACGAGACGCGCTCGAAGGCCGTCCGCCATGTGTTCACGACGCTCTACAAGCAGGGCCTCGCGTACCGCGCCGAGCGGATGGTGAACTGGTGCCCGAGCTGTGCGACCGTCCTTTCCGACCTCGAGGTGAACCACGTCGAGACGTCGGGACACCTGTGGTCGATCGCCTATCCCGTGGAAGGCGGCGGGGAGGTCGTCGTCGCCACGACGCGCCCCGAGACGATGCTCGGCGACACGGCCGTCGCCGTGCACCCGGACGACGAGCGCTACACGGCCCTCGTCGGCAGGCGCGTGACGCTGCCGCTGACGGGCCGCACGATCCCCGTGATCGCCGACGCCTTCGTCGACCCGAAGTTCGGGACGGGCGTCGTGAAGGTCACGCCCGCGCACGATCCGAACGACTTCGAGGCGGGCAGGCGCCACGGCCTCGAGCTCGTGACCGTGATCGGCTTCGACGGAAAGATGACGAAAGCCGCGGGCGACGCGTACGCGGGACTCGACCGGGCCGAGGCGCGGAAGAAGGTCCTCCGGGACCTCGACGCGCAGGGCCGGCGCCGCGGCGAGAAGAGCCATCTCGTCCCTCTCGCGCGCTGCCAGCGGTGCGACACGGTCGTCGAGCCGCTCGTCTCGATCCAGTGGTTCGTGAAGATCGGCCCGCTCGCCGAGAAGGCCGTCGCCGCGACCGACACGGGAGAGACGTCGTTCACGCCGGAGCTCTGGAAGAAGACGTACGACGAGTGGATGAAGAACATCCGCGACTGGTGCGTCTCGCGGCAGCTCTGGTGGGGGCACGAGATCCCGGCGTGGTACTGCGCGGACGGCCACGTGAACGTCCCCGAGCCCGGCGCCGGGGACCCCGCGTCCTGCGGCACGTGCGGCAAGAGGGAGCTCACGCGCGACCCCGACGTTTTCGACACCTGGTTTTCGTCGTGGCTCATGCCTCTCTCGGTCTTCGGCTGGCCGGACGAGACGCCCGACTTCAAGCGCTTCTACCCGACGAGCGTCCTCGTCACGGGTTTCGACATCCTCTTCTTCTGGGTGGCCCGGATGGTCATGGCGGGCACCTGGTTCGACGGGCGGGCGCCCTTCAAGGACGTCGTCCTCCACGGCCTCGTCCGCGACGAGAAGGGCCAGAAGATGTCGAAGACGAAGGGGAACGTCGTCGATCCGCTGGAGATGTGTGACGAGTTCGGTGCGGACGCCGTGCGTTTCACGCTCGCCGTCCTTTCGGGCACGGGCCGCGACCTCCCGTTCGGCAAAGGCCGCGTCGCGGGCTACCGCGCCTTCGCGACGAAAGTCTGGAACGCGACGAGGTTCGCGCTGCCGCTGATCGCGGAAGGGGAGTGCGCGGACCCCCAGGCGGCCGACTTCCGGGCGCTCTCCACGGTGGACCGCTGGATCCTCGCGCGCCTCTCGGAGGCCGCGGGCCGCGTGAACGCGTCGCTCGAGGCGTACCGCTTCGACGAGGCCGCCCAGGCGCTCTACCAGTTCTTCTGGTCCGAGTTCTGCGACGGCTACGTCGAGATGATCAAGCCGGTGCTCCGCGGGGCCGACGTGCCCGAGGCCGGGAAGGCGAAAACGCGCGGTGTCTTGAAGCGCGTCCTCCTCGACTCGCTCGCGCTCCTGCACCCGTTCATGCCGTTCGTGTCGTGCGAGATCCGCGAGGCGCTGAACGGCGACGGCCTGAGGCTCGCGCTGGCGAGGTTCCCGGAACCCCGCCCGGAGTGGAAGGACGACGCGGCGGTGGAGGCGGTCGAAACGCTGCGGGCGGTCGTGACGCGTGTGCGAAACCTGCGCGCAGAAAACGGCCTCGCGCAGACCGAGGCGCTCGCCATCGGCCTCGAGCTCCCGGAGGGACCCCTTTCAAGGGAATTGCAGCGTCAGGTTCCGCTCCTGAGCCATCTCGCGCGGCTCAAGGCCGTGAAGATTTCTTCGAAGGTGGACATCGCCGGGGCGTTTCGCGACGTCGTGGCCGGAATCGGGCTGGTCGTGGAACTTCCGAAGAAAGAGATGTCCTCCGAAGACGAGGAGAAGATCCGCAAGGAAGTCGAGAAGCTGCGGGCCGAGGCGGAGAAGATCCGCTCGCGCCTCGCCGACGAGAGCTTCCTGTCGCGTGCTCCGGCGAGCGTGGTCGCGAAGACGAAGCAGCAACTCGAAGAAATCTCCGAACGGATCGTCCGGCTCTCCGGCAACCTCGTTGGGGACGCAGGCCCCGTGAGCGGCGGCGCGCCTCTCCCGCCCGCGGGCTCTCCGCTCGGCTCCCTCGCGCCCCTCGGCGGCAGGCGGTTCGTCCGCATCCACAACGTGATCCTTCTCGCGACGGCGCCCTCCACGAACGACTTCGCGAAGATCATCGTCGAGCACGCGCTCGCCGAGAGCGAGGAGATCCGGCTCACGGTGATCGCCGCGGGCGAGCAGACCGCGGGCCGCGGCCGCGCGGGGCGCGCGTGGGTCCCTCTCCCGGGCGCGCTCGCGCTCTCGGCGATCGTGCCGTGGCCCGAGGGCCCCGGGCGCGTCCGGCTCCCGATCGAGACGGGGATCCTCCTCGCGAGGGGCCTGTCCGCCGCGTTCGGAATCGACGTGAGGCTCAAGTGGCCGAACGACCTCCTCGTGGACCGCCGGAAGCTCGGCGGTCTCCTCATCGAGGCCCGCTCCAACGACGACGGCGAGGGATGGGCCGTGATCGGCATCGGGCTGAACGTCCGCGGCACGCGCGCGGACCTCGACGCCCGCGGCCTTCCCGGGGCCACGTCTCTCGAGGCGTGCGGCGTTGCGCCGACGCTGCTCGACGGCGAGACGCCGCTCGACGAGATGCTCGCGATCCTCGACGAGGGCGTCGGCGAGCCCTGTGCCGACCCGCTTCCGGAGGCGTTCGCGTCGGTGTCCGCGCACGCGCCGGGCGATCTCCTGACCGTCACGGACGGGGACCGCTCGCACAAGGGGGCCTTCGCGGGCGTGACGCCCGAGGGCTTCCTGCGCCTCGCGACCGAGGGCGGCGACGAGACGCTCGTGTCGGGGGACGTCGTCCACTTCTGACATGGAAAACGCCGTGCCCGATGAGGAGGCCTACGCCACGAGTGTGGAGGAGGCCTTCATTGCCGAGCGCGGGACGCCGTTCCTCCTGTCGCCGAAGGACTGGACGCTCATCCGCGGCTGGCGCGAGGGCGGCATCCCCGTGGACGTCGTGATCCGCGCCGTGCGCGACGCGTTCGAGAAGCGGCGCGCGCGCGGCCAGGCCGGAAAGATCTCGTCCATCGCGTACTGCGCGAGCTCGGTCGAGGAGCTGTGGGAGATGGAGCGCCGCGGACTCGTGGGCAAGGCCCGCGAGACCCCCGTGGCGGGCGCGGACGCGCCCGCGAGAGAGGAAGCTCTTGCTCTGCTCTCGGCTCGGCTGCGCGCGGCGAGTCAGGCGGTCGCGGAGGAAGAGGGCGCTGAAGATTTTCTTAGAAAGGCAAGAGAGAAGGCTGCGGCAAGAATCGACGCAATCCCCCGAGAGGGACCATTCGAAGAATCCGAAAGGGCCCTCGCGGAGATCGAGGCATCCCTCGTGAAGGCCGCCCTTTCTCATCTGGATCCGAAGCAAAGAGAATTGGTCGAATCCCGCATCTCTGCCGCGCTCGGCGACGTGGCGGGCGTGTCGCCCGCCGTCGTCGAGCGCATGCGGCGGGCGCTCACGCGCCGCGAGGTGCGGCTCCTGCTGGGCCTGCCGGCCCTGACGCTCCTCCATGGCTGAGATCCGCCCGGGCGACGCCCTCGAGGCCGTCGTGGAGCGCGTCGTGCCCGGCGGCGAAGGCCTCGCGCGGACGGACGGCGTCGTCACGCTCGTCGCGGGCGCGCTGCCGGGCGACCGTGTGCGGCTGCGCGTGGACGAGGCGTCGCCGAGGCTGATCCGCGGGCGCGCCGAAGCGATCCTCGAGCCGGGGGACGCCCGCCGCCCGGACGCCGCCGTCTGCCCGCTCGCGCGCAGCGGCGCCTGCGGCGGGTGCGACTGGCCGGCGGTCCGGCCCGAACATCACCGGGCCCTCAAGACCGAGCTCGTCCTCGACGCGCTGCGCCGCCTCGGCGGCCTGAAGTCGGAGAACCTGCCCGAGCCGCGCTGGCTGGGCTCGCCGCCGAACTACCGCCTGCGCAACCGCCTCCACCTCGACCGCGAGGGCCGCCTCGGCTTCTTCGCGCCGCGCTCGAACGTCGTCGCGGACCTCGAGGGCTGCCAGATCGTGTCGAAGCCTTTCCTCGAGCGGCTGCCCGCGCTCCGGGAGCACCTGCGCTCGCTGGGGCCGGTGGAAGGGGAGCTTTTGACTTTGGAGACTCGCGACGGAGCCGTCGTGCTTGGCGAGTTGCGGCTCGCGTCGGGAGCGGGACGGGGACCGGGGATTTCTTTGAAGGTGAAGAGGGGGCCGTTCGACGGGTTTCGCGTCGTCGATGCGGGCGGGCGCCTCGTGGGTTCGGATGGCCCGTCGGAAGTCTCGATTGCCGCCGGCGGCGCCTCGTTCGACGTATCCGTGTCCTCTTTCTTTCAAGGGAATCTCTTTCTCCTCGACGCTTTTCTCGATGAGATCCGCGCTGCGTTGCGCGGGCTTTCGCCGCGGCGCGCCGTGGATCTCTACGCGGGCGTCGGGTTCATGACGCGGCCGCTGCTCGAACTCGCGGCCGAGGCGGGCGGGGGCGAGGTCACGGCTGTCGAGATCGACGAGTCGTCCTCTCATTCACTTTCAAAGAATCTCTCTCTCTGGTCTTCTTCGGGCCTCCCACGCGCGACTGCCGTGCGCGCCTCCGCCGAATCTTTCTTCCACTCGAAGAAATCCGAATCCCCGGTCTCTCTCGTTCTCGCCGATCCCCCGCGTGCCGGCCTCTCTCCCGAGGTGCGCCGGGGGATCCTGCGGATCGCGCCGGCGCACGTCCTGATGGTGTCCTGCGATCCGCCGACGCTCGCGCGCGACCTCGCCGCGCTCGGCGAGCGGTATGCGGTCACGCGGCTGACGCTCCTCGACCTCTTTCCGCAGACCCACCACGTCGAGGCGGTGGCCTTGCTCGCCAGGCGTCCGATCGGATAGAAGCGGCGGATGAGGCGCTCGTGGTCGCCCGGGGCGGGCGCGCCGTCGCTGCCCGCGGCGTTCGCGATCGCGGCGGGAATCGCCGCGGCCGTCTCGTTCGCGGCGCCGCCCTCCCTGCTCGCGGGGTCCGCTCTCGCCCTCGCCGCAGCGGCCGCGGTCGCCGCGGGCCGCGGCCACGGCCGGCTCGCCTCCGCCGGCGGCCTCGTCCTCGCGGCGGCTCTCGGCTACGCTTCGGCGGAGCTGCGCTGGCTCGCGCCCGCGCTCCGGACGTCCGGCGAGGCCCGGCGCGCGATCGCGGAGTCGGCCGCGCGCGATCCGGAGGCCGGCGGTGCTCTCGTCGAGATCACGGGGCGCCTCGACGCACCGTGGTCGCCGAGCGGCTCGCTCGCGAGGTCCCGGATCGACGTCGCCGCCGCGACGCTCGGCGGCCGGCCGGTCGTTCTCGAGGCTCCGGTGACGCTCGCCGTCGCGGGGG
Organism: Thermoanaerobaculia bacterium; assembly: GCA_036504335.1. Taxonomy (GTDB): domain Bacteria; phylum Acidobacteriota; class Thermoanaerobaculia; order UBA5066; family UBA5066; genus Fen-183. Next base: position 178,841 of record DASXVJ010000018.1, read on the forward strand.
AGGCCGATCCGTCGCGGGCGGCCGAAGTCGGTGACCGGGTGCGCGTGACGGGGACTCTGCGACTGCCGGAGCGCGGCGGTCCGCGCCGCTCGCCCTTCGACCTGCCCGAGCAGCCGCACCTCCTCGTGAAGAGCGCTCTTCAGGTCGAACGGCTCTCGGGCCCTGCGGGTCCGCTCGCGCCGGTCCATGCCGCGCGCGCCGCGCTCAAGCGCCGCCTGCGCGCGAACCTCGCGGACGCGCCGGAGGCGGACCGCACGGCGCTCGCCCTGCTCCTCGCGTTCGTCCTCGGCGACACGCAGGACGTGCCGTTCGCGGCCGTCGGCGCATTCCGCGACGGCGGCGTCGCGCACATCGTCGCGATCTCCGGCCTGCAGGTGGCGCTCGTGGCCGCGCTGCTCGGGTTTCTCGTGCGGCGCGCGGGGGCGTCTCTCGCGGGGCGCGACGCGATCGTCCTCGGCGCGACGCTTCTCTTCGCCGTCTTCGCGGGCGGCCGGCCCCCGGTCTGGCGGGCGGCGCTCATGATCGGGCTCTACCTCGCCGCTCGGCTCCTCGGGCGGCCGACGTCCCCCGAGCACGTTCTCGGCTTTTCCGCCTGCGCCATCCTCCTCGCGGATCCGTCCGCGCTCTTCGACGTCGGGTTCCTTCTGACGTTCGCGGCCGTGTTCGGTCTCGCGGAGTTCGGCGCTCCGGTCGTCTCCTGGCTCCGCGAGCGAGGCGTCCCCACGCTCTTCGCCGACGCGGTGGGCGCGACGCTGGGCGCCGAGCTCGCGGTGCTGCCGGTGCAGGCGCACGTCTTCAACGTCGTCCCGTTCGTGGCGCTCCTCTCGAACCCCTTCATCGTGCCGCTCTCGGGGGTCTTCCTCTTCGCGGGCCTCGCCCTCCTGCCGTTCCTCGCCCTCTCGCCGGGCGCGGCCGCCGCCGCGATCGTCCCGCTGCGCCTTCTTTCCGGGCTCCAGTTCGGCATCCTCGACGCGCTGGATCGCCTCCACGCCGTGCGCGTCGTCCCGACGCCGTCCTTCGCGCTCGCGGCGGCGGCGGCCGGCCTCCTCCTCGTCGCGGGCCTCGCGGCGGCGCGGGCCGTGAGGCGCGGCGCGCTCGCGGCGGCGTTTCTCGCGGTTCTCGTCGTCGTGGCTGCGCCTCCGGCCGCGGCCGGCGCCGGGACGGTCGTCCTCCGGGCGGTGGACGTCGGACAGGGCGACGCCTGGCTGCTCGTGACGCCGCGCGGGCGCGTCCTCGTGGACGGGGGCGGAAGCCCGGACCGGGCGTACGAGTTCGGGCGGTTGCGCCTCATCCCGAAGCTCGCCGACCTCGGGGCCGTGTCGCTCGACGCGGTCGTCCTGACGCACCCGCACCCGGACCACGCCCGCGGCCTCCTCGCCGTCCTGGACTCCCTTCCGGTCGGCCGCGTCGTCCTCCCGCGCGCCGCGCCGCGCAACGCCTTCCTCGACGAGTTCCTCGCGGTCGCCCGGAAACGCCGGCTCGTCCTCGATCGGCTCGGCGCGGGCGCCCGCTTCGAGGCCGCCGGCGTCGCCTTCGACGTCCTCCACCCGGGGGACGACCCCTACCCTCGCGCCCGGGAGAACAACGGTTCGCTGGTCCTCAGGGCGAGGGCGGAGGGGCGGACGATCCTCCTGACGGGCGACGTCGAATCGGCCGCCGAGCGCGACCTCGTGGCGGCCCGGGAGGACCTCCGCGCCGACGTCCTGAAGGTGCCGCACCACGGGAGCCGCACCTCGACGACGCCGGATTTCCTCGCGCGCGTCGCTCCGCGCGTCGCGCTCGTGGGCGTCGGCCGGCGCAACCGGTTCGGCCATCCCTCGTCCGAGGTGCTCGCGCGGCTCTCGGCGGCCGGCGCACGCGTCTTCCGGACGGACCGCGACGGCGACCTCGCCCTGACGCTGGCCGCGGGCCGCATCCTCCCGGTCTTTCCGGAGGCCGTCGCGAGGTCCGCGCCGTGAGCGGCCCGTCGGGCGTCCTCGCGATCCTCGGCGCGACGGCGACGGGGAAGTCCGAGCTCGCCGTGGCGCTCGCCGAACGCCTCGGGGGAGAGGTCGTCTCGGCGGACGCGTTCGCCGTGTACCGCGGCTTCGACGTCGGGACGGCCAAGCCCGGCGCGGACCTGCGGGCCCGGGCGCCCCACCACCTCGTCGACGCGCGCGAGCCCGTCGAGCCGTGGAGCGCCGGGGAGTTCGCCGCGGAGGCGCGGCGCCTCTGCGAGGAGATCCTCGCGCGCGGCCGCCTGCCGATCCTCGCGGGAGGCACGGGCTTCTACGTCCGCGCGTTCTTCGGCGGCCTCTTCGAGGGGCCGCGCCGCAACGACGCCGTCCGCTCCGCTCTCGAGGCCGTCGCGGCCCGCCGCGGCGCGCCGTACCTCAAGCGGATGGTCTCCGTTCTCGACCCCGAGGTCGCCTCGCGGCTCGGGGGCGCCGACGCGGCCCGCGCGATTCGCCTCCTCGAGATTCTCTTCCTCTCGGGCGAACGCCCGTCGCGCCTCTTCCGCGAGCGCCCCGGCGCCGCGTGGACGCGGCCTTCCGTGAAGCTGCTCCTCACGTTGCCGCGCGCGGACCTCCATGACAGAATCTCGGAGAGATTTCGAACACGCTTCGCAACCGCGCTCCCCAGGGAAGTGCAGGGCCTGCTCGCAGCCGGCGTGCCGGCCACGGCGCCCGCGTTCTCGGCCATCGGGTATCGTGATACGGCTGCGCTTCTCGAAGGGGCGATCTCCGAAGCGGAGTGGAAGGAACGGATCCTGAGAGACACGCGCCGGTACGCGAAGAGACAGGAGACCTGGTTCCGGCGGGAGCCGGGTCTCCTGCCGGTCGATGCGACGCGCCCCGACCTCGTCGATTTCGCGGAGCGCCTCGCGCGCCCGCTTCTTGCTCATCTTCCGGAAGGGAGTCATTCATGATCGGGACGCCGAAGCCCCCCATCAACGTCCAGGACGGGTTCTTCTACCAGCTCCGGAAAGACAACACGATCGTCGAGGTGATGCTGCTCTCCGGGCGTGCGCGCGTCGGACGCATCCGCCGCTTCGACAAGTACGCCGTCGTCGTCGAAGTCGACGGACGCGAAGAGATGATCTACAAGCACGCGATCGCGTCGGTGGCGTCGACCGGCGCCAACGCTCCCGCCTTCGCGCCCCCGGCGGTGCGGGCTCCCGCGGTTTGACGCGCCGGCTCGCGTTCGCCCTGGCCGTCGTCCTCGGGGCGGCCGCGGGGTGCACGACGGCTCCACCTCCGAAGAAGGACCCCGCCGTCGTGCGGGGCGGCGAGGCCGCGTCGCGCGCCGCCGCCGCCGAGGCCGAGGGCCGCCTGCGCGAGGCGCTGGACGACACCCGCGAGGCGGTCCGGCTCGTCCCCACGAATGCGCTGTACGTCGCGCGCGAGAAAGAGGTCCGCGAGGCCTTCGTTGCGAAACGCTCGCACGAGGCCGACGAGGCCCTGAAGGCGAAGGACACCGCAGCGGCCCGGCGCGCCGCCGTTTCGATCCTCGAGGTCGACCCGAACGCGGCCGCGGGCTACCGGGCTCTCGCGAAGGCCGCCGAAGCCGAGGGCGCCCTCGAGGACGCGTGGTCCGCCGCACGGCGGGCGCACGAGATCGACCCGGCGGATCCCGCCCTCGCGGAGTCCCTCGCCGCCCTCGCGACGAAGACGGGGCGCTGGGCCGAGGCCGAAGCGCTCTACGAGGAGCTCGGCCGGACGGACCCCGCGTTCCGGGAGAAGGCGGCGGCGGCGCGCTTCGAGTTTCGCGTCCAGAACCTCCCGGCGCCGGCGCGGCGCGCGGCGCTCTCTCCCCGGCTCACGCGGGCGCAGCTGGCGTCCCTTCTCGTCGAGCTCTCTCCCGAGGTGCGGGAGGCGCGCATCCCGCCGGGCGCGGACGTCGCGGTGGACGTCGTGGACCGGCCCGAGCGCGGAGCGCTCGTGAGGACCATCGGGCTCGGGTTCTTCCCGGTCTCGCGCGACACGCACCTCGTCGGCGCGGACTCGGCCGTCACGCGGAGCGAGATGGCGTCTCATCTCAAGCGGCTCGCGACGCTCGCGGGCGGCGAGCTCGCCTGCCCGGCGTCCCTGGCCGAGTGCGGCATACTTCCGGAGGGGTCCCGGCAGCTCAGCGGGCGTGAGGCAGTCGCCGCGATCGAGGCGGCGCTGAAGATGGCCCGGGGAGGAGGATCGCGATGAACGTCACGGAGCTCTTCTCGAGAGTCGGTCTCTTCGAGGGCATCGCCCCCGAGGACCGTGTCGCGCTCGCGAAGGCTGCGGCTCTCCGCACGTACCGCCGCGGCGAGACCATCGTCGAGCAGGGCCAGCCCGGGGACGCCTTCTACGTGATCGTGAAGGGACGGGTCGCCGTCGCGATCGTCGCGCCGGACGGCCGCGAAGTCGTCCTGAACTCGCTCGGAGAAGGCGAGCACTTCGGCGAGATGGCGCTCCTCGACGACGCCCCGCGCTCGGCCAGCGTGATCGCGCAGGAGAAGTCCGAGCTCGCGATCCTCTCGCGCCCGGTCTTCTTCGGCCTCCTGAAGTCCAATTTCGTCCTCACGCGCGCGCTCCTCGCCGCGTTCTCCGCGCGCCTCCGGCGCGCGAACGCCACGATCGAGGGCCTTGCCTCGCTGGACGTCAAGGCGCGCCTCGCGCGCTACTTCCGGGAGCTCGCGATCGCGCGCGGCCGGAAGGCCGGCGGCGGGTGGTCCGTCGTCGTGCGCCCGTCCCAGCGGGAAATCGCCGACACGATCGGATCGTCGCGCGAGACGGTCTCGCGCACGATGTCCCAGATGGCGGCCGAGCAGCTCATCGTCCCGAAGGGCAAGGCCGTCTACGTGCGGCTCGAAGGCGACGGCGCGGCGGCCCCGCCGCCCGGCTGACCGGACACGCCGTGGAGCTTCGCCCCTGGACACTGCCGAACTTCCTCACGTTCGCGCGCCTCGCCGCGCTCCCGTTCCTCGTCATGGCGATCCTCGACGGCCGTGAGTGGATGGCGCTCGTGATCTTCCTGGCGGCGGCGGTCACGGACATCGTGGACGGGTACCTCGCGCGCCGCTTCGCGATGGCGTCGCCGCTCGGTGCGTGGCTCGATCCGATCGCCGACAAACTCTTTCTCGTCTCGTCGTTCGTCGTCTTCGCGCTGCCGGGAACGCCCACGACCGTGCGGATCCCGATCTGGCTCCTCGTCCTGACGATCTTCCGCGACGTCTTCATCCTCGTGATCTGCCTCGTTCTCTTCCTCGCGCTCGGGATCCGGTCCTTTCCGCCGTCCATTCTCGGGAAGCTCACGACGTTCCTCGAGATCTCGACCGTGACCGCGATCCTCCTCGTCAACGTGAAGAGCCTGGATCCCGTTGTCGCCACGGTGTGCATGTGGCTCGTCGCGGCTTTCGCCACGATTTCGGGGCTCCACTATTCGTGGCGCGTCCTCACGCAGCTTCCGCGCGGCTCGCACCCGCCGGCGGCGACACCGGCCGCGTGAGAGCGCGCGCGCTGCGCCTCCTGACGCGTCCGGGCTGTCATCTCTGCGACGAGATGAAGGCGGCGGTCGCACCGCTCGTCGCGCGACTCGGCGGCACGCTCTCGGAGGTGGATGTCGATTCGGACCCGGCGCTCTCGAAGCGCTTCGGCCTCGAGATCCCCGTCCTGCTCGACGAGGACGGACGCGTCGTCGCAAAGGTCCGCGACTCCGCCGAACGGATCGCGAAGCGCCTCGGCGCCTGAGCGCACAGAATGGGGCGGACGATGCGACTCCGGGCCGCGTTCCTCGCCGTCTCCGCGCTCGCCGCGCCGCTCGCAGCCGAGCGTCTGCCGGTCCAGCGGCACGGCGTGGCCGAGGGTCTCGCGGAGGAGACCGTCACGGCGCTTCTGAAGGACTCGCGCGGGTACCTCTGGGTCGGCTCGCTGAACGGACTCTCCCGTTTCGACGGCGAGCGCTTCCGCGTCTACGGCGTTGAGGACGGGCTCCCGAAGGCGCGGATCTGGGCGCTCGCGGAGGCCGCGGACGGGGCCGTCTGGGTCGCCACGTCGGGCGGCCTCGCGCGGCTCGGCGCGACGGATCCTTCCCTGCGGCCGGTGTTCAAGCCGGCCGGTCCGCCGGCGGGCAAGCCGGTCGAGTACGTATTCGCGAGTCCGGGCGGCACGGTCTGGTGGGGAACCGGCGGGGAGCTCTACGAATGGAGAGAGGGGACGGCCGCGCGCGCGTCGGGTCTCGCGGCCGCGACTGCCGGCGCGGTCGTGCGTGTCCTTCGGATCGCTCCGGACGGGTCGATCCTCGCCGGCACGTCGCGAGGGCTCTTCCGGGTCCGCTCCGGCGCGCCGCCGCAGCGTCTTCCGCTTTCGAAGGACTCTCCCATCGAGGACGTGCGAGGACTTCTCGTCGATCGCGCGGGCCGGCTCTGGGCGTCGACGCCGGGCCGTCTCGTCGTCGCGGCGCGGGGCTGGGAGACCGGCCGGGCGGAGGCCGCCGGCGCCCTGCTCCCGAACGGCCGGCTCGAGCTGCCGGCAACCCCGGGCGAGCGGCGGGCACTCGACACGATTCCCGGGGCCGGTTCCCCGGCCTGGCAGCGGATCCTCGAGCGCAGGGACGGCCGCGTCGTCCTCACGACGACGGCGGGCCTCGCGGTGGTGAACGGCGACCGTCTCGAGTTCTCCGGGCGTCGAAACGGTCTCGGGGACGGAATCCTCGGCGAGCTTCTCGAGGATGGCGCGGGCAACCTCTGGATCGGGACGCAGAGCACGGGCCTCCTGCGCCTTCGCCCCGCGGGGTTCACGTCCTACGGAGAGGAAGACGGGCTCTTCGATGTCCAGGTCGCCGCCGTGTTTCGGGGCGACGGCGGCGCCATCTGCGTTGCATCGCGCGGCAACACGGCCCTCGCGCGCCGGGAAGGCGAGGGCTTCCGGTCGGTCCGCTGGCCGCGCGCGGCCGCTCCCGTCCTCGGCCGCCTCATCTGGGGCCGATCCGTCCTGCGCGACCGGTCGGGAGCGTGGTGGGTCGCCGGGCCGGGCGGCGTCGCGCACCACCCGGCCGCCGCGTTCGGCGAGGCCCTCGCGCGCGGACGCGCGCGTACGTTCGGCCCCGCCGAGGGAGTTCCGGGCGAGGTCTCTTCGCTCTACGAGGCTGCGGACGGATCTCTCTGGGCCGGCGTTTACGACGCGCCGGACTCCCTGCTGAGGTTCGACACGTCGGCGCAGCGCTTCGCCGCCGTTAAACCCGCGGGCGGACTGCCGTCCGGGGCGCCGCTCGTGTTTCTCGAGGACGGAAAGGGCGGGCTCTGGGTGGGATTCGGGAGCGGAGGGGCGGTCCGCCTGAAGGGCGGCCGCGCCGACCGGCTCGACCCCGCGCACGGCGCCCCGGAAGGCTTTGTCCACGACTTCCTCCTCGACGGCAAGGGCCGCCTCTGGGTCGCGAACGGCAACGCGGGCCTCCTGCGGGTGGACGATCCGGCGGCCGCGACGCTCGCGGCCCGTCCCGTGGACCTCGTGAGCGGGGCGGTGCCGAGCAGCGTGCTCTGCCTCGAGGGCGACGCGGCGGGTCTCGTGTGGGTCGGGACGACGCGCGGCGTCCTCCGCCTCGACGCCGCGACCGGGCGGCTGGCCCACTTCACGACGGCGGACGGCCTCGCGAACAACCTCGTGACGTCGGCGGCGCGCGACGCCTCCGGCGCCCTGTGGTTCGGAACGCCTGAGGGCGTCTCGCGCCTCGTGCCCGGCCCCGACGCGCCGGCGCCCCCTCCGCGCGCGGTGATCGCGGCGTTCCGGGTGAACGGAAACCCCCGGCCCGTGCCCGAGCTCGGAACGTCCGCGCTGACCGGAATCACGCTCGCCCCGGACGAGAACCGCATCCGCGTGGACTTCGCGTCCCCGAGTTTCGCGCCGGGCGGCCGCGTGCTCTTCCAGACGCGTCTCGAGGGCCTGGACGCGCAGTGGAGCGCGCCGAACGCCGACCCGACCGTCCGCTACGTGGGCCTCGCGGCTGGTTCGTACCGCCTCGCCGTTCGCGCCGTCGCGTCCGACGGGGCGCCGGGCCCGGAGGCTACCGCGGCCTTCAGCGTCCTTCCGCCGCTGTGGAGGCGGCCGGAGTTCCTCGTGTCGGCGCTCGCCCTCGTGGCGCTCGCGGCGTTCCTCGTGCACCGGCAGGGCGTGAAACACGCCGTCGCGGTCGAGCGCGTCCGCACGCGTCTCGCGACGGACCTGCACGACGACGTCGGCTCGAGCCTGGCGCGCATCTCGATCCTCTCGGAGGTCGGCCGCCGCGACCTCGACCCCGCCGGCGAGACGGCCCGCCTCTTTTCCGAAATCGGCGAGACGTCGCGCGGCGTCATCGACGCGCTCGGCGACGCGATCTGGTCCATCGACCCCAAGCACGACGACCTCCAGAGCCTCGCGGACCGGCTCCGCCACTTCGCGACGGACCTTCTCGAAGGGCGCGGCATCGCGTGCCGCATCGAGGTCCCATCCGGCGCCGGCGGCGTCGACCTTCCGGCCGAGCCGCGGCGCCACCTCTTCCTTCTCCTCAAGGAGGCCGTCACGAACGCCGCGCGCCATTCGGGCGCGAAGTCCGTCACCGTCGCGTTCCGCCTCGAGGACCGGAAGCTCTCCGTGGAAGTCGCCGACGACGGCGCCGGCTTCGACGCGCCGGCGCGGAACGCCGCCGAGACCGAGGGGCGGGGTCTCGAGAACATGCGGACGCGCGCCCAGGCTCTCGGAGGAACGTTCACGATCGCGGCGTCACCGGGCGGCGGCACGTGGATCGGCGTCGAAGGGATGCCGCTGCCGTGATCCGAGTCGCCGTCGTCGAGGACGACGCCGGGCTGCGCGAGAGCCTGCGCCTCCTGATCGGCGGGACGCGCGGGTTCGCGTGGGCCGGCGGCTACCGCTCCGCCGAGGAGGCGCTGCAGCGCCTCGGCACGGCGGCGGGCGGACTGCCCGACGTCCTCCTCATGGACATCCACCTGCCGGGCATGCCGGGCTCGGAGGCGGTGCGGCACGTGCGCGAGGCGCACCCGTCCGTGGCGGTCCTCATGCTGAGCGTGTACGAAGGCGAGGATCCGATCTTCACGTCCCTGTGCAACGGCGCCGCGGGCTACCTCCTGAAGAAGACCGCCCCCGCGAAGCTCCTCGAGGCCGTGCGCGACGTGAAGGAGGGGGGCTCGCCGATCTCGCCCGAGATCGCGCGGAAGGTCATCAAGGCGTTCCGCGAGTCCGTGCCCGCGGGGCGGGCGGAGCACGACCTCACTCCCCAGGAGGTGCGCCTCCTCAAGCTCCTCTCGGACGGAGCGAGTTACCAGGCCGCCGGGGACAAGCTCGGGATCAGCATCAACACCGTGCGGAACTACGTGCGCTCGATCTACGAGAAGCTCCATGTCACGTCCAAGTCGGCCGCGGTGAGCAGGGGGCTCAAGGACCGGATCATCTAGGCGCCTCCCGGTTCGCGTCCCGCTCCTTTCCTCCGGCCCGGTTTCCGTTTCGCCGTTTTCCGTGACACAGTGCCGGTCATGAGCAGCCTCCTTTCGATCGCCGTATCGCTCGCCAACGTGCTGGCCATGCAGGCCGGCGGATATGACCTGGCCGTCGTGGAGAAATGGGAAAAGGCCAAGGTCGTGAGGTACCACGTGGAAGGCGTGCACGTCGGGCGCGAGTCCGTCGTCCACGGCGACTACGAGGGAAAGGCGGACGTGACCGACCGCGTCACGGTCGAGTTCACGTGGGACCGCAAGAAAGGCAAGGTCGTCGGGCCGGTCACGGTGACGGACGGGAAGACCGAGCTCAAGAACATCAGGTCCGACGGCACCAACTGCCCGCCGCCCCAGCTCAAGGGAGAGTACGAGCACTTCCAGACCGTGTCGCACTCGATGATCTCCGGCGACCAGATCCAGATCAAGGGCACCCGGACCTATCCGCCGGCGATGGTCTCCAACTACCCGGGGAGCTGCTCGATGCGGTCCATTCCCGGCGCCAAGGAAGACGCGTCCCTGTTCGTCGGGGGCGCCGACCCGGCGGCTCTCGGAACGCCGATCAGGCCGGGAGGGCCCCTGGTGGTCGCCGCCGACCGCAAGAGTTTTTCCATGAAGGGTGCCGAGAACTGGGTGTGGACCTTCACGCCGACGCTCGTTCCGTAGCGGCCGGGGCGGCAGCGCGTCAGGAATAGATTGAAGGCGGTCGTCTTCACGGAATACGGATCGCCGGACGTTCTGCGGCTCGCGGAGGTCGAACGGCCCGTTCCCGCGGACGACGAGGTCCTGATCAGGGTTCACGCCGTGGCGTTGAACGACTGGGACTGGGGCGCGCTGCAGGGCGCCGACGTCGTGAACCGCTTCCTCTTCGGCCTCTGGAAGCCGAAGAAGAAGAGGCAGATCCTCGGGTCCGACGTCGCCGGCCGAGTCGAATCCGTGGGCGCGGGCGTCACGCGTTTTCGGGCCGGCGACGAGGTCTTCGGCGATCTCAGCGGAACGTGGGGCGGGCTCGCCGAGTACGTCTGCGCCCGCGAGAGCGCACTCGCGCTCAAATCGCCCGGCATGACGTTCGAGCAGGCAGCGGCGATTCCCCAGGCGGCGCTCCTCGCGGCACAGAGCCTGCGCGATCTCGGGCGGATCCAGCCCGGACGAACGCTCCTGATCAACGGCGCGGGCGGCGGAGTCGGGACGTTCGCGATCCAGATCGCCCGGCAGTACGGGGCCGAGGTGACGGCGGTGGACGCCCCGGAGAAGCTGGACATGCTGCGCTCGATGGGCGCGCGGCACGTCCTCGACTACTCACGCGAGGATTTCACGAGGACCGGCGAGCGCTACGACCTGATCCTGGACGTGAAGACCACGCGATCGATGCTCGACTGTGCGCGCGCGCTGAAGCCCGACGGGACCTACGTCACGGTCGGCGGCTCGATGGCCCGGCTCTTCCAGGGGCTGCTCCTGTGGCCGTGGATCGCGCTGACGACGAACAAGAAGATCCGTCTCCTGGCCCTCAAGCCGAACAAGGACCTCGTCTACATGTGCGAGCTGTTCGAAGCGGGAAAGGTCGTCCCCGTAATCGACGGGCACTACGGGCTCGCGGACGTGCCGGAGGCGTTCCGGTATTTCGGATCCGGACTCCACAAGGGGAAGATCGTGATCACGGTGGAACAGTCGGAGTGAGGACCAGACCGATCAAGAGCTCCTCGATATGCCCACCGCCAGGTGGCTACCAATAGGAACCTGAGGGAGAATTCGCGTAGAAGTTCCTCGGTATGACCACCACCCCTGACGTCCATTACTAGTTAGGCAGGGCAAGAAACGCGTGGCGCATGCTTGAGTCGGCTGCCTCATCCGGGCTGGACACGCTCGAGGACTCGGAACCGGTTGTCGTCTTCCGTTCCTCGAACCCGGTTGAGTGCGCCAGCGTCGCCAGTGCTCTGTCGGACGCCGGATTGCAGGCATGGGTCCACGACGATCCGTCTCTGCATCTGGGCTATGGCACCGAGTGGCTCGAGGCCAGCGTGGGGCGGCCATCGTGTGTTTCGGTGCCGGCACACAGCCGGGTGCATGCCCTTCGCATCATCGGGGGCCTTTTCCCCAACACCTTGTCAGTTCAACAGCGGGCTTCCTCTGATCCCGTTCACGGGCTCGGGCATCGGGTAACCGGCCGTGGGCGGCTCATCGCGTGGCTCGCACTTGCGGCGCTCACGCTCTGGCTGGTCTATTCGGTCGCTCGGCTCTGGCGCGGGCACTTCTGAAACTCACGCCGGCCCTGCCTGACACCTCATTGCGGCGGACTCGGCGTCAGTCGCTCGCGCTCCTTCCTCTTCGCCGATGAACTCGATATCGTTAGGAAACACGGGGGGAAACGATGCCCGTTTCCATCGCCACTGCCACCATTCTCGCAAGGGGCGCATTCCTGCTGGGCGCCGTCACGGACGGTCTCGCCATCGTACCCATGCTCTCCCGGCGTGTTGGCGTGGCGCTGTTCGGGGGTGAGGCATCTCGCAACGGCGCTGACTACCGTTTCGCCATGCGCATTGGCGCTTCGCTCATGGCGGGCTGGACGTTCCTGCTCCTGTGGGGTGCCGCGAGTCCAATCGAGAGGCGCGACATCCTCTTGCTCACCGTCTGCCCGGTCATCACAGGCATCGTGTTCGCTACGGTGGTCGCCGCCCGCCGTGGCGTCATTCGCGCGGTTCGCATTGTTCCTCTCTGGATACATCTCGGCGCCGTGAGCCTTCTTTACGTCTACGTGTATGTCCTGCTGTCTCCATTCGCTCGCTGAGCTGCGTCTCCTCGGAATGTTCCGGCGAGGCGACGATGGCCAAGACCCGCAGGGGCGCATGTCCATGCTCTGAGCGGGCCCCCTCGCGAAGCCCAGAATCCCGGGCTGGCGCTTCCTGCGCCCCGGGAGGTCCCATGATCGAGGGAACGGACGCGTCGGCCGGGCCCACCCCGGCGCGGCGGAGCCGCCTCAGGATCGTGCTCATCGTCGTGGCCGTCGTGATCGTGGCCGCGGCGACGGCGCGCGCGCTCGTGAAGTCGAGCGGCAAGGGCGGCCCGCGCGCCGAGATCGTGCCCGTCTCGGCGGCTCTCGTCGCGCAGAAGTCGATTCCGCTCACGACGCGCGCGATCGGAAACGTCGAGGCGTACGCCACCGTCGCGATCCGCGCTCTCGCGTCGGGCGAGCTCGTGAAGATCCACTTCAAGCAGGGCCAGGAGGTGAAGAAGGGCGACCTTCTCTTCACGATCGACCCGCGCCCGCTGCAGGCGGCGTACGACCAGGCCGTCGGCACGCTCGCGAAGGACAAGTCGACTCTCGCGAACGCGCGTGCGCTCGCGGCGCGCTACGAGAAGCTGTTCAACGAAGGGATCGCCTCCAAAGAGGACTGGGACCAGTACCGCACGAGCGCCGACACGTCGGCCGGGCTCGTCGCCGCCGACGAGGCCGCCGTCGAGAACGCGAAGGTCCAGCTCTCGTTCGCGACGATCCGCTCGCCGATCAACGGGATGGCGGGCAACCTCCTCGTCTACGAGGGCAACCTCGTGAAGGCGAACGACACGACGCCGCTCGTCACGATCACGCAGGCGACTCCGATCTACGTCACGTTCGCGGTGCCCGAGGGCGAGCTCGCCAAGGTGAACCGGGCCCGCGCCGCGGGCGCCGTGCGCGTCGAGGCGGCCCTGCCGAGCGACGAGGCCCACCCGATCGCGGGCGTCCTCTCGTTCGTGGACAACGCCGTCGACTCCACGACGGGCACGATCCGCCTCAAGGCCACGTACGACAACCCCGAGCGCCGCCTCTGGCCCGGGCAGTTCGTGAAGGTCGTCCTCACGACGGGCGTCGAGTCCGACGCGCTCGTCGTCCCGGCCCAGGCGATCCAGACCGGCCAGGACGGCCCGTACGTCTACGTCGTGAAGGACGACATGACCGTCGAGCCGCGCCCCGTGAAGCCCGGGCCCGCCTCGGAGGGCCTCGTCGCGATCGCCAAGGGGCTCGCGCCGGGCGAGCGCGTCGTGACGGACGGTCAGCTGCGCCTCTTCCCGGGCGCGAAAGTGGAAATAAAAGCCGAGAACAAGACCCGCGGATGAGCATCACCGAGCCCTTCATCCGAAGGCCCGTCATGACGACGCTCGTCATGGCGGGGATCCTGCTGTTCGGGACGATCGGCTTCCGCTCGCTCCCGGTGAGCGACCTTCCGAACGTCGACTTCCCGACGATCCAGGTCACGGCCGGCCTCCCGGGCGCGAGCCCGGAGACGATGGCGGCCTCCGTCGCCACGCCGCTCGAGCGCCAGTTCTCGGCGATCGCGGGCCTCGACTCGATCAACTCGACGAGCTCGCAGGGGACGACGCAGGTCACGCTCCAGTTCGCGCTCGACCGCAACATCGACGCGGCCTCGCAGGACGTCCAGACGGCCATCGCCGCGGCCGCGCGCCAGCTCCCGACGGGGATGCCGTCGCCTCCGACGCTCAAGAAAGTGAATCCGGCCGACCAGCCGGTCCTCTACCTCGTCCTCTCCTCGCCCACGATGCCGCTCACGGCGGTGGACGAGGTCGCCGAGACGCTCATCGCGCAGCGCCTCTCGACGATCTCGGGCGTGGCGCAGGTCGTCGTTACGGGCGCGCAGAAGTTCGCGGTGCGCGTGAAGATGGACCCGTCCCAGCTCGCGGCCCGCGGCATCGGAATCGACGAGGTCGCCACGTCCATCCAGCGGCAGAACTCCAACTTGCCCGTCGGAACTCTCTACGGCGTCCACCAGTCGCTCACGGTCCAGGCGAACGGCCAGCTCTTCGACGCGGCCGCGTACCGCACGATGATCGTCGCCTACCGGAACGGCTCGCCCGTGACGCTCGGCGACCTCGGCAAGGTCGTGGACGGGGTCGAGAACGACCGCATCGGCAACTGGTACGACGACCGTCAGGTCGTCACGCTCGCGATCCAGCGCCAGCCGGGCTCGAACACGATCGCCGTCGTGGACGCGGTCAAGGCGAAGCTGCCGTCCCTCAGGGCGCAGCTGCCGGGCGCGCTGAAGCTCGACGTCCTCTTCGACCGCTCCGTCCCGATCCGCGAGTCCGTGCACGACGTGGAGTTCACGCTCGTCCTCACGATCGCCCTCGTCGTCCTCGTCATCTTCCTGTTCCTGCGGAACGTCCGGGCAACGCTCATCCCGAGCCTCGCGGTGCCGGCCTCGATCGTCGGGACGTTCGCGGCGATGTCGCTCCTGAACTTCTCGCTCGACAACCTCTCGCTCATGGCGCTGACGCTCTCCGTCGGCTTCGTCGTGGACGACGCGATCGTCATGCTCGAGAACATCGTCCGCCGCATGGAGGGCGGGGAAGACCCGCTGACGGCTGCGCTCAAGGGCGGCAAGGAGATCGGCTTCACGATCCTGTCGATGACGATCTCGCTCGTCGCGGTCTTCATCCCGGTCCTCTTCATGGGCGGTCTCCTCGGACGGCTCTTCAAGGAGTTCGCGATCACGATCAGCGTCGCGATCCTCGTCTCGGGGTTCGTCTCGCTGACGCTGACGCCCATGCTGTGCAGCCGCTTCCTGAAGGCCTCGCACGTCGCGAACGAGGGGCGTTTCTTCAAGGCGACGGAGCGGATCTTCGACGCCTGGCTCGGCCTCTACGAGCGGACGCTCGTGTGGGTCCTCGCGCGCCAGAAGGAGACGCTGATCGTCTCGGGGATCCTCCTCCTCGTCACCGGCGTCCTGTTCGCGGTGATCCCGAAGGGGTTCCTGACGAGCGACGACACGGGCCAGTTCATCGGCTACACGGAGGGCATGCCCGGCGTGTCGTTCGCGGAGATGGGGCGGCACCAGAAGGAAGTCACGGACATCATCCGGAGTCACCCGGACGTCCGGGGCGTGTCGTCGACCGTCGGGGCGAGCGACGCGAGCCCGGCGGGCAACTCGGGAAGCCTTCTCGTCCTCCTCAAGCCGCGCTCGGAGCGCAAGCGGGACGTCGACGGGGTCATCGAGCAGCTCCGCCCGAAGCTCGCGGCGGTGTCCGGGATCCGCGTCTTCCTCCAGAACCCTCCGTCCGTCTCGATCGGCGGCCAGGTCACGCGCAGCCCGTACCAGTTCACGCTCCAGGCCTCGGACCGCGCCCAGCTCGCGAAGTACACGGAGCTCCTGGAGACGAGGGTCAAGACGCTGCCGGGTCTCATTGACGTGACGACCGACCTCCAGAACAGGAACCCGCAGCTCGCGGTGACGATCGACCGCGACAAGGCGTCCGCGCTCGGCCTCACCGCGTCGCAGGTCGAGGACGCGCTCAACAACGCGTACGGCACGCGCCAGGTCTCGACGATCTACACGTCCACGAACGAGTACCAGGTCATCCTCGAGCTCCTCGAGCAGTACCAGACGAACCCCGCGGCCCTCTCGCTCCTCTACGTGCGCAACACGGCGGGCACACTCGTTCCGCTGTCGTCCGTCGCGCGGTTCGACGAAAGCGCCGGCCCGCTCGCCGTGAACCATCTCGGGCAGGTCCCCTCGTCCACGATCTCGTTCAACGTCAAGCCCGGCGTCGCCCTGGGCGACGCGACCTCGCGGGTGCGCAAGGCCGCGGACGAGATCCTGCCGCTCACGATCCCGGCGACCTTCCAGGGCACGGCGCAGGTCTTCCAGTCGTCCGTCGGCGGCCTCGCGTTCCTCCTCGTGATCGCGATCCTCGTGATCTACCTCGTCCTCGGCATCCTGTACGAGAGCTTCATTCACCCGCTCACGATCCTGTCGGGGCTCCCGTCGGCGGGCCTCGGCGCGCTCGTCACGCTGCTCCTTTTCGGGAAGGACCTCAACGTCTACGGCTTCGTCGGGCTCATCATGCTCGTCGGCATCGTCGAGAAGAACGCGATCATGATGATCGACTTCGCGATCGAGGCCGCACGCACCGAGGGGAAGGGCCCGGCCGAGGCGATCCTGAGGGCGGCGGTGGTCCGCTTCCGGCCCATCATGATGACGACGATGGCGGCCCTCATGGGCACGCTCCCGATCGCGCTCGGGATCGGCGCGGGCGCCGCGTCGCGCCAGCCGCTCGGCCTCGCGGTCGTCGGCGGCCTTCTCGTCTCCCAGGTGCTGACGCTGTACCTCACGCCCGTCGTCTACATCGCGTTCGACTCGCTCCAGGCGAAGCTCACGCCCGCTGCGCTGCCGGACCTGCCGGAGGACGCCGAGCCGGAGCCCGCGGCGTGAGCGAAAAGGCCCTGAAACCCGTCCAGGCGAACGTCTCGGCGCTCTTCATCCGCAGGCCCGTCATGACGACGCTCGTCATGGCGGGGCTGTTCCTGTTCGGGGCAATCGGCTACCTGTCGCTGCCGGTCGCGGACCTTCCCCGGGTGGACTTCCCGACGATCAACGTGGGCGCGAGCGTCCCGGGGGCGAGCCCCGAGACGATGGCCGCAGCGGTCGCGACGCCGCTCGAGAGGCAGTTCTCGGGCATCGCGGGCATCGACTCGATGAACTCCACGTCGAGCCAGGGCTCGACGAACATCACGCTCCAGTTCTCCCTCGACCGCGACATCGACGCGGCCGCGCAGGACGTCCAGACGGCGATCGCGGCCACGCTCTCGCAGCTCCCGCCCTCGATGCCGAACCCGCCGAGCCTGCGCAAGGTCAACCCCTCGATGCAGCCGGTCCTCTTCATCGTCCTGTCCTCGCCGACCCTGCAGATGTCCGAGGTCTCCGAGTGGGCCGAGACGGTGCTCGCACAGCGCATCTCGACCGTGACGGGCGTCGCGCAGGTGAACGTCTACGGCTCGAAGAAGTACGCCGTGCGCGTTCAGGTGGATCCGGGCACGCTCGCGAGCCGCCAGATCGGGATCGACCAGGTGGCGGCGGCGATCTCCTCGGGCAACTCGAACCGGCCCGTCGGGATCGTGTACGGGCCCGAGAGGGCGCTCTCGATCCAGACGAACGGCCGCCTCCTGAACGCGGACGCGTACAAGCCGCTCATCGTCACCTGGAGGAACGGCGCCCCCGTGCGCCTCGGCGAGATCGCGACCGTCCTCGACAGCGTCGAGAACGAGCGGCAGGCGGCGTGGTTCAACGGCAACCGGTCGATCATCCTCGCGGTCCAGCGCCAGCCGGACTCGAACACGATCCAGGTCGTCGACGCGGTGAAAGCGCTGCTGCCGGCGTTCCGGATGCAGATCCCGGCGGCGATGCGCATGGACATCATGTTCGACCGCTCGGTCGGTATCCGCGAGAGCGTTCGCGACGTCCAGCTCACGCTCGTCCTCACGATCGTTCTCGTCGTCCTCGTGATCTTCCTGTTCCTGAGGAACCTGCGCTCCACGTTCATCCCGTCCATCGCGCTCCCGACGTCCCTCTTCGGCACGTTCGCCGTCATGGCGGTCCTCGGGTTCAGCCTCGACAACCTCTCCCTCATGGGGCTCACGCTCTCGGTCGGGTTCGTCGTGGACGATGCGATCGTCCAGCTCGAGAACATCGTCCGCCGGATGGAAAAGGGAGAGAGTGCCGCGGTCGCCTCGCTGCGCGGATCGCGGGAGATCGGCTTCACGATCCTGTCGATGACGATCTCGCTCGTCGCGGTCTTCATTCCCGTGCTCTTCATGGGCGGGCTCCTCGGCCGGCTCTTCCAGGAATTCGCCGTCACGATCAGCGCCGCGATCCTCGTATCGGGCTTCGTGTCCCTGACGCTGACGCCCATGCTCTGCAGCCGCCTCCTGAAGCGCGAGGAGCCGGGAACCGCGACTCACGGCCGCGTGTCGGCCGCGCTCGAGCGTGGCTTCAACCGCACCCTCAAGGGTTACGAACGGACGCTCCACGTCGTCCTGAGGCACCGGCGCGCCACGCTCGCGACGCTCGTCCTGATGGCCGTCCTCGCGGGCGTCCTCTTCAAGATCGCGCCGAAGGGCTTCATCCCGAACGAGGACATCGGGATGCTGCGGGCGAGCGTCGAAGGGCAGCAGGGGATCTCGTACCAGGACATGCGCGACCGCCAGAAAGCGGCGGCCGACATCGTGCGCGCCGATCCCGGCGTCCAGTCGGTTCAGTCGTCCGTGGGCGCCGGCGGCCCGAACTCGACCTCGAACTCGGGCTCGATGTTCGTGACGCTGAAGCCCCGCGGCCAGCGCGACTCCTCCGACGCGATCGTGGACCGCCTCCGCCCGAAGCTCGCCAAGGTGTCAGGCCTGCGCGTCTTCATGCAGACGCCGCCGGCGATCAGCATTGGCGGCCAGAACACGCGCAGCCTGTACCAGCTCACGCTCCAGAGCACGGACACCGAGGCGCTCTACGCGAACGCGGCGCTCCTCGAGCGGAAAATGCGCGGGATCCCGATCATCCGGGACGTGACCTCCGACCTGCAGATCAAGAACCCGCAGCTCGACATCACGATCGACCGGAAGAAGGCGTCGTCCCTCGGGATCACCGCGGGTCAGATTCAGCGCGCGCTGGCGCTGGCGTACGGATCCAGCCAGATCTCGACGATCTACACGGCCACGAACGAGTACGAGGTCATCCTCGAGGTGAAGCCGCAGGACCAGCGCGACGCGTCGTCCCTCTCGTCGCTGTACGTGCGGTCGGGCAGCGGGACGCTCGTGCCCCTGACGGCCGTCGCGACGGCGAAGCCGAGCGTCGGGCCGCTCCTCGTGGCCCACCTCGGGCAGCTGCCGTCCGCGACGATCTCCTTCAACCTCGGCAAGGACGTCGCGCTCAGCCAGGCGACGGCCGCCGTCGAGAAGATGGCGAGGGAGACGCTTCCCGGCTCGATCACGACGAGCTTCCAGGGCACGGCGCAGGTCTTCCAGTCGTCGCTGAAGGGGATGTCGATCCTGCTCGTCGTCGCCGTGCTCGTGATCTACCTCGTCCTCGGGATCCTCTACGAGAGCTTCGTCCACCCGCTCACGATCCTGTCCGGGCTCCCGTCCGCCGCGGTCGGCGCCGTCCTGACGCTCATCCTCTTCGGGAAGGACCTGAACGTCTACGCGTTCTTCGGGCTCGTGATGCTCATCGGGATCGTGAAGAAGAACGCGATCATGATGATTGACTTCGCGCTCGAGGCGCAGCGCGGCCAGGGCATGGAGCCCGAGAACGCGATCGTCACGGCGTCGCTCACCCGCTTCCGGCCCATCCTCATGACGACGATGGCGGCGCTCGCCGGCACGCTCCCGATCGCGCTCGGCCTCGGGCGCGGGGGAGAGTCCCGCCAGCCGCTCGGCCTCGCCGTCATCGGCGGCCTCGTCGTCTCGCAGTTCCTGACGCTCTACATCACGCCGGTCGTCTACCTCGCGTTCGAGTCCCTCGGCGCGCGTTTCCGCGCGCGGCGGCGGGCGCCGGCGTTCGCCCCGGAGTTCGGAGCCAGGATTTCTTAGAAGGTGGAGGGAGTGATGCGCGTCCTTGCCTGTGTTCTTCTCGCTGCGAGCGTGTCCGTTCGCGCCGCAGAGCCTTCTCCTTCCCCCGACGACGACCCGCGCGTCGCGTCGGCGCTTGAGCTCGCGCGCGCGTGGCTCGACGCCGAGCGTGCCTACGCGCAGGTCCCCGGGGTGTCGGCGGCGATCGTCCACGACCAGAAGGTCCTGTGGAGCGGGGCGTTCGGCCTGGCCGACGTGGCGAGTGGGCGGAAGGCGGAGGCCGGGACGATCTACAGCATCTGCTCGATCTCGAAGCTCTTCACGAGCATCGGCGTGATGCAGCTGCGCGACGCGGGCAAGCTCCGCCTCGACGATCCCGTCCGCTCGAAGCTGCCGTGGTTCACGATGAAGCCGGGCGGGACTGACGGGACCGAGATCACGGTCGAGGGCCTTCTCACGCACGCTTCCGGGTTGCCCCGCGAGACCGATCTCCCTTACTGGACCGGGCCTTCGTTCGCGTTCCCGACGCACGAGCAGATCGTCGAGAGGGTCGCGCAGCAGACGGCGCTCTACCCGGCGGAGACATACTTCCAGTACTCGAACCTCGGCCTGACTCTCGCCGGCGAGATCGTGGCCGCCATCTCGGGCGTCTCCTACCCCGACTACGTCTCGAAAAACATCCTCGTTCCCCTGAAGCTCGCGTCGACGACGCCCGAGATGCCCGAGGCCGAGCGCGGCAAGCGCCTGGCAAGCGGGTACGGCGCACTGACCCGCGCGGGGCGGCGCGACGCCCTCAGGTTCTTCATGGGAAAGGGCGTCGCGCCGGCGATGGGCTTCGCCTCGACCGCCGAGGACCTCGCGCGGTTCGCCTCGTGGCAGTTTCGGGCGCTCAAGGGCGGAGACCCCGAGGTGCTGAAAGGCGCCACGCTACGCGAGATGCACCGCGTGCACTTCGTGGACCCCGACTTCGAGACGATGTACGGGCTCGGGTTCGCCGTGTGGCGGAGCGAGAAGGCGACGCTCGTCGGACACGGCGGCGCGTGCCCCGGCTTCCGGACGCAGCTCCTGCTTCAGCCTGACGAGAAGCTCGCGGTCGCCGTTCTCGCGAACGCGTCGGGGGTCGACATCCGGGAGTGGGCGGAGCACGTACGCTCGATCGTCGAGCCCGCGCTGAAGGCCGCGGCGAAGGAGCCCGGGAAGGGGAAGCCTCCGGCGCCGGACCTGAGGAAGTTCGCGGGAACGTACTCGGGTGCGCCGTGGGGCGGCGAGACGTTCGTCCTCCCGTGGGAAGACGGCCTCGCGATGCTGTCCCTCCCGTCGAAGAACCCGATGAAGGACCTGATCAGGATGAAGAAAACGGCCGAGAACACGTTCCGCCGGATCCGGAGGGACGAGACGCTCGGCGAGGAGATCGTCTTCGCGCTGGGGCTGGACGGGAAAGCAACGCGCTTCACCCGCCACAGCAACTATTCGACGCGGGTGGATTAAGTCCGGCCTACTCGGAGCCGTCCGCCCTGCTGACGCTCACGGTGCGCTCCGCGTCTTCGCCGTCGACGCGCAGGAGCCACGGGTTGCAGCAGACTTCGCAGTCCTGGACGAGGCTGCCCTTCACGTCGCGTTCGAGATGGACCTCGACGTCTTCTCCGCAGTAGGGGCAGTTGACGACGAAGTCCTCTTCCATCGACCCTGAACGATACGCCGCCCGTGGCGCGAGGGACGACCCCTACATCGGCGTGACGCGGCCGATCTCGATCACGTCGGGCCGGTCCGTCGTCGCCGTGACGACCCCGGAGGCATCGCGCGTGACGCGGACGACGGGGGAGATCTCGTCCGTCTTCGACGCGGGAACCGCGAGGACGTTGTATTCGACCTGCGCGACGGCCTTGAAGTGCGGCTGCTCGGCGATGGGGACGAAAACGATGAACATGGTGCCCTGCACGCGGGTGTTCCATCTCATCATTTCGACGGTGGCCCCGGGCGCCACTTCGACGGGGCCGAGGGGCTCGCCTGCCGCCCAGCGCGTGAGCCCGAGGGCGCCGGGCGAGACGTTTTGCCCGACGACGTGGACCACGCCGGAGTTCGACGCGGGAAGAGACGGTCCCGTTGGAGTCTCGGACTTGAAGCAGCCCGACACGATGAGGGCGAGGACGGCGGCGAGAGTCGGCGCCGCGAGGGTTCGGACGCGCATGTGTTGCCTCCGTTGCGTTCTGCCATTCGGGCAGTTGACTGGGAGCCGCCGCGACTCCTGCAACGGCAATGCCGCCCTAGATCTCGCCTTCGACGCCCGGCTGGTGGTGGCATTTCTCGACGAGGCGCTCGAAGGTCGTTTCGTTGATCGGTGTGCCCTCGCTCCACACGCGCGTCACGAGGAACGGCCGGGGCGGGTCGTCGTCCCACGCCCACGCCTGGAACATGTCGGCGTCCGTCGAGACCGGAACCCCGACGTCCCAGAGCCTTTCCGTCGCGACCTCGTGACCGAACCGGTCCTGTGCGTGCAACACGGCCCTGTTCCCCCAAAGCAAAAAGTAGGGCCGGGAGGCGGCGATCGCCACCCCCGTCTTCAGGATTCCTACAGCTCGCCGACCGCGGACGCGAGCCGGTTGAGGCTCGTCTTGGCGTCGCCGAAGAGGAGGCCCGTGACCGGCTTGAAGAACAGCGGGTTCTCGAGGCCCGAGAAGCCCTTCCCGCGCCCGCGCTTCAAGACGATGACGGACTTCGCCTTGTCGACTTCGATGATGGGCATCCCGGCGATCGCGCTCTTCGGGTTGTCGCGCGCCTCGGGGTTCACGACGTCGTTCGCCCCGATGACGACCGCGACGTCCGTCGTCGGCATCTCCGGGTTGATCTGCTCGAGCTCGTAGAGCTGCGAGTACGGGACGTTCGCCTCGGCGAGGAGGACGTTCATGTGCCCCGGCATGCGCCCCGCCACCGGGTGGATCGCGTACTTCACCTGCACGCCGCGGTTCTCGAGGAGGTTCGCGAGCTCGCGCACGGCGTTCTGGGCCTGCGCCGTCGCCATGCCGTAGCCCGGGACGAAGACGACCTGCCGCGCGTAGGCGAGCTGCGTCGCGACGTCTTCCAGCGAGACCTCGCGCATCACGCCTTCCTCGCCGGCCTCCACCGTCGTTGTCGCGCTGCCGAACGCCCCGAAGAGGACGTTCGTGATCGAGCGGTTCATCGCCTTGCACATGAGGATCGAGAGGATGAAGCCCGACCCGCCGTCCAGCGTGCCCGCGATGATGAGGACGTTGTTCCCGAGCGCGAAGCCCGTGGCCGCGGACGCGAGGCCCGCGTACGAGTTCAGGAGCGCGATCACGACGGGCATGTCCGCCGCGCCGATGGGCAGCACGAGGAGCACGCCGAAGAGGAGCGCGAGCGCGCACATCGCATAGAAGAGGGCCGTGTGGCCGGGATTGAGGACGAGCGCGATGAAGATGACGACCGCGCTGCCGAAGAGCAGGAAGTTCAGGACGTTCTGGCCCTTGTACGTGATCGGCTGGCCCTTCACGAGCTCCTGGAGCTTCGCGAACGCGACGAGGCTGCCCGTGAACGTGATGCCGCCGAGCAGGACCTCGAAGCCGAGCGCCGTGACCTTGAACGTGCCGAGGTGCTCGCCGTGCCGGAGAAATTCCGAGACGCCGACGAGGGCCGCCGCGAGGCCGCCGAACGCGTGGGAGAGCGCCGTCCGCTGAGGCATGGCCGTCATCGGGACCCACAGGCCCATCGCGATGCCGATCGTCGAGCCCGCGAGAAGGCCGACGATGATCCACTCGTAGCTGACGATGTCGCGGTGGAGCAGCGTTCCGATGACCGCGAGCAGCATCCCGAATTCGGCCATGAACATGCCGCGCCGGGCCGTGTCGGGGTGGCTCAGGCCCTTGAGCCCGAGGATGAAGAGGATCGAGGCGCTGAAGTAGGAGAGCTCGATGAGGAGGGTCTGCGCGCTCACTTCTTCTCCGCCGCGGGCTTCGCGTCACGCTTGAACATCTTCAGCATGCGGTCCGTGATGATGAATCCGCCGACGACGTTGATCGTCGCGGCCGTCACGGCGACGACGCCGAGGATCGTGCTCGTGAGGTTGTACTTCGCGCCCGCCGTCACGATCGACCCGATCAGGGAGATGCCCGAGATCGCGTTCGTCGCCGACATGAGCGGCGTGTGGAGGAGCGGCGGAACGCGGGAGATGACCTGGTAGCCGAGGAAGGCCGCCAGGACGAAGACGTAGAGGCCGGCGATCAGGACTTCGTTCATCGGGGGGCTCCGGTGGGCGCGGCCGGCGCGAGGAGCGCCGCGACGCGGGGATTCACGGGCTTGCCGTCGTGCGCGGCGCAGGCGCCGGCCACGACGTCGTCGTTCAGGTTCACGTTCAGGGCGCCGCCCTCTCCCACGAGGAGCCTGAGGAAGGCCGCGACGTTGCGGGCGTAGAGCTGGCTGGCGTGGAGCGGCACGGTGGCCGCGAGGTTCAGCGGGGCGAGGATCGTCACGCCGTCCACGACGACTTCCTCGCCGGGTTTCGTCAGGGCGGTATTGCCGCCGGTCGGCGCCGCGAGGTCGACGATGAACGCGCCGGGCTTCATGCCGCGGACGGCGTCCTCCTCGAGCATGAGAGGCGCCTTGCGGCCGGGGACCTGGGCCGTCGTGATGACGAGGTCGGCGTCCTTGACGCGCTGGGCCACGAGGTCGCGCCCGCGCTTGAGCGCCTCCGGGGAGAGCTCGAGGGCGTAGCCGCCGGCGTCCTGAGTCGGGATGCCGCCGAGGTCGACGTCGAGGAAGCGGGCGCCGAGGGAGCGGACCTCCTCGCCGGCGGCCTGGCGGACGTCGTACGCCTCGACGTTCGCGCCGAGGCGGCGCGCCGTCGCGATCGCCATGAGGCCCGCGACGCCCGCGCCCACCACGACGACCTTCGCCGGCGGAACCGTGCCGGCGGCCGTCATGAGGAGCGGGAACATCTTCGGGAGCCGCGAGGCGGCGACGAGGACGGCCTTGTAGCCGGCGATCGTCGCCATGGACGAGAGCGCGTCCATCGACTGGGCCCGGGTCGTGCGCGGCACGAGCTCCATCGCGAAGGCGGTCACGCCGGCGTCGAGGAAGGGACGGAGCCCCTCGGGCTCGTCCAGCGGGCGCAGGAAGCCGATGACGGCGGCGCCCTTCTTCATGCGGGCGACGTCGGCCGGGTCGGGCCGGTTGACGCAGGCGAGGAGGTCGGCGCCCGCGAGCAGGGCCGCGCGGTCAGCCTCGATCGAGGCGCCGGCGGCGGTGAAGTCGGCGTCGGAGAAGCCGGCCTCGAGGCCCGCTCCCGACTGGACGACGACGGAGAGTCCGGATGCGACGAGTTTCTTGACGGTGTCGGGGGCCAGGGCGACGCGGCGCTCGTCGGCGCGCGCCTCCTTCGGGATGGAGACCTTCATGCGGTGCCGGATGATACAGAACCGCAGTCGCGGCGCCGGATCTTTGCTTGACGCCCGCGCGCGGGCGCCCCACCTTGACGGAAGAGAGCGCGTCGGGAGGCTCGATGGCCATTCTCGAGGCGGCCGGGATTCGTTCGCTCCTCACCGCGGCCGCCCACCCCCTTTACGGGGGATCCAGCGAACTGGATCCTCTCCTCGACACGATCGGCGGCGCCCGGTTCGTCCTCCTCGGAGGGGCCTCGCACGGCACTCACGAGTTCTACCGGGTGCGCGCCGAGATCACGAAGCGGCTCGTCTGCGAGGAGGGCTTCCGGGGCGTGGCCGTCGAGGCGGACTGGCCGGACGCCGCGCGCGTGAACCGGTGGGTGCGCGCTCTTCCGGGCGACGAGGAGGCCGTCGACGCCCTCGGCGGCTTCCGCCGCTTCCCGGGGTGGATGTGGCGCAACGCGGACGTCCTCGACTTCGTCGGCTGGCTGCGTGGGCGCAACGACGCGATCGCCGAGGACCGGGACAAGGCCGGCTTCTACGGCCTCGACCTCTACAGCCTGCACGCGTCGATGGAGGCGGTCGTCGCCTACCTGGAGCGCGTCGATCCCGACGCCGCGCGCCGCGCCGCCTCGCGCTACGCGTGCTTCGACCGTTTCGGCGGCGACGCGCAGGGCTACGGAGCGTCGACGATGTTCGGGCAGGCCGTCGCGTGCGAAGACGAGGTCATCCAGCAGCTCATCGACCTGCACATCGAGGGCGGCCGCTACCTCGCGCGCGAGGGCCGCGCCGCCGAGGACGCGTTCTTCTCGGCGGAGCAGAACGCGCGGCTCGCCAAGAACGCCGAGCGCTACTACCGCGCGATGTTCGGCAGCCAGGTTCTGTCCTGGAACCTGCGCGAGCGGCACATGTCCGAGACGCTGGACGCGCTCGACGACCACCTCTCGCGCGACGGCGAGCCGGCGAAGATCGTCGTCTGGGCCCACAACTCGCACCTCGGGGACGCCCGCGCCACGGAGATGGGCGACCACGGCGAGCAGAGCCTCGGCCAGCTCGTGCGCGCGCGCCGGGGCGCCGACGCTGTCCTCGTGGGATTCACGACCGATTCCGGCACGGTGACGGCCGCCTCGGCGTGGGACGGGCCGGCCCAGCGCATGCGCCTGACGCCCGCGGTGGAGGACGCCTGGGAGGCGCTCTTCCGCGAGGTGCCGTACCCGCGCTTCCACCTCGACCTGCACCGCGACCGCGCGCTCGGGGAGGCCCTCTCCGAGCGGCGGCTCGAGCGGGCCATCGGCGTCATCTACCGGCCCGAGACGGAGCGCCGGAGCCACTACTTTCTCGCGCGCCTCCCGGAGCAGTTCGACGCGATCCTCCACTTCGATCACACCCGCGCGGTCGAGCCGCTCGAGCGCACGTCGCTGTGGATGAAGGGGGAGCCTCCCGTCACGTACCCGACGGGCATCTGATACCTTGGCCCCTTGAACGATCCCGGGAACGCGGTCCGGCCTCGCCGGTCCCCGACGCCGCTCGACAAGGGCATCAGCGCCCTGAACGCGATGGTCGGCGACCACCTCGACCGGCGCGGGAACGGCCTCTCGATCGGGATGGAGTGCATCGGGTTCGGGGGACCGCCCACGCCGAAGCTCTGCGTTCTCGTCCACGGCCTCGGCTGCACCGAGGACGTCTTCGACTTCCCGGGCCGGAAGGGCGTCTCGTACGGCGCGCTCCTCGAGCGGGACCTCGGCTACACGCCGGTCGCGGTGCGCTACAACACGGGCCTCGCCATCGCGCGGAACGGGCGCCTCCTCGCCACACGCCTCGACGAGCTCGTGGCGGCGCACCCGATCGCCGTCGAGGAGATCGTGCTCATCGGCCACAGCATGGGAGGCCTCGTCGCCGAGAGCGCGTGCATGCTCGAGAGCGGTTGGGCGGCGCTGGTGCGACACGTCGTCTGCCTCGGGACGCCCCACGAGGGTGCGGATCTCGAGAAGCTGACGCGCACGGCGGCGGACGTCCTCGGCGCCGTGCCCAGCCCGATCGCGAGGCTCCTCGGAAACGTGCTGAACCTCCGGAGCCGCGGCGTGAAGGACCTCGGCCTCGGCGCCGCGCACGGAGGAGCGGGCCGGGCCGCGTGGCGCGCGACGGCGCGGCACACCGTCGCCGCGGGGACGTTGACCGAGGATCCCGGGCATCCCGTGTCGAGGGCTTTCGGAGACGCCCTCGTGCGCGTGCCCGGGCCGGAGACGCCCGACCTCCGGGTCTTTCCGGGAATCCACCACGTCGCGCTGGCCCACGACGGCCGGGTCTACGAGCAGATCCGGGCGTGGCTCGGCGGCGCCTGAAGGAAGGCTGCGATGGAAGAACGGACGGTCCGCAGGCTGCGCGGCGCGGTGGCGCTCGTGACGGACGCGGTTGACGCGGCCGCGACGGAGACCCACAGGGTCCACGAGGTGTTCGCACGGCGGCCGTACGCCGTGCTCGAGCGGGTCGGGCCGATCGCCGCGCCCGTGAGGGCGGTCGAGGGGATCCATTCCGCGGTGATGGAGACCGTCTACGGCAGCGTCCGTATCCTCAACGCCATCGTCGGCGCCGTCGTCACGACGGCGATCGACCGGCTGGGAACGGGGCCGAAAGCCTAGCTGGCCATCCCGCCGTCCGCGCCCCGCCGGTCCTCGAGTCGGACTGCGAGCGCGAGGACCGCCCACGTGAGGACGGCCGCGAGCACCGAGAGCCAGAGCTGCGAGAGGGCCGCGGCAGCCCCGACGGCCGCCGTCACCCAGATCGTGGCCGCCGTCGTGAGGCCGTGAACCGCTCCCTTGTCGACGAGCTTGAGGATCGTCCCGGCCCCGAGGAAACCGATGCCCGTGATGATCCCCTGCACGACGCGGCTCGTGTCGGCCGTCGAGAAGCCGGCCTCGCGCCCCGCGAGAACGAAGAGCGCGGCGCCGACCGCGACGAGGATGTGCGTGCGGAAGCCGGCGGCGCTGTGAACCTTCTCCCGCTGCGCGCCGATCAGCCCGCCGAGGAGCCCCGCGGCGAAAAGCCTCACCGCGTCGGCCCCGAGGCGTGCGATGTCCGGGAGCACGAACACGGAAGGCTCCGGCATGTCTCGATCATAGGCCACGGCTCGCCGCGGGCGTCGCGCCCCGAGCCGCCTCAGCGCTTCAGCGCGAACGCCCCTTTCAGGATCACGATCACCCACGGCGCGCCGTGCATGGCGAGGTCCAGCCAGTCGATCGGTTTCACGAGCGTGCCCTTGAAGAGCATGTCGAGCTTCTCGACGACGTGCGGCGGCTTGAACGGCGCGAGGCCGAGCGTGAGCGCCGCCATGATCGCGAGCTGCCAGGGGATCTTGTCGAGGATGTCGCGCACGGGCGCAGGCTACCGCGGTCCATTCCGTTGCGAGTCTGTCTCAGGTGCGCCGGTGCGACGACATCCCCTCACGCCGTTCGCTACCGGGCGGTGGCCCCCGTCCCGTAGATGCCATCGCCGGTTCTGTTGTCGACGACGGTCGAGTAGACGAAGAGCGGCCCGTCGGTGGTGTACGAGACCCAGAAGTCGTCCCAGGAGACGTCGTTCGGAGCGGAGGTCTGGATCAGGTCGAAGACGGCCTGCTGGACACGGGCGAAGCCCGCGATCGAAATGCTGCCCGAGGTGCCGATCAACGTTCCGTCGTTGCGAAGAGCCTTGAACGTCGCCTTGACCGTGTTCGCCGTCGGGTTGAAATATCCGATGTTCGTCCGGAATCCGGCCTTCCCGGCGATGGCGGCCGGTGAGTTGTTCGACAGGAGCGGGAGCACGCCGTTGATCGGGGCGTCCGCGAGGACGGCCGCGGGGACGAGCAGGCCGTTGGTTCCGCCGTCCACCGAGCGCAGGTCGTTGAGGACGCGGGACGAGAAGACGACGGGCACGTCCGACTTCAGCCGGAGGCTTCCGACCCCGGACACGCCGAAGAGAGAGCCGAGGGCGTCGTTGTAGGAGGCCTGGGATGCGGGCCCGACACGCACCGTCGTCGTGGCCACGGGGCCGGCGGCGGAGGCCGCGGCTCCGAAGAAGTCGACGACGACGTTTGCCGCGGTCGCCGTGACGTTCACGATCCTGAGGTCCGACACGAACGACGTTCCGTTGACGCCCCCTGCCTTGACGACGGTGGGGAAGTAGGTCGTCGACGGGCTCGAGGCGTTCAGGACTCCCCGCACCGCGCCGCCGGGAAACTCGGCCGTGTGGACGTTGACGTAGAAGCCCGCCGGATTCGAGAGAATCTCGCTCGCGAGCGCAGCGGATATCGCGGTGAATCCGCTCGAGACGCCCGAAACGAAGGGCGCGGTGAACGGAACGACGACTCCGCCGGAGCTGCCCAGCTGGCCGCGGTGGATGTGTGCCGCGCTGGGCGTGGAGGCGAGGCCGTGAACGATGAGCGTATACGTGACGGTGGTCCCGCTGATCGCCACTTGCGCGACGCCGCCGCCGTCCGGGGCGCCGGAGGCCGGCGCCTCTCCCGCTCCTGAGAGGGCCGTCACGAAGGAGGCCGTCGGCTGCGTGGCCGGGCCGAGCTGGCCGCGCACCGCTCCAGCCGGAAATTCGGCCGTGTGCACGTTGACGTAGTAGGAGGACGGGTTGGACAGCAGGTCGTCCACGTCGCTCGCCGTTCCCGTCGTCGAGCCTGTCGCAAACCCGTTCGTGAACACCGGCGCGTGGAAGTCGAAAACGACGCCGCCCGACGCGCCGGCTGCCCCCTTGTGGATGTGGGCGAGGGTCGGGGCGCTGATTCCCTTGACGGAAATCGAGAACGTGATCGTCGTTCCCTTGACCGTGATCGCGGCGAGGCCGCTTCCGTCGGGTGAACCGGAGGCCGCGGGAAACTCGGCGGCGCCGGTCAGGACCGTTGCGAAGGTCTGGGCGCGTGCGCCCCCGGGCGTCACCGCCAGAAGAGTCAGCGCGAAGAAAGCCAGCATCGACCTGGTCGCTCTCATGTCATCTGTCCTCCCGGCGTCGGAGTCTGGAGTTCGCGCCGCCGTCCGGCGATGACAGGGGTCACCGAACATGAGACGCAGTCGCAAGATTGTCTCCGCCGGGCCTGCTCGAAGCTGCCGCGGAATGGCGGCGTTGCAGCGCCCGGGCCGACAAATCGCGTCGCCCGGCCACGCGATCGGGCTCCGGCGCGTGAGGCAGGACACGGGACGGCCACGGTGGCGCGTGTCCAGGAAGATGGCACAAACCCTGCTAAACGACGGGCAGCAGAGAGTCATGAAAAGGGCCGGCGTCCGCTTCCCGTTCATCCGGTGTACGGGGGCCGCACTCGCTCTTTTTTCGGCCGTTCTGTTTTCTCCGAGGCTCGAGGCGCAGTGCACGATGTCCGCGCCCCTCGATTTCGAGCCGCATCCTCCGGGCGTGCCGCGGCCCATCCTTCTTTCTCCGGCCTACAACAACAGTCTTTCGCTCTTCCGCGCGGGCGCCGGGGGACCGTGGCGCCTCCTGCTGCAGGAGTCGTTCGGCTACTCGGTCCTCGACCTCACGAATCCGGCGAGCCCGACGGCCATCCGCTGGGGCGACATGAGATTCGACGCTCCGAATCAGATTCCGCAGCACGGCGACGGACAGAGCTACATCCAGACCGTCGCGGTCTCGCCGGACGGCCAGCGCTCCGCGTTCTCGGTGAACGGCCCGGCGGAGCCCAACTGGCACACGCTCGTCGGCCGGCCCGACGGCGGAAACGGGTACGGCATGTGGGGCGACTTCGGCGGCTCGCGGAATTCCGGCACGGTCGTCCATCAGGTCGGCGCGCGTTACATCGTGTACTCGATTCTCGGCACCTCGTCGGGCTTCGCGGCCGACGTCACGAGCCTGCCGTCGTCGCTGGGTTCCCTCAACCTCGCCTACGAAGCGACGAGCTGGCCGGCCGGAACCGGGCTCGGCCTCGCGGGCGGATTCCTCTACTACATCGCGGGGAACGCGATCCAGGTCATCGACGCCTCGAACCCCGGGCCCGCGGGAAACATCACGGCCAGCTACAAGAAGCTGCAGTTCACGAACGCGGCGGTGCCTGACTTCGGGGGGCGGACGCCGCAATTCGTTTCGGGCGCGGTCGACCCGGCGAACTCCAGCAAGCTGTGGCTCCTCGTCGCGCTCGGCCCGCTGGCCGGCGAGGACGCGCCGAGCTACGGCCTCGTGTCGGTCACGCGCGACGGAGGCGGCAACCTCTCTGCGCCCGTGTCCTCCGGGCCGGTCTTCCGGGTTCCATCGGCCCCGGGCGAGAAGTGGGTGAACGTGGGCACGGCTTCGTCGCTCGTCTCGAAGAACGGCTCGTTGTTCGTCCTCATGTGGTCGAACCGCCGCCAGCCGAGCTATCAGTTCGTGCTGTTCTCGACGACCGTCGGGACGTGGCCGCTCGCGGCCGGGCAGGTCGTTCAGAACCCGAACTTCAGCGTGGGATCGCAGATGGCGTTCCTGGACGGCGGCGGGTACCAGCTCTACGGCTATGCGGCTTCCGGCGACGCATGGATGATCCCCATGACCTGCCAGGTTCCGAACGCGCCGGCGACGTCCCTCCTCGACGTCACGAACGCGAGCGCGGGCACCGTGCTCGCGGAGGGAGGCACGGCGTACCTCGGCGATACGCTGACCGTCGTCCCCACGGTTCTGCCGATCCCGGCCATCAAGCCCCTCTCGGACTGGAGGTTCGACTTCGACTTTCACGACGGAAACGCCGTTGAGGACGCCGGCACGCAGCCGCGGATCCGGAACCTCGACAACGGGCAGTTCGGCAACCCGCCGACTCCGCCCGCGCAGGTGACGCTCGTCGGGCCGTGCGACCCGCAGGCGGGCGGCGTTCCCGCGAGCGGCGCCGGCTGCTGGAGCTCCGTCCGGACGAACTCCGCGGCCGGAGGCCCGGATTTCACGGGCGCCGAGACGCCGGCCTCGCCGCCCCGACCACTCAAGATCGCCCTCGAGGCCACGAACGTCCACGGCAGCGCGAACACGGCGGTCTTCACCGTGAACTGGCTCGTCCCCGCCGCGCGCGTCGCGGCGACTCAGCTGTTTTCCGGACAGCCCCTCGTGAGCGCGTCGGACGGGCATCCGACGGGCTACAAGTGGTACTTCGGGGCGACCCCGTCGACGCTGGCGCAGAAGACGACCTGCGGCGGTCCGACCTGCGTGCCGACGCTCGACACGAAGGGCACGTACTACTACTGGCTCACCGCGACGTACGCCGGCGGGTTCGCGACGCCCGACTACGCCGGCACCTCGGCGATGGGCACGTACACGATCACCGATTTCGCGCCGGCGTTCCTCGTGAACGGCAGCGCGACGGGGCCGGTCGCGGCGTACGTGAGCTCGTCCCTCGCGATCCAGAACAGCTCGCAGCACGGATCGGGCATCGCCGGCGCCTACTTCTACAGCCTCTGCGCGATTCCGGATGGCCAGTCGACGTGCGCATCCGCCTACACGAGTCTCGTCGGGATGACGGATCCGCCGACGAGCGGCACGCCCTCCACGAGCGCCGCGATCACGACGCCGGGGACACCGGGAAACTACCTCTTCAGGGTCCGGGTCGACTTCACGGGCGGGACCACGTATTGGCCCGACCCGGCCGGCGTGGCCGGCATCGCGGTGACGCTCGCCGCGCCGAGGCCGAGCCTGCACATCTGGGTCAAGGGCCAGGACCCTTGCCCGCCCGGCCCGTTCTGCATCGAGAACAGTGTGCGCGCGAAGGCCGGGGACGCGCTCATCGCGTATTCCTACGTGAACGGCGTCGAGGACTTCAGCGGGACGTTGAGCTGGAATTTCCCGGGCGCCACCCCGTCGACGGCAAACGGCAACGGGATCGCGTACTCCTACGACACCGCCGGGACGTACGACATCGTGCTGACGCGCAACGGCACCGCCTACACGTATCCGGGCGCGGCGGTCATCGCACCGAGGCCGCTGCCTCCGACCGCGACGGCGTCGGCGCTGCCGAATCCCGCGACGTTCGTCGACAACGTGCGGCTGACCTGCACGGCGGCCGGCGGCTCCGGGAACTACACGATTTCGTGGGCGATTTCGGACGGAGCGACGGGCAGCTTCTCGCCCATCTTCCACACGTTCGGAGCGGCAGGTTCGTACACGGCGACGTGCACCGCGACCGACACCAGCACGGGCCTGTCGGGGGCGAGCGCCCCCGTCACCGTCGTCGTGGGCCTGCCTCCGGGCTCGGGCGGACCGTACCCGCTCTCGACGCTCTCCCCGTGCCGCGTGCTCGACACCCGAAACGCCGCGGGGCCGCTCGGGGGGCCGGCGATCCAGCCCGCGGGCGCGCCCGACCGCTCCTTCAACGTGGCCGCGTCGTCCTGCGGCATCCCCGCGGACGCGAAGTCGATCTCGGTGAACGTCACGGCGACGAACGTCACGGCCTCGGGCGCCGTGTCGATCTACCGCGGCGACGGCGCGCGCACCGGCACGAACACCGGAATCCTTCTGGTGGGGAGGACGCGCGCGAACAACGCGATCCTGCAGCTCGCGCTGGACGGCTCCGGCACGGTCAAGGTCCAGAACACCTCGGCCGGCAGCTTCGACCTGATCGTCGACGTGAACGGCTACTTCCGCTGAGAGCCGCCGGCGGCGGGCCGGTAAACGTGGAGCGGGTGATGGGGCTTGAACCCACGACATCCAGCTTGGGAAGCTGGCGTTCTACCACTGAACTACACCCGCTCGAGGGCGCCGTGGCGGGCTGAAAGTACTTGCCCGCAAGGGGTTCGTCAAGCTCCGTCGCCGACGATGCAGCCCCGGGGGAGAATGCGCGTCATGACGGCTGCCGTGCGCGCGATGGCCGCGTTCGGGCTCGCGTTCTTCCTGAGCTGCCTCGGGTTCGCGATTCCGAACCTGCAGTGGTTCTTCTACCTGCCCGGGCTCTTCATGCGCCGGCTCATGATCCTGATCGGTTTGAAGGTCGCGATCCCGGGCTGGACGGCTCTCGGCCTCGAGTTCGGGACGAACGTCGCCGTCCTCTTCGTCGTGGTCTTCCTGACGCTCTCCGTGTTCGGCCCGCGGCGCGCCGGCTAGGACCTCAGAGCCCGTCCAGCGCCTGCTTGTACGCCGAGAGATGGCGGATGGCGGCCGCGGGCTTGCCGAGCTTCTCGTAGAGGAGCCCGAGGTTGTAGTGCGCGTCGAGGAAGTCGGGATCGCTCGCGAGCGCGCGCTCGTACGCCTGCGCGGCCTCGCGCAGCTTGCCGCGGTCCTCGAGCGCGACGCCGAGGTTGAACGCCGCGGCGGCGTGTTTCGGGTTCGCGGTCAGGGCGATGCGGTAGTGCACCTCGGCCGCGCCCGTCTTGCCGTCCTCGTGCAGGAGCCGCCCGAGGTTCACGTGCGCGTCCGCGTGGTGGGGCTCCAGCTCGACGGCGCGGCGATACGCGTCGCGGGCGTCGGCGGGAGAGGAGGCCTCCACGTCGCAGCCGAGCCGGTACCAGTCGGCGGCGGAGAGCTTCGCGCCCTCCTTGCGCGCCGCCTCGGCAGCCTTGCGCGCGTGGGGCGCCGCGGCGGTCGCGACCTCGGCGACCGCAAAGTCGAAGAGAGCCTGTCCGGACTCGGGGTTCCACACGGACGCGCCGTCCCGCGCGACGACGCGCCTCCCGTCGGCCGCGATCCTCACGCCCGTGATCGGGCGGCCGTCGGGGAGCTGCGCGCGCAGGCGCTTGAGAGAGCGGCGCACGGTCGCGGCGGGGACGTTCGCCTCGGCGAGGCCCTTGGCGGTGCGCAGGAGGACGAGGTCCTGGAACGAGAGGCGCAGGTCCGCGGAAGGATCGAGCCCGAGCCAGCCGGCCCACGTGAGAACGCGCGCGAGCGTGACGCCGAGCATGCTGGCCGCATCGCGGGCCGAATATCCCTTCACGAAGAAAGAATAGAAGATCTGCTTGGAAGAAAAGCGAAAGAGGAAGAGAAAAAGAAAGAGATTTGCTTAGAAGGTAAGACGGGGGGAGCTTTCGAACCCGTCTCTAGCCTTTCCTTCTGCCGTTCCCGACCGCCCGCAGCTTCGTCCGCGTCTCGCCGCGCGTCGCGTCGGCGCGGGTCGCGGGCTTGCGCTCGGGCTTGGCGGGGACGTCCGCGGCGCGGGCCGCGCCCTTCTTGCCGGTGCGCGCGGCGAGGCTCGCCTTCAGGGCCTCCATGAGGTCGATGACGTGCGTCTTCGGCGCGGGCGCCTCGGCCTCGGAGATCTCCTGGCCGGCGATCTTCCGCTTGATGAGCCCCTCGACGCGCTCCTTGACCTCGTCCTTGTAGTTCTCGGGGTGGAACTCGTCGGTCGCGATCTGGTCCGTGAGCATGATCGCGAGCTTCAGCTCGGCCTCGTTGACGTCGCCGGCGGGCACCTCGACGTCCGTGAAGGAGCGGATCTCGTCGGCGTAGCTGAGCTGCTGCATCAGGAGGCCGCCCTCGTGACCCGTCACGGGCCGAACGACGACGAGATACTGCTTGCCGCGCGCCGCGTACTTCGCGAGGCCGCACCGGCCCGTCTGCGTCATCGCCCGGGACAGGAGGCGGTAGGCCTTGTCGCCGCCCTTGCCGGGAGAGAGGTAGTAGCCCTTGTCGAAATAGACCGGGTCGATCTTCGCGAGCGGGACGAACTCCGTGATCTCGATGACCTGGTTCGCCTGCTCGTCGAGGGCCTTGAGCTCCGCGGGCGTGAAGACGACGTACTGGCCCTTTTCGAACTCGTAGCCCTTCACGATCTTGTCGCGCTCCACGATCTCGCCGTCCTTCGTGCACACGAGCTGCTGCTTGACGCGCGCATGGTCGGTTTCGTGGAGCATGTTGAAGGAGATGGCCGCCTTCGACTCGCTCGCCGAGTGGAGGTTCACCGGGATCGAGACGAGCCCGAAGGAGATGGTGGCGGAGCCGGTCGGCTTGAGTGCCATAAGACCTCCAATTCTACGCCTCGGCGCGCGAATGGTTCTCAGCGGCGGCCCCGGAAGGCCTCAGGGCGACGGTTCTCCGGCCGCGGGAGCGACGAGCGCGAAGACCGCCCCTTTGATGTTGAAGCGCCCGTCCTGGAGCGACTGGATGACGCCGTGGTACGCGTACGTGCCCTGCGCCGAGACGTCGCTCCTCCGGATCACGAGGCGAATGACATCGCCCGCGCCCTTCGCGAACGTGACCGTGTCCCGCGAGGCGTTCTCGATCGTCAGGAGGACGTGGCCCGGCTCGTTCCGGCCCGGGATCCGCGTGCCGGGCGCCGCTCGCTCGAGGGCGGCGAGGTCCAGGAACTGCGGATCCGGCCCGCCGTTCCACGCGGAGTCCGGGATGCCGTTCAGACCCTCGACGACGACGTGGAACTTCGTGGACTGGCCCCGGAGGAGGTCCCGCTGGTCGGCGCTCATCCGGAGCCGGATGGCCGCGGACCTCAGGCGCGTCGTCCGCCCGCCCTCCGTCACGAGGATCTCGACGGGCCCGGTCGAGAGCCCGGCGGGTGCCTGCGTGACGCAGTCGCGCGGGCTCTCGGTCACGACGCGCGCCGGCTGGCCGCCGACGCTCACCCGGGTGTTGCCCGCGTCGCCGTCGAACGTCCCGGCGATCTTCAGGGTCTCGCCCGCGCCGCACGTCGGGGGGGCGGTGAAGCGCGGCGGCCCCGCGGCCGTCTGTGGAGACGCGGGCGTGGCGGGAGGGACCGCCGCAAGGACCGGCGCCGACGCGCCGTTGCGAGTGACCTTCGGATTGCAGAAGGCCTCGAGGTCGGGCGGGAGCTTTCCGCCGTGCTGCCTCTTCAGGCACGCGCAGAACCCCTCGCGCATGCGCACCATCGAGAGCGTGGCCTCGGCGTTGTCGGGGTTGTTCGACCAGCGCGTCCGCGCGCCCTCGTAGGCGTCGCGCTCGGCCGAGCACGGCGGCGGCGCGATCTGCGGCGCGGGCGTGGGCTTCGGCGTCACCTCTGCCGGGGGCGAGCAGACATCCCTCAGCATCTCGTCGATCACGTCCATGAGCCCGCGGTCGCCGCGGAGCGACGGATCGGCCCGCATCGCGTTCAGGCAATCGCAGAGGGGTTTCTGGGCGCGCGTGAGCTCCTCCCGCGCGGCGCGCTGGACGTTCTCCGGGGCGCCGTCGGCCCGCTTCCAGTCGAAGCGGATGCCGAGCCGGAAGATCTCCGACGCAAGGCGGCCGTCGGGGTCGCAGCGGCGGGAGACGTTCGCCCGGTCCGCGGCGCGCTTGCGCTCGGCCGCCGTGGGGGTCGGCTCGGGGACGGGGACGGCCGCCGGGACCGGCGTCTCGCGCGGCGAGACCCAGTGGTCGTCGCGGACCTGGCAGCAGGGCGCCCACACGTCGTAGTGCGGGCCGCCGAGCGTGCACGTGAGGACCCAGTCGTCTCCCTGCTTTCGAAGGTTGCCGAACGTGAGCGGCGCCACGCCGACGACGGCGAACGCCCCGATGCGGACGCCGCCCGCGAACGGCGAGCACTTGCAGTCGCCGTTCGACACGATGCGCACCTCGCCCCGGGCCTCGAGGAAGGAGGCCGTGACGGTGACCGTGAACTCCCCGTCGCACACGCTCATCCGGAAGCGGTCGCTGTGCGTCTCGACCGTCTCGGTCCCGCGGAGGGCGTTGAAGGCCGCCTCGCCGAACTCCTGGAGGAGCCGCTCCTCGACCTCGCGCGAGCCCTTGCCGGCGCCACCGGCGATCTCGCCGAGGAGGCCGGAGCCCTGCTCCATCGCCTTCTCGCCGAGCTGGGACTTGAACCCGTCCGCCGTTCCGCCGGACTCGAGGGCGGCCTGCAGGACCTTCATCGCGGCGTCGCCCGTGAGACCCCAGGGGTTGAGCTTGGAGAGGAGCTCCACCGTGAGCGAGGCGCTCTTCGCCGCCGCGCGCACGATCGCCGAGGACGTGAGCGCCTGCTTCGTCGTCCCGAGCGCGAGCGCGGCGCATTCGGGAGTCGTGCCGGCGTTTGCGAGCTCGACGCTGGAGCTCATCCCGCCCGGCATGTTCGCCCAGAGCGCTTCCTCGCAGGCGCCGATCTCGACGCGCACGCGCGGCGGGGGAGCCGGCGTCCGTGCGGGCTTCTGCGCGAGGGCCGCAGGGGCCGCGGCCAGAACCGCGACGAACGCGGCGCTCAGGCGTGTGCGTCGAACGGCGGAAGCGAACATGCGCCACCTCCTCGAGAGGCCGACCCGTGTGTTGAGACGCAGTCTACGCGAGGGGGAGGTCAGGCGCCTGCTCAGGCGGGGACGACGACGACGGGGACGGAGCTTCCCGAAAGGACCTTCCCGGTCGTGCCGCCCAGGAGGCCGGCGACCCCGCCCTTGCCCGTGCGGCCCATGACGACGAGGTCGAACCCCCGTGCGGCCTTCAGGATCTCGCGGCTGGCCCGGCCCGTCGCGAGGCGCGCTTCGACGGCGCCCGAACGCGCCGCGAGGGCCGCGAGCCGGTCGGCGTAGTGGCGCTTGAGCGCCGCCGCGAGCGCGCGCGAATTGCCCTTGATCAGGTCCTCGCGGCCTTCGGCGATCGCGGCCATCACGTCGGAGATCGGGCGCACGTGAAGGAGCGTCAGGGACGCGACCATGGCGTCCGCGAGCCGGCCCGCTTCGCGGAGCGCCTTGAGGGACGCGGGGGAGAAATCCACGGGCACGAGGAGCGTCAGAGCGGTCGCCATTCCGACACATGCTAGCGCGGGTGGCGGGCGGGCGCCTGATGCGTCGGCACTACAGACGCTGATTCCGCCGGAGCCTCACCTTGATTCAGGTGGTCGAGGCACCGGTTCTGCGCGCGCGAGCCCTCACCAAGGTCTACAGGACCGGGGACGTGGAAGTGCATGCGCTTCGCGCCACGGACGTCGAGATCCGGAGGGGGGAGTTTCTCGTCCTCCTCGGCCCGTCCGGGGGCGGCAAGTCGACGCTCCTGAACATGGCTTGAGCGGAGGGGCGGTGGAGGCAGCGTTGCAGGCGGTCGCCGCAGGGCTGACGGACGCCGAGGCGGCGGAGCGTCTCGCCCGGGACGGCCCGAACGAGCTGCCGTCCGCGCGGCGTCGCGGCCTCCTGGCGCTCCTTTTCGAGATCCTCCGCGAGCCGATGATCTTCCTGCTCGCGGCGTGCGCCCTCGTGTACCTGCTGCTCGGGGATCGCGAGGAAGCTCTCGTCCTCGTCGCCTCCGTCTGCGCCGTCGTCGGCCTCTCGCTCTGGCAGGCGGGCAAGACCGAGCGGGCTCTCGACGCGCTGCGCGACCTCGCGAGCCCGCGCGCCCTCGTCGTGCGCGGCGGACGCGAGCAGCGCATCCCCGGGGGCGAGGTCGTCGCCGGCGACGTCGTCGTGATCGCGGAGGGCGACCGCGTCCCGGCCGACGCGCGCCTCCTCCACGCGTCGTCGCTCTCGGTGGACGAGTCGCTCCTGACCGGGGAGTCCGCTCCCGTGAGGAAGCGCGCGGGCGGCGAGGGTGTGGCGCCTCCGCGCCCCGGCGGCGAGGACCTGCCGTTCGTGTGGTCCGGCACGCTCGCGGTCCGCGGGAGCGGGGTGTGCCTGGTCCACGCCACGGGCGCGCGCACGGAGATGGGCCGCATCGGCCGCGCCCTCGTCACGATCGAGACACAGAAGACGTCCCTCCAGCGCGAGACGGCGCGCTGGGTGCGCGTGCTCGCCATCGCGGGCGTCGTCCTCTGCCTTGCCGTGGCGGCGGCGTGGGGACTGGCGCGCGGGAACCCTCTCGAGGGCCTCCTCGCGGGGCTCGCGCTCGCGATCGCCCTCCTGCCCGAGGAGTTTCCCGTCATCCTCACGGTCTTCCTCGCGCTCGGCGCCTGGCGGCTCTCGCATCGCCGCGTGCTCGCGCGGCGCGCGTCCGCGATCGAGGCGCTCGGCGCCGCGACGGTTCTCGCGGTGGACAAGACGGGGACGCTGACGGAGAACCGCATGCGGGTGGCCGCCCTCGCGGTCGACGGCGCCACGTGGAGGCCGGCGGACGGCGCGCTTCCGGAAGAGGTCCACGCGCTCGTGGAGCACGCGCTGCTCGCGAGCCGGCAGAAGCCGTTCGACCCGATGGAGCAGGCCGTCGCCGCGCTCGCCCGGGATTCCCTCGCGGGGACCGAGCATCTCCACGAAGATTTCGCGCTCGTGCACGAGTACCCGCTCACGCACGAGCTCCTCGCGATGACCCACGTGTGGGCGCGCCCCGGCGGCGGCGCGCGCGTCGTCGCGACCAAGGGGGCGCCGGAGGCGGTCGCGGATCTCTGCCACCTCGGACCGGAGCGCACGGCGGTTCTCGCGGCACGCACCGGGGCGCTCGCCGACGACGGGCTGCGGGTGCTCGGTGTCGCGCGCGCGGAAGTCCCGCCGGGGCCGCTCCCGGCCGGGCAGCACGACCTCGACTTCGAATGGCTCGGCCTCGTGGGGCTCGCCGATCCCCTCCGCGCGGGGGTCCCCGAGGCCGTCGCGGAGTGCGACCGGGCCGGCGTGAGGACGGTGATGATCACAGGCGACTACGCGGGCACGGCGCGCACGATCGCGACCCAGGCGGGGCTCCCGGCGGGAGACGTCCTGACCGGCCCCGACCTGGAGGCTTTGGGCGACGCGGCGCTCGCGGCGCGCGTCGCCACGGCGCACGTCTTCGCCCGGGTCCTGCCCGAGCAGAAGCTGCGGCTCGTGCGCGCGTTCCAGGCCGCGGGGGGCGTCGTCGCGATGACGGGCGACGGCGTGAACGACGCGCCCGCGCTGCGCGCGGCGCAGATCGGGATCGCGATGGGGGGGCGCGGCACCGACGTCGCGCGCGAGGCGGCGGCGCTCGTCCTCCTCGACGACGACTACGCCTCCATCGTGGGGGCCGTCCGTCTCGGACGGCGCATCTTCGCGAACATCCGCAAGGCGATGGCGTACGTTCTCGCGATGCACGTGCCGATCGCGGGCGTCTCGCTCGTGCCGGTCCTCCTCGGCTGGCCGCTCGTCCTTCTCCCGGTGCACATCGTCTTCCTCGAGCTCGTGATCGACCCCGCCTGCTCGGTCGCGTTCGAGGCGGAGCCGGACGAGCCGGGCCTCATGGACCGCCCTCCGCGCGACCCGAAAGAACCGCTCCTGCCTCGGCGCACGGTGGTCCGCGCGCTCCTCGACGGGCTCGTCGCGCTCGCACTGGTCCTCGGCGTCGTCGCGTTCGTGCACGGGGGAGGCTCGGGACCCGAAGCGGCGCGAGCGGCCGGGTTCACGACGCTCGTCCTTCTGAATCTCGCGCTCATCGCGACGAACCGGGCGTCCGCCAGCGGCACGCTCACGGCGCTGCGCGTTCCGAATCCCGCGGTTCGCTGGATCGCCGCCGGGGCGGTGGCCGCGCTCGCCGCGTGCCTCGCCATCGCACCTCTCCGGAATCTTCTCCGCTTCGCGCCGCTGTCGGGCTTCGAGCTCGGCGTCGCCGTGCTCGCCGCCGTGGCGGGCTTCGGCGTGTTCGAGGCGCTGCGCGCCGCCGAGCGAATGGGCGCGAGCCGAACCCGTCGCGGCTGAATCATTTGCATCATGGATGCAGTCTCAAGAAAGGTGGAGCATAATGTTCAGAGATGAGACTTAGTCTCAACAAGAAAGACCGCCCGATGCTCGTTGCCCTCTCAGCAGCCACCGCGACCCTGGCCGACCTCGTGCCGGGGCAGAGCGGCGTTCTGACCGCCCTCGACCTGCCCGAGGGGGACGCCCAACGCCTCATGGAGCTCGGGTTTCTGCCCGGCAGCGTGATCGTGGCTGCACGGAGCGCGCCCGGCGGGGACCCGCGCGTCTACCGTGTCGAGGGAACCGAGTTCGCGCTGCGCCGGGACACGGCGCGGCACATCCGCGTCGAAGCCTCTTCCATCGTCCTCGCGGCGGAGGAAGGGCGTTGAGCGCCGCTTCCCACTGCGACGGCTGCCCGGTCGCGGCGCTGCCCGTTCCCGTCCACGGCCACCCCCACCCCCGGCTCGTCGGCCTCGTCGGCCCGCCGAACTCCGGCAAGTCGACTCTCTTCAACCGGCTCACGGGCCTCAGGCAGAAGGTCGCGAACTACCCGGGCGTCACGGTCGAGGAGCGGCGCGGGCGTGCGCGCCTCGACGGCGACACCGAGGTCGTCCTGATCGACCTGCCGGGCGTCTACAGCCTGACGCCTCGCTCGGAGGACGAACGCGTCACGCGCGACGTCCTCGCGGGAGAGATGGCGGGGCAGCAGAAACCCGACGCGATTCTCCTGATCCTCGACTCGACGAACCTCAAGCGCCACCTGGTTCTCGCGGCGCCGGTCCTCGCCCTCGGCCTCCCGACGCTCGTCGTCCTGAACATGGCCGACGAGCTCGAGGCGCGCGGAGGCTCCGTGGACCCCGCGGCGCTCGCCGAGCAGCTCGGCGCGCCCGTCGCGCTCGTGAGCGCGGCCAAAGGCGAGGGCATCCAGACGGTCTACGACTTCCTGAACGGCGCCGTCGGCGTGCCGCGCGCGATGGACCTGCCCACGCTCGCCGACATTCCGAAGTGCCGGCAGTGGGCGGTCCGCGTGGGCGACCAGGCCGGCTACGCCGCGCCCGCGCCGCCGCTCTGGACGCGCCGTCTCGACGCCGTGTTCCTGCACCCCGTCGCGGGGCCGCTCATCTTTCTCGCGGTCGTCGTCGCGGTCTTCCAGATGATCTTCTCGGCGGCCCGCCCCCTCATGGACCTCGTGGATGCCGGCGTGCGCGCCTCCGGCGCCTGGGTGGGCGCGCTCCTGCCCGCCGGGGCGTTCCGGAGCCTCGTCGTCGAAGGCGTGTGGGGCGGCGTCGGGTCCGTCCTCGTGTTCCTGCCGCAGATCCTGATCCTTTTTCTCTTCATCGGGCTCCTCGAGGACTCGGGCTACCTCGCGCGCGCGGCGCTGATCGCCGACCGGACGATGCGCAAGGCCGGCCTGCAGGGAAAATCCTTCCTGCCGCTGCTCTCCGCGTATGCCTGCGCGGTCCCGGCCGTCCTCGCGTCGCGGACGATCGAGAACAAGCGCGACCGCATCGCGACGATCCTCATCGCGCCGTTCATGACGTGCTCGGCGCGCCTGCCCGTCTACACGCTCATCATCGCGGCCTTCATCCCGGAGAAGCCCGTCGTCGGGCCGCTCCTCGGGACGCGCGCGGCCGCGATGCTCGGCCTTTACGTCCTCGGGTTCCTCGCCGCGTTCGGCACCGCGCGCCTCCTGAAGTCGTCGGTCCTCAAGAGCGACGGCTCGCCGTTCCTCCTCGAGATGCCGCCCTACCGCCGCCCGACGCTGCGCCAGATCGGGATCCGGATGTTCGACCGGGCGAAGATTTTCCTGCGCCGCGCGGGGACGGTGATCCTCGGCGTCGCGATCGTCCTCTGGGTGCTCGCGCACCTCCCGCTCTCGGCCGGGCAGATGCCCGAGATCGCCAGCAGCGTCGCGGGGACGCTCGGCCGCGCGCTCGAGCCCCTCGTGAGGCCTCTGGGGTTCGACTGGAAGATCGCGATCGGCCTCGTGACGTCGCTCGCGGCGCGCGAGGTCATCGTCGGGACGCTCGGCACGCTCTACGGAATGGACGCCGGCTCGGGCACGGCGGGCCTTCAGGCGGCGCTGCGCCACGACCTGACGCCGGGCGGCGCGGTCGCGCTGCTCGTCTTCTTCGCGTTCGCGATGCAGTGCCTGTCGACGGTGGCCGTCGTGCGCCGCGAAACGGGCGGCTGGAGGTGGCCGGCCGTCCAGTTCGCGTACATGACCCTTCTCGCGTATTCCGGCGCGTTCGTCGCGAACCGGGTCGTCACGGCCCTCCTCGGCTGAGACGAAGTCGCAGAACCGGGGTATCCTCCCCCCGGGTGAACCGGAAAAAGTTCTTCGACGCCGCGGCCCACTGGGACGTCGAGACGGTGACCGCCGGCCTGCGCGAGGACCGGGGCCTCGCGCGCGTCGTGGACGAGCGCGGGCGGACGGCGCTGCACCGTTGCGCGCGCACGAACGGGCCGAAGGACGGGCGCGACGTCGCGAATTCCCTCCGCGTGGCGAAGGCTCTCCTGAAGGCGGGCGCGAATCCGAACGCGATTCACGACATCCCCGACGAAGGCGGGAGCTTCAAGGCGACGCCTCTCTGGTACGCGGTCGCGTGGGGCCGGAACCCCGGGCTCGTCAGGGTCCTGCTCGACATGGGCGCCGATCCGAGCGGATGCCTCTGGGCGTGCGTGTGGGTGAACGACGTCGAGATGGCGAAGACGCTCGTGAAAGCCGGTGCGCCGCTGGACGAGGTCCGCGGCGGCGAGACGCCTCTCGCCTATGCGACCCGCACGAAGAAGGCCGCCTTCTACAAAGTGCTCGGAAGCCGCTGAATCGCGGGCGGTCAGGCGGCGGCGGTGCCGCGCCTGGCTTCCCTCTCGGCAGCGCGCGCTTCGGTCGCGGCGCACTGGGTTTCGCAGTACATCCCGAGGTCCTGCAGGGTCCTGCAGGTCTCCGACGCGCACACCGGGCAGCGTTTGCATGTGTGATGGCCGTCCGGCCGGATGTCCGAGCCTGAGCCCCTCGCCGGGAGGGCGGGGCTCGGCTGTTCAGCTGGGCTCATCGAGCACCTCCTCAGCCACCCCCAATATAGGGCGGATTACGCGTCGCGTCAACTCAATGCGTCAGGAAATCCGGCCACGTTCGAGGGCCCGCGCGGCCTGCCGGCCGAGGATCCGCACGCCGTGGATCAGCGCGGCGAAGCGCGGGTCCCGCGAGTGGCCGAGCGCATACCGCTTGTAGATCTGCTGGGCGATGACGGCGATCTTGAAGAGGCCGAAAACGTAGGCGAAGAGGACGTCTGCGTCGGGACGCCCCGTCCGCTCCATCCATCGG
Organism: Thermoanaerobaculia bacterium; assembly: GCA_036504335.1. Classification (GTDB taxonomy): domain Bacteria; phylum Acidobacteriota; class Thermoanaerobaculia; order UBA5066; family UBA5066; genus Fen-183. The sequence continues at coordinate 223,734 of DASXVJ010000018.1, forward strand.
GCGGCGACCTCCTCGCGCGAGAGGTTCCCCGGGATCAGCGTCGGTCCGAACGGCAGCGCCCGGACCTCGGGCGCGTCGTCGGGGTCGATCCAGTAGCCGAGCGTCGTGCCCACGTCGAGCACGGGGTCGCCGAGCGTCGCCATCTCCCAGTCGAGCACGGCGACGATCCGCGCCGGGTCCTCTGCGTCCAGGACGAGGTTGTCGTACTTGAAGTCGTTGTGGACGAGGGCGGGGCGCGAAGCGGCTGGAACGCGACCGGCGAGCCACGCGGCGGCCGTGTCGAGCGCGGGGACGTCCTCGGTCTTCGCGCGGATCCAGCGCTGGGTCCAGCCGGAGACCTGCCGGACGGCGTAGCCCTCGGGCTTTCCGAGGGCCGCGAGAGGTCCGGACGAGACGTCCAGCGCATGCAGCGCGGCGAGCTCGTCGACGAGAGCCTCGGAGAGCGCGCGCATCCGCGGCGGCGGCAGATCGACGCCGGCCGGGGGCCGCTGGTCCCGCAGGATCACGCCCTTCACGCGCTCCATCAGGTAGAAGGGCGCGCCGATGACTCCGGCTTCTTCGCAGAATGCGAAGGCCTTCGGAGCCTTCGAATAAAGGGGCGCGAGGGCGGACAGGACGTCGAACTCGCGGCGCATGTCGTGTGCGGATTTCACGTCGGCGCCGCGCGGCGCGCGCCGCAGGACCATCTCGCGGCCGCCGACCGCGACGAGGTAGGTCAGGTTCGAGTGGCCGGCGCCGAACTGCGAAACGGAGACGGTCGACGCGCCGCCGGTTCCCGGAAACGCGCGTGCGATGAAGTCCGCGAGGGCGCCTTCATCGAAAGCGTCCTCTCTTCGGACGTCGCCGGGAGCGTCGAGGCCGGGGCCCGCCGTCATCGAGCCGGAAGCCCGAAGCGGCGCAGCGTGTGCCGCCCGACAAAGGAGAGGTGGACTTCGTCCGGCCCGTCGTAGATGCGCGCGGCGCGCTCGTGCGCGTACCAGAACGCGAGAGGCGTGTCGTCCGTCATTCCGAGGCCGCCGAGCGTCTGCAGGGCGCGGTCGAGGACGCGCTGAAGCGCGCGCGCGGCGGTGAATTTGACGAGGGAGATCTCCTCGCGCGCCGCTTTCGCGCCGCTCTTCTCGAGAAGCCATGCGGCATGGAGGACGACGAGGCGCGCGGCGTGGATGTCCGCGCGGCTCTCCGCCACGGCGGCCTCGACGAGCTGCCGGGTCCCGAGCGGCGTTCCCGGTGCGATCTCGCGCGTGGCGGCGTGGCGGCACATGATCTCGAGCGCGCGCTCGCAGACGCCGATCCAGCGCATCGCGTGGTGGATGCGCCCCGGGCCGAGCCGCTCCTGCGCGAGCGCGAAGCCGTCGCCCTCGCCCCCGAGGAGGTTGCCGATCGGCACGTGCGCGCCTTCGTAGCCGACCTCCGCGTGGCTCGCCCAGCCGCCGCCGCGGTGGCCCATCACCGAGATGTTCCGGAGGATCGAGAAGCCCGGCGTGTCCGTCGGGACGAGGATCAGGCTCGCGCGCCGATGGGGCGCGGCGTCGGGATCGGTGACGGCCATGCAGACGGCGAGCGCGGCGCCGTCGGCCGAGGACGCGAACCACTTGTGGCCGCGGATCACCCAGTCGCCGCCGTCCCGCTTCGCGGTCGTCCCCATCCAGACGGGGTTCGAGCCCGCGAACTCCGGCTCCGTCATCGTGAAGCAGCTCCGGATCTCGCCGGCGACGAGCGGGCGCAGCCAGCGCTCCTTCTGGGCGTCCGTTCCGTGCCCGAGAAGCAGCTCCATGTTGCCGACGTCCGGCGCCTGCACGTTGAAGGCGAAGTGCCCGAGCGGCGAGCGGCCCAGCTCCTCGCTCATGTGCGCGAACTCCACGAGCGAGAGGCCGGCGCCGCCCCACGCCGCGGGAAGGTGCGCCGCGAAGAGGCCCGTGCCGCGCGCCCGGCGGCGGACGGCGTCGAGCGCGGGCGCCACGGAATGCCAGCCCTCGTTCAGGAACTTCGGCTCGAGCGGAATGACCTCCTTCTCGACGAAGTCGCGCACGAGTTGACGAAGGTTTTTCACGTTTTCGGGCTCGGAAAAGTCCACGGATCCTCCGGTCGGCCGCCTGTTTCGTTGTATTCTGACTCCGGCCGACCTCCAGGCCGGAAAGGCCTTATGTCGGTACTTCCGCAGATCATCCAGGGCGGCATGGGCGCCGGCGTCTCGAACTGGTCGCTCGCGAACGCCGTTTCGCGTCTCGGCCAGCTCGGCGTCGTCTCGGGAACGGCGCTCGACGTGATTCTCGCGCGGCGTCTGCAGGACGGCGACGCGGGCGGCCACATGCGCCGCGCGATCGCCGCCTTTCCGTTCCCCGGGATGGCGGGCCGCGTTCTCGCGAAGTACTACGTCGAGGGCGGGCGGCCCGAGGGCGCGCCTTACAGGGCGATTCCGATGTACGCCCGCACCGGGTCGGCCCGCGAGCTCGTGGAGCTGTGCATCGTCGCGAACTTCGCCGAGGTCTTCCTCGCGCGCGAGGGGCACGAAGGGCCGGTCGGGATCAACTACCTCGAGAAGATCCAGCTGCCCGTGCTGCCCTCGATCTACGGTGCGATGCTGGCGGGCGTCGCGGCCGTCCTGATGGGCGCCGGGATCCCGATCCGCGTCCCGGGCATCCTCGACCATTTCGTCCTGCACGAGGCGGCCGAGTATCCGCTCGCCATCACGGGCTCCGTCGAGGGGGACGACACGCTCATGCGCTTCAATCCTTCCGACTGGGTCGAAGGCGCGCCGCCGGCGCTGAAGCGGCCCCTGTTCCTCCCGATCATCGCGTCGAACACGCTCGCGCTCACGCTCCAGCGGAAGGCGAACGGACGCGTGGACGGCTTCATCATCGAAGGCCCGACGGCGGGCGGCCACAACGCGCCGCCGCGCGGCAAGCCGGCGCTCTCGGCGGCCGGCGAGCCCGTGTACGGCGAGCGCGACGTCGTGGACCTCGGGAAGATGCGCGAGCTGGGGCTGCCGTTCTGGCTGGCGGGCGGGCGCGGCACGGCCGAGGGCCTCGAGGACGCGCTCGCGAGCGGAGCGGCGGGCATCCAGGTCGGAACCGCGTTCGCATACTGCGACGAGTCGGGCCTCGACGCCGCGACGAAGGCGCGCGTCGTCGCCCTCGCGCGGACGGGCGGCGCCCGCGTCTTCACGGATCCCGTCGCGTCGCCCACGGGCTTCCCGTTCAAGGTCGTCCAGCTCGAGGGCACGATGTCGTCCGAGGCCGAGTACCTCGCGCGGACGCGGATCTGCGACCTCGGCTACCTGCGCGAGCCGTACCGCAAGCAAGACGGCGCGACGGGCTACCGCTGCGCGTCCGAGCCCGTGGCCCAGTACGTCGCCAAGGGTGGCGGGGAAGAGAACGCCCAGGGCCGCAAGTGCCTCTGCAACGCCCTCATGGCCGACGTCGGGATCCCGCAGACGCGCGGCGGAATCGCCGAGAAGACGCTCGTGACCTCGGGCGACGACGTCGCGGACATCGCCCGCTTCCTCCGGGCCGGCGAGACGTCCTACAGCGCGGCGGACGTCGTGGCGCGGCTGCTCGAAGCCGTCTCCTGATTCCTCAGGGCCTGGCGCGACGGTACTGCGCCGGCCACTCGACGTCCGCGCCGAGGTCTTTCGCGGCGTGGAGCGGCCAGTACGGGTCGCGCAGGAACGCTCGCGCCATCACGATCGCGTCCGCCCGGCCTTTCGCGAGGATCTCCTCGGCCTGCCTGGGCTCGGTGATCATCCCGACGGCGGCCGTCGGGATTCCCGTGTCGCGGCGGATCGCCTCGGCGAACGGGACCTGGTAGCCCGGCGCGACGGCGACCTTCGCGTACGGAACGAGGCCGCCGCTCGAGCAGTCGACGAGGTCCACGCCCAGCTCCTTCAGGCATCGCGCGAACACGATCGACTGGGCGAGGTCCCAGCCTCCGTCGGCCCAGTCCGTGGCCGAGATGCGCACGAAGACGGGCCGGCCGGCGGGGAAGGCCTCGCGCACGGCGCCCACGACGCGCAGGGGAAACCGCATGCGGTTCTCGAGAGGCCCGCCGAGGCCGTCCTTGCGGCGGTTCGAGAGTGGAGAGAGAAACTCGTGCAGGAGGTAGCCGTGCGCGGCGTGGACCTCCACGACGCCGAAGCCCGCGTCGGCCGCGCGGCGCGCGGCCGCGGCGAACTCGTCCGTCACGCGGTCCATGTCGGCGGGCGTCATCTCCCGCGGGGCCGGAGCGCCCGTGTCGAACGCAACCGGGCTCGGCGCGAGCGTCGTCCACGCGCCCTCGTCGGCGGCGAGCGGGCCGCCGCCCCGCCAGGGCGCGTGCGTCGACGCCTTGCGTCCCGCGTGCGCGAGCTGGAGGCCCGGCACGGCGCCCTGGGCCGAGACGAATGCGGCGATGCGGCGGAAAGCGTCCACCTGCGCGCCGTTCCAGAGCCCCGTGTCGCCGGGGGAGATGCGGCCCTCGGGCGAGACGCCCGTGGCCTCCGCGATCACGAGCGCGGCGCCGCCCACCGCGCGGCTGCCGAGGTGCACGAGGTGCCAGTCGTTCGGGACGCCGTCCGTCGCGGAATACATGCACATCGGCGACACGAAGATCCGGTTCCGGAACGTGGCGTCGCGGAGGCGGAGGGGCTCGAAAAGTCGGGCCATGCGCCTCAGCCGCCCGCGTGCGCGGGCGCGTCGCCCGCGGCCGAGGCGTGCCGGCGGCTCTCGATCCAGCCCTTCAGCCGGTCCATGTAGACGTAGAAGACCGGCGTGACGTAGAGCGTGATCATCTGGGAGAAGAGGAGACCGCCGACGACCGCGAGACCGAGCGGCCGGCGCGATTCGGCGCCGGCGCCGAACCCGAGCGCGATCGGCAGCGTGCCCATGAGCGCCGCCATCGTCGTCATCATGATCGGCCGGAAACGGACGACGCAGGCTTCGTAGATCGCCTCCTCGGCGCCCTTGCCGGCGCGCCGCGCCTCGACGGCGAAGTCGACCATCATGATCCCGTTCTTCTTGACGAGGCCCACGAGGAGGATGACGCCGACGAACGCGTAGATCGACAGCTCCGTCCTGAAGATCAGGAGCGTGAGGAGCGCGCCGAAGCCGGCGAACGGGAGAGCCGAGAGGATCGTGATCGGGTGGAGGAAATCCTCGTACAGGATGCCGAGGACCATGTAGATCACGAGGATCGCGACGAGCAGGAGGAGCCCGAGGCCCTTCTGCGAGGCCTCGAACGCCTGGGCCGTTCCCTGGAAGCTCGTCTGGATCGTCGCGGGGAGCGACTCGCGCGCGACCTTGTTGATCTCGGCGACGGCGTCGCCGAGCGAAACACCGGGCGCGAGGTTGAACGAGAGCGTGACCGCGGGAAGCTGGCCCGCATGGTTCACGGCGAGCGGGCCGACCGTGCGCTCCAGGCGGGTGAGGGTCGAGAGGGGGACGAGGTCGCCCTTCTTCGAGCGCACGTAGAGGAGCTGGAAGGCCGAGGGGTCGCGCTGGAACTCGGGGAGGAGCTCCATGATGACCTGGTACTCGTTGTTTGGCGCGTAGATCGTCGAAATCTGCCGCGATCCGTACGCGGAGTAGAGCGCGTTCTCGAGCGATTCCGGCGTGACGCCGAGGCTGGACGCGCGGTCGCGGTCGATCGTGAGGTAGGCCGTCGGGTTGCGGAGCTGAAGGTCGCTGTTGAGGTCCTGAAGACCCTTGACCGACCGGAGCTTCTCCTCGAGAGCGGGCGCGGCGGCGTAGAGGTCCTTCGTGTCGGCCGCCTGGAGCGTGAACTGGTATTGCGCGCGGGTGAGGCTCCCACCGAGGCGGATCGGGGGCAGCACCTGCGGGTAGACGCGGATCCCGGGCACCTGTGCGAGCTTCGGGCGGAGCCTCTGGACGATCACGTCGACGGGCGGGCGCTCGCCGCGTGGCTTGAGGCGCGCGAACATCATGCCCTGGTTGCCGCCGCGCGTGTCGTTGCCGCGGTTGCCGCAGCTGGACATGAACCCGTCCACGGCCGGATCCTCGGCCAGGACGGCCGCGACGGCCTTCTGGTGCTCGACCATGGACTCGAACGAGATTCCCTGGGCGGCCTCGGTGGGCGCGAAGATCTGCCCGTTGTCGTCGGCTGGCAGGAAACCCTTCGGGACGCGCGCGAAGAGCCACATGGTCGCGACGAGGACGAGCGCCGAGAAGACCATCGTCGCCCTCTGGTGACCGAGGGCCCATTTCAGCCCGCGTTCGTAGAACGCGAGCGAGGCGTCGAAGACGCGTTCGGAGGCGAGGTACAGCCGGCCGTGCCGCTCCTCCTTCGAGTGGGCACGCAGGTAGCGGGCGCACAGCATCGGCGTGAGGGTGAGGGACACGAAGCCCGAGACGAGGATCGCGACGGCGATCGTGACCGCGAACTCGCGGAAGAGCCGGCCGATGATTCCGCCCATGAAAAGGAGCGGGATGAAGACCGCCGCGAGCGAGATCGTCATCGACAGGATCGTGAAGCCGATCTCCTTGGTGCCGTTCAGCGCCGCCTCGAACGGCTTCTCGCCCATCTCGAGGTGCCGGACGATGTTCTCGAGGACGACGATCGCGTCGTCCACCACGAACCCGACGGAGAGGGTCAGCGCCATCAGCGAGAGGTTGTCCATGCTGTAGTCGAGCAGGTACATGACGGCGAACGTTCCGGAGATCGACAGCGGAAGCGCGAGGGACGGGATGACCGTGGCGGAGAGGTTCCGGAGGAACAGGAAGATCACGAGGACGACGAGCGCGAGTGTCAGCCAGAGCGTGAACTTCACGTCGGTGACCGACTCGCGGATGGACTGCGAGCGGTCGAAGAGGATGTTGAGCTTCGCCGAGCCGGGCAGCGCCGACTCGAACTGCGGGAGGAGCTTGCGGATGTTCGAGACGACCTCGACGGTGTTCGTGCCGGGCTGTTTCTGGACCGCGAGGACGATCCCGCGCGGAGCGCCCGACTTGTCGATGTACCAGGCCGCCGTCTTGTCGTTCTCCGTCCCGTCGATCGCGCGGCCGACGTCCTTCACGCGGACGGGCGAGCCGTTGCGGTAGGCGATGACGAGCGGGCCGTATTGCGCCGCCTCCGTGAGCTGCCCCGTCGCCATGACCGTGTAGGCCGTGTTCGGGCCCCAGAGCGTGCCGGTCGGGATGTTCACGTTTGCGGAGGCCACGGACGCCGAGGCCTCGTCGATCCCGATCCCACGGTACGCGAGCGCGCGCGGGTCGAACTGGACGCGCACGGCGTATTTCTGGGCGCCGTAGATCTGTACCTGCGCGACGCCCGAGACGGTCGAGATCCGCTGCGCCATCATCGTCTCGGCGTACTCGTTCAGGACCGGGAGCGGAAGCGTGGGCGTCGTGAGCGCGAGGAAGAGAACCGGCTGGTCGGCCGGATTCACCTTCTGGTACGTCGGCGGCGTCGGCATTCCGGGCGGGAGCTGGCGCGAGGCGGCGCCGATCGCGGCCTGAACGTCCTGCGCGGCGGCGTCGAGGCTCCGGCTCAGGCTGAACTGAAGCGTGATCTGGGTGACGCCGAGAATGCTCGTCGACGTCATGTTGTCGAGGCCCGCGATCGTCGTGAACTGCTTCTCGAGCGGCGTCGCGACCGCCGAGGCCATCGTCTCGGGACTCGCGCCGGGCAGCGCCGCGGTGACCTGGATCGTCGGGAAGTCGACGTTCGGGAGGTCGGAGACGGGGAGCAGGCGGTATCCGACGATCCCGAAGAACAGGATCCCGAGCATCACGAGCGTCGTCGCGACGGGCCGCCGGATGAAGAGCTCGGAAATATTCAAGGTCCGGTCTTCTTGACGGTGACTTTCACACCCGGTGCGAGGCGCAGCTGGCCGTCCGTGACGACTCGTTCGCCGGGGGAGAGGCCCTTCTCGATGACGGACCACTGCTTCCAGACGCGCCGGATCGTGACGGGCCGCGCATCGACGCTCTCGTCCGCCTTGATGACGTAGACGAGCGAGCCCGCTTGCCCGGGCTGGACGGCCGTATTCGGTGCGACCGTGGCGCCGGCGTCCGTCGCGAGGACGAGCGAGACGTTCGTGAACTGGCCCGGCCACAGCGCGCGCTCGCGGTTCGGGAACGTGGCCCTGAGGTTGATCGTCCCGGTCGTCGGATCCACCGTGTTGTCGATGAACGTGAGGTCTCCCTCCGACGCGGCGGCCCCGGGGCTGTTCGGAAGCGCGGACACCTTGAGCGTGCCGGACGCCGCGCGCCGCTTGACGTCAGCGAGCGCCGCTTCCGGCACCGAAAACGTCACGAAGATGGGCTCGACCTGGTTGATGACGACGAGCGCGCGGTCGTCGTTCGCCTTGACGAGGTTGCCGGGGTGAACGAGGAGCCCGCCCGTACGCCCCGAGATCGGCGCCGCGATCGTGCAGTACGCGGCGTTCAGGCGCGCCGTCTCGAGCGCCGCCTCGTCGCCCTTGACGGTCGCGCGCAGCGCGTCGGCGTTCGCCGTCGCCTGCGAGAACTGCTCCTTCGTGACGTAGTCCTTCTTGACGAGCTCGGCGTAGCGCTTGAGGTTCTCGCCCGCCTCGCGGGCCCGGGCGCGGTCGCGCTCGAGGTTCGCCTCGGCCTCCGCGAGCGCCGCCTGGTAGGGCCGGCGGTCGAGCTCGAAGAGGAGGTCGCCCGCCTTCACGTCCTGGCCTTCGCGGAATGCCACCTTCGTGACCTCGCCGCCCACGCGCGTCCGCACGGCCACGTTCGAGTACGCGTCCACGTGCCCGACGGCGGTCACCTCGAGCGGGACGTCCATGCTCTCGACGGCCGCCGCCGTCACGGGAACGGCCGGCGGGCCGGTCGCCTTGCGCTCGGCGCGCGTGCAGCCGCCGAGCGCGGCGGCGAGGAGGACGGCGGGGACGATCCGTCTCATGGAGATTCCTTCCTTGCGGGAACGGGGACGAGCGCCGTGTCGGCGCTCCCCGTATCGTGCGCGAGCTGGGCCACGGCGAGCAGGAACCCGGCGCGGCTCCGCACGTCCTGCGCGAGGGCGTTCGCGAGGGCGCTCTCGGCGGTGAGGAGGTCGAGGATGGAGCCGACGCCTTCGCGATACCGTCCGCGCGCGACCTCTGCGGATTCCCGCGCGCTCGCGAGGAGGTCTTTCGAGGCGCGCACCTGCTGTGCCGCCGTCTGGACTCCGAAGTAGCTGTTCCACACCTGGAAGATCACCTGCTGCGCGAAGGACTCGGCGCCCGCGTCGGCGGCGCGCGCGGCCGCCTCCGCGCTCCGCGTGTCGTAGACGGTCTTGAATCCGGTGAAGATCGGCACGCGCAGAAAGAAGCCGAGGGAGTAGTTCGTGGTGTAGGGGACGCTCTCCCCGAGAAAGTCGTAATAGTTACGGCCGGCGAAGGCCGACGCCGAGAGGGACGGGAGACCCGCCGACCGCGCGGACGTCACGTGCGCGTGCGCGGCCTGCGCGCGGGCCCGCACCGCGGCGAGCTCGGGGCGGCTCTTCTCGGCCTCGGCGATGAGGCGGTCCACGGACGCGACCGACGCCTCCTCGTGGACGTCATCGGGCAGGTCGGCCGCGTCGACGGGCAGGTTCACGGGCACGCCGAGGGCGGTCGCGAGCTGTCCGCGGAACGTCTGAATCTGTCCGCTGACCTGGTCGTACGCGAGCTTCTGCTGCGAGACGACGGTCCGGGCCTGGAGGACGTCGGCGATCGTGGCGACGCCGGCGCGGTGCCGCTCCTCGGCGGCGGCGTAGTTCTCGCGGGCCTGCCTGAGACTGGCCTCCTGCGCGACGAGGAGGGCGCGCGCCCCCTGATACAGGTAGTACGACTGGGCGACGCCGAGCATCACGTCGTTGATCGTCGCGTCGTGCATGAAGTCCGCGGCCCAGAGCCGCCGCTTCGCCTCCTCGACGTCGGCGCCACGCCCCCCGAGGTCGAGGAGGAGCCAGGTCAGGCTTGCGGACGGCGCGTACGTCGTCGAAAGCGTCGTGACCGAGCCTCCGAGGGCGCTCTGCTTCTGCCGGGTGCCCGAGAGGCCCGCCTCGACCGCGGGGTAGTACGCCGATCGCCGGCTCCCGACGTCGGCCGCCGCGGACTGCGTGAGGAACCAGCTCTGGCGGGTCACGGGGCTGTTCGCGAGCGCGACGTCGATCGCCTCGTAAAGGGAGATCGTCCGGTTCGCGAGCCTCTCCGGCGACGCTTCGGGAGGCGGCGGCGAGGGCGTCGGGGCGGACGGAACCGCGTCCGCAGGCGGCGCCCAGCGCGTCTCGGGCGCCTTCGGCGTGTTCGGCGCGGACGCGCACGCGCCGCACAGGGCAGCCATGAGGGCGGCGGCGCAACCGCGGAAGAGACGCGTCACCTCGCGATTATGCCTACGCGATGCGGGAGAGAAGGAGTTTCATTCTGGCTAAGATCCCGGGGTGCGCCGCCTCATTCCCGCCGGTCTTGCCGTCTCGCTCTTCGCGGCGGGCTGCGGCGCGACGGGGCCGATGCCCACGCTGGAGGACTACTCCCGCGGCGCCGCGGGAACGGTCCGGGGGATCGGTGAATATTTCTTCGAAGGTGGAGAGGGCTCGCGCCCCGCGCCGGAAAGCCTCGGGAACGGCGAGGGCGCGGGCCCGCTGGCCGAGCTCTCGCGGCGGTGGCGTCGCGCCTGCGCCAGTCGTTGTGCTGCGGGATTCCGGATCGTCGACCTTCAGAGGAAATCCTCTTCGGAGATCAACCTCCGCCTCGAAGTCCGCCTCGAGGGCCGGAGGGATCCCGAACGCGTCGCGGCGCTCGCGCTCTTCGACCTCGATTTCTCGAAGGGGACCGCTGCGGGGACATGGACGCTCCGGGCGTCCCGGCCCGTGGGAGGCCCCGCGAGCGTCCAGCAGAGCCTGCCGCACCTCTTCGAGGAGGCCGCCGAGCGAGGCCTCGGCGTTACGCACGAAGCGCTCGACCCGGTGGAAGCCACGAACCTCTGCCTGCCCGCGACGCACCACCACCCCGGCATCCTCCTCGTCGACGTCGATGGCGACGGGGCCGTCGACGTGGTCGTGCCCGGAAAGCGCCCGCGCCTCTTCCTCAACGACGGGACCGGCCACTTCCGCGACGCGACCGCCGGTTCGGGCCTCGACCTCCTCCCGGACATGGAAGGTTCGGGCGGCGTGGCGGCTGACGTGGATGGCGACGGCCTGCCCGACCTGTTCCTCACGAACCACGTCTCGCCCTGCCGCATGCTGAAGAATCTCGGGCACGGAAAGTTCCGGGACGTCACGGGCGCGTGGGGTCTGGCGGGCCTGTCGGCGCCGTACACGTCCGCGGTCTTCTTCGACGCGGACCGCGACGGCCGCCTGGATCTCTTCGTCGCGTGTTACGGCGACGCGCGGACGACGGGGCCCTCGTACCGGGGACTCAACGGAGTCGGCGACCGTTTCTTCCGGAACGTGGACCGGGACGGCCACCCCTTCTTCGTGGACGAGACGGCCGCCTCCGGCCTCGGCGACACGGGCTGGGGGTTCGCCGCGTCCGCCTGCGACGTGGACGACGACGGGGACGACGACCTCTACGTGGCGAACGACTTCGGGGTCAACTCGTTCTTCGAGAACCGTTCGACGCCGGGCCACCCGCGCTTCGTGAACGTCGCGAAGGAGAGCGGAGTCGAGGACGAGGGCTACGGGATGGGCTGCACGTGGGGCGACTTCGACGGCGACGGACGGTGGGACCTGCACGTCGCGGATTACTGGACGCCCTATCAGTGGATCCTCCGCGACGCGCGTTGGCCCATGCCCGCGATGCCGGGCGCGTTCCTCGCGCGGCCGTGGATGGCGAAGATCATGACGCGCCGGACGCGCGGCGACGGGCTCTTCCGCAACCTCGGCGGGATGAAGTTCGAGAGGGTGTCCGAGCGCGCGGGCGTCGCCGACGGAGGCTGGGCGTGGGGGACGGAGTTCGTCGACCTCGACGGCAAGGGCCGCGAGGACCTCCTCGTCGTGAACGGGATGTTCCGCGCGACGACCGGCAAGGACGACGAAATCGGGTTCTGGAACGCGATGGGCAAGGAGGGCGTGAACTTCCACGACGGCGTCTGGGGCGGGATCGACTTCGGTGCGAACGGCATGGCGTCGCACACGCCGAAGAAGCTGTTCTGGAACCGCGGCGACGGCACGTTCGAGGAGCGGTCGTTCGTCGAGGGATTCGACACGCGCGAGGACACGCGCGGCCTCGCCTACGCGGACCTCGACGGCGACGGCGCGCCCGAGGTCGTCGTCGCGAGCTTCCGGGGGCCCCTGCTCGTGTACGCGAACCGCTGGGGCGCCCTCGGCGGCGGGCGCGTCGTCCTGCGCCTCTCCACGCCGTCCGGGTTCAACCGCGACGCACTCGGGACGGTCGTGCGTCTCTACGCCGGCGGCAGGGTCCAGCTGCGCGAAGTCCGCGCGGGCTCGTCGCTCATGTCGCAGTCGTCGCACGACCTCCTCTTCGGCCTCGGGAAGAACGAAAAGGCCGACCGCATCGAGATCCGCTGGCCGGACGGCCGCCGCGACACGCTGGTGGACGTGCCCGCGGGCTCGAGGGTGACGCTCGTCGAGGGGAGAGAAGAGAGGAGAGATCTGCTTAGAAAGTGAATAGGGCTTTCGGCAGGGCGGCGCACCCGAGCCACGCCGCTGCGGGGCCCGCGCGGGCTTCGCCCGCGCTCCGGCCATAATCACCTTCGATGAAGGACCTCCTCGAACGCCGCACGGCGCTGGGCGCGCTGCTCGTGTGCAGCGCCCTGACCGCCGGTTCTCTTTCATTTGCAGAAAATCCCCCTCTTCCTCTTCGGTTCTCCCCCGAGCAGGCGTCGAAGATCCTGGCGCTGCGGAACGTCGGGCTCGCGCAGCTCGAGGAGGACAAGGCGAAGGACGCGCGGGCGACGTTCGCGAAGCTCGCGGAGCTCGTGCCGGGTGAGGCGCTGCCGCTCGCGGACGGCGCGGTCGCCGCGTTGCGCCAGAAGGATCTCGCGGGGGCCGAGGCGCTCCTTGCGAAGGCGGGAGACCGCGCGGACGTGTGGGCGATCCGGGCCGCCCTCGAGAACGAACGGAATCGTCCCGCCGACATGCGCTCCGCCCTCGAGAAGGCCGCCACCCTCGATCCGCGCGACCTCGAGTCCCGCTGGCGTTACGCCCGCAGCGTGGACTCGGATCCGGCGGCCGCCGACGCGGAGAAGCTGAAGCGGCGCGCGTTCCTCTCCGAGATCGCGCGGCGGTCCCCGGCGAACCTGCCGGCGCGGCTGAAGCTCCTCCTGTTCGAGGTCGAGGCCGGCGACGCCGCCGTCGCGAAGAAGACGCTCGGCGAGCTCGAGCCTCTCGTCTCGGACGGCGACGCGCGCGCCCGCCAGTTCCTCACCGAGGCGAAGGACGCCCTGGGCAAGGGCGACCTCAAGACCGCCGCCGTCAAGGTCCGCGTCCTCGAGAACGTCCAGCGCGTGACGCCGCGCTACCAGCAGTCGCTCGGAGAGGTCTTCACGCAGGTGCTCGGGCTGCCCGTCGAGAAATTTTCTTTGAAGGTGGAAGAGGGGCTGCGGGCGGGTGCGGGCGGAGCGATTCCGGTGGCATTCCGGGCACCTGTTGCGTCCGAAGAGAACCTCGAGAGATTGCTTAGAAAGGTGGACCTCCGGAACTCCGGCTCCGGCGAGCCATATACGGTGCCTCCTCCTTTTTCACAGGTCGTGTTCTTCGACTACGACCTCGACGGGGATCTCGACGTCTACCTTCTCGGCGGGAGCAAGCCCGACCAGCTCCTGCGCAACAACCTCGACGGTACCTGGACCGACGTGACCGCGAAGACGGGCGACGCCGCATTCCAGTCGAAGAAGGCGGTCGCATCCGACGTCGACCGCGACGGCGACCTCGACCTCGTGGCGATCGACGCGAAGGGCGACCTCGTCCTCCGCGTGAACCTTCGGCAGGGCGTCTTCCGGACGGTCCCGCTCCACGTCTCGGGCGCGACGGACCTCGCGGTCGAGGACGTGAACGGGGACGGGATTCCGGACATCGTCGTCGCGACCGCGAAGGGGTTGCGGCTGCTTCTGGGAAAGGGAGACGGGAGCTTCTTAGAAGGCGCGGACAACGGCCTCGGCGGGGGCGCGGCCCCGGCCGCGGTGAGGGCGGTGGTGCTGGGCGACTTCGACAACGACGGATTCCCCGACGTGATCTCCGCCTCTTCGGACGGCTTGCATGCGTGGCGCAATCAGGGCGGGGGGAAGTTCACGGAATGGCCTCTCTTCTCTTCACCTTCAAAGAAATCTTCTTCTCTTTCTCTTTCTCTTCCGAACATCGACAGCCTTCTCGCCTACGACGTGGACAGGGACGGCGACCTCGACCTCCTCGTTTCGGCGGGAGGCAAGGCGTCCGTCCTCGTCAACGACGGCGGCAACGCGAACGGCTGGCTCACCGTGGTCCTCGAAGGCCTCGCAACCGGCTCGGGAAAGGTGAACCGCGGCGGCGTCGGGAGCCTCGTCGAGGTCAAGGCGGGGAATCTCGTGGTGACCCGCACGGCGGGCCTGTGGCCGGTGCACGTCGGCCTCGGCGCGCGCACGAAGGCCGACGTGGTCCGGGCGACGTGGACGAACGGCGTCCCGCAGAATCTCTTCGACCAGAAGGCGAAGACCGTCGTGAAGGAAGTCCAGCAGCTCAAGGGCTCTTGTCCGTTCGTGTACGCGCACAACGGCCAGACGGGCGTCTGGAGCTTCGTCTCCGACGCGCTCGGCCGCGCGCCCATCGGCCTCCTCTACGACGGCGTTCACCTCGCGGGCGCCGACGCCCGCGAGTGGCTGCTCGTGCCCGAGGGCATGCTCGCGCCGACGCCGGACGGGAAGCTCCTGCTCGACTACACGGAAGAGCTCTGGGAGGCGGCGTACCTCGACGAGGTTTCGCTCATGGCGGTCGACCACCCCTCCGGAACGTCCGTGGTCCCGAACGAACGGATGATCCCCGGCGCGACCGAGAAAAGGCTGTTCACGGTGGTGGCGCCTCGCCCGGTGCGCGCCGCGTGGTCGGACGCGTCCGGCCGTGCGGAGGACGTGACGGACCGCCTCGCGCACGCGGACAAGGTCTACGTGGACCCGGGTCCCGAAACTGCTTACCAGGGCGTGAGAAGAGAGCACGCGCTCGTCCTCGACGTCGGCCCGGTCGCGAAGGGAAGCCGCGTCGTCCTCTTCCTGAACGGCTGGATCTTCTACACGGACACGTCGATCAACGTCTCCCTCTCGCAGCGGAAGGACATCGTCCACTTCCCGCCGCTCCTCGAGGTGCCCGACGGCAAGGGCGGCTGGAAGGTCGCGATGGAGTCGTTCGGATTCCCGGCCGGGAAGACGAAGA
>DASXVJ010000019.1:0-68306 GCA_036504335.1 Thermoanaerobaculia bacterium
CGAAGCCACGGGCGACTGCAACCGCTCGCGGATCGACTTCGGCGACGGGTCGCCCGTGGTCGAGTACCCGATCGTCGCGGGGAAGTCCCAGCCGGCGCCCACTCACGCCTACGCGAAGGGCGGGACCTTCGAGGTCAAGGCGTACGGATTTGCAGACCCGTGGGCGAAGCTGCCGGCGCCGCCCAAGGCCTCGGACCACGCATGCACCGGCCACGCGACGACGAACGTCTCGGTCAAAGCGGCGACGTCGCCGTCCGTTCTGCAGAGGAAGTGACGGGATTTGACACCCGGCCGCTTCTCCGCCTACGCTCCGTGCAGATGAACGCCGCCGCCATCTCCCGAAAGCGGATGACCGCGAAGAAGACGACGCCGCCGTGCGGCGGGCGATGGAGCGTTCTGTAGATCGCGCGGTCGAAGGCGATCACCAGAAGACACCAGGGCCCGCCGGAAACGGCGGGCCCTTTCGTTTCGAAGGAGCCTTTCATGTCCCGACCTGATTCCCGCATCCCCGTGGCCATCCTCGGCGCGACCGGCGCCGTCGGGCAGCGCCTCGTCTCGCTGCTCGAAGGACACCCGCAGTTCGTCCTCGCGGAGGTCGCCGCCTCCGAGCGTTCGGCCGGGAAGACCTACGCCGAGGCGACGCGCTGGATCCTCCCGGGCGACATCCCGAAGGAGGCGCGCGGCCTCGTCGTGACGCAGGTGGACGCGGACTTCGCCTCGCCGGTGCTTCTCTCGGGCCTCGACGCGGCCGTCGCCGACACGATCGAGCCTCTTCAGGCCGGACGCGGGAGGCTCGTCGTCTCCAACACGAAGTCGTTCCGGATGCGTCCCGACGTGCCGCTCGTGATCCCCGAGGTGAACGCGGACCACCTCGCCCTCCTCGACGGGCAGCCGACGCGCGCGTCCGGAGGGGGCATCGTGACGAACCCGAACTGCTCGGTCGTCGGGCTCGCCATGGCCCTCGCGCCGCTGCACCGCGCGTTCGGCGTCGAGGCCGTCGCCGTCACGACGCTGCAGGCGCTCTCGGGCGCGGGCTACCCGGGCGTCCCGTCGCTGGACTCGAACGCGAACGTGATCCCGTTCATCGACGGCGAGGAGGAGAAGATCGAGCGCGAGCCGAAGAAGATCCTCGGCCGGCTCGAGGGCGGGCGCGTCGTGGACGCGGACTTTCCGATCAGCGTCTCCGTGAACCGCGTGCCCGTGCGCGACGGCCACACCGAGTCGGTCTTCCTCAAGCTCGGGGCGAAGGCGTCCGTGCTGGACGTGAGGGCCGCCCTCGAGGCGTTCTCGGGCGAGCCGCAGCGGCTGAAGCTCCCGTCGGCGCCGGCGCGGCCCATCGTCGTCCGCGACGAACGCGACCGGCCGCAGCCGATCCGCGACGTGGACGCCGGGAACGGGATGACGGTCACCGTCGGGCGCCTGCGGCCCGACCCCGTCTACGACGTGCGCTTCACGCTCCTCGTCCACAACACCGTGCGCGGCGCGGCGGGCGCCGCGCTCCTGAACGCCGAGCTCCTGCTCGCGCAGGGCCGCCTGGCGGCGCGCACGGCCGCGCGGTGACCGTTTGACCGACGTCCTCAAGTTCGGCGGGACCTCGGTCGGAACGGCCGAGCGGATCAAGGACGTCGCGCGCCTCGTCGCGGGGCGTGGGGGAGACCCGTGTGTCGTCGTCGTCTCGGCCATGGCCGGGGTGACGGACGAATTGGTCGGATTGAAGATTTCTTCGAATGGAAAGGAGCGGGCGGGCGCCGAGGCCGCACTCGAGAAGCTGGCTCGCCGCCACGACGCGGCGCTCGAGGGGCTCGGGCTGTCCGCGGCGGAGAGCGAGGCGTGTGCGGCCGCAGTCGACGAAGAGCTTCGTCGTGCGCGCGTGCTTTCCACCGGGATTTCGTTGCTCGAAGAAATCTCTCCTCGGACCTCGGATGCGCTCCTGAGCGTGGGAGAAATGATCTCCTCCCGCCTCGTCGCCGCCGCGCTGCGCGCGGCGGGCGCCTCGGCGGTGTGGGTGGATCCGCGCGAAATCCTCGCAACCGACGCCAGTCACGGGGCGGCCCTGCCGGACGAGCTCGAGACGGCAAGGCGGTTTGCCGCCGGGGTTCTGCCCGAGCTGGACCAAGGCCGCATCGTCGTCACCGGCGGCTTCGTCGGCGCGACGCCGGACGGCGTCACGACGACGCTCGGGCGCGGCGGCTCGGACTACTCGGCGGCGCTCTTCGGAGCGGCGCTGAAGGACGCGGGCCGCGACGTCGGGGCGATCGAGATCTGGACCGACGTGGACGGCATCCTCACGGCCGACCCGCGGGTCGTCCCCGCCGCGCGCCTCGTGCCGGAGGTGAGCTCGGCCGAGGCGGCCGAGCTCGCGTTCTTCGGTGCGAAGGTCCTGCACCCGGCCACGATCCGCCCGGCCGTCCAGCGCGGCATTCCCGTGGCGGTCCGGAACACGTTTCGCCCGGGCGCCGCCGGAACGGTCGTGAGGAGGGACGCTCCGGGCGCGGGCGTGCGCGCTCTCGCGATGCGCACGGGCGTCACGGCGCTCTTCGTGGGCAGCCCGCGCATGTTGCTCGCGCACGGCTACGCCGCGAAGGTGTTCTCCGTCTTCGAGCGCCACCGGGTTTCCGTCGACGTGATCGCGACGAGCGAGGTGTCGATCTCGATCACAGTGGACGAAAAGGCCCCGCTGGACGGAATCGTGCGCGACCTGTCGGAGTTCGCGGAGGTTTCTCTTCTCAGGCACCTGGCGGTCGTCTCCGTCGTGGGCCGGGGGATGAGGTCCACGGCGGGCGTCGCCGGGCGCGTCTTCGCGGCTCTCGGCGGCGTCAACGTCGTCCTCATCTCGCAGGGCGCTTCCGACACGAACATGACCTTCGTCGTCGCCGACACGGACGCGCCGGAAGCGCTCCGCCGCCTCCACAAGGAGTTCTTCGAATGAGAGCGCTCATCGTCGGCTACGGGAAGATGGGGAGGGCGATCGAAGCGGTTCTGGTCGCTCGCGGGCATGCGGTCGTCGGGAAATTCGGAAGGAGAGAAGAGGGGGATTTCTTAGAGGGTAATAGGGCGGGGGGTATCGGTGCGTCCCCTTGCGACGTCGCATTCGAGTTCACCGCTCCGGATGCCGCATCGGGTCTCGTTTCTCTCTTGCTTTCAAAGAAAATCCCCGTTCTGTCCGGCACGACAGGCTGGGACGTCGGTTCGGCGATGCGGCAAGCGGTGGAGGAGGGCGTTCCCTTCCTCCACTCCGCGAACTTCTCCATCGGCGTCGCGGCGATGCGCCGCGGCGCCGCGGCTCTCGCTGCGGCGCTGGCGCCGTTTCGCGAGTTCCACGCCGGCCTCGTCGAGCGGCACCACTCGGCCAAGAGGGACGCTCCCTCCGGCACGGCGAAGGCGCTCGCGACCGACGTCGCGCACGCGTCGGGCCGCCGGGACGTGCCGATCGTTTCGCTCCGCCAGGGCGGCGTCCCGGGAGAGCACACGCTCTACTTCGAGGGCGAGGACGAGACGGTGGAGCTCGTGCACCGCGCGCGCTCGAGGGCGATCTTCGCGCAGGGCGCCGTGCGCGCGGCGGAGTGGATGCTCGCCTCGGGCCGCCGGGGCCCGCTGGCCTTCGACGATTTCTTCAACGACGCAAGCCGCAGAGGAGGCGCTACATGACGCCGCAGCCCGCGCCGCCGCGCTCTTCACTTTCAGAGAATCCGAATCCCCCGTCTCCTTTCTCCGGCGTCTACACCGCCCTCGTGACTCCGTTCAAGGACGACGGCGCGCTCGACGAGCCGGGCCTGCGCCGCCTCGTGCGGCGCCAGATCGCGGGCGGCGTCGCGGGGCTCGTGCCGTGCGGCACGACGGGCGAGGCGGTGACGCTCGACGCCGACGAGCACGAGCGCGTCGTCGCGATCACCGTCGAGGAGGCGCGCGCGGCCGCGCGGCCCGTGCAGGTGATCGCGGGCTGCGGCTCGAACGACACGCGGAAGGCGCAGCGCCTCGCGGCGCGCTGCCGGGCGGCGGGCGCCGACGCGCTGCTCGTCGTGACGCCCTACTACAACAAGCCGACCCCGCGCGGGCTCGTCGCCCACTTTTCCGCCGTGGCGGACGCGGGCCAGATTCCGGTCGTCGCGTACAACGTGCCGGGCCGCACCGGCGTCAACATGCTCCCGGACACCGTGCTCGAGCTCGCGCGGGACACGCGCATCGCGGGCGTGAAGGAAGCTTCAGGCAGCCTCGATCAGGCCTGCGAAATCCTGCGGTCGCGGCCCGCCGGGTTCGCGGTCCTGTCGGGCGAGGACTCGCTTGCGCTCCCGATCGTGGCGTGCGGAGGCGACGGCGTGATCGCCGTCGTCTCGAACGAGGCGCCCGCCCTTCTCGTCGAGCTGGTGGCCGCCGCGCTCGCGGGCGACCGGCCGCGCGCCGCCGCCCTGCAGGCGCGCCTGCTTCCTCTCATGAAAGCGAACTTCCGCGAGTCGAACCCGATCCCCGTCAAGTGGGCGCTGGAGCGTCTCGGCCTCGTGGGCGGGGCCCTCCGGCTGCCGCTCGTGCCGCTTTCGCCCGTGCACTTCGGACCGATGGAAGCGGCGCTGAAGGCCGCCGGCCTGCTGGACGACGCGGGCCGGCCCGCCGGGGCGGTGGCCGCGTGACGCGCGAGGACGTCTTTCGCCTCCTGGATGCCCTCGAGCGCGGAGAGGTCCGGGCCGCCGCGCCGGGAGCGGACGGATTCTGGGCCGCGAACGCTTCCGTCAAGGACGGCATCCTCGCGGCGTTCCGGCTGGGCATCGAGGAGCCGTCCAGCGCCGGACCCCTCCACTTCCGCGATCGTGACACGCTTCCGCCGCGCGCCCCGCTGCCCGAGGGCGTGCGCGTCGTGCCGGGCGGCACCGCGCTGAGGCGCGGCGCCTTCCTCGCGAAGGGCGTCGTCGTGATGCCGCCCGCGTACGTGAACGTCGGCGCGTACGTCGACGAGGGTTCGATGATCGACAGCCACGCGCTCGTCGGCTCCTGCGCGCAGGTCGGCAGGCGCGTGCATCTCTCGGCCGCCGCGCAGGTGGGCGGCGTCCTCGAGCCGGCGGGAGCCGTGCCGGTCGTCCTCGAGGACGAGGTCTTCGTGGGCGGCGGCGCGGGCGTGTACGAGGGCGTCTGCGTGCGAAGGCGGGCCGTCCTCGCGGCGGGCGTGATCCTCACGGCGTCGAGCGTCCTCTTCGACCTCGTGCACGAGAAGGAATACCGCTCCACGCCCGAGCGCCCGCTCGTCGTGCCGGAGGGGGCGGTCGTCGTCATGGGCGCGCGCCCCGCGCCGGGCGCGTGGGGCAAGTGCCACGGGCTCTCGCTCGCGGCGCCGGTGATCGTGAAGTACCGCGACGCGAAGACGGACGCGCGAACGGTGCTCGAGAGCGCCTTGAGATGAAGAGAAGAGAAGAAAGAAGAAGAGAAAGACTTCTTAGAAGGTGAATAGGACTTCGGGCGACCGGGTTGTGCTGCGGGCAGCGGCTCGTTTCGGCACCCCGCTGTATCTCTACGACTTCGACGTCGTCGAGGCGCGCGTGCGCGCGCTCCAGCGCGCCCTCGGCCCCCGCTTCACCCTCGCGTACGCGGTCAAGGCCAACCCCTCGCTCGGGATTCTTCATTTTCTAAGAAGATCCGGTCTCTCTTCGGACGTGGCCTCGAGGGGTGAGCTCGCTGCCGTGCGCCGCGCCGGCTGGGCGCCTTCGCGAATTCTCTCGACCGGCCCGGCGAAGTCCGACGCCGATCTCGATGCGCTCGTGCAAGCGCGCGTCTCGATCATCCATGCGGAAGGGGAGTGGGAGCTCGAGCAACTCGAGAAGACCGGCAGACGCCTGAAGAGGCGAGTCCCCGTCGGCCTTCGCCTGAATCCGCCCTGGGGGATCGCGGAGAAGAACGTCATCATCGGCGGCCCCGGGGCGAAGAAGTTCGGCGTCGACATCCGGACCGCTGGGAAGATTCTTCGAGTGAAAGAGAAATTCCCGCACCTCGACATTTGCGGGTTCCAGGTCTTCAACGCGTCCAACGTCCTCGACGCGCGTCTCCTCGTCGAGAACACGCGAAGCGTTTTGGCTCTCGCTCTCTCACTTTCGAGGAAGTATTCGGTCCCTCTCCGCTCCGTGGATTTCGGCGGAGGGTTCGGCGTTCCGTACGCGGAGGGAGAGAAACCCCTGGATCTCGGATTTCTGAGAAAGGGGTTGAGGCGTGTCGCGAGGGAGGCGCGCACGAGCGGCGTTCCGGAGGCCACCCGACTCGTCTTCGAGCCGGGGAGATTCCTGGTCGCCGAGGCGGGCACTTACGTCGTCCGGGTCCTCGGCACGAAGCGCAGCCGCGGCGTCGACTACGTCCTCGTCGACGGCGGCGTCCACCACTTCCTCCGCCCGGTCCTTCTCGACAGCCCGCACCGCGTACGGCTGATCACGAGTGAGACGAGCGCCCGCGTCGCGCCCTCTTCACCTTCAAAGAAATCTCTCGTCGTCTCCGGTCCCCTCTGTACGTCTCTCGACGTTCTGCACCCTGCCGCAGAGCTGCCGTTGCCTCGGCGCGGCGATCTCCTCGCGCTCGAGAACGCCGGCGCGTACGGATACACGGAGTCGATGCCGCTCTTCCTCTCCCACGAGTGGCCGGCGGAAGTCGGCGTCCGGAAAGGCCGCCTCGCGCTGCTTCGCCGTCCGCCGAGCGTCTCCGAGCTGCAGGCCCGGCAGAAGACGCCCTTCTGAAGCCTCGCGGCCCGGGGGATAATCCTCCCCCCATGGACGTCCGCGCTCTCGGGAAGAACGGCCCCGTCGTCTCGGCGATGGGCCTCGGGTGCATGGGGATGTCGGAGTTCTACGGGACGCGCGACGACGACGAGTCGATCCTCACGATCCACGCGGCCCTCGACGCGGGGGTCGACTTTCTCGACACGGCGGACATGTACGGCCCGTACACGAACGAGACGCTCGTCGGCAAGGCCCTCGCGGACCGGCCCGGGCGGGCCGTTCTCGCGACGAAGTTCGGAATCGTGCGCGACGCGGCCGACCCGGCGAAGCGCGGCGTCTGCGGGCGTCCCGAATACGTCCGGTCGTCCTGCGAGGGAAGCCTGAAGCGCCTCGGCGTCGAAACGATCGACCTCTACACCCTTCACCGCGTCGACCCCGCGACGCCGATCGAGGACACCGTCGGCGCGATGGCGGGCCTCGTGCAGGAGGGCAAGGTCCGCTGGATCGGACTCTCCGAGGCCTCGCCCGAGACGCTCCGGCGGGCGAGCAAGGTCCACCCGATCGCCGCGCTCCAGAGCGAGTACTCGCTCTTCACGCGCGACGTGGAAGCGGCCGTCCTGCCGGCGTGCCGCGAGCTCGGAATCGGGTTCGTCGCGTACAGCCCGCTCGCGCGCGGGTTCCTTTCGGGCAGGTACCGGAGCCTTGCCGACTTCCCGGAAGGCGATTACCGCCGCCTGGCGCCGCGCTTCGCCGGCGAGAACTTCGCGAAGAACCTCGCGCTCGTCGCGAAGGTCGCCGACCTCGCACGGCGACGGAAGGCGACGCCCGCGCAGGTTGCGCTCGCCTGGGTGCTGTCGCGCGGCGCCGACGTCGTCCCGATCGTGGGGACGAAGAACCGCGAACGCCTGGAGGAGAACCTCAACGCGACGGACCTCGTTCTCCGGCCGTCCGACCTCGCGGAGCTCGAGGCGGCCTTCCCGCCCGGCGCGGCCGCGGGGGAGCGCTATCCGGCGGCCGCCATGGCGACCGTCGGGCGCTGACGGCGGGAGGCGCCGGTCCCCCTCGCGCTCTAGACTCGCGGTGGAGGGATCCCACATGAAGAAGACGGCCCTGCTTCTCGGTCTCACTCTCTCCGCGTCGATCGGCGCCGACGGCGAGGACCTCGCGAGATTGACGAAGCCCTACTTCGCCCAGACGAAAGCCGGCACGTACGCGAAGTTCGAGCAGACCTCGACCGACCCAAAAGGGAAGAAGTCCGTCGTCGAAACGACGATCGCCCGCCTCGAGAACGAGGGCGAGAAGGTCTGGATCGAGAATCGCATCGAACCGAAGGCGGGCTCGAAGCAGAAGGCGGGAACGACGCGCTTCCTCCTGAACCCCCGCTTTCAACCCGAGAAGAACCCGCTCGACTTCGTGAAGTACATCGAGCGCGTCGTGACGCAGGACGACGGCCAGGAAGCCGTGGAGATGCCGTGGGAGGCGCTGAAACCGCTCATGCAGAGCGTCCTCGGCTTCGTCGACTTCGGGAGCGACGTCGTCGAGAAGGGCCCGGACACCGTGGACGGCCGCGCGTGTGAGAGGTTCGCGATGTCGGGCCGATACGAGATCAAGATCCTCTTCATCAACATGAAGGGTACCTACGAGTCAGACCTGTGGCTCTCGGACGCCGTGCCGTTCGGACGCCTGAAGGAAGTGGACGTCATGAAAGACGACAAGGGAAACGTCACGAAGACGGAGTGGAAGCTCCTCGGGACGGGGTCCGGATACACGTCGAAGATCACCGGGCCCGTCAAGAAGAGCGAGCCGCTGCCGAAGCTGCCCTTCGGCGGGTGACTCCGGGGCCGCGGGAGCGGCCCGGGAGAGGGCTACCTGCGAAGAGCTCTCGATTAGAATCCCTGACATGAGCGTCAAGGTTCCGGATACGGTCGCGTCCCCTCTGACCCCCGAGCAGGAGCGCATCCGTGCCGCGAAGGAGGACTGGCGCCGGAAGGCCGCCGCCGCGTTTGCGAGGACGCCCGCGTGGAGGAAGGACTTCTCGACCGTCTCGTCGGCCGAGGTGAACACCCTCGCGACGCCCGACGACCTCGGCGGCTTCGACTACGCGCGCGATCTCGGCTGGCCCGGCGAGTTTCCGTACACGCGCGGCGTCCAGCCGACGATGTACCGGGGAAAGCCGTGGACGATCCGGCAGTTCGCGGGCTTCGGCACGGCGAAGCAGACGAACGAGCGCTTCAAGCAGCTTCTCGCGCACGGCCAG
Organism: Thermoanaerobaculia bacterium; assembly: GCA_036504335.1. Classification (GTDB taxonomy): domain Bacteria; phylum Acidobacteriota; class Thermoanaerobaculia; order UBA5066; family UBA5066; genus Fen-183. The sequence continues at coordinate 8,944 of DASXVJ010000019.1, forward strand.
ACCGGCCTCTCGACGGCCTTTCACCTCCCGACGCTCTACGGCTACGACTCCGACCACGCCATGGCTGCGGGTGAGGTCGGGAAATGCGGTGTGGCGGTCGACTCGCTCCGCGACTTCGAGGCGCTGTTCGACGGGATCGACCTCGGCGCCGTGACGACGTCCATGACGATCAATTCCACCGCTCCCATCGCCCTCGCGATGTACCTTGCCGTGGCCGAGAAGCACGGGACGCCGTGGTCGAAGGTCGGCGGTACGCTCCAGAACGACATCCTGAAGGAATACATCGCGCAGAAGGAGTACATCTTCCCGCCGCGGCCCTCGATGCGGCTCGTGACGGACCAGTTCGCGTTCTGCGCGAAGCACGTCCCGAAGTGGAACACCGTCTCCATCTCCGGGTACCACATCCGGGAGGCCGGCTCGACCGCGCTCCAGGAGCTCGCGTTCACGCTCCGCGACGGGATGGAGTACGTGAAGTACGGCGTCGACGCGGGCCTCGACGTCGACGACTTCGCTCCGCGTCTCTCCTTCTTCTTCAACGCGCACAACGACTTCTTCGAGGAGATCGCGAAGTATCGCGCGGCCCGCCGGATCTGGGCGAAGGTCATGCGCGACCGCTACGGCGCGAAGAAGGCCGAGAGCTGGAAGATGCGCTTCCACTCCCAGACAGCCGGCGTCACGCTCACGGCGCAGCAGCCCTACAACAACGTCGCGCGCGTCGCGATCCAGTCCCTCGCGGCCGTCCTCGGCGGGACGAATTCCCTTCACGCGAACGCGCTCGACGAGACGCTCGCGCTCCCGACGGAGTTCGCCGCGAAGATCGCGGTCCGGACGCAGCAGGTCATCCTCCACGAGACGGGCGTCGTCAACACGATCGACCCGCTCGGCGGCTCCTACTTCGTCGAGGAGCTCACGAACCGCATGGAGGCGGGCGCCTTCGACTACTTCCGGCGCATCGACGCGTTCGGCGGGATGGTCGAGGCCATCGAGGCCGGCTTCCCGCAGCGGGAGATCATGGACGCCGCCTACCGGTTCCAGCGCGCGTACGACGCGAAGGACAAGGTCATGGTCGGCGCCAACGCGTTCACCGAGTCCCTTCCGGAGGACGAGGTCGCGACCCTCGTGATCTCCGAGGAGACCGCGGCCGAGCAGGTGGGGGCCCTGAACGAGGTGAGGCGGACGCGCGACACGCGGACGGCGATGCGGAAGCTCGCCGACCTGAAGGCCGCCTGCGCGAGCGGGGCCAACGTCATGCCGCCGCTCGTGGAGGCCGTGAAGGCTTACGCGACCGTCGGGGAGATCTCGGACGTCATGCGCGAGGTGTTCGCCACCTACGAAGAGCCGGCCGTCTTCTGAGGACGGGAATGCGGCCCGGTTCTTGCGGGTTAGACTCCTCGATGATGCCTGTTCGACGCGTCCCCACGATCGTCGCCTTCCTGCTCGCCGTCGCGACGGCCCTCCCGGCGCGCGCCCAGACGTCCGGACCTGCCCTCACGCCGAAAGAGGCGAAGCGCAAGGAAGCGGCCGAGCATTACATGCGGGCGCGGCTCTTCGCCCAGGACACCGAATTCGAGCAGGCGGTCAAGGAGTTCCGCAAGGCGGTCGACCTCGACCCTGAGGACGGCGCTCTTCGCCGCGAGTACGGCGAGCTCCTGCGGGACATCCCGATCTACCCCGAGGCGGAGCGCGAGGCGCGCAAGGCGGTCGAGCTGTCGCCCCGGAGCGCGGGCGCCCACCGCCTGCTGGGGCAGGTGCTCCTCGCGACCGCGAAGGACAAGCCGCGCGTCGAGGAGGCCGCCGCCGAGCTCCGGAAGGCTGCGGAACTCGGCCCGCCGGACCCGCAGGGAGCGGTCGCCCTCGCGCAGGCCTCCATCCGGCTCGACAAGCCGAAGGACGCGGTCGCCGCGCTGGAGGCCGTGGCGGAACGGGCGCCCGGCCCCGCGTTCTACCTCCTCTATGGAGAGGCGCTGGAGCGCGACGGCCAGTTCGAGAAGGCCGAGGACGTCTACCGCTCGCTCCTCCGGATGGACCCCGAGAGCCGCGCCGCTTCGATGGGTCTCCTGCGCGTGTACGACCGCTCGAAGCAGTTCGACAAGGAAGCCGCGCTCCTCGAGTCGTTCATGAAGGGCCAGCCCGGGAACCTCGCGGCCAAGACGCAGTACGCCACCGTGCTCCTGCGCGCGAGGCGTTTCCCCGAGTCGAGGAAGGCGTTCGAGCAGGTCCTCGCGGCCGACCCCGGCAACCGCGACGCCCTGAGAATGTACGCGGCCCTCCTCTCCGAGACGCGCGAGACGGACAAGGCCGACGAGATCCTGCGGAAGCTCCAGTCCCTCGAGCCCGACGACCCCGAGGTCTCCTACCGCCGCGCCATGAACTTTCTCGAGGCGCGCCGCCTCCCCGAGGCCGAGCGGGTGCTCGAGGATCTGAAGAAGACGCTCGCCGCGAAGAAGACGGACGGGGTCGAAGCGGGCCAGATCGACGGCCAGCTCGCGTACGTCGCCTATCTCCGGAAGGACTACGCGCGCGCGACGGCTCTCCTGACTCCCCGGCTGAAGGACGGCGACGGCGTCAACCCGCAGGCCTTCAACCTTCTCGAGCAGATCGCGCGCGACCAGGAAGACTGGGCCGGCGGCCTGCGCATCGCCCGCGAGGCTCACGCGGGGCCCGGAAAGAAGACGCCGAACGTCCGCGCGACCTGCGCGGAGTTCCTCATTCGTTCGTCCGCGGCCGGTGACAAGGCCGAGGGCGAGAAGATGCTCGCCGCGCTCGCCGCCGAAGACAAGCCCGGCGTTCTCGCGGCCGCCGACGCCTGGCAGCGGCTGGAGCAGTATGGGCGCGCCGCAGACGCCGCCCGCGTCGGGCTCGAGCGCGCCCCGGATGATCCCGAGCTCCTGTTCCGGCTCGCCGCGTCGCTGGAACGCGACAAGAAGATCGGCGAGTCCGAGGCCGTGTTCGAGAAGCTCCTCAAAGTGCGGCCCGATCACGCGCCGGGGATGAACTACCTCGGCTACATGTGGGCAGACCGCGGCGAGAACCTGCCGCGCGCGTTGGAGCTCATCCGCAAGGCGGTCGACCTCGAGCCCTCGAATGGGGCGTACCTCGATTCGCTCGGCTGGGCCTATTTCCGCCTCGACAAGCTCGACAAGGCCGAGGAGAACCTCGTCGCGGCCGCGACGCTGAACCCCGACGACGCGACCGTCGAGGAGCATCTCGGCGACCTCTGGAACCGGAAGGGCGACCTCCGGAAGGGCCGCGAGAGCTGGAAGCGCGCGCTCACGCTGAAGCCCGAGCCCGACGTCAAGCAGCGCCTCGAAGAGAAGCTCCGGAAGACCGAAAGTCTCGACGCGAAGAAGTGAGGACGCGCGCCGCGGGACGCCCTCCGTCACTGCGGGTTGCAGGTTCGGTTCTCGTTTCGCTTGGTTTCTTCTTGGAAAGTGGATGCGGTAGCGGGCAGCCCGTGCGCGCGTCGAGTGATGCCGGGACGCCCGCTCCCGCCACTGCATCCCACTCTTCACCATTCAAAGAAATCCCCTCTTCGGCCCTTTCGGCCTACGAGGCCGGTCGCATCAAGGCGTGGGATCCCTCCCGCCGCTTCAAGGCGCTCTTCAGGGCGGAGGTCTCGCCGAAGGTGGGCGCGATCGGCCGCGGCTGGCTCTCCGTGTGGTGGGACGGCGCGAGCGGCTCGCTGGAATGGCGCGCCTCCGCGCCGATCGCGGGGGGAGGAAGAGGGGGACTGCTTAGAAAGGGAAGAGGGGAGGGCGGCGTGGAGCCGGACTCGTCACCTCTTCCCGGCAGGCTCTTTTCCGCCGATCTCATCGCCTGCATTCTCGGCACGCCGGACGCTCCTCCGTCGCCCGCTTCCGTCCTCGACGATCGGGGTCAAGTCGTTCAGATGCGCTTTCCGAACGGCGAGGTCGTGACGTTTCAGCCTGGCTCGGGCGTGCCCCGCCGCATCGAGGCGAACGGGCCGGACGGTCGCGCCGTGCTGACGCTCGAGAGCTACGGCCCGTGGCCCCCGGGCGAAGAGGTCCCGCCGCTGTGAGCGAGGCGCGCGAGGGCCTCCGGATGACGTCGTTCGCGAAGATCAACCGCGACCTGCGGGTGCTGGGCAAGCGCAAGGACGGGTTCCACGAGCTGGACACCGTGTTCCAGACGGTGGACTTGACCGAAGAAATTCAATTCTTCTTGGAAGGTGAAGAGGCCGCAGGCAAGGTCTCGCTCACCATTGAAGGCGCGGATCTGCCTGCGGACGGCAGCAATCTCATTCTCCGAGCCGCGACGGCCCTCGCGAGCCACACGGGCACCCGGCTCGGGGCCCGCATTCACCTTTCAAAGAAGATCCCCATCGGCGGCGGGCTCGGGGGAGGCAGTTCGAACGCGGCGGCGACGTTGAGGGCGCTGACCGAACTCTGGAAACTCCCCGCGACCGAGGCCGATCTGCAGGCGATCGCCGCCTCCCTCGGCTCCGACGTCCCTTTCTTCCTCCTCGGCGGCCGCGCCCGAGGTCGCGGCCGTGGAGAGGCCTTGACTCCGCTCCCGGACGGTCCCCAGGAGTGGGTCCTCCTCGTCTTTCCGCCCTTTTCCCTTTCCACGGCAGAGGTTTACGGGCGACTCAGGGCCCGCTCCTTGACGGGAAGTCCTTCTGCCACTAAAGTTTCCGGCTCCGAGACCGGTGGCGGGCCGGACCGGAACGATCTCGAGCAGGCGGCGGAATCTCTCCGGGGGGAATTGCGCCGCATCCGGTCCGCGCTCGCGGGAGCCGGTGCGCGCAGCGCCCGCCTTTCCGGGAGCGGCTCGACGGTTTTCGGGACGTTCGGGACGAAAGAAGAGGCCTCGCGGGCGATGACGTCGCTCGAGGGGCTCGGAAACGAGACGAAGGCGAGGATGGCGATCGTGAAGACCGTTTCCCGGGCCGAGTTCGCGCGCCGCGCGGCTCCCGTCCGGCTCGTGCAACGCGGATGAACGCCGCCTGCGCGACAATCCACGTGAGGCTTCCGGATGGGGAGTCGACAAGTGGTAAGTCAGCGGTCTTTGGAACCGCCTACCGGAGGTTCGAATCCTCCCTCCCCAGCCATTTCTCCTAAACGACGATGGAACGATTCGCATACGGTGACCTGAAGGTTTTCGGCGGCCGGGCCCACCCCGCGCTGACGGGCGAGATCTGCCGCAACCTCGGACGCGAGGCGGGCCGGGTCACGCTCTACAACTTCTCCGACGGCGAGAACTACTGCCAGATCGACGAGAACGTGCGCGGCGCGGACGTTTTCATCGTCCAGCCCACGGGCCCCCCGGCGAACCACAACATCATGGAACTCCTCATCATGCTCGACGCCTTCAAGCGCTCCTCGGCGTCGCGCGTGACGGCCGTGCTCCCGTACTACGGGTACGCGCGGCAGGACCGCAAGGACAAGCCCCGCGTCCCGATCACGGCGAAACTCACGGCCGACCTCATCACGGCCGCGGGCGCCGACCGCGCGCTCTGCATCGACCTCCACGCCGCCCAGATCCAGGGCTTCTTCAACATCCCGGTCGACCACCTCTTCGCGGCCCCCGTCCTCCTCGACGCGATCCGCGACTCGAGCCTCGACCCGCTCACGGTCGTTTCGCCGGACGCCGGAGGTGTCGAGCGCGCCCGCGCGTTCGCCAAGCGGCTCGGCGCCGGGCTCGCGATCGTCGACAAGCGGCGCAAGGGGAAGAACGAGGTCGAGGTCCTGCACGTCATCGGCGACGTCAAGGACCGGAACGTCATCGTCGTCGACGACATCATCGACACGGCCGGGACGCTCATCAACACCGTCATCGCCTTGAAGGACTCCGGCGCGCGCCGCATCTTCGCGGGCTGCGTCCACGCCGTGCTCTCCGGCCCCGCCATCGACCGCATCAACGGCAGCCCGATCGAGCGCATCTTCTGCGCGAACACGCTTCCGCTCGACGAGAAGCTCGCCCGCTGCCCGCTCCTGACGCCGCTCTCGATCGCCCCGCTCCTCGCCGAGGCGATCCAGCGCATTCACCAGGGAGCCTCCGTCAGCTCGTTGTTCGTCTAGTCCTCCACCAGGCCGGACCGCACGCCCGGGGAATTCCCTCCGGACCGTGCGCCCGAAGAAAGGAAACATGCTCCAGGAAAACATCGTCGTCGAAGTCGAGAAGAGGGACGTCACCGGCAAGAACGCCGCGAACCGCCTCCGGGCCGCGGACCTCATTCCCGCCGTGCTCTACGGCGGCACCAAGGAAATGGGGAACTTCCCCCTCACGGTGCCGCGCAAGACCCTCGCGACGCTCCTCAACAAGGGCCTCCACGGCAACGCGATCTTCAAGCTCCAGCTCAAGGGCACGAAGGATCAGCGCCACGTCATGATCCGCGACCTCGCGCTCGACCCGATCACGCGCGCGATGCTGCACGTGGACTTCGTCCGCGTCCTCCTCGACAAGAAGCTCCGCGTCAAGAGCGACGTCGAGGTCGTCGGGATCGCGGCGGGCGTCAAGGAAGGCGGCATCCTGAACATCGTCACGCACGAGATCCTCATCGAGTGCCTCCCGGCCGACATTCCGGAGACGATCAAGATCGACGTCTCGGAGATGAAGATCCACGACTCGTTCCGCGTCTCCGACCTCAAGGCCGGCGACAAGATCAAGGTCCTCGAGAAGGCGGACCGCGTCCTCGCGCACGTCGGCGTGCCGAAGGCCGAGGAAGTCGTCGCCGCCGTCGCCGCCGTTCCGGGCGCCGAGGGCGCCGCCGCCACGTCCACCGAGCCCGAGGTGATCAAGAAGGGCAAGAAGGACGAGGAGGGCGCCGAGCCCGCCGCCGGCGGAGCGAAGCCCGCTGCGGCTCCGAAGGCCGAGAAGAAGGAAAAGAAATAAGCACGGACGGCCTCTTCCTCGTGGTGGGACTCGGCAACCCCGGCGACCGGTATTCCGGGACGCGTCACAACGTCGGCTTCGACGTCGTGCATGCGTTCGCGGAGAAGGCCGCCGGCGGCCCCCCGCGCCTCGACCGCCTCGACTGCCGCGCGCTCACCGGGCGCGTCAAGGTGGGGGACCGCCCCGTCCTCGTCGCCAGGCCCCAGACGTACATGAACGCGTCGGGAGAGTCCGTGAAGGGCCTCGCCGCCAAGTACGACGTCCCTCTCGACGGCCTCGTCGTCGTCTCCGACGACGCGGCGCTGCCGGTCGGGACGATCCGCATCCGGCGGTCGGGCTCCTCCGGAGGGCAGAAGGGCCTGCAGTCCATCATCGACTGTTTCGGAACGAACGAGTTCCCGCGCCTGCGCCTCGGCGTGCGCGGAGACAATTTCCAGCCCGGCGAGCCGCTCGATACGTACGTCCTGTCCCGTTTCGCGAAGAAGGAGCGGCCCGTCATCGACGCCGCGATCGCGACCGCGTGCGACGCGCTCGCCGTCATCGTCACCGACGGCCTCGACGCCGCCATGAACCGTTTCAACCGTTTGCCCGAGGAATCGTCCCCGGCGAACTGATCTGCAACCTTGGCTCGGCACCGGACCCAAGGTCCACAGCCGCGCCTCGCGACGGGCGAGCCCGCCGCGATCCAGAAGGAGGAAATCCCGTGGCCACCCCGATCACACAACGCCAGTACGACATGGTCTTCCTGGTCGTCCCCGAAAAGGACGAGCCAGGCGCGGCCGCCGTCATCGACGAGTTCCGCAAGCTTCTCGTCGACCACGGCGCCACGATCGAGAAGGACGAGACGATGGGCCGCCGCCGCCTCGCCTACATGATCAAGAAGAAGAACGAGGCGACGTACCACAACTTCCTGTTCCGCGGCTCGTCCGCCTGCGTCGCCGAGGTCCAGCGCAAGCTGCGCCTCTCGGAGGACATCCTCCGTTACCTGACCGTCCGCATCGACGAAGAGGTCAAGCACGGCCTCAAGGTCGCCCGCAACACGAAGCCGCGCCGCCCGCGCCCCGAGATGTCGGACGCGCCGATGGCCGCCCCCGCCGCCCCTGCGCCTTCCGCCGCCCCCGAGGCCGCGGAAGGTCGCGAGTAGGAGTCCGCCATGGCCGCACCCGTTCGCAAGCCCGCCAAGAAGAAGTTCTTCGTCCGCCGCAAGCGCGTCTGCAAGTTCACCGTCGAGAAGATCGGCTACATCGACTTCAAAGACGTGAAGACCCTCGCGGGGTTCGTCCCCGAGCGCGCCAAGATCCTCCCGCGCCGCATCAGCGGGACTTCCGCCTTCTACCAGCGCAAGCTCGCCACGGCGATCAAGCGCGCGCGGTACCTGGCGCTGCTCCCGTACGTGTCTGATTAGAAAAGCGTTCTCCGCCTTCTGGGCGGCGCTGGCCGCGGCCGTGACCGCGGCGGCGCCGCCCTTTGGCGTCTTCCTGCTGCCGTTCGCGGCGGGGCGCCTCGGCGTCGCCTCGCTCTCCACGGACCGCCTCGCCTGGGGCTTCCTGCTTCCCGCGTGCGCGCCGCCGCTCGCGCTCGTCCTCGGCGCGATCCTCGCTCCCGGCGCCGCGGGGCCGGCGTTCGTGATCGCCGCGGCGTTCGTGTCACTGCCCGCGGCGGCGCTTTACGTCACGGGGCAGGGCGGATTCCGCCGCGACCGGTCGCTCCTCGTCGTCTTCGCCGTGGCCGGAATCGGCGCCCTGGCGGCGCTCCTCGGCGCGGACGTCGCGACGGGGCGGGACCCGGGGGAGGTCGCGGCCGCGCGCTGGGCCGCGGCCGTGCCTGAGATGCTCGAGTACTACCGGTCCAGCGGGTGGGGGGAGTCCTCCGTCGCCACGGTCGCCCGGCTCTTCGAGATTCTCCGGGTGTCCCTGCGCGACCAGCTCCCCGGCATCGTTCTCGCGATCGCGATGGGGCACGCCGCCGTCGTCGTCTACGGGTTCGCCCGGGCTTCCGGGATCGCCGGAGCCGACTGGATCGAGCCCTCCTTCAGCCGATTCCGGACCCCGCTCGCCGCCGCGGCCCTGTTCGTGCCGGCGGGCCTCCTCGCCGCGCTCGGGGGCCCGGACCTGCGCCGGCCGGCCGTGGACGTCCTGCTGCCCCTGGCCGTCTTGTTTTTTCTGCGTGGTCTGGCCATAATCCGCGCTCTTCTCGACAGGGGAAGAGCCGGCCTTCTGGGCCGGGCGCTCGTCTACGCGCTGGTCTTTCAGATGCCGTTTCCCTTCCTTCTGGCGCTCGGGGGCCTGTTCGACGAGTTCGTCGACGTCCGGGCGCGGCTCGACCGGATGCCTCCGGCCGAGGCTGGGCCGCCCGACTTCTGAGGCCGGTGGAAATTCTCGAAAGAACTTTAGGAGTCCCGCGATGAAACTCGTACTGACCGACGACGTGAAGGGTCTTGGGCACCGTGGCGACGTCGTGACCGTCGCCGCCGGGTACGGCCGCAACTTCCTGCTCCCGAAGACGCTCGCCTACCCGGCCACGCCCGGGAACATCAAGCGCCTCGAGCAGGAGAAGAAGCGCTACGACGTCCGCGTCGCGAAGGAAAAGGAACAGGCCGAGGCGGTCGCCAAGGGCGTCGAGGGGACGAAGATCGTCCTGCACAAGAAGGCGGGCGAGGGCGACCATCTCTACGGCTCGGTCACCGCATCGGACATCGCCGACGGGCTCGCGGCCAAGGGTGTCACGATCGACAAGCGGCGCGTCGAGCTCGAGGAGCCCATCAAGCGCCTCGGCACGCACACCGTGCACTTCAAGATCCACAAGGACGTGACGGTCGCCGTCGTCGTCGAGGTCCTCCCGCTCTCCCAGTAACTCAGCCCGGCGGGCCGCCGTCTTTCCCGGGCTTCGGGAGCGGGGCCGCGAGCTTCGGGGCGTCCGTGAGCGTGACCTCGTCGCCCTTCGTCTCGCCGCGCTTCGGCGCGTAGATCGCGCGCTGGAGGTACTGCGGGAGGTTCGCGACGCCGTGTGGCTGGTCGCCGCACATCTCGGTCGGCTGCGTCCCGTTCACGAACGCCATGAGGACGACCTTCGTGCAGCCGGGGGCGGCGCGATAGCCGGTCGCCTCGTCCACGGGCACGAGGACGACGCCCTGCGGCGTTTCGAATTCGTCCGCCGCCGTCACGATCCCTTCGGCCTTCATCCGCTCGACGATCCTCGCGAAGATCGGAAGCGCCACCTCGGCGCCCTGCGCGTGCGAGCCGCCCGCCAGGGGCTTCCTCGTGTCGTGGCCGACCCAGACCGCGATCGTGTGCCTCGGCGTCATGCCGATGAACCACGCGTCGGAGTACTCATTCGTCGTGCCCGTCTTGCCCGCGAGGTTCAGGCCGAGCTTCGCGGCGGACGCGGCCGTCCCGCGCTGGACGACGCCGCGCATCATCCCGAGCAGGACGTAGGCCGAGGCGGGCGACGTCGCCTCCTTCGGCTCGGGCGACCACTGTTCGAGGGTGATCCCGTCGGCGTTGCGGATCTTCTCGATGAACGCGGGCTTGTAGACGAGGCCGCCGGCCGCGACGGACGCGTACGCGGACGCCATCTCCATCGGCGTCACCTCGAACGCGCCGAGCGCGAGCGAGGGGTAGGCGAGGAGGTTCTGCCGGATCCCGAGGCGCCGCGCCGTCTCGAGGACCGTCTTCGTGCCGACGAGCAGGTCCACGCGCACCGTCGCAAGGTTGACCGAGTGCTCGAGGGCGTACTGGTACGTGATGATCCCGTTGTACTTCTTCTCGAAGTTCTGCGGCTGCCAGGGCTCCTGCTTCGGGTCGATCGTGATCGAGATCGGCGCGTCGAGAACCGTGTCCGCGGGCGTGAAGCCCTGCTCGATCGCCGTCAGGAAGACGACGGGCTTGAACGCCGACCCGACCTGCCGCAGCGCCTGGACGGCGCGGTCGAACTTCGAACGGTTGAAGTCGTAGCCCCCGACGAGCGCCCGGACGGCGCCCGTGCCGTTCTCGAGGACGACCGCGGCGCCCTCGACGTTCGGGTCCTGCGTCACGATCGCCTCGGACTTGCCCGCGTCGTTCGTCAGCGTCTCGATCTGGATGACGTCGCCGCGTGCGACGGCCTTCGCCGGATTCTCGGCCCGGGTCCACCTGAAGGCCGCGGCCGGGAGCGCGAAGCGCTTGTCCCCGACGCGCACCTCGGCGCCGTTCTTCGACGTCGAAAGGACGACGGCCGTCATGACGTCGGAGGAAGAGCCGTCGGACCACGACGGGTCTTTCCAGGTGTCGGGGTCGGTTCCCTCGGCCACGAGGTTGCGCGGCTTCCGGAACCCGGAGCGCCGGTCCTGGCGCCGGAGACCCCAGCGCAGCGCGTCCTCGGCGAAGCGCTGGAGGCGCGGGTCGAGCGTCGAGTCGACGCGCAGGCCCTCCCGGTAGAGCTCGGTCTCGCCGTACTGCTTTTCGAGATACTGCCGGATCTCCTCGCAGAAGTACGGCCCCACCGTGGACTCCCGCGTTCCTTTGGAGACCTCGATCGGCGTCGCCGCGGCTGCGGCACGCTGGTCCTCCGAGATGTACCCCTCCTCGCGCATCCGGCGGAGGACGAAGTCGCGCCGATTCTTCGCGGCCGCCGCGTTCCGCACGGGCGAGTAGTACGCCGGGCGCTGGATGATCCCGGCGAGGAGCGCGGCCTCGGGCAGCGTCAGGGCCTTCGCGTCGTGGCCGAAGTACCAGCGCGAGGCCGCCTCGACGCCGTAGTTCCCGTGCCCCCACGGGATCTGGTTCAGGTACATCGTCAGGATCTGGTCCTTCGAGAACTGCCGCTCGATCTCGACCGTCAGGAAGGCCTCGTTCACCTTGCGGGCGATCGTCTTCTCGGGCGTGAGAAACACCGCGCGGGCGAGCTGCTGCGTGAGCGTGGAGGCCCCCTGGGACATCCGTCGCGTCGCGAGGTCCTTCAGGGCCGCGCCTCCGATGCGGATCAGGTCGATGCCGCTGTGGTCGTAGAAGCGCGCGTCCTCGGCCGCGAGGAGCGCCCTGACCATGACCTCCGGGATGTCCTTGCGGTCGACGAGGACGCGGCGCTCGATCGCGAACCGCGCGATCGTCGACCCGTCGGCGCCGCGGATCTCTGTGACGATGTCCGGCCGGTACGTCGCGAGCTCGGAGACCTTCGGAATGCGGATCGCCCGGGAAAGGCCGTACCCGGCTCCGACTCCGAGGCCCGCCACGAGGAGAACGGGGACGAGGAGGACGGCGAGGGCCGCGACGCGGCGTGCGCTCACGGCCCATTCTCGCACGCGCAAAACGCGTGGTACTTTCGCGCTTCGCGGAGGACGCATGACCGAGACCTCACCGCCGCCCGTGCCCGCGCCGCAGATTCCGAAGCTCCCCACGACGCTGCCGTTCGAGGACGAGGCGGGCCGCTCCCGGCGCGACGGCTGCCTGAAGTGGGGCCTCGTGGGCTGCGCCGGGGCGTCGGTCGTCCTGATCGTCGGGATGCTCTTCGTGCTCTCGAACGCGAAGAAGCTCATGGGTCTCGCCTTCGAGAAGATCGGCGACCAGGTCGCCGCGGCCGCGGCGCCCGAGGTGACCCCGGCGGAGAAAGAGCGCTTCCGGACGGCGCTCACCGCGTTCGCCGAGCGCGCGAAGGCCGGCACGGCGCCGCCCGCCGTCATTCAGGCGTGGCAGTCGCAGGTGACGGGCGCTCTCGCGGACGGCCGCGTGACGGCGGACGAGATGCATGCCCTGACGGCCTGGCTCGAGACGTCCGGCGCGGCGCCGCCGCCGGCGCCCGCGAAATAGCCTCGTGACGGATTTCCAGGTCCTCTCCCCGCTCACGCCGCAGGGAGACCAGCCGCGGGCGATCGAGCAGCTCGTCGCGGGCTACCGCGAGGGGCGGGAAAAGCAGGTCCTCCTCGGCGTCACGGGCTCCGGCAAGACGTTCACGATGGCGAAGGTCGTCGAGGCGCTGAACCGTCCGACGCTCGTCCTCTCGCACAACAAGACGCTCGCGGCCCAGCTCTACCAGGAGTTCCGATCCTTCTTCCCGAAGAACCGCGTCGAGTACTTCGTCTCGTATTACGACTACTACCAGCCGGAGGCGTACGTCCCGCAGTCCGACACGTACATCGAGAAAGAGACGGACATCAACGAGGAGATCGACAAGCTCCGGATCGCGGCGACCGCCGCGCTCTTCGAGCGGCGCGACGTCCTGATCGTGGCCTCCGTCTCGTGCATCTACGGCCTCGGCAGCCCCGAGTCGTTCGGGAAGATGGCGATCGAGATCGAGAAGGGCGCCCGGTACGGGATGACGTGGTACCTCAAGCGCCTCGTCGAGGCCCAGTACGAGCGCACCAACATGGACCTCTCGCGCGGAACGTTCCGCGTGCGCGGGGACGTCCTCGACGTCGTTCCGTCGTACGAGGAGCTGGGACTGAGGGTCGAGTTCTTCGGCGACGAGATCGAGCGGATCACGCGCTTCGAGACCGTGACGGGCCGGAACGTCGGGGAGATTCCGCGCTTCGAGCTCTTCCCGAAGTCGCACTACGTCACCCCGGAAGAGGTCCGCAAGCGCGCGCTCGGGTCCATCGAGGCAGAGCTCGTCGTGCGGCTCGAGGAGCTCAAGGAGCAGAACAAGCTGCTCGAAGCCCAGCGCCTCGAGCAGCGGACGCGCTTCGATCTCGAGATGATGCGCGAGATCGGCTACTGCGCCGGGATCGAGAACTACTCGCGCCACCTGTCGGGCCGCAAGGCGGGCGAGCCGCCGCCGACGCTCCTCGACTACTTCCCGTCCGACTACCTCACGATCGTCGACGAGAGCCACCAGACGATCCCCCAGGTGCGCGCGATGTACCACGGCGACCAGTCCCGCAAGAAGACGCTCGTCGAGTACGGTTTCCGCCTCCCGTCCGCCCTCGACAACCGGCCGCTCCAGTTCGAGGAGTGGCTCGAGCGGACCGGCCAGAGGCTCTTCGTCTCGGCGACGCCCGCGCCCTACGAGCTGCAGGAGACGGGGGGCGAGGTCGTCGAGCAGGTGCTCCGCCCGACGGGCCTCCTCGACCCGCCGATCTTCGTGAGGCCCGTGAAGGGCCAGGTCGACGACCTGCTCTCGAGCGTCAAGGAGCGGACCGCGAGGAACGAGCGCACGCTCGTCACGACGCTCACGAAGCGCATGGCCGAGGACCTCACGAACTACTTCCTCGAGCTCGGAATCCGCGTGCGGTACCTCCACAGCGACGTCGAGACGCTCGAGCGCGTCCAGATCGTGGGCGACTTCCGCCGCGGCGTGTTCGACGTCCTCGTGGGCGTCAACCTCCTGCGCGAGGGTCTCGACCTGCCCGAGGTCTCGCTCGTGGCGGTTCTCGACGCCGACAAGGAGGGGTTCCTGAGGTCCGAGACGTCGCTCATCCAGACGGCCGGCCGCGCGGCGCGCAACGTGAACGGCATCGCCGTCTTCTACGCGGACAGGATCACGGACTCGATGAGGCGCGCGATGAGCGAGACCGAGCGACGCCGGAAGATCCAGGGCGACTGGAACACCGAGCACGGCATCGTGCCCGAGTCGATCGTGAAGTCCCTCGACTCGCCGCTTCTCCAGATGGCGGACCTCGACTACCTCGAGCCGAGCGGCGTCGAACGGCGGCCGAAGGCGAAGGACCTGCCCTCCCTCGACCGCGAGATCGCGGATCTCGAGAGGGAGATGAAGGTCGCCGCGAAGGAGCTGGAGTTCGAGAAGGCCGCCCAGCTGCGCGACCGAATCCGGGAGCTGAGGCAGATGAAGCTGTTCTGAGGCCTTGCGTTGAAATAGCGGCGGCGCGGGCGGCGAGGGACTATCTTTGCCCGAGAAAGGAGTGCCCGGCGATGAAACGCGTCCTCTTCCTCGCCGCCATCGTGGCGCTCGTCTTCTTCGCGTGCCCGGCGCACTCCGTGATCGCCTGACGCGGCCGGCGCGTCCGAAAGAATGGTGGGCCCGACAGGGATCGAACCTGCGACAAGCGGTTTAGGAAACCGCTGCTCTATCCAACTGAGCTACGGGCCCGGTGTTTGTTTTCAGCGACTTACCAGAACGGCCTCGGGACGAACTAGGTGCATTCGTGCTCACCTTTGGCCCCCTTTTGGCCCCAACTTTTCCGACGAGCGATAGTACCCGATCGGTCCGCGTCGCGGTGCGCTTCTCGGCTTCCCAGCGTTCCATGCCGTCGCGGCTGCTCTCGTCGTAGTGGTTGCGCGTGGTCTTCGTGTCGGTGTGTCCGAGGTTTTTCGAGACGGCGTCGATCGTCGCGCCGCTGTCCCGGAGGAGCGTCGCGTTCTCGGCCCGGGCCCACCCGACCGTCGTCTTCTTCGGGACGCCCGCGCGCTCACACGCGGCCTCGAGCGTCCGGCGGAGCGAGGAGAGAGAGAGCGGGTGCCGGGCCTTTTCGCGCCGGCCGGCCTCGTGCGCTCGGCGATAACTCACGACGCCGAGCAGCGGCGCCTCGGGCTCGAGGTCTGCCGGGAGACCGCGAAGCCACAGGCGGAGCGTCTTCGTCAGGCCGCGGCTAATCGGCTTCTCTACGATCTCGCGCCGGCGACTCTTCCGCCCCTTGCAGCGGCGGACGCGGAGGACGCCGTGTTTCAGGTCCACGTCGCCGACCTCGAGGCGCCGGATCTCAGCTTCGCGGATTCCGGTATGCAGCCCGATCTCGAGCGCCGTGCGCGCGAGGGTGCCGACCGGGAGTTCGCGGAGGAGTCGGCCGAGCTCGTCGGCCTTGAGCGTCTTCGGCTGGCGCGCCGGTAGCTCGAGGGGTGGCATCGAGGGCACCGGCAGCTCGGCGACCTTGAGGGCCGTGCGGAGGATCACGAGGGCATTGTGGAGCGCTCGGCCTTTCGAGTCGGTCGCGCGCTTGCCCCATCCGACGAAGTCGACGAGGTCCGAGCGCCGGAGGTCCGCGTCGGCCGCCTCGCCGCGCCACCGGACGAACAGGAACCGCGCCTGCGAGATGCTCCGAAGGTGCGCCGCTGACTTTCCGAGCGCCGAGCACTCGCGGCTGTAGGCGTCCAGGACGCCCGGTATCGTCGGCGGGGGAGTCAGGTCCGGGACGCTGATTCCGAAGCTCCTGAGGGCGGCGCGACCCTGCAGCGTGTCGCGCAGGAGCTCGGCCTCCTCGCGCGTGCGAAAAGTCTTCTTCACGCGCCGGCCGCTGACCATGATGCGAAGCCGGAACTTACCGCCGCGCGTCTTCGCGATGCCGTCAGAGAAGCCGGGGGGGCGCTTCATCGCTTCCCACGGGAAAACACGACCGCCGTCCGCTGAAAGGTCTTTCCGTCGGGCTGGCTCATGTAGGTGCGCGGGACCAGCGTGACCTCGAAGCCCTCCGCTCGACACACTGCGGCGAACTCCTCGGCCTCCGCGTCAGTGTTCGAACGCAGCTCGGCATGAAGCTCGCCGCCCACGGAATAGCCGACGCCACTGAGTCGCTGCCAGTCCGGCGCGTCGTTCTTGTCGAGCCAGGCTCCGACTCTTCCGTTGTCTGCGCGCGCGAGCACGCCGAAGAAGCCCCACGGGGGTTCTCTTTTGTCTTCCCTCACGCCCCCGCCTCCTCCGCCTTCGCGCCCGCGGTCTCCCCGAGTTCCGCTGCGCGCCGCTTCTTCGTCCAATCGCCCGCCTTCAACCACTCCTCGTTCGCGAGCGCGTTGAAGATCGCCGTGGGCAGGTCGCTGTCCGCCCCGAGGACAACCTCCGAGAGCCGGTCGAGATCCCCGTCGGCGAGCGGGTCGAGCCCGAGCACGTAGAGACCGACGCCGGCCAGCGTGGCGATCGTCTTTTCGTCCGCCTCCTTGGTCGTCTTGCCCTCGAACTGACCCGCGTCCCGGAGACGCATGATCTGGGCCTGCTGTTCGGCCGAGAAGTAGCGCTCGAAGATGGGCAACGCCGCGCGGAGATCGGCGTCGGTGACGGGCGTGGTCCGGTTCTTCGTGTTCTTCATGGGGTGTACCTCCTGCCGGGAAGTCTAGAATTATTCCGGGGGATAAATCAAGGGCACCCCTTGGCGCGGCGGGTGAGCCAGTGCCGGAAGGGCCCGAACGCGCAGAGGGCGTTCGAGATCACGTCGCCGCGGCTCGCCCCCGGGGCGGTCTTCCGGAGCTCGAGGACGTAGCGGTCGAGCTGGGCCAGTAGATCCGGCGGGAATCCAACCGAGACTTCCTTCCGCCCGTGGCCGTTCTTCCGGGGCCTCCCGCGCGGGCGGTGCTTCAGCGTGGAGGGCTTCTTCGGTGTCTTCTTCATGGTGCGCGGATTCTCCCTCACGGCTGCAGCGGCACGCCGAATTGGAAAACGGCGGGTCGGTTTTGTTCGGTGTCGCTCACAACGTCTCTGGCTTCGACGCGCATTCGCGAAGGTGCTTGTCGATGCCCATCTCGGAGAGAGTCGGAGTCGGATCGGACTTAGGCGGGACAGTTTTCGACCCGCCTAAACGTGGGCGGCCGGCGCCCGCCGTTCCTCTGGCGAGTCCGCCGCCCTGCTCGCGCGGGAGCGACTTCTGCGCCGCGATGAGCCGCGGCGCTATCCTCAAAGCCCCATGTCTACCGGCACGGTCCACGAACCCGGCGCACCGAAGGGCACATTCGACCCGGGCCGGGTGAACTTCTACTGCATGAACTGCCGGCGCTTCGTCGTCGCCCCGCCCGGCGCCTCCGCGATGCGCGAGTGTCCGACCGCCGGTTGTCGCAGGCCGACTGGGTTTGGAGCATTCGCGAAGGTGCCGCGGCCTCACGTCAGACTTCAAGGCCCACCACTTTCACGGTGACTCCGCAGACCGGGTGCCCCGTCTCGATGATCTGGAAATTCCGATTCACTCCGTCGACCGTGCAGTGGAACGTCCGGCCGACCTCGTAGGTGCGCCCGTCGCGGATGCGCTCGACCTCGATCCACCGCTTCTGCTGCCCAAGGTAGTTGTAGAGCGACGTTGAGAGTGCAACGGCGAACGACTTCGACGACACGAAGCGCGTCTTTAGCGTGAGACCCTGCCCGGTCCCCGCGAGGGCGGTGTTCCCGATCTCGCCCCATATCGCCGGGTCCGTCTCGTGCTCGACGCGGACATACCCGACCCACCGATTAAAGACGTTCTGCTGCGTCAGCCAGAGGAGTCCCGCATCTCCATCGATCTGGTCCGAGGCGCCGATCGTGTCTCCGGTGAACGGTGTCGCGCGCGAGCGGAAGGAGCCGGTGTTCCGCGAGCCCGTTACGTAGAAGATCCCGGCGTTGATTACGGAGAGCTGCTGCAGCGCATCAGCGCAGGACAGCCCCGTCAGGTCAACGTAGGGGATGAGCCCGCTGCCCTGATTCGAGATGAAGTACGGCGTCCCCCCGAACAGACCCACCATCGGGTAAGTGCCCGAGCCGGCGCCGCCGGCAGTCGGCAGACAGATAAGGTCGACCTCGTAGGGAGTGCGCCCGAAGCTCGCCGACTGAGACGGTGCCGGCGGCCGCCCGAAGAGGAGGCTCGGCGGGATCGTGACTCCGCCGTTATCAAGGAACCAGTTGCTCCATCCTTGAAGATAGATCCCGTTCACCGGGTCAGACACGAGCCCGTAGTAACCGCCAGCACCCGCGTTCAGTTTCACCGAGCGTCCGACGACATACGGCGAAATCGACACGGCATCAAAGACCGTCATCGTCCCGTTGGCGATCGTCGTGTACGCGAGCGCCTGCGGAGGCTTGCCGAGAATGCCGTCCACCTGGAAGACGACGAGCTTGCCCGGCCCCATGAAGACGGTCGGCCCGTTGACGCCCGTCGCCTTGTTGCGCGCGAGCGTGCCCGTCGCGATCGTCGCGCCAGTCGGCTGGTACGCCGACGTGTTGATGTTGATCTGGCCACCGGCCACGCTCACGTCGAGGTCCGTGAAGAAGCACGTCCCGGTCGCCGGGTCCACGTCGATTCCGATCGCGTCATACGCCGCCGAGAGGTCCGTGATCGTCGTGTTAGAGACGCCGGCCCAGAGCGTCGTCGTGCCGCCCCACGCGTCGGCTCCGGTGTTATAGGTTTCCCACTCGAGCTTCGTCGTGAAGGCGTAGCCGTTGAACGAAGCGCCAGTGTCGGGAATGTCCGTGTTGCACGTCACCGTCAGGATGTAGCGGTTGAACGTCGACCCGTACTGGAATGCGTCGTAGGCAAAGAACTTCATCGTGACGTTGACGCCGTAGCGAGGTGCATTTGCGCGGGTGCGGGTCCGCTTCGGGCCGGTGTAGACGTATGTCGTCAGCGAGTTCGTCGGATCGACTGGCGCGAGTTTGTAGGGGGCGAGAAGCGAGAATGGCGATGTTGGTCCGGCCGCTTGGTAGACGCCGCCGGGAGTTCCCGCGACGAGCGTGATGCCGAAGGGTGCGATGCCAGAGACCGGCCCGTTCGGAAGGCCCGTCATGTTTACGGGCGTCGCGAAGAGTGCGCCGGAGCTCGGGAGTGCGGCCGAGCCGAATCTGATGTCCGGGGCGTATCCCGCCGCCACGAAGAGGGCTCGCGCGACGCTGAAGAGCGATTGGTTCCTCATGTAGACCGTGAGGAGCTTCACCGCCGCGCCGGCCGGATAGGTCTTCTTCGGTGCCTCTGCGATGGAGAGAACCCAGTACGCCGGCGACGCCGCCGCCTCGGGGGCGACACCCGTCACGGTGAACTGTTCGTTATCTCCGAGCTGAATCACGTCGCCCGCGTAGAAATCGCAAGACGAGTTACTCGCAGCCGTCACGCGAACAGACGGAGAGAGCCCTTCCGTCGGAGTCGCGTCCTGTTGGAGCGTCCACTTCGTGTCGCTGTAGCCCTGGCTCGTCCGCAGAAACAGCCCCGCCGCGCTCGTCGTCTGAAGGTTCCGCGCCTGCCCGATCACGGTGAACGCGAACGACTTCTCCTTCGGGTTGAACTGCACCGTCTGTGGCGAGACGAAGCCGCTGAAGTTGATGTCCGACGCCGAGTAAGAGCCGGTCGAGTCGTTCCACATCGCCGACGCGATCTGAACGGTGTAATCGGTCGAGCTCGGCATCATCCCCACAAAGAGGCCCTTGATCGTGCCCGTCGGGTCGTAGCCCTTCAGCGACACATCGGCCGCCGTGAAGTTGTTCGTCCCGGTCGGGTCTTCGATCGTGGAAGTGAGGAGCGGGGCGGATTCCTGCGAGAGATAGGCAGTGAGCTCGACAGATGGCTGTCCGGTGCCGGGGGTGAGGAAGACGTTGATGCGCGGCGGCATCGGCATGGTCAGCTTCTCCTCGCCGCGCCGCTCCAGAGCTGCGCGAGCTGTTCGGTGTTCATCGTCGGGGCGTCGCCCGGCCTTCCGCCGTTCGCGTAGAGGTCGCCCAGGAGGCTGACGTCGCCGGCCCCGCTGCGAACGGCGCGGCCTCGGGGCGGGATGAGGTGCCCCTCGCGCGTGACCTCGTTCCCGGCCGCGTCGTAGAACGGGCCGGCCTCGCCCGCCACGCCGGGCGCCGGACGGGCCGCGCGCACCGGCCGCGCGCGCTCCTCCATCAGCCCGAGCCACGCCGCACCAGACCCGGTGCGCCCGGACAGCGCAATCAGAACGGCGTCGTGTCGGTCCGGCGAGTCGTTCGGGTCCACGACGCGGATGCGGCCCTGCGGGTTGATCACGTACCGCATGGCGAGGAACTGCTGGCGGAGGATCGGATCTGGCGGCAGGCGGAGAAGCCCGTCCTCGAGCAGCTCGCGCACGTGCCAGGCGTCCTCCGCCTTGCGGTTCGCAAAGCGCGTCGGGTCGTTCGGCCGACTCGTCGCGCGGTACTCCTCGCACGCCGCGAAGTCCTGCGCGATCGCGTCCCTGACGCCCTTCCCGATGCCGATCGCGTCGACCTTCGCCGACGTGGCGCCGTGCTCGCGGAAGTACGCGAGGGCCCGCCCCTTCGAGATCTGTGTGTCGTGCTCTTTCCACGCCCCCGCGATGAAGACCTCCCGGCGATCGAGCGCGTCCGGGCCGTTCGCAATTACGACGACGTTCTCGTCACCATCGACAGAGCCGGCCACGTCGTAGCCGGCCGTCACCGGGAGGGCGACGCGCCACGAGTGTGCGACGGCTCGCTCGATGTGCGCGAACGGGTAGAGCGCGCCCTCGCCCTCCTCGATGTACTCGGCCATGACGCGCGACCGGTACTCGGGCGAGTTCTCTCCCCACTTCCGTAGACACTCGGCCTTCCATTCGGCGATCCCCGGCACGCCCTCGGCGATCAGATCGTCGGCCGTCACGACGATCCGCAGCACCCGCGGGCCGCCGTTCACGTCGCGCTCGTAGAACGCGCCTGAGCGGATCGACGGCGTCGAGATCCACAGGTCGAGCGCCGCAGGCGACGCGAGGAGGCCCTCTGTCGACGTGATCACGCCATCGTCGACCGCCTTGGATTCGTCCACGACGCGCAGGGCCGCCGTCGGCGAGTGCGACCCTTCGAGCGTCTCGGGGCGATCGGAGGCGGCACCGGCCGTGAACCACGCCTCGGCAAACTCGAGCTTCGTCGTCAGGCAGCGCCCCACCGCAAGGTCGGCCAGGAGCGAGCCCGCGTACAGCCGGCGGATCTCAGGCCAGAGCACCTCCTCGACCGTCTGCCACTTCGGGGCGGTCGTGAGGCCGCGGGCCTCGGGGCGGGTCGATGTCCACCACAAGGTCACGACGGCCGCGATCCAAGTCTTTCCGGCCGAGTGGCAGCACCGCAGGTGCGCATCGATCCGGACGTCGCCGCCACGGACGCGGCGGCCGATCTCCTCGAGGGCGCGGTGCTGCCACGCGCGCGGCTTCGTGCGCAGGACGGCCGTCGCGAAAAGGTCCGGATAGTCGTGGCACTCGGCGAGCAGTTCGGTGATGGGGCGGGCGTGTGTCATGCGTTGGGCTCCTCTGCGGCCGAGGGCTGCCCGGCGCAATCGACGGCTGACGGGACGAGCTCGGCGTCGAGCACGGGCGGGGGCGGTAGAGCGGCCAGCATCGCGGCCCCGTCGCCCGCCGCGGGCACCGCTGGCACGGACGGCGCCTCTGCCATGCCTCGCCGCGAGCGTGCCTCTCGGATCGCCGTGGCGAGTTCTCGCGCGAGCTCCGCGTTGCCGCCTTGGATCTCGACGGTCTGTCGCGGGAGGCCGAGCCCGTAGGCGAGGATCACCTTGCACGCCTCGAGTGAGACGCGCTGGCTCCGACTGACGGCGAGCTCGGCGACGCGGCCGAACGCCTTTGCGATCAGCGCCTGGGAGATCTCGGCGCGCAGCGTCGTGGCCAGGTCGCGCTTTCCCTTGGGGCGGCCGGGGTTTCCCTTGCCGAACGGCCGGCCAGGGCCGCTGGGCGGTTTGCCGTGTCTCATGCGGTCCCCGGGGCGCCCGGCTGTAACGAGAAATCCCTTAGGGGAATTCGGCTCTGCCGGGACGGGAATGCAGCGACTTGCGGGAGGGTGAATCTGTATCGATTAAGGCTTAGATTTCTCTTGACGATTCGGCCTTCCGGCCCTACCTTCAGGGCATGAACAGCACGGCCGTTTACCTCCGCGTCTCCTCCAAGCGCCAGGACACCGCCTCGCAGTTGCCGGACGTCGAGCGCTACGTCGCCGCCCACGGGCTCGAGGGCGCCGCTGTCTACCGGGACAAGTTCACCGGGAAGACGATGGAGCGTCCGGGCTTCCAGAAGCTCCTCGCGGCGATCCGGGCCGGCGAGGTCAAGAGCGTGATCGTGTGGCGCCTCGACCGCCTCGGACGCACGGCGAAGGGCCTCACGGCTCTCTTCGACGAGCTCACATCCCGCAAGGTCAACCTCGTCAGCCTGAAGGACGGCCTCGACCTCTCGACCCCGGCCGGGCGCCTCATGGCAAACGTGCTGGCGAGCGTCGCGTCGTATGAAACCGAGGTCCGGGCCGAGCGCGTTCTGGCCGGCCTCGAGGTCGCCCGCGAGCGCGGCGTGCGCCTCGGGCGCCCCGCCGGGGTTCACACGGCCGTCAAGGTGACGCCCGAGCAGGTCGCCCAGGTGCGCCGCCTCCGCCGCGAAGGCCGCGGCGCAACGGCGATTTCCCGCGCCGTGGGCCTCTCCCGCCCAACCGTGTACCGCCTCCTCGCCGCCTAGAAGAGCCGCCGTCTGTTCTGCCGCGGGCCTCTCCAGGGCCCGCGTTTCGTTTTCCGGGGGCGTCAGGTGCACCTGCGCTAGCGATTTGAGGCGAAGCGTGGCACGGCTTCGAGCCGCGCTAGCTCTCTTATCGCCGCCGCCGAAGAAGGGAGAAGAACTACTCCGCCTTCTAATAAGGCGGCGGAGTACTTCTTCCCGACTTCCTTCGGCATAGGTCCGGAAGTAACTCCGCCACACTTGGCGGACTTCTGGCGAACTGTCGAACTTCATGAGGTTCATCGCGTGAACGCCCTGTAGAGCGCCCTCGCGCCCTGTCTCTTCGCGGTCGTGTCGATGTAGGCCTTCTCGGGCACCAGGGCGTCCAGGCCGAGCGAAACGGCGCGATGGTGGAGTCCGGTGCCCGCCTCGATCTGCGCCTTCGTGCAGGGTGCCTTGCCCTCGATCTCGGCCTTCTTGAGGAAGTCCAGCACGGTGGCGGCGTACTTGGCGGACTTCCCGTCCCGGCGCTCCTCGGCGTCGTGGCGGATCTGCTCCTCGGCGACCTCCGGCGGGATCTCCGCCCACCCGGAGGTCACGCGGTCCATGCGCATCCACCAATCGCCCTTCCGTCCGCGGCGGTTCTTGACGAAGAAGGCCCGCACGGCGCGCTCCGGGTCCCCGAACATGACGACGACGCGGTCGAAGGCGTGGGCGATCGCCCTCGACTCGGCGACGGTCGCGAGGAGGTCAACGCGAAACTCGAGATCGAGGAGGCCCGGGCCGTAGACGGCCAGGGGGCCGGCGCTGCGGTTCGTCTCGTACGTCACGACGACGGCCATGTCGTACTTCTTCCGCTCCCGGGCGATCGCGAGGGCCGTGTCCCGGATCCGGAGCCGCTCCTCGTCGCCGTTCACGTTCGGGACGGGCGCGAGGTTCCCGCTGTCCACGATCAGTGTCGACTCGCGGCCGGCGGCGACCAGGCGTAGGTCGGCGGCGTTCGCGGTCACGTTGACGCCGTCCTCATCAACCTCGGTGAAGAACAGGGGCGCGGGGAGTGCCGCCACCAGCCTGTCCAGTTCCATCGGTACTCCGGGGAATCTCTTCGGGTCCTCGAGCTCGGCCCGGTCCAGGCCGAACAGTTGCCCCAACCGGACACTCGCGGCGGCCGGCGACTGGTCCACGAAGTAGCCGGACGTCGGGCGCCCGAGTTCGACGGACCGCTTCGCGTACATGACGCCGAGGCTCGTCTTACCCACACCCGAAGGCCCGGCGATCGCGATCGCTTCGCCCGAGCGCTGACCGCCTTCCGAGAAGTCGTTGAACGAGGGGAGTTCGTCCAAGGGGATCGCCGCGCCGAGACGGCCAATCTTCGCGAGGGCCTGGCCCGGCGTCTGGCGGTAAGGGTTCGGTTGCTCCTCGCCCCGCGTTTCTTCGCCGAAGTCGTTCCCGGCCTCCCGCGACGGATCTACCACGTCGAACTTCGGAATTGCGCTCATGTCGCGCTCCCGAGCCCTGATCGGGGCGACGACGCTCCGTCCTTAAGCGCGCCGAGGGTCGTGCGGCGCGCCTCGGATTCCGGCAAGCCGGCCGACATTGCCGCGTCCACCAGCTCGTCCTCGGCGTCCCCGGCGTTGATCGCCCCCGCGGCGACAAGCTGGCCGATGCCGAACGCCTCGCGGTTGAGCGTTTCGTTCCGCTTGCCCTCGGGCGTCGTGCGTACCGTCGCTGTCGCGCTCTCGAGAGCCGCTTCCGCATAGCGCGATCTGTGCCGCACCACGGGGCGCGGAGGCGAAGGCGCAACTACGGGGCGCAGGAGGAGCTGAGTCAGCCACGCTGGCGCCGCTGCGCATTCCTTCTCGCCGCTCCATGCGTAGATGCTTCCGTCAGGATGAACCGACGGCGGCAGTAGCACGTACCCGCCGCGCCCGCGGGTGTCCAGCTTCGGCGCGAGCCTTGACGCGCCACAGGGCCACCCCCCGGCCAGGAAGTAGATGTGCCGCCCGCGGGACGTCTTCACCTCGACCGTGGCCGGCAGAGGCCAGCGCCGAGCGACGAGTGCGGCGAGTGACTCCTCTCCGGTTGGGCCGTCGACGTCCAGGACGTCGACACCCCGCCCGGTCGCCATCCCGATGTTCGCGCCGGGATGAGCGGTCCACCATTCGCGAACAGTGCGCGCGTCTGAGGTTGCGTCGTCCAGTCCGTGCTGGTGCGTGGGCGCCGAGCAGGAGTGCGAGCCGCCGAACGGCTGCTTAGCTCGCGGGAGTAGCGGGAAGATCGGCATCCCCTGGGCGGCGTATTCCGCCGCGGCGGTGGCCAGTGTCGGCGTCTCGCCGCTCACTGCACCGCCTCCGCCGCCAATTCTTCGTCGTACCAGCGGCCGGCGATCGCCTCCGCGGCTTCAACGTCCTCAACCTCGCGAACACGAAACGTGTCCTCGCCCTCGAGTCGCAAATGCGCCATCCGTCCGTCGGGGAGGATCGCGAGGGCCTCGCCGCCGACATCCATCACGCGATGCGCGGCACGCGCTCCCCTCTCGAGGTCGCGCAGGAGTCGCTTCTGGCGAAGCTTTTCAGCGTGCGCGGCCCTCACGCGAGAATCTCCCGCGCGCGCTCGAGACCGTCGATGAGCGTGTCGATCTCGCTCTTCCGGAAGTTAAACGCGCGCGCCGGGATCCACGTGCCCTGCGGCGTCAACAGCTCGCCAACGCACGCGACGAACCGGGAACCGTCACGCTCGCGGGCGATGATCCGGACGCGGTAACGGTCCCGCTCGAGGATGAGGACGTGCGCGAGATCGCGGGTAGGTGTCGCGGCGCCCTGGTCGTTCGCGCTGTTTCTTTCGCGCGAACCACCGCGGCGTCGCGGCTTGAGGATGGCGCTCATCGCCGCACCTCGGATTCGAGGACCCGAAGAGCTTCCGTCGCGTACGCGATCAAGAGCGGGAGGTTGTCGCGAGAAAAAAAGATGCCCCTCTCGGTCGGGAAGCGCTCGCCGGTCTCCCGGTTGCGGGCCCATATCCGGATCTGAAAGCGTTGCCGGCTGCCGGGCTGTTTCGTCCCGCGCATCTCGACGATGTTGCAGACCACGTCGGCGCCCGGCGTCGTGCCAGGAATCGCGCCGAGGTTTCGCAGGACCGGCGGCCCGTCCGTGAACGTCTTCGTCGGCCACTGGTTGGGTTCGGTTGCCACGATGTTCTTTCTCCTCTGGCCGGGGTGACCGGCCCTCGTGGTCGCGTTCTTACGACTGCCTGAGTAGGGCCCGAGCGAACTCCAGGCTTCGGTTGATGTCGGACTTCTGGACCGGGCTCGCCCAGGCGAGCTGACGCTCGAGCTCGTCGACCCTGAGCTGTGCGGCCTTCTGCTCCGGGCTCGGCTGCTTCACGCGCGGGCCGGTCTGCAGCCCGGGGACGCGGCGCACTAGGGGGCCACCGGGCACAGGCATCGCCTTGATGAAGGCGAGGTCTCCCGCGATCTTGGCGAAGTCGAGCTCCGCGGATTTCTGCATCGAGCGCATGGCGGTGCTCAGTTCTTCGAGCGCCTTCTCGTACGGCTCGATCGCCGCAGCCAGGCGTTCCCGCAGACGGACCTCGACGGCCTTCTCGACCTCAGCCGCGATGATGGCCTTCTCCTCGAACGACGCGCCCCTGATCCGCGCCGCGAGCGTCCGACGCCCAACCTCGGCGGCGACCTTCTGCTCGCGCTGCGCGAGAAGGCCCTGGAAGAGAGGCGACTGGATGAACCTCTCGATCACTTCCTGGTCGCGCGGCGAGAGGTTGAGCAGTTCCTCCTGCGCCTCGACCTTCTTCTTTAGAGACGCCTGCGCCTTCGCGATGGTCGCGGCCGTGAGGGCGGCCTTCACTTCGTCCTCCCAGGAATCTTCGGAAGCCGAAACGCGACCAGGAACTCGTTGTCTTCGGCGGGCGATGCGGCGCGGAACTGAACGCGAAGGATCTCGGCCTGCAGCGCCTCGACCGCCTCGCGTCCTGTCCGGAACGGGAGCGGGCTGGAATCGGTCCAGCGTCGCGCCTCATTCTCGGCGGCGGTGAGCGCGGTCCACGAGTCGACGAAGCACTGAAGCGCAAGGGGAACGCCCTCCGTCAGCGCGACGGCGAGCGTCGCGACGTTTTCGGCGTGGGCTTCTTTCGCGCGGGAGACTTTCACCTGCGAGGCTTCGCGTCCGGCAGCGTTCGCCGCGCGCGAAACTTCGTTGCTCGCCTCACGATGCCGCTCACGGGCCGAGGCGAGGGCGCGCTCGTCGATCGAGAAGCGATGCCGGATCGCGTCGAGCTTGCCAGCGACGCTGGCAAGCTCAGCCGTATCGTCCGCGGCGCTCGCAGCCTCGTACTCCGCCTCGACAGCCGCGAGCTCGCGGCGCGTAGCGTCGACCTGGGCTTGCGCCCTGCGGTACGTCTCGGCGACATCGACGGCCGAGGGCCGCGCGGTCGGAATACCGCGCAGAGCGGCGGCGGTCACGGGCGCACCGGAACCGAAGGCCGCGCGGGCTCCGCGGGCCTAACGGTGGGGCCGGCCGGCACGTACGTGGGCCGAGGAGCCGGTGGGTTGGGCGCGGGCGGCCGCGGCAGCGGGTTGCCGGGGCCGGGAGAGGGCGTGACGGTAGTGGGATCGGACATCGATTCTCCTTTCAACGTGCGCCGCGAGCCGCGGCGACCTTTCGGGCGAGAAGGGGAGAAGGGGTCAGCGCGACCTCGGTCGCGCGACGCC
Source organism: Thermoanaerobaculia bacterium (assembly GCA_036504335.1). Classification (GTDB taxonomy): domain Bacteria; phylum Acidobacteriota; class Thermoanaerobaculia; order UBA5066; family UBA5066; genus Fen-183. The sequence continues at coordinate 36,541 of DASXVJ010000019.1, forward strand.
ACGCGGCGATCGCTCGCGGTGTCGAGACCCAGCGCCCGGACGCGTCGCGGCGAAAGAGAAGGTCGAGGCGCCGGCGCGCCCGTTCCCGAGGAGAGCGAAGCCAGCGGCGAAGCGTCGCCTTGGCCCGGTTGATGGCGGGCGCGACTTCCGCGAGGCCGACGACGCGATCAGCGTCACCGACAAGCGCGACGCGCTCGAGCTCGCCGACACGCGCGGCGAGGGCCTCGACGTCGACGGCGGGCCGGGCGGATTCATTCATCGCGTCGGCGTGCCCTTCGGCTTCGGACGCGCACGCCGCGCGGCACGGCCGACGAGGAAGCGACTCATCTCGGAGGCGAGCACGAAGCGCCGTCCCTCGTGCCAGAAGACCTTGAGGTCCCCGCGGCGGACCGCGTCATCGAGTCCGCGGGCGCTGTAGCCGCCGGAGGCCGCGCCGTGGGCCTTACTGAATGGGATCGCGGGGTCAGCGGTGTCGGCGTGTACGTCCTTCACGCCACCAGAATGAGCGTCGGTCCGCTACGAATCGGAGCGCGACTCTAAGAATCCAGCGTGTAAGCACTTAGCCCGGTCGATCGAGGTTCGTCGACGTGGGACACCGATTGGACACCAAACCACCTAGACGGTTCTCGTCTTCTTGGCGCCGCGCCGCGGAGCGCTCCCGCGCTTCAGGCGGCGCTCAACGGTACGTTCGCTCAGCCCGAGCTCGACGGCGGTCCGTTTCCTGGCAGCAACCGCAGGCGAGGGTCCCCTGAACGCGGGCTTCTTCTTCGAAGGGGGCTCCCGCTCTGGATAGATCGTCTGGTCATAGGCGAGATCCGCGGGCCGCAGTCCGTCCACGAACTCTGCGTTGGCCTTGAGGGTCGCGCGCAACCGGCGGCTGGCATATGCGACGCCGAGGCCTTTCGGCCTGCCGCCGGAGCTGTACGTCCCACGCCCCTCCATCTGGGCGAGGATCAGAGCGAACCTCTCCGGGCTTGATGCGCCCGTCGCACAAAATGCCGCGTGGACGTCCCTGTTCAGCAGGGCGGCGGCACCCCACGTGTAAAGTAGCGGGCCCAGCTTGTACGGCCACCTCACGACGTCGAACTCGGGCCCGTAGATCTGGCGTGCGTTGCCGAAGAACCTCGCGGGATTCTTGAAGAGAGAGAACACGCGAAGAATGAAGACCGCGAGCTCGGCTGCGACGCACACTCGAGCCGGCACGTCAGTGTAGAGGGCCGCGTCCACAGGCTCGTCCTGCGCGTTACTCTTGACCCACTCGACTAGCTCCCGCTCTCCCGCCCGAAGATCAGGGGAGTGCGGATCGCCGAGCGCGCGCCGAATCGCCTTCGTGGCCTCTGCGCGCGCCTTAGATAGGGCCGCCTCCGGCGAGCCGCTACCGAAGAACCGACACGGATCCGCGCCGTACCGCGCCAGGGCGTCGTCGAGAGTCTGACTCTGGCGGAAGAGGAATGCTTCGGGGTACGCAACTGGCGGACGGTGGCGATTCGCTCTGAAGTCGACGGCCGCGTTGAAGTCGGCTCTTGGCCATCCGCCCTCTCCGCGGAGCCTCTCGCCGACCATCCTGGTCCGCTGCACCGCGAACGAGCTCGGCGGGCCCTTTGTCTTCAGCGTCATCACGGGACCTCTCGCAATCCCCTCGCGCAAAAAAGATCGCCGGAGCGCAGGCGGTGCGAGGAGTCCGCTTTTCGGGAGCGACCCTAGCGCCCGGCGAAGAGAACACTACGCGAAGCGCATGTGACCTCTTCGAAAAGTGGCCCCGATGTGGCCCCGCCGTTTACGCGGTGACTGATGGGGAAGGAGTTGCGGGCCGGGCGCGCTCATTAGGAAACCGCTGCTCTATCCAACTGAGCTACGGGCCCTCGGCCGCATTCTAGCGGCGTCCGCTCGCGAGCGCGCGTTCGAGGTTCGTGCGCGCGTGCTCGTAGTCGGGCCTCAGGCGCAGCGCCTCCCGGAAGTGCTCGATCGCCTCCGCCTCCTTCCCCTGCCGCATGAGGGCCGCGCCGAGGCCGTTGTGCGCGAGGTGGTCCCCGGGGGACCCGAGGCGCAGCGCCTCCCGGTACGACGCGATCGCCTCGTTCACGCGGCCGGCGCGCGCGTCCGCCTTCGCGAGGTTGATCAGGGCGGCGGCGTTCGCGGGATCGACGCGCAGGGCCGAGCGGAGCAGGGCGGCCGCGTCGTCGGTGCGGCCCCGCCGCTCCTCGACCAGCGCGAGGTTGAGGAGCGTGGGGACCTCGTCCGGCCTGAGGCGATACGAGGCCTCGAGTTGCGCGGCGGCCTCGGGATCGCGTCCCTTCTCCATGAGCCAGATCCCGTAGTTCGTGCGGCAGATGAAGCAATCCGGATTCTTCACGAGGGTCGCGCTCCAGAGCGCCTCCTCGTCGCGGTAGATCCGGCCCTGGCGGAAGGTCAGGGTCCCGAGCAGCGCGATGACGGCCACGGCGAAGGCGGCGGCGGCGCGCTGCTGCTGCGGCGTCCACCCGGCGGTCCACGAGGCGGCCCCGCAGACCGCAGCGGCCGCGAGCACCGCGACGGCCTGATAGGCGAAATGGTCCGCGACCCACGAGAAGCGCATCGGGTAGACGTTGAAGAACCCCATCGCCGGGAAGAGGACCCCGCCGAAGAGGAGAAGGAAGGCCAGAGGGCCGCGGCCGAGGCGCGCCCGGAAGCGCCACGCGAGGGCGAGAAGGACGAGCGCGCCGAGCGCCGGCAGCCACTGGACGGGAGCGTGGGCGTCGACTTTCCAGCGCGGGTAGATGAAGGCGAGGTCTACGGGGAGAAGAATCTTCTGCGAGTAGAAGAACACCGTGCGGCCGGCGAGCACGAGACGTTCCGCCGCGCTCAGCGCCCATTCCTTGCCGACCGCCTGCACGGACGTGCGCTCGAGCCATGCCGTGTGGGCGCCGAGGGCGATCCCGGCGCCGAACCAGGGAACGAGCGGGACGACGTCGTCCCTCTTCAAGCGCCCCTCCCGCCACCAGACGAGGACGAGGAGTACCGCCGGGACGACTGCCGCAGTCGTCTTGGCGAAGAGGGCGAGGACGAAGAGAAGAAATCCTATGAATGAAAGGAGGGGACGCCGCGCCCGCGACGCGAGGTACGCGTGCATCGAGAGCAGGGAGAGGAAGAGCGAAAGGGTGTTCTTGCGCTCGGTGACCCACGCGACGGATTCCACGCACATCGGGTGGAGCGCGAACGCGGCGGCCGCGAGCCACGCGCCGCGCAGCCCCAGGCGCGCGAGAAGCCTCCAGAGCAGGAGGGCCGAACCGGCGTGCAAGAGCACGTTGACGAGGTGGTAGCCGGACGGGTCGAGGCCCCAGAGGCGCTTCTCGACCCAGAACGACGTGAACACCATCGGGTAAAACTGTTCGTTCGCCCGCGGCTGCGTCCAGATGAGGCGGAGTCCGTCGAGGCCGTCCAGCGTGCGATTCGCGGTGAGATAGGTGTCGTCGTTCCAGATGAAGCCCGCGGCGAGCGCCGGCAAGAAGGCCGTCACGACCACCGCGAACAGGAGGAGCCCGGGGAGGACCTTTCTGGTCACCGGCCCACGATAAGCCAGAGGTCCGGTCTCCTGTTCGGCGCGAAGGCCGGGAGAGTTAGACTCGACGGGTGAAGAAGGACGAGCGGCGGACGGGGGAACGCGCCAGGGCGGTCATCCCGATCGGCGTCCGCATCGGCGAGCGCAAGCTGACGGCCGGGTGCACGCTCGACGCGGGCCCCACCGGAGCGCTCATCCTCTGCACCGAGAACGTCGCGGTGGGCACCGAACTCCACGTCACGAACCTCCAGTCGGACGAGTGGTTCACGTGCCGCGTCGTGCGTACCGCCGGAAAGCACGAGTCGGGCCGCCACGCGCTCGGCGTCGAGATCCTGGGCACAGACGTCAAGGAGCCCGCACCGACGGGTTCCGCCTCCGCCAAGAGCAAGAAGCGGAAGCCCGCTCACTGACGCCGGGCGGGCGCCTCTGAGGCCTGCGTCGCGAGCCGCACGCGCACGCGATCCGCATTTGCCTTGAAGACCTTCGTATTCGGGTCGGCGCTCTTCGCGCCGAGCTCGGCCGCTCTCGAGAAGCTCGCGAGCGCCTCGTCGAGCAGGCCGCTCGCCTCCAGCGCGTCTCCGAGGCTGTCGTGGACGTTCGGGGAATCGGGGTAGGTGCTCGCGTTGTAGCGGAAGAAGCCCAGGGCCGCAGGCAGGTTCTTCCGCACGAGCGCCTGGTAGCCGAGGCGGTTGACCGAAACCTCCGGCGGCGACACCGTGAATCCGAAACGCTCGCTCAGGTCCGCGTACCGCCTCTTCACGTCGTCCAGCGAGCCGACCAGCTGCTCCGTCTCCGGGTCCCTGGGAATCGACCAGCCGTCGAAGATCATCCGGAAACCGGCGTAGTGGCTCTGGAGGACGACCGAGTCGTGGTGCTCGCCGGGGAAGTGCGCACTCGACCAGCGGAGGTTCTTCGGCGAGGAGGATTTCAGGGCCGCGGAAACCTGCCCGAGAACGTCCCGCATCTCCTCGCCCTCGTCTCCGGACGTGAAGAAGAGCGCGCGGGTCCTGACGCCGCCGCCGGCGAGGAACGCGGTCAGGGGCGCGAGCCCCTTGCGCTTGTCCCACACGAGCCAGGGGCTCACGGCAACGACCCCCTGGAACAACCCGGGCCGGGTCCGCATCGCGTGGAAGGCGAAGTTTCCACCGGCCGAGTGCCCCGCGAAGATGCGGTAGGGAGCGGTCCGGTAGCGCGCCTCGACGAACGGAACGAGCTCCGTCTCGAGGAAGTCCAGGAACCGGTCCGCGCCCCCGCTCGTCGGGAACTGCGGGTCGCGGGACGGCGTGAGGTCGCGGGACCGGTCCGTGTTCACGATGCCCACGACGATCACGCCGGGCATCGAGCCGGTCCTCGCCAGGAAGCCGGCGGTCGCGCTCGTGTGGACGAACTGCGTCTCGGCATCCGTGAGGTACAGGACCGGGTAGCGGACGCTCGAGGCCGCGTAGCCGTCCGGAAGGGCGACGAGGAGCGTCCGCTCCTCTCCCAGGACCTTCGACGGAAGGGAAACGCGCTCGCCGCCCGGGATGAGCGTCGCGGCGCGGGCGACGAAAGGCGCGGCGAGCAGGACGAGAAGGGCCGTGCGCGTGATGCGGGGCATGCGTACCGGTTTACGCGCGGAAGAGCAGGAAGTTGCGTCCGCTCAGGCGTCGGGCTGGCGTTCGCTCCGGAGGTGCGTGATCCTGAGGACGCGGTTCGCGCGCACGGCCTCGTCCTCGCCGATCGGCAGGAAGTCGTCCTCCTGGCGCGCGACGTATTTCGCGAATGAATCCGTGACCTCGGCGACGTCCTCGAGCTCGTGAAACATGTGGAACTCGACCGGCTCGGGGAGGCCTTCGACGACGAGGCGGAACGTGTGCAGGTACTTGTTGTCCATGAAAGGGCCTCCGCCCCCATTGTCGCCCGGAGCGCGAAATGCCGCTCGTCGTATCGTTGGGCCGCGTGACCGCCTCTCCGACCCGCCTCTCCGTGCCGCTCTGGCTCGCGGCCGCCGCGGCCGCGCTCTGCCTCCTCGCGGCGGCGGGGCGCGACTTCTGGTCGCCGGACGAGCCCGATTTCGCCGAGCACGTGCGCGAGATGCTCGAGCGAAAAAGCCTCCTCCTTCCGTACGAGAACGGGAAGCCGTACTCCGAGAAGCCGATCCTCTACTACTGGGCGGTCGCCGCGACGACGCCGTTCACGGGCGGCGACGTGTCGCCGCTCGGCACCCGCGTCCCGTCCGCCCTCGCGGCGGCGGTCCTCGTCTTCGGCGCCGCGGCGCTCGCGGGGCGGCGCGGGGGAGAGAGGGAAGCCCTGATCGCGGGCGCCGCGACGGCGGTGGCGCCGATCGTCTTCTGGCAGGGACAGTACGTCCAGGTGGACGCGCTCTTCTCCTGCCTACTGTTCGCCGCGTTCGTTTCGTTGTTCTTCTTAGAAGGTGAAGAGGGGAAGGCCCCGGCGCGCCCCTGGAGGTGGGCCCTACGCGTGACGCTCGCGGCCGCAGTCCTCACGAAAGGGCCCCTCGCTGTGGTGCTCGTGGGGCTGGTCGTCCTCGCCCGCTGCGCGCTCCGCCGCTCGTGGGGGCCGCTGCTCGCCACGCACCCCTTTCAAAGCATCTTCATCTTCTTCCTCCTCGTCCTCCCCTGGTATTTCTTCGCCGCGCGCGCCGGCGGGCCCGCCTACGCCTACGACCTGATCGTCAACCAGAACTGGAACCGCTTCTTCCAGGCGTTCGACCACATCCAGCCGTGGTGGTTCTACTTCGAGAGCGTGTGGAGCGACTTCTTCCCGTGGACGGCGCTCGCGCTCGCGGCGCCGCTCGTCCTCGCGCCGCGCGGGCTGTTTCGCGAGCGGCCGGAGCTCGGGTTCTCCGCCGCCGTCGCCGCGGTCTGCTTCGTGTTTCTGTCGACGTCGCAGGCCAAGCAGGGCAAGTACCTGCTCGTCGCATACCCGTTCGCGGCGGTCCTCGTCGCGGCGCTCGTCGCGGCCGCCGACCGCCCGCACGACCCGGGTGACGCGGCGCGGCGATACGTCAGGGGGTACGTCGGCCTCGCCGCCGGGATCCTCCTCGCCGCGGCGATCGCCGTGGGGCCCGTCGCGGCGCGCCGGGCGCCGGAATTCTCGGGCCTCGTGCCGTTCGTCGCGATCCCGCTCGGCGCCGGAGCGGTCGGGACGTTCTTCGTCCTCTTCCGCCGGCGCGAGGCCGCGCCGGCGGTCCTCGCGCTCGCCGTCGCCGTCGCCGCCGGGGAAGCGGCGGCGGGCGCCGTCGTCCTCCCGGCACTCGACGTCCTGAAGACTGGCCGGCCGTTCTACGAGCGCATCCGTCCGCGCGTCTCCGCGGGCCAGCCGCTCGCGTACTTCGGCGGTACGTACCGGTGCTATCCGATCCTCGTCCTGCGCCGGAAGACGGAGCACTTCAAGACCGACCGCGACCTCGCGGACTGGCTCGAGCGGACGCCCGGCGCGCTCGTCCTTGCCGACGAGAGCGAGCGGCAGTACTGGAAGGACGAGCGGCTCTCGCGTCTCGTGGTCCTCGACCGTCAGCGCGTGGGTGGAGACGTCGCGCAGCTCCTCGCGTTCCGATGACGACGCTCGCCGACTCCGTCACGTTTCCGGCGGCCGGAGTGAGGCACCCCGGGCGGCACGAGGTCCTCGAGGCCACGTTCGCGCGCGGCGAGGAGCGCCTCGCGGCCGTCGTGAAGAAGGTGCAGGTCGCCGGCGGCCGCGACCGGGCCGAGCGGTCGTGGGAGGTCGCGCGAGCGCTCGTGGCCCGCGGAATCGACACGCCCGAGCCGCTCGCCGTGGGCCGCGTCGGCGGGGAGGGCTGGTACGTCGCGCGCCGGCTCGACGGCGCCGAGCAGATCCGCCGGTGGTTCCTGAAGCGCGATGGCGCCGGTTCGCCTCCGCCTTCGCTTCCCTACGGCTTCGAGGAGATCGTGACAGCGCTCGCGCGCCTCGCGCGGCGCCTCCACGACTCGGGCGTCTTCTTCCGGGACTTCACGGACGGCAACGTTCTCGTCACGCGGGGAGACGCGGGCCCGCGCCTCTGGCTCGTGGACCTCGACCGGGCGCGGGTCGAGGATGCGCCGGTCCCGTTCGTCCACCGCTGCCGCGACCTCGCCCGCCCCGGGCTGAACCGGCCGGAGGACCTCAAGCTCCTGCTTTCCAGGTACTTCGAGCCGGATCCGGTGCCCCCGGCCGCCGCCTTCTGGGTCCCGGCCCTGCGCCGGCGGATCGTCCTCTGGGACGACTTCAAGGCCCGGGTCCGCCCCTGGCGGAAGTGAAGGGGCGGCAAGGGCTTATCCTTGTAAACCCGCACGGGTTCGGCGGCGTCCAACTCCCGTGACGGCATACGCGATGGCAAAGGTCCTCAGCTTTCCTCACCGGGTGGACGGAGGCGCGAGCGTGACCGAAGAGCTCCGCCAGGAGGATGAGTCGCGTGCGCGCGCCGAGCGCCTGGCCGCGGAGGCGGACGTCATCGCCCGCGTCGTCGCGGGGGACGTCGATGCCTTCGAATACTTCGTGAAGACGTACCAGAAGCGGATCACGCGCTTCGTCTTCACGCTCCTGCGCGACCCTTCCGACGCGGACTGCGTCACACAGGACGTCTTCGTCAAGGCGTTCCGCGCGCTCCCCGAGTTCAAGGGCGAGTCCGCGTTCGAAACCTGGCTCACCCGCATCGCGATCAACACCGTGCGCGACCGGGTCCGCCGCCGCCGCCCCGTCGTGTCGTTCTCGGACCTGCGCGACCTCGACGACGACGACGGCCCGGAAATCCCGGCCTCGCTCGACCCGGCGGACGGCACGTCGCCGGAGCGCGACCTCCTGTCGGGAGACATCCGCCGGCGCATCGCCGTCGCGCTCGTCACGCTGTCCCCGCGGCAGCGCTCGATCTTCGTGATGAAGCACTACGAGGAGAAGTCCATCGCCGAGATCGGCGACGCGACCGGACTCGACGAGGGAACGATCAAGTCCCACCTCTTCCGCGCGGCCCGCAAACTGCGCGTCTGCCTGGAGGACCTGCGATGAGCGCCACGCCCCACCTGAGCGCGGACGAGATCGCGGCGCGCGTGTTTCCCGAGGACGGCGGCCCCGCCGCCGTCCCGGCGCACCTCGCGAGCTGCGCCGCGTGCCAGGAGCGCGTCGCGCGCCTGCGCGAAGCCTGGCTCCTCGACCGCGGGGCCGTCTCGGGTTACGTGGACGGCCTGCCCGAGTCGTTCTGGTCCGCGCAGTCCGCGCGCACGATGGAGGAAATCCGCACGTCCGTCGCGCCGAAGGCCCGGGTTTCGAGCGTCCGCCCGCGCCTCGTCCGGCACCCGTTCCTCGCGTTCGGGAGCCTCGCCGCCGCGCTCGTCCTCGTGGCGACCGCGACGGTCTCCCACTTCGCGTCCCGGCCGCCTGCCGTTCCGAGCACCATCGCCGCCAGCCCGACGCCTTCCTCCGTCGACAGCTCCGACGAGGAGCTCCTCCGCGCGATCGACCGCGTTCTCGACGACTCGTCGCTCACGCGCCTCGCGGCCGAGGAGACGCTGTGAGGATGCGCGTCGCCCTGGCCGCGGCGCTCGGCGCCGCGCTCGCGCTGCCGGCGTTTTCCCAGATGCCCGAGACGCCGCCCGGCAAGTGGTGGAAGAGACCCCGCGTCGTCCAGATGCTCAAGATCACGCCCGAGCAGCAGGAAAAGCTCGAGGAGATCTTCGCGCGCAACCGCAAGTCGTTCGTGGACCTCAAGGCGGACGTGGAGAAGAACCAGATCGACGTCGAGGAGCTCGTCGCGAAGAAGGACGCCGATCCCAAGAAAGTCTCGGCGGCGGTCGACGCGCTCGAGCTTTCGCGGATGAAGCTCCGCAAATCGATGACGATGATGTTCCTCGAGCAGAAAGCCGTCCTCACGCAGCAGCAGTGGACTCTCTTCCTCGAGCGCCGGGACGAATGGCGCCGCGAGCGCGGCGAGGAGAGGCGGCGCGGCGAGTCCGAGCGCCGCGGCGACATGTCCCCGGACGGGTCGCCCGCCCCCCCGCGTTCCCCGTCCGGCCCGCGGCCGCCGCAGTAGCTCGGTCAGGGTGCCGGCGTTCCGAGCGCTCTCGGCGCGCCGCCGCGCCCCCGCGCAACCGCGAGGGCGGTGAGCGCGAGGATTCCGGGGAGCGCGAGGAAGACGGCGTACGGGATCGCCGTCGAGCCCCCTGCCTGGAGCCGGTAGGCCAGCGCCGTCGCGCCGCCGATCAGGAGCGCGCCCGGGACCAGGCGCAGCGGTTTCCAGCGCGCGAAGACGACGAGCGCGAGGGCAAGGAACCCGCGGCCGGCCGTCACGCCTTCGACGAACGTCGGCGAGACCGTGAGGACGAGGACGGCTCCCCCCGCGCCCGCGAGCGCGCCGGCCGCGAGCGCCGCGGCGCTGCGGACGCGCACGACCGAGCCGCCCAGCGCGTCGAGCGCCAGCGGATTCTCCCCGGCGGCCGTCACGGAAAGGCCGGGGCGCGTCCGCGCCAGGAAGAGCGCGAGGAGGACCGGCGTCAGGAACGCGAAGAGCACCGCGGCCGGCATCCCGAGGAGGACGGGCGGCAGCGTCGCGATCTCGAGAACCGAGCCCGTCGCGCCCGCGACGAGGCGGTACCCGAACGCGGTCGCTCCGTATCCGACGAGATTCCAGGCCGTGCCGACGAGGACCGGATCGGCGCGCCCGGCGACGGCGAAGAGCGCGAAGGCCCCGCCCGCGAGGACGCCCGTCAGGACCGCGGCGGCGAGGGCGCCGTGAGGGCCCGCGCCTCTCTGCGAGGCCGCGAAGGCCGCGAACGCGCCGAGCAGCATCGTGCCCTCGACGCCGATCTGGATCGAGCCCGCGCGCTCGAGCAGCAGCTCGCCGGCGGCCGCGAGGAGGAGCGGCGCGGCGAGGAGGACGGTGATCGCGAGGAATCCGCTCACGAGCCTCTCCTTCCGGCGCGGGCGCGCGCGGCGAGCACGGCGAGGACGAGGACGCCGGGGACGAGCGCCGCGAGAGCCGCGGGCACGCCGGTGTCGCGCTGCATCGCGGACGATCCGGCGCCGAGGGCGGCGAAGAAGAGGCCGGCGAATGCGGACGCAACAGGCTGCGCCTGGCCGAGCAGCGCCGCCGCGAGGCCGGTGTAGCCGACGCCGGCCGCGAACGGATCGTAGAGCCGCCCCGTCACGCCGAGGACCTCGAGACCGCCGGCGAGGCCCGCGAGCGCTCCGGAGCCGGCGAACGCGAGCAGCTTCAGGCGCCCGTCCGCGAGCCCGATCGCGCGGGCCGCGGCGGGCGCGAGGCCGACCGCGCGGAGCTTCAGCCCCAGCGGCGTCGCCGCGATCAGCAGGGCGAGGACCGCTGCCGCGAGGAAAGCAACGAGCACGGCGGCGGTCGCCCGGCCGCCGGAGAAGAGCGGCTCCAGCCTCAAGGCGTCCGGGAGAGCGCGGCTCTGCGGGTAGTCCCCGGCGGGATCCCGAAGGGCTCCGCGCACGAGACCGCCCACCGCGGTGGCCGCGATCAGGTTCAGAAGGATCGTCGAGAGGACCTCCGGCACGTTCCGCTTCGCCGCGAGGAGCGCCGCCGGCAGCACCCAGAGCGCGCCCGCGAGCGCCGCGGCGAGGAGGATCGCCGCGCGCGCGACGAGCGGCATGCCGGCGGCCGCAGGGCCGACGGCGGCGGCGGCGGCCGCGCCCGCGAGGAACTGGCCCTCGAGACCGATGTTCAGGACGCCCGTCCTCAGCGCGAGGCAGGCGCCGGCGGCGGTGAGGACGATGCCGGTCGAGCGCAGGAGCGTCTCGCCGATCGCGGCGCGCGAGCCGAGGCTGCCGCGCGCGAGGGCGCCGAGCGCGTCGAGGGGAGAGGCGCCCGCGAGGACTGCGAGAGAGGCCAGCGTCACGAGCGCGGCGGCCGCTGCGGCGGCGGGCACGAGGACGCGGCGCGGGACGCTCACGCTCCGAGCCCCGCCATGAGCCGGCCGAGCGCCGCGGGCGGCGTGCCGCCCGCGACCGCGGCGGAGAGCGCCCCGCGCGTCACGACGCGGACGCCGCCGCGGTAGTCGAAGGCCTCGTCGGGATCGGACGTCACGACGAGCGCCGACGCCCCGGCCGCGCAGGCCTCGGCGAGCCGGGCGCGCACGGCGGCGGAGGCGGCCAGGTCGAGGCCGCGTGTGGGGTGGATCGCGACCACGAGCCGGGGCGATCGCGCGAGCTCCCGCGCGAGCACGAGCTTCTGCTGGTTGCCGCCCGAGAGCGCGCCCGCGCGCGTCGACGGGGAAGGCGCGCGCACCGCGAACGCCACGATCCGCTCGAGCGCGCGGGTCTGCATCGCGGCGCGGTCGAGGAGGAACCGCCCCGGGGGGTCCGGCAGCGCGAGGTTTTCGGCGAGGTCGAGGTCGAGGACGAGCCCCTCTTCGCGGCGGTCCGCGGGCACGAACGCGCCGCCGGCCGCGCGGAACGCGAGCGGGTCGCCGGACGAAGGCAGCGCGTCCCCGCCGACACGGACCTCTCCGGTGAAGGGCGTGAGCCCGGCGACGGCGGACGCGATCGCGTCCGCCCCGTTGCCGTCGATGGCGAGGAGGACGAGGAGATCGCCGGGGGAGAGAGAGAAAGAAAGAAGTTCTTGCTTCGGAGGTGTGCCGGCCGGCCTGAAGTTGCGGACTTCGAGGTTCTTGTCGGTGGATTCGGCGGCGCTCCGCGCCGCGTTCTGCGAAGGTCGGGTGGCGTCGGGGCCGCGGGTCACGCCTCGACGCCCCTCGGCCGGCTCGCCGCTCTCTTCACCTTCTAAGAAAATCTTCTCTTTTTCTTTGTCTTCGGTCCCCGAGCCTGCGATCAGCAGGCCGCCGATTTCTGCCGCGGCCGTCTCGCTGATCAGGCATTGCTTCACCGTACTGCCCCGCGCGAGGAGCGTGAGCCTGTCGGCGCCCGCGAAGACCTCGGCCAGGCGGTGGGTGATGAGGACGATCGCGGCGCCGGCGTCGGCCTGCTTTCGGAGGGCGGCGAAGAGGGCGGCCGTCTCGTCGGGAGAGAGGACGGCCGTCGGCTCGTCGAGGATGAGGACGTCCGGTTCGCCGGCGAGCGCGCCCGCGATCTCGATGCGCTGGCGCGTTCCCACGGGCAGCGTGTCGACGCGGTCGTCGGCCCGGCCCAGGTCGAGGCCGAACGTCTCCGCGAGACGCGCGACCCGCGCACGCCGCGCCCGCGCGCTCTCGACGAGGGGCGCGTTCCGGTCGAGAAGCGCGAGGTTGTCCGCGACGCTCGCGGCCCCCACGAGCAGGTCGTGCTGCGGCACGAGCGCGAGGCCCGCGTCGCGCGCGTCCCGGGCGCGCGCAAACCGGACGCCGACGCCTGCGCGGAAGATCTCGCCCGAATCGGCGGCCAGCCGCCCCGCGGCGATCGAGACGAGCGTGGACTTGCCGGCCCCGTTCTCGCCGAGGAGCGCGTGGATCTCGCCGGGGAGGACGAAGAGGTTGGCTTCGGAAAGGGCCCGCGTCTCGCCGAAGCTCTTGGAGACGCGACGGAGCTCGAGCGCCGGAGTTGGAGATTTCCTAGAAGGTTGTGTGGACGGCGACCCTTCGGAACCGCTGGAGCCGTGCCCGGACACTCCGCTCATTCACCCTTCGAAGAAACAGCGGCGCGCAGCGCCGCTGCAAAATCTCTCTTCTTCAGAAATTCCCCCGCGGGACGACCAGCATTCCCGCCCGGATCTTCTCCTCCGCGGCCTTCAACTCGTCGCGCACCGGCTGGGGAACGTTCGCGGCCGGCGACAGGACGAACGACACGACGCCGCTTCCGAGGCCGTAGCGCAGCGGCTTGCCGTCGAACGTCCCGGCCTTGACGCGCCGGGCCGTCTCGACGAAGGCGCGGGGCATGTCGATGACCGCGGACGCGAGGATGGCGGGGGAGAGCGCGTTCTGGTCCTTGTTCGTGCCGAACGCCGCGATCTTCCGCTCCTCGGCCGCCTTGAAGACGCCGAGCGCCGCGGCGTCCGCGTTCTGGAAGAGGGAATCGGCGCCCTTGTCCGCGAGCGCGAGCGAGGCGGCCTTCGCGCCCGCGACGTCCTCGAACGAGCCCGTGAAGACGGACGTCGCCGTGCCCGTCTCTCGCGCCGCCTTGAATCCGCCCTCGAAGGCGAGAAAAGTGGACTTGATCGACGGCAGTTCGACGCCGCCCACCATCCCGGCCTTGCCCGTCTTCGTCGTCCTGCCGGCCAGGAGCCCGCAGAGGTACGCGGCCTGCTCGAGCTCGAACACGATCGGCGCGAGGTTCGGGGCCGTGCGCGAGCCGGACGTCGTGACGAAGACGGTCTTCGGGTACTCCTTCGCCACGCGCCCGGCGGCGTCCTGGAACTCGAACCCGTGGCCGAAGACGAGGCTCGTCCCCTTGGCGGCATAGGCGCGGAACTGTTCCTCGAACTCGGACGGCGACTTGACCTGGACGTGCGAAACGCCAGCGCCCATTTCCTTTTCGATCGCCTTCAGCCCCTCGTATGCGCCCGCGTTCCACCCGGCGTCGGAGATCGGCCCGGGGGTCAGGAGCGCGACGGTGAACGCCGGGGCGGACGGCTTCGGCGTGTCCTTCGGCGCGGCACAGGCGGCGAGGGCGAGGGCGGCGGCGCAGGCTGCAAACGGACGCACGGAACGACGGCTCACGGGTCCTCCTCGTCGGCTCCTTATGATCATGCCATGGCGCTCGCGCTCGATTCCGCCTCTAAGGCGCGCATTCTCGACTTCGTCCGGCCACTTTCCGTGGGCCTCGACGGCGTCACGAACTTCGGCTTCGTCGAACGAAGGATTCGGATTTCGGATTTCTTAAAAGGTGAAGAGAGACGAGGCGGTGCGGCGGGCGAGGGAGGGGCGGATCCTGGCCGCCTCTTTCTCCTTGCCGCGTTCGCCGGCCTCCCGACGGCCCGACGCATCACATCCGACGGCCGCGAATCCTTGCTTCTGCGTTCTCTCCCTCTTCCACTCGAAGAAATCTCCCGTCTCTCCTCGTCCCTCACACGGGTCGAGGCGGATCCGCACAGCGTCGAGGAGCAAATCGTCCACGACGCGATGCTCCTCGAGAGCGTCGGCGCGTACGGCGTGACGCAGATCCTGGTCTCCGGCGTGCGCGAGCGGATGACGCTCGCGGAGATGGCGGGCGAGATCGAGGCGAAGATGGACGCCGCGCGCTTCACGACGGAAGCCGGACGGCGGCTCGCGGGGGAGCGGATCGCCTACGCGAAGGACTTCGCCGCGAAGCTGCGGGCGGAGGCGGCGGAGTTCGGGACGCCGGAGCCGGCGGCCGGCTAGACGGCGGACCGCCCCGCGTCGACGGCGACGACCTGGCCGGTCATGGAGCGGTTCTCGAGGATCGCGACCGCCATCGACATCAGGTCCGCGACGGCGACCGGACGGCCGAGCGGAGTCTTCGCGACGAGCGCGTCCACGCTCTCGCGGCTCATGTCGGACGGCGGCATCACGACGCCGGGCGCGATGGCGTTGACGCGCACGTTCGGGCCGAGAGCGACGGCGAGGTTGCGGACGAGGGCGTTGATCGCGGCCTTTGCGGCCGCGTGCGGGACGTGCGTGGGCCACGCCTGCGTCGCGGCGACGTCGGACACGAACAGGATCGAACCCGACGAGCGAGCCAGCTCGGGCGCCGCGGCCTGTGCGAGGAAGAACGCGGCGCGCGGCCCGGCGCGGAACACGGCCTCCCAGTCGTCGAGAGTGACGGCCGCAACCGGCTTCGGGATCCACGGCGAGGCGGCGTGGACGAGGGCGTCGAGGCGGGGTGGCTCCGCCGGAGACGAAAGCGAGGAAGAGGGGGAGAACAGGGAGGAAGAGAAGAGTTCTTCGAATAGTTTGATCGGCGCGTCGTCGGCGGTGAGGTCGGCACGGAAGGCTTCGGCGCGGATTCCCTTTTTCCTTCTAAGAAGAAAATCCACCGCCGCATCAGCTTCGGCGCGGCTCGTGCGGTAGGTGAGGGCGATCGAGTAGTCAGCGTCCGCCAACGCCTTCGCGAACTCGAACCCCAGTCGTTTCGCACCTCCGGTGACGAGGGCGACCTTCATGCGCTTTCTCCTCCGGCCGCCGGGGGAACCAGCGTCGCGGCTTCCTCCATGAGCTTGTTCGTCTCCGCCATGGCCACGACCTCGCGCACCAGCGCCTGCGCGTGGAGCAGTAGCGTGAGGATCGCGGCCGCGAGGTGGAGCCACGCCGGAGTTGCGCCCGTGTGCGCCCCGGCGCCGAGGAGGCCCGCGGCGAGCGCCGACAGAGGCGCGAACGTGGCAAGGGCGGACGTCCGGGCCTTGAACTCCCTGACCCGCCGCAGGATGTAGTCGCGGCCTTCCGTGTCGGGCCGCTTCGCGGCGGCCTCCTTGAGGAGCTTGCCCGTCCCGATGAAGAAGAACAGGACCATCGACTGGGTGAACAGCGAGAACAGGACGGCCGGGACGGCGACCACGATGTGCCGGGCCGCGGGGAGAGCGCCCAGGGCGTGAGAGAGCGCCCAGCCGGACCAGGCGGACAGGCCCAGGGCGGCGAGCGTCACGAGGGAAAGGAGCGTCAGGGCCAGCGCCACGGGATCGTCACTATAATCCGGGTTCCCGGCACAGAACGTTGGAGGGGATGCGTCATGACGCCACGCACGCTGGTCGACATCTTCAGGAATCTCGAAAGGACCCCGAAGCCGGATCTCCTTCTCGTGAAGAAGTCGGGGGCGTGGACGCCGCTCTCGACCGCGCAGTTCATGGACAGCGTCAAGGCGGTGTCCTGTGCTCTCGAGGGTCTCGGCGTGAAGCAGGGCGGACGTGTCGCGCTCCTTTCCGAGAACCGACCCGAGTGGGCCATCGTGGACTTCGCCTGCCAGTGCTACGGCGCGGTCCTCGTGCCGATCTTTCCGACGATGGTCTCGGACCAGGTCACGTACCTCCTGAAAGACTCCGGCGCGACGGTGGCGTTCACGTCGAACGAGGAACAGGCCCGCAAGGTTCTGGCGGCGCGCGCCGCGTCGGCCGAGGTCAAGGCGTCGCTCCAGCACGTCATCAGCTTCGACACGTCCACGCTCGGAGGCGTCGCGCCGTTCACCGACGTCCTCGAGAAGGGCAAGGCCGCCCATGCCGCCGACCCCGCGGCGTTCGAGAAGCGGGCCGATGCGCGCAAGCCGGATGACCTCGCGACGTTCATCTACACCTCCGGTACGACGGGCGAGCCGAAGGGCGCGATGCTGACGCAGCAGAACTTCGTCTCGAACGTCGTCGCGGGCTGCTCGATCCTGCCGATCGACTCCGCCTGTGTCGCGCTGTCGTTTCTGCCCCTTGCACACGTCTTCGAGCGGATGCTCGAGTACGTCTACTACCATCGCTCCGCGACGATCGCCTTCGCCGAATCCATCGACAAGCTGCGCGACAACATGGGCGAGGTGCACCCGCACCTCTTCGGCGCCGTCCCGCGCGTCTACGAGAAGATCTACGCGCGCGTCCAGGACAACCTCTCGAAGTCGTCGGCGGGCAAGCAGAAGCTCTTTGCGCAGGCGATCGACGTCGGCAAGAAGGTCGTCGAGCTGAAAGCGAAAAAGCAGACGCCCGACTTCGCGCTCGCGCTCCAGCACTTCGTCTTCGAGCGTCTCGTGTACCGCAAGGTGCGCGTGGCTCTCGGGTCGCGCTTCCGCTACGCGGTCTCGGGAGGAGCGCCGCTCGCCAAGGAGCTCGCGGAGTTCTTCTGGGCGATCGGCGTCGAGATCTACGAGGGCTACGGGCTCACGGAGACGAGCCCGGTCATCGCCGTGAACTGCCCGTCCGCATGGAGGCTCGGCGCCGTCGGAAAGATCCTGCCCGGCGTCGAGTGCCGGATCGCGCCGGACGGGGAGGTCCTGACGCGCGGGCCGCACGTCATGAAGGGCTACTACAACAAAGCGAAGGAGACGGCCGAGGCGATCGACTCCGAGGGCTGGTTCCACACGGGCGACATCGGCGTCATCGACGCGGACGGCTTCCTCGCGATCACGGATCGCAAGAAGGAAATCCTCGTCAACTCGAACGGCAAGAACATCGCCCCGGCGCCGATCGAGAGCTTCCTCAAGAGCCAGGACTTCGTCTCGCTGCCCGTGATCATCGGCGACAAGAGAAAGTTCCTGTCCTGCCTCATCATCCCGAACTTCGAGAAGCTCGCCGCGTGGGCGGAGGCGAACGGCTTCGCCGGGCGGCCGATGGACCAGCTCGTCCGGGAACCGCGCGTCCTGGCGCTGTTCCAGACGGCGATCGACCGGTGGAACGACGGCAAGGCCCACGAGCAGCTCGTACACCGGTTCGCGGTCCTCCCCAAGGACCTCACGATCGAGGACGGGGAGCTCACGCCGACGCTCAAGGTCAAGCGCCGCATCGTCGACCAGCACTACAAGCACCTGATCGACGAGATGTACGAGGGTTCGGGCGCGTAGGCCGCACCCCGGTTACGGAATGCGCGTCGTCGTCGCCCTCGGAGGGAATGCCCTGCTTCGCCGCGGGGAGCCCATGACCGCGGAGAACCAGCGCGCGAACGTGCGCCGGGCCGCGGAGGCGCTCGCGCCGGTCGCGCGCGAGCACGAGCTCGTCATTTCGCACGGCAACGGCCCGCAGGTGGGGCTCCTCGCGCTGCAGTCCGAGTCGGGCCTCGACGCCGCGCACTTCCCGCTCGACGTCCTCGGCGCGCAGACCGAGGGAATGATCGGCTACATGATCGAGCAGGAGCTCGGCAACCTTCTCCCGTTCGAGAAGCCGTTCGCGACGCTCCTCACGATGGTCGAGGTCGACCTCGCGGACCCCGCCTTCCAGAACCCGACGAAGCCCATCGGCCCCGTCTATTCCGAGGAGGACGCGAAGCGCCTCGCGAAGGAGCGCGGATGGGCGATCGCGCCCGACGGCGGGAAGTGGCGGCGGGTCGTCGCCTCGCCGCAGCCGAAACGCCTCTTCGAGCTCCGGCCGGTGAAATGGCTCCTCGAGAAGGGCACGATCGTGATCTGCGGGGGAGGAGGCGGCATTCCGACGGTTTACGGCGAGGACGGAAAGCTCCACGGCGTGGAGTGCGTCATCGACAAGGACCGCGTGGCCTCTCTCCTCGCGCAGCAGCTCGACGCCGATTTCTTCGTGATGGCGACGGACGTGCCGGCCGTGTCGGTCGGGTGGGGAACGCCGTCCGCGAAGGCGATCCGGCGCGCGTCCCCCGCGGCGATCGGGCGCTTCGACTTCGCGTCCGGCTCGATGGGTCCGAAGGTCGGAGCGGCCCGCGACTTCGCCGAGCGGACCGGCAAGACGGCCGCGATCGGCGCGCTCGAGGACGTTCCGCGGATCCTCGCGGGCGAGGCGGGCACGCTCGTCTCGAACGGCGTCGCGACGATCGAGTGGGCGTCGCCCGAGAGCCTCTCCCTGTTCACGGAGTAGAAGCCGGGCCGGTGCCGGCGGGGCGGGTTCGAGCTTCACGGCGATGAATTCCGGGGCAGGCCGGCGCGTGGATCTTCGGGGATCGATGAAATCCGGCGCTTGACACTCCCGGGGTGCGCCCGATAGCCTACTGAATGATGGCTCATTCATCGGGCCGGGACGGACTCGGTGCGGACCTGGCGGCCCTTGCGGCGGCCCCGGAAAAGGCGTCCCCTGGCGCCGACCCCGAGAAGCGCCGCCGGATCCTGGAGGCCGCGATCCGCACGTTCGGGCGCCGGGGCTTCCACGAGGCCCGGATCGCCGACATCGCGGCCGACGCGAAGGTCGCCGAGGGCACGGTCTACCTCTACTTCCGCAACAAGGAAGACCTCCTCGGAGTCGTCTTCGACGAGTCGATGGACGACGTTCTCGAGAAGGGCCGGGCGGTCGCGCGCACGGACGCGCCCGCCGCCGAGCGCCTCACGGCCCTCCTCGATCTCCACTTCCAGTTCATCGGGTCGGACCGCGACCTCGCGTCCGTCTTCCAGATCGAGCTCCGAAGGAGCGCCCGCCTCGTCGAGCGCTTCTCGCGCAGCAAGCTCGTCGAGCACTTTCGCCTCCTCGGCGACGTCCTGCGCGACGGCATCGCCCGCGGCGAGTTCCGCAAGGACCTCGACCCGCGCCTCGCGGTGCGCATCCTCTTCGGCGCGGCCGACGAGATCCTCTCGGAGTGGCTGCTCTCGGGGGAGAAGAAGCCCTCCGCCGATGCCAAGCAGCTCGTGGGAACTCTTCTTCAGGGTTTCGCGAGAGAAGAAAAGACTTCTTTGAAGGTGAAGAAAAACTCGAACAGGAGATCCCCCAAGTGAGCAAAACCGCGTTCATCCTCAACGGCGCCCGGACGCCGTTCGCGCGCATGGGCACCGACTTCATGCGCGTGTCGGCCGTCGACCTCGGCCGCGCTGCGGCCGTCGAGGCGATGGCCCGCTCGGGCGTCGAGCCCTCGGCCGTCGACCAGTCGATCTTCGGGAACATCGCGACGCCCGTGGACGCCGCGAACATCGCGCGGATCATCGCGCTCCGCGCGGGCGTCCCGAAGGAGAAGCCGGCGCACTCGGTCTCGCGCAACTGCGCGTCGGGAATCGAGTCCGTCGTCGAGGCCGCGCGGCTGATCGCCGTCGGCGAGGCGGACGTCGTGCTCGCGGGCGGCGTCGAGAACATGACGCAGATCCCGTTCCTCTACCGCGACAGCGTGAAGGGCGTGTTCGCGAAAGCGGGCATGGCGAAGACGGCCGGCCAGCGCCTCGGCGCGCTCTCCGGAATGCCGTGGAAGGACCTCCTGAACCCGGTCATCGGCCTCAAGGAAGGGCTCAACGACCCCGCCTGCGACCTCGGGATGGGCGACACGGCCGAGATCCTCGCGAAGGAAGGCCACCTCACGCGCGAGGAGCAGGACCATTTCGCGCTGCGCTCGCACCAGCGCGCCGCCGAGGCGCGGCCGAAGCTCGCCGCCGAGATCGTGCCGGTCCCGGTGCCGCCGGACTACGACCGCGTCCTCACGTTCGACAACGGCGTGCGCGAGAACCAGACGATGGAAGCGCTCGCGAAGCTCAAGCCGGTCTTCGACCGCCGGTACGGCACGGTCACGGCCGGAAACTCGTCGCAGATCACGGACGGTGGCGCGGCCGTCGTCGTGGCCTCGGAGGAGTTCGTCGCGAAACACGGCTTGAAGCCCCTCGGCCGCGTCGCGAGCTGGGGCTTCGCGGGCCTCGAGCCCGAGCGCATGGGCCTCGGCCCGGCGCGCTCGACGCCGCTCGCCCTGAAGAAGGCCGGCCTCTCGATGAAGGACATCGGCCTCATCGAGATGAACGAGGCGTTCGCGGCGCAGGTGCTCGCGAACCTCAAGGAGTTCGCCGCCTCGAAGGAGCTCGGCGAGATTTCCATGGACATCCTGAACGTGAACGGCGGGGCCATCGCCCTCGGACACCCCGTGGGCTGCACGGGCACCCGCCTCATCCTGACGCTCCTCCTCGAGATGCAGCGGCGCAAGGTCCGGCACGGGCTCGCGACCCTCTGCGTCGGCGGCGGGCAGGGCGCGTCCGTGATCCTGGAGGCGGTGTGATGGCGACCCTCGTCGAAGAAACCGTTCCCGTGAAGAGCGCCGCGGCCGCGGCGTCCGCATTCCGCCTCACCGTCGAGGCCGACGGCCTCGCCGTCCTCGAGTTCGACACGCCGGGAGAGAAGGTCAACAAGTACTCGCGTCCCGTCATGCTCGAGCTCGACCGCGTCCTCGACGGCATCGGCGCGCGGACCGACATCAAGGCGCTCGTCCTCATCTCCCGGAAGCCCGGGGTCTTCATCGCGGGCGCCGACGTGAACGAGATCGCGAAGGCCGACGCGGGCGCCGACCCCGAGATGATCCGGGGCCCGCACCGCACCTTCAACAAACTCGCCAACCTGCCGTTCCCGACGGTCGCCGCGATCGAAGGCGCCTGCGTCGGCGGCGGGTGCGAAACCGTGCTGTCGATGGACTGGCGCCTCGCGTCCGACTCGCCGAAGACGCAGATCGGCCTCCCGGAGATCAAGCTCGGGATCCTTCCCGCGTGGGGCGGCACGACGCGCCTGCCGCGGATGATCGGCCTCGCGGGAGCGCTCGACGTCATCCTGGCGGGCAAGGTGCTCGACGCGAAGCGCGCGAGGAAGGCCGGCCTCGTGGACGAGGTCGTCCCGGCGGCGCTCCTCGAGGAGGTCGCGAGGGGCTATGCGCGCCGGAAGATCGGCACGAAGAAGCGCTCCAACGCGGGCCCCGGCGGCGGGCCCGCGCGCGTGCGCGAGGCCGGCCTTGCCGAGAAGTTCCTCGAGGGACCCGGCAAGGGCATCGTCTTCTCCAAGGCCCGCGCCTCGGTGATGAAGGAGACGAAGGGTCACTACCCGGCGCCGCTCGCGGCGCTCTCCGTGGTCGAGAAGGGCTTCGGCGCGCCTTTCGACAAGGCTCTGGAGGCCGAGGTCGAGGGCATCGGGACGCTCATCGGCACGCCGACGATGCGCTCCCTCGTCGGCCTCTTCTTTCGGATGGAAGAGGTCAAGAAGGAGACGGGCGTCGAGGCGCTCGGCGTCGGCGTCGTCAAGCCGCGCCGGATCGGGCGCGTCGGCGTCCTCGGCGCGGGCGCCATGGGCGGCGGCATCGCGCAGCTCGCGGCGGACAGGGGTCTGCCGGTGCGGATGAAGGACATCAAGCCCGAGGCGCTCGCGCTCGGGTACGCGCAGGCCGCGCGGATCTGGAAGGAAAAGCTCAAGAAGCGCCGCATGACACGCGCGGAGTTCGCGGGGAAGATGGCGCTTCTCGGCGGATCGCTCGAGTACGCCGGCTTCGAGACGTGCGACATCACGATCGAGGC
This sequence comes from Thermoanaerobaculia bacterium, assembly GCA_036504335.1. Taxonomy (GTDB): domain Bacteria; phylum Acidobacteriota; class Thermoanaerobaculia; order UBA5066; family UBA5066; genus Fen-183. The sequence goes on from DASXVJ010000019.1 coordinate 58,802, forward strand.
CGTGCTCGAGAAGATGGCCGTCAAGCACGCCGTCCTCGCCGAGTGGGAGAAGATCGTTCCGGCCGGCGCGATCTTCGCGTCCAACACCTCGACGCTCCCGATCACGGAAATCGCCGCGAACGCGGCGCACCCCGAGCGCGTCGTCGGCATGCACTTCTTCAACCCGGTCTACAAGATGCCGCTCGTCGAGGTCATCTACGGAAAGAAGACCGATCCCGAGGTCACGGCGACGATCTTCGATCTCGCGAAGCGAATGGGGAAGACGCCGGTCGTCGTGAAGGACTCGCCGGGCTTCCTCGTGAACCGCATTCTCGGGCCGTACATCGCCGAGGGCGCGCGGCTCGTCCTCGAAGGCGTCGACTTCACGGCGATCGACAAGGCCATGCGCGCGTTCGGAATGCCGGTCGGCCCGATCGAGCTCCTCGACGACGTCGGGATCGACGTCGCGGCGAAGGCCTCCGAGACGCTTTCGAAGACCTGGCCCGACCGCATGCCGCAGGACCCGGCGCTCGAGAAGCTCGTCGCCGCGGGAAGGATCGGAAGGAAAGCGAAGAAGGGGTTCTATCTCTATGAAGGCGAGAGAAGGGGCGGCCCCGATCCCGAGGCCTATCGCGATCTCGGCCTCCCTTCACCTTCAAAGAATCTTTCTTCCTCCGAAATCCAGGAGCGTCTCGTTCTCCCGATGATCAACGAGGCGGCGTACTGCCTCTCCGAGGGCGTCGTCGCGAGCCCGGCGAAGCTGGACCTCGCGATGATCTTCGGCACGGGCTTCCCTCCGTTCCGCGGCGGGCTCTGCGCGCACGCGGACGCCCTCGGCGCGAAGGCGGTCGTCGAGGCGCTTCAGAAGCTGGCGAAGGAAAAAGGCGGCCGGTTCGCTCCGGCTCCGCTCCTGATCGAGATGGCGCGCACCAACAAGAAATTCTTCGAATGAGGGGAGCCGAGATGTCCACAGTCAAAGAAGAGACGAAGCACGAGACCACCACCGAAGTCGAATCGTTTCTGAAGTCCCTTTACCAGGGCCACATCGCCGAAGATCTCGTCTTCCCGTATCCGGAGATTTCGGCGGACGTGAAGGAGACGGTGGGGGCGTTCGCGGACGCCTGGACCGACTTCGACGCGGCGCACCTGAACTCCGAGAAGATGGACGCGGAGCACCACTTCCCGCGCGAGGCCGTCAAGGCGATGGGCGAGCTCGGCGTCCTCGGGATGACGATTCCGGAGGAGTACGGCGGCAGCGGCTTCGGCTCCGCCGCGTACTGCCGGATGACGGAGACGGTCGCGCCGCTCGACGCGACGGCGTCCATCGTCATCGGCGCCCACCTGTCGATCGGCCTCAAGCCCCTCGTCCTCTTCGGGAGCGAGGAACAGAAGAAGAAGTGGCTGCCCGACCTCGCGACGGGCAAGCTCGTCGCGGCGTTCTGCCTCACGGAGCCCGAGGCAGGCTCGGACGCGGGCTCGCTCAAGACCACGGCCGAATACGACGCCGCGACGGACACCTACGTCCTGAACGGGACGAAGCAGTGGATCTCGAACGGCGGCTTCGCGTCCTTCTTCTCGGTCTTCGCGCGCATCCCGTCGGGCGCCGCGGACGGCCACAAGGAAGTCTCCTGTTTCGCAGTCATCACGAACCCGGACGGGACGCTCCCGGGCCTGACCCGCGGCCCCGAGGAGAAGAAGCTGGGCCTCTGCGCCTCTTCGACCTGCCAGATCATCTTCGAGAACTGCCGGATCCCCGCCGCGAACCTCATCGGCGAGAAGGGCCACGGCTTCAAGTACGCCCTCGAGACGCTCAACACGGGCCGCACGTCGCTCGGGGCGGGCTCGGTCGGCGGCTCGAAGTGGATGATCAAGCTCGCGGTCGAGCACGCGACGCAGCGCAAGCAGTTCAAACAGCGCATCGCCGACTTCGAAATGATCCGCCACAAGATCACGAAGATGACGGCGACGACGTACGCGCTCGAGTCGATGGTCTACCTGACCGCGAGCCTCGTCGACCGCCACATCGACTACTCGCTCGAGGGGGCGTGCTGCAAGGTGTTCGGGACCGAAGTCCTCTGGCAGAACATCAACGACGGCCTCCAGATCGCGGGCGGCAACGGCTTCATGAACGAGTACCCGTACGGGCGCGCGCTCCGCGACAGCCGCATCAACATGATCTTCGAGGGCACGAACGAGATCCTCCGCCTCCTGATCGCGCTCTCGGGCATGAAGGAGCTCGGCGACTCGCTCAAGGAGGTCCAGAGCGCGCTCAAGAGCCCGCTCGCCCAGCGCGGCATCCTGACCGAGTACGCGCACAAGCGCATGAAGGGCGTCATCACGCACGACAAACTCACGAAGGTCCACCCGTCGCTCGCGCCGGAGGCCGACCAGGTCGGCCGGTACGCGGGCGTCTTCGCGAACGCCTGTGAGACGATCCTCCGCAAGCACGGCAAGAAGGTCATCGACCGCGAGTACCAGCAGGAGCGCATCGCGGACGTCCTCATCGACCTCTACGCGCAGATCGCGACGCTCTCGCGCGTCACCGCCGCCATCGCGAAGAAGGGCGAGGAGAAGGCTGCCGGAGAGGTCGAGATCGCCCGGTGGTTCTGCAACGAGGCCAAGCACCGCATGGTCGCGAACCTCAAGGCGCTCGACAAGAACCGCGACGCCGACTGCACGAAAATCAGCGACCGGGTCTACGAGAGTGGCGGGTATCCCTACGACCTCTGGGCCTGATCGCGCCTTCATTCGGACGCTGACCGTCCCGACCCCGTTTCCGGTCGGGCCGGTCAACGTCCACCTGATCCTGCGCGACCCCGTCACGATCGTCGACTCCGGCCCGCTGACGGACGCCGCGTGGGAGGTTCTCGTGGCGGGGCTCGCCGCGCACGGGCTCGGCGTGGCCGACGTGAGAAGGATCCTGCTCACGCACGGGCACCACGACCACTACGGACTCGCTGCGAAGATCGCGGACGCCTCGGGCGCCGAGATCCTGGGCGGCGCGCTCGACCGGAACAACTTCCGCCAGGTTCGGCACCCGAAGCTCCTGCTCGACGACATGGCGCGCTCCGGCTTCGGCGTCGCGACGCGCTTCGCGGTCGTCGCGGCGATCGCCGCCGTCGACCACTTCGCCAAGCCGCTCGAGGCGTGGGACGAGCTCCGGGGCGGCGAGACGCTGGCGGGCGACGGCTGGAGCGTGCGCGTGCGTTCGACGCCGGGGCATACGCCGGGGAGCCTCACGTTCGAGGTGCCCGAAGCCGGGGTCCTTTTCACCGGCGACACGGTTCTCAAGGACATCACGCCGAACGCGATCATCGACGAGGATCCGCTCGAGCCCGGCCGGCCGTTCCGGAGCGTCTCGACGTACTTCCGGACGCTCGAGGAGATCGGCGGGGCGAACGCGGGGGAGACGCTCCTCACGGGCCACGGCGCGCCGATCCCGGACTGGCACGTCCACAAGGGCGGGCTCGACCGACGCTACCGCCTGCGCATCGACCAGATCCTGAGGCACCTTGCGAAGGGTCCGGCGACGGCGCGCGACCTCGTGACGGCGATTTTTCCGCGCGTGAGGACGCTCAACGTCTTCCTCGCGTTCAGCGAGATTGCCGGCTTCCTCATGTATCTCGAGGACGAGGGCCGCGTCGTGAAGCTCGTCGAGGAGACCCGGGACCGCTACCGGCTCGTCGCCTGAGCGCAGCCCGGGCGGAGATTCACGGACACCGGATCCGGAGGGAAGAGGCCGTGTCTTCGCCGACCCCCGTGTTTCTGAGGTTGTTGTCGCGCTCGCGGAAGTCGGTCTGGCGGCCCCGGTAACCCGGGAACTCGTAGAGCGTCAGGATGCAGCCGGGAGAGACGTCGACGCTGCTCGCCGTGCGGCTCCCGAGACGCGTGCGGTCGAGGTCCGGGACGTCGCGGTTGAAGAACTGACTCGGCCCACGTCCCTCGCGGTCGCGGTACAGGATCGCCCCCCGTCCTCCCTCGGGCCAGGGGGGACGCCAGTCGTCGGCGTCACGATCCCAGCGCTGCGGCGGCGGGTGATCGACGTGCCAGTCGGGGTGGTAATGGGTCTCCGGGCCATCGTGTCGGCAGTTCACCCGCAGGGAGGACGCGCTGTACTCGCCCACGGGAGTGTTTCCGAGGTTGTTGTCGTCGTCGCGGAAGACCGTCGAACGGCCCCTGTAGTAGGGGTATTGGTACAGGACCGCCATGCAGCCGGGTGGCACGGCGATCGAGGCCGCGCGGCGGCTGCCGAACTGCGTGTACATGAGGTCGGGCACGTCGTCGTGAAAGGTCTGGTTGGGCCCGGCCAGGTGGTGATTCTGGAAAAGAGTGACGCCCTGCGCCCGTGCGTTGAACGTGAATCCGAGAGCTGCCCAGAGGACGAGGACGCTCCCGAGGATCGGTCGTCGGGGAGTTTGCATTGAATCCTCCGCACCCGGAACTTTACAACCCGGCCGCGATCGCCCTTCTCACGTAATGGAGGGCCTGCTCCACCGCGTCCGGCAGTGTCTCGCCCCGGGCGAGGTGCGCGGTGACGGCCGCCGAGAGCATGTCCCCCGCGCCGGGCACCGCCCATTCCCCGAGGCGCGGCGCGGCGAAGGCGCGCCACGTCCGGCCGTCCAGCAGCCCGTCGACGACGACGTCGCCCTCTGCGTGGCCGCCCTTGATGAGGACCGCCCTCGGGCCGTACGCCTGGATCGCCCGCGCGGCGCGCTTGGCGTCTCCCTCGCCGCGGATCGGGAAGCCGGCGAGGAGGGACGCCTCCGGGAGATTCGGCGTCACGAGCGCCGCGGCGGGGAGAAGCTCCTTCAGAAACGCCGCCCAGGAGGGAGCCGCGAGGAGCCGCGGGCCGGCCCGCGAGACGAGGACCGGGTCCACGACGATCGGAATGCGCCGCCGGACGAGGTCGGCTGCGACGAGCCGCACGACGGGCGTCCTGGACAGGAAACCGACCTTTGCGGCGGAGGGGAGGGGGCCCTCGGCAAGGGCTTCGAGCTGCGCACGGACGGCCGCCGCCGGCAGCTCGTGGAGTACGCCCGCTGCCCGCCCGGTCCGGGCGGCGACGGCGGTCACGACCGAGGCGCACCGGACGCCGAGCGCGGCGAAAACGGCAAGATCGCCCTGGAGTCCGGCTGTCCCGGTCGGGTCCGCGGCGTGCACGGAGAGAGCGGTCGCGAGCGCCACGGGCCAAGCTTACTTTGCTATTCTCCGGCGCCGGAGGAATCGCCTTCATGTCCGAAGAAAACAAGGCTCCCGCGGCCCTCACCGCCGGGTCGATCGCTCCCGATTTCACGCTTCAGGCGCGCTCCGGCAAGACGATCTCGCTGCACGATTTCGCGGGTCGGAAGGACGTTCTCATCTACTTCTACCCGAAAGACGACACGCCGGGCTGCACGCGCGAATCCTGCAGCCTGCGCGACGGATGGGCCGACCTCGGCAAGGCCGGCATCGAGGTGCTCGGCATCTCGCGCGACGACGCCGCCTCGCACAACGCGTTCGCCGCGAAGTACAACCTGCCGTTCGAGCTCCTGACCGACGCGGACCACGCGGTCCACGAGAATTACGGCGCGTGGGGCCAGAACCCGAACCCCGCCTGGGGCATCGGTCCCCTCAGGAAGTCGTTCCTCGTCGGCAAGGACGGCAGGGTCAAGCACGTGTTCGACAAGGTCGACACCGAGCGCCACGCCGACCAGGTCCTCCGGGCCGCGGGCTTCATGCCCGCTCCGAAGCCTGCTCCGGCTCCGGCGGCCGCGACCGTGGCCGGAGTCGCCGAGGCGGCGAGGACGGCCGTGGCCACCGCCGTGTCGAAGGTTGCCGAGAAGGTCGAGAAGGCGGCCGTGGCGGTCGAGAAGGCCGCCGTCGAGACGGCCGCTCCCGCGGCGCCCAGGATTGCCGCCGCGAAGAAGGCGGTGAAGGCCGCGGTCAAGAAGGTCGTCCGCAAGGCGAAGAAGGCCGTTGCGAAGGCGAAGGTGAAGAAGGTCGTCCGCAAGGCGAAGAAGGCCGTTGCGAAGGCGAAGGTCAAGAAGGCCGTCCGCAAGGTGAAGAAGGCCGCCCCTAAGAAGAAGGCCGCGAAGCGGACCGCCCGACGCACGGCGCGGAAGGCCGTTCGCAAGGTGAAACGAGCGGTCCGGAAGGCGAAGAGGGCCGCTCCGAAGAGCAAGGCCAAAAAGAACGCCAAGCGGAAGAAGCGGTAAGGAGCCCGGTGGAGGAGACGAACCGCATCCGGGTGACGGACCGCGCCCTCGCCGCCCTCAGGGCCGAGGGCTGGGAACCCGGCAGGACCTGCCTCGTCGTGCGGCACGTCCTCGGATGCGGCGGCTCCGGCTACCGGATCACCTTCTCGCAGCGTCCGCTCGAGGACGGCCGCCGCGTGGACGCCGGCGGCGGCCTCGTCGTGTGGCTCGACCCCTATTCCTACTCGCGCCTCGACGGCGCGTCCATCGACTACGACCCCGAAAAGGAGACCGAGGGCTTCCTGCTCGACCACCCGGATGCGGCATTCGCCGCGTTCTGCTGACGCGCGGCCCCGAACCCGCCATGGCCAGACTGACGAAAGACCAGCTCCGTACCGACCAGCTTCAGCACGCGCTGACCGACGCGCGCGACTACGTCTCGAGCCACCGGTCCCAGACCACCCGCTGGATTGCGCTCGGGGCGGCGGCCGCCGCCGTCGTGATCGCGATCTGGGCCGGCCTCGCGTGGAAGAGCAACCGCGCCGCCTCGCGGCTGTCGCAAGCCCTCGGGATCTTCGACGCGCCGCTCGCGTCGGATCCGAGCCCGGCCCCGGGCGCGAAGGTTTACAGGGACGCCGCCGAGCGCACCGCCGCCGCCCGGAGCGCATTCCAGGAGCTCGCGAAGGACAGCCCGTCCTCCGCGTCCGGCCGCGCGGCCGCCGTGCTGCTGCTCGGGCTCGACGGCGGGTCCGCCGCGACGGGCACGAACCTCGACGCCGCCCGTGCGTTCGCGAGGAGCGAAAAGGGCACCGTCGCCGCCGGAGTCGCCGCGGTCGCCGCGCTGGACGCCGAGTCGGCCGCCGGCCGCTCGAAGGAAGCGCTGGAAGCCGCGAAGAAGTACCTCGACGCGGCGGACGCTCCGCTGCCCAAGGACGTCCTCGTCTATACGGTCGCGAAGCTCTACGAGAAGACGGGCCAGAACGTCGAGGCCAAGGGCTTCTACCAGCGCCTCGTGACGGACTTCCCGGATTCTCCGCTGCGCACCGAAGCGCAGCAGAAGCTGGCCGGACTCTAGGTGCAGCGGAGGGCCATCGTTCTCGTCTGCGACGGGCTCGGGGTCGGTGAGGCCCCGGACGCCGCCGCCTTCGGCGACGCGGGCGCGAGGACCCTCCAGCACATCGTGCGCGACGGCAAGCCCGTCATCCCGCACCTGACGGAGCTCGGTCTCCTCCACACGATGTATGGCGAGGCGCCCGCCGGGCTGCCCGCGCCCTCGGGCGCCTACGGCCGCCTTGCGGAGGCCTCGGCGGGGAAGGACTCGACGACGGGTCACTGGGAGCTCATGGGACTGACGGTGCCGGTCGCGTTCCCGCTCTACCCGGAGGGGTTTCCGCCCGAGGTCGTCGAGCGGTTCGAGAAAGCGGTCGGGAAGAAGGTGCTTCTCAACCGGCCCGCCTCGGGAACCGAGGTCATCAAGCAGTACGGCGAGGAGCACATGAAGACGGGCCGCCCGATCCTCTACACGTCGGGCGACTCCGTCTTCCAGATCGCGGCGCACGAGGACGTCGTGCCGGTCGAGACGCTCTACCGCTGGTGCGAGATCGCCCGCGAGATGCTCGACGGCAAGCATCGCGTGGGCCGTGTCATCGCGCGGCCGTTCGTCGGCAGGCCGGGTTCGTTCACGCGCACCCACCGGCGGCACGACTACACGGTCCCGCCGGACGGCCCGACGCTGCTCGACGAACTCGAGGCACAGGGAAAGCGCGTCTATGGGATCGGAAAGATCGAGGACCTGTTCTCGGGGCGCGGCGTGGCGGAGGCCGTCCACACGGAGTCCAACCGCGACGGCCTCGAAAAGACGGTCGCGGCCCTTTCGGGGCGCGACGACGACTTCGTCTTCGCGAACCTGAACGACTTCGACACGAAATTCGGCCACCGGAACGACCCGCAGGGCTACGCGCGCGCCCTCGAGGAGCTCGATTCCTTCGTCCCCGCCCTGCTCGCGGGCCTCGGCGACGGCGACGTCCTCATGGTCACCGCCGACCACGGCGGCGACCCGTCCGACGTCTCGACGGACCACACGCGCGAGTTCGTGCCGATGGTCGCCGCGGGCCCGCGCGTCCGCGCCGGCGTCGACGTCGGGACGCGCGCGACGTTCGCGGACCTCGGGGCGACCGTCGCCGAGCACCTCGGCGTGCCCCCGCTCGGTGGCGCGAGCTTCCTCTCCGCGATCCTGCGCGGCTGACGGCCTGCGGGCGCGTCCGTATACTGAGTCCGAGCTTCAAAATGACGATTTCCCCAGGCACACGCCTCGGCCCCTACGAGATTCTTGCGCCCCTCGGGGCCGGGGGGATGGGAGAGGTCTACCGGGCCAAAGACACGCGCCTCGCGAGAGAGGTCGCGATCAAGGTGCTGCCGGAAGAGTTCTTCGAAGGTGAAGAGAGGAGAACGCGCTTCGAGAGGGAAGCGCGACTGCTCGCAGCGCTCAATCATCCCGGCATCGCCGCCATCTACTCATTCGAAGAAATCCCCTCTTCTTCCTCCTCTTCGACCCGCCACCTCCTCGTCATGGAGCTCGTCGAGGGAGAAGGCCTCGACGCGAAGGTCGTCCGCGGCCCCCTCCAGCTCGAAGAATCTCTCTCCTTTGCGCGCCAGATCGCCGAGGCCCTGGAGGCCGCGCACGAGAAGGGGATCGTCCACCGGGATCTCAAGCCGGCGAACGTGAGGATCACGCCCGACGGTCGCGTGAAGCTCCTCGATTTCGGCCTCGCGAAGATCTTCGAGAGCGAGGCGACGGTGTCGAATCCGTCGATCTCGTACTCGCCGACGCTCACGGCGCGGGGCACGGCCGCGGGCGTGATCCTCGGGACCGCGGCGTACATGAGCCCCGAGCAGGCGCGGGGCAAGCCGGTCGACAAGCGGACGGACGTCTGGGCGTTCGGATGCGTGTTGTACGAAATGCTCGTCGGCAAGCGCGCCTTCGAGGGCGAGACGGTCTCCGACACGCTTGCGGCGATCCTCCGTGGTGAGCCGGACTGGGCGGCGCTGCCGGAGCAGACGCCGGCCGCCGTAAGAAAGATTCTTAGAAGGTGTCTGGTGCGGGACGCCAGGCAGCGCCTCCACGACATCGCGGATGCAAGGCTCGAGCTCGAAGAATCGAGCGCCGCCCTCTCGTCGGGCTCCTCCGGCCAATTACCTTTCGAAGAAAATCCCGCGTCGCCAGGCCCCACTGCAGGTCGAAGCGACGGGACGAGACGGGAGAGAGGGAGCAAGAATTTCCTCTCCCTCTTTCTCCCCTGGGCGATTGCGGCCGCGTTCGCGGCCGCGGCGGGGGGGGGGGGGGGGGGGGGGGG
>DASXVJ010000020.1:0-358007 GCA_036504335.1 Thermoanaerobaculia bacterium
CAGGTAGTAGACGTTGCGCTGCTGGAAGAGCGCCATCACGAAGACGGCGGCGGCGAAGAGAGCGACGAGGGCGCGCGCCGCGGCCCGGGGGCGCGGAGGAAACATGGGGCGGCGCGCCGCGGGCCGGAGCCACACGAGGACGGCGAGCGGGACGAGGAGAAAACCGGGCGAGAGCTCGCGCACGGCGCGCTCGAAGGTGGACCAGCCGGAGACGAGCGGCTGGCATTCGGCGACGAGGCGCAGGAACTCGGGAGGGTAGGAGAGGAAGCCGCCGTCGGCGAAGTCGTCCGCACGCGCCCCCGCGCCTTCCTTGAACACGTACGTCCCGCCGCGGAACACGGCCTCGAGGACGCGCCGCGCGTTCGGGAGCGCGGCGGCGAGAGCCGCGGCGGCGCCGAGGCCCCAGGTCAGCCGGCGGCGCGCGGACGGGGCGCGCCACGCGGCGAGCGCGAGGAGCGGAACGGCCGCTCCGGCGAGGAGCGCGGGCTGGAACCAGCCGAAGGACACGAACGCGAACGGGACGGGCTCCTCCGGAAGGGTGAGCGCGGCCCCTCCCGCGACGAGAACGGCGGCGGCGAGAGCGGCGGCGCCGGCGCCCTCTCCGAGCGCGACGGCCGCCCACGCGAGGCCGAGGCCCGCGACGAAGACGGCGCCCTGCCACGTGAGGACCGCCAGCGCGATCGCCCCCCCGAAGACCGCCCCGCGCGCGAGCCTCCCGCCGGGCGGCGCGGCGGCGGCCCACGCGCCCGCCGCGAGAACGAGCAGGAGGTTGAGCGCCTCGGCAACGTGATGGTCGAAGTGCCCGAAGCCGCCCCACAGGACGGCGGCCGGGATCGCGACGTACGCGGCGGCCGCGATCCGGGCGCGGCGGCGGCCGAACACCCGCCGCGCGAGGAAGAAGAGAGGAACCACGTGCAGGGCGCCGAGGACCGCGGGGAGCGCGGCGGCGACCCGCGTCACCTGCTCGGTCGTCGCGGACGCTCCGTAGAGGGCGCGCGAGATCCCTCCCGCGAGGAGATCGAACGTGGGCGGCCAGATGAAGACGCCGCCGTCGGGGTGGTTCAGGTACGGATCGCGGAACGGAACGCGCGGGAAGTTCCGCGCGACCGAGACCGTGCGACGGAGATGGCCGTAGCAGTCGGGGGAGAGAAGGCGCCAGCCGTGCGCCGTCGCATCGGGGATCGGCGCGAGCCGGAACGCGAGGGCGGCGAGGAAGACGAGGGCCACGAAGAGCCCGTCCCGGCCGCGGCCGCGCGCGCGCGTCTGCACGGCGCGAGCGTAGCAGCCCGTCCGCCTTCCTTCCGCGCCGGCCCCCTACAATTGCGGGATGCACTCCCCCGGGCCGCTCCGGTTCTGGCTTGGCGCCGCCGCGCTCGGGGTCCTCGGCGTCTTCCTCGTTTTCGACCACGCGCGCAACGACTCTCCGACGATGGACGAGCCGTTCCACACGCTCGCGGCCGCCGAGTACGCGATCGCCGGGACGTACAACGCGAACCTCGAGCACCCCCCGCTCGTGAAGCTCCTGTCGGGCTTCGCGGTGCGCGCGGCGGGCGCGCGCCCGCCGCGCATGGACGAGCCCTTCTCGATGCGCACCGCCGAGCAGCCGCGCCCGTTCGCGTTCAGCTCGACGCTGACGCCGGAGCGCCTGTTCGGCGCCGCACGCGCGCCCGTCGCCGCGCTCTTCTTCGTGCTCGTCCTCGCCGTGGGCGGCGCCGTGCGCCGCTGGGGTGGAAGCATCGCCGGGCTCCTCGCCGCGGCGCTCGTCGCTCTGGAGCCGAACCTCGTCGCGCACGCGGGCGTCGTCCACACCGATCTCGCGGCGGCGCTCGGGTTCTTCGCGACGCTCGCCCTGTGCCTCCTCGCGCTCGAAAAGCGCTCCCTCGCGCTCTGGGCCGGGGCGGGTGCGGCGCTCGGGGCGAGCGTCGCGGCGAAGTTCTCCTGTGTCCTTCTCGTGCCGATGGTCGCGGTCCTCGCCCTCGCCGGCCTCTTGCGGGAGCGGCGCGCGGCCGCGCGCGAGGGACGGAAGGCGTCGCCTCTCCCCGCGTACGGCCTTCTCCTTGCGGGAGCGGCGTCGGCCGCCGTCCTCTTCGGGTGCTATGCCGTCGCGATGCGGAACATGTCGGCGCGCGACGCCGAGGGCGCCGTCCGGATCTTTCTCGCCTCGCGGGAGGCGCCGCCGGCAACGGTGGAGCGCGTCGTGGCGCTCTCGCGGATCTCGAGGCAGGCGGGTCACTACGCGGCCGGCCTCGCGGGAATCGCGATCCAGAACAGGACCGGCGGCGGCGTGAACGTCCTCCGCGGGAAGCTCTCCGTCGACGGATTCTGGAACTACTTCTTCGTCGCCTTCGCGGTGAAGTCGGCCCTCGGCTTCCTCGGGGTTCTCGGAGCCGCCGCGGTCCTCGCGGCGGTGAAACGCGACCGCCTCACGCTCGTCGTCTGGGCCCTCGTCCTGCCCGTCGCCTACCTCTTCCTGACGGGCATGGCGACGTCGTACAACATCGGGATCCGCCACATGCTCCCCGTCTATCCGCTTCTCGCGGCGGCGGCGGTTCTCGCCGTCTTCCGCGCGCTGCGACCCCGCGTCGCGGCCGCCGTGCTGACGGCCGGCGTCGCGATCCAGGCCGCCGAGACTCTCGCGGTCCATCCGTCCGAGCTCTCGTTCTTCAACGCGGCCGCGGGCGGCCCGGCGCATGGGGCCGCGTGGCTGAACGACTCGAACCTCGACTGGGGGCAGGACCTCGCGCGCGTCGCGGCGCAGCTGAAGGCGCGCGGGGAGGACGCGGGGACGACGGTCGCCTACTTCGGCGGGGCGGATCCCGCGTACTACCTCCCGAAGGCGCGGCCGTTCGAGGGTCCCCTCGATCCGCTCGCGCCCGGCCGGTACGCCGTGTCGGAGTTCATCCGGTGCTGCGGGCCGGAAGCCATGGCCTTTCACGGCGACGCCGCCGGCGCGGCCGGCTTCGAGCGCCTCCGCCGCGCGCTGAAGGAGCGCGGCGCGCCGCTCGCGCGCGAAGGGATGGGATACTCCGTCATCCTCTGGGAGCTGAAGGAAAAGAGCCCGTGAAACTCTCGATCGTGATGCCGGCCTACAACGAAAAAAGAACGATTCGCGAGATCGTCGCGCGGGTGCAGGCCGTGGACCTCGGCGGCCTCGAGCGCGAGATCGTGATCGTCGACGACGGCTCGAAAGACGGGACGCGCGACATCCTGCGCGAGATGGACGGCACGGGCGGCGTGAGGGTCGTCCTCCAGCCGCACAACATGGGGAAGGGCGCGGCCGTGTGGGCGGGCATGAAGGCCTCCACGGGCGACGTCGTGATCATCCAGGACGCGGACCTCGAGTACGACCCGCGGGAATACCCCGTCGTCCTCGGCCCGATCCTCAAGGGCGAGGCCGACATCGTCTACGGCTCGCGCTTCCTCGGGCACCCCGGCGGGCACCGCGTCCTGTACTTCTGGCACACGGTCGGGAACCGCCTCCTGACGCTGATGTCGAACGCGTTCACGAACCTCAACCTCACGGACATGGAGACCTGCTACAAGGCCATGCGCCGCGAGATCGTGGACCGGCTGGACCTCCGGTCCCAGCGTTTCGGGATCGAGCCCGAGATCACCTGCAAGGTTTCCCGCATGCGCGCGCGCATCTTCGAGGTGCCGATCTCGTACCACGGCCGCACGTACGAGGAAGGCAAGAAGATCGGCATCAAGGACGGGTTCCAGGCCGTCTGGACGATCCTCAAGTACTTCCGGTGGGAAGCGCCCGAGGGCGACGTCGGCGCGATCACGCTGCGCCGCATGGAAGGGCTCTCCGTCTACAACAAGTGGCTGCACGACCGCTTCGAAGCGTGGCTCGGAAACCGCGTGCTCGAGGTCGGCTCCGGCGTCGGGAACCAGACCCGGTTCTTCGCGGACAAGGAGCGCGTCGTCGCCTCCGACATCGAGCCGCACTACGTCGGCGAGCTGAAGGCGAAGTTCGAGGGCCGCGCGAACATCCGCGTCGCGTCGTTCCGCTTCCCGCTCGCGGATGCGGACGTGAGCGACCTCGCCTCCGAGCGCATCGACACGATCGTCTGCCTGAACGTCCTCGAGCACATCGAGGACGACGCGGCGACGCTGCGCGACTTCGCCCGCGTCCTGCCCTCCGGCGGGCGCCTCGCGCTCCTCGTTCCCTCGCTCCCGGCGCTCTACGGCACGCTCGACGAGGCGCTGCGGCACTACCGCCGGTACGAAAAGGCGGGCCTCGAGCGGCTCGTGGCCGAGTCCGGGCTCGCCGTCGAGAAGATCCGCTACCTGAACCGGCCGGGTGTGTTCGGCTGGTGGCTGAACTCGCGTGTCCTCCGCCGGCGGGTCCTCCCGCGCCAGCAGCTCGGCGCCTTCCGCTGGCTCATGCCGCTCCTCAGGGCCGAGGAGGACGCGGAGCCGTCCTTCGGGATGTCGCTCCTCGTCCTCGCCCGGAAGCCCTGAAGCCCATGGCGGCGGGACCGGCCAGAGCTTCCCGGCTGCCGAGCGCCGCGGCCCTCGCCGTCGTCCTCGCCGCGTTCACGGCGCGGTTCCACGAACTCGTGTTCGGCGGAACGCTCTACAGGCGCGACGCGGGTTTCTTCTTCGTCCCGTGGCGGAGCCTCCTCGCGCGCTTCCTCGCCTCCGGCGAGTGGCCCCTCTGGAACGACTGGACGTCGGGCGGACGGCCCTTCGCCGCCGACCCGAACGCCGCCGTCTTCTGGCCGCTCTCGCCGCTGGTCGCGATCGTCGGACCGACGGGACTCTCCCTCGCGAACACCGCGCTCGTCCTCGTCCTCTTCTTCTGGGCGCTGCGCCGGCTCGGCCTGTCGGCGCCGGGCTCCACGGCCGGCGCGCTCGTCCTTCTCTTCTCCGGGGTCTTCCAGTCGCTGCCCGGCTTCTTCGGGATGGCCGCCGCCGCCGCGCCGCTGTCCCTCGCGTTCGCGGAGCTGCCGCGCCTCGCCGGCGATCCCGGAACGCGCCGCCGGGCCCTCGGCCTCTGCGCTCTCGCGTTCGGCCTCTCGGCGCTCGGCGGCGAGCCCGCCGTGACCCTCATCAGCGCAGCCGCCTTCGGATCCCTCGCGCTGGCGGCGGCCGGCCGGAGGCGGGCGTTCCCCGCGGCCGCCGGCGCTCTCGCGCTCGGCCTCGCGCTGGCGGCGGTGCAGGTCCTCCCCGCGGCGGCCGAGGTCTCGCGTTCGGCACGGGGATCCGGAATGCGTCCCGAGCACGGCGCGCTCTTCTGGTCCGTACGTCCGTCGCGCGTTCTGACGCTCCTCGAGCCGCGCCTGACGGGCGATCCGGCGCAGGGCCCCCACTGGGGTGCCGCGACGTTCGACGCCTCGGGGCCGTACTTCGACGACCTCGCGCTCGGCGTCCTGCCGCTTCTCTTCGCGGCCGCGGCGTGGCGCGACCGGCGCGGCCGCGCGGCGCTGCTCGTCGCGGGCGGCGCGGCCGTCCTGTCGTTCGGCCGCTTTCTCCCGGGCTACGGCGCGGTCGCGCGACTGCTTTCCTCCGTGCGCTATCCGGAGAAGTGGTGGCTCCTCGCGACGTTCGCGCTGGCGGCTGCTGCTGCTGTCGGGGTGGATGCGGTCTTTTTCGGGGATGGGGAAGTTCGGGAGAAGGCAAAAAGCAGTTTGCTTCGGACGGCTGGTGTGCTGGCTCTCGTGTGCGGCACCCTCTGCGCTTTGGCGTTCGGCGCGGAAGATTTTCTTAGAAAGGTGTTGTGGGTGGTGGGGCTGGGCTCTGGCGACGCGTCTGGCGCGGCGGTAGCTCAGGTTCTGCGAATGCCGTTGCTCGCGGCGACCGCGACGCTCCTCGTGAGCGCCGGCTGCTGTCTTCTCCTCTCCTCCTCTCTCTCCTCTTCCCTCTTCACCTTCAAAGAAAATCTTCGTGCCCCGGTTCTTTTTGGGGGCCTCCTGGCCGCGCTCTTCCTCGGCGACGCGGCGCGCCGCGTCGCCGGGACGTGTCCCGCGGGGCCGCCGGATCTCTATCGCCGCGCGACGCCCGAGGTCGCGCTCGTGCGCGCGCAGGCGGGAGACGGCCGTTTCTACGACGACGGCGCGGACGACCGCGCGACCGTCGTTCGGCGGACGCTCGAGGCGGGGGGGCTCGACCTCCTGCGGCCCGCGACCGGCGCCGTGTTCGGAATCCGGTACCTGGGCGACAACGACGTGGACCGCCTGACTGCGGCTCCGGCCGTCCGCTGGACCGCCGCGCTCGCAAGGCTGCCGTGGGGCGAGGAGAAGGCCCGCATCCTCCGCTCCGCCGGAGTCACCGTCGTCCGGACGGCGTCGCCCGGCCCGGATCCCGCCGCGACGGAGGAGGTCGGCCGCTCGGGATCGGACCGTCTCGTCCGGATCGCCGGTGCGCGGCCGGAGTTCGCGCTGCTGCCCGAGGGCGAAGCGGGCTCGGTGCTCGTCGTCGAGCGCCGGCCCTCGCGCGTCGTCCTCTGCGCCGACGTGACGCTTCCGTCCGCGACGCTCTGGATCGGCCGCACGTTCGACCCCAACTGGCGCGCGCGCGCGGACGGCCGGGAGCTCGCCCTGAGCGCGGCGGACGGATGGCGCATGGAGGCGGAGCTTCCAAAGGGCGTCCACGACGTCACGCTGCGCTACACGAATCCGCTCTTCGGGATCGGAGCCGCCGTTTCGCTCGCCGGTCTGGCCGCCGCGGTCGCGCTGATCCGCGCGGGGAGGGCGGCGTGAGGCTCAAGCGCGCGGCGCTCCTCCTCGGGGCGATCCTCCTCGCGTGGGTCCCGTACCGTGCGTTCTTCGGGAGCGACGTGCCCGTCGGCCGCGACCTGCCCTTCTTCTTCTATCCGCTCAAGGCGCACCTCGCCGAGGGGTTGTCGCGCGGAGAGCTCCCGTGGGTGGACCGTTTCCGTTGGGGCGGCGCGCCATTGCTCTCCGGCCCGTCGGCGGCGCCTTTCGACCCGGCAAACGTCCTCTTCCTCGCGCTGCCCCTCGGCGCGGCGATGAAGGCGTGGATGCTTCTCCATCTCGCGGCTCTCGTCGCGGGTTTTGCGGCGTTCGCGCGCCGGCTGGGTCTCGCGGCGGCGCCCGCGGCGCTCGCGGGCCTCGTCTTCGCTCTCGCGGGGACGACCGTCTCCGTCGTGCCGTTCCCGCCGACGCTGTCGGCGCTTTCGGTCCTTCCGTGGTTCGCGGCGTTCGCTCTCGACACCGTGCGCGCTCCGTCGGCGCGCAGCGCCGCCAAGACCGGCGCGGCGGCCGCACTGATCGCCGTCGCGTCGGCTCCCGAGTTCCTCCTCTACGGGGCCGCCGTCGCGGCGATGCTCGTCGCGGCGGCCCCGCCCGGACCGTCGCCCGGCGCGCCCGCGCCGCGGCGCGGCCGCGCGCTCGCGGCGCTCGCGGCCGCGGCGGTCCTCGCGGCCGGCCTTTCGGCCGTCGCGCTCGTGCCCGCCGCCGCCACGGCCTCGCGCAGCATTCGCGGCCCCGGTGGCGGCATGTCCGAGGGCGCCGCCGCGGTCGAGCCGCTGGAGCCGGCGCGCCTGAAGGAATTCCTCGCCGACGGGCTCGTGGCGGACTGGACGCGCGTTTCCACCGCCCGCGGCGCCACCCACTACCCGTACCTCCCGTCGCTGACGCCGGGGCGCGTCGCGTGGCTCCTCGTCCTTCTCGGACTCGCGCGGCGGGGCCCCCTGCGCGTCGCCTCGGCCGCGCTCGCGTCCGCCGGCGTTCTCCTCGCCATGGCGGGTGCGACGCCGGTGTTTCACTTCGTGGTGAAGGCGCTGCCGTTCTTCGCGTCGCTCCGCTTTCCCGAGCGCCATGCGACGCTCGCGGGCTTCGGGCTTGCGACGCTTGCGGCGCTCGGGCTTGCGCGACTCGACGCGATGCTTTCCCCGCGGGCGCGCCGCGCCGTGCTGCCGCTTCTCGCGCTCGCGGTGCTCGTCGACCGCGAGCCGATGGCCCGCGGGCTCTCGCCCGTGGCGAACGGAGCCGTGCTGTCGGAGCCCCCCGCGCTCCTCGTGCGCGGAACGCCTCCCGCCGGCGACGCGCCGCCGCCGCGCATCTTCCACCGGGATCTCTACGCGCCCGTGCCGGTCTACGACACGCAGGACCTCGCCGCGTCGGCCGTCACGGCGCGCACGTCGCTGCTTCCCGCGTACGCCTCGCTCTTCGGCGCCGGTTACGTCTTCGAGAAGGACTACGACCTGTCGCTTTCCGTGGAAGTCTTCGAGTGGATGCGCCTCCTCGCCCGTGCGGCGCCGACGCCGGACCCCCTGACGCTCCGGATCGTCCGCGCCGCGGGGGCCTCCGCGGTCCTCGCGAGCGAGCGCGGGGCGGACGGGCGCTACCGGCCGCGTCTGCTGCGGATCGCGGACCCGTTGCCGCCTTTCCGGTTCGCCTCGCGCGTCGTGGCCTCGAACGACGCCCCGGCCGTCTTCAAGCGCTTTCTCGAGGACGGCGCCGACGCCGGGACGGCGTACGTCGACGCCGCGCTGCCGGGGTTTCCAGACGCGCCCGGCGCCGGCCGCATCCTCGGGCTCCGCGACCGGCCCTCGGGGCTCACGGCCGACGTCGAGGTCGACGGCCCGGGCGAAGCGTTCCTGATGCTCTGGCGCGTGCGCGAGGCGGTCGAAGAGGCGGCGCTCGACGGCCGGCCGGTCGCCGTCGTCCCGATGGCGTTCGGCTTCGCGGGAGCCAGGATTCCTCCCGGCCGGCACGTCCTCTCGTTGCGGCCGGAGACGCGCTGGGTGAAGATAGGGGCGTTGGTCACCGCGACGACGGCCGCCGCCCTCGCGCTGGCGTGGGCGCTACGCCGCCGCGGGCCCGCCGCCGCATGAGCCCGCTTTCGCGCAATACCCGGCGCCGCCTGGCGCTGTACGGCGGGGCCGCCGCCGTGGCCGCGGCCGTGTGGCTGCTGCCGCGCGTCCTCGCGCGGCGCGAGCCGGGCGTACCGGTCCGGCGCCTCGATCTCGAGGCCGCCGCCGCGATGGAGCGGCCCGAGGTGAAGCTGCTCGTCGAGATCCTGCGCCTCGACAGCTCGAACCCTCCCGGGATCACGCGGCCCGTGGTCGACGTCTTCGCGCGGGAGCTCGGCTGCGCCGGGATCCCGTACGTCGTGACGGGCGGTGACCCCTCGCGCCCGATTCTCGTCGCACGGCTGCCCGGCCGGCGCCGCGGCGAGGCGCTCGCTCTCCTCGCGCACGCCGACGTCGTCCCGGCCGGCGACCTCTCCGCCTGGGTCAAGCCGCCGTTCGCCGCGGAGCGCGGGGACAAGGAGTACGCCTCGAACCTCATTGCGCGCGGCGTCCTCGACATGAAAGGGCAGGCGGTCGCGAACCTTCTCGCCCTCACGGCGCTCGCGCGGTCCGGCATCGTGCCCGAGCGCGACGTCGTGTTCGTCGTGGAGTCGGGGGAGGAGTCCTACGACCAGACGCTCGGGTTCGGGTGGCTGCTCGCGAATCGCCCCGACCTCGTCGCGGGCGTCACGGACGTCTTCAACGAGGGCGGCGTCAACGAGGTGAACAAGACCGAGATCGAGAGGTTCGGCGTCGAGGTCATGCAGAAGGCGATCCTCTCCGTGGACGTCCTCGCGGCCGAAAAAGGTCCGCTCGAGGACCTCGCGGCCGTCGTGAAAACGCGGGACGAAGCCGAGCCGCTGAAAGTGGTTCCGGCGGTCCGGGAGTTCCTGCGGTTCGTCGCGCCCTCCCGCTCGGACGTCTGGGGCCGCCGGATGCTCGCGGACCCCTCCAAGATCGGACCCGGGACCGAGTACTGGAAGGTCGTGCCCGAGGTCTACCGTTCGCTCCTGAAGGACATGGCCTACACGGGCCGCATCGCCGAACGGCCCGCAGGGGGGTTCTCGATGCGCCTCGTCCGCACGCTGCTTCCGGGTTCGTCCGTCGCGGCCGCCGAGGCGGAGATGGACGGCTGGCTCCTCGCGCGGCGGCTCACGAAGCACATCGTCCTCAGGACCGACGACTGCTTCGCGACTCCGGCCGAAGGTCCGGCCTGGCGCGCCGTCACGGAGGTGTTCGGACTGGACCCGTTCCGGGTGCCGGTCGGGCCCTACGTCCTGTCCGGCCAGTACACGTCGAGCTCGTTCCTCAGGGCCCGCGGGCTGCGCGCCTACGGCGTCTCGCCGTTCGCGGTGGGCTACTTCGACGCCTCGACGATCCACCACCACAGCGAGCGGATCGTGGTCCCGTTCTACCTCGATGGGCTCGAGCGGATGAAGAGGATCCTGTTCGAGTTCGCGACCGCGCCCTGAGAGCCCGGCTGCTACACTTTGGGGCCGGAGGAGCCGTGGGACGCGTCGACTTCTACTACCACCGGGTCGGTTGAACGAGCTGCGGACGCACCCGTGAGGTGCTCGAGAAGTCGAAGTCGGACGTGCGCGACGAGCGCCCGGCCCGTTCCCGCCCGCTCACGGACGCGGACGCGAAGGCCCTGCTCAAGGAAGTCGACGAGGTGACGCTCGCGAGGGGCAAAACGGCACGGACCCTCCCGGCCCGCGAGGTTTCTCTCGACGACCTCCGGGGGCCCACGGGCAATTTCCGCGCGCCGATGCTGCGCGTGGGCCGCCGCCTCCTCGTCGGATGGCACGAGGAATCGCTCCGGGAGCTTCTGGCACGGTCCTCGCGTTGAATGTTCGCCCGCGCCGAACCGGCGGCGGGAGATGGGTTCAGGAGAACGGATGAAAAGGACTCTCGTCACGTGTGCGGCCCTGCTCGCGGCTTTGCCGGCGGCGGCCCAGGTTCAGATCCAGACGCAGCAGACGGGCCCCGGCCCGGGCATCGCGGCTCCGCAGCAGCAGCCTTCCCCCGCCCCATGCCCCGGCATGGGCGGACTCGAGATCGGCCAGACGAGAACGTTCGCGTTCGAGCGGATGGCGAAGCTCGAGCCCGGCAAGGCGAAGGTCACGCGCGACGTGAAGATCGTCCACAAGCCGGAGGGGCGGCCGTGGGTCATCACGGCCACGTTCGACTCCGACGCAGCGGACGCGAAGGTTCTCGGTCTCTACTACTACGTCGACCCGCCCTCCGGCATCGGCGACGCCCTGCGCGAGCGCTACGGCAAAGGCACGGTGATGCCGTCGGCCGCGGACCAGACGTACTGGGACATCGGCTCGTGCGGTGTGCGCCTCAAGTACCGCGCGCGCATGAACGAGAAGCAGCGGCCGGTCGAGGAGCTCTGGGTCGACCCGATCCCGAAGCAGGCGCCCGCGAAGGCCGCGGCCGCGAAGAAGAAGGGCTGAGGAAGAGGGGAATTTCTTAGAAGGTGCCCGTTCAGCGGGTGGCCGTGTGCCATCCTCGGCGGCGATGAAGCGGGTCCTTATCGCCGCCGCCGCCACCTTTGCGGTGCTCGTCGCACTCGCCGGCGCCTCTCTTCTCTTTCTCATTCGAAGAAATCTTCCGGACTCCGAATCCTCCCGGATCCCCGGCCTTTCGTCGCGCGTGGCGGTCGCCTTCGACGACCGCGGCGTCGCGACGGTCACGGCCGCGACCGTGCGGGACGCGCTGCGCGCGCAGGGCTGGCTCACGGCCCGCGAGCGCCTCTTCCAGCTCGAGCTGCAGCGGCGCCTCGCGCGTGGCGAGCTGGCTGAGATTTTCGGGGCTTCGCTCCTCCCCGCGGACCGTCTCCATCGCACCTACGGGTTCGCGCGCGTCGCCGAAGCCGCCGTGCCTCTCCTTCCGGAAGGGGAGCGCGTCGACCTCGAGGCGCTTGCGGACGGGATCAACGCATTCCTCGATTCGCATCCCGGCCGCCTCGGGCTCGAGTTCGCCTTGCTCCGGATCTCGCCGCGGCGGTTCACCGCGGCCGACGCGCTCGCGGTGCACCTCCTCATGTGCGAGGACCTGTCGACCTCGTGGCGGCGCGACCTCGCGCTCGAGAAGCTGTCGAGAGTCGACCCGGCGGTCCGCCGGTTCGTGGCCGACACGGCCTCGCCGGCCGACGTCCTTCTCGTCCCCGATGCCGCGCCGCTCGCGCTCCCGCCGCTGCCCGACCTGGGCGGCGTTCCGCTCGCCGCCCTGGGCTCCGGGGCGCTGAGAGAAGACGAGCCGCGCGGGTCGAACGCGTGGGCGGTCGCGGGCGCGCTCTCGAAGAGCGGGAAACCCCTCTTCGCGAACGATCCGCACCTCTCTCTGACGCTTCCGGGGATCTGGCTGCCCATGCGCTTCGCGATCGCGGGCCGCCTCATCGAGGGCGTCACGCTCCCCGGCCTGCCGGGCGTGATCCTCGGCCGGAACGAGCGCGTCGCGTGGGGCATGACGACCCTCCGGACGGACGTGCAGGACCTCTACCGCGAGACGATCGTGGGGAAGAGGGCGAAGCGCGGCGCCGGATGGGAGGACGTCCGGGAGCGGATGGAGACGATCGCCGTCCGGAGCGGAAGGCCCGAGACGCTCGTCGTTCGCGAGACGTCCCACGGGCCGCTCGTCCAGGGCCGCATGGCGCTGAGGTGGCCCGCGCTCGACCCGTCGCTCATGCGCGTGCCCGAAAGCGCCGTCATGACCGCAACGGACCGCGAGTCGCTCGGCCGCGCGCTCGACGCGTTCCCGTATCCCGCCCACAACGTCGTGTGGGCGGACGCCGCGGGCTCGATCGGCTGGCGCGCCACCGGCCTCGTCCCGATCCGGCGCGCCGGCACGGACGGCAGCGTCCCGTACGACGGGGCCGATCCGGAGAACGACTGGCGCGGCTACGTCCCCCCCGCGGAGATGCCGCGCGTCGTCGACCCGCCCGAGGGCTTCATCGTGACCGCGAACCAGCGCGACATCGGGACGCGGTTCCCGCAGCCCGTCACGACGGACTGGCCGTCCACGGAGCGCGCGCGCCGCATTGCGGACCTCCTCGGCGAGGCGGCGCGCGGGAAAAGGCCGCTCGACCGCGCCGCGATGGAGGCTCTTCAGCTCGACGACGTCTCGCCAGTCCTGAAGGAGACGCTCGCGGCGCTTGCGCCCGACCTGCCCGAGCCGTGGAACGCGCGCTTCGCGAGCTGGGACGGCCGCGCGGACGCGGGCTCGACGCTGTTTCTCGTCGCGCGCTCGGCGCGGCGCAGGCTCGTCGAACGCGTCCTCGCCGCGTGGCGCGTCCCGCTCGAGGTCGGCCTGCCCGACGCGCGCCTCCTCGAGCTCGCGCGGGCGGACGACGCGGCGTTCCGCCGGGCGCGCCTCGGTCCGAAGCGCGAGCTCGTGAGAGCCGCGTTCGACGCCGCGCGCGCCGACCTCGCCGCCCGCTTCGGCAAGGACGAGGCCCGCTGGACGTGGGGCGCGTCGAACCGGCTCGCCGTGAAGCACCCGCTCGGGCGCCTGCCGGGCCTCGGCTGGCTCTTCGACCCGCCGTCGTTCCCGCAGTCGGGCGCGGGCGGCACGCCGCGCGTCGCGACGCCGACGTACGGCCAGTCCATGCGGTTCGTCGTGGACTGGGGCGCCCCGGGGGAGGCGACGCTCGTGATCCCGTTCGGCGTCTCCGGCCATCTCGGGTCCGCGCACCGGACCGACCAGCTGGCCGCGTGGCGGGAAGGGGATCCCGCGGGCGCGCGGACGCGTCTTGCCCGTCCGCCCGTGACGACTCTCGAGATCACGCCGTGACCGGCATCGGCGCTCTTCTTGCCGCCGTCCTGTCCGTGGCTGCGGCGCCGAGGACGATCCCGCAGGGAGGCGTCGCGGAGATCCGCGTCGCGAGCGACGCGCCCCTCGCGGGCCTCGTGCTCGTCGACCGCGACCGGCGCATCCCGCTGGAACGCGACGCGTCCGGCCGCGTCTTCCGCGGGCTGCTGGGCGTCGACCTCGACGCGCAGCCGGGCGAGCGCGAGTTCGTCCTCGAATCGCCGGAGGGCGACGCACGGACTTCCCTGAGGACGCGCGTCCTCAAGGGCGCATTCCGCGTCCAGAAGCTCTCGGTCGACCCGAAATTCGTCGAGGTCCCGCCCGAGGAGAAGGAGCGTGTCAAGGCGGACGGGGAGCGCGTGAACGCGGCTTACCGGAGCGCGGAAGCGGCGCGGCGGTGGACGGCCTTCGTCCGCCCCGTCGGGTATGACGGGACCAATTTCGGCTCGCGGCGCGTCTACAACGGCAAGACCCAGAGCTTCCACGCGGGCCTCGACATGCCGGCGCCCGCCGGCACGCCGGTCGCGGCGGCCGCGGACGGGCGCGTCGCGCTCGCCGGCGACCTCTACTTTTCCGGCGGGACCGTCCTTCTCGACCACGGCGGCGGCCTCTTCACGCAGTACATGCACCTCTCGCGCGTGGACGTGAAGGACGGCGACATCGTGACGAAGGGGACCGTCGTCGGCCTCGCCGGCGCGACGGGCCGCGTCACGGGCCCTCACCTGCATTGGGGCGCTCGCTGGAACGGCGCTCGCGTGAACCCGGAGGCGCTCCTCGCGCTCCCGGCGCGGCCGGCGCCCGGTCTACACTGAGGCATGAGCGTCCTCATCACCGGAAAGCTCGTCTCCCCGACCGCGACCGAGCTCGATCACGGTCCCTCCCGCAAGCGGCTTCCGACTCAGGCCCCGAAGGACAACGGCGGCGACGGCAGCAGCTTCTCGCCGACCGACCTCTGCGCGGCGTCGCTCGGGTCGTGCGCCGCGACGACCCTGAGCCTCTACGCGACGCGCGCCGGGATCCCGCTCACGGGCGTGGCGTTCTCCGTCGAGAAGCACATGACGGCCGAGCCGCCACGTCGCATCGCGAAGCTCGTCCTGAAGCTGACGATCGACTCGCCGTGCGGCGACGAGGATTTCGGGAAGCTCGTCAACGCGGCGAAAACGTGCCCCGTCCGGCGCTCGCTCCATCCGGACGTGATCGTCGACGAGACCTACGCCCGCGCCTGACGCGTCAGCCGGCGGGCGTCCAGGTTCCGGCGGGGCTCAAGGGGGTGCGTTCGGCCTCGACGTCGAAGCCGGCCTCGGCCCAGGCGTCCAGCCCGCCCTCGAGCGGGCGGACGAGCCGGAGCCCGCGATCCATCAGGAGGCGTGCCACACGGGCCGCCGAAGCTTCGTTGGGTCACGTGCAGTAGAGGACGATCTCCCGGTCCGCGGGCAGGAGCGCGACGTGCGCGTCGAGGTCCTCGAGGTCGATCGTGCGCGCCCCGGGGATCCGGCGCGGGTCGCGCAGGCGCGCGTTCTTCGAGCGGACGTCCACGACGACCGGCGGCTCGCCGGCGTCCATGAGCGACCGGAGGTCGGCGACGCGGATGCGCGCCATCCGGAGGAAGCGGTAGAAGCGTCGCCGCTGGTGCCACTTGAAGAGGATGTAGAGGAGGAGCCCGCCCGCCAGGACGACGAACGCCCAGCCCCCCATGCTCGCAAGGAATGCGAGAACGCGGTCCACGGCGCCGTGAAACACGGCGCCGAGGAGGAGCGCGGAGCCGGCCCAGAGGAGGGTTCCGCCCGACGTGAAGAGGAGGAAACGCGGATAGCCGGTGCCGGACGCGCCCGCGAGGGGCGGCGCCACCGTCGAGTAGCCCGGCACGAACTTCGCGAAGAGGAGCGAGGCGAGGCCGTACTTCTCGAAGATGCCCTCCGTCTGGCGCACGCAGGTGTCCGGCGAGAGCGAGACGCGGCAGAGCGTCTTGAGGAGCTTCTGCCCGTAGCGGCGGCCGAGGAGGAACCAGAGCGAGTCGGCCGCGACCGTCGCGACGAACGCCGCCAGGAGGAGCTTTGCGAACGAGAGCTTCCCGTCGGCGGCGAGCGCGCCCGCGACGACGAGCGTCGGGACGGCAGGGACGGGAAGGCCCAGCTGTTCGACGAGGACGTTCCCGAAAACGAGACTCGTTCCGTGCTTCAGGACGAGGGCGAAGAGCTCCTTCACGCGGCTTTCAGCTCACGCCTGTCGACGACGAGGAGACCGAGCCCGGGTCCACGCCGAGGCGCGCGAGCGCGCGCTCCCAGAGCGTCTCGACTCCGCGGGCAAAGGCGAGGTCCGGTTCCCAGGGGAGGACGAGCCACGCCCCCTCCTCCATCTCTCCCTCGAGCTGCTCGGCGTCCCAGCCCGCGTAGCCGAGAACGAGAAGGCCCCGCGGAGGCCCGTCGCCCGGCGCCTTGCCGAAGAGCTTCGGGAGGATCTCCGCGGACGCCGAGACCCAGAGTCCGGGCGCCATCTCGTTGCAGTCCACGCCGTCGACCTCCTCGCGGAAGAGCGCGACGAGGCCGTTCGTGAGAACCGGTCCGCCGACGTGCAGCGGTGTGGCGGGGTGGAGCGTCGCGTCGAGCGGCGGGGGCAGGAGCGTCACCGCGGGCTGGCCGAGGAGACGGTTCACGACCCAGCCGAGCGCCCCGTCCTTCGTGTGGTGGCCCATGAGGACGACCGTCTTCGAGAAGTTCGGGTCCGTCAGGCCGGGCCCGGCCAGGAGGAGATACGGCGCCGTCAGGGTCTCGACCACGGGGGGAATTTACCGCACTGGCGGCCGGGCCCCCGTAGCATGGCCGGCATGACCGTGCCGGAAAGCGGCGTTCTGCTCCTTGCCGTCGCGGGCGTCCGCCCGCGCGTCCGCCCGGCTAGCGGGCCGGGGCGCCGGCCTCCCAGGCCGCTTTCGCGATCGAGGCGATCGCCTTCTCGCGCGCCTCGGCGCCGGCCCCGCCGCGCGTGAAGACGGCGAGGACGGCGTGCGAGCCGTCGGGCAGCGTCAGGATTCCGACGTCGTTCGACGAGAGCCGCATCGTCCCGGTCCTGTCGAAGACCTCCGCGCCCTTCGGGAGGCCCGCCCGGAAGCGCCGTCCGCCCGTCGCGCAGCGGCGCATCGAATCGAGGATCCGGTCCGTGGAAGCCTTCGAAAGGAGTTCGCCGCGGAAGAGGCGGGCGAGAAGGCCGGCCATGGCGTCCGGGCTCGTTCCGTTCTGCGCTCCGTGCTCGATCGCGTCGAGATCCTTCTTCATCGCCGCGCCGAGGCCCTTCTCGTCGAGCGACACCTTCACGCCGGGAATGCCCCGGGCGACCAGCCTCTTCTCGACGGCGGCCGGCCCGCCCAGCTGCGCGACGAGGACGTCGGCCGCGGTGTTGTCGCTGTCGACGAGCATGACGTCGACCATGCGCGCGACCGAGACACGCATGCCGGGCTTCCACTCGTCGTAGATCGGCCCGACCTCCATGCGGTCCTTCTCGAGAATCTCGACCTCGCGGTCGAGGCGGAGCGTTCCCTTTTCCACGGCGTCGAGGACCGCGATGGCGACGGGGAGCTTGAAGACGCTCGCCATCTGGAACGTCTCGGCCCCGCGCCAGGAGGCCGCGCGGCCGCTCTCGAGGTGGAGGACCGACACGCCCGCGACGAGGCCGCCCGCCTCGGCCGCGCGCGCGGCGGCGACGACGGGATGGGCGGGCGCGGGGTCGGGGGCGGCGGACGCGAGGGCAAAGAGGACGACCGGGAGAACGAGGATCAAAGGGAACCTCCTAAGAAGAAGAATTTCTTAGAAGGTGAAGATCAAGAGCCGTGCCACGGGGTCCGGGACCACCCGCGTGGGGAGCCGGCCCCCGCAATCTCCAATTCGAAGAAATCCGAAAAGGAACGAAACACCAAACCTGCCCTCGAAGGTCATTCCTCGAGGTACGTGTAGTGCGTGAGGCTGTGCTCGAAGTCCTTCGCGATGGCCTTCGCCTCGGGCTCCTTGACCTTCTTGCGCTCGGTGGCCCGTCTAAGCTGGCGCCAGATGCCGTCGAGGAGCTCGTCCTTGTCGTAGTTCATGTACGAGAGCACGCGCTCGCACGATTCGCCCGGCAGGACGTCCTGGATGCGCGTGCGGCCGTCGTCGTCCACGCTCGCGAGCACCTCGTGCACCTCGCCGAACAGGTTGTGCAGGTCGCCGAGCACGTCCTGGTACGCCCCGACGAGGCAGAACCCGATGTAGTACGGCGTCCCCTTGTGGAACGGGTGGAGGGGGAGCGCCTCCTTGATGTCCCTCAGGTCGATGAACTTCTCGATCTTGCCGTCCGAGTCGCACGTGATGTCCGCGAGCGTG
The DNA here is from genome assembly GCA_036504335.1 of Thermoanaerobaculia bacterium. Classification (GTDB taxonomy): domain Bacteria; phylum Acidobacteriota; class Thermoanaerobaculia; order UBA5066; family UBA5066; genus Fen-183. The sequence goes on from DASXVJ010000020.1 coordinate 17,923, forward strand.
CCGTGCTCGGAGGGCTTCTCGCGAAGGCGGTGGATCGGGAGGATGGGGAAGAGCTGGTCGATCGCCCACACGTCCGGCAGGGACTGGAACACGGAGAAGTTCATCACGTACTTGTCGGCGAGCATGACCTCGAGCTGCTCGAACTCCTCCGGGACGTCCTTGAGCGTGTGGAGGTACCGGCGGATGCGCTCGCAGATGTTCCAGTAGAGGATCTCGCCCTTGCTCCGGTCCTCGAGCGACACGTAGCCGAGGTTGAAGAGCGTGAAGAGCTCCTCCTTGAACTGAAGCGCGTCGTGGTAGCTCTCGCGGACGTTCTTGGCCGTGATGCTCTGCCAGATGTCGTAGAGCTCGCGCACGACGTGGTTCTCGTCGCCGTCGAGCTTGACCGAGCGGCCCTGCTCGATGCGGTCCGCGACGTCGAGAACGTTCGTCACGAGGACCGAGTGGTACGCGGTCAGCGCGCGGCCCGACTCGGTCACGAGCGTCGGGACGGGGACCTTCTCCTCGTCGCAGATCGACTTGATCGTGTAGACGATGTCGTTTGCGTACTCCTGGACCGTGTAGTTCATCGAGGAGTCGAACGCGGTCTTCGAGCCGTCGTAGTCGACGCCCAGGCCGCCGCCGAGGTTCAGGTACTGGATCTCGACGCCCGTCGCGTGGAGCTTCGCGTAGACGCGCCCCGCCTCCTTGATCGCCTGCTTGATCTTGCGGATGTCCGTGATCTGCGAGCCGATGTGGAAGTGGAGCATGACGAGCGAGTCGAGCATCTTGCGGTGCTTGAGGATCTCGACCGCCTCGAGCATCTCCGTCGTCGTGAGGCCGAACTTCGCCGCCTCGCCGCCCGACTTCGCCCACTTTCCCGAGCCGCGCGCGTAGAGCTTGCTGCGCATGCCGATGAGCGGCTTGACGCCGCGCTTCTTGGCGACGTCGAGGATCTTCTCGAGCTCGGAGACCTTCTCGAGGATCAGGACGACGGTCTTGCCCATCCGGATGCCGTTCAGGGCGAGGCGGATGAAGGCGTCGTCCTTGTAGCCGTTCGTCGTGATGAGGCAGTCCGAGCCGAGGTCCTGCGAGAGCGCCGCGATGAGCTCGGGCTTGCTCCCGGCCTCGAGGCCGTAACCGTACTTGCGGCCGGACTGGATGATCTCGCGGACGACGACCTTTTTCTGGTTCACCTTGATCGGGAACACGCCGCGGAAGACGCCGTCGTAGTCGTATTCCTTGATCGCGTGGAGGAAGGCCTCGTTCAGCTCCTTGACGGCCTGGTCGAGGATCTGCGGGAAGCGGATCACGACGGGCGTCGAGATGCCGCGCAGCGCGACGTCGTCCACGACGCCCTTGAGGTCGACGAAGCGGTGGTTCTCCTTCGTCGGGTGGACGAGGAGATTGCCGTCGTCGGAGACCGAGAAGAAGCCTTTTCCCCAGTTTTCGATGCCGTAGAGTTTTTCGGCGTCGGCAAACCGCTCGGGGGCGCGGGCGCGCGCGGGCTTCTTCGAGGCGCGCGCGAGTGCGGTGGGTGTCATCGGCGCGAATCTTAAGGGAGGCCGAGCAGCGTGGCACGAAATTCTCTAGGATCGGGCCCGTGAAGATCCCCGTCCACGTCCTCTCGGGCTTCCTCGGCGTCGGAAAGACCACGGCCGTGAAGGACCTCCTCGCGCGCCGCGCGGACCGGGAGCGGATCGCCGTCGTCGTGAACGAGTTCGGGACTCTCGGCGTGGACGGCGCGCTCCTGTCGGATTGCGCAAGCTGCATCCTCAGGGAAGTGCCGGGCGGCTGCGTCTGCTGCACCGCGATGGGCGACCTCGAGGCGTCGCTCGAGGAGGTCTGCGACATCGTGGCCCCGACCCGGTTCGTCCTCGAGCCGACGGGCCTCGCGAGGCCGTCCGAGCTCGTGGACCTCCTGCGCGGCCCGCGCTGGGCGCACCGGTTCGACGTGAGGCCCGTGATCACGCTCCTCGACCCCCAGCAGGACGTTGCGGCCGCCTTCCGCGAAAGCGCCCTCTTTCGGGATCAGCTGGAGGTCGCCGATGTCGTCGTGGTGAACCGGTGCGACCTGGCCTCGGAAGAAGAGATTCTTCGAGTGGAAGAGTTCGCCCGCGCGCTGGCGCCGCCGAAGCTTCGAATCGTTCGGGCCGCGCACGGAGTCCTTCCGGACGCGATTTGGGATCTCGAGAGGCCCGCGCCTCCCGCAGGGACGACCCTCCTCGGGGCGCCGGCCCCGCACCACCTTCATGGAGATTCTTTCGAAGGACATGTCGGAAAGGGCATCGGGTACCCGCCGGAACGTGTTTTCGACGCCGATCGGCTGCTGAATGCCCTCGAAGGGCTCCGGGACGGCAAGGTCACTCGCGGCCGCGTGGCCCGCGCGAAGGGCCTCTTTCATACGACGGCGGGCTGGCGCATCCACGAGATCGCGGGCGGCCGGCTGACGACGGAATCGACGTCCTGGCGACGCGACAGCCGGGTGGACGTGATCCTGCAGAATCCGGGAGAGAGAGATTTCTCTGAGTGGGAAAGAGCGCTGGCAGATGCGCTGGTGCCCGAGGACGCCCCGCTCCTCACGCTGGAAGACGGAACCGGTGGGATGCGCGCATACGACCCGCAGGGCTTCGCGGCCCTCTCGCATTCCCTTTCAAAGAAATTCTTCTCTTCTCTTTCTTCTTCCTCCGACGCTCTTCCCGCTGCGTATCGCCTCGGCGACGTGCTGGCGCACGCCGGTCTTGCCCGCCCCGCCGACTGGATGTGGATCGTGATGGATTCCGGGCTCTTCGGCGTCGGCGGCCCGCGCCGCGTCCTCGAGAACGGGATCGTCTTCCCGTCGGAGGAGGGCTTCCGGTTCGTCCTCCCCGACGAGGCCGCGCGCGGCGCTGAAGACGAAGTCGACGCCTGCCGCGACCTCGCGAACGTCTGCGGCGTGAAACTCGCCGATTCGCCGGGGGCGTCGGAAACCCCGGCCGGGGAGGTCTCGTGACGGCGAAGAGCGGCCTGATCGTCTACGGCGCGAACGGCTACACGGGAAAGCTCATCGTGGACGTCGCGCTCCGCGAGGGACTGAGGCCGGTCGTCGCGGGCCGGCGCCGCGAGGCGGTCGAACCGCTCGCCGCGGCGTGGGGACTGAACAGCCTCTGCTTTTCGCTCGACGACCCGGAGTCCGCCGCCCATCTCCTCGAGCCGTACGGCGCGATGATCCTCGCGGCCGGCCCGTTCTCGAAGACGAGCGCGCCCGCGCTCGAGGCCTGCCTGAAGGCGCGGACGGCGTACCTCGACATCACGGGCGAGGTCGACGTCTTCGAGGCCGTGTTCGCCCGCGACGCCGACGCGAAGAAGGCTCGCATCGCGGTCCTCCCGGGGACGGGCTTCGACGTCGTGCCGTCCGACTGTCTCGCGAAGGCCCTCTCGGAGGCCCTGCCTCAGGCCGAGACGCTCACGCTGGCGTTCCGGGGATTCAAGACGAGCGCGGGAACCATGAAGACGATGCTCGAGGGCATCCCGAAGGGCGGCCTCGTCCGCGAGGGCGGAATGCTCCGCGCCGTCCCGGCGGCGTGGAAGACGATGGAGGTCCCGCTGGGTGAGAAGACGCGTCTCACGATGACGATTCCCTGGGGCGACCTTTCGACGGCCTTCCGTTCGACGGCCATCCCGAACATCGAGGTCTACATGGCGGTGCCGCCCTCGGCCGTCGCGGGCGCGAGGCGGATGCGCCGGTTCGCGAAACTCCTCGGACTCGCGCCCGTACAGTCCTTCCTGAAGGCGCGCGTGGAGAAGACGGTCAGCGGCCCGACAGCCGAGGAGCGCGATCGCGAGCGGTCGTACCTGTGGGGCCGCGTCACGAAAGGCGGGAGCGTCGTCACGGGGACGCTCGAGACGCTCGAGGGCTACGCGCTGACCGCCGAGACGGCCGTCGCGATCGCGAAGAGAGTCCTCGCCGGGGACGTCGCCCCGGGAGTCCACACGCCGTCGCAGGCGTTCGGCTCGCGCTTCATCGAGACGATCCGCGGGTCGAAGCTCGTCGTTCCCGCATGATCCCCGTCCGGCTCGCGATCCGCCATGTGACGAGCCGGAAGCTCCGGAGCGCGCTGACCGTGGCCGCGATCGGTCTGTCCACGGGACTCGTCGGATTCCTGTACCTCGTGAACGGCGGGCTCAAGAACGACTGGTCCGAGAACATGGGGTTTCGCGCGATGGTCATGGCGAAGACGTCCATGTTCGAGAGGCTGCCGATGGCGTACCTCGCGAAGCTCGAGGACGTGCCCGGCGTCCAGCGCGTCTGCCCGTTCGACTTCCTGATGACGCAGTGGAAGGACGACCGGCCCGAGAACGCCGTGCCGTTTCAAGCGGCCCCCGCGGACGCGTTCGTCGAGGTCTACCGCGAGGCGAAGATCGCTCCGGAACAGATCAAGGCGTGGAAGGACGACCCGACGGGCTGTGTGATCGGGCCGATCCTCGCGAAACAGCACGCCTGGAAGATCGGCGACAGGATCGTCCTCAAGGCGCCCGTCGCGGGCGGCACCGTGGAGACGACGGTCCGGGCCGTCATGACGTACAAGCTCGACAACGGCCTCTACGTTCACCGCAAGTACTTCGAGAACCTCACGGGCGACACGGGCCAGGTCGGGATGTTCTGGATCCTCGCGAAGTCGCGAGCCGACGTGCCGAAGGTGACGGCCGAGATCGAGCGGCGCTTCGAAAACGCGCCCGCTCCCATCCGCGCCATGAGCGAGAAGCAGTGGCAGCTCATGTTCATGGAGATGCTCGGGAACGTCCAGGCGCTCCTCGGCGGGATCGGGCTCGCGACGGCGTTCACGCTCTTCCTCATCACGAGCAACACGCTCGCGATGGCGGCGCGCGAGCGGCGCGGCGAGGCTGCGTTGCTGAGGATTCTCGGATTCCCCCGGCAGGCCGTCCTGCGTCTGCTCGTCCTCGAGGGCGCGCTCTTCGGCGCGGCCGGCGGGATCGTGGGGCTCGGCTTCATGCGCCTCTTCGCGGTCCTGATCGAGAAGGCGCTCGTCGACACGCAGTTCGCCGCGATCGGCGCGCTCCTGAACCCGGACCTCGAGATGACGGCTGCCGTCCTCGGTCTCTCGTTCCTCGTCGCCGTCGTCGCGTCCCTGATTCCCGCGGTCAACCTCTCGAATCGGCCTGTCGTGAGCCTCGCGCGCGAGGGAGAGTAGGGGGCCGCGAGTTCTTCGGACCGGCTAGGTAAACTCCACCCATGCCGCTGCTCTTCCCCGAGATCGAGCCGTACCGGACGTTTCGGCTGCCGGTTTCGGAGCTCCACACGCTGCACGTCGAGGAGTCGGGCAACCCGGACGGCGCGCCCGTCGTCTTCTTTCACGGCGGACCGGGAGCGGGGATCTCGCCGTTGCACCGGCGTTTCTTCGACCCGAAGTTCTGGCGCGTCGTCCTCTTCGACCAGCGCGGCTGCGGCAAGTCGACGCCGCTGGGCGAACTCAGGGAGAACACGACGTGGGATCTCGTCGCGGACGCCGAGAGGATCCGGACGCATCTGGGGATCGCGAAGTGGCTCGTCTTCGGGGGCTCGTGGGGCTCCACGCTCGGCCTCGCGTACGCCGAAACGCATCCCGAGCGCGCGACCGGGCTCATCCTGCGCGGGATCTTCCTCGGCCGGAAGCTCGAGATCGACTGGACATACGTGGACGGCCTGAGGCGCATGGAGCCGGAGGGCTGGGACGCTTTCGTCGCGGGCCTCACGCCGCGCGAGCGCGGCGCCATCGTGCGCGCCTACTACCGCAAGCTCACGTCCGACGACGCCCTCGTGCGGCGCGAGGCGGCTCTCGCGTGGAACCGGTTCGAGAACCACGCCTCCAAGCTCGTCCCCGTGGAGGAACCCGTCGCCGAGGAGGACATCCCGAAGGAGATCGCGCTCGCGCGCATCGAGGCTCACTACTTCCTGAACGGCTCCTTCCTGAAGTCGGACGGGCAGCTCCTGCACGACGCCGAGCGCCTGCGCCGGATCCCGGGCGTCATCGTCCAGGGAAAATACGACCTCGTGTGCCCGCTGCAGTCCGCGTGGGACCTGCACCTCGCGTGGCCGGAGGCGCAGTACGTCGTCGTCCCGGACGCGGGCCACTCCGCGGACGAGCCGGGGATCCTGTCCGCGCTCGTCGCGGCCACGGAAGACTTCAAGACGAAGGTCTGATTGTGGAGGCCGTCTTCACGAAGAACGCGCCGGCGCCCGCGGGGCACTACGCGCAGGGGATCGCCCACGGGGGCCTCGTGTACGTCGCCGGGCAGCTCGGGAAAGACCCGGCCCGCCCCGATTCCGGCCCCGGAACGCTGGAAGAGCAGACCGAGCGCGCGCTCCGCAACGTCGAGGCGGTCCTCGCCGCGGCGGGCAGCGACCTCGCCCACGTCGTCCAGATGACGGTCTACGTCTCGGACGCGTCGTTCTGGGGCCGCGTGAACGAGGTCTACGCGCGCGTCATGGGAGACGCGCGGCCCGCAAGGGCCATCGTGCCCGTGAACGAATTCCGCGGCGGCTGGCAGGTCGAGATCGCGGCGGTCGCCGCGATCTCGCCGGTCACGTCTCCGGGTTGAGCCGCGCCTGAGTCTGGTACGGTTGGGGGACATGGCCGGCCGTCCGCCGCTCTCCCTCTCCCTTCTCGGGCTCTATCCGAAGAAGGCGGGCTCCTCCGCCGTGGGCGCGCTCGCCCGGCTCGCGCTGCCGAGGGGGCTGCGCCGGCCGCTGCTCGGGCGCTTCGCGGCCGCCTGCGGCGCGAACCTCGGCGAGGCCGACCGCCCGCTCGAGGAGTACGCGAGCTTCCTCGACTTCTTCACGCGGCGGCTGAAGCCCGGCTTGCGGCCCCAGGCCGCGAGCGCGCCGGGCGGGATCAACTCGCCCGTGGACGGTGCGCTCATCGCGTCGGGACGCGTATCGGAGGGGACGCTCCTGCAGGCCAAGGGCCTCCCGTATCGCCTCGAGGAGCTTCTCGACGGCGATCCGCTCGCGGTCGAGCTGGCCGGCGCGCATTACCTCACGCTCTACCTCGCGCCGAAGGACTACCACCGCATCCACGTCCCGCTCGCGGGCGCGTGCGTCTCCGTGGGGCGCGTCGAGGGCGAGCTCTGGCCCGTCAACGACGCGTCGACGAACTTCACGCCGCGTCTCTACGTGCGCAACCGCCGCGCGTACTGGATCGCCGGCGGTTCGGGGCCGGACGAGGGTCTCGTCGTGGCCGCGGTTCTCGTCGCGGCGACGCACGTGGGCGGCGTCGTGATCGCCCCGCGCTGGCTTTCGGGAACGACTCTCCCGCGCCGCGGGAGACTCGACGTCCCGGCCCTGTCCTGCGCGCCCGGCGACGACCTCGGGACGTTCGAGCTCGGCTCGACCGTCGTCCTCCTCGTGGGCGGCCCGAAGGCGGACGCGTGGAAGCCGACGCGCGGCTTCGGCCCCGTGAAGGTGGGGGAGCGTCTCGGGGGCTTCGCGGCGTGACGCGCGGGGCGCTCGTTCTCGCGACCGGCGCCGCGGCTCTCCTTCTCGCCGGCGGCGCGCGCGCCGCCGAGACGGGCCCGCCCGTCTTGCGGTGGGGCGGCGACGCGGAAGGGGGCGCGCCCTTCGTCGAGGCCGATCCCGCCGACCCCTCGAAACTGCGCGGCTTCGACGTCGAGATCGCGGCCCTCGTCGCGCGAAAGCTGGGCCGGACGCCCGCGTTCGTCCAGGTCGCGTTCCAGTCCCTCGACCAGTCGGCCGCGCGCGGCGACTTCGACCTCGGCCTCTCGGGAATCGAGGACACCCCGTCGCGTCGCGCGGCGCTCGCGGCGACGGTCCCGTATTTCGAGTTCCGGGAGGTCCTGACCGTGCGCGCGGCCGACGCCGCGCGTTTCCACGGCCTCGCGGACCTCCGCGGGCGGCGCATCGGGACGCTCGCCGGCACGATCGCGTGGGACGCGCTCGTCGCGGCGCAGGCGGCGGACGGCGTCGTGCCGGTCTCGTACGACGACGACGTCCACCCCTACGAGGATCTCGCGAAAGGCCGGCTCGACGCCGTCCTCCTCGACCACGTCCTCGCCGCTCGCTCCGTGCGCCGCGTCGCGGGCCTCCGGATCCAGCCCGAGACGATCGCGACCGGCCGGTACGTCGCGATCCTCTCGAAGGAGAACGCGGCCCTCCGCGACCGCATCGACGGAATCCTCCTCGAGGCGATGCGGGACGGGACGCTGAGGAAGATCTTCGAAAACTGGAACGTGTGGGACGAGAGTCAGGCGGCATTCGAAGAGAAGATGAAGACGAAGATTTCTTTGAATGGTCATGCGGCGGGGGACGCCGCCGGTGCGCCGCGTGCGGCCGAGGCCCAGCCCGGCGCGGCGGCTTTCCCGTCTTCACCTTCCAAGAAAATCCTCTCTTCTTCTTCTCTCTCTCTCGTCATCTCCTACCTTCCGTCTCTTCTCAAAGCCTCCCTCGTCACGATCACGCTGTCGTGCCTTGCGATGGCGCTCGCCGTTCTGCTCGGCGTCGCGATCGCGAGCGGGCGCGTCTACGGGAACGCGGCGGTGCGCCTCGTGCTGACGGCGTACGTGGAGGTCACGCGCGGGACGCCGGTTCTTCTCCAGCTCTTCGTCCTCTACTACGGCCTCTCGTCCGTCGTGCGGCTGCCCGCTTTCGTCGCCGCGCTGCTCGGCCTCGGGCTGAACTACGCCGCGTACGAGAGCGAGATCTACCGCGGCGCGCTCGAGGCGGTGCCGAAGGGCCAGCTCGAGGCCGCGCGGACGCTCGGCCTCACGGAGGGGCAGGTGTTGCGGCTCGTGCGCGGGCCGCAGGCCTTCCGCCTCGCGCTCGCGCCCATGACGAACGACTTCGTCGCGCTCCTGAAGGACTCGTCGCTCGTCTCCGTCGTGACGGTCGTCGAGCTCACGAAGCAGACGGCGATCTTCGCGACGAACATCGCGAGCTGGGCGGTGCCGGGCGCGCTGTGCGCGGCGTTGTATCTCGCGATGTCGCTGCCGCTCGCGCGCCTCGCACGGCGCCTCGAGGGGCGCTGGAAGGCGGCGTCGGCGTGAGCGCGTTTCTCGCGATCGAAGGTCTGCGCCTCTCCCGGGGCGCGACGAGCGTGCTGAGGGGCGTGGCGCTCGCGGTCGCGAAGGGCGAGCTCGTCGCCCTCATGGGGCTCTCCGGCTGCGGGAAGACGACCGTCCTGCGGACGATCGTCGGCCTCGAGGGGTTCGACGAGGGGACGATCGACGTCGACCGCGTCGCGCTGTCGCCCGGGCCGCCGCCGGCGGGCGGGACGCTCCGGGCGCTGCGCGCCCGCGTCGGGATGGTCTTCCAGTACCACGGCCTTTTCGACCACCTCTCGGTGCTCGACAACGTGACGCTCGCGCCCGTTCAGGTCGCAAAGCTCACGCGCGAGGCGGCGCAGGCGCGGGCCCGCGCCCTTCTGGCCTCCCTCGGAGTCGACGAGCACGAGCGCGCGTTCCCGCGGGAGCTGTCGGGCGGCCAGGCGCAGCGGGTCGCGATCGCGCGCACCCTCGCGATGGAGCCGCCGCTCCTCCTCATGGACGAGCCGACGGCCTCTCTCGATCCGGCTCGCCGCAACGAGCTCGGCCGGTCGCTGCGGCGCCTCGTGGAGACGGACGGCCGGACGCTCGTCGTCGCGACACACGACGACGACTTCGTACGGGACTTCGCGACGCGCGTCGTGATCCTCGCGGAAGGCGCCGTCGTGGAGGAAGGACCGCCCGGGAAGGTCCTCACGGACCCGCAGCACGCCGCGACGCGCTTTCTGCTCCAGATGAAAGCGCGCGGACCCGCCCCGGCGGCGCCCCCCCCGCAGGCGCCGCGCCTGCGCGGCAGGGCGCCGGCGCCCCGGCCCTAGAAGAGGATCCCGGCGGTCGCCGCGACGAACTTGAACTTGCCGGCCGAGTTGTCGAGCGTGACCTCGTGATAGCGGCCTTCGCCGAAGATCGAGAGCTTGCCGACGACGAACGCGACTCCGGCGCCCGCGTTCCACCCGAAGTCGGTCTGGGAGATCGACGACGAGACGCCCGCGCTCTCGGCCTTGAACTTCATGTTGTAGAGGCCGGCCCCGCCGAGGGCGTAGACCTTGACGAGGACGATGCGGATGCCGACGACGAGGTTCGCGTTCCCGTCGAAGATCTCCGCGGAGCGCGAAAAGGCGCCGGAGGTCTTGACGGAGAGGTTGCGGTAGTCGCCGTCGACGCGGATTCCGAGGGGCAGCGCCGGGAGCTCGTAGTTCAGCACGATGCCGCCGTTGTACCCGGTGCCGTACGCGTCGGACCAGTCGCTCGTCGGGAACGAGGCGCCTCCCGAGAGGCCGAACTGGAACCCGCCGGTGCCCTGGGCGGCGGCCGGAGCGGCGGAAAACACGATGAGGGCCAGGATGCAGACGCCGAAAGGAATGAGTCTCTTCACGTTCTCTCCCTGGCGGAAATTCACAGACGGATCCTAAACCCGTGGCCGGCCCTAAGTCCCCGAGTGTTAACCTTTTCACGGAAATCATGGCGTCGACCGGACGGCTCAAGCAGACCCTCGTCAGGGGCGCGATCCGCGAGAACGTGGACGTGATCGAGGGGCGTCTTCCGAAAGGCCTCAGGCGCTCGGACCGGATCCGGCGCGCGATCTTCCGCGCGTCGGTCTTCGTGATCGTGCCGCTCGCGCTCTTCCTCTCGATCAACGCGCTCACGACGGGGAAGGGCGAGCGCACCGACGTCGTCTTCGTCTCGACGCCGGCGGCCGCTCCGGCGCCCGCCGCGGCCGTCCTGCACGCCCCGAAGGGCCTCGAGCCGTCGCTGTTCCGCCTCACCGTGCGTTCCGTGGTCCTCGACCCGGGGCACGGCGGGACCGACCCCGGCGCGACGGGCGCCGGCGGCGTGCGCGAGAAGGACGTCACGCTCGACGTCGCGACCCGCGTCAAGGCGCTCCTCGAGGAGGGCCGCCTCGCCGTTTCGCTGACCCGCGATGGCGACACGACGCTGTCCCTGAGGGACCGCGTCCTCCTCGCGAATGCAAAGAGGCCCGACCTCTTCGTCTCGATTCACGTGAACTCCCTGCCGGCGGTGCGCGACAAGCGCGTGGTCGAGACGTACGTGCTCGGGACGACGAACGACGCGCGCGTCCAGGCTCTCGCGGGCGACGAGAACCGCGAGTCGGGCTACACGCTCGCGGACTACCGGCGCCTTCTGGAGGGCGTCCTTCAGGACGCGCGCTCCGGCGAGTCGAAAAAGCTCGCGCAGGCCGTGCAGGGCGGTCTCTTCACGGGCCTCAAGCCGTCCGTCCCGCGCCTCGAGGACCACGGCGTGAAGGAAGCGCCGTTCGTGGTCCTGATCGCGACGGAGATGCCCGGCATCCTCGCGGAGGTCTCCACGGTCTCCAACGACGACGAAGCGCGGCGACTCAAGGACTCCGCATACCGCCAGACGATCGCACGCGCCCTCGCGGACGGGATCCTCGCCTACGCGGAGTCCCGCAACCATCCCCCCTCGAAACGGAGTTGACATGACCTCGAAGAAAGACGTCCTCCACGTCGGCATCGACCTCGGGACCTCGCGCAGCGCGATCGCGGCGTCGAACGGCACGAAGCACGTGGTCGAAAGCTACGTGGGCTGGCCGCTCGACATGGTCGCGCGGAAGATCGTGAAGAAGACGATCCTGTTCGGCGCCGAGGCTCTGGAGGCGCGGTCGATGCTCGACCTGCACCGGCCTCTCGAGCGCGGCCTGATCAAGCAGGGCTCCGCGAAGGACGAGGAGGCCGTGCACGAGCTCCTCAGGCACCTGATCGCGCTCGCCGGCCGCGTGGAGGGCCAGTGCGTCGAGGCCGTCGTCGGCGTGCCCGCCGAGGCGCTGCGCGTCTCCCGCCAGCACCTGCGCGGGGCCGTGAAGGGCATCGCGGACGCGCTCCTGATCGTGTCCGAGCCGTTCGCAGTCGCGTACGGGATGGACGCGCTCCTGCACACGATGGTGATCGACATCGGCGCGGGCACCACGGACTTCTGCGTCATGAACGGCCGCTACCCGACCGAGGAGGACCAGCGGACGCTGACGCACGCAGGCGACTCCGTCGACGACCAGCTCATGAAGCTCGTGAAGACGAAGGCCCCGGAGGGCCGCTTCTCGATCCACATGATCCGGGAATGGAAGGAGAAGTTCAGCTTCGTGGGCGACCCGAAGCAGCCCGTCGTCGTGCGTTTCCCGGTCAAGGGAAAGCCCGCCGACGTCGACATCACGGCCGAGATGAAGAAGGCGTGCGAGAGCGTCGTGGGGCCCATCGCCGAGACGATGCTCGACCTCCTCTCGAAGGTCGAGCCCGAGTACCAGGAGAAGGTCCAGCGCAACGTCATTCTCGCGGGCGGCGGCTCGCAGATCCCGGGGCTCGCGGCCGCGCTCGAAAAGGTCCTCCTCGACGTGGGCGGCGGGCGCGTGAGGGCCGTGGAGGACCCGGTCTTCGCGGGTGCGAACGGAGGCCTCGCGATCGCGATCGACGCCCCCGAAGGGGAGTGGGAGCCCCTCGGCGCATGAGCGGCGACAGCGGCTTCGGCCGCGACTCCGGGACGCCGAAGCGGCGCATGCTGCCCGCCGTGACGGACGTCGTGCGCGAACTGGCTCGCACCGTCTCCGCGGACCCGGCCGTGCTGTTCAAGGCGGCGCGCTCGGTCGTCGCGGACGAGCTCGCGAAGGTGAAGCAGGGCTTCGAGTCGGCGCCGCTCGACGTCCTCGTGCGGCGCGCGCGCCGCCAGCTCGAGCAGGAAGGCGTCGTGGCGCCGGCCGCCGAGGAGCCGGAAGAGCCGAAGTCCGTCTCCATCCCGGCGCCGCCGCTGACGCCGAAGAAGGCCGCCTCTCCGCCGTCCGACGATCCGTTCCTGGGAGCCGGTGCGGCCGACCTCGAATGGGAGAAGGACATCAACATCCAGTCCGATGACGCACCGTTCCGGTCGGCGATCCTCCCGCTGCCGCCGCGCTCGCGCGTGCAGGGAATCGCGCCGCCCGAGAAGACGGCAGTCCCGGCGGCGCCGGCGCCCCCGCCGCCGTCCTTCTCGCGACTTCCCGCGCCGGATCGCGTCGTCGCGCCGGAAGGGTTCGCGCTGGAGCGCAGCGGCCCCACCCCGCGCCCGAAGCCCGCCGTGGACGACCTTCCCCTCTTCTCGTCGCCGACGCTCGAGCTCTCGTCGCCTCTCGCGCCGGCGCCGCCTCCGCCGCGCGTCGAGGAGCCCGACTTCACGCGGCCGGATCCCTGGACCCGGGCGCAGGACGAGCCTGTGTTCGAGCCCGCGACCGAGCGCCCCGAGGCTCCCGCGCCGCGATTCGAGACTCCGGCGCCGCCGACCGAAATCCCGGCGCTGCGGATCGATCCGCCGGTGCGGCGGATCGATCCGCCCGTGAAATCGATGTCGGAGATGCCGCCGCTGACGAACCTCGTCGGGGACGTGACCGAACCCGTCGAGCCCGCGATGGAAGAGGTCGCGTTCAAGGGCGCCGAAGGGCCCGCGCCGCCGAGGAGGAGCGGCGGGACGGGCTGGGTCGTCGCGATCGCCGTCGTCCTCGCGGTCGCGGCGGGCCTTTACTGGGCCGTCCGGACCTTCCTGTCCGGCGACGTCGTGAAGAAAGTGGAGGCGCCCGCCCCCGCCCCGAAGAAACTCGAAGCGCCGGCCCCGGCTCCCGCGCCCGTCGCGGCGCCCGTGACTGCGCCTGCGCCCGCGCCGAAGCCGGCCGTCCCCGCCGCCCCTGCCGCGAAGGGCAAGGCGGCGCCGCTCGTGACGCCCGACTGGGCCGGCAAGCCCGTCGTCTACGTCGTCCACTTCTCGTCGCACAAGGACCGCCCGTCGGCCGAGAAGGAAGCAAGGCGCCTCTCCGCCGAGCTCGGGAAACCCGGCCGCGCCGTCGAGGTCGACCTCGGCGCGAAGGGGACGTGGTACCGCGTCGTGATCGGCGAGTTCGCGAACGTCGACGACGCGCGCGCGTACCGCGCGGACCTCGAGGCGAAGAAGACGCCGGGTCTGGGCTTCGTCTACGAGATGCGGGGCCGCTAGAACGACGGCAGGAACGTCTTGACGATCTCCGGCACGGTGACCAGCGGAGCGCCCGCCCGCGCCGTCGCCTTGATCGTGTCGAGCCTGTCGTTGAGCGAGGGGCTCTTCACGTCGTAGAGGACGCCGGTCGAGAGGACGTCCGTCTCGCGGGTGAACTTGAACGCCTCGAACCGCGACGTGACGTCGTGCCCGGCCGGGAGCGGCCGCGCCTTGGCCTTGAGCGACTTGAACTGGTCGTCGCCGCGCCACGTGACGCAGGGCGACATCACGTTGAGGAACGCGAAGCCGCGATGCTGAAGCGCCTTGACGATGAGCTCCACGGTGCCCTTGAGGTCGCCTGAGAACGCGCGTCCGACCCACGTGGCGCCGAACGAGATCGCGAGCTCGCACGGGTCCACGGCGGGCTCCGGGTTTCCGTAGTGCGTCGTCTTCGTCTTGTCGCCCGTCGGGGTCGTCGGCGCGACCTGGCCCTTCGTGAGGCCGTAGATCTCGTTGTCCATGAGGATGTAGGTCACGTCGAGGTTGCGGCGGGCCGAGTGCATGAAGTGGTTGCCGCCGATGGCGAGGCCGTCGCCGTCGCCGCCGACCGCGATGACTTTCACGTCGGGCCGCGAGACCGCGACGCCGGTCGCGAGCGGGAGCGCGCGGCCGTGGACCGTGTTGAAGCCGTACGTCTCGACGTAGCCGGGGAGGCGCGAGGAGCAGCCGATGCCGGACACGACGGCCGTGAGCTCGGGCGTGAGCTGGAGCTCGGCCATCGCGCGGTAGAGCGCGGTGAGAACGCCGAAATCGCCGCAGCCGGGGCACCAGACGGGCTTGAGGTCGGTCTTGTAATCGCCCGGGACGAAGGCGGGCAGGGCGGGCGGAGCGGCGCTCATGCAACCCCCTTCTTGCGGTCGGGCGAGAGGAACTTGCGGATCTGGTCGTCGACCTCGGAGATCGTGAGGTTCTTGCCGCCGGACCGCTTGAAGATGATCGTGTTCTCCGGGAGCGTCGTGAACGTGCGGAGGTACTTGGTGAACTGGGCGGCGTAGGAGATCTCGATGACGAGGACCTGCTTCACGCTCGCCAGGAACTCCTCGAGCGCCTTCACGGGGAACGGGAAGATCATCTCGGGGATGAACGCGGCGACCTTCTCGCCGCGCTCCTCGGCCATGAGGAGGGCCTCCTTGACGGCGCCCTTCGACGAGCCCCAGCAGACGATGCCGAGGTCGGCTTTCGCGGGGCCGAAGCGGCGCGCGCGCTGGTACTTGTCGCGGATGGGCTTGAGCTTGCGGTAGCGCTTCGCGTTCATCTTCTCGTGCACGAGGTGCATCGAGGCCGGGCGGCCGAGCTCGTCGTGCTCGAGGCCGTTCGTCTGGTAGATGCCGTCCTTCATTCCGGGGACGCTCATCGGGGAATGCCCCTCCGGCGTGTCCCGGTAACGCTTGTAGTCCACGAGCTCATCGCCGGTCGGGACCGCGCGGTCGATGACCGCGTGGACGAGGCGCGTCGGGTCGAGCGTCTCGCGGCGCTGGCCGACGGACTGGTCGGTCAGGACGATGACCGGGACCTGGAACTCCTCGGCGATGTTGAAGGCGTCGACCGTCGCGTGGAAGCAGTCCTCGACGTCGGAGGCCGCGATCACGACGCGCGGCGCGTCTCCGTGGCCGGCGAACACGGCCTGCCAGAGGTCGGACTGCTCGCTCTTGGTCGGAAGGCCGGTCGAGGGGCCGCCGCGCTGGACGTCCACGACGACGCAGGGCACCTCGGCCATGGCGGCGAGGCCGAGCATCTCGGTCATGAGCGACAGGCCGGGACCCGAGGTCGCCGTCATGGACTTCACGCCGGCGAACGAGGCGCCGACGACGGCGCCGATCGCGGCGAGCTCGTCCTCGGTCTGGACGACCGTGCCGCCCATCTTCGGGAGCCACTCCTCGGCGAACTGGAGGATCTCGGTCGAGGGCGTGATCGGGTAGCCGGCAAAGAAGCGGCAGCCCGCGTGCAGGGCGCCGAGCGCCGAGGCCTCGTTGCCCGAAAGAAGGAGCTTCGACGGGCCGGGCGTGAACGTGAGGCCGCGGCTCGACATCGACGCGAGCGCGCCGCCGTGGACGATGCCGGCCTCGTAGGCCTTGAGAGCGAGCTCGCCGACGGCCGCCTTCTTGCGCCCGAAGCGCTTCACGACGGCGCGCCGGATCGTCTCCTCGCGAAGGCCGAAGAGCGCGGTCAGGACGCCGAGCCCGACGACGTTCTTCGAGCCTTTGGCGCCCGCGTCGCCCGCGAGCTTCGAGAACGGCACGGCGAGCCAGTGCGCGTCCGCGCCGAGGCCGAGGTCCTCCCGGGTCCGCGCCACGGGGTCCGCCTCGTCGAAGAGGACGACCGCGTTCGGCGCGGGCTGGACCTCTCCCTTGAAGCGGCCGAAGTCGGCCCAGGAGAAGACGACGAGGACGTCCACGGCGTCCCCCTGTTCATAGATCGCGTCCGGACTCAGCCGCACCACGCACGAGGACTCGCCGCCCCGGATCTGGGGTCCGTACGCCTCGGTCTTGATGACGTTGAGCCCGTCGCGCGCGCCGGCCTGGGACAGGATGTCGCCCATGGTGACGATCCCGTCTCCGCCGGCCCCGACCATCGCGATGGTGAGATCACGTCTCGACATGGCGCACAGGGTGTCCCTTAAGCTGCCCGCGGTCCATGGTGCAAACGGATCATGAGCGAGTGAGAGAGCGTCTCAGCCTGAGATGAGGCGCGCGAGCGCGTAGGCGGCGCCGGAGGCGAGCGCCCCGACGAGCACCGTGCGGAGGGCCTCGGCGGCGGCCGGGCGGCCGGTGAGGCGCCCCTTGAAGGCTCCGAAGATCCCGAGGGCGATGAGCGTGACGGCGACGGAGGCCAGGAGGGCCGTCGTGATCGGGATGTGGAAGAGATACGGGGCGAGCGGGATCGCGCCACCTGCGACGTACGAGCCGCCGATCGTGAGCGCCGACACGCGCGCCCGCTTCGGGTCGGGCTCGGAGAGGTGCAGCTCCTCGCGCATCATGAAGTCCACCCATCGGTCCCGGTCGGAGCAGACGGCATCCGTCGCGGACTCGAGGACGTCTCCCTCGAGGCCCCAGCCCATGAAGACCTTTCGGACCTCTTCCTTCTCCTCCGCCGGAACCTCGACGACCTCCTCGTGCTCGCGGCGGAGCTCGGAGTGCCACGTGTCGGCCTCGCTCTTGGCCGCGAGGTAGCCGCCGAGGCCCATCGCGATGGCTCCGGCCGCGAGCTCCGCGACGCCCGCGACGAGGACGACGCGGGAGCTCGCCACGGCGCCCGAGAGGCCGGCCGCGAGCGCGAACGGGACCGTGAGCCCGTCGGACATGCCCAGGACGACGTCGCGGACCGTCTCGGAGCCTTCGAAGTGAGTCTCCACGTGGTGGTGGCGCGGGAGGCCCCGCGAGCTTCCCTTCGCGTGCGGCGGCGCCTGCGGCGTGTGCGGCCGGGCCTTTCCCTTCTGCGCGCTCACGGGTTCGTCTGCCAGATCTCGAGCCCCTTCACGAGAGCGCGGTCGTCCAGCTTCACGAGCGCCACGATTCCCGCCGCCACGTCTTCGGGCTGGATCGCCTTCTTCTCGTCGAACGTCATCCCGGCCTTCCGGACGAGGTCCGTGGCCACCGTGGACGGGTAGACGACGGACACGCGCACGTCGGACGTGCGCGCCTCGTACATCATGGCTTCCGAGAGCCCCACGAGGCCGAACTTCGAGGCGCAGTACGCGCCCCCGCCCGCGAAAGCGCGCCGCCCGGCCGTCGAGGCGACGTTCACGACGTGTCCGCGGCGGCGCGCCTTCATCCCCGGGAGGACGGCCCTCGACATGAGGAACGGCCCGCGCAGGTTCACGGCGAGCACACGGTCGAAGACGGCCGCGTCCATCTTCTCGACGGGGGCCGCCGTGAAGATCCCGGCGTTGTTCACGAGAACGTCGACGGGGCCGAGTTGCTGCTCGGTGGCCGCGACGACGCGCGAGACGACTCCTTCGTCGGAAACGTCTCCCGGCAGGACGGCGGACGGGGCGCCGAGATCCTTGAGCTCCTTCTGGACGTCGGAGAGCGTCTTCTTCGTGCGGCCGACGAGCGCCACCTTCGCGCCTTCGAAGGCGAAGGCCAGGGCGACGGCCCGGCCGATCCCGCGCCCGGCCCCCGTGACGAGGACGACCTTGTCCTTCAGGTCCATGAGCGTCTCCCGGAGCGGGATTCTAGGCCCCCGGGCCGCAGGTCACTTCCCGGGCGGCCCGTCGAGCGACTCGAGGGTCGCCGTCGAGGGCGGGCGCGCGGCCTGCAGCCGCTTCGCGACGGCCTCGGCCTGCCGCAGCGCGCGCAGCGCGTTTCCGCCCGCGAGCTTCACGAGGTCGGCGTCACTCCAGCCCCGGCGGATCAGCTCGGCGAAGAGGTTCGGGTACGTCGAGACATCCTCGAGACCGACGGGCCAGCTGTCGTTGCCGTCGTAGTCGGCGCCGAGCCCCACATGGTCGGCCCCCGCGAGCTTCCGCACGTGCTCGACGTGGTCGGCGACCTGGACGACCGTCGCCTTCGGGACCTTCAGCGGCGCGAAGATCTCCTTCCAGAGAGCGTCGCGCTCTTTTTCGCTCGCGAGCGTCTTCGAGCGCCGGTTGAACTCCTGGAACGCCGGCATGAGGACTTTCGCGGCCTCGGGCGAGACGAAGCCGGTGACGAACGCGATCATCACGACGCCGCCGTTTCCCGGGAGGAGCTGGAGGACGTCGTCGGGCACGTTGCGCGGGACGTCGCAGATCGCGCGCGCGGAGGAGTGCGAAAAGATCACCGGCGCTTCGGAGACGCGCAGCGCCGCGCGCATCGTCTCGGGCGCAACGTGCGAGAGGTCGACGAGCATCCCGAGCCGGTTCATCTCGCGGACGACCTCTTCGCCGAACTTCGTGAGGCCGCCATGGCGGGCCGGAGGGTCCGTGGCGCTGTCGGCCCAGGCGAGCGACGTGTTGTGCGTGAGCGTCATGTAGCGGGCGCCGAGCGCGTAGTAAGCCCGCAGGGCGCCGAGCGAATTCTCGAGGACGTGGCCGCCCTCCATCCCGATGAACGACGCGATCTTCCCGGCCTCGAAGGCCTTCTCGGCGTCGTCGGCCGTGAGCGCGAGCGCGAACGTGTCGGGGTAGCGCGCGACGATCCGGCGCGCGAGCTCGATCTGCTCGAGCTGCATGCGCGCCCAGCCCTCCTTCGCCTCGCCCGGGACGTAGACGGACCAGAACTGCCCGCCGACGCGTCCCGCCCTCAGGCGCGGGATGTCGGTCTGGCCGGAGGTCTTCGTCCGGAGGTCGTACGCGGCGACGTCTCCCGGCGCCGCTTTCGCCCCGCGGATCGCCCACGGCAGGTCGTTGTGGCCGTCGATCAGGATGTGCCGCGCGAGGAGATCCCGTGCGTGAAGCACGGCGTCGTCGGCCGCGCGGGCGGCCAGGGACAGCGCGAGAGCGGCGGCGACGGCGGGGACGAGACGAAATCGCATGGCGGCGACGATAACGCGTGCGCGGCTGCTACGCTCGCCGGCCCGATGACCGACGCGACGCTCCTCTCCGATCCGGCGCCTCGCTTCGACCCCGCGCGCCGCCGGGCCGTGACGTTCGCGCTCGTCCTCGTGACGTCGCTCTCGTCCTTCGAGTCGACCGTCGTCACGACCGCGATGCCGACGATCATCGGCGACCTCCACGGTCTGCCTCTCTACTCGTGGGTCTTCTCGGTCTACCTGCTCGGCTCGACGATCACGATGCCGGTCTACGGGAGGCTCGCGGACGTCCACGGCCGGCGCCGGATGATGCTGCTCGCGATCGCGCTCTTCGCGGGCAGCTCGCTCCTCTGCGCCCTCGCACGGACGATGCCGCAGCTCATCGCCGCGCGCGGCCTGCAGGGCCTCGGCGCGGGCGGCCTCATCCCGCTCGCGCTGACGGTCTCGGGCGACCTGTATTCGATGGAGGAGCGCGCGCGAATCCAGGGCCTCTTCAGCTCGATCTGGGGCGTGTCGAGCCTCGTCGGGCCGCTCGCGGGCGCGTTCCTCACCGTGACCGCCGGCTGGCGGTCGATCTTCCTCCTCAACTTGCCGCTCGGCCTCCTCGCCGCGTGGATCGTCGCGACGCGGATGATCGAGTCGCCCGGCGCCTCGCGCGCGGCGGCCGGCGCGCCGGGGCTCGTCGCGCTCCTCAAGCGCCGCGCCACGGCGTGGCCCTACGTCTCGGCCGTCCTCATGGGGATCGCGCTGTACGGCGTCTCGACGTTCGTGCCGCTCTACGTGCAAGGGGCGCGCGGCGGCAGCGCGAGCTCCGCCGGCGCGGTCGTCACGCCGCTCATCCTCTTCTGGGCGGTTTCGGCGACGGCGGGCGGCAGGCTCATCCTCAGGATCGGGTTCCGGCAGTCGGCCGTCGTCGGCGCGGGGCTCCTCGTCCTCGGCTTCGCGGGCCTCCTCGCGGCCGTGGCGCTCGACGCCTCGACGGCGTGGATCAGCGCCGCATGCGCCGTCGTCGGCTGCGGCCTCGGGCCGACGGCGCTCTCACAGCTCCTCGCCGTCCAGGAGGACGCGCCCGCGGAGCAGCGCGGCGTCGCGACGAGCCTCGTGCCGTTCTTCCGCACGGTCGGCGGGTCGGTTGGCGTGGCCGCGATGGGCGCGGTCCTCGCGGCCGGCCTCTCGGCGCGTCTCGGGCCCGCGCTGGAGTCGGCGAGCCGGGCGCTCTCGGGAGAGATCCCCGCGCCGCCCGGCTTCCGGATCGCCCTGGAGCACGCGCTGCTGCCGGTCTTCGCGGCGCTGCTCGCGGCGGCTGTTCTCGCGGCCTTTGCCGCCGCGCGGTTTCCAGCGGGCCGACACCGGGGCGTCGCGCCGCTCTAGAATCGTGGCATGCGCGCCGTCCTCGCCTTGTTCGCGCTGGGGGTCGCGTCCTCCCGCGCGTGGGGCCAGCCCACGCCCGCGCCGACCCCCGCGGGTGCGGGCGCCGTCGCGCCCGCGGACCAGACGGCCGTCCAGCCCGCGCTTCCCAGCCAGGGCGCGAACCGGAACGTCCAGCTCGGCTCCGAGCCTGCGGCGACGGGACCAGAACTGGCCGACACGGGCGTCGTCGTGAATTTCGAGGAGGGCCGCAACGTGGTCCTCAGGCGAGCCGACGGGACCCAGGTGGTCTATCCGGTCCCGGCGACGTTCGTGTTTCCGCCGGAGCTGCGCCTCCACGAGGCGGCCACGGTTTATCGCGTGCCTCTCGCGGGCGGCGGCTTTCGTGTCACGCGCCTCTCCGCGGGCCCTCCGCGCGAGGGGGAGAGCACGGGGCGTGGCGCGCCCGGGCCGCCTCCGGCTGCCGTGGACGAGCCCGGACGGTCCGAGCCGCCCGCGGGCGTGGCGCCGGCGGCGGCCGGCAGCGTGCACCGGAAGCCCGGCGTCGCGCCGCGCCCCGTGAGCGTTGCGAAGGCGCCGTCCTACACGGTCGTCGCCCTGGAGGGGAAGAGCGTCACGCTCCGGCGGGCGGAAGGCACCACCGTCACGTTCCCGCTCGCGAGGAAGGCGGACCTGCCGAAGGGCCTCGCGCCCGGCCAGTCCGTCACTATCAGGATCCGCACCGAGAAGGGGAAGAAGGTCGTCTCGCGCGTGCGCGCAGCGGGTGACGCGCCGGTTCTCACGAACGTGAACTGAACGCGGCGGGAACTTCCCAACCTCCGGCCGGGTCGGATCGGGGCGAGGAGGCCGCCATGTTCGAGCCCGCGCCCGCGCCCCGCCGGAGGCCCATGTTCGCCGTCTCCGCCGTGGCGCACGCCGCGCTCGCGGCGTTCCTCGTCGTGCCGCCGCTCTTCGCGACGACCGAGCCCCCGGAACCGGACGGGTTCGTGCGGATCGACACGGTTCCGCACCTCGCGAGCGAGGCTCCGGTTCGGATCCCGGTGGATTCTCTTAGAAGGGTAAGAGACGCGGGCTCCGGGGCGCGCGCCGCGAGCTCGAGTAGCGCCGGCGCGCGCCCCCAGGCTTCCCAGCCGACGGGCATCGGATCGGTGCTCCCCGATCCAACGGGCGAGGAGCCCGAACTACCCTTCGAAGAATGGGGCGAGCGCAGCGAGCCCTCTCACCCCGGGCTCGGTCGAGGGGACGGCGCCGAAGGAGAGGGCGGCGGTGGCTGCGAGGGATGCAAAGCGATCTCCGCGACCGCCCCCGGCGTCACGCCGCCCGTCGCCGTCGAGACGGTCGCGCCGGTTTATCCCGAGCTCGCGCGGCGCGCGCACATGGAGGGAGTCGTCGTCCTCGAGGCGGTCATCGGCGTCGACGGATGGGTGCGCGACGTGCGCGTCCTGCGCGGCGCGGGCCCCCTCCTCGACCCCGCAGCGCTGGAGGCGGTGAAGCGCTGGCGATACCGCGCAGCCACGGTCGGAGCGCGGCCCGTCGCCGTGTCCCTGCAGGTCGTGATCACGTTCTCGCTCCGGAACCTGTGACATAACGACGAGGTGATCCTGTTCGAGAACGCCGACGTCCTCGCGCTGGACAAGCCGCCGGGCGTCTCGATGGCGACGTCGTCGCGCCCGGGCTCGGCGGAGGAGGCCGTGCGGCGGCTCCTCGCGGCATGCGGCCTGCCGGCGGAGGAACCGCTGCCGCTCCTCGTCCACCGCCTCGACGTCGGGACGACCGGCGTCGTCCTCCTCGCGAAGAACGACGCGGCGCACCGGGCGCTCTCCCGCGCTCTCCAGCAGAAGACGGCGCAGAAGGCGTACCGCGCGCTCGTGTGGGGCCACCCGGTGCCGGCGCGCGGGCGCATCGACCTTGCGCTCGCGCGGGACCCGAAGGACGGGCGGAAGATGCGTGTCGAGAAAGACGGCAAGCCGTCCGCCACCGTCTACGAGACGCTGCGCCGGTACCCGTCTCTCGCGGAGCTCCGGCTCTCGCCCGAGACGGGGCGGACGCACCAGATCCGCGTCCACCTCTCCGCAAAGGGCCACCCGATCGCGGGGGACGACTTCTACGGCGGGGCGACGCGCTGGCGGGGAATCAGGGACGCGGCGCTGCGCGACGCGCTCCAGCGCCTCGCGCGCCCCCTCCTCCACGCGGAGCGGATCGTGATCGGGGAGATGGGAATCGACGTCGCGGCGCCGCTGGCGGAGGATTACGAAGAGATCAGGAACTGCTTAGAAGGGTGAATGAGCTCAGGCGCATATCCACCTTCTAAGAAAGACTGCGGTGCCGGAGCGCGGGCGCCACTCGAAGAGCGACGCCCGCGCGTACCGGTCGGGTCCGACTAGAAGATGACCTTCGCGGCCAGCTGGATGATGCGCGGGCCCGCCGAGCTCGTGGGCGTGCCGTAGGCCGCGACGGGCGCGAGCGTCTGGCCGGCGTTCACGCGCCAGAACGGCTGCGAGACGGCGATGACGTTCGAGCGGTTCAGGACGTTGAAGGCCTCCGCGATGAGCTGGAGGTTGACCGGCCCGATCGGGATGTCCTTCGTGACGCGCGGGTCCCACGACATGAACATCGGATACCGCTCGGTGTTGCGGGAGTAGCCCGGTGCGAAATCGTTCCGGGTGTTGCCGTCGCCGTTGAGGTCGGTGTTGGGCGTGACCGTGCGCGAGTACGGCTGGCCGGACGCGACCGTGAAGATGCCCGAGAGCGACCAGCCGCCGAGGACAGCCTGCTTCCAGCCGCCCGCGCCTCTGAAGTACGGCAGGCTCCAGTAGGCCGAGATCACGAGCCGGTGCGGCACGTCGGTGTCGCCCACGGTGCGGTCCACGGCGAAGTTGCGCGGGTCGGAGGCGAATTTCCCGTCGTCGCCGCTCGACGGGACGACGGCCGTCGCGTCCGGCCGCGTGTCGATGACCTTGCTGTAGGTGTACGCGACGCGCGCCTGCCAGTTCTTCGAGAAGCGCTTGTTGATCTCGAGAGTGGCGCCGTTGTACTCGGAGTCCGCGGTGCTCTGGAACTGGATGACGCGTCCGAAGTTCGAGAACGGACGGTCCGCCGGGTTGTACTTCAAGAGCGTGTACGTGTTCCCGTTCGAGTCCGTGTACGTCGTCGTGCCGGGCGAGCCGACGTTGATGTCCGTCGAGCGCTGGAGATGCGTCCCCTTCGCGTAGAGGTACGACAGGGCGACGGCGACGTCGGGCGTGAGGGCGTGCTCGATCCCGAGCGAGGCCTGGTGGACGAGGGGGTTCTCGAAGCTCGGGTCGAAGACGAAGATCGTGGGCTTCGGCGGGTTTACGCCGGTGGGCGGAGCCGTGAAGATGTTCGGGTACGTCGGCTGCGACGCGCCCGTGAACGTGAGCGTCTGGACGTTGATGCCGTTGTTCGAGTGGGCCGTGCCGATCATGATCGACGGCGTGCGGCCGTAGAACATTCCGTAGCCGCCGCGCACGACGGTCTTGTCCTGGCCCTTCGGCGTCCACGCGAAGCCCGCACGGACGGCGACGTTGTTCGTGTCCTCGGGGACGACGCTCGTGTCGATGCCGGCCGCGAGGAGCTGTGCGTCGGGGTTCCGCACGATCGGCTGTGCGATGCCCTGTTTGTCGTAACGCAGGCCGAGGTTCAGCGTCAGGTTCGGCATCGGGCGCCACTCGTCCTGGGCGAAGAAGGCGATCTCCGACAGGTCGGGGTTCGTGTACGGGCCCGTCGTTCCCGCGCCCGGGAAGGCCTGGGTATACGAGCTCGAGATCCCCCGGTTGTAGTTCGCGACCGAGTTGAACGAGTAGCTGCCCGAGAAGTTGCCCGGGAACCAGTTCAGGATGAGGTCGCGGCTCCAGTCGAAGCCGGCCTTGAAGGTGTGGTTCCCCGTGATGAACGTCGCGGCGTCCCCGACCTGATAGCGCGTGATCGTCGTCTCGCGCGGGCTGAAGAAGTTTCGTCCGATCGTGAACGAGAACGAGCCGTCCGCGATCACGGCCTCCGGGTCGGCGCTGTTCGCGAGGCCGGGCTCGGAGTCCTTCGCGTACTGGCCGCGCAGCTCGTTGAAGACGGACGAGCCGAGCGTGTTCGTGACGGAGGCCGTGACCGTGTCCGTGTTCACGAGCGAGTCACCGGAGTGCTCCTCGGCGATCGTCGGGCCGCCGCTCTCGTTGTTGACGCCCGTGAAGCGCTGGCGGTTGTAGCGCATCGAGACCTGCGCGTCGGAGGACACGTTCCAGTCGCCCTTGAGGAGGAAGACGTCCTGATTCTGGCCCCGGTCGTACGGGTTCGTCTTCGTGCTGAGCGTCGCGAGGCCTGCCGCGGTGTTCGGGTCGGAGAGATTCAGGCTGGACGTGTTCAGGATGACCGGCTGGCCGTTCGTGTTGCGCTGGCCGTCGTAGTTCGCGAAGAAGAAGAGCTGGTCCTTCACGATCGGGCCGCCGAGGCTCGCGCCGAACTGGTTGTAGTGGTAGTTGCTGATCGGACGGCCGTTGATGACGTTGATGTAGTCGTTCGCGTTCATCCCCTTGTCGCGGTAGAACTCGAACGCGGTCCCGTGGAACTCGTTCGTGCCGGACTTCGTGACGACGTTGATGACGGCGCCGCCCGCGCGGCCGTACTCGGCCGTGTAGGCGTTGCGGTTCACCTGGAACTCCTTGACGGCGTCCTGGCTGAACTGGTACGGCGCCCGCCCGGAGCCCGTGCGGCCGAGGGCCTGACCGAAGAACGTGTTGTCGTTGTTCGCGCCGTCGATCACGAGGCTGTTCAGCGTGCCGCGCTGGCCGGCAAAGCTGATGTCGCCGAGGCGCGGGTCCCGCGAGACGCCGGGCGTCGTGAGGACGAAGTCGATGAAGTTGCGGCCGTTCGTCGGGAGGTTCTGGATGTAGGCCTCGTTGACGGCGGACGCCTGCTCGCTCTTCGTCGTCTCGATGACCGGGGTCTCCGCGGTCACCGCGATCGTCGACTTCACGCCGGCGATCGCCATGGCGAGTTTCAGGTTCGTGTCGGCGCCGACGCTGACCTCGGCCCGGCCGGCCCGGGACGCCGTGAACCCCTGGAGCGCCACCGTCACGTCGTAAACGCCCACGGGGAGCAGCGGGAACACGAATGCGCCGCTCGCGTTCGACGTCGCATTGCGGACGGCGCCGGTTTTCGCGTTCTTCGCCGTCACGGCCGCGCCCGGCAGCGGCGCGCCGGCCGTGTCGAGGACGGTGCCGGAGATGCTGCCCGTCGCGCTCTGCGCGAGCGCGGGGCCGGCGGCGACACACAGGGCGATCGCGGCCACGAGGGCGAGAGAGACTCGATACACACGAACCATCTGAACCTCCTCCATCGGAACTGGATTCATAGAGCCGCCCGTCGGTGGCGGGCGAGTAGCCGACGTTAAGACGGCGTGAAGACTAATACAGAACGAGCGAACGTGGACAGTCCCTCAGCGCGGGCCCGCCGCGCCCGCCGGAGCCAGGCGCGCGCACCCGCGCGCCGCGACGAGAGCCGCGCCGCCGGCCGCGAGGAGGAGCACCGCGGCGGCGAGCAGGAGGAGCGGGCCGCGGCGGGCCGAGCGGGCCGGTTTCAGGCTCGCCGTCTTTTTCGGGCGCGTCATCGGCGCGGTGGACTCGGTCAGGGCCGCGCCGGGGCTCGTCGGGACCACGGCGGGCGGAACCGGCGGCCGGAGCGCAGGAGCGGGGACCTCGCGCGTCACCGCGCCGCGGGCGGGCCGTGCCGCGAGCTCGCGCCGCGCCATGAGAAGGTCGAGGATCATCTGCCCGGCGCTCCCGTAGCGCTCGGACGCCTCCTTCCTGAGAGCGCGCGCGACGATCTGTTTGACGACGTCGGGCACCGTGTCCGGATCCGGCCACGGGTCGGCTTCCTTCGTCATCATCTTGGCGACCATCTGCGTCACGCTCGCGCCCGAGAACGGATGCACCCCGGCGAGCATCTGGTAGAGGACGATCCCGAACGAGAACAGGTCCGAGCGCTCGTCGAGCTCTCCGCCGAGCGCCTGTTCGGGAGAGAGGTAGTCCAGCGTTCCGACGATCATGCCCTCGCCCGTGTGGCGGGGAGCCTTCGCCGCGTCGCGCGCGCCCTCGAGGAGGATCTTGCTGAGGCCGAAGTCGAGGAGCTTGGCGCGGCCGTCGGGCGCGAGCATGACGTTTGCCGGCGTGATGTCCCGGTGGAGGATCCGGTTCTGGTGCGCGGCCTTGAGACCCTCGAGGACCTGGATCGCGATGTCGACGCACTCACCCACGCCGAGCCGGCGCGCGTCCATGATCTCGTCGAGGCCTCTGCCCTCGAGGTACTCGAGGACGAGATAGAGCGCTCCGGGCGGAAAGCCGGCGTCCCTCTCGTCCGTGAGCGCGAGATCGTGCAGCGTGATGACGTTCGGGTGGTTGAGGGCCGCGACGGCCCGCGCCTCGTTCATGAAACGCCCGCGCATTTTCGCGTCCTGCTGAAGAGCCGCGGGCAGCACCTTGATCGCGACGCGGCGGCCGAGCGCGGGGTCGGTGGCGAGGAAAACCTCCCCCATCCCGCCCTTGCCGAGCAGGCGGACGATCTCGTACCGGCCGATGCTGCTGGGGAGAACGTCCGCTGCAGCCACTCGAACGGCAAGTATAGGCGGGGGTGTCAGGCGGGCGGCGCGGATCCCAGCGTGAGCGACACCTTCAGGGCCGGAGACTCGCGCCGGGAGGTCTGCTCGAGGCCCGACCGCTCGAAGACACGCAGCATCTTCTCGTTGCTCGGCAGGACTTCCGCGTCGAACGTCTCGATCCCGTGGGCGCGGGCGAGGGCCGCGAGCCGCCGGAAGAGAAGTGAACCGAGCCCTTTTCCCTGCTGGGCGTCCGCGACCGTGAAGGCGACCTCGGCGCGCGTCGGGGCGGAGAGGTCGCGCTCCCAGCGCGCGACGCCGACGAGGACGCCGGCCACCTCGGCGACGAGCGCATAGCGGTTCGCGTAGTCGACGCGCGCGAGGTACTCGGCCTTCGAGCGGTCCTTGTCGGGCACGGCGAAGAACCGGAAGTAGAGGCTCTCGGGGGAGAGCCGGTCGTAGAGCTCGAGGAGGCGCGGGCCCTCGTCCTGCCGGATCGGCCGCAGGTGGACGCGCGTTCCGTCCT
This sequence comes from Thermoanaerobaculia bacterium, assembly GCA_036504335.1. Lineage (GTDB taxonomy): Bacteria > Acidobacteriota > Thermoanaerobaculia > UBA5066 > UBA5066 > Fen-183. The sequence goes on from DASXVJ010000020.1 coordinate 45,912, forward strand.
TCAGCACCTCATCCGACGCGTCCGCCCCGGGGTACGGGGCGATTGCCCCGGGCGGGAACTCCCGGACCGATCGAACCAAGCGGACCTCCGAGGACCTTCCATGATGGTACAGAATCGCGTCTCAAGTCCAAGGCTGGGGGGAGCGCCATGAAGCTCATCACGACCATCATCCGGCCGGAGAAGCTCGCGGACGTCAAGGCCGCGCTCTTTCGGGCGGGCGTCACGGGCATCTCGCTCTCGCGCGTGCAGGGGCACGGCGGCGAGCACGACACGGTCGAGCAGTACCGCGGGACGACGCTCGTCTTCGAGTTCGTCGAGAAGGTGCGGATCGACATCGCGGTCTCCGAGCCGTTCGTCGAGCCCGCGATCGAGGCGATCGTCGCGGCGGCGCGCACGGGCGAGGTCGGCGACGGAAAGATCTTCGTCCAGCCGCTCGAGCGCGTGATCCGGATCCGCACGGGCGAGCAGGACGTGAAGGCACTCACGCCGATCTCGGCCGAGGAGGTGAGGGCGAAGGCGCTGCGGGCCTCCAAGGAGGACGTGTGAACGCTCCGGCGATCAGCGCCGGCGACACCGCGTGGGTTCTCGCCGCCGCCGCGCTCGTCTTCGTCATGAACCCCGGGCTCGCGTTCTTCTACGCCGGGCTCGTCCGGCGCAAGAACACGCTGAACACGCTCATGATGACGTACGTCGCGATGGGCGTCGGCGCCGTCGTCTGGATGGTCGCGGGCTACTCCCTCGCCTTCGCGCCCGGCTCGCGGTTCCTCGGCGGCCTGAAATGGCTGGGCCTCTCGGGGGTCGGCGGCGCGCCCGAGCCCGCCTATGCGGCGACGATCCCGGCGCTCGCGTTCTTCGCGTTCCAGGGGATGTTCGCGACGATCACGCCCGCGCTCGTGTCGGGCGCGATCGTCGAGCGGATGAGCTTCCGCGCCTACGCCATCTTCCTCGCGCTCTGGAGCCTCGTCGTCTACGCCCCCGTCGCGCACTGGGTCTGGGGAACGGGCGGGTTCCTGCGCGCATGGGGCGCGCTCGACTTCGCGGGCGGCACGGTCGTCCACGTGACGGCGGGGACGGCGGCGCTCGTCGCCGCCAAGGTCCTCGGGCCCCGCCAGGACTTCAAGCGGGTCGCCCTCATCCCGCACAACGTGCCGTACGTCCTCCTCGGCGCCGGCCTCCTGTGGTTCGGGTGGTTCGGATTCAACGCCGGCTCGGCGCTTGCGGCGAACGGGACCGCGTCGCTCGCCTTCGTGACGACGAACGCGGGGGCCGCCGCCGCCGCGCTCACGTGGCTCGCGCTCGAGAGCGCGATCGGCGGGCACGCCACGGCCGTCGGCGCTGCGACGGGCGCCGTCGTCGGCCTCGTCGGGATCACGCCGGGCGCCGGCTTCGTCTCGCCGCTCTCGGCCCTCGCGATCGGCGCCCTGACGGCCTCAGCGAGCTTCGCGGCGCTGCGCCTGCGCGGGCGCACGTCGCTCGACGACACGCTCGACGTCTTCGCCTGCCACGGCATCGGCGGGATCACGGGCTCGCTCCTGACGGGCGTCTTCGCGTCGAAGGCCGCGAACCCCGACGGCGGAGACGGCCTCCTCTTCGGAAACGCCGCCCTCTTCGGAATCCAGGCCGCGACGGTCGGCGTCGTCTTCGTCTACACGCTTCTCATGACGTCCCTCGTCCTCGTCGTCATCAGGGCCGTGACGCCGCTGCGTGTCGAGCTGCACGCCGAGCTGGAAGGCCTCGACCGGCGCGTCCACGGCGAAGAGGCGTACCGGGGCGGCAGCGCGGCGGGTGGCCTCGGCGAGAGCGTGATCCTGAACCCGTCCGAGCGCGTGAAGACCTAGCGCACAGCCGTGACGCGGCCCGTCAACTCCGCGAGGCGGAGGAGGCGGGCCGCCACCTCGGGCCGGAACGCGTCCTTCGGAGCGCGCCAGGTCCAGTTGTCGTGGGCGCGTCCCGGGACGTTCATCCGCGCCTCGGGGCCGAGCGCGAGCACGTCCTGGAGCGGGACGACCGCGCGGTCCGCGACGGAGGCGTACGCGGCGCGCACGAGGACGCCCGCGGGGTCTTTTCCATCGACGCCGAAGTAGTCGCGGAAGCGTTCCTGCGCCCAGTCGGGCTGCGCGGCGTACCAGCCCGCGGCGGTGTCGTTGTCGTGCGTGCCCGAGTAGACGACGGCGTTCGGCAGGTGGCGGTGCGGGAGGTGCTCGCTGTCCATCTCCCCGAACGCGAACTGGAGGACCTTCATCCCCGGCACGCCGAGCGTCGCGAGGAGCTGGCGCACGTCGTCCGTGATCTCGCCGAGGTCCTCGGCGACGATCGGGACGTCTCCGAGCGCGTGACGGATCGCGAGGAAGAGCATGAGGCCGGGCCCCATGGCCCACCGGCCCTCGCGAGCGGAGGCGGCGCCCGCCGGAATCTCCCAGTAGCTCGCGAAGCCGCGGAAGTGGTCGAGCCTCACGAGGTCCGCGAGGCGGAGGTTCGCGCGGACGCGCTCGATCCACCAGTCGAAGGACTCTTCGGCGAGGACGTCCCACCGGTAGAGCGGGTGGCCCCAGAGCTGGCCGTCCTCGGTGAAGTCGTCGGGGGGGACTCCGGCGACGCGCTCCGGCCGGCCTGCCGTGTCCACCGCGAAAAGCCGCCGCTGCGACCAGACGTCGGCGCTGTCGAGCGCGACGTAGATCGGGAGATCGCCGAGGATCGAGATCCCGCGCGCGTTGGCGGCGCGCTTGACGCGCTCCCACTGGCGGAAGAAGAGGAACTGCGAAAAGACGTGGAACGCGATCTCGTCCGCGTGCGCCTTTCGGGCCGCCTCGAGCGCGCCTTCCTCGCGCGCCGCGAGCGCCGGCGCCCACTCCGTCCACGCGCCGTCGCCGTGCGCGGCGCGGAGCGCCGCGAAGAGGGCCCAGTCCGGAAGCCACGAGGCCTGCGAGGGAGAGGCTTCGAAGCGCGCCACCGCGGCCGTCACACGTGCACCGACCGATCGCGCGTGGGCGAACGCGGCGCGCAGGACGCGCTCCTTGAACGCGCGCACCGCGGCGAAGTCCACGCGGTCCTCGGGGAACGACGGCGCGTTCTCGAGCGCCGCGGCCGGGAGGAGCCCCTCCTCGAGCAGCCATTCGGGCGAGACGAGCAGCGGGTTGCCCGCGAAGGCGGAAAGGCCGGCGTACGGGGAGTCGTGCGCGCCGGCCGGGACGAGCGGGAGGACCTGCCAGATCTTGAGGCCGGCGGACCCCGCCCAGTCGAGGAACGCGTCGCTGCCGGGCCCGAGGTCGCCGATCCCGAAGCGCGAGGGCAGCGACGTCGGGTGCAGCAGGATCCCGGCCTCGCGCGTCGGTTTCGACATCAGCGCCCGATCGCCGTCTCGCGGTCGAGGATCCGGAGCGTCTTGTCGTAGAGCGCGTCGACCTCCTCGCGGCTGTTCCCGATCGCCGTCATCCCGAGCTTGCCGTACTGCGACAGCGCGCCGATGAGGTGGAAGAGCACGCCCGACTCGGAGTTGTGGCTGTAGTGAAGCGCGTTGATCGTGACGATCTCGATCAGGTCCTCCGGCAGGAGGCCGCGGTACGCCTCGGACTGGAGGTTGTCCGTCGCGCGGTAGAACTTCGGCGAGCCGCGCGGGGAGAGAAAGAGGCCCGACTCGGGGTCGAGGCGTCCGCCCGTGAGGAACTGGAGCGCGAGGTACGGGTGCGTCGTGCCGCCCATCCGGAGGTTGATCTCGAGCGCGGAGAGCCGCCACGGATCGCCCTCGCGGTCCTTCACGGCGAGGAAATCGACCGCGAAACGGCTCACGACGCCGTGCGCCGCGAGCACGGCGCCGATCTTCATCGCGGCCTGCGTGATCTCCCGGCGGTAGCCGTCCGCGGCGGGAAAGAGGCAGCCGAGGAAGACCTGGCCGCTCGGCCCGCCGAGGACCTGGTCGTGCGTCGAGATCGGGAGGACGTCGCCGTGCGGACCCGTGCGGACCTGGACGGAGGGCGACGTCTTCATCGTCCCCTCGAGGAACTCCTCGGCGATGCCGCCCATGCGGCGGAACTTCGCGTGGAAGTCGTCCCACGTCTCCCACCCCACCGAGAACTCGAGCTGCGGAAGCCGCTCGCGGACGGCGGCGGTGTCGGGCGGCCCGTCGGGATAGCGGAAGATCGCGTTGCCCTCGCCCGAGAAGCTGTCGTTCAGCTTCACGACCGCCTTCCGGAGCGCGGGGTTGCGTCGCTTGAGATCGACGAGGGCCGCCTCGAGATCCGCGTCGTCCCGGAGGTCCTCGTAGCCGTCCGGGCACGCGATCCCGGCCTCGCGAAAGACCTTCCGGCTGCCGGACTTCGTGCCGAAGTGGCTGAGCGCCGGGTCGACGCCGTTCAGCGGGATGCCGAGGAGGACGGCGAGCCGCCTCTCGAGCGGGGTCGAGTTGAAGACCGTCAGGTAGGCGCGCGAACGGTCGGGGATGCCCGCGCGGACGCGCTCGATGAGCCGCGGACGTTCGAGGATCTTCTCGGTGAGCGACCGGGGCGAGGCGTCGTGCGCGCAGAGCAGCGTGAGCCGGCTCCGGGCGTGGCTCGCGGGGATGCCGACGAGGAGCTGGAAGTAGTACTCGAGGACGAGCGGGTGGACCGGCTGCGAGGTCACGAAGACGACGCGCGCCCGCGGGTTGCGCAGGCGGATCAGGAGGAAAAGGAGGCGCTCCTCGTAGAAGCTCGCTCCGTCCAGCTTCGTCAACTCGGCCTGGTCGAGCGTCAGGGAGGGCACCACGACCGACGTGTGGGGCTCCTCGTCGCGGCCCGCAATCGAGTCCCAGACCTCGAGGAGGCGCGGCTTCAACGCCTCGAACTCGGCGAGCTCGCGTTCCAGGGAAAGCCCGGACGAAAACGGAGGCCTCGGGATCACCTGCGGGGATTCTAGGGCCCGCGTCGGACCCGAGGCACGGATCTTGTTTAAGTGCGGGGGAGACCGGAGAGAAAGAGGCGCGATTGAGGACACGGCGGACCGACGCGCGAGGCTTCACGCTGATCGAGCTGCTGATCGTCGTCGCGATCATCGGAATCATCGTCGCGATCTCGATCGTCAACATGATCAACGCGATCCAGCGCGGGAAGCAGAAGCGCTCGATGGCGGACATCAAGAGCGTCTCGACGGCCCTCGAGGCCTACATGACGGACTTCAACTACTACCCGGCCGCCGCGGGCTATGCGCTGCCCACGGGCCTTTCCCTGCCCACGGCCACGCTCGGAACGGCCGCCGGAGTCCTCAGCCCCACGTACATCCGGGTGACGCCGCTCTCGGACGGCTGGAACTCCTGGTACCTCTACGGCGCGAGCGCCTTGCGCGGCGACTACCTGGTCCGCTCGGGCGGCGCCGACGGCGTCCCGCAGACGTCTCCCGTCTACGGCCCGACCTCGGATTTCAACGCCGACATCATCCTGGTGGACGGAGCGTTCGTGCAGTTTCCGGAGGGCGCCCAGCGCTGATCGCCGGGGGCGGCCGGGTGACAATCGCTGTATGGTTCCCCTCGTCCCCCCGACAAAAATTCGTCACGGGGAGGTCCTCACGGGCGCCGGCCTGCTTCAAATACTGAAAATGCGAGAGATCGGGGCACGGCACGGCTCTTGAAGGAGAGGCGAGTGGAGGTTGATCCAAAATGAAAAGGAACCAGAAGGGTTTCACGCTCATCGAGCTTCTGATCGTCGTCGCGATCATCGGCATCATCGTCGCGATCGCCATTCCCAACCTGCTCAACGCCATCCAGCGCGCCAAGCAGAAGAGGACGATGGGTGACATGCGCTCGGCCGGCACGGCCGCCGAGGCCTACGCCGTCGACTTCAACCACTACCCGGCGGCCGCGGGTTACTCGCTCCCGACCGGCATCACGTTCGGGTCGATCACGTTCAACACGGGCGGCGTCGGGACGAGCTTCAGCGGGCAGGTCACGCCCACGTACATCCGCGTTCTCCCGATGGCAGACGGCTGGCAGTCGTACTTCTTCTACTCGAGCACCGGCCAGCTCTACGGCATCGCGTCGGGCGGCAAGAACGGCGCGACCGAAGCCGCCATCGGCGGCGAGACGACGGACTTCAACAACGACATCATCTTCGTGAACGGTCAGTTCGTTCAGTACCCCGCGGGCGCGCAGCGGTAAGTCCTCCCGCTTCGGCCTGAAGAGCCCCCTCACGGGGGCTCTTTTCTTTTGGAGCGGTCTGCGCGCGCCTAGAATCCCTGCAGTGAAGCGGGGCAAGGCGATGGGACGGACGGCGCTGCTCGGCGGCGCGCTCGGGCTCGCGTTCGCCGCCGCCCTCCTCGGCCCCGGCGCCCTCGCCGGGCTCGTCCCGGCGCGCGGCGACCTCGCGGATTTCTTCTGGCCCATGAAGGCCTACACCGCCGCGCGGTGGGCGGCCGGGAGCCTTCCACTCTGGAACCCGCTCTCGGGTTGTGGCGAGCCGTGGCTCGCGCAGCTGCAGACGGGCGTCCTCTACCCGGGCGACCTCCCGTTCCTCCTCGGCGGCGCTGCGGGACCCCTCCTCGCGATCGCCCTGCACCTCGCCGTTGCGGCGGCCGGGATGGCGGCCTGGCTGTCGGACCTCGGCACGTCCCGCGCGGGCGCGCTCGCGGGCGCGGCGGTTTTCGCCGGGGGCGGCGCGTTCCTGTCGCTCGCGCCGGTCTACAACAACTTCTGCACGGCGGCCTTCCTGCCGTGGCTCTTCCTCGGGGCGCGCCGCGCCGTGCGCGGAGCGACGCCCGCCCTCTTCGCGCTCGCGGTGGCGCTCGCCTTCCTCGGCGGCGAGCCCGCGCTTGCGGCCGCGGGAGCCTCTGCCGCCGCGCTCCTCGCGGTCGTGACGCGCGGCGAAGACTCGACGCGGCCGGCGGCGAGGGCCCGGGCGGCTCTTCGCGCGGGCTGGGGCCTCGTCCTCGGGCTCGGGCTCGCGGCGGCCGCGCTCGGGCCGTTCCTCGTCCTCGTGACGTCGACGGGGCGGATCGCGGGCGCGACCCGGGCCGAGGCTCTCGCGCGCCCGGTCGGCCGCGCGGATCTCGCCGATCTCGCCGTGCCCCCGGCGCCCGAAGCGCCGCGCCGCGCCGGGCCGGGCCGCGGCGGCTACCTCGCGACGCTCGCCCTCGGGCCCCTGCCGTTCCTCCTCGCGGCGGCGGCGGGCGCGGGCTTCGCGGCGCGCCCGCGTCTTCTCCTCGCGCTCCTCGCGCTCGCGGCGTTCGGCGTCGTCCTCGCGCTTGGCGCGCGCGGAGGCCTCGTGCCGCTGCTGTGGGACGGCGGGTGGGCCCGGGGCGTGCGCTTTCCGGCGCGCTGGTTCGTGTTCGCGCACGTCGCGCTCGCGGCGGCGGCGGGCGCGGGCCTCGACGGCTGGCGGGACGGGCACCTCATGAGGTGGCCGAGGCGCGACGGGGTCGAGGCCGAGCCGCCCGGGAGAACGCCGCTCCTCCTCTCGGCGGCGCTCGCGCTCGGCGCGCTCGGCGTTCTCGCCGCCTTCGCCGCCGCCGAACGGCGAGTTCCTTCGATCGCCGCATGGGCGTCCTTCGCGGCCGCGGGGGCCGGAGTCGTTCTCCTGAGACGCGCCCGCGAACCCGGCGTGCCCTCCCGCGCCCACGGCGGCGCGCTCCTCGTCCTCTGCGTCGCCCTCCCGCTCCCGCTGGGCGCGCGCGACGTCTTCGCGGGCGTGCCGGCCGCGGACCTCGCGGGCGTGCCGGGCGTCGTCGCGGACCTCGCGCCCGGCGCGGCGGGCCGCGTCTTTCCGGTCGTGTCGGACGGCGCGCTCCTCCGGACGTGGCTCGGGCCGGGGTGGTCGGCCGACTCCGCCCGCCGCGCCCATGCGGCGCTCGCGGGCTACGGTTCGCTCCCGCTCGGCCTCGCGTCGGCCGCGTCGCCGTCGCCGATCTCCAATCCGTGGCGAACGCGGCTTCTCGGCGCCGCGCTGTCCGGCGGCGACGCCGGTGCGCTCCTCGGTCTCGCGGACGTGCGGCGCGTCGTGACGCCATTCCCGGCGGCGATGCCGGGAGCGCGCCTCGACCGGCGGTCCGGGGACGTCCTGCGCTACGCGCTCGAGCGCCCGCTCGGACGGGTGTTTTTCGCGCGCGAGGCGGCCGTGCTCGACGACGATTCCGCGTTCCGTGCGCTCTCGGACCGCACGTTCGACCCGGAGGCGCGCGCGCTTCTCGCGCCGGGCGCCGGGGCGGTCCCTCCGCGGCGCGGCGCCCGCAGCTACGCGGTCGCGAAGGTGACGAAGGACGAACCCGAGACGCTCGCGGTCGAGACGGCGACGTCCGAGGCGGCGACGCTCGTCGTCACGCGCTCGTGGGATGCGGGATGGGAGGCGCGGCTGGACGGTGCGCGCGTCCCGCTCCGCCGCTGCGATCTCGCGCTCATGGCGGTCGCGGTCCCGGCCGGCGAGCACACCCTCACGCTCACGTACCGGCCGGCGGCGTTCCGCGCAGGCGCCGCCGTCTCCGGGGCGTCGCTCCTCGTCCTCCTCGGCCTCGTCCTCGCGGGCCGGAAGGAGGACGGCGCGTGACGGGGATCCCGGACGCGGCCCTCGTCGTTCTCTTCGGCGCCGTCGGCGCCGTCGCGGGCTCCTTCGCGAACGTCTGCATCCACCGCCTCCCGCGCGGCGAGTCCATCGTCCACCCGCCGTCGCGGTGCCCGAAATGCGGGGTGCGCGTCGCGTGGCACGACAACGTCCCCGTCCTTTCGTGGCTCGTTCTCGGGGGCCGGTGCCGCGCCTGCCGCGCCCCGATCTCGCGGCGCTACCCGCTCGTGGAGGCGGCCGGCGCGGCGATCTTCGCCGGCGCGGCGCTCCTGTGGGGACCGACGCCGGTGGCGGCAGGCGGCGCGCTTCTCGGCCTGGCGTGCCTGATCCTCGTGGCGACGGACCTCGAGACGCGGACGCTCCCGGACGAGGTCACGCTCGGGACCCTCGGGCTCGGCCTCCTCGTCGCGGCCGTGCGCGACCGCGCCGCCGCCGCGCCCGGTGAGGCGTTCCTCTCCGCGCACGGCCACTTCGTGGAGGCCGCGCTCGGCGCCGCGGCGGGCGCCGCGTTCCTCGAGCTCGTCCGGCGCGCGTACGCCGCCGTGCGCGGAGGGGACGGAATGGGCGGCGGGGACGTCAAGATGCTCGCGATGGCAGGGGCGTTCACCGGCCCCGCGGGGGTCTTCCTGACGCTCTTCTTCGCCTCGCTCTCCGGGACCGCGGTGGCGGGAGGCGCGGCTCTCGTCCGCCGCGTGAGATGGGCGCTCGCCCTGGGCGCCGCGAAGCGCGACGCGTCCGACGCGTCCGCGCTCGCGCGCTCGGGCGGCCTTCTCGTGGGCGACGACGGAAGACTCGTCGCCGCGGGCGCGCGCTGGCGCGAGATCCCGGGCGCCGCGTCGGTCGGGGAGAGAGTCGCGGCGGACCGGCGCACGGCGGGCCGTCTCCTCGCGTTCGTCCGGCGCGCGCGGGTCCGCGCCCGCGGCGGCAAAGGCTCGGCCTCGGGCCGGTTGCCCGTGGACGACGGCGCCGACTTCTTCCGCGTGCTTGCGGGCCGGGCCGCGCCGACGCCGGCGGGCCTCCTCGTCCTCCTCGCGCGCGTGGACGTTCCGTTCGGCGTCTTCCTCGCGGCGGGCGCGGTTCTCGCGTTCGCGTTCGGCCGGCCGGCTCTGGAGTCGCTCTTCGGCACGTGGGCGCCGTTTCCGTCGAGGCTCCTGCCGTGACGAGCCGCTCGTTCGAGCGCGAGGTGCGCAACGTGATCCTGGGCGGCCTCGTGACGCTGCTGTTTCTCGCGGGCACCGCGGCCGTCGTCCTCCGCAACACGACGACGTGGGGTGTCGCGGAGAACGAGCGGCGCCTCGTGCGCGAGACGCGCTCGGCCGCCAGCGCCCTCGCGGCGGGAGGGAGCCCCGTGCGGTCGCTGGCCGACGACGCCGGAGCGGGGCGCGCGCTGCGCGAGGGCGGCGCGCGGAGCGCCGCCCTCTACGACGCGCGCGGCTCGCGGCTCGTCGACGCCCCGTATCTTCCGGGCGCGGGCGAGGCTCCCGTGCGCCTCGCCGCCGAGGACCTCGCGGCCACCGAGCCGCTCGTGCGCGACGCGGGAGAAGGCCCGGTCGTGCTCGCGCCGCTTCCGGGCGACGGGCGCGTCCTGCGCGTCGCGTGGAACGACCCCGACGTGGCGGCCGTTCGCCGCAACGCGCGCATCGTCCTCGTCGCGGTTCCGGCCGCGGCGGCCGTCCTCGTCGTCCTCGTCGTCCCGTTTCTCAGGCGGCTCATGGCGCCGATCGACGCCATCGCGGAGACGGCGCGCGGCGCCGGCGACCTCGTGCCGGAGGCCGTCCCCCGCGCCGCGCGGGACGAGGCCGAGGGCGCCGCGCAGACGTTCGCGCGCACGCTCGAGGCTCTCCGCAACCGCACGGTCGAGCTCGAGGAGCTTCGGCGCTCCGAACAGCTCCGCGCCGATGCGCTGGCCGTGACGGCCGAGACGCTCGTGCGCTCGCACCCGGGCGGCCTCCTCGTCGTGGACGCCGCGGGACGGCTTGCCGAGGCGAACGGCCCGGCGCGCGCGGTGCTCGGCCTCGGGGACGCCGACGTGGGGCGCCCGGCCGCCGAGGCGCTCCTCGACGTCCCGGTTCTCGCGTCCGCCGCCGAGAAGGCCCGGGCGGGCGCGCCGACGCTCTCGACCGAGTTCGCGCTCGGCGACGACACCGGCGGGCGCCTCCTCGAGGTGATCGCGGTCCCGATCCTCGACGCGGAACAGAACGTCCTCGGGGCGCTTCTCTTCGTCGAGGACCGGACCGAGACCCGCAGGCTCGAGCGCGAGGTGTCGTCGCGGCGCGAGCTCGCGGCGCTCGGCGAGATGTCTGCGGGCATCGCACACGAATTCCGCAACGCGACGGGGACGATCCTCGGCTGGGCGCGCCTCGCGGCGCGGACGGACGACACCGCGGCCCGCGCGCGGCATCTCGACGCGATCCAGGCCGAGGCCGAGCACGTCGCGCGCGTGACGGGGGACTTCCTCTTTTTCGCGAAGCCCGAGCGGCTCGAGACGGCGCCCTGCGACCTCGGCGCGCTCGCGCGGGAGATCGCCGCCGAGCAGAAGGTGATCACCCCGGCCGTGGACGTCTCCGTCGCGGGGACGTTCGCGCCGGCCGAGGCCGACGCCGCGCTCGTCAAGCGCGCCCTCGTGAACCTCGTCAAGAACGCGTGCGAGGCGGCGCTCGGCCGGCCCGGCGGCGGCCGCGTCGTCCTGTCGGGGGACGCGGGGGCGGGAACGGTCCGCATCGCCGTCGAGGACGACGGGCCGGGAGTGCCGGACGAGTCGGCCTCCAAGCTCTTCGTCCCGTTCTACTCGACGAAGGAGGCGGGCACCGGACTCGGGCTCGCACTCGTCGCGAAGATCGCGGCGCTCCACCGCGGCGGCGTCTCGGTCGAGAGGTCCGCCGCCCTCGGCGGCGCGCGCTTCGTCCTCTCTCTGCCCGCGGCGCGCTGAGGCGTCAGAGCGCGGCGGGCGCGGCGGGCGCCGGCTTGGCGGCGGCTTTCGTGCGCTTGTCGAGAAGGCCCCGGAACTGGTCCTTGTCGAGCGCCTTCTCGAAGGCTTCTTCCGACTCCACGGTCCCCGCGACGACGAGGTCGGCGAGGCTCTGGTCCATCCCGATCATCCCCGCGTTGCGGCCGGTCTGGATGAGCGTCGAGATCATCGCGGTCTTGCCTTCGCGGATGTTGTTCGAGAGCGCGGACGAGCCGCGGAGCACCTCGAACGCGGCGGCGCGCCCGCCGCCTTTCTTCTTGAGGAGCACCTGCGCGACGACGCCCTTCAGGACCTCGGCCAGAACCGTGCGCACCTGCTCCTGCTCCTCGGCCGGGAAGCTGTCGATGAGGCGGTCGACCGCCTTCGCGGCGGAGTTCGTGTGGAGGGTTCCGAAGACGAGGAGGCCGGTCTCGGCGGCCTGCAGCGCCATCGACATCGTCTCGAGGTCGCGCAGCTCGCCGACGAGGACGACGTCGGGGTCCTCGCGCAGCGCCGCCTTGAGGGCGCCCGAGAACGTCGGCGTGTCGAAGCCGAGCTCGCGGTGCGAGATGACGGACCTCGAGGGCCGGTGGATGAACTCGACGGGGTCCTCGATCGTGATGATGTGGGCGGCGCGCGTCCGGTTGATCCAGTCGAGGAGCGCCGCGAGCGTCGTGGACTTGCCCGAGCCCGTCGGGCCGGTCACGAGGACGAGGCCGCGCGTGATGCGGGCGACGTTCGCGACGAGCGCCGGGAGGCCGAGCTCCTCGATCGCGAGGACGCGCGGCGGAATCATGCGCAGGACGGCCCCCGAGCCGTGCTCCTGCCGGAAGAGGTTCACGCGAAAGCGCGCGATCTCTCCCATCGCGTACGCGAAGTCCGTGTCGCCGGTCGCGCGCCACTCGCGCAGCGGCTTCTCGGGGGCGATCGGCACGAGCAGGCTCTCGAACTCCTCCTCGGTGAGCGTGCGCCACTTGAGGCGCTCGAGGTCGCCGTCCACGCGGACCATGGGCGGCGAGCCGACGGCGAGGTGGAGGTCCGACGCCTTCTTGTCGACCATGATCCGGAGGAGCTTGTCGACGCGATTGACGCCCGCGTGGACGGAGGAGTTCATTCGAGCGCCTGCCTTTCCTCGGCGAGGAGCTTCTCGAACGGCTCCTTCTTGACGGCCTTCTCCATCGCGAGCTCCGGGTCCACCTTGCCCTCTTCGCACAGCTTCATGAGGGACTGGTCCATCGTGCACATGCCGACGAGCTGGCCCGTCTGGAGCGCGGACGGGATCTGGTGGGTCTTGCCCTCGCGGATGAGCGCGGCGACGGCGGGGGTCGTGCGCAGGATCTCGAACGCGGCCACGCGCCCGGCGAAGCCGCGCCGCGGCAGGAGCGCCTGCGAGATCACGGCCTTCAGCGAGTCCGCGAGCATGACGCGGATCTGGCCCTGCTGCCCCGGGGGGAACGAGCTGATGACGCGGTCGACGGTCGAGGGCGCGTTCGTCGTGTGGAGGGTCCCGAGAACGAGGTGGCCCGTCTCGGAGGCCGTGATCGCGAGAGAGATCGTCTCGAGGTCGCGCATCTCTCCCACGAGGATGACGTCGGGGTCCTCGCGCAGGGCGGCTTTGAGGGCGCGCGCGAAGGAGGCCGTCTGGTGCGGCACCTGCCGCTGGTTCACGAGCGCTTCCTTGTTCAGGTGCACGAACTCGACGGGGTCCTCGACCGTGATGATGTGGCACGGCCGCGTCTCGTTGATCCGGTCGATGAGGGCCGCGAGCGTCGTCGACTTCCCGCAGCCCGACGGCCCCGTCACGAGCACGAGCCCCTGCGTGAGCTTCAGGATGTCCGCCACGGTCGGGCCCGGAAGGCCGATCTCCTCGATCGTCGGGACCGTCTTCGGGACGACGCGGAAGCACGCGTCGAATCCCCCGCGCTGCGAGAAGAAGTTCGCGCGGAAGCGGCCGAGGCCGGGGAGCTTGAGGCAGACGTCGATCTGCCGCTCCTTCTCGAGGCGCTTCCAGTCGTCCTCCGGCAGGACCTCGCGGATGAGCTGCGAAGCGCGGGCGCGCGTCATGACCGGGGCGTCGACCGGCTCGAGGACGCCCTGCTGGCGGCGGTGCGGGACGAAGCCGGTCGCGAGATGGAGGTCCGAGGCGCCGCGCTTGACGGTGTCCGCGAGGTACTCGACGAGGCGCGCCGAGTCGTTCCCGGCGAGCTCGACCGTCTGGACCTCGGCCTCGACCTCGGGCAGCGCGTCCCGCGCCTCGGTCCCCTTGAGGATGCCGACCGTCCGGCGGGCCTTCTCGCGCACCTTGCCGTCGAGGGCGGGCATCTGGGCCACGCGCGCGCAGATCCCCGCGATCTGGGTCTGCATCTTCTCGTCCGACGCGAGCTTCGCCATCGCGTCGAGGATCTCCATCTGGACGTCGGGCTGCGTGACGGCGGCCTTGAACGCGTCGAGAAGCGGCTGGGCGGCGCGCGGGTCGCCGAGGTCGCCGAGCGCGGAGACGGCCGGAATCGCGAGCTCGGGGTCGCGCAGGGCGCCGAGGACGCGCGTGAGGACGGCGTCGTCGCCCTTGCCGAGGCGGCCGAGCGTCTCGAGGGCGCGGGTCTTGACCCAGATGTCCTTGTCGTCGAGAAGGGAGATCCAGACCGGCAGCGCCTTGGCGTCGGCCAGGGCGAGCGTCATCTCCGAGGCCGCCTTCGCGAAGGCGGGGTCGGGGTCGCGCGTGAGCACGAGGAGCGCGTTCACGAAGCCCGGCAGCCCGTCGCGCGCCGTCTCGACGGCCCGGTCGCGCACCCAGACGTAGGAGCCGCGGAAGTGCTCGAGGATCCGCCGCGCGAGGAGGTCCGGCGCGTAGGGGAGGAGGAGGCCGACCGTGCCGTTCCTCACGAGCGAGTTGCCGTCGGCGAGCAGCGGGACGATCTCGGGCGTGTGGTCCTGCTTCGCCGCCGCGAGGAGCTTCTTGAGCGCCCCGAACGACGCCTCCATGACGCGCCCGCCGCCCGTGCGCGCCATCTGCAGCACGTCCGGGAAGTAGCTCTCGTTCGGGTTCTTCTCGAGAACCGCGAGCGCGGAGTAGCGGATCTCCTCGTTCTCGTCCTGCAGGAGCGGCACCGCGAGGCTGGCCGCGACGTCGGCGCTTCCCTCGAAGTTCATCTCGCTGACGGCCTTCAGGGCGCGCGCGCGCACCGTGGGGTTCGAAGCGGTCAGGACGCGCCGCGCGATGTCGAACGCGACCTGCGCCGGCAGCTCGCGCGCGAGCTCGAGCGCCGCGAGGCGGGCGAAATCATCGCCGCGCGAGGCGACTTCCTGGAGAAAGGGCCCGAGCTGGGGGCCCGCGAGCTCCTTCAGGAAGCGCATCACGGCCCGGCGCACGGCCTCCGAGCGCGTCTTCAGGTGCGGGACGAGCGCCTCGAGGCCTGCGCGGTCGTGGCGGCGCTTCAGGATCGCGAGGCCGGCCGCGCGGATCTCGGGCACGGAGTCGACGGCCGTCCACGCGACCCACTCGACGTCGGGCTTCGGGAGCGCCTGAAACTTCTCGAGCAGGTCCTTCTTCTGGTCCTCGCTCGACCACTTGTGCTCGCGCAGCGCCACGATGAACGCCGGTTCCGACCGAAGCCCGCGCAGCTTTTCTAGCACGTCGTCCCGGGCTCCATCGTGCCGCTATCGTAGCCGACCGCCCCCGGCGGCCGCCGACCGCCGGCGCCGCCCCGCCCCGGCGGCCCTTCCGGTGTTACGAAAAGTGTCACCTGACAGGACGCCGACGCTGCGGCCGGCGCGCGCAGCCCGTCGAGAAGGGCCTTGTGCGACAATGAGTTGCGATCCTTGGTCAGGCCCCGGCACGAACCTCGCGTAGAAGGGAGCGGGAAACCATGACGATGAGCCTTCCGGAACCCTGCCGCCGCCCCGTGAACGGCCCCTCCGCCTCCCGCGGAAGGAGCGGCTTCTCGCTCGTCGAGCTCCTCGTCGTGATCTTCATCCTCGCGATCGTCTTCATCATCGGGGGGGGCGGGATCGCCCGCGCGTGGAAGGGGCAGAAATTCCAGAGCGCCTCGACGGACGTCAAGGTTCTGATGCAGCGCGCGCTGCCCGAGATGCAGCGCCGCAACATGGTCACGTTCGTCCAGGTCGGGCCGCTCGTGAACACCGCGTCGGTGCGCTACCTCCCGATCCGGCTGATCGGCGACGCGAACGGCAACGGGACGATGGACGCCGCCGCGAACCCGGCCACGGTTGCATCCCCGGACCTCCTGCTCGACGAGTACGACATCGTCGTGACCGGCAAGACGGGCGTCAAAGGCGTCACGGGCGTCTCGCAGGAATTCTGCCTGTCCACCGGGGACATCACGCAGATCCAGTCGGTCCGCTGGTCGAACAACTCCACCGACTGGACGGTCGGCCGCGCGATCATGTGCGACTTCCAGGGACGGGCCATCGACGTCACGACGGGGCGCCAGATCGCCGGCGAGGCGACGCTCGTCCTCGCGCACGTGGACGTCGTGAACCGGTCCTACATGCCGGCGACGCGCTACGTCCTGAGCATCAACCCCGTGTGGAGCGTGCGCGTCCGCAAACAGACGACGACGGGCAACCCGACGGACCCCATGGCCGTCTGGGTGGACCAGCAGGGGGGATGAGATGAAGCGGACGACGCGCGGGTCGAGCTTCATCGAGGTCCTGCTCGCGATGACGATCATGGCGCTCGTCCTCGTCGGGATCCTCCAGATGTTCTCCGTCTCGCTCATCATCAACAAGGGCTCGGCCGCGCGCACGCAGATGCTCTTCAAGTGCCAGCAGGTCGTCGAGAACGTCCGGCTCTTCTACCACCTCACGCGGCAGGGCTCCACGACGCCGCCGGCCATCACGGAGAGCGGGCACGTGGGCGGCACGGCGATGACGATTCCCGGGGCGCTTCCGGACGTGCTCGGCGACGTCTCGAAGTCGTTCCTGCCTTACAACCAGGCCGAGTCGGCCGCGACCTGGGGCTACTGGGGGCCGGCCGGCGCGAACGTCATGGAGCAGGAGAACGGCCCGTACAAGATCTCGTACACGATCCGACGGGACGGGCCGCCGAATCCCTGTGGACCAAGCGGCTGCCAGAACATGTGGGTCATCACCGTCTCGGCGACGCCGACGGACGTCGCGACGGCGACCCGGTACTTCGGCGTCGACCTCAAGAGCGGCAAGAGAGTGGACTATGTGGCGCAGTTCCCATAATCGCCGCGGCTTCACGCTCATCGAGGCGATGGTGTCGCTGCTGCTCCTCGTCATCGTCCTGACGGTCGCGATGACGATGCTTTTCCAGATGCGCGCCTTCGCGGAACGCCAGCAGTTCTTCATGCTGCCGAGGCAGGCTGCGCGCCGCGCCACCGAATATCTCTCGTACTACGTCGCGAGCGCGTCGGACGTCAACGACGTCCAGAACAACCCGAACGCCCTGATCACGTATTACAACCTGAACGGCAGCGTCCTCCAGGCGTCCTACGACAACCTCACGGGGGCCGAGCCGGGCAACGCGGTCACGACGCCGAACGTCACGACGAAGTTCGGGGACATCGGGACGGACGTCATCACGCTCGTCGCGCCCATCAACCCGGCGAAGTACCGGGTCTCCGCGCCCTTCCCCGGGTTTTCCGCCGGCGCCAAGAGCATCCGCGTCAATTTCCGCGTGGGTTGCGGAGGGCCCGCCGGGACCGACGACGTGACGAACATGGCCCAGTTCAAGGCGGCGACGGGCTTCGACGGCGCGAACAGCGCCCTTCTCATGTTCGAGGACACGAACGGGGAGTGGTCGTATTTCCAGATCCCCGCCGCCGGCTACATTTCTTCGAACTGCGCCGACGTGACGACCTACAGGAACATCCTGGTCCAGGCGGTCATCCAGTCCGCCACGCTGCCCGCCCCGCCGAACGGCGGCGTGGCGGCGTTCTCGGATCCCGTCTCTCTCGTCACGGGCCTCCAGTTCATCTCGTTCCGCGTGCGGACCGACCCGGTCGACAACCTCCCGAAGCTTCAGCAGAAGATCGGCCTCTTCAACCCGAACACGGACAACCCGGGGGTCGAGTTCGTGAACGTCATGGAGAACGTCGAGGACCTGCAGGTGGCATACGTGTACGCGAACGGCGACATCTGGAACAACACCGCGGGCCAGACGATCAGCCAGGCGAACGCCGGCGCGCGCTGCAACGTCGCGGCCTGCGACAACCGCGTCCCCCCGCAGGCCGGGCCGGGCGCCGTCACGCAGGAGGCGCTCGACGTCACGGGCGTCATCGGCCTCAGGTTCTCGATCACGGCCCGCTCGCCGCGGATCTCGATCGGGGCCCGCCAGCTCACGAACGTGAACGTCACCGACGTGCTCACGACGACGACGAGCCAGCACTTCCGGCCCGCGTCCGAGAACCACCCGGTCACGATGGACACGCTGGCCCCCCTGCGGCCGCTCTACGACCTCTTCGACCACTATCGCGCCACGTCCACGATGCTTCTCCGCAACCGGACGCTCGGGAGCTGACGATGAAGGAACGGGGCAGCGCGCTCGTCTCCGTGATCCTGGTGCTCCTCGTCCTGACGATCGTGGGCGTCGGGATCGCGTACTTCACGTCGATGGAGGACCGGCTCTCCGGCAACACGCGCATCACGAAGGCCGGCTTCTATGCCGCCGACTCGGGGCTGCGCCGGGCCGAGGTGATCCTCTCCGGCCTCTCGGACCTCTCCGGGACGTGCGCGCCCGTCTCGCTGACGAACCTCCTTCAGACCGGCTCGACGCCGGTCCTGACGGTGCCGGGCGGCGGCTACACCGCCATCCCGCTCGACCTCACGGGAATCTCGACGGCCGTGTGCCTCACACCCCTCGGCATCGCGCAGCAGAAGTTCTACAACGTCCCCGTCCCCGTCGTCGCCGGGACGCCCGTCGTCGACCGCGCGACGTACTCCCTCTACGTCCGCAACAACGTGGACGACGCGTCGGGAGACGCCACGGTGGACAACGACGGGGTCATCAACGTCGTGTCCGTCGGGACCGTCACGCTCACGGCCGGCACGACGCTGACGCGCATTCTCGAGGAGCAGCTCCTGCTCACGACGGGCGGCGCCTTCGGGAGCAGCCAGAAGAACCTGAACGCGGGCGGGACCGGCACCGCCCAGAAGAAGGGCCGCTGATGCGACGAGCGCCGTTCCGCATTCCCGACCGCCTCCGGCGCGCCTGCGCGTTCCTGCTTCTCGCCGTCATGGCGTTCGGCGGGGCCGGCTCGGCGCCCGCGGCCGCGACCGAGGGCTTCGACCCCCTCCGCCAGATCACGGCGCAGCTCCTCCGCGCGAACCTCCTCATCCTCCAGGACATCAGCGGCTCCATGAAGCTGGACGTGTACGGCAACCTCCTCACGGAAGGGGAGGATTCCGTCGGCCGACTCGTCTGGAACGTCACCTGCCTCGACAACAGCCCGGGCGCCACGCCCACGCCGACGGCGACCCCGACATCCACGAACACGCCCACGTTCACGACGACGTTCACGTTCACGTCCACGGCGACCCCCACGTACACGTTCACCCCGACCGACACGGCGACGTCCACGCCGACGAACACGCCGACCGCCACGTCGACCTCGACCTCCACGCCGACCTCGACGTCCACGCCGACGTCCACGCCGACGCCGACCTCGACGCCGACGCCCACGTACACGTCGACGTCGACGTCGACGCCGACGTCCACGAAGACCCCCACGTGGACCCCGACGTCGACGTCGACCTCCACGTTCACGCCGTCCGTCACGCCGACGAACACGCCGACGTCCACGAGCACGCCGACGTGGACGGGGACGATGACGCCGTCCGCAACGCCGACTCGCACGAACACGCCATCGATCACGCCGACGTCCACGAAGACGCCCACGGGCACGAACACGCCGACGAAGACCTACACGCCCACGAGCACCTCGACGCCCTCGGTGACGCCGACGTCCACGAATACGCCGACGTTCACGAGGACGTTCACGCCGTCGATCACGCCGACGCCGACGAACACGCCGACGAGGACGCCGACGCGGACGCCGACGCCGACGTTCACGTACACGTCCACGACGACCTTCACCCTGACGTTCACGCCCTCGATCACGCCCACGATCACGCCCACGTCGACGATCACGCCCACGATCACGCCGACGAGAACGGTGACGCCGACGAACACGAGCACGCCCACGTCGACGAAGACCTTCACGGGGACGCCGACCAACACGCCGACGATCACGCCCACGTCGACGAAATCGCCCACGATCACGCCGACGTCGACGAACACGCCCACGTCGACGCCCACGAACACGTTCACGTCGACGGCGACGCCGACGTCGACGCCGACGAAGACGCCCACGCCGACGAGCACGCCCACGTTCACCATCACGTTCACGTCCACGGTCACGCCGACGTCCACGTCCACGCCCTCGGTGACGCCGACGTCGACTCCGACGCCCACGAAGACGGCGACGGGCACGAACACGCCCACGAAGACGCCCTCGGCGACGCCGACGTCCACGAGCACGCGGACGTCGACGCCGACGTCGACTCCGACGACCACGCCGACGGTCACGCAGACGTACACCTACACGTTCACGGCGACCGGGACGCCGACGGATACGCCGACGACGACGCCGACCCCGACGATCACGCCGACGTTCACGAAGACGAAGTCGTTCCTCGACCTGCCGCGCGACCCGCTCGTGAGGCCGGGGGAGCGGTTCGAAGAGCGCATCGCCTCGGCGCGCCCCGCGCCGACGCCGGCCCCGAAGTGGGGGCTCCCGCAGCCCGTCGCGGTCGTCGCGATGGCCGGCGGCGGAGCCGCCCGGTTCGGCCTCGCCGCGCTCCTTGCGCCGGCGACGCCCACGCCGACGCCCTTCCCCTCGGGGCAGGCCGGCTGTCACCGCTGGAAGTACGCGCTGCACTGGGACCGCCCGTCGCGCCTCGCGACGCTGAAGAACGCGCTCGGCAACTCGGTCACGATCCAGAAGAGCTTCAAGGCGCCGGGCGGCGGCGCGCAGGACGACTGGCCGGACCCGATCGCCCACAGCGTCGACTGGACCGGGGCGCCGAACGCGGGCGCGTGGGATTACACGAACCCGCCCGCGGCCGCGGCCACGACGTTCGCGTACGACCACAACTGCAACGATTTCCTCAAGGGCGGCCCCGCGTGCGCCGCGCCCAAGCCGGGCGATCCGGACGGCGAGCACCCCGGGATCTGGTACACGATCGGCCCGGCCGACGGCGCCGGCGAGATCGTCGACTGGTCGTGGACGCTCAACTACGGCTACGGCAAGGCGCCCGGCCTCGACATCATTTACGGCCTCGACCCGGGGCCGCCGCTCCCCGTCTACGACCTCACGGCCGAGGCGCTGACCGGCAACTCGATTCCCGGGATCACGGGCACGCCGCTCGCGTTCCCGGCCACCTGGACGACGCGGGGCGGCCTGCCGATCACCGTACAGGCCTCGGCCGGAGTCGGAGGCGCGAACCAGCCGAACTGGCAGACGCTCCTGCCGTCGGACGTCGTCGGCAAGACGCGAAACCAGGTCAACTGGGGTCTCATGACGTTCTCCGACGTGTCGGCGAACCCGATCCAGTCGAACTGGTGCACCGACTCGCTGAACTACGACGTGAAGGTCCCGATCGTCTCCAACGACACGGGCGACGTCACGGCGATCGAGGAATACCTGCGCCTCAAGTACTACTCGAGCGGTTCGCACCCGGGCCTGTCGGCCGCGGGCGGCACGCCGACGAAGCACGCGATCGAGCTGGCCGGCGCGTCGATCCATACGTCCTGGGCCGCCGACCCGAAGCAGCGTTGCGCGCGTCCCTGGGGCGTCATCCTCTGCACGGACGGGCTCTCGAACACGTGCAACACGGGCGGGACGCCCGACGCCGAATGGGTCGCGGCAGCCGGAAACACGCCGTGCGAGAACGACGTTCCCGGCACAGACTTCGCGAACTACCCGCCCGGCGCGGCCGAGGCCGTTTACAACACGATCCTGACGGCGGGCGGCGGCGCCGCGATCATCCGGCCGCGCACGTACGCGATCGGCATCGCGCCCGAAGTCGGCCGCTGCGAGCTGAACCGCATCGCCTACCGCGGACGCACGGACGCCAGCGCGCCCAAGAAGGACGCCGGCTTCCTCCTCTACGACCCGACGGAAATCCCGGCGCCGCCGAAGGGCGACATCGACCTGCCGCACGTCGATCCGCTCACGAACGACCAGAGCGGCCCGGGCGCGCCGCCCGACCCGAACCACTTCCGGTTCGACCAGACGCCCGCAGGCACCAAGGACTACGCGTTCTTCGCGCTCGACACGAAGTCCATCGTGAGCGCCTTCCTCACGATCGTGGCCTCGACCGCGACGGGCGACTACTCCACGAGCGCCCCGGTTTCCGGCGCGGCGGTGTCGGCGGGCTCGATCGTCCTGCTGCCCTCGACGGAGTACCCGTCCTGGCGCGGCCACCTCCGCGCGCTCGACACGACGAAGGTGCCCGCGTCGGTGGGCTACGAGAAATGGGACGCCGGTGACGTGCTCCTGAACCCGACGCAGCCGTGGCATCCGACGATCGCGACGCGCGCCATCTACACGTGGGACCCCGCGACGGGGATCCTGATCCCCGTCGACACGACGCCCGCGAACGTCGCGAAGATGGCGGCGCTCGCCGCGGACCCGGCCTTCACCGCGAACGTCGTGGACTTCATCCGCGGCAACGACGGCACCCTCACGAACAAGAAGCGGGCCTGGATGCTCGGGCCGGCGATCAACTCGACGCCCGCGGTCGTGGGCCCGCCCTACCTCTACAAGCAGGCCGGCAACGTCGCCGACCACAAGCCGTTCGAGGCGACGTACGTGTCGCGGCGCGCGATCTCCTGGGTCGGCGCGGACGACGGCATGCTCCACGCGTTCGACTTCGAGGACGGCACCGAGATCCTCGCGCTCCTGCCGCCGAACCTTCTCGGGAACCAGATCGCGCTCTACAACAACGTCCCGTCGGGCGAGTCCGACACGGGCCAGCAGCTCGAGCTCAACCAGCACATCTGGGGCGTGGCGAACTCGTTCCGGTTCGCGGACGTCTGGTTCGGGACGGGCTACAAGACCGTCGGCATCCTGAGCGAGGGCCCCGCGGGGGACATGGTCGCGGCGATCGACGTCACGCATCCGTATGGCGGGCGCGCCGCCGTCGGGCCGAGCCCCGCCATCCCGGCCGACCCGAACTACGTCGCCGCGAAGCCCGTCGAGATCCTCTGGACGAAGAACGCCTCGAACTACGCGGGGCTGCACGGCAGCTGGAGCCTGTCCGCGATCGCGGCGGACACGTTCTCGACGAGCCGGATGTTCTTCGGCGCGGGCATCAACCCCGCGAGCCTCTACAACGCCCAGGCGAACGCGACGCTCTTCATCGTCGATCCCACGGACGGCACGCTGAACCAGACGAAGGCGATCGCGCTGACGGGCACGCCGAGCCCGCTCGTGGGCCAGCAGACGTTCGCGGACTCGGTCTTCTTCTCGACGAAGGTGTCGGGGTACCTGCCCGACAACGTCGCGAACCTCTCGGTTCAGGCCGACACGGACGGCCGCGCCTGGTTCACGTGGGGCGACTTCCCCGGCGCCGCCACGACGACGAGGGTCGGCATCGACCTCAACTATGCGGCCGTGCCGGTCGTCGCCGGCGTTCAGACCCCGGTGCCGCAGCCGATCTACTATTCGCCCTCCGCGACGGGCCAGGGCACGACGGGCTGCCAGATCTACGCTCTCGCGAGCGGCAGCCTCTACGAGACGAGCCCGGCGGTCTCGGGCTGGAACGTGAACCGCAGCGGCGCTCCGCTCGCCCCGTTCCCGGCCGGGCTGCCGTCGTTCACGCCGTACCTCTACATCGGCGTCAACCCGAAGAAGATCACGGACCTCACCTTCGCGTCGGTGCCGATCGGCAAGTCTCCGCTCGACGTCTTCATGATCAAGCAGCGCATCGGCGGCGAGGTGCCCGAGGCGATCGACCTGCCGCCGGGCGACCCGGCTCTCACGGGGACGCCGGCCTTCACGAAGCTCGGGCTCCACACGCAGGTCACGTCCTCGCCGATCATGATCGTGGACCAGACGGGCAAGAGCGAGGAGCAGGCCCTGTTCCTCCTCTACGACCCCGACAACGGGTGCAACGGCATCTCGTACGTCGCGATCCTGACGTTCAAGATCCCGGCGAACTGCGGCAAGCCGGCCATCGCCCAGATTCAGGTCTTCGGCGCCGGCCCGGGTGCGGCGAGCGGCTTCACGCTCACCTCGAACAAGCTGTTCGCGTCCAAGTCCGGCGTCGGCCGCGGCCAGTCGGCCGGCCTGCAGGAAGTCAACGTGCCCGTGAACACGCTGGCCGGCGCGCCTTCCTTCCAGCCGCTCTGGTGGAGGGACGTCAAGTAAGAGCTCGGCGCCGGTCCCGCTAAGATCCCGCGCATGGACGCGGGACCGGCCCGCCGGCCCACCGCCGGCTTCTCACTCGCGGAGCTGCTCGTGACGCTCGCCGTCCTCGGGCTCGCGGTCTGGCTGGTCCTCCGCCTCGTGGACCGGCGCACGCGCGTGGCGGCCCCCGAGGGATCGGGCTCCCGGACGGCCTCGGTCGGAGAGGCGTCGCTCCGGGCGATCGTGAACGACGTCCGCGCCGCCGGCACCGGCGGCCTCTCCGCCGCCGACGCGTTCCGGCCGGTCGAGGACAACACGACGTCCGCCGGACGGTACCTCTACAGGACCTCGATCGGAGGCACCGTCGTCGTGCGGAACGGAACGGACCAGATCGGGCTGCGCGGCGTCATCCGTTCGCCCCTCGTGGCGCTCGCGGCCCGCGATGCGGGCACGGAAGAGCTCCTCTCGGACCGCGTGCGCGCCCGGCCGGCCGCCGCGGCCGTGCGCCTTCCGGCCGGGAAGGCCGCCGCGGCGGTCCGGGCGCGCCTCTCCGAGGCGGCGCCGCCGCGCAAGGCGTTCTTCCTGCTGCGCGACGCCGCGGGCCGCTGGGCCGTCGCGCGCGTCGTGTCCGCGCCCGAGGGCCCGCCGGAATCGGCTCTCGACGTCGTTCTCGACTTCACCGACGCCGACGCCTGCGCGCTCAACCACGGGGGAGATCCGGGCGCCGCCGCGCGTCTCGGCGACGTGTCGGCCGGCGGCGTCTTCGACGACCTCGTCTGGTTCGTGGCTCAGGGTGAGGAAGGCAGGCCGCCGGACTTCGTGATGACGAACGACCCGCCGTCCCTCGCGTTTCCGCACCCGTATCTCGCCGCGGCGACGGGCGTCGGGGGCGGCCGATGGGACGTGCGGCGCGCGGGGGAGGACGTCGAGGATCTGCAGGTCGCGTGGGGCTTCGCCGGCCCCTCCGGCACGGCCTGGCGCGGCGACGTGGCGGGCTCGCCGGCGCCGCTCGCCGGCGAGCTCTCGGACGCGTCGGGCCGGGCCCGGATCAAGGCGCTCAAGCTCGCGCTCTCCGTGAAGTCGGCTCATCGCATCGTCCGGAGCGCGGGCGCTCCGGCCCCGGAATTCCCCCGCCTGTTCAACGCGGCCCCCTTCGGGAAGATCCCCGGGGCCGCTCCGGTCGGCTGGGACGCGGTTCCGGAGCGGCGCGTGAGCTTCGACCGCGAGACGCGGGAAGCCGTCGTCGCGCCGCCCGCGCTCCTCGAAGCCGGCCCGTGACGGGCGCGCGGGTGTAAAATCGCGGATGCGGTTCGTACAAAGGGAGGGTCCATGCGACGGCTTCTGATCGCCATGGCGGTCTTCGCGGTCTGGGCGGGCGCGGCCGCGGCCGATGAGATCTGGCTCAAGGACGGCCGCTCGATCACGACGAAGAAACCCGTCGTGACGAAGGGCTCGAACGCTCTCATCACGACGGCCGACGGCGTCCTCGTCTCCGTCCCCCTTGCGGAGATCGACCAGGCGAAGACGGCGGAGGCGAAGGCGCGCGCCGCGGCGCCCGTTCCGGCGCCCACGCCGAACCTCATGAAGCCCATGACGCCGGCCGAGGCCGCCCGCCAGAAGAGCACGCGCAAGTCCGTCGTCACGCTGACGGACGACTCGGTCGCGCACGGGCTCGGAGACGAGGGGGGCGAGCGCAAGCCGGCCGACGGCGAGGGAAAGGTCGAGATCGCGAACACGACCGCGACGCGCGGCAAGGACGGCTACGCGTTCACGGGCACGGTGATCAACAGCGGCTCCGGTCCGGTGACGGGCGTTTCCGTGACGATCGAGTCGGTCGGCAAGGACGGCAAGACGTTCTCGTCGACGTTCGCGACGGTCGCCAAGGACGCGCTCGGCGCGGGCGAGAAGTCGACGTTCACGGCGAGCGCGCCGCTCGAGGGCGAAGCCGCCTCGTTCCGCTACATGCCGCGCTGGCAGGTCCCGATCCCCGAGAAGACGGAGGACGAGAAGGCGAAGGCGCGTGCGGCCGGAGCGGGGACGAAGGGCGACGCCGCATCCGCGGCCGAGGGCGAGCCGACGCCGGCTCCGACGCCGCCGCCCGCGCCCACGCTCGTGCCGGTCCCGCGCCCGGACGTCGCGCCGCCTTCGGCGAGCGGATCCGTCGGGAACCCGGCGAGCGGAACGTTCCTGCCGCCGCCCGACGGCCCGCGGACGACGGCCAAGCCGCCGTCCACCTGAGCGCGCGGCCGGGCCGGCCGTGATGAGCGCGGAGATCCTGCTCGTCGAGGACCGCGAGTCGCTGCGCGCGATGCTCGCCGAGACCCTCACGAACGAAGGCTACTCCGTGGAGGCCGTCGCGACCGGCGACGAAGCCGTGCGCCGGCTCGGCGAGGGGCGCCGCTACGGCCTCGTTCTGACCGATCTCAAGATGCCCGGCGCCGACGGCATCGCCGTCCTCAAGGCGGCCGTCGCGGGGGATCCGTCCGTGCCCGTCGTCGTCCTCACGGGCTTCGGGACGGTCGAGACCGCGGTCACCGCGATGAAGAGCGGCGCGGCCGACTTCCTGAGCAAGCCCGTCGACCCGGACTTGCTGCTTCTCCTCGTCGAGCGCCACGTGCGGGCCCGCCGGTCGGCGGTCGCGCGCGTCCTGCTCGCCGAGGAGGCCGGGCTCGCGGGCATGCCGCAGATCGTCGGCTCGTCGCGCGCGCTCGCCGAGGCGCTCGAGCGCGTGCGGCACGCCGCGCCGTCCGACGTCACCGTCCTCCTCACCGGGGAATCGGGGACGGGCAAGGAGCTCTTCGCCCGCGCGCTCCACGCGCTCTCGCCGCGCGCGCCCGGGCCGTTCGTCGCCGTGAACGTGGCGGCGCTGCCCGAGAGCCTGGTCGAGAACGAGCTCTTCGGGCACGAGCGCGGCGCGTACACGGGCGCGACGGAGCGGCGCGCCGGGCGCTTCGAGCTCGCGGACGGCGGGACGCTCTTTCTCGACGAGATCGGGGAGCTCCCGCCCGCCGCCCAGACGAAGCTCCTGCGCGTCGTCGAGGAGCGCACGTTCCTGCGCGTCGGCGGGACGGTCCCCATCACCGTGGACGTGCGGCTCGTCGCCGCGACGAACCGCGACCTCGCCCAGCGCGTGAAGAGCGGCGCCTTCCGCGAAGACCTCTTCTACCGCCTCGACGTGTTTCCCGTGCACCTCCCGCCTCTGCGCACGCGGCCCGAGGACATCCCGGCGCTCGTCAAGAGCTTCGGGGCGGCGGCCGCGTGTCAGGTGAAGAAGCGCGAGCTCGCGTTCTCGCCGGGAGCCCTCGAGAGGCTCGCGGCGCACGACTGGCCCGGCAACGTGCGGGAGCTGCGCAACGTGATCGAGCGCGCCGTGCTGCTCGCGCCGGGCGAAGTCGTGCGGCCCGCCGACATCGTCGTGGGCCTGCCGGGCGAGAGCGCGGTTCCGCATCCATCCCTCGACGGGACCCTCGAGGAGGCCGCCGAGCGCTGGAAGCGCGCAGGCGAGGCCGCCCGGATCCGGCGCGCGCTGGACGAGACGGGCGGCGACAAGGCGCGCGCGGCCGAGGAGCTCGGCGTCAACGTGCGCCGCCTCGTCCTGCGGATGAAGGAGCTGGGGCTCTAGGCGGACAGGGACGCGAGGGCGTCCCCGAGCTCCGCGTCCTCCTCCCCGGCGACGCTCCGGAGGTCGAGGAGGACGCGGCCGTCCTCGATCCGCGCGACGACCGGCAGCGCGCCGGCGCGCAGGGCCGCGGCGAGGGCGTCGGCCGCGAGGCCCGGCCGGCGAAGCGCGACGGCCGCGGAGGGCAGCGTCGACTCGGCCCCCGCGCCTCCTCCGGCGACGGCCGTCGACGCGACGGCCTCGGCCTCGAAGCCTGCCGCGCGCGCGCGCGCCGCGAGTGCTTCCGCGCGGGCGCGGAGGGATTCCAGGGAAGCTCCGAGCATCCGGAAGAACGGGACGTCGCCGCTCCGGCCGGAGAGGTGGAGATCGAGCGTGGCGGCGAGCGCGCCGAGGACGAGCTTGTCGGGGCGCAGGGCGCGCGCGAGCGGGTTCTTCGCGGAGCGCGCGACGAGCTCCGCGCGGCCGAGGAGGATCCCGGCCTGCGGGCCGCCGAGGACCTTGTCGCCCGAGAAGCAGACGAGGTCGGCGCCGGCGTCGAGCGCCTCGAGTGGGACGGGCTCGTCCCGGAGGCCCGGCTCCTCGAACCGGCGTGGCGCGCCCGCGCCCGCGTCATACACGAGGAACACGCCCCGCGGGCGGGCGAGCGCGGAGAGCGCCTCGAGGGTGACGTCTTCCGTGAAGCCGACGATCCGGTAGTTCGACGGGCGCACCTTGAGGATGGCCGCGGCGCCCGCGTCGAGCGCCTCGGCGTAGTCCGCGAGGGTGGTCCTGTTCGTCGTCCCGACCTCGAGGAGCGAGGCCCCGCTCTTTCCGAGGATCGACGGCACGCGGAAGTCGCCGCCGATCGCGACGAGCTCGCCGCGCGAGACGGCGGCCGGCCTGCCGTTCGCGAGCGTGTCGAGGGCGAGGAGGAGCGCAGCGGCGGCGTTCGTCACGGCGAGGGCGTCGACGTCGGGGCGGCCCGGAGCGAAGAGCTCGAGAAGCAGCGGCCGGACGTGCTCGCCGCGCCGTCCGCGCTCGCCGGTCGCGAGGTCGAATTCCAGCGTCGAGAAACCCGCGGCGCGTGCGGCGGCCTCGACGGCTGCTCCGGCCAGCGGGGCGCGCCCGAGGTTCGTGTGGAGGAGGACGCCGGTGGCGTTCAGGACGCGCACCGGCCCCGGCGGGCGCCGGGCGGCGAGGCGCGCGGCGGCGCCCTCGAGGATCTCCTCGAGCGGGTCCCCGCCCGGCGTTTCGCGCCAGCGGGCGGCCGCCTCGCGCAGGGCGGCCTTGGCGCGCTCGCGGCCGTGCCGCCCCGAGAGGGCGCGGCCGCCCGGGCTCTCGAGAAGCCGGTCCATCGAGGGCGGCCGCGGGCCGGAGTCCATGGCGCGGAATGTAGACTACTTTCCGCCCATGCCGGTCTCGATCGAGCGCGACCTCGACCTTCTCGAACGGAGCCTGACCTCCCTCAAGGTCGATTACGAGCGGTTCTTCGCGGGCGACCTCAAGACGCCGCCCGTGGCGTCCCGCCGGAAGGTCGACGAGGTTCTGCGGCGCGTCGGGAACGTCGAGGTCGAGCGCGCCGCCGAGCGGTTCCGCCTCCAGGCCCTGCAGGGCCGGTTCACGGCGCTCAAGGAGCTCTGGGACAAGCGCGTCTCCGCGAAGGAAGAGGGGCGGGGGCTCTTCCGGGCGCCCCGGCCGGCCGCCGCGGCGGCGGCCCCCCCTCCACCGCCCGCCCACCGCCCGAAGTCGGTCTCCTCCGACGGGGAGGGCTCCGCGTCCGTAAAAGCGGTCGGACGGGGCGACATGAAGTCGCTCTTCGACCGCTTCTGCGCGGCGCGCGCGGCGGTCGGGGAGGACGTCTCGAAGCTCCGTTACGAACGATTCGAGGACCTCGTGAAAAAGCAGGCCGCCGAGATCCGCCGGACGACGGGCGCCACGCGCCTCGCGTTCGAGGTCCAGACCCGCGAGGGGAAGGTCCGGCTCGTCGGCCGGCCGCAGCCCGCGCCCGCGAAAGGGAAACCATGACGCTCGCCCGCTCCGTGCGTTCCGCCGCCGTCCTCTGTCTCTCGCTGGCTCTTCCCGCGGCGGCCAAGGACGTCTACAAGGCGTTCCTCGACCCGGCGAACCCGCAGCACAAGGCCACGCTCGACATCCTCTCCCGCCTCGACCAGACGCCGAACGACGCGTCGCTGCACAACGACCTCGGGTGCCTCATCGCGCGCGACGGCTTCTGGCGCGACGCGCTGCGCGAATTCGAGACGGCGCAGAAGCTCGACAAGAAGGACGGGCGCGCCCCGTACAACGCGGGGCTCGTCCAGACGACGCGCGGGGAATGGGGCTCGGCGCGGGCGGCCTTCAAGACGGCGGTCGACCGGGATCCGGGCAACTGGCCCGCGTGGTGGATGCTCGGGTTCGCCCAGGAGAAACTCGGGTACGCGGACGCGGCCGCGCAGGCCTACGCGCGCTCGCTGCGCGTCGACACGTCGCTCTTCGACGTGAAGCGGAATCCCTACGCCCTGCAGTCGCGCCTGAAGGCGCGCGTCCTGCTCGAGACGTTCGACGCACGGTTCGCGCGCGCCGCGCTTCCGTCGACCGAACAGCTCGCGCAGCCGGACGTCCTGACGTCGTTCCAGGCCGGCCGCGTCGCCGTCTCGGCGGCGCCGGGCCCGGTCGTGTCCGAGGAGGGGCGCGGGCGGACCGCGGCCCCGGCGGGCCCCGGCGGCGGGCCCGCGGCCGTCGCCGCCCCGGCCGCCGGCGGAGCGGTCGTGACGTCGGTTCCGCCCGTGAGCTCCAGCCGCCCGGCCGCTCCGGCCGCGCCGCTGGTCAGCGCGCCCGCAGCCCCGGTCCGGTCCGGCGGCCTCGACGAAGCCCCGCCCTGGTTCCCGCAGACGTCGCCCGCCGGGCCCGCTCCCGCGAAGACGCCGCGTCCCGCCACGAATCCCGATCCCGGCGGCACGACGACGCCCGCGCCGCCGCCCCCTCCGGGCCCCGGCGTCGGCTGACGCTCAGCCCTTCCACTTCGGGACGAACAGCGTCGGGGCCCCCGCGCCGCCGCCCGCGGCGGGGATGAACTTCAGGTCGTCGCCGACGGCCTCGATCCCGCGCAGCAGCTCCGACAGGCGGCCCGAGAGGAGCGTCTCGGAGACGGCGTCCGTCGCCCGGCCTTTCTCGACCCAGTAGCCCGCGGCGTGCAGGCGGAAGCGGTCCGCGGCGAGGTCGACCTGCGGGCGCGAAAGGAGCACGGCGGCGTAGAAGCCGCGCGCGAGGGAGCGCAGCAGGTCGAGCGGGGGGATGCCCGAGGACGGGTCTGCGAAGAAGTTCGTGACGCCGATCGCGGGGGGCTCGGAGAACGCGCGCCGGAAGGCGTTTCCCGTGGCTCCGGCGCCGAGGCGCTGGGCGGCCGCGACGTCCGTGAGGCGCGCCGCCAGGCGGCCGCGCTCGAGGACGACCGTCCGCTCCTGGGGCGTTCCCTCGGCGTCGTGCGTCGTCCGCGCCGGGCCGCCTGGCGCGGACGCGTCGTCCACGAGCGTGAGGGCCGGGGCCGCGAGCGCGTCGCGCCCGTCTCGCGTGCGCGCGGCCAGGAAGCCGTCCTCCTCCTCTCCGAAGAACGCGGGGGCGAGGCGCGCGACGATCGAGGCGGCCACGAGCGGGTCGAGCAGGAGGTCCCAGCGGCCCGGGTCGAGAGGGCGGCCCTTCAGGGGAAGCAGCACGCGGTCGACCGCGTGGTGCGCGAGGCGCGCGAGGCCGAGCTCCTCGGGGCGCGCGGCGGCCGCGACGACGCGCGCGGACGCGCGGCCCGCCCCCGTGCGCGCCGACACGGTCGCCACGAGCGTCGCAGAAGCGCTTTGAAAGGACACGTCGCGTCCGGCCGTCGTCGCGACGCGCTCCGTCCTCGCGCCGAGCGTGAGCGCCGCTTCGCCGAGGGTGACGGCCCCGTCGCTCGCGGCCGCGAGCGCGCGGCGGAACGCGACGAGGAGGCCGCGCGCGGCGATTTCGTCGGGGCGCACCGGCGGCCCGAGGGGTTCCGGTGTCGCCGCCCCGGGCACGGCGGGGGCGGGGCGCGCGCCGCGGCGCGTGCGCGAGCGCGAGAGGAGAAGGCGCGCCTCGGCGGGCAGGGACATTGCGCTGGCGGCGCCGGACGCCGCGAACGAGGTGCGGCCGGAGCGGAACAGGCGCACGGCGAAGCCGCGTTCGGTCGAGACGCTCGCATGGAGATTGTGCTCGTCCTCGACGAGTTCGAGCGCGGCCCCGCGGCGCTCGTAGACCTCCCCGCCTTCGCCGTCGTGCGCGGATGCGGACGCCGCGGCGAGGACCTCCTCGAACGGGGTGTCGGCCGGCGCCGTCACGGCCGGCCCGGTACGGCCGAAAGGCCGCGCAGGAGGATCGCGGGGGAAGCGCCCCCGACGGGCAGCGGCTCGCCCCGCTTGACGCAGAGGCCGAGGCCGCTCGCGGGCGCGGAGACCTCGCCCGCCTCGCCCCAGAGATTGCGGAGCGCCGTCAGCACGTCGGAGGTGAGGACGAAGGGCGCGACGGCGGCGCCGAGCCGGCCGCGGCGCACGAGATCGGCGCTCTCGACGTAGAGCGAGAACCGCCCGGACTCGGGATCGGTGTGCCCCGCGGAGATCTCGCGGACGTAGAGGCCGCCGCCGCAGGCGTCGAGGAGTTCGTCGCGGCTCGCGCGGCCGGCGGACACGGTGAGCGCCGAGAGGCGCGGGCGCGGCGGCCGGCGGAAGTCCCCGCAGCGGCCGTGGCCGTTCGTCTCGGCGCCGGCGGTGCGCCGGTCCGTGAGGACGCCCGCCACGCGGCCGTCCTCGAGGAGCGGCACGGGGCGCGCGAGCGTGCCCTCGTCGTCGGCGAGATACGAGCCGGGAAGCTCGCGGCGCGTCGGGTCGCTCGTCACGAAGTACCCGGGCGGCGCGACGGAAGCGCGGGCGACGCGCGTGAGAACGGACGTGCGCTCGCCGCCTTCGGCCTCGAGCGGATGGCCGACGGCCTCGTGCCAGAAGACGGACGCCGCCTCGGGCGAGAGCACGACGTCGACCCGGCCCTCCGGCGCGCGGTGCGCCGGCACCGGGCGCGCCGCCTCCGTGAGGGCGCGGGCCAGCGCATCGCACGCCGACGCGAACGGCGCCGAGGACTGGAACGCGAACGTGCGGGTCGCGCCGGTCCGCCTGAGGACGCCCGTCGCCTCGAGGCGCGTCGCCTCGCCGCAGGGCACGAAACCGCGCGCCGTCACCACGGCGCGCGAGACCGTGACGCGCGCGATCGCGAGCGTCATCGAGAGGCCGCGAGGGTCCGGCAGGGCGCGCGCGAGCGCGGACGCGATCAATGTCGCGCGCCCTTCCTCGTCGGGGCCGGAAGGACCGGGGTCGACGCGGCGCGGCGGCGCCGCTTTCGTCTTGAAGAACGGGGAGCCGCCCGCGCGGCGGGAGGCCTCGCGCACGACCTCCCGTAATGACTCGGGGCCGTCGCCGCCTTCCGCGACGAGGAGGGAGTCCTTGCCGCGCGTCACGCGAACGGCCGTGCCGCTCTCCTCCACGATCGCGGGCGACAGCAGTCCCGCCTCCGTCGCGCTCCACGCGATCGTGCGGCGGCGCTCGCGGAACGCCTCGCCCCCCTCGCCGCGGCGGAGCATCCCCGAGACGATGCGGACGGCGTCCTCCGCGTCCTCGCGGAAGACCGTGACGGCGTCGCTCAACACGGGGGATTGTAGGAGCGCGCGGGGATCCCACGGGAGCGATCCGGTGAAGCGTTGCGACTCAATCCGCAAAGCGCGACGGTTTCGAGGGTGGGATATCCTCGAACGTCCTATGGCCTTGTCAGACGCCCGGCTGGCCGCGCAGGCAGCCTACGTGGCGCGCCGCATCCTTTCCGAGGGGCTCGTGAAGACGGCCGCGGCCGCGGAATTGCGCCGGGCGCTCGAAACGGCCCTCGTGGAAGACCGCGACCGCGAGCGGGCGCTGGACGACGAAGTGAAGAAGATCCTCGCGCAGAACGCGGCGACGATCCGCGGCGCGGGCGTGGACTACGCGGAGATGTTCCGGAAGGCGAAGAAGATGCTCGCCGCACAGAAGAAGATCCCGCTGTAAAGGGAGACCCATGACGCGGTCGATCGACGAACGGCTCGCGACGCTCGATGCCCTGAGGGAGAGGTCGCGGCTCGGAGGCGGCGCGGAGCGCCGCGAAAAGCAGCACAAGGCCGGCAAGCTCACGGCACGCGAGCGCGTCGAGCTCCTCGGGGACCCCGGCTCCTTCGACGAGATCGATCCCTTCGTCGTCCACCGCGCGCGCGACTTCGGGATGGACGACCCCTCGAACGAGATCCCGGGCGACGGCGTCGTCGCGGGCTCCGTCCGCGTGGAGGGCCGGCCGGTCTTCGTGTTCGCGCAGGACTTCACGGTCTTCGGCGGGTCCCTGTCCGAGACGAACGCCGCGAAGATCTGCAAGCTCATGGACCTCGCGATGAAGGTCGGAGCGCCCCTCGTCGGCCTCAACGACTCGGGGGGCGCGCGCATTCAGGAAGGCGTCGTCTCGCTCGGCGGCTACGCGGACATCTTCCTGCGCAACACGCTGGCGTCGGGCGTCGTTCCCCAGATCAGCGCGATCCTCGGCCCGTGCGCGGGCGGCGCCGTCTACTCGCCCGCGATCACGGACTTCGTTCTCATGACGCGCGGGACGAGCTCGATGTTCGTGACCGGACCCGACGTCATCAAGACCGTCACGCACGAGGACGTCACGAAGGAGGCGCTCGGCGGCGCCGACACGCACGCCTCCGTCTCCGGCGTCGCCCACGTCGTCGCGGACTCCGACGCGGACTGCCTGAACCGCATCCGCACGCTCCTCGGCTTCTTCCCGTCGAACAACCAGGAAGACCCGCCGAAGCGCGAGAACGGCGATCCCGTGGACCGCGAGGATCCCGAGCTCGACCGCGTCGTGCCCGCGTCTCCGAACCAGCCGTACGACATGATCGGGCTCATCAAGCGGATCGTGGACGACGGGGAGCTCTTCGAGATCCACGCCGACTACGCGAAGAACATCGTCGTCGGCTTCGCGCGCCTCGGCGGCAAGCCGGTCGGGATCGTCGCGAACCAGCCGGACCATCTCGCGGGCGTCCTCGACATCGACGCGTCCGTGAAGGGCGCGCGCTTCGTGCGCTTCTGCGACGCCTTCAACATTCCGCTCGTCACGTTCGAGGACGTCCCCGGTTTCCTCCCGGGCACGAAGCAGGAGTTCGGCGGGATCATTCGCCACGGCGCCAAGCTCCTCTACGCGTTCGCCGAGGCGACCGTGCCGAAACTCACGGTCATCACGCGAAAGGCTTACGGCGGCGCCTACTGCGTCATGTCCTCCAAGCACATCCGGACGGACTTCAACTACGCGTGGCCCACGGCCGAGATCGCCGTGATGGGCGCCGAGGGCGCCGTGAACATCCTCTATCACCGCGAGCTCGCGGCCTCGAAGCACCCGGCCGAAGCGCGGGCCGAGAAGATCGCCGAGTACGAGGAGGCGTTCGCGAACCCGTACGTCGCCGCGCGGCGCGGCTACGTCGACGACGTCATCGCGCCGCGGACGACCCGGCCGCGCCTCATCCGCGCGCTGGACCTCCTCGGGAACAAGCGCGAAGTGATGCCCCAGAAGAAACACGGGAACATCCCGCTGTGAGCGCGCCGCGCCTTCTGATCGCCAACCGCGGCGAGATCGCGGTCCGGATCATCCGCGCCTGCCGCGACCTCGGCGTCTCGCCGGTGGCCGTGTATTCCGAGGCCGACCGCGGGTCGCTCCACGTCCGCCTCGCGGATCACGCCGTCGCGATCGGCCCTCCCCCCGCGCGCGAGAGCTATCTCGTCCCGGAGAAGCTCATCGCCGCCGCGCGGAAGACCGGCGCGACGCTCGTCCACCCCGGGTTCGGCTTCCTCTCCGAGAACGCCGCGTTCGCGCAGGCCGTGGTCGACGCGGGACTCACGTGGGTGGGGCCGCGGCCGTTCTCGATCAGCGCGATGGGCAGCAAGACGGAGTCCCGCCAGCGGATGCTGGCGGCGGGCGTCCCCGTCGTCCCGGGCATGACGACGCCTGCGGCGTCCGCCGCCGAGGTCGCGGCCTTCGGCCGGGAGAACGGCTTCCCGCTCCTCCTCAAGGCGGCGGCGGGCGGCGGCGGAAAGGGCATGCGCGTCGTGCGCGCCGAGTCCGAGGTCGCGGAGGCCTTCGCGCGGACGCAGAGCGAGGCGAAGTCCTACTTCGCAGACGACCGCGTGTACGCCGAGCTCTTCGTCGAGCACCCGCGGCACATCGAGGTCCAGATCCTCGGCGACGCGACGGGCAGGGTCCTCGCGATCGGCGAGCGCGAGTGCTCGCTCCAGCGCCGCCACCAGAAGGTCATGGAGGAGTGCCCGTCGGCGGCCGTCTCGCCCGAACTCCGCGCGAAGATGGAAGCCGTGGCGGTCGCGGCCGGCAAGGCCGTCGACTACGTCTCGGCGGGGACCGTGGAGTTTCTCCTCGCGAAGGACGGGCGGTTCTTCTTCCTCGAGATGAACACCCGCATCCAGGTCGAGCACCCCGTCACGGAGATGGTCTACGGCGTCGACCTCGTCGCCGAGATGATCCGGATCGCGCTCGGCCAGCCCATGTCGTTCGCCGAGAAGCCCGCGTTGCGCGGCCACGCGATCGAGTGCCGCGTGTACGCCGAGGACCCGGGGCGCGCGTTCGCGCCGTCGCCGGGACGCATCACGGCGCTGCGCTGGCCGGGCGGGCCCGGCATCCGCGTGGACGCCGGCCTCACGGCGGGCGACGTCGTCCCGCTCGACTACGACCCGATGGTCGCGAAGATCACGGCCTGGGGCGTGGACCGGGACGAGGCGCGCCGCCGGATGCTCCGCGCGCTCGCGGAGACCCGCATCCAGGGCATCCAGACGTCCGTGCCGTTCTTCGTCTCCCTCCTCCGCGACCCGCGCGTCGAGAAGAACGACATCTCGACGCAGTTCCTGGACACCTACAAATACGAGCCGCCCGTTCCGGAAGAAGGCCTCCGCGACCTCGCGCTCTCGGCGGCCGTGCTCGAGGCTCTCGAGCAGACGAAGAGCGTCCGGCCGCGGACGAAGGGGGCGGTTCCGGCGCCGTGGCGGACGGCCCGGCCGACGCACGGGGTGCGCGGATGAAATACCACGCGCGATTCCCGGGCGCCGCTCCGGGCGGCGTCGCCCTCCGCGTGGAGGCCCCGCCTCCGTCCTACGAGATCGAGACGGAGGGCCGCGTCCTCGCGGGCAACGCACGGCGGCTCGGAGACGGCGTGTGGTCCCTCGTGACCGCCGAGGGCCGGCAGGCGGAGGTGCGGATCGAGCGGACGCCCGACGGCGGGATGCGCGTGCGCATCGGCGCCGTCACGTTCGAGTTCGACCTCCTCGACGAGCTCACGGCGCGGGCCCTCCTCGCGACCGGGGGCCGCGCCGTGCGCAGGGCCAAGCACGTGGCGGCCGCGATGCCGGGCCGCGTCCTTCGCGTCCTCGTCGCCGCGGGAGACGCCGTCACGGCGGGTCAGCCGCTCGTCGTCCTCGAGGCGATGAAGATGGAGAACGAAGTCAAGTCGCCGCAGGACGGCGTCATCTCCGGAATCGCCGTCACGGCGGGGCAGCCCGTGAACGCGGGCGAGGTCCTCGTCCGGTTCGCGGCCGACCCGGCCTGATCCCCGGGCAGGGTTTCCGGGGGCGGGGAGGATCGCTTAATCTCCGCCTCATGAAGACGCTCGTCCGCACCGCCGCCGCGCTCCTGTTCGTTCTCGGTCTCTCCTGCCACGCCGCCCAGCCCGCGCTGCCGCCGGCCGCTCCGGCTGCAGCCAAGCCGGCTCCCGCGAAGGCGGATCCGCTGACGGAGTGGGCCGACGGGCTCTTCGCCTGGGGCGCGGGGCAGACCACGCTCGAGGAGATCGCGACGCTCAAGATCCCGGGGACGCGGATCTACCTCGCGAAGAGGGTGTACGCGGCCGATCCCCGGATGAACGACCAGGCCCACCTGTTCGTCGAGGACGGCGGCAAGATCCTCGTCGGCGACATCTTCTACGACGAGGACCGCGCAAAGGCGCCCGCGCCCGTCCGCACCGACGCGGATCTCGCGAGCATGCGCGCGAAGGTGAAACAGTTCCTGATCGGCGGATTCAAGCTCGTCCTCGACCCCGCGGCCGACCGCAAGAACTGGAAGGGCGTGACGGTGCGGACCGACACGGGCTACGGGTCCACCCCGATGAGCGCTTTCATCAAGGCGGACGACGGGACGCTCCTCGTTCTCGGACGGTTCTGGGACCGCAACCGGTCGATCGCCGAGCAGCGGCGCGAGGGGATCAAACTCGCGGGCACCCCGGTGACGGGCCCCGCCGACGCGAAGGTCACGGTCGTCGAGTACTCGGACATGCAGTGCGGCTTCTGCAAGAAGCGGACGGCGGACTTCGACGCCCTCGTCTCGAAGCTTTCCAAGGAGCTCAAGATCAAGCGGTACGTCAAGTCGTTCCCGCTCACGGGCGCCCACCCCTGGGCGTTCCGCTCGGCCTCGGCCGGGCGCTGCTTCTTCGACCTTCAGGGTGCGGACTCGTTCTTCCGCTGGAAGTCGCAGGTCTACGCGAAGCAGGACGAGCTCAGCGTGCCGGGCGTCGACGCCTTCGCGATGGACTTCGCGTACGCGAACGAGATTCCGGACATCCAGTTCCGGTCGTGCTACCTGCAGGCGAAGTCGAACGACAAGATCCACGCCGACCTGACCGAGGGCTGGGCCCTGCGCGTCCGCTCGACGCCGACGTACTACATCGACGGCGTCTACGTGTCGTGGTTCTCCGACAACCTCATGGAGGAGTTCCTCCGCACGACGTACCTCGGCGGCAAGGGTCTCCCGCTCCCGGCGGCGCCGGCGGCGGCCGGCACGGCGCCCGCGAAGCACTAACCCTTGAACGGCACCTGGACGGCCATCCAGGTCTTGACGTTCAGGCCGTTTTTCGTCGCGGGCTTCCAGCGCCACTGCTCGAGCGCCTGAACGCTCGAGGCGCCGAGCCCGACGCTCGGGGTCACGTCCCTCAGGATCTCGATTTTCGCGGGCCGGCCCGTCTCGTCCACGAGGACGCGCAGCAGGACCGTCCCCGAGACGCGCCGCTGTTTCGCCATGAGCGGCACGGCCGGGCTCACCTGGCGCGTCGCGACCGGAGGCGTGTCGCACGCCTCGATGTCCACGAGGTCGCCTTCCTTCACGGCCGGCGCGGCCGGCGCGGCGGCGGCCTGGGCCTCCTCGCGCCGCTTCGCGGCTCCCTCGCGGGCGAGGCGCGCCGCTTCCTCGCGGTCGGAACGGTCGCGCGCGGCCCGCGCCGCGTCCTCGGATTCACGTGACTTGCGGGCCTCCTCGGACACCTGCTCGATGTCGGCCTGCTTCTTCTTCGCGGCGGAATCCTGCTGCTTGGCCGCGCGGGCCTCCTGCTTCTTGAGCTCCTCGTCGAGCCTCTTCTGCACGGCGGCCTGGAAGAGCGGGTCTTCCTTGCCGACGACGACGGGCGCGGGCGTCGGAACCGGCGTCGGCGGCGCCGCCGTCGGCTTCGGGGCGGGCGTGGGCGCGGGCGCGGGCGGCGGGGCCGACGGCCGGAGCGCGAGCCAGGCGCCGGCCGCGATGACGAGGACGGCGCCGAGGGCCACCGCCCACACCGGGACGCCGCCCATCGGCTTCTTCGGGGGGGCGGTCATCATCCTGACCGGCGCGCCGCCTCTCGCGGGCGCGGGCCGCACGGGCGGCGGAGGCACGACGGGCGCGCGGCGCGAGCCCGTGGTCGAATCCACCTTGCGCGCGGGCGCGGGCGGGTCGGCCTTCAGGCCTCCTCCGCTCGACTCGAGGCGGCGGCGGCCGCTCGTCTCGGAGGCGGGCCGGGCCGCCGCGATCGCGGCGGCGTCGAGCGTCTCCTCGGCGCCGATCTCCGACTGCTCGCGCTGGATCGCGCGCTCGAAGTTCTTCTGGAGGAAGAACGCGAGGTTGAAGGACGACGGCGCGTAAGGGCCGCCGTAAAGGAGCGCCGAAAGGTCGCGCCGGTAGCTCGCGATGCTGCGGTCGCGCGTCGCCGGGTCGGAGTGGAGCGCGCGGCGCAGGAGGCGGCGGATGTCCTCGGGGACCGGCGAGCCGTCTACGGCGAGCGTGGAGGCGTCGACCGCCTCGAGCGCGACGCCGGGGAGAGGGGGCTTTCCCGTGAGCGCCTCGAAGAGGATGGCGCCGACGCTGTAGAGGTCGCCCGACGCACTGGGCGTGCCGGACGCGAGGACTTCGGGCGCGATGTAGGGCGCGAACGCCTGGCGCGCGCGCGCGACGGCGAGCGAGGGGAGGAGGCCCGTCCCGAGACCGTATCCGAAGACGCGGGCCTCGCCTTCGTTCGACACGGAGACGAACGGCGGCACGAGGAAACCGTGCGGGGCGCCCGTGAATCGTTCGACGGCGGCGCCGGCCTCGAGCGCAGTCAGGAGCCGCTCGGCGATGAGGAGCCCGTGCTCGGCGGGCATCACGGCCCCGAGGACGCGCGCGGAGAAGAGCGAGTCGAGCGTGCGGCCTTCGACGTACTCGATCGCGAGGAACGGCGTGTCGTCGATGACACCCATGACCGTGCCCTTCGCGACCGCCGGTCCCTTGACCTCGTCGACGAGGTGCACCGCCGTCTCCATCGCGGCGAGGAGCGCCGCCCGGTCCACGGCAGCGGACGTGAAGGTCCGGAAGAGGTAGAACGGGTGCAGCCGGGCCGCTCCCGCCGTCCCTCCGCGCCACACTTCTCCGAGCGGATCGCTTCCGATCGCGCGAGTCAGGACGTACGGCCCGAAGGACCGCGGACTGGATGCGGAAGCGCTCATCAGACTCCGGTCGGGTGCGTCCGAGTCTACCAGTCCGATCGGGTCAGGGCGTCGAGCGCTCCTCGCGGGCCGCGCGCTTCGCTTCGTGGTAGCGGGCCGCGTTGCGCTGCTGGTCCTCGTAGTCGCGCGAGAAGAGGTGCGAGCCGTCGCCCGCGGCGACGAAGTAGCGGTAGTCGACGTCCGCGGGCGCGACCGCGGACCTCAGGGAGGCGAGCCCGGGGTTGCAGATCGGCCCGGGCGGGAGACCCGTACGCACGTAGGTGTTGTACGGCTCGTCCACGGTGAGCTCGGAGCGGGCGAGGGCGCCGCGCCACCGCCCGAGACGCTTCAGGGCGTAGATCGTCGTCGGGTCGCACTGCAGGAGCATTCCGGCCTTCAGGCGGTTGCGGTAGACGCCCGCGACGACCGGGCGCTCGGCGGGGAGGGCGGTTTCCTTCTCCACGAGCGACGCGAGCGTGGTCGCTTCGAGAACGCCGAGTTTCTCCGACTTCGCCCTCTCGACGAAGTCGGGCGGGAGCCGCCGCGCGAACTGGCGCGTCATGGCGGAGAGGATTTCTCTCGCCGTCATCGAGCGCGTGACCGTGTACGTGTCGGGGAAGAGGAAACCCTCGAGCGTGGGGGCGCCCGCGGGGACGCCCTCGAATTCCGCGGGCCGCGTGAAGAGGAACTCGTAGTCCCTCTGGGACGCGAAGCCCTGCGAGTAGAAGAGCGAGAAGATCTCCTCCGCCGTGAAGCCTTCGGGCACCGTGATCCGGTACGTCACGACGTCGCCCGCAACGAGCGCGAGGACGACCTGGTCGGGCGCGCGCGGCCCCGCGAAACGGTACTCGCCGGCCTTGAGCGTCTTGCCGCGGTGGAGGACCTTGAGGGCGACGAGGCCGAGCCGCCAGTCGCGCAGGACGCCGACGCTTTCGAGGTGCGCGAACACGGTGGCCGACGGCGTCCGCGGGGCGATCGACACGATGACCTCGTCACCCGTGTAGCCCTTGTACGGGGCACGGACGCCGTAGAGCAGGAGTCCGAAGCCGACCGCCCCCGCGAGGAGCGCGAAGAGTGCGACCCACACGAGAAGCGGAACGAGGTGGCGCTTGTGGATCGCGGCCGTGCGCCTCACGGCGAGCCTCTCACGCGGCTCCTCCCGGGTGAGCGGCGAACCAGTCCCTGAGGAGGACCGCGGCGGCCTCGGCGTCCCTCAGGCCCGCCCGGCCGCGCGCCGGGACGCCCGCCTCGTCGAGCGCCGCGTCGGCGG
This sequence comes from Thermoanaerobaculia bacterium, assembly GCA_036504335.1. Classification (GTDB taxonomy): domain Bacteria; phylum Acidobacteriota; class Thermoanaerobaculia; order UBA5066; family UBA5066; genus Fen-183. Next base: position 87,468 of record DASXVJ010000020.1, read on the forward strand.
CGACGGACGTCAGCGCCTCGCCGTGCAGGTCGACGGGCAACCCGGAGGCCTCCCCGAGCCGGCGCGCGAAGTTTCGCGCGCGGCGCGCCATCGCGCCCTCGCTCCCGTCGAGGTTGCGCGGGAGGCCGACGACGACGCGCGAAACCTCGCGCTCCTTCGCGGCCCGGCCGACGTCCGCGGCCGCCTGCGCGTCGCTCGTCCGGCCGACGGCGCCCACGGGCACCACGACGCGCCCGGTCTCGTCCGAAACCGCGAGGCCGATCCGCTTCTCGCCGAAGTCGACCGCGAGGACGCGCACGAGTCTCATCGTAGGAGCGCGCCTCGGCGAAGTCCACTCCGGATACAATCCTCGTCCTTCGGCGGAGCCCGCCGCCTCGGAGAAACCAGGATCATGAGTCAAGACGTCTTCATTCTTTCCGCCGCCCGCACGCCGATCGGCTCCTTCCTCGGCTCTCTGTCCACGCTTCCCGCGCACGCTCTCGGAGCCGTCGCGATCAGGTCCGCCGTCGAACGCGCCGAGGTCCCCGCCGCGCGCGTCGAGCACGTCTGGATGGGCAACGTCCTGCAGGCCGGCCAGGGCCAGGCGCCGGCCCGCCAGGCGCTCCTCGGCGCCGGCCTTCCGAAGAGCACGGGCGCGGTCACGCTCCACAAGGTCTGCGGTTCGGGGATGCGCGCCGTCATGGACGCCGCGAACGCGCTCCGGTGCGGCGAGTTCGAGCTCGTGGCCGCGGGCGGCATGGAGTCCATGTCGAACGCGCCGTACCTCCTCCCCAAGGGCCGCCTCGGGCACCGGATGGGCCACGGGCAGCTCCTCGACTCGATGATCTCGGACGGCCTGTGGGACCCCTACAAGAACATCCACATGGGCGTCTGCGCCGAGATGTGCGCCGAGAAGTACGCGTTCACGCGCGAGGCGCAGGACGCGTTCGCGCTCGAGAGCTACCAGCGCGCGCGCCGCGCGAACGAATCGGGCGACTTCAACGCCGAGTTCGCGGCCGTCACGATCGAGGGCAAGAAGGGCGCCACCGTCGTCGACCGCGACGAGGAGCCGTTCGCGACGCCGATGGAGAAGCTCGAGAAGATGGGCTCGCTCAAGCCGGCCTTCCAGAAGGAAGGCACGGTGACGGCGGCGAACGCGTCGAAGATCAACGACGGCGCGTGCGCCCTCGTCCTCGCCGGGGAAAAGGCCGCCGCGGGCGCCAAGCCGATCGCCCGGATCGTCTCGCAGGCGTCCTTCGCGCAGGAGCCCGAGTGGTTCACGACGGCGCCCATCGCCGCCGCGAAGAAGGCCGCCGAGCGCGCGGGGATTCCGCTGGCGTCGATCGACCTCTTCGAGGTGAACGAAGCGTTCGCCGTCGTCGCGATGGCCTTCGTGAAGGACCTCGACCTCGACCCGAACAAGGTGAACGTGAACGGCGGCGCGGTGGCGCTCGGCCACCCGATCGGTGCCTCCGGCGCCCGGATCCTCACGACGCTCGTCCACGCCCTCAAGGCCCGCAAGAGGAAGTACGGGCTCGCGTCCATCTGCATCGGGGGCGGCGAAGCCACCGCGATGGTCGTGGAAGCCCTCTGACCGGATAATCGAGCCGTGATCGACAAGGTCGTGCGCGCGGGGAGCTGGGCGGAGGCGGCGGCGAAGGCCGTCGCGGACGTGCCGTCCGGCGCGACGCTCGTCGTCGGAGGCTTCGGCCTCTGCGGGATCCCGGAGAACCTCATCCTCGCGCTCGCGGCCTCGGACGTCGCGGGCCTGACCTGCGTTTCGAACAACTGCGGCGTGGACGACTGGGGCCTCGGCCTCCTTCTCGGCAGGAAGAAGATCCGGAAGATGCTCTCCTCCTACGTCGGCGAGAACGCGGAGTTCGAGCGGCAGTACCTCGCGGGCGAGCTCGAGCTCGAGTTCTGCCCGCAGGGGACGCTCGCCGAGCGCATGCGCGCCGGGGGCGCCGGGATCGCGGGCTTCTACACGCCGACGGGCGTCGGGACGATCGTGGCCGAAGGCAAGGAGACGAAAGTCTTCGAGGGGAAGGAATTTCTCCTGGAGCGCGGCATCGTCGGCGACTTCGCGCTCGTCGCCGCGTGGAAAGGCGACCGGCTCGGGAACCTCGTCTACCGGAAGACGGCCCGCAACTTCAACCCGATGGCGGCGACGGCGGGGAAGATCACGATCGCCGAGGTCGAGCACCTCGTCGAGCCGGGCGCCCTCGATCCGGACGAGATCGACACGCCGGGCGTCTTCGTGCAGCGCGTCGTCGTGGCGCCGCGCGTCAAGCGCATCGAGCGCCGGACCGTGAGGAAGGGCTGATGGCGAAGCTCGACCGCGACGGCATCATCCGCCGCGCCGCGCAGGAGCTGCGCGACGGAATGGTCGTGAACCTCGGCATCGGGATGCCGACGCTCGTGTCGAACTTCATCCCGGCGGGAATGGAGGTCATCCTCCAGTCCGAGAACGGCATCCTCGGGATGGGCCCGTACCCCACGGAAGCCGAGGTGGACCCCGACCTCATCAACGCGGGCAAGGAAACCGTCACCGTCATCCCGGGCGCATCGTTCTTCTCGTCGGCCGACTCCTTCGCGATGATCCGCGGCGGCCACGTCGACCTCTGCATCCTCGGAGCGATGCAGGTCGACGCCGAGGGCTCGATCGCGAACTGGATGATCCCGGGCCGGCTCGTGAAGGGCATGGGCGGCGCGATGGACCTCGTCGCCGCGACGCGGCGAATCGTCGTGACGATGGAGCACGTCGCGAAGAACGGCGAGAAGAAGATCCTGAACCGCTGCACCCTGCCCCTCACCGGGCGCGCGTGCGTGCACCGCATCGTCACCGACCTCGCCGTCCTCGACGTGAAGCCGGGCGGGGGACTCGTCCTCGTCGAGCGCGCTCCGGGGATTTCCGTCGAGGAGATCCGCGCCGCGACCGAGCCCCCGCTGGACGTTTCGGGCGCCGTGCCCGAGATGAAGGTCTGACTGGCCTCCGTCTTGCGGCGCGTCACGTGATGCGTCGAATCGGCCTCGTCCTGCTCGGGTTCCTGGCCGCCGGGCGCGCCTTCTCCCAGTCCTCCTTCGACACCGACCCCTTCGCCGCGCGCTTCCGCGAGAAAGGCGGGTTCGAGGTGAAGTTCAAGCCGCCCGAGAAGGGCGGTTCGATCCGCATCGCGATCGACGCGGGGGAGGAGGGCGGACCGCAGGGGCGGCAGACGGTCGTGGACGAGGACCTCTTCACGGCCGAGGCGCCGCCCGGGAAGTTCGTCACGGTCGAATATCAGGACATCCGCCTCACGGCGCGCCGCGTCACCGGGAGCCTGAAGCGGCGCACGGTCGTGGCCGAGGGCGACGTGACGCTCGTGCAGGGCCTGTCGCGCATGGTCGGCGTGCGCCTCGATCTCGACCTGAACGACAAGGTCGGCGTCCTTCTCGAAGGCCGGGTCGACCTCGAGGGCGGCTTTCACCTCAAAGGGGCGACGATCGCGAAGGTGGGCCCGAAGAGCTTCACGCTGACGGAAGGGACCGTCACCTCGTGCGACGGCGAGGACCCCGCGTGGAAGTTCACCGTGAAGAGCGGGCGCGTCACGCTCGAGGACTACGCGCGCCTCAAGAACGCGACGTTCACGCTCGGCGGGATCCCGCTGCTCTGGACGCCCTACATCCTCTGGCCGGCGCTCCGCGACCGCGCGTCCGGGTTCCTCGTCCCCGGCCTCGGCTACAACTCGAATCGGGGCGGCTATTTCGGCCTCTCGTACTACTGGGCGATCGGCCGCTCGTGGGACGCGACGTTCTCCGGCGACTTCTACACGCAGAAGTACTACGGCCTGGGCGCCGAGCTGCGCGGCCAGCCGTCCGCCGGCACGCGTTTCGAGGGGACGTATTACACGATCCAGGACCCGACCGTGGACCAGTGGCGCTGGCAGACGGCGGGCCGGCTCGTCTCGGACGACATCGCCCCGAAGGTGCGCGGCGTCGCGACGTGGCTGAACTTCTCGGACCCGACGTTCTTCCAGGACTTCAACCGCAACTTCGTCCTCGGCTCGACGCGCACGATCGGCAGCGAGGGCTTCCTGACGTGGAGCCCGGACCCGTGGGCCCTGAACCTGCGCCTCTCGCGCGAGGAGGCGATCGGCTTTGCGGACGGCAACTCCGTCGTGAGCGAGCGCCTCCCGACGCTGGAGGCGCGCCTCCGCCCGACGCCCCTCTTCGGGCAGACCGTCTTTCTCGACGTCCTCGCGCAGGGCGGCGTGCTGCACACGGACCGCGGTCCGAACCAGCCCGTCGGCACTTACGACCGCTTCGACCTCTTCCCCCAGATCAGCGTGCCGCTCTCGGTCGCGCCGTGGCTGTCGCTGGACTCGTCGGTGGGCGGCCGCGTGACGTCGTACGGCATGTCTCTCTCGCCGGACGGCACGGCGCTCCTTTCCGAGCGCTACACGCGCGAAGCGCTCGTCACGAACCTGGCCCTCACGGGGCCATCCTTCTCGCGCCTCTTCGACTGGAAGGCCGGCGGCTTCACCAAGTGGAAGCACGTGATCGAACCGCGTGCCGAGTGGGCGTACCTCGTCGGGCGCGACGACTTCAGCTCGACGCCGCTCTTCGACGAGATCGACACGCTGATTCCGACGAACGCGCTGCGCTACTCCCTCTTCCAGCACCTTCTCGCCAAGGGCGAGACAGGCGGGTCGCGCGAGGTCGCGTCCCTGGAGATCGCGCGGTATTACTACTTCAAGCTGCCCGGCGAAGGCACGACGTACGGCCCGAGCCCGACTGCGCAGCGCTCCTCGCCGACGGACTTCGTCCTGCGCGTGAACGCGGCGCAGGGGCTGAATTTCGACAGCCGGCTCACCTGGGACACCCACTTCGGGCAGGTGACGTCCGCGAGCGTGACGGCGATCCTGACGGGCGGCGAGCGGTCGCTCGCGCTCTCGCTCTTCGACAGCCACCCGGTCATCATTCCCGCCGAGGCCGATCCCGGCGCGTCCGCGCAGCTCCGGATCGCCGCCGGAGCGCCCATCCTGCCGAAGCGGCTCCGCTTCGACGTCGAGGCGAACTACGACCTCACGAAGGGCCGGATGCTCGAGTCCCGCTCGCTGCTGACCTTGTCGGCGTCGTGCTTCAAGGTCCTCGTCGAGTACCGCGATCTGCGCACCGGGGAGACGCCCTCGCGGGATTACCGGGTCGCCCTCACCCTCAGGAACGTGGGGAGCTTCCTGGACTTCACGGGCAGCCTGCCGTGACGAAGGATCGGCGGCGCGGGGGACACTCCCCACTGGACGCGCCCATCGAGGCATCCAAAAAACCGTACATGAGCCTTTGCATCCGTCAGTCGCGCGTCGTCCGGACCTTCGCTGGAGCGGCCCTCGCCGCGGTGGGAGTCCTCCCGCTGGCCGTCCGGGCCTCGGAGCCCTCGCCGGCCTCGGCGGCGGCCTGTGCCGCCCCGATCGTGATCGATCCCGCCTCCCTCCCGTATGCCGCCTCGGGGATCGACACGCGCTCGGCTCCGCTCGATCCCGCGGTCCCCGCGTTTCCCTGTTACGGAAAGCTCTTCCTTCCCGCGGGCGGACAGGTGCAGCCCTCGAAGGTGGTCTGGTTCTCCTTCACGCCGCAGGTGACGGACACCTATCGCATCGACACCCTGGGTTCGTCTCCCGCCGACTACGACACGATCCTCGGCGTCTACACGGGCGCCTGCGGGACGCTCGCATCCGTCTCGGGCGTGTGCGGCCGGAACGGCTTCTTCCCGGACGACGCCCCCGGGACGCTCCAGTCCTCCGTCACGCTCAACCTGTCGGCGGGAACGGCGTACACGATCGCCGTGGGCGCGATCGGAGCGCCGGACTCCTACACGGGGCAGGTCGCCGCCGCCTCGGGCGGGACGCTGAAGCTCAACGTCGCCCGCGTCGCGGTCGCGTACGCGTACACGTACCTCGTCCCCTCTTTCGTGCGCTCGAGCGGCTTCACGACCGACCTCTTCGTCACGAACCTCGAGAACGCCGACGCGCAATTCCTCGTGCAGTACCTCGCGCACGGCAGCGACGGCGATCAGACGCTGCCCTCGCGGCAGCCGGTCGCACCGCCCCAGCTCGTCGCGGCGGGCGGCAGCCGGCTCTACCTGGACGTCGTCGGGCTCTATGGCTACGCGGAAGACTGGGGAGCGCTGCTCATCCAGTCGACGCGCCGGCTCCTCGTCGGCTCGCGCACCTGGGCGCCCGCGCCGGGCGGCGGCACGGTCGGCTCCTACACGCCCGGCGTGGACGTCTCGCCGGGCCTCGCGTCGCCCGAGGCGCTCGCGACCGGGGAGACCGGCCGGTTCACGGGGGTCCGCGAGGATGCGGCGGCCCGCACGAACCTCGTGTTCGCGAACACGGCGACCGTGCCGTGCGTCCTCCATGCCGAGGTGCGCGACGGCGCCGGGGCCGCGCTCGGGGCCTCCCGTTCCTTCACGGTGCCGCCGTTCACGGCGATGCAGAAGAGCCGCCTCAAGGACGCCTTCTCGATTGGTGGGGACGTGCGCAACGCGTCCGTCGTCGTGCGCAACGTCACCGCGGGCTGCTCGGTCGTCGGCGTCGCGTACGTCGTCGACGGGAACGCGGCGGCCGGGACGAGCGATTCTTACGCCGTCCCCCTCCGCAAGTAGCCCGCGGCGCAGGCCTCATCCGGTACACTTCGCTTCCCGTGCAGACGGTGATCCTCGGAGCCGGCGGCATGCTGGGCCGCGCCCTCGGGCGCGAGTTCCCGGCGGCCGAACGCTTCACGCGCGCCGCCCTCGACATCACCGATGTCCCGGCGGTGCATGCCGCCGTGCAGCCGGGAGTGAGGCTCGTCCTGAACGCCTCGGCCGACACGCGCGTGGACGCGGCCGAGACGGACCCGAATCACAACCGCGTGAACCACGTGGCCGTCGGCCTCCTCGCGGCCCGCTGCAGCGAGATCGGCGCGACGCTCGTCCACGTCTCGACGGACTACGTGTTCAACGGCCGGTCGATCCGGCCGTACCGCGAGGACGATCCCGTGGACCCGGTGAACGCCTACGGGCGCGGCAAGCTCGCCGGCGAGCGCCGGGCCTTCGAGGAGGGCGACGAGGTCCTCGTCGTGCGCACGTCGTGGGTCTTCGGGACCGGCGGTTCGAACTTCGTGGACACGATCCTGAAGAGGGTCGAGGCCGGGTCACGCGAGCTCTCGGTCGTGGACGACCAGGTCGGACGGCCCACGTATGCCGGGGACCTCGCCGCCGCGATTCGCTCGCTGGTCGACCGGCGCGTGACGGGCATCGTCCACTTTGCGAACGGCGGCGACGCGACGTGGTACGACCTCGCCCGCGAGGCGCTCCGCCTCTCCGGGCGCGAGGACGTCGCGCTGAAGCCCGTCAAGACCGAGGCGTTTCCGCGCGCGGCGCGCCGTCCGCGGCACTCGGTCCTCGACTCCTCGCTCTACGAGCGCCTCACGAAGGTCACGCCGCGGCACTGGCACCAGGCGCTCGCCGCGTACCTCGAGGAGCGCCGGGCCGTCGTGTCGCCGGCCCCGTTCGCATGACGCCGCTGCCGCGCGAGGAAGCGCTCCGCAAGACGGTCCACGTCGGGATGGCGGGGTTCGCGCTCCTGCTCCGGACGCTGACCTGGCAGCAGGCAGCGGCCGCCGCCGCCGCCGCCCTCGCTCTCAATGTTTTCCTGGTGCCGCGGGTCGCGCCGAATGTTCTTAGAGTGGAAGAGCGAGTGAAGCGCTTTTCCGTGGGCATTGCGCTGTATCCGCTCGTGGTGCTCCTCCTCATCTTCACCTTTCAAAGAAATCTTCCGATCGCCGCCGCCGGATGGGGATACCTTGCGTTTGGAGACGGGTTTGCCTCGATCGTCGGGATGACCCTCGGGGGCCCCCGCCTTCTCTGGAACCCGAAAAAATCTCTCTCCGGCTTCCTCGGCTACGTCGTCTTCGGCTTCCTCGGCGCCGCGTTCCTCTACGGCTTCGTCGCGGCCCGCACCCCGTTGCCGTGGGAGCTCGGGTGCCTGTTCGTCGCGGCGCTCGCGGGCGCCGCCGTCGAGAGCCTGCCGTCGGAGCTGGACGACAACGTTCTGCCGCCGCTCGTCGCGGCCGCGGCTCTCGCGCTCCTCCTCCCGTGCCGCGCGGGCTTTCTCGACGCGCTCGAGCCCGACGGCCTCCGCGGGGCGGCGGTCGCCCTCGGGATCAACGCCGCCGTCGCGGGTCTGGCCGCGGCGCTGCGCGTCGTGCGCCCGTCCGGCGCCCTCGCGGGCGCGCTGCTCGGGACGGTCGTCCTCGGGTTCGGCGGCGCGGGGCTCTACGTCCTGCTCTGGGTGTTCTTCCTCGGCGGCACGCTCGCGACGCGCTTTCGAAAGGCGAGGAAGGAGGCGATGGGGAAGGCCGAGGAGAAGGGCGGGCGGCGCGGCGTCGCGAACGTCCTCGCGAACGTGTCCGTGCCCGCGTTCTGCGCCCTCGCCGCCGGCCTGGGCCCGCACGCGGGCGCGCTCCACCTCGCGGCGGCCGCGGCGCTCGCGACGGCGCTCATGGACACGGTCGGGACGGAGGTGGGCCAGGCGTTCGCGTCGCCGACCGTCCTGCTTCCGGACTTCCGCCGCGTGCCGCCGGGCACGGACGGCGCCGTGTCGGTCGCGGGCACACTGGCCGGCCTCGCGGCGGCGGGCCTCCTCGCATGGGTCGGGGTCGCGGCGTTCGTTCTCACCGCCTCCGGCGCCGCCGCGGTCGTCCTCGCCGCCCTCCTCGGGACCGTTCTCGAGAGCCTCCTCGGCCGCGCGGGCGCCCCGTGGCGCGTCTCGAACGGCCACGTCCTGAACTTCGTCAACACGCTCGCAGGGGCGGCGGCCGCGCCGCCCCTCGCCGCGCTCCTCGCAGGACTCTCGTGACCCTCGAGACGGCGATCCGCCTGACGCGGCCGTTCACGCTGCTTCCGCCGCTGCTCGGCATCCTCTCGGGCGCCGTCTGCGCGTTCGGGAGCGTCCACAACCCGGATCCGGCGCACCGCGTGACGCCGGCGCTCCTCGGGATCGTCGCGCTGGGAGCTCTCTGCGCGTCGCTGCTGAACGCGGCGTCCAACGTCCTGAACCAGATCACGGACCTCGACGTCGACCGGATCAACAAGCCCGACCGCCCGCTCGTGACGGGCGAGGCGGCGATCGCCTCGGCGTGGCGCCTGACGTGGACCCTGTACGCGCTCGCGATGGTTCCCGTGTGGTGGATCGTCGTGCCCGCGGTCTCCGGATTCCTTCCGCGGGCCCTCGCGCCCGTGCCGATGCACCAGTGCTTCTTCCTGTTCCTCGGCGGCCTCCTCGCGACGCTCGTCTACTCCGTGCCCGCGTTCGGGCGCACGAAGCGGCTCGGCGTCTGGGCGAACGTGACGATCGCGGTCCCGCGAGGGACGCTCCTGAAGGTCGCGGGCTGGACGCTCGTCGCGTCTGCCGTCTCGGCCGAGCCGTGGGTCATCGGCGGCCTTTTCGGCCTGTTCCTCCTCGGGGCCTCCTCGACGAAGGACTTCTCCGACGCCGAGGGCGACCGCGCGGGCGGCTGCGAGACGCTGCCGGTGAAGTACGGGAATCGCCGGGCGGTCGCGATGATCTCGCCGTTCTTCGTCCTGCCGTGGCTGCTCCTCGCGGGTCTCGCGTGGGTGAACGACCCCTTCGCGCCCGGCCACCGGCTGCTGTCCGGAAACCCGTGGCTCCTGACGGCTCTCGGCCTGCTCCTCGCGGCGTGGGGCGCGTACACGGTGCGCCTCCTCGGCCGCAACCCGGACGAGCTCGCGACGACCGAGAACCACCCGTCCTGGACGCACATGTACCTCATGCTCATGTGCGCGCAGGTGGGGTTCGCGCTCGCGTACGTGCTGTAGGAAGTGGCGTACGATGAGGGCGTGTTCGAGCCCGCGGTTCTGCCCCCGACGCCCGACCTGCCGGCCCTGACGATCCGCTGGGAAGGCCTCGTCGTCGCGATCGACGCGACGACGCTGAACACGTTCGCGCGGCAGCTGATCCGCAACGTGCCCGAGGTGCGCGAGGTCCTGATCGACCCCGAGGACGGCCGCCTCGGGATCGCGGTGCGCGTCAAGAAGGGGATCCCCGTCGCGTTCCGCGGCGAGCTCCGCGACATGCGCGTCAAGGACGGCTTTCTCGGGTTTGCGATCGCGGACCTGCGCGTCTTCAAGCGCGTCCCGATCCCGAACTGGGTCGTCAGGAAGATCATCGACATGCAGCCGCCCGGCCGCGCGTTCTTCTACCCCGAGGACCGCATCGTCGTGGTGGACCTGAACGGCATCCTGCCCCCCGAGCTGTCCGTGCAGGTCAAGGACGTCGTCTGCGAGAACGGCGAGATGCGGCTCGTGTTCGGGCCGAGCCAGTACCGGCTCGACAAGCTGCTCGCCGACATGGGCCGCGACCCCTTCGCCGACGAGTAAGGGACCCTACTCGACCCAGATCTTCACGTGCGCATCCGGCGCCGTGACCTCGAGGAGGTCGCCGCGCCGGGCGTCGCGCAGCTGGGCGACGAGGCCGTTCACGTCGAGGTCCTTGTCGCCCTCCGCGAGGGCTTCCGCGAGGCGCCACGGCAGCTTCAGGGTCACCGTCTCGCCGTGCTCCTTCTTGTTCACGACCATCGACAGCGTCTCGCCCTCCTTGCGCAGGGTGAGGGTGGCGTCGTCGTGCGTGCGGACGACGTCGGTGCCCTCGGGCTTGTCCTTCAGCTCCTGGACGATCGTCCGGACCTCGGAAGCGTCCACGGACTCGTCGAAGTGCAGGTCCAGCTCGCGGCGGACCTTGCCGAGGGACGCGAACCGCAGTGCGCCCGACACGAAGCCGTAGGGGACCGAGAGGGACACCTTCACGGGGTGCCCGGCCTGGCGGCTGTCCTCGACCTGCATCCGCAGAAAGCGGGGTCCGCGGACGCTCCCGCGGGCGTGCCCCGGGACGACGGCCGAGTAGACGAGGAGAAAGATCGCGAAGAGGAACAGGGCGTTGACGACGGAACGGAGCTCTTTCATGGGTTCTTCCTGGAGGCTGTAACGAGCCCTCGGGCCGGAAAGTTCGGGGCCGGGGGCCATTTTCCGCCTCCCCGGCCCCTGGCGCCGTTGAGACGGCGTCTTGCGAGTGCCCGGCCCGGATGCTACGGTGTCCCCCGGACGGGACATGCCGCACTTCATTCACGACACGTGCATCGGCTGCGGGGTCTGCGAGATCAAGTGCCCGACGCACACGATCACGGGCGGCAAGAACGAGAAGTTCGTGATCCACCAGGACCGCTGCATCGACTGCTCGGTCTGCGCGGTCTACTGCCCCGTGTCGTGCATTCAGGACCAGCACGGCGAGATCGTCCAGAAGGTCAAGCCGAAGGACATCCCGAAGGCGATCGTGGACCGCGACCTGTGCACGGCCTGCGAGTTCTGCATCGACATCTGCCCGTTCGACTGCATCCACCTCGTGGCGGACCCGCTCGCGCCGAACCTCCACTACAAGGTCGCCGAAGTGGACGCCGCCCCGTGCGTCTCCTGCCGCCTGTGCGAGACCGTGTGCGACAAGGACGCCATTTACGTCCCGAACCCGATCACGCAGGCGAAGCAGTACCTGCCCGTACTTTGATTTCGGAAGAAAAGAAAAGAGAGAAGAGAAGATTTTCTTAGAAGGTGAAGAGGGGCCGGCGCCGGTGCCGCCTGCCGCGCCATGACCGAGAGCGTTCCGCCGCCGCACCCGCCGTCCGAACCATTCGAAGAATCTTCCTCTTCGTCTTCCTCCACTCCCGCGGGGCGGCTGCTCGTCCAGTTCTTCCTGATCCCCGCGTTCGTCGTCGGCGTCGCCGTCTTCGTCTTCTGGCTCTTCGGCTCGCTCGCCGTCGACCACAAGACCCCGGTGGAGCTGCTCTCGGACGTGCGCACGGGCGGCCGCAACCAGCGCTGGCAGGCCGCGTTCGAGCTCACGAAGAAGCTTCCCGCCCTGACGGACCCCGCCGAGAAGGCCGCGTTCTCGGCCGCGGCCATGAAGGCGTTCGAGGGCGCCGGATCCGACGACCCGAGGGTGCGCCGCTATCTCACGCTCGTCCTCGGCCGCCTCGGCGACCCGAAGTCGGTCCCGCTCCTCGAGAGCGCGCTCGACGACAAGGACGCCGAGACGCGCCTCTACGCGCTCTGGGCGCTCGCGCTCGTCGGCGACCCGAAATCGGCCCCGAGGGTGCGGCCGCTCCTCGACTCCGAGGACGCCGGCGTCCGGAAGACCGCCGCCTTCGCGGCCGGGCGCATGGAGGACGGCGACGCGGTGCCGGCCCTCAAGCGCCTCCTCGGCGATCCCGTCACGGACGTGCGCTGGAACGCCGCGCTCGCGCTCGCAACGCTCGACGACGCTTCCGGCAAGGACGTCCTCGTCGGGATGTGCGACCGCGCCGCGCTGCGCGCCACGCCGGGCCTCTCGGCCGAGCAGCAGGAGGATGCGCTCCTGAACGGACTGCGCGGTCTCGTGCTCCTGAAGGATCCCGATGCCCCGTCGCTGGGGAAGCGCATGGTGGAGGCCGACCCGTCGCTGAGGGTCCGGCGGGAGGCCCGTAAGATTCTGGAGTCCCCCGGCGGGAACGCGGTTCGCGGCAAATCTTGACGCGGCCCGTTATTTTTGAGACTTTCACGGTCGTTTCCGAAAGAGGAGGGCATGGCGGACACGGTCACCACGGGAACCGCTCCGGCTGCGACCACGGCGACTGAGGCTCCGTCGCCGTCGCGACGCGGCTTTCTCTCGTGGCTGGCGGTCGCGTGGCTCGCGTTCGCGGCCGGCGTCGGGGCCCTCCTGACGCTGACGGCGCGCTTTCTGTTCCCGAACGTCCTCTTCGAGCCGCCGTCGTCCTTCAAGGCGGGGTATCCCACCGACTACCAGGCGGGCGAGGTCGACGAGCGCTGGAAGGAGAAGTACCAGGTCTGGATCGTGCGGAACGCGGACATGGTTTACGCCCTCATCACGGTCTGCACGCACCTCGGGTGCATCCCGAACTGGCTCGCCGCCCAGAACAAGTTCAAGTGCCCGTGCCACGGCTCCGGGTATTACCGCTCGGGCATCAACTTCGAGGGGCCGACGCCGCGCCCGCTCGAGCGCGCCGCGATCTCGATCTCGCCGGACGACGGCCAGATCTTCATCGACAAGGCCCGGAAGTTCCTCTACGAGAAGGGCCAGTGGACCGATCCCGCGGCGTTCATCAGGACGACGTAGAAAGAGAAGATGAAGAGAAGAGAGAAGATTTCTTCTGAAGGAAAGAGGGGAGCCGCGTGAGCCTCGAGCGGACGTGGCGGCGGATTCAGCGTTCGGTTGTCGAGACGCAGATCTGGAAGTCCATCTTCCGCGTCGGGATTCCGAACACGAACCGCAAGCGCGTGCTCGCGGTGCTCGGCAACGTCGTCCTCCACCTCCACCCGGTCAAGACCCGCAAGTCGGGCGTGAAGATGCGCTACACGTGGTGCGCGGGCGGGATGACGTTCTTCCTCTTCCTCGTCCTGACGTTCACGGGCCTGCTCCTCATGTTCTATTACCGGCCCACGATCGAGTACGCCTACGGCGACATGCTCGACCTGCGCGAGCAGGTGCCGTTCGGCGTCATGCGCGAGATGCACCGGTGGGGCGCGCACGCGATGGTCATCGCCGTGTGGATCCACATGTTCCGCGTGTTCATGACGGGCTCCTACAAGCCGCCGCGGGAGTTCAACTGGAACGTGGGCGTCGTTCTCCTCGTCCTCACGCTCCTCCTCTCCTTCACGGGCTACCTGCTCCCGTGGGACCAGCTCGCGATCTGGGCGATCACGGTCGGCTCGAACATGGCGCGCGCCACGCCCCTCGCGGGCTACGAAGGGCCGTTCGCGGCGCAGATCGCGGTCAACGGCGTCAACCTCGTGACGGCCGGCAGCGACGCGCGCTTCGGCCTCCTCGGCGGTCGCATCGTCGGCGCGAACGCCCTGCTGCGCTTCTACGTGCTGCACTGCGTCTTCATCCCGCTCATCGCGGCGTTCCTCATGGCGGTCCACTTCTGGCGCGTGAGGAAAGACGGCGGGATCTCGGGGCCGCTGTAGGCCGATGCACGCGATCAAGAACGCCATCAACTGGCTCGCGTCTCCCGCCATCGCGGTGACGCTGTCGATGGTCGGACTCGTCGCGGCCATGTTCTACAAGCCGCTCTGGACGAAGCGCGGCGGCCTCCTCCTCTTCGCGACCCTCGCCGGCGGCTTCGCGTTCAGCTTCACGGACCCCAACTTCCGCATCGTCGCGAGCATGCCCGACAACGTCCCGATCCTCGGAATGCTCTTCCTCGTCGGGTTCTTCTTCTGGTACGCGATGTACCAGGCGCACCTGAACGACGCCCGTCTCGAGAAGGGGCTCCCGCCGCTCGAGAAGGAAGACAGCGACAAGAAAGTCTTCACCTGGCCGGACCTCGTCTACGTCGAGCTCATCGCCCTGATCGTCTGCTCGATCGTCATGACGGTCTGGTCGGTCGTCCTCAAGGCGCCGCTCGAGGAGCCCGCGAACCCCGGCGCGGCGCCGAATCCCGCGAAGGCGCCGTGGTACTTCCTCGGCCTGCAGGAGCTGCTCGTCTACTTCGACCCGTGGATGGCGGGCGTCGTCCTCCCGACGCTCATCATCGTCGGCCTCATGGCGATCCCGTACATCGACACGAACCCGCGCGGCAACGGGTACTTCTCCTTCCGCGAGCGGAAGTGGGAGATCCTCATGTTCTGCTTCGGGTTCATCATCCTGTGGGTCGTCCTCATCATCCTCGGGACGTTTCTGCGCGGCCCGAACTGGAACTTCTTCGGCCCGTACGAGACCTGGGACCCGAACAAGCTCGAGCCTCTGAACAACGTGAGCGTCTCGGAGATCTTCTGGGTGAAGTGGCTGAACACCGCGCTCCCGGCGTTCTGGCTCAAGCGCGAGCTGCCCGGGATTCTCCTCGTCCTCTTCTACATGGGCGCCCTGCCCGGGCTGCTCAGCAAGACGCTCTTCCGCCGCTTCTACGAGAAGATGGGAACCGTCCGGTACCTCGTGGGCGTGAACCTGTTCCTCATCATGCTCGCCGTGCCGATCAAGATGTACCTGCGGTGGATCTTCAACCTCAAGTACATCGTCAACATCCAGGAATTCTCGTTCAACATCTGAGATGGCCAAAGCTCCGCCGCCCGAACCGATCGACCACCACTACGACATCGCGAAGCTGACGAAGGTCTTCGCGATCGTGTCGATCCTCGCCCTGCCGGCGTTCGCCTGGATGACGTGGCAGGACTACGGGCGCGACTGGAAGAGCTGGCAGAAGAAGTTCGTCGAGAACGACCGGAAGAAGACGCGCGAGGCGCTGCGCGCCGCCGCCGGGAAAATCGACCCGGACCTCGAGCAGAAGACCCTCGACCGGAAGCGCGAGGGCGCGCGCGAGTTGCGCCGCAACCGCGCGGCGGTCGCCGAGGCCGAGGAGAAGGACCGGAAAGCCGAGGGCGCCTGGTACGACGCCGACCAGGACTTCCGCTTCAAGAAGGCCGAGATGGACACGGCGCGTTATGTCTATGAGACGCGTCAGAAGGAAGACCCGAAGTCCGCGGCGGCGGCGAAGGCGAAGGCGGCTTACGAGCGCCTCAGGTCCGCCTACGACGAGAGCCGCGGCCGCGAGCAGGCGGCGCAGAAAGCCTGGGACGGGACGAGGGCGGCGCTCGCCGAGCTCCAGAAGGCGAAGAGGGAAGCCGAGGAGGCTCTCGCGAAGATCGACGAGGAGTACGACCGCTACCGGGCGAAGCTCCAGACGCTCCGGCAAGACGACGCGTTCTACTTCGTCCGCAACGCGCCGATCGCCGACATGCTCGCGCCGTCGCTCAAGATCCAGCAGGTCCAGCTCGACGGCCTCTCAAACGACGTGAATTTCCTGAGGAGCCAGCGCGTCGACCGCTGCGTGACGTGCCACATCGCGGCCGAGAAGCGGGGCTTCGAGGACAGGCAGAAGTATCCCGAGTCCGTCCTGAGGACGCACCCGCGCCTCGACCTGTTCGTGGACTCGAACTCCCCGCACCCCTACGCGACGTTCGGATGCACGTCCTGCCACGGGGGGCGCGACCGCGCGACGGACTTCACGCGCGCGGGCCACATGCCGAACGACTACGCGGCCTACGAGAAGCTCGAGGAGGAGCGGCACGCGGGCCGGGACGAGAAGGGGATGCCCGTCGACGACGACGCCCTTCGCGAGCTGATGGAAGAGACGCAGACGGGCCGCTGGATGAAAGCGTACGGCTGGGAGGTCGACAAGTACAACGACCTCCCGATGTACCCGATGAAGGCCGTCGAGGCGGGGTGCTTCCGCTGTCACCGGCAGGACGCAGGCCACCCGAAGGCGGCGAGGCTCGACCAGGGCCGCAAGCTGATCGAGGCGCTCGGCTGCTGGAGCTGCCACAAGATGAAGGGCATCGAGGACCTGCCGAAGCCCGGGCCGAACCTCGCGCGGGTCGCCGCGAAGACGACGCCGGAGTGGACCGGCCGCTGGCTCGTGAATCCGCGCGCCTTCCGCAGCAACACGAAGATGCCGCGGTTCTTCTACCTCGAGAACTTCGACACGCCGTCCGGCCACAAGCTCACGGACACGATGGTCGCCGGCGTGACGGCCTACCTGTTCGAGAAATCCGGCAAGGCCGCGTATGCGGCCCCCGCGAAGGGCGACGCGGCGCGGGGCAAGGTCCTCTTCGAGAACGTCGGCTGCCAGGGCTGCCACGTCTCCGAGCCCGGCGCCGAGCGGCGCGTGATGGACGGCTGGCGCCAGCACGGCCCGAACCTGATCGGCCTTTCCGAGAAGACGACGCCGGGATGGATCGCCGCGTGGCTGAAGGACCCGAAGGCCTACAACCCCGAGACGCGGATGCCGAACCTCCGGCTCGCCGACGACGAGATCTCGGATCTCGTCGCGTACCTCTGGTCCCGGCCGTCGCAGCCGGAGTTCAAGGCCTCGCACGCGCCGAGGGCCGACGCGGCCGAGCGCGACGCTCTCGTCTCCGAGTACCTCACGCAGACCCGCTCGGTCGTCGACGCGAAGGCCGACCTCGCGAAGATGTCGGCGCGGGACAAGGACCTCTTCGTGGGCGAGAAGATCATCGCCCACTACGGCTGCTACGCGTGCCACAACATCCCCGGCTTCGAGAAGGCCAAGCCGATCGGCGTCGAGCTCTCCGAGTGGGGGAACAAGCCGGTCCACCTCCTCGACTTCGGGTTCGTGAGCGTCCCGCACACGCGGGCCGACTGGCTCGCCCAGAAGGTGGGCCAGCCCCGGAGCTACGACCGCGAGAAGGTCAAGAACTTCCAGGAAAAGCTCAAGATGCCGCAGTTCTCGCTCTCGCCCGCCGAGATCGAGGCCGTCCAGTCCACCGTCCTCGGGATGCAGAAGGACGACATGGCCGACGCGCTCACCGCCCGCGCGACCGGGCCGCGCGGCGCGGTCGAGGCCGGGCGGCGCATCGTGAAGGACTACAACTGCCAGGGCTGCCACGTCCTCGAGGACAAGGGCGGCGCGATCCGGGAGGCGATGACCGCGAGCAAGATCGACCTCGCGATGGCGCCGCCCATCATCCGCGGCGAGGGCGCGAAGGTGCAGAGCGAATGGCTCTTCGCGTTCCTGCATGGCCCGAAGACGGGCCAGATCCGGCCGTGGCTCAAGGTCCGCATGCCGACGTTCGGGTTCTCGACCGACCAGATCAACGCGCTCACGGCCTACTTCGCGGCCCAGGACAAGGCGCGTTACCCGTTCGACGGGCGCGTCGAGGCGCTCGATGCCCGTTCGCGCGCGGCGGGCGCCGCGACGTTCGCGTCGCTCAAGTGCGCCCAGTGCCACCCGACGTCGCAGGACGCGTTCGCGCAGGCCCTCCGCGAGGGCAAGACGCCCGCCGACCTCGCGCCGATCCTCGCGGCCGCGCACACGCGCCTGCGCTACGACTGGATCGCGGACTGGATCAAGCGGCCCGACGAGTGGATGCCGGGTACGCGCATGCCGACGAACTTCCCGAAGGTGGACGACAAGTCCACCCAGCGCATCTCACCGCTCGCCCCTGCGCTCGACACGCCCGCGTTCGCGGGCCTGAAGAAGGAGCTCGTCGCGATCTGGGGGTCGGAGGCGGAGGCGAAGGCCTACCTCGGCGACCCGGAGCGCGTCACGAAGGCGCTGCGCGACCACATCTGGTCGCTCGGGAACGACTTCCAGACGGCGCCGTCCGCCCCACGCAAGAAGGCGCCGACGCAGGTCGCGTCGCACTGAGGCCATGCGCGCAGGTGCCGCGCTCCTCCTCTTCCTCGCGGCTTCGCCCGCTTTGGCCCAGGTGTCGGGCACGGTCCGGCTTGCCGGCCCCGTCCCGAAGCTCGCCCCGCGGCCCGTGATTTCGGACGTCGCGATCTGCGGCAAGGCCGACCGCCCGTCGCCCGCGCTCGTGCTCGGCAAGGGCCGGGAGCTCGGCAACGCCTTCGTGTGGCTCGAGGGCGCGCAAGGCGGCGAGCTTCCGAAAGGCCCGTTCCGGATCGACCAGAAGGGCTGCGCGTTCGAGCCCTACGCGCAGGTCGTGAGCAAGGGCGTCCCCGTCACCGTCCTGAACTCCGACCCGGTCCTCCACAACGTCCACGCGACGACCGTGAAGGGCGACGCGCTGTTCAACAAGGCGATCCCGGTCAAGGGCCAGACCTTCGCCGAGCGATTCACCTCGGCCGGCGTCGTCCGGGTGAAGTGCGACGTCCACGCCTGGATGAACGCGTGGCTTTTCGTCGCGGATTCGCCGTTCGCCGCCGTGACGGGTCGGGAGGGCCGGTTCGTGTTCCCGGGCGTTGCGCCCGGCACGTATCGGCTCCACGCGTGGCACGAGCTGCTCGGGGAGAAGGTCCAGTCCGTCGTCGTGCCCGCGAACGGAGTCGCGAAGGCCGACGTGACGCTCTCCCTGGCCGATTAGGACCTTGCGGCCGACGCGCGGCTGAACTCGGCCGCGAGCGCGCGGAGCTTGGGATCGTTCCAGTCCGCCGGACCGTCGACGTAGTGGAAGATCTCACCCGACGGCGCGACGAACCACGTCTCGGGAAACAATTTCGTCCCGACCCGATGCGCCGTGTCGCCTTTCGGGTCGAGCGCGAGCGGGAGATCCGCGATGCCGCGCTCCTTGAGCCATGCGTCGACGACCTTCCAGTCTTCGTCGACGGACACGGCGAGGAATTCGACGTTCGGGTCGCCCTTCGTCTCCTTGACGAACTTCACGAGCCCCGGCATCTCCTCGCGGCAGGGCGCGCACCACGTGGCCCAGAAATGGAGGATGAGGCCCCGGCCCGTCTTCACGGCGAGGTCGCGGGCCGCGCCCCGGCGGTCCTTCACGACGAGCGGCCCGGCCGGCAACCCGGCCCTCTTCGCGGGCGCGGCGGCCGCCGGGACGCGGACATCGGGCGGGCGGAGGGCGTCCTTGGCGACGAACGCGAGGGCGCCCGAGACGAGGGCGGCGGCGCCGAGGGCGAGGGCCTTCTTGCGGTCGAGGAAATCGTTCATGCGGCGGCGGCTCCTTGGGAGGGAATGAGGGACGCGCGGCAGACGGGCCTCACCGCGCAGCGCTCGCAGTGGCGGCGCGTGCGCTCCGTGACGCACTCGGCGAGGATGCCGAGGCGCGAGAGCGCCCAGTCGTAGGCGACGGGGTCTTCCGGGTTCAGGCGCTTGAGCCAGCCCGTCGCCTCGCGCGACGCCGCGAGGTCGGCAGCCGGGCGGCGCGTGAGGCCGAGGTAGGTCGCGATGCGGTGGACGTGCGTGTCCATCGGCAGCAGAAGGCGTGCGGGCGTGAAACGCCCGCCGGTCCAGAGGCCGAGGTCGAAACCCTCCGAGCGGACCATCCAGCGGAGGAAGAGGTGCGAACGCTTGCAGGCGGAGCCGCCCTCCGGAACCGGCAGCAGGAACTTCAAACCGCGGGAAGGTGCGGAAGAGGAAGACGAGAGAAAGAGAAGATTTCTATGAAAGGAAGAAAGGGACGCGACGAAATCTTCACCGCCGCCGTCGCCCGCTGCGAACAGCGCGCCGAGGGAGCCGTGCGCTTGCCTCGCCCTCTTGACCATTCGAAGAAAATCTTCAACGTCCTGGCCCGAGACCCAGCGGTGCCGAAAGGCGCCGAGGGCGCCGAGCGGCTGCTCGTCCCATCTCTCGAGGAATTCCGCCGGCCGTGGCCCCATCACGTCCAGCACGCGGGCGACCGACGCCTGGATCGACGCGACGCGCCCGAACGCCAGCGACGCCGCCAGGAACGCGGCGAGCTCGCGGTCGCCCGCTTCCGTGAAGCGGTGCGCGAACGCGAGGGGGTCGGAGTCCAGCCGCCGGGAGGACCAGTCGCGCCGGAGCGCCTCGAGGCGCTCGCCGAGGAGGGGAAGGTCGCGGGGGCCGTCGCGCCGGGAGGCCATCGGCGCATACGCTAGCATCCCTCCCACGTGAGCCCGCCCCGCGCCCCGAAGGACGCCGCCCCTCCGCCCGAAAAGCCCGACTCGAACCGGACGATCCTCGTGGGGGTCTACGGCCGGGAGGTGCCGCGCGCCCTCGCGGAGGACCACCTCGACGAGCTGGAGCGCCTCGTGGACACGGCCGGCGGCGTCGTCATCGCGCGCGCCCTGCAGGAGCGACGGTCCCCCGACCCCGCGACGTACGTGGGCTCCGGCAAGGTCGAAGAGCTCGCGGAGCTCGCGCGGGCGCAGGGCGCCGGCTGGACGATCTTCGACGACGAGCTCACTCCGACGCAGTCGCGCAATCTCGAGAAGGCGCTTCCGACGAACGTCCTCGACCGCGCGGGCGTCATCCTCCGCATCTTCGCGGCGCGCGCCCGTTCGCGCGAGGCCATGACGCAGGTCGAGCTCGCGAGCCTCCAGTACCAGCTCCCGCGCCTCGCGGGCAAGTCGCAGGGCCTCGCGCAGCAGCGCGGAGGCGGGGCGTTCCGCGGCGGCGCGGGCGAGCGGAAGATCGAGCTCGATCGCCGGCGCCTGCGCATGCGCATCGCGAAGCTCAAGGAGGAGCTCGGGAAGATCGAGACGCAGCGCGACGTGCGGCGCAAGGGCATGAAGCGCGTCGCGACGGTCTCCCTCGTCGGGTACACGAACGCGGGGAAGACGACGCTCTTCAACCGGCTCACGTCCTCGAAGGAGTTCGCCGAGGACCGGCTGTTCGCCACGCTCGACCCGCGGCACGCGCGCCTGCACGGCGTCGGCGGCCGTGCGATCGTTCTCGCGGACACGGTCGGCTTCCTCCGCAAGCTCCCGCACGACCTCGTGGCGTCGTTCAAGTCCACGCTCGCCGAGGTGCGCGACGCGGACCTCCTCGTTCACGTGGTGGACGCGTCGTCACCCGCGGCGTCCGAGCAGAAAGCCGTCGCCGAGCAGGTCCTCGAGGAACTGGGCGTCGAGAAGCGCCGCGTCCTCCTCGCCTACAACAAGACGGACCGTCCGTCGCCCGAGGCCCTCGACGCCGACGGGCTCCGGATCTCGGCCGCGAGCGGCGCGGGACTGCCCGAGCTGCGCGAGGCGATCGTCGCGCGCCTGTCCGCGCTCGGGGCGCGCCTCCACGTCTACGGGGTCCACGAGAGCGAGTCCGCGTCGTAATACGATCCGAGTGGTGAGGGAGAGCCCATGAGCGCACCGATCGCGTATCGCCGCCGCGGCCAGGCCGTGTGGCTGGACAGCATCTCGAACAAGATGATCCGGACCGGCCGGCTGAAATCCCTCATCGACGCCGGGACGATCTACGGCGTCACCTCGAACCCGACGATCTTCGGGCAGGCGATCGAGAAGAACGAGGGCGACTACAACGCGGGGATCGAGCGCCTCGCGCGCGACGGGAAGGACGCCTTCGGGATCTACGACGCGCTCACGCAGCAGGACATCGCCGAAGGCGCCGACGCGTTCCGCGCGATCCACGACCGGAATCCGGTCGACGGGTGGATCTCCCTCGAAGTCCTGCCCTCCCTCGCGCGCGACACGGAGAAGACGGTCGCCGAGGCGAAGCGCCTGTCGTCCGCCCTCGGCCGCCCGAACGTGTTCATCAAGGTGCCCGCGACGCCGGAGTGCATTCCGGCCATCCGCCGGCTCATCGGCGACGGCGTGTCCATCAACGTCACGCTCATGTTCAACCGGCGGCACTACAGGGACGTCGCCCTCGCGTACCTCGGCGGCCTCGAGGACCTCGCGGCGAAGGGCGGCGACCTCTCGCGCGTCCACTCGGTCGCGTCCTTCTTCGTGTCGCGCGTGGACACGCTCATCGACAAGCGCCTCGACGAGAGGGCCGCCGCGGCCTCCGGCGCCGAGAAGGCCCGCCTCGAGGGGCTGCGCGGCAAGGCCGGCCTCGCGAACAGCAAGGTCGTCTACCAGGATTTCCTCGCGATCTTCGGCGCGGAGCCCTTCACGTCGCTGCGCGCGCGGGGGGCGCGCCTGCAGCGGCCGCTCTGGGCCTCGACGGGCACGAAGAACCCGGCCTACTCGGATCTTCTCTACGTCGAGAACCTCGTCGGCCCCGACACCGTGAACACGATGCCGGAAAAGACGCTCGACGCGCTTCTCGACCACGGGCGCGCGACCCCGTCCGACACCGTCCTCGAGGGCGTCGCGGAGAGCCGCGCGGTCCTCTCGGAACTCGCCGGGATCGGCATCGACGTCGAGGCCGTCGGCGAGGAGCTGCAGAAAGACGGCGTCGTCCTCTTCGAGAAGTCGTATGACCAGCTCCTCGGGACGATCGAACAGCGGCGCCAGGCCGCCGTGGGGGTGAAGGCTTGATTCTCGGCAGCTTCGAGGCGCCCGAGCTCACGGACGCGCAGGCGGCGAAACTGGCGGCGCTCGGCGCCGCCGCCCGCGGCGACATCCTGCGGATGACGACGCTCGCGGCGTCCGGACACCCGGGTGGCTCGATGTCGTCGATCGACTTCGAGCTGGTCCTCTGGGGGTTCGGAAACTGCGACCCGAAGAACCCGTTCGACCCGAAGCGCGACCGCGTCGTGATCAGCCACGGGCACACCTCGCCCGCCGCGTACGCGGCGCTCGCCCATCTCGGCTGGTTCGACCGCGCGCTCCCGCTCGTCGGCTTCCGGCGCCCCGGATCGCCGTTCGAGGGGCACGTCGAGCGCGACGTGCCGGGGATCGAGTGGGGCACGGGAAACCTGGGCCAGGGCCTGTCGGCCGCCGCCGGGTTCGCGCTGGCGGCGAAGATCAAGGGCGACGGGTCGAAGGTCTTCTGCGCGATGGGCGACGGCGAGCAGCAGAAGGGCCAGCTCGCGGAGGCGCGCCGGTTCGCGGTCAAGTACGGTCTGACGAACCTCGTCGGCGTCCTCGACTGGAACCGCGAGCAGCTCTCCGGTTCGAACGACGCGATCCTCAAGCAGGACATCGTCGCGGACTGGGAAGCGGACGGCTGGGGCGTGATCGAGGTGGACGGGCACGACGTGCGCGCGCTCTACCGCGCGCTCCGGGCGGCCCTCCGCGCGGAGAAGCCGACGCTCGTCGCGGCGCACACGGTGATGTCGAAGGGCGTCCCCTTCATGGAAAAGGACGGCTTCAAGTGGCACGGCGCGGCGCTTGCCCCGGAGAAGTGCCGCGAGGCGCTCGCGATCCTCGGCGCCCCGGACGACCTCGACCGCTGGACCGAGGAGCGGAAGAAGCCCGCGCCCGACTGGAAGAAGGCCCTCCCGCACCGGCCCGAGGAGTCCGTCGTCCTCGCGTCCGGCGGGACGCCGCGCGCATACCCGCTCGACAAGCAGACCGACAACCGGAGCGCGTTCGGGAACGCGCTCTCCGACCTCGCGGCGGCCGCGGCCGCGGCGGGGACGCCGTTCGCCGTGATCGACTGCGACCTCTCGGTCTCCACGAAGACGGAGACGGTCGAGGCGAAGGTCCCGTCCGCGTTCTTCCAGGGCGGGATCGCCGAGCACAACGCCGCGGTCCTCCTCGGGGCGCTCTCCGTCGCGGGCGTCCACGCGTGGTGGGGCGAGTTCGCGATGTTCGGCGTCGCGGAGGCCTACAACCAGCAGCGCCTGAACGACATCAACGGCGCGAACGCGAAGCTCGCCGTCACGCATGCGGGCATCGACGTCGGCGAGGACGGAAAGACCCACCACTCGATCGACACCTTCGGCCTCCTGAACTCGACGTTCGGATGGAAGGTCTTCACGCCGGCCGACCCGAACCAGACGGACCGCGTCGTCCGCTGGATGGCGACGCACCGCGGCAACCACGCTCTCGTCATGGGCCGTTCGAAGATCCCGTTCGCGCTCAAGGAGGATGGGACTGCCTTTTTCGCGGGCGACTGGACGTTCGACCCGTCGCGCGCGGACCGCCTCCGGTCGGGCGACGGCCCGCTCGCGCTCGTCTCGGCGGGCAACATGCTCCCGCACGCGCTCGACGCGTGGAACGCCCTCGCGAAGGAAGGCGTGCGCGCCGATCTCGTCTCCGTGTGCGCGTGGAGCGACCTCGCGGACGAGGACCTCGCCTACATCGCGCGGCACGGCCTCGTCGTCTCGGTGGAGGACCACAACCCGAAGACGGGCCTCGGGACGCTCCTGCAGGCGCGCTTCAACGATCTCGGCCTCCCGGCGCGCGTCGTGAAGCTCGGCGTCACGGGCTACGCCTCCTCCGGCCCCGCGAAGGAGCTCTACCGGCTCATGGGCCTCGACGGGGCCGGCATCGCGGCGGCCGTGAGAGCGGCCCTCGCCGGGAAGAGGTGAGGAGCGTGAGCGCCGCGCCTCCCGAGCCTGCGACGATCGTCATCTTCGGAGGCTCGGGCGACCTCTCGAAGAGGAAGCTCGTGCCCGCGCTCTTCGAGCTGGACGCCCAGGGGCAGCTCCCGCCCGGGACCTGCATCGTGGGCTACGCACGGACGGGGGAGTCCGACGAGACGTACCGCGCCGAGATGAAGCAGGCCGTCGCCGAGTTCGCGCGCGTCAAGCCGGTGGACGACGCGAAGTGGAAGGCCTTCGAATCGCGCCTCTTCTTCTTCCGTGGCGACCTCAGCAGCGGCAAGGGCTTCACGGATCTCAAGACGCGCCTCGAGGCGCTCGAGAAAGAGCGTGGAACGCCCGGCAACCGCATCTTCTACCTCGCGATCCCGCCCTCGATGATCGGGATCGTCGTGAAGAACCTCGGGGAGTCGCAGTTCGTCTACCCCGTCGACGGCGGTCCCTGGTCGCGGGTCATCGTCGAGAAGCCGTTCGGGCGCGACCTCGCGACCGCACGCGCCCTCAACGAGGAGCTCTCGCACGTCTTCCGCGAGCGCCAGATCTTCCGCATCGACCACTACCTCGGCAAGGAGACGACGCAGAACATCCTCGTCTTCCGTCTCGGGAACGGGATCTTCGAGCCGCTCTGGAACCGCCGATACGTCGAGCACGTGCAGATCACGGTCGCCGAGTCCATCGGCGTCGAGAACCGCGGCCGGTTCTACGAGGAGTCGGGCGTCCTCCGGGACATCATCCAGAACCACGTTCTCCAGCTCCTCTGCCTCGTCGCCATGGAGCCGCCCGTGGCCTTCGACCCGAACGCCGTGCGCGATGAGAAGGTCAAGGTCCTGAAATGCATCCAGCCGCAGACGCCGGAGGAGATCATCCGCGACACGGTGCGCGGCCAGTACGGCGCCGGCGCGATCGACGGGAAGCCCGTCGTCGGCTACCGCGCCGAGAAGGACGTCAACCCGATGTCCCTGCGGGACACGTACGCGGCGTGGAAGGTGCAGATCGAGAACTGGCGCTGGGCGGGCGTCCCGTTCTACCTGCGCGCGGGCAAGCGGCTGACCAAGCGCGTCACGGAGATCGCGATCCAGTTCAAGACGCCCCCGATCTCGCTCTTCCGGCAGGTGGGCGTCGTGCGGCAGGAGCCGAACGCCCTCATCCTGAGGATCCAGCCCGACGAAGGCATCGCGCTGAAGTTCGGCGCGAAGGAGCCGGGCCCGACGATGAAGGTGGACCCGGTGACGATGGACTTCCGGTACTCGGAGTTCTTCGGGGCGTCGCAGCCCGAGGCGTACGAACGCCTCCTCATGGACGCGATGCACGGCGACTCCACGCTCTTCGCGCGGCGCGACGAGGTCGAGGCCGCGTGGGAGCGCGTGACGCCGCTCCTCGACGCGTGGCGCGAAAACCCGCCGCTCGACCACCCGAACTACGAGGCGGGCACCTGGGGCCCCGAAGGCGCCGTCGCCCTCCTCGCGCGGGACGGGAGACGCTGGCGCCGCCCGTGAGCGACGTCCGCCCGTTCGCGACGGCCGACGACGTCGCCGACGCCGCCGTGTTCCTCTTCGTGACGCTCGCGGCGAAGGCCGTCGCGGAGAGGGGTGAATTCTTTTGCTCCCTCTCTGGGGGCAGCACACCGCTTTCCGCCTACCGGATTCTGGCCGCACCGCTGATCTCTTCGAAAGTGAATTGGGAGAGAACACACGTCTTCTGGGGCGACGAGAGGTGCGTCCCCGCGGGCGACAAGGACCGAAACGACGAGCAGGCCCTCGACGCGCTCCTGCGAAAGGTGAAGATTCCTTCGAAGAACATTCACAGGATCCCGGCCAGCGAGCCGGATGCGGCCGAGCGCTACGAGTCCGATCTGCGACGCGCGTTCTCTTCCTCTCTTCCACTCAAAGAATCTTCTCTTTCTTCTTCTTCCGAAGTCCCTCGCTTCGATTTGATCCTGCTGGGCATGGGCCCCGACGGGCACACGGCGTCGCTCTTCCCGGGGCACCCGGCCGTCGGGGAGAAGACGCGTCTCGTCGTCCGCGTGGACGGCGCGCCGAAGCCGCCGCCTTCGCGCGTCACGTTCACGCTGCCGCTCATCAACGCGGCGCGGCACGTGGCCTTTCTCGTGACCGGCGCGGACAAGAACGCGGCGCTCCGGCGCGTCCTGAACGGCGATCCGTCCCTGCCGGCCGCCCGCGTCGCGCCCCGCGACGGGACGCTCGTGTTCCTCTCGGATGCCGCGGCCCTGACGGGCGAAGCGGGACCTTCGGCCTGATAATCTCGACGGATGGCGACGGTCGGGACGAGGCTCAACCGCTTCCTGTGGGAGACGGAGCGCCACTATCCGGCGGCGACCGGCGAGCTCTCCGACCTCCTCTCCCAACTCGCGTTCGCCGGCAAGCGCATCAGCCGGATCCTCTCGTCGGCGGGCCTCACGGAAGTCCTCGGCACCTCCGGAGACGTCAACGTCCAGGGGGAGATGCAGCAGAAGCTCGACGCCCTCGCCAACGAGGTGTTCCTCGAGGCGTTCGCGTACGGACAGCTCGTCCCGATGATCGTGACCGAGGAGATGGACCTGCCCGCCCACCTCCCGGAGAACGTCGAGTCCGGCAAGTACATCGTGTTCCTCGACCCGCTGGACGGCTCGTCGAACCTCGACGTGAACGGCGGCGTCGGGTCGATCTTCTCGGTGCGCAAGCTCTCCGGGCGCGGCGAGGTGAAGTCCGAGCCCGAGCTCATGGCGCGCATCTCGCAGGAGCAGGTCGTCGCGGGCTACTTCCTCTACGGCCCCTCGACGGTGCTCGTCTACACGGAAGGACGCACCGTCCACGGCTTCACGCTGGACCCCGGCGTCGGCGAGTTCTTGCTGTCCCATCCCGAGATCCGCATCCCGGACCATGGGCCGTACTACGGCGCGAACGAGGGCGGCATCCGCGACTGGGAGGAGGGCCCGCGCCGGTTCGTCGAGGAGTGGGCGCGCGAGAAGGACGAGGCCACGGGCCGCCCGTACTCGACGCGCTACTCGGGCGCGCTCGTCGCCGACTTCCACCGGATCATCCTCAAGGGAGGGATCTACCTCTACCCGGCGACCGCCAGGAGCCCGCAGGGAAAGATCCGCCTCATGTACGAGGCCGCACCGCTCGCGCTCGTGGCGGAGGCCGCGGGCGGCGCCGCGAGCGACGGACGCCGCCGCATTCTCGACATCGCGCCGGCGCGGAACCACGAGCGCACGCCGATCTACCTCGGCTCGAGGGACGACGTCGCGCGCGTGGACGCGTTCGTCCACGAGTCGAAAGCCGCTCTTCGGAATTTCTTTTGAAAGGGGATCGCGTGAGACCTTCATTCAGAAACGCAGCGGCGGTTTGCGCCGTGACCTTCCTCACCGCGCCGGCGTCGTTCTCTGTTCCACTCGAAGAAAAGAAACCCTCGCCCGCCGCCTCGGCGCCGAAGAACGAGGAGAAAGCGTCCAAGATGATCAAAACACCGTCCGGCCTCCAGTACGAAGACACCGTCGTCGGCACCGGCGCCTCGCCGAAGCCCGGCCAGAAATGCGTCATGCATTACACGGGCTGGCTCTGGGAGAACGAGGCCAAGGGCAAGAAGTTCGACAGCTCGGTGGACCGCGGCCAGCCGTTCGAGTTCCAGATCGGCGTCGGCATGGTCATCAAGGGCTGGGACGAGGGCGTCATGACGATGAAGGTGGGCGGCAAGCGCACGCTTCTCATCCCGGCGAACCTCGGCTACGGCTCGCGCGGCGCCGGCGGGGTCATCCCGCCGAACGCGACGCTCGTTTTCGACGTGGAACTCCTGGGATTGAAATAGAGCATCGGAATCAGGCCTTCCGCGGCGCCAGCCCCTAGATTTGGGGTGCGGGGGTGTCCCCCGCGGAGGGTCTTCATGCAGAGTCCCGTGAGGCGTGTCGTCATTCTCGGCGCCGCCGGTCGTGACTTTCACGACTTCAACACCGTCTTCCGCGACAAGCCGGGCCACCAGGTCGTCGCCTTCACGGCGACGCAGATCCCGGGGATCGACTCCCGCCGGTATCCGGCGGCCCTCGCGGGTTCCTTGTACCCCGACGGCATCCCGATCGTGCCCGAGGACTCCCTCGAGGACGTGATCCGGAAGGAGAAGGTCGACCTCTGCGTCTTCTCCTACTCGGACGTCGCGCACACGCAGGTCATGCACCTCGCGTCGCGCGCGATCGCCGCCGGAGCGGACTTCCTGCTCCTCGGCGCGGACCGGACGATGCTCAAGTCGAAGGTGCCCGTCATCGCCGTCACGGCCGTCCGCACGGGCGCCGGGAAGAGCCAGACGACGCGCTACCTCTCGCGCATTCTCAAGGAGCTCGGCCTCAGGACCGTCGCGGTGCGCCACCCGATGCCCTACGGCGACCTCGCGGCGCAGGCCTGCCAGCGCTTTGCGACGTACGCCGATCTGGACAAGGAAAAGTGCACGATCGAGGAGCGCGAGGAATACGAGCCGCATCTCGACAACGGCTTCGTCGTCTACGCGGGCGTCGACTACGAGAGGATCCTGCGACAGGCCGAGACCGAAGCCGACGTGATCCTCTGGGACGGCGGCAACAACGACCTGCCGTTCTACGTCCCGGACCTCCACATCTGCATCGCGGACCCGCACCGGCCGGGACATGAGACGGCCTACCACCCGGGCGAGGCGAACTTCAGGCGGGCGGACGTCATCCTCGTGAACAAGTGCGACACGGCCGACGAGGGCAACATTCACGCCGTCGAGATGGCGGCCGCGAAGCTGAACCCGAAGGCGCGCGTCCTGCGCGCGAACTCGCCGGTCGTCTGCGACCACCCCGAGCTCGTCCGCGGCAAGCGGGCGCTCGTCGTCGAGGACGGGCCCACGCTCACGCACGGCGGCATGAGCTTCGGCGCCGGCCTCGTGGCGGCGAAGAAGGCGGGCGCGGCCCGCATCGTGGACCCGATGCCCTACGCCGTGGGGTCGCTCGAGGCGACGTACCGCAAGTACCCGAACGCCGCGGGGATCCTCCCGGCGATGGGCTACGGCGAGGCGCAGATCGCGGACCTCGCCGAGACGATCGCCGCCACCCCGTGCGACGTCGTCGTCGTCGGGACGCCGATCGACCTCACGCGCGTCGTCAGGCTCGCGAAGCCCACGGTCCGCGTGCGGTACGAGCTCGAGGAGGTCATCCGCGGCCGGCTGGCCGAGGAGGTCGCGAAGGTGGTCCCCGTCCACGCCGTATAGTTCCGGGTCGATGGTCCTTCTCTCGCGGACGATTCACTTCAACGCGGCCCACCGGCTCTTCAACCCCGGGAAGAGCGAGGAGTGGAACCGAGCCACGTACGGCGACTCGGCCAACGCGGCCGGCTACGGCCACAACTACGCGCTGGACGTGTCCGTGGCGGGCGTGGCCGACGCCTCGACCGGGATGCTCGTGAACCTCACGGACCTCGACCGGATCCTCAAGGAGGAGGTCGACCGCCCGCTCGACCACCGGAATCTGAACGCCGAGATCCCGGAGTTCGCGCGAACGGTCCCGACCGCCGAGAACCTCGCGCGCTGGATCTGGGACCGCGTGGCCGCCCGCATCGCGAAGGAAGGCTGGCCCTGTCGGCTCCACACCCTGCGCCTCACGGTGACGCCGAACTTCTCGGTCGAGCTTGTTTCGGAGGAAGAGAAGAGGATTTCTTAGAAGGGCGAAGAGGGCCGGCTCAGAGCGGGTGTCGCCTGCGCTGCCTCTTTCGGAACGAGAGGTGCCCGGTCGCGCCCGCCGCGAGAGCCGCGGCCTCGATCGCCTCCCGTCCCCAGGCCACTTCCGCCGGCGCGTGCGCGTCCGACGAGAAGACGATCGGGACGCCGGCCTTCACGAGGCTCGTGAGAAGCGGGGGAGCGGGGTACTCCTCGGCGACGGCCTTTCTCAGGCCCGCACTCGAGACCTCCACGGCGACGCCTGCGTCCCGCGCGGCGGCGACGGCCGCGGCCTCGGCCGCGGCGAGCGGCGGCGGCCGCCGGTGGCCGAACTTCTTCGGGAGGTCGAAGTGGGTCAGGACGTCGAAGAAGCCCGTGGCCGCGGCCTTCGCGAGCAACCGGTAGTACTCGCTCCACAGCGTCTCGGTGCCTTCGCGTTCGTGGCGCGCGCCGGAGTGCGGTGCGTCGATCCAGTCGCCCTTCACCCAGTGCACGCTGCCGAGCACGACGTCCCAATCGTGCGCCGCGAGGATCTCGGCGAGCGCGGCTTCGTGGCCTTCGGCGTAATCCGCCTCGAGGCCGAGGAGGACGTCGATCCGCCCCGCGAACTCCTCGCGCAGGGCGTGGACCTCGTCGACGTACCCCGGCAGCTCGTCCCGCGTCATCGCGATCCCGGGGTCCGGGTCGTCGCCGGGCAGAAAGTAGAGCGGGACGTGGTCCGTGAACGCGATCTCGGAGAGGCCCCGGGCGAGGGCCGTCTCGACGTAGGCGCGCATCGCGCCGCCCGCGTGGCCGCAGCGGGCCGTGTGGACGTGGTAGTCGGTGCCGGAGCGGCTTGCCGTCGCCATCGCGCTCCCGAAGTGTAGTCTTCGTCCGGGAGGGTTCCATGGCGATCCGGATCAACCGTGTGTACACGCGCGGGGGCGACGCGGGCGAGACGAGCCTCGTGGGCGGCCCGCGCATCGCGAAGGACGCGATTCGCATCCAGAGCTACGGAACCGTCGACGAGCTGAACGCGATCCTCGGCCTCGCACGCACGGCGAACCGCGAGACGCCGGGGGCCTCCGACCAGGATCGTGCGCGTCTGGACGCGCTCCTCACGCGTCTCCAGAACGAGCTCTTCAACCTCGGCTCCGACCTCGCGACGCTGCCGCAGGACCGCCACCCGAAACAGCCCGTGATCGAGGAGCGGCACGTGACCTTCCTCGAGAAGACGATCGACGAGATGAACGCCGGACTGCCCGAGCTGCGCTCGTTCGTCCTGCCCGGCGGCGGCTGGGTCTCGGCGTTCCTGCACCAGGCCCGCACGGTCTGCCGGCGCGCCGAGCGCCTCGTGACGACGCTCGCGCGGCAGGAATCCGTCGGTCCGCACGCGCTCGTCTACCTGAACCGGCTGTCGGACCTGCTGTTCGTGCTCGGCCGCTGGGCCGCGCGCGCGCGACGCGAGAACGAGCCTCTCTGGGAGCCCGAGAAGAGCTGACGCGCGCCGCGTGACGCCGCTCACCGCGGCGCCTCTCCGCTCCAAAGCATCGAAGCGCGAAACGAGCCTGCGAAGGGCGGATCTGTGAGCGCCGCCACCAACGTGGGGAGCGTGCACTGCCCATGGGAGGACACACCCATGAGACAGAGATTCAGTATGGCTTTCGTTCTCGTCTCCTTGCTCGTCGCGGCCGCGGGGGCCTTCGCCGACGACCACGGCGGGGGCGGCACGGCGGAGACGGATCTCAAGGGGACGGTCACGGCGCTTCCCGCAGGCGGTGGCGTCGGGGACTGGACGATCGCGGGACGCACCGTGCACGTGTCGGCCGCGACGCGTATCGAGGTCGACGGCGTCGCCGCCGCGATCGGATCGTTCGCCGAGGCTCGCGGCACGGCGCGCGCCGACGGCTCGATCGACGCGTCCCGGCTGGAGATCATGGCGGCGCCCGCCGGAGGGCCCGCCCCGCAGGAGACGCGCTTCATCGGAGCCGTCGAAGCCCTGCCGGCTTCGGGCGTCGTCGGAGACTGGAAGGTCGCGGGCAAGACCGTGCACGTGACGGCGGCGACGAAGCTCGAGACGGAGAATGGAGCGCCTGCGGTCGGAGGGACGGTCGAAGTCGAGGGCGTGTTGCAGGCGGACGGCTCCGTCCTGGCGACGTCCGTCGAAACGGAGGAGAAGGCGCCGGGCGCCGGCGCGCCCCCCGAAGTCGAGCACGCACAGGAGGCGGAAGTTCGCGGCGCAGTCGGCGTCCTCGCGTCCGGCTCGGGGTTCATCGGCGACTGGACGGTGGCGGGGACGACCGTCCACGTGACGGCCGCGACGACGATTCGGACCGAGGGCAAGACGCTCGCGATCGGGTCGCTCGTGGAGGTCAAAGGCACGAAGCGCGCCGACGGCACCGTGGACGCGGCGCGGATCGAGCTGCTCTGGGGGCCGCCCAACTCCGGCGCTTCGCTCACGTCCGTCGCGTTCGTCGCGTCGACGGCGCACGCCACGGGCCGGGCCGGGGCGTTCTTCACGACTTCCCTGACGCTCTCGAACGCCTCCTCGTCCTCCGTCACGGTGGAGATCCGCTTTCACGGTCACGACCGCGACGGTCGGGGAGCCCCGGTGAGCCGGATGACTCTCGGCCCGCAGGAGACGCGGACGATCGACGATGTGCTCGGCACGCTCTTCGGCGCCGCGAGCGACTTCGGCTCTCTTGCCGTCGCGTCGAACTCCGGCGCCCTCTTCGTTTCCAGCCGGACGGGCACGCCCGGAGCCGACGGCAGCTTCGGCCAGGACATTCCGGCCGCAGGCCGGGAAGACCTCGTCCGCGAGGGCTCTTCGCGTCTCCTCGCCGGCGTGCGCCAGAGTTCCGCGTTCAGGACGAACCTCGTCGTCGCGAACGCGGGTGAGATCGACACGGACGTCGAGGTGGAGCTCGAGGACGCCGCCGGGACCGCGCTCGGGACGGCTCGGATCGCGCTTCGGCCGCTCGAGATGCGCCAGCTCAACGACGTCGCGCGGGCGCTCGGGGCCCGGGACGGTTTCCGCGACGGCCGGCTCCGGCTCTCGACGCCGACGGCCAACGGAGCGTTCGCAGCGTTCGCCTCCGAGATCGACAACGGCACCAACGATCCGCGTACACTCTGGCCGCGGTAGAGGGTTGAGACCAGCGACGCTCGCGCACTCGAGAACACGCAGCTTCCCGGGCCGGGCACGCTCCTGGGCGTGCCCGGCCCTCGTGCTTTGTGTCGCCGCCGCCCGCCCCGCCGCCGGACAGGAGCGCCCCCGGATCTCGGAGGTCGAGATCCGCCCGACGGACGTGTTCACGGACGTGGAGGCGGCGAAGTTCTTCCTCTACCGCTGGGCGAACGCCCTACACGTGCAGACGCGGCCGTCCTTCATCGAGACCCAGCTGCTGTTCAAGCCGGGCGATCCGCTCCGACCGGAGATCCTCGCGGAGACCGAGCGCAACCTCCGCGCCTTCGGCCTCTTCCGCAAGACAGCCGTGCGGGCCGAGGGGACGCGCGTCGTCGTGGAGACCGCGGACGCCTGGACGCTCCTCCTGCGCGGGTCCTTCTCGAACAAGGGCGGCGTCACGGAGTACTCCATCGGAGCCGAGGAGTACAACCTCCTCGGGCTCGGAATGCAGTTCGGCTTCGGATTCGAGCAGGAGATCGACCGCACCTCGCGCTCCGTCTTCTTCGCCGACCCGAACGCGATCTGGCCGCACGCGGCGTTTCGAATCGACGTGTCGGACCTCTCCGACGGGCAGCGCCTCTCGGTGGCCTACGGGCGGCCGTTCTATGCGCTCGAGGCGCCCTGGGCGCTCGAGAGCTACCTGAACCGCTCCGACTTCGACACGAAGCTCTACGCCGGCGGCGAGGAGGCCGCCACGTGGCGGGAGCGCCAGCGGATCGCGTGGATCAAGGGCGGGACACGCCTTTCGGGCGACGTGTCGGGCGCGAACCGCCTCCTCGGCTCCGTGGAGTGGACCGAAGTCCGGCTGCAGGACAGGGGCGGCCCGCCGCCGCCCGACTCGCCGGCGTCGAACCGGCGTTTTCTCTTCTTCTCGGGGGGCTTCGAACATCAGGGGTCCGAGTGGATCACGCGTCGCCAGGTCGACCGGCTCGAGCGCGACGAGGACTTCAACCTCGCGACGAGCCTGCGCGCCGAGGCAGGCATCTCCCCGCCTTTCGACAACCGGAGCGTCGCCGGACGCTTTCT
Organism: Thermoanaerobaculia bacterium; assembly: GCA_036504335.1. Classification (GTDB taxonomy): domain Bacteria; phylum Acidobacteriota; class Thermoanaerobaculia; order UBA5066; family UBA5066; genus Fen-183. The sequence goes on from DASXVJ010000020.1 coordinate 122,006, forward strand.
CGCAAGCGTCCAGTCGGGCACGTCGATCCCGAAGGGCTTCGCGCTCTTCTCCGCGACGGGCTCGACACGGCTCGAGGCCGGCTTCCAGAACGCGCTGGTCGGCGCGGACGCGCGCGGGTACGCCCAGGCAGGCGCGTGGACGCTCGTGGGCCGGATCGGAACCCTCGTCGGCTGGAACCTCGATCCGGAGAACCAGATCGCCCTCGACGGGACGACCGGCGTGCGCGGGTACCGCCTGCACGCCGTCGAGGGCAACCGCCGCCTCGTCGGAAATGCGGAGGCGAGAGTCTTCCTGGTCCCCGAGATCTGGTCGCTCCTCTCCTTCGGGCTGGCGGCCTTCGGAGACGTCGGCTACTCGTGGGGCGCGCCGGACGGGTTCTGGCATCTCGCGGACGCCGGGGTCGGGCTGAGGATCGGGATCACGCGCGCGAGCAAGAACAACCTCGTGAGGATCGACGTGGCGCGCGTGCTCCACCCGGACCCTCTCGGGAGGACCGGCTGGCTCGTGTCCTTCGCCTCGGGCCAGGCGTTCTGACGCGCCGCAGCGCGCCCGGCGGGATCAGTGAATGCCCCGAGCTCCCAGCCAGCGCTCGGCGTCGATCGCAGCCTTGCAGCCCTCTCCGGCCGCCGAGATCGCCTGCCGGTACATGAAGTCCGCCACGTCTCCCGCCGCGAAGATGCCGTCGACGGACGTCTTCGTCGTGGGATGGGCGATCTTCAGGTAGCCGACTTCGTTCATGTCGAGCTTGCCCGCGAAGATCGACGTGTTCGGCTGGTGGCCGATCGCGGCGAAGTAACCCGAGACGGCGAGGGTCTTCCTCTCGCCCGTCTTCGCGTTCTTCACCCGCACGCCGGAGACTCCCGTGCCGGGCTCGCCGAGCACCTCCTCGACGACCGTGTCGAGGTGGACCTCGATCTTCGGGTTCGCGAGGGCGCGCTGCGCCATGATCGCGGAAGCCCGGAACGTGCTCCGCCGGTGGACGAGGTGGACCCTCGTGCAGAACTTCGTGAGGTACGTCGCCTCTTCCATCGCCGTGTCGCCCCCGCCCACGACGACGACCTCCTTGCCGCGGAAGAAGAATCCGTCGCACGTGGCGCAGGCCGAGACGCCGTAGCCGAGGAGCTTCTTCTCGCTCTCGAGCCCGAGGTACTTCGCCGAGGCTCCGGAGGCCACGATGAGCGCGTCGGCCGTGACCTTCCCGCCGGACTCGAGCGTGAGCACGAACGGCTTCGCCGTCACGTCGACGTCGACGACGGTGTCCGCCGCGATCTCGGTGCCGAAGCGCACGGCCTGCTTGCGCGTGACGTCCATGAGCTCCGGGCCCTGGATGCCGTGCTCGAAGCCGGGGAAGTTCTCGACCTCGGTCGTCGTCGTGAGCTGACCGCCCGGCTGGATGCCTTCGAGGACGAGGGGCGCGAGGTTCGCACGGGAAGCGTAGATCGCGGCCGTGAGGCCGGCGGGGCCGGACCCGACGATCACGACCTTGTAGTGGGTTTTCTGAGGCATGGGCGCGATTCTTTCACCGGAGTTACTTCGAAGCCGTGGAGAAGTACTCCTTCGACTTCTCCCAGTCGGCCGTCATCGCCTTCGTTCCGGGCTTCCAGTCGGCGGGGCAGACCTCGCCGTTCTCGCGCACGAACTGGAACGCCTGGAGCACGCGGAGCGTCTCGTCCACGGAGCGGCCGACGCCGAGGTTGTTGATCGTCGCGTGCTGGACGACGCCGTCCGGGTCGATGACGAAGAGGCCGCGCAACGCGACCTTGCCGGCCTCGTCGAGGACGCCGTACTCCTCGGCCAGCTCCTTGCCGAGGTCTTCGAGCAGCGGGTAGGCGAGGCCCTTGATGCCGCCCTCCTCGCGCCGCTTCTCGGTCCACGCGAGGTGGCTGTACTTCGAGTCCACGGACGCGCCGAGGACCTCGGCGCCGAGCTTCCTGAACTCGCCGAGCCGGTCCGAGAAGGCGAGGATCTCGGTCGGGCAGACGAACGTGAAGTCGAGCGGGTAGAAGAACAGGACGACCCACTTTCCCTTGTAGTCCGAGAGGCGGTAATGGGCGAAGCGTCCGTTCAGGACGCCCTCGAGCGCGAAATCAGGGGCCTGGCGGCCGACGATCTGGGGCATGGGTCTCTCCTTGCGGTCCGGTGCGGGGTTTTTCGGGGCGGGTCCGCCCCGGTGCTTGTAGTTTAGACCAAGTCCAGATAAAGTCCAGCCCTCATCGTTGCACGAACGGTTCCCGGGACCGAGATTCACGGGGACACCGAATGAAGGAGGCCACATGGCAGAACTCAAGGGAACGAAGACGCACGAGAACCTCAAGCACGCGTTTGCCGGCGAGAGCCAGGCGAACCGCCGCTATCTCTACTTCGCCGACAAGGCCGACATCGAAGGCTTCCCGGAGATCGCCGGCAACTTCCGCGACACGGCCGAAGGCGAGACGGGCCACGCCCACGGGCACATGGACTATCTCAAGGCGGCGGGTGACCCGGCCACGGGCCTTCCGTTCGGACCGACGGCGCTGAACCTCAAGAGCGCGATCGAGGGCGAGACGTACGAGTACACGCAGATGTACCCGGGCTTCGCGAAGACTGCGCGCGAGGAAGGCTTCGCCGAGGTCGCCGACTGGTTCGAGACGCTCGCGCGCGCCGAGAAGTCTCACGCGAACCGCTTCTCGAAGCTCCTGACGACGATCGGCTGAAGACCCGCGCCCCCGCCCCCCTGAAGCGCACGAACTATGGCGCCACGGGCGGCGAGGGCGCATTTTCTTAGAAGGTGAATGGGGCTTGGAGCTTTCGACCACCGCGGAGGCGGTCCGTGGCGCTCTGACCCCACTCACCCTTCTAAGAAATCTTCATCCGAATCCGAATCCGACTCTTCATCCGAAAGCAGAGTGAACATGGGCGCAGTCGGAACTCCCATCGCCGTGAAAGACGCGGCGACCCTCACCGCCGAGCTCACCCGCATCGCCGACATCTGTCACGGCTGCCGGAGATGCTTCTCGCTGTGCCCCTCGTTCGAGGTCCTGTTCAAGGGTCTCGACGTTCCCGAGGTGGACGGCGAAGCCGACAAGCTCCCGAAGAAGGTCCTCGAGGACTTCGTCGACCTCTGCTACGAGTGCAAGCTCTGCCTGCCGCACTGCCCGTACATCCCGCCGCACCGCTGGGCCGTGGACGTCCCGCACCTGGTCCTCGACGCGCGGCGCGTGCGCATGGAAGCGCACGGCCTTCCGCTCCGCGAGCGGCTCCTGTCGGACCCCGACGCGCTCGGCCGGATGGCGTCCACGGTCGCGCCCGTCGCGAACTTCATGAACACTCTCCCGCTCGCGCGGTGGGGGATGGAGAAGACGCTCGGCGTCGCCGCGAAGAAGGACCTGCCCCGCTTCGTCTGGCAGACGTTCACGCGCTGGTTCGAGACGCGCGAGGCGCCGAAGCGCACGGAGCCCGCCGTCGCGAAGGTCGTCCTCTTCCCGACCTGCTCGGTCGAATGGAACCGGCCGGAGATCGGGCAGGCCGCCGTGGCCGTGCTCGAGAAGAACGGCGTCGAGGTCGCGGTCGCGTACCCGCAGTGCTGCGGCATGCCGCTCTTCGACGTCGGCGACGTCGCGGGCGCCGACGAGGCGCGCCGGACGTTCGTCGGGGCGATGAAGGGCTGGGTCGAGAAGGGCTACACGATCGTGACGCCGGGCCCGTCCTGCTCGCTCATGGTCAAGAAAGAATATCCGTGGCTCGCGGCGCGCGGCGGCGTGCCGGACGAGGCCACGGCGCTCGTCGCGAAGAACACGCGCGACCTCTTCGAGTTCCTGGCCGAGCTCAAGGCGAAAGGCCAGCTCTCCCTCGACTTCCCCAAGGCGCCCAAATCCGTCGCGTACCACCTCCCGTGCCATCTCAAGGTCCAGAACATGGGGTTCAAGTCGCGCGACGTCCTCGCGGCCACCGGCGCGGCGGTCACGATGGTGGAAAAATGCTCGGGTCACGACGGGACGTGGGCGATGAAAGCCGAGTACTTCGACGAGTCCATGAAGGTCGGCCGGAAGCTGTTCGACTCGCTCGCCGCCGCCGGCGCAGAGATCGTCGCCTCCGACTGCGCCCTCGCGGGCGTGCAGATCCACCAGGGGATGGGCGTCGACGTCCTCCATCCGATCGAAGTCCTCCGGGACGCGTACGGGATTCCGCGATGAACAGGCTCACGCTCTCCGACGTCAAGAACCTCCAGGACTACGAGCTCATCCGCGACGACTGGAAGCGGGACGTCATCGCCGCCAAGGCGCGGCGCCGCGTGGCGCTCGGCGAGTGGATCTCGCTCGTCTTCGAGAACCGCCTGACGGTCCTGCACCAGGTCCAGGAAATGTGCCGCGCCGAGCGCATCGTGAAGCCCGCGGCCGTCCAGCAGGAGCTGGACGTCTACAACGAGCTGCTGCCCGGGCCGGGCGAGGTGGCCGCCACGCTGCTCGTCGAGATCACGGACGTGGACCGCGTGAAGGACGAGCTCGACAAGCTCCTCGGCCTCACGTCCGGAGAGCACCTCTGGCTGGAGATCGCCGGCCGCCGCGTCTTCGCGCGGTTCCTCGACGGGCAGAGCCGCGAGGACCGGATCGCGGCCGTCCAGTACCTGCGCTTCCCGGTCGGGACCGACCCGGCCCCACGGGCGGCGCTCGAATCGGGGCCGCTCCCGGTCGTCCTGCACCTCGCGCACCCTCACGTCCGCGCGAGCGCGCTCCTGTCGCCGGAGGCGCGGCTCGAGCTGGCGCGCGACCTCGCGCCCGACGCCTCGAACTAGAATCGCCGCCGTGATCCTTCACCTTCTGCGCCACGCCGAAGCCGAGGACCTTTCGCCCTCGGGCCGGGACGCGGACCGGCGACTGACCGAGGACGGCCGTCGGCGGATGAGGTCCGTGGCGAAGGTGATCGCCCGGATGGACCCCGGCTACGACGCGATCCTCGTCTCGCCGCTCGTGCGCTCGCGCCAGACCGCGGAGCCCGTGGCCGAGGCCTGCGGATTCCGCAAGCCGCTCGTCGAAACGAAGGCCCTCGAGCCGAACGCCGACCCTGTGGACGTCCTCCACGAGCTCGCGCGCCTCAAGCCCGGGACGGTCCTTCTCGTCGGGCACCAACCGCAATTCGGGCGCCTCTTCGGGCTCCTCCTCTCGGGCAGGTCCGGCCTGGAGGTTCCCATGAAGAAAGCCGCCTTCGCCGCCTTCGATGCCGAGGCGGACCCCTCGATGGGGCGGGCCGAACTGAAGTTCTACCTTCCGGCTCGCCTCCTGGAAGAGCTCTTCTGACAGACACTTACGGTGTGTTGGCCGAATCTTCGGCGGTTTCCTGATAGCATCTCCGGCTCTTGGAGGAACGGTTTCGAATATGGGTAAAAGCGTAGCTCTCGGCTGCATCGTCCTCATCCTCGTCGGCGTCCTCGTCGTGGGGGGCATGGCCGCGGGGGCGTACAACAGGCTCAACGCAGCGGACCAGGCCGTCAGCGGCGCCTGGGCCCAGGTCGAGAACGTCTACCAGCGCCGGGCCGATCTGATCCCGAACCTCGTCGAGACGGTCAAGGGCGCGGCCAACTTCGAGAAGGACACCCTCACGCAGGTCATCCAGGCCCGCGCATCGGCATCTCAGGTCAAACTGGACGCCAATTCGATCAAGGACCCCGCGGCCTTCGAGAAGTTCCAGAAGGCCCAGGACGGGCTCGGCGGCGCGCTCTCGCGCCTGCTCGTGACGATCGAGAAGTATCCCGAGCTGAAGGCGACCCAGAACTTCCGCGAGCTGCAGACGTCCCTCGAGGGCACCGAGAACCGGATCTCCGTCGAGCGCGGCCGCTTCAACGACGTGACGCAGGCCTACAACACGCTGCGCCGCTCGTTCCCGACCGTGATCGTCGCGAACTTCGCGGGCTTCAAGGAACGCCCGTTCTTCAAGGCCGCCGAGGGCGCCGACAAGCCTCCGGCCGTGAAGTTCTGACGCGGGACGACAGAAAAGAAGAGAAGAGAAGAATTCGGAATTTCTTAGAGTGAGAAGAGGCGGAGGGGAGCGGCCGTTCGTTGCCGGACAGCGCTGCGCTGCCCCTCTTACCTTCAAAGAAATCTTCCTCTCTCTCTTCCCCTTCGTCTCTCTCTTTGTCTTCTTCTTCGTCTCCGTTCCGGGCGCCGCGCTCGGCGCGGGGCCTGCGGTCCCGCCTGTCCCGACGAAGTTCGTGACGGACAAGGCGGCGGCGCTGTCAGCCGGCACGGTGGCCAGCCTCGAGCAGCGGCTCGAAAGCTTCGAGAAAGAAACCTCGAACCAGTTCCTCGTCTACACCGAGCGCGCCGTGCCCGAGGGGACGACGCTCGAGGAGTACACCGTCGCGTGCGCGCAGGCCTGGAAGGCGGGCCAGACGCAGCGCAAGAACGGGATGATCCTGTTCGTCTTCCCGGGTTCGCGGAAGGTGCGCCTCGAAGTCGGCTACGGGCTCGAGGGCGCGATGCCCGACGCGCTCGCCCGCCGGGTCCTCGACGAGCAGGTGCTCCCGCGGTTCCGCACGGGCGACTACGACGGCGGGATTTCCGCGGGCGTCGAGGCGGCGATCGCCGCGACGAAGGGCGAGTACAAGGGCATCGGAAGCACGCGCGGCGAACAGAAACGTCCGAAACTCCCGTTCCCGCTCGTCCTCCTTCTCCTTTTCCTCTTCTTCTTCGTGATCCTGCCCGCGATGCGCGGCGGCGGGCGCGGGAAATACTGGTACATGAGCGGCGGCGGCTTCGGCGGGGGAGGCTTCGGAGGCGGTTTCGGCGGGGGCGGCGGTGGTGGCGGCGGCTTCTCGGGCGGCGGCGGCTCGTTCGGGGGCGGCGGCGCGAGCGGAGACTGGTGATGGGCGAAAACCCCGCGAAGGCGTTCTTCGAGAGCCTCGACCGTCCGGCGATCGTCGAGGCGATCCGGCGGGCCGAGGCGAGGAGCTTCGGCGAGATCCGCGTGCACCTCCACCACGGGTCCGTGTCCGACGCGCGGGCCGAAGCGGAGAAGACGTTCCTCAGGCTCGGGATGGACAAGACGGCCCGAGGGTCGGCGTGCCTGATCTTCCTCGCCCCCGCCTCTCGCGCCTTCGCGGTCGTCGGCGGAACGGGGATCCATGAAAAGGTGGGAGACGGCTTCTGGCTCGAGGCCCGCGATGCGGCGCGCGAGCGGTTCAAAGAGGGGAAGTTCACGGAAGGGATCGTCGCCGCAGTGGGAAAGCTCGGCGACGCCCTCGCGCTTTTCTTTCCGAAGGACGGCGTCTCCGACCGCAACGAGCTTCCCGACGACGTCAGCGAGGACTGAAAACCATGAAGCGAGTCACCCTCCCTCTGTGCGCCCTCCTTCTCCTCACCGGGCCGGCGCGCGCGCAGGCCCCGGCGCCGCGTCCCACCGCGGACGAAGCCGCTGCATTCGTCGACGCGGCCGAGAAGAGCCTCCTCGACCTCACCGTCGAGGCGGGCCGCGCCGGCTGGGTGCAGGCGAACTTCATTACGCAGGACACCGAGGCGCTCTCCGCCCTCGCGAACGAGCGCGCCATCAACGCGACCGCCAGGCTCGCGAAGGAAGCCGAACGGTACCGCGGCGTGACCGTCCCTCCGGAAACGGCCCGGAAGCTCGCGAAGATCCGACTCTCTCTCGACCTCGCGGCGCCGGCCGACGCCGTCAAGAGCGGGGAGCTCACGCGCCTCGCGGCGGGCCTCGACGCCGCGTACGGGCGCGGCCGCGCAGTTCTGCCCGGAGCAAAGGACGGCCTCACGTTCGAGGACGTCAACCGCCGGATGGCCGCGAGCCGCGACCCGAAGGAGCTTCTCGCGCTCTGGAAGGCGTGGCACGCCGTGGGGACCCCGATGCGCGCCGACTACACGCGCTTCGTCGCGCTCTCGAACGAGGGGGCGAAGGAGCTCGGCTTCGCCGACGCCGGTGCCATGTGGAGAAGCAAGTACGACATGCCGCCCGACGCGTTCGCGCAGGAGCTGGACCGGCTCTGGGAAGAGGTGAAGCCGCTCTACGTCGCGCTCCACACGTACGCGCGCACGAAGCTCCGCGAGAAATACGGCGACGCCGTCCCGGCGAGCGGCCCGATCCCGGCGCATCTCCTCGGGAACATGTGGGCCCAGGACTGGACGAACGTGTATCCGCTCCTCGCTCCGAAGAGCGCGGATGCCGGGTACGACCTCACGAAGATCCTCGAGACGCGGAAGACGGACGCGAGGGGGATGGTGAAGTACGGCGAGGGTTTCTTCACCTCGCTCGGCTTCGCGCCCCTGCCCGCGACGTTCTGGGAGCGCTCGCTCTTCACGCGCCCGCGGGACCGCGACGTCGTCTGCCACGCGAGCGCGTGGGACCTCGAGGACGTCGGCGGCGCGAGCGACATCCGGATCAAGATGTGCATCGAGCCGACCGCCGAGGACTTCGTGACGGTGCACCACGAGCTCGGCCACAACTTCTACCAGCGCGCGTACGCCAAGCAGCCGCCGCTCTTCCGCGAGAGCGCGAACGACGGCTTCCACGAGGCCATCGGCGACACGATCGCGCTCTCGATCACGCCGAAGTACCTCAAGGACCTCGGCCTGATCGCCGCCGAGCCGCCGCCCGCGGGCGACATCGGGTTCCTGCTCGACCGCGCCCTCGAGAAGGTCGCGTTCCTGCCGTTCGGCCTCCTGATCGACCAGTGGCGCTGGAAGGTCTTCGCGGGCGAGGTGACGCCGGCGACGTACAACGCCGCCTGGTGGGAGCTGAAACGCAAGTACCAGGGCGTGGTCCCGCCCGAGGCCCGCTCCGAAGCCGACTTCGATCCCGGCGCCAAGTACCACGTCCCCGGAAACACCCCGTACATGCGCTACTTCCTCGCCCACGTCCTCCAGTTCCAGTTTCACCGGGCGCTCGCGCAGGCCGCGGGCTGCAGGGAGCTGCTCTACCGCTGCTCGATCTACGGGAACAAGGAGGCGGGCCGCCGCCTGAACGAGACGCTCGAGATGGGTTCCAGCCGGCCCTGGCCGGAGGCGCTCGAGAAGCTCACGGGCCAGCGGAAAATCGACGCCACGGCGATCCTCGACTACTTCGCTCCGCTGAAGAAGTGGCTGGACGTTCAGAACGCCGGCAAGCCCTCGGGCTGGTGAGGTTTCGGGGCTTTCCCCCGGCGTTTTGACAGGGGGGCCCCCCTCTGGTATTTTTACCGGCCCTTTTGACCTTTCTTCAGGTCGGGGTTTCAGGAGAAGCCATGTACGCAGTGATCCGCACCGGGGGCAAGCAGGTCCGCGTCGCCGAAGGCGACGTGGTCCGCGTCGAGCGCCTCACGAAGGAGACCCTGAAAAAGGGCGCCGAGGTGTCCCTCGGGGAAATTCTCGCGATCGGCAAGGAGGACGGCCTGCACCTCGGGTCGCCCCTCGTCGAGGGCGCGAGCGTGACGGCCGTCGTCGTCCGCGAGACGCGCGGGCCCAAACTCCTCGTCTACAAGAAGAAGCGCCGCAAGGGCTTCCAGCGCACCCATGGTCACCGGCAGGACCTCGTCGAGGTCCGCATCGCCTCGATCAAGGCCTAGGGCGGAGACGGACAGATGGCACACAAAAAAGGTCAGGGTTCGTCCCGCAACGGCCGCGACAGCAACGCGCAGCGCCTCGGCGTCAAGCGCTTCTCCGGCCAGCTCGTCACCGGGGGCTCGATTCTCGTCCGGCAGCGCGGCACGCCGCTCAAGCCGGGCCTGAACGTCGGCCGCGCCAAGGACGACTCGCTCTTCGCGAAGGTGGACGGCGTCGTGAACTTCCACGACAAGGGCCGCCTCGGGCGTTTCGTCTCGATCACGCCGGTCGAACAAAAGCCCAACTAGCCCATGTTCATCGACGAAGCCGCCATCCACGTCGCCGGGGGCGACGGGGGGAACGGCTGCGTCGCGTTCCGCCGGGAGAAGTTCATTCCGCACGGCGGCCCTTCGGGCGGCGACGGCGGCGACGGCGGCTCGGTCACGCTCGTTGCGGACCCCTCGCTGAACACGCTCTACCCGTTCCGCTTCACGAAGCGCTTCGTCGCGGGCCGCGGCGGGCACGGCAGGGGAAACAACTGCCACGGGAAGAACGGGCGCCCGCTCGAGGTCTCCGTGCCGGTGGGCACCGTCGTCAAGGACCGCGAGTCGGGTGAGATCCTGGGCGACCTCGTCGCGCAGGGGCAGACGCTCCTGATCGCCAAGGGCGGACGCGGGGGCCGCGGCAACGCCCGCTTCGCGACGTCCACGAACCGTACGCCGCGCCGCGCCGATCCTGGCACCGAAGGGGTCCAGCTCGACCTGGCGCTGGAGCTCAAGCTCCTCGCGGACGTCGCCCTCGTGGGCCTTCCGAACGCCGGGAAGTCGACGCTCATCGCGGCGATCTCGGCGGCGCGGCCGAAGATCGCGGACTACCCGTTCACGACGCTCGTCCCGAACCTCGGCGTCGTGTCGTGGGACCGCTTCCGGACGTTCGTCGCGGCCGACGTGCCGGGCCTCATCGCGGGAGCGCACGAGGGGCACGGCCTCGGGATCCGGTTCCTCAAGCACGTCGAGCGCTCCCGCCTCCTCGCGCACCTCGTCGACGCGGCGGCGCTCTCCGCGGAGGATCCCGCAGGCGACGCGGAGGCGGCGGTCGCGACGATCGAGGACGAGCTCGCCGCCTTCCAGCCCGAGCTCGCGCGGCGCGAGCGCGTGCTCGTCGCGACGAAGGCGGACGCCGCGACGCCCGAACAGCTCAAGGCCGTCTCCCGCGCCGCGAAGAAGCGAGGCCTGACGTTCTTCGCGATCTCGGCCGCGGCGCGGCAGGGTCTCGAGCCCCTCGTCGCCCATCTCGGGACGCGCCTCGACGCCCTGGCGGCCCTTTCGGCGCCCGCTCCCGCCGCCGGGAGCCCGGAGGCCCCGTGACGCTCCGGATCGGGGTGTACGGCGGCACGTTCGACCCCGTTCACCTCGGGCACGTCCTGCCCGTGGAGGAGACGCGCATCCACCTCGGCCTCGACCGGGTCCTGTATGTCCCGGCGTACCACCCGCCGCACAAGCCGGCCTCGCCGTCGGCGCCGGCGCACCACCGATTCGCGATGCTCGCGCTCGCGCTCGAGCCCTGGCCGAACCTGCTCCTCTCGGACTTCGAGGTCGCCCGCGGCGGGACGACCTACACGATCGAGACGCTCCGCCACCTGCGCGCGCAGACGGAGGGCGCCGAGATCCTGCTCGTCCTCGGGTCGGACTCGCTCGCGCAGATCGAGACGTGGCGCTCCTTCCGCGAGCTCCTCGAGGAGTTCCGGCTGGCAGTCGTCGAGCGGGAGGGCTTCATGCGCGAGGCGCTGGGCCGGGCTCTCCCGAAGGACGTCTCCGAGCGGTTCGCGCCGGTGGGCTCCCGGCCCGGCGGGGACGCCCCGGAGCACTCGATCTACTGGGGAGGCAACGCTCCGGTTACAATTTCGTCCACGTGGTTAAGGCGCGCGATCCCCGCGGGAGAAGACCTGAGCGGAAGCCTCCCCCAGAACGTGGCCGCGTACCTTCGAAAGCACGGCCTCTACCGGCTCCGGTAAAGCACCCCGTCTCCCCGATCGGGGACGTGGACGACCTCATCGCCGCGACGCTCGCGCGCGCGGCCGGCCCGGCCGCCGAGCGGCCGCCGCGGGCCGCGGACGCCGAGCTCGACGCGCGGCTCACGGCGCACCTCAAGAGGGGCGTGGCGGCTCTCCTCGACAAGAAGGCCGAGAAGCTCGTCGTCCTGAACCTCCAGGGCCTCACGGCGATGGCCGATTACTTCGTCCTCGCGACGGCCTCGAGCGACCGGCAGGCGCAGGCGCTCGCGGACGCCGTGGAGGCCTCCCTCAAAGCCGAGGGGCGGCGGCCTCTCTCGATCGAGGGCTACTCCTCGCCGTGGATCCTCGTGGACTACGGGGACGTCGTCTTCCACATCTTCCACGACGAAGCGCGCCGCTTCTACGGGCTCGAGCGCCTCTGGGGCGACGCGCCGGACGCGACCGCGTCGTTCCGCTGACGCGCGTGGCGACCCGCGCGCGCGCGGCCACCCCGGCCCCGCCGCTCTTCGCGACGCGCCACCGCGGCCTGAGGGAGCAGCTCCGCCGTCTCGCCCGCGCCGCCGACTCCGCGAACACGGTTCTTCTCCTCGGAGCGCCGGGAACGGGCAAGGACCGTCTCGCGCGCCTCCTGCACGAGCGCTCGCGGCGCGCCGGCGAGCCGTTCGTGCGCGTGGATCTCGCGGCGATCGCGGACGACCTCTTCGAGAGCGAGCTCTTCGGCCACGAGCGCGGCGCCTTCACGGGAGCCGTCTCTCCGAAGCCGGGCCTGCTCGAGGGCGCGGGCGGCGGGACCCTGTATCTCGACCGCATCGACGCGCTCTCCCTGCGCGCGCAGGGAAAGCTCCTGCGCGTCGTGGAGGAGCGGCTCGTCCGCCGCGTGGGAGGGACGCGGCAGGCGGCGCTCAAGGCGCGCCTCGTCGCGTCGGCCGGGCCCGACCTCCCGCGCCGCGCGCGCAGCGGCGAGTTTCGCGAGGATCTCTTCTACCGGCTCGCGGTCGTGACCGTGACGCTTCCGCCGCTCGCCGATCGGCGCGAGGACCTCCTCGCCGCCGCGCGCGCGGTCGCCCGCGCCGCGGGCGGCCCGGGCGCGTTCACGCCGGCGGCCCGCGCGCTGCTTCAGGCGCACGCGTGGCGCGGCAACTTCCGCGAGCTCGAGAACGTCGTGCGCCGCGCCGCCGCGGCGGCGGCGGCCGCGAAGGCCGGCGCGATCGACGCGCCGCACCTCGAGCTTTCGGGCCCGTCCGACCCGGCGGCGCTTCTGTCGGCGGCCGCGCACGCCGGCTGGACGCTCCGGCAGCTGACGGACGCGTACATCCGCCTCGTCCTCGAGGACTCCGGCGGGAACGTCGCGGAAGCGGCGCGCCGCCTGGGAATCGCGCGCAAGACGCTCTACGAACGGCGGGGCTGAGACGGGATGCGCATCCGCTTTCTCTTCGTCGGAAAGAGCGACGAGGCCGAGTACGCGCGCGGCGTCGAACGCTACGTGGCGCGGATCGCGCGCTTCGCGCCCTGCGACGTCGTCGTCGTGAAGGAGGAGAAACCCGGCGCGAAGGCGGCCGCCGAGCGCGTGAAGGCGAAGGAGGGCGAGCGCCTCCTCGCGGCCCTTCAGCCCCGCGACCTCCTCGTCCTCTGCGACGAGCGGGGGAAGGAGCGGACGAGCGCGGAATTCGCCCGGGACCTGCGCGGGTGGCTCGATTCCGGGCCGTCGGCGGTGGTGTTCGCGGTCGGGGGAGCGTTCGGTCTCGACCCCTCTCTGGCCCCGCGGGCGCGTGTTATCCTTTCGCTTTCCCGGATGACCCTGCCCCACCAGATGGCACGGTTGCTCCTGGCGGAGCAGGTCTACCGGGCGACCGCGACGCTCTCCGGCGTCGCGTATTCCAAGTGATCCCGAGGAACACCAACATGTCTCCCAAGTCGGCTGTTGCCCCCGCGAAGTTCTCGAAGAAGGAATCCGGCGAGAAGGTCAAGAAGCGCCTCCACGCCAAGCGCGACGAGCTCCTGGCCGACCTCGCCAAGAACCGCGCGGTCTCCGACGAGACGGTCGACGAGTCCGCCCAGGACATGGCGGACCGCGCCACGTCGGCGTACACGAAGGAGTTCGCGTACTCGCTCTCCGAGAGCGACCGCAAGATCCTGCTCCTGATCGACGAGTCCCTCGGCCGGCTGGACGCGGGCACCTACGGCACCTGCGTGAACTGCGGCCAGCCCGTCCAGGAGAAGCGGCTCGAAGCCGTGCCCTGGGCGCGCCACTGCCTGGACTGCCAGGAGCTGCAGGACAAGGGGCTGCTCTAAGCGGTTAGGATGGGCGCCGTGAAGCGCCCGGAGCCCTTCGCCGAGATCGCGCCGCTGCTTTCGGCGGCGCGCACGGCGCCCCTTCCGCCCCTCTTCTTCGTCACCGGCGACGACGACTGGATCGTCGCGGAAGCCGTGCGCCGGATCGGCGCCGCGTTCCGCGAGGCCTTCCGCGAGGGCGAGGTCACGTCCTACGAAGCCCCCGGCGGAGGCGTCGCCGAGGCCGTCGCGGACACCGCGACGGTCGCGCTCTTCTCGACGAACCGCCTCGTGACGCTCGAGGCGACGGATCTCCTCCGCGGCAAGGGCCTCACGGCCGACGAGCTCGACGCGCTCCTCGACGAGGCCGCCGAGGCGGGAGAGGACGCGCGCGCGTTCGCCCGCCTGGCGCGCAAGGCGCGCGCGCTCGCGAACGCGGCGGGCATCCCGGCGTCCGACGTCGCCGACGACCCCGCCGACGCGGCGCGCCGCATCGCGGGGCGCGTGAAGCGCGCCGACCGCGCGCCGGCCCTCGCGGACCTTCTCGCCCTGCCGGGCGCCGAGGACGAGGGCGCCGAGTCGGCGCTCGAGAAGCTCCTCGACTTCGCGCGGCGCGCGGCGCCGTCCGACAACGTCCTCCTCGTGCACGCCGTCGCGCCGGACCCGCAGCACGCGGGCCTGCAGCTGCTGCGCAAGGCCGCGCGCGCCGCGGACCTCTCGTGCGCGACCGAGGAGGTCCGCCGCGACCGCCTCCATGCGCTCGGCCTCGAGCGCGCGATCGACCGCAAGGTCCTCGTCGAGGCGGAAGTGTTCGAGCTCCTGACGAGCCACGGGCGACTCATGGCCCGGCCGTTCCTCTCGGACCTCGACCGCCTCATCGACTCGGCCGAGGGCCCGCGCGTCACGGCCGAGCACGCCGCGCGGCAGGTCGCGGACGAGAGCCGCGAGTACGGCTCGGACTTCGTGGACGCCGTCGCGGCCCGCGACATGCTCGAGGCCCTGCGCCTCCTCGGGAAGCTCCTCTCGGGCGGGACGTTCGCGGCCTTCCGGCCGTTCGGCGGCAAGGAGGAACCTCCACAGGCCGCGAAGAAGGGACCGCGCGGCGAAAACGCGTTCTTCCCGCTCCTCGGCCTTCTGGCGGGAGAGGTGCGGCGCATGCTGGCGCTCAGGGCCGCTCTCGAGGAACGGGGCTCCTCGATGCGCCGCGCGGACTACCGCACGTTCGCAGACCGCATCCTGCCCGCGCTGAAGACGCCCCGGCCCGGCCTGCCTCCGCTCCCGATGGAGGGGCACCCGTTCGTCCTCCACAAGTCTTACCTCGCGTGCCTGAGCTGGACGACGGACGAGCTCGCGGACGCGCTCGTCGGAATCGAGGCGATCGACCGCGGCGTCAAGACGGGCGCAGGCTCCGGGAGCGAGCTCCTCGAGGCGTGGCTTCTGTCGCGCGCTCGCCCCGCCGCGCAGCGAGCCGCCGGATGAGCGCCGCCGACACCGCCCCTCGCATCAGCTTCGACCGGCGCGACCGCGTCTTCGTGCTGGCGTGCCTCGCCGTGATCGCCCTCGGCGCGGCCGTCGGGCGCGCGGGGTTCACGCGCGCCTTTCCCGAGGCCTCGATTGACTTCAAGGTCACGCGGGAAGAAGCCGTCAGGCGCGGCGCGGAGGCGTTGAAGGCGCGCGGCTTCTCCGTGGACGGCATGCGCGCCCTCGCGACGTTCGACGTCGACGACGAGGCGAAGGTGTTTCTCGAAAGGACGCTCGGGCTCCGGAAGGCAAACCCGCTCTTCGCGACCGACGTCCCCGTGTGGCGCTGGGCGGTCCGCTGGGTGACGCCGCTCGAGAAGCTGGAGTACCGCTCCGCCGTCGCGCCCGACGGGCGCGTCCTCTCCGTCCGCCGGCTCCTCCCCGAGAAGGCCGCCGCGCCCGATCCCGGCGACGCGGCCGCGCGCGCGCTCGCCGAGGAGGCGCTCCGGAAGGGCCGCGGCCTCGAGCCCGGCTCGCTGCGGTTCATCCGGGCCGAGGTCGAGAAGCGGCCCGCGCGCACGGACCGCATCTTCGAGTGGGAGTCGAACACGATCCGCTTCGGCGACGCCGCGATGCGCTACATGGTCGAGGTGCAGGGCGACCGCGTCGGGCGGACGTCGCTGCACCTCGAGGTCCCCGAGAAGTGGCGGCGCGACTACCAGACGCTTCGTTCGAAGAACCTCGCGGCGGGAAGCGTCGCGACGTTCGGCCTCATTCTCACGTTCGGAGCGGTTCTCTTCGTTTTCCTCCAGCGCGTGCGGCGCAAGGACGTGAAGTGGAGACTGGCCCTGACGTTCGCGGCGGTCGGCGCCGTGCTCCAGCTCCTCGCGTCGCTCAACGAGCTGCCGATCCGCCTCTACGACTACGACACGGCGGAGGCGTGGTCCGGCTTCCTCGCGATGGCGCTCCTCTCCGACGTCGCGGGCGCGGTCGCGCTCGGGGCCGCCCTCTTCCTCCTCGTCGCGGCGGGCGAGCCGCTCTTCCGCGAGGCGTATCCCGGCCAGCCCGCGCTCGGGCGGATCCTGTCTCTGAAGGCGTTCCGCTCGAAGCGATTCTTCCGCGGCCTCCTCCTCGGGTACGCGATGACGGCGTTCTTCTTCGCGTACCAGGTCGTCTTCTACATCGGCGCGGAGCGCCTGGGCGCGTGGGCGCCGGCCGACGTCCCGTACTCGAGCCTCCTCGGGACGACGTTCCCGTGGCTCGGGGTCCTCGTCATGGGCTTCATGCCCGCGACGACCGAGGAGTTCTCGTCGCGGATGTTCTCGATCCCGTTCGTGCGGAAGTTCGCGCCCGGCTGGGTCGCCGTGGTCCTGCCCGCGTTCGTCTGGGGGTTCGCGCACAGCACGTACCCGAACCAGCCCTTCTACATCCGCGGGCTGGAGGTGGGGTTCGCGGGCGTCCTGATCGGGCTCGTCTTCCTCAGGGAGGGCATGCTCCCGCTCCTCGTCTGGCACTTCACGGTGGACGCCGTCTACACGGCACTTCTCCTCGTGCGCTCGACGAATGCATATTTCGTGATCTCGGGGGCTGCCGCTGCGCTCGTCCTCCTCCTGCCGATGGCCGTCGCGCTCGTCCTGTATTTCCGGAGCGGCGGGTTCGCGCCGGACGACGGCCTCTCCAACGCCGCGGTCGGCTCGGCGCCCGCGCCGCCTCCCGCCGTCGAGCACGCGCCGGCCGCCTGCGCGCCGCCGCGCGCGCTCGACCCGCGCCGTCTCGCGTTCGCGGTCGGCCTCGCGCTCGCCGTCCTGTTCCTCGCACGCGTCGTCCTCCCGCACGCCACGCCCTGGGACGGCGTGGACGTCCGCGTGGACAGGACCGCGGCGAAGGCCGCGGCGGACGCGTTCGTGAAGGCCCAGGGGGATGACCCCGATTCCTTTCTCAGGGCGGTCACGCACGCGACGGCTCTGCCGGGCCTCGAGGACCCGTCGGAGACGGGCGCCGGCCTCATCCCTTACGGCGTCTCCGACGGGGCGGTGCGCTGGCTTCTCGAGCGGGGCGGGATGCCGCTCCTGACGAAGTGGGCGACGGCGGTGCTGCCCGGCCCCGTCTGGAACGTCCGGTACGTTCGCGCGCTCGACGAGCACGGGTGGACCGCCGCCGTGGACGCGCGGACCGGCAAGGTCGTGGGGTTCCGCCGGACGTTCCCCGAGACGGAGAAAGGCGGCTCTCCGGACGAGAGCGCCTCCCGCGAGAAGGCCGGGGAGGTCATGCAGACGTTCGGCGAGGACGCCGGGCGATGGACGTTGGTCTCGGCGAGCGGCGAGAACCGCAAGGCCCGCCGCGACACGCGCGTCGTCTTCGAGTCGAAGGCCGACCGCGCGGGCGAGGCCGCACGCCGCCTGTTCGTCTCGCTCGCGGGCGACGTCCCGTCCCTCTACGCGACGGCGCTCAAGCTCCCCGAGGAATGGGTGCGCCAGCGCGAGAAGTCGACGCCGCCGAAGTACGCCGCCCTCGTCTGGAAGATCCTGGGCCTCGGGACGCTCGTGGGACTCCTCGTCGTGGAGGTCGTGAAGATCGCGCGCGCCGGGATCGTGCCGTGGAGGCGCGCGCTCGCTCTCGCGGCGCTCCTGACGCTGCCCGCCGTCCTCGCGCGCGCCGCGGGGCTCCCCGTGATCCTCGCGCGCTACGACTCGCAGTTCACGCTGCCGGTCTTCACCGTCATCGCGGGGGTGGGTCTCGTCGTCGGCATCCTCGTGTCGTTCTTCCTCGCGTTCCTCGCGACGGGGCTCGTCCTCACCGTGAAGCCCGACGCGCCCGCCGCGTTCGGCCGCGGGGCGATCGACGGCCGGCGCGCCCTCCTCGCGGCGGCCGCGGCCGTCCTCCTCGTCGTGTCCGCCCGCGCCCTCGCCCGGTCGATCGGCATCGCGTTCCCCCTCGAGGCCGGCGATTTCGGCGCCCCATTTCCGCCGGGCGTGCAGGGCCTGCTCCCGGCCGCCTCGGTTCTCGACACGGCGACCTCGAGGTTCCTGCTCCTCGCGGGCGGCGCCGCGTTCGGCGCGCTGCTCCTCGCGGACGTCCTGAAGAAGCCCGCGGTCCGCGTCCTCATGGCCGTCTTCGCGGCCGGCGCCTTCGCTCCGCTCGACACGCGGACCTGGGGCGAGCTCCTCGTTCCGGTTCTCGCGGGGTCGATCGCCGGCGCCGCCGTCTTCGCCGCGCTCTCGACCCTGCTGCGGGACGACCCCCGGGCGTACGTTTTCACGGCCGCCGGCCTCGGACTCGCGGGCGGGGCGGCCGACCTCCTGACGAGCGGGGTCCCGTGGTGGACCCTGAACGGCGCCCTCGCGGCCGCCGTCCTCCTCGGGGTGATCGCCTGGCGCGGCTTCGACCGCCCGGCGCCCGGCCTCTCTCCCTGAGAACCGGGGAGCCTTGCCCTGCGTATCACGCTCCGGACCCCACAAATTGAGGAGGAATCCATGAATCCGTCGATCCTTAGAGCCCGCGCGGGCGGGCTCCTGCTCGCGCTGGCCCTTTCCGTGCCTGCCGCGCTCGCCCAGGCGGCCGCCCCGCCGCTGCTCGACCGCGAGCTGTTCTTCGGCAATCCCGAGATCGCCGGGGCGCAGCTGTCTCCGGACGGGAAGTACATCGCGTTCCTGAAGCCCTGGAAAGACACCCGCAACGTGTGGGTCAAGAAGACGGGGGAGGGCTACGACAAGGCCCACCTCGTCACGGCGGAGCCGAAGCGGCCGATCGCGGGCTTCTTCTGGACGCGCGACAGCCGGAAGATCCTCTTCGTCAAGGACAACGACGGCGACGAGAACTACAACGTCTGGGCCGTGGACCCGGCCGCGACGCCTGAAGCGGGCAAGGACGCTCCGGCGGCGCGCAACCTGACGGACGCCAAGGGCGCCCGCGCGGCCATCTACTCGGTGCCCAAGGCCGACCCGGACACGATCTTCGTCGGCCTGAACGACCGCGACGCCGCATGGCACGACGTCTACAGGGTGAAGATCTCGACCGGCGAGCGGACGCTCGTGAAGAAGAACACGGAGAGGATCGCCGGCTGGGTGTTCGACAACGCCGGAAAGCTCCAGCTCGCCGCGCGCACGTCCGACAAGGGCGACACGGAGATCCTCCGCGTGGACGCCGACGCGTTCAAGCTCGTCTACACGTGCACGGTCTTCGAGAGCTGCGGCCCCGTCCGGTTCCACAAGGACAACGCGCGCGTCTACATGGAGTCGAACAAGGGCGCACCCGACCTCGTCCAGCTCGTCCTCTTCGACCCGGCGACGGGCAAGGAGGAGGCCGTCGAGACCGACCCGCTGAAGCACGTCGACTTCGGCAACGCGATCTTCTCGGACGCCACGGACGAGCTCGTCGCGACGACGTACGAGGACGACCGCACGCGCATCTACTTCCGCGACAAGAACTGGGAGGCCGATTACAGCCTCCTCAAGAAGAAGCTCGGCGACAAGGAAATCCTCCCGAACTCCTCGACGGCCGACGAGAGCGTCTGGCTCGTGACCGCGTCCAGCGATACGGACCCGGGGTCGCGCTACCTCTTCGACCGAAAGACGAAGAAAATCAGCCTCGAGTACGTCTCCCGGGAGCGGATCCCGCGCGAGCACATGGCCCCGATGAAGGCCGTCCGTTACAAGTCGTCGGACGGACTCGAGATCCCGGCGTACCTCACGCTGCCGAAAGGAGTCGCGCCGAAGAATCTGCCGCTCGTCGTCTTCCCGCATGGCGGCCCGTGGGCGCGCACGAGCTGGGGGTTCAGCAACTCCGCCGAGTTCCTCGCGAACCGCGGCTACGCCGTGCTGCAGCCGAACTTCCGCTCCTCGACGGGCTACGGCAAGAAGTTCCTGAACGCCGGCAACAAGCAGTGGGGCGACCTCATGCAGGACGACCTCACGTGGGGCGTCAAGCATCTCGTCGCCGAGGGCGTCGTCGACCCGAAGCGCGTCGCGATCATGGGCGGCTCGTACGGCGGCTACGCGACACTCGCGGGCGTCGCCTTCACCCCGGACCTCTATGCGGCGGGCGTCGCCATCGTCGCGCCGTCCAACCTCCTCACGCTCCTCGAGACGATTCCGCCCTACTGGGAGTCCGGCCGCGTGATCTTCCACGCGCGCATGGGCGACCCGACGACGCCCGAGGGCAAGAAGCAGCTCGAGCGCCAGTCGCCGCTCAACTCGGCGGCGAAGATCAAGACGCCGCTCCTCGTCGTGCAGGGCGCGAACGACCCGCGCGTGAAGAAGGCCGAGTCCGAGCAGATCGTGATCGCGCTGCGCGACCGCGGTTTCCCTGTCGAGTACATCCTCGCGCCCGACGAAGGCCACGGGTTCGCGCGTCCCGTGAACAACATGGCGATGTTCGCCGCGGCCGAGGCGTTCCTCGCCAGGCGCATCGGCGGGCGCTTCCAGGAGGGCGGCACGCCCGAGGTCGTCGCGCGGCTCAAGGAGATCACGGTCGACCCGAAGACGGTGGTCCTCTCGAAGGCGGTCGACGCCGCGGCCGTCGGCGCGCCGAAGCCCGTCTCGGGCCTCGTGGCGGGGACGTACAAGTACGCCGGCGCGATCCAGGCCGGCGGGCAGACGATCCCGATCAGCGGCGTGAACACCGTGACCGAAGAGCCCGGGACGTACACCGTGAACTACACGATGAAGCTCCCGATGGGCGAAGCGAACGACACCGTGACGGTCGACAAGGCGACGCTCCAGCCCGTCAAGAGAACCGTCAAACAGGGCCCGGTCTCGATGGACCTCGCGTTCAAGGACGGCAAGGTCACGGGCTCGGTCGCGATGGGCGGCGAGCCGAAGCCGGTGGACGTCTCAACGGGCGGCGCCCTCTACGCGGACGGCTCGGCGGCCTGGGAGTCCATCGCGCACCTGCCGCTCGCCGAGGGATACACGGTCACGTTCCGCAACTTCGACGTCCAGAAGCTGAAGCCCTCGCTCAAGCAGGTCAAGGTCCTCGGCGTCGAGGAGCTCGCCGTGCCGGCCGGCACGTTCAAGACGTGGAAGGCGGAGGTCACGTCGGCCGAGGGCGAGCCGGGCTCGACGACCGTCTGGGTCGCGCAGGACTCGCGCAAGGTCGTGAAGACGAGCTCCGTCGTCCCGCAGATGGGCGGCGCGACGGTGACGTCGGAGCTGCAGCCGTAAGAAGGGGATTGAAGATTTCTTAGAAGGTTCAGGGGCAATCCGGGAGCGGCGGGATTCGCGCCCGCGTGGCAGGTCGCCTCTTCACCTTCTAAGAAATCCCCCGGGTCTTCCGGAAATCAGCCCCGCCCGCCCGCGCGGCGCCACTCCCAGTCCGCGAGGCGCTCGCGGGCTCCGAGGCCGATCGCGCGGTGCAGCTCGAGGAGCAGGCGCGAGGCCTCGGGATCGTGCAGCGGCGGCGGGCCGAGGCGCGTGAGGACGGCTTCCGGGTGTTCGGGAGGCGCGAAGACCGTGCGCAGCGCGGCCGCAGGCTCGGCCGGCCGGTAGAAAAGCTCCGGGCGTTCGAGGACCGCGGGCGGCAAGGGCTCGGGCGGCTCCTCGGGCCGGCGCGGGCCGTCCGGCTCGTCGTCGGGCCGTGCGGCTCCCGACGGCGCCGGGCGCCGGCGCGCGCGCTGGAGACCCGCGAGAAGCTCCTCGCGCGGCAGGCCGCGCAGCAGGAAGACGAGGAAAGGATCGTCGGCGAGCGCGTCTCCGAGGAGCACGGCGGCGGCGCCCGCGTGGACGCACGGGAGCGGCGCGTCGCACGTGCAGAGGGCGACGAGCTCGTCGGCCGTCGCGGGCAGGAGCGTCCGCCCCGTGCCGGCGAACGCGGCCTCGACGTCGTCCGGGATGCGCCCGGCCAGGAGGTCCGCGGCGAATCGCGCGCGCGCCGCCATCGACGAGAGCGCCTTGCGGAGCGCGGCGGGCGGAAGCGGCCTGAGCGAGAGGCGCGCTTCCTCGTGGTGGCCGTCCGCGCGGCGGAACTCGGAGCGGGCGCCGCTCTTCGCGACCTCGAACGAGACGACGGCGCCGCCGAGCGCGGCTTCGCGGCCGTCCACGAGCGCCTCGTCCCAGCCGAACGAGGCGAGGCGCGCGAGGAAGCGAAACGCCCAGCCGGAATCCGGCGCGGCGGCGCGGGGGACCCGGACCTTGCGCCGGCGCGGCATCAGTGGCCCTCCGAGACGGCGGAATCCGTGTCGAGCGCGACGAGCGCGGCGAGCTGGTCGTCCGACATTCCGGCGATCCACTGCTCGCCCGCGCCGACGATCGAGCGCGCGAGGTGCTTCTTGTCCTCGATCATCCGGTCGATCCGCTCCTCGAGCGTGCCGCGGCAGACGAACTTGTGGACCTGCACGTGCTGCGTCTGTCCGATCCGGAAGGCGCGGTCCGTGGCCTGCTCCTCGACGGCCGGGTTCCACCAGCGGTCGACGTGGAAGACGTGCGAGGCCCGGGTGAGGTTGAGGCCCGTCCCGCCCGCGCGGAGCGACAGCACGAAGAACGGCGGCGGATCGTCGTCCTCCTGGAAGCGGCGGACCATCTCGGCGCGCGCGCGCCGCGGGACCCCGCCGTGCAGGAACAGGACCTCGCAGCCGAAGCGCTCCTTGAGCGCGGCGACGAGGAGGTGGCCCATCTCGGCGAACTGCGTGAAGAGGAGCGACGGGCTCTTCTCGGCGAGCGTCTCCTCGCACATCTCGAGGAGGCGCGCGATCTTCGCGCTCCGGCCGTCCAGCCGGCCGTCGCCGAGGAACAGCGCCGGGTGGTCGCAGATCTGCTTGAGGCGGAGGAGAAGGAGCAGGATCTTCGCCTTGCGCGTCCGCCGGTTCGCGCGCCCGATGCCCGCGAGGAGCGAGCGCGTCGTCGCGCGGTAGAGCGCGGCCTGCTCGCGCGTGAGGCCCGTGTACTCCTTCGTCTCGATCTTCTCGGGAAGGTCCGGCACGACGCCCGGGTCCGTCTTCGCGCGCCGCAGGAGAAACGGCGCCGTGACGTTGCGCAGGCGGGCCGCGGCCTCGGGCTCGCGTCGCCGTTCGATCGGGACGACGAAGTGGCGGCGGAAGGAATCGTCGCTCCCGAGGAGGCCGGGGTTCAGGAAGTCGAAGATGGACTTGAGCTCCGCGAGGCGGTTCTCGACGGGCGTGCCCGTGAGCGCGGACCGCCGCGCGGCCCTCAGGCCGCGCACGGCGCGCGACTGGGCCGCGGCCGGGTTCTTGACGTTCTGCGCCTCGTCGAGCGTGAGGTACTCCCAGTTCACCTCGGAGAGGAGCGCGCGGTCGCGGTGCGCGAGCGCGTACGTCGTGACGAGGAGGTCGACGCTCGAAAGGAGGCGCCGGAATTCCTCGCCGCTCGCGCGCCCGGGGCCGTGGTGGACGGCGACCCTCAGCGACGGCGCGAAGCGCGCGGCTTCGGACACCCAGTTCTCCGCGACCGAGGTCGGGCAGACGAGGAGCGACGGGCCGATCCTCTCGCCGGCCTCCTGGGCGCTGAGAAGCGTCGCCAGGAACTGGATCGTCTTGCCGAGGCCCATGTCGTCCGCGAGGCAGGCCCCGAGGCCGCGCGTCAGGAGGAAGCGCAGCCACGCGACGCCGCGCATCTGGTACGGCCTGAGGACGCCCGTGAGCCCGCGCGGCGGGGTGAAGGCGCCGATCTCCTTCCGCGCGGCGTCGGGGTCGAGGAGGCCCGAGAGCCAGCCCTCGCCCGCGACGCCGTCCACCGAGGCGCCGGCGCCGTCCGGGTCGAGGCCTCCGGCGAGGCGCAGCAGCTCGCCGAGCGTCGTGCGGCCGCCGGGCCGCCGGTCGAGGATGCGGCGGGCCTGCTCGAGGTGCTCGCGGTCGAGGAGCACCCACTCGCCGCGCACCTCGACGAGCGGCATCTGTCGCGCCGCGAGGTCCTCGAATTCGGCCGTCGAGAGGAGCGCGTCGCCGACGGCGACTTTCCAGTCGAAGTCGACGAGCGTGTCGAGGCCGAAGCGCGTGACGCCGGGGTCGGACGTCGCGCCTCCGCCCTCCTTCGCGACGAGGCGGAGCGAGACGCGCTGGAGCGCGCCGCCGCCCGGCAGGCGCACGGCGACCCCGGCCTCGCCGAGCAGCGGCGCCTCCTCGGACAGGAACTTCCACGTCTCCTCGGGCGAGAGCTCGACGCCCGTCGGGTGGCGCTCCTCGAGGCTGCGGCGGACGGCGGAGGAGAGCGACGCGGCGGCGCCGAGGCGGGCGAGGAGCGTGTCCTGCAGGTTCGAGAAGAGGCGTCCGCGCCGCCGCACCGCGGTCTCGGGCGACTCCCAGATCTCCTCGGCCGTCAGCGCGATCTCGTCCTTCTCCGTGGACTCGAGGGCGAAGGCGAGGCCGAAGGAGCCGCCGACCGTCTCGGGCGGAACGACGCGGATGCCGAGGCGGAGCGAGCCCTCGGGCAGCGGGTCGAGGACGGGGAGACTCCATTCCGCGAGGCGCGAGAGGACCGCGGCGTCCGCGGCCGGCGCGGGCGTCTCGGCGAGGCCGGCGACCGCGAGCGCCTCCGGGCCGCCGCCCGCGCGCCGGCGCTCGGCGGGAAGGACGTCGCGGAGCACGTCGCGCGCGGCCGCGTCCACGGCCGCGTCGAGGAAGCCCTGCAGGACGGCCGCGGCGGGCGGGAGGCCGCCCTCGGCCGAGGGCGCCGCGCCCTCCTCCGAGAGGGCGCGCGACACGGGCGGCAGCGCGGCGGCGAAGCGTCGGAAGCGCTCCTTCTCGTGGGGATCCGTCAGGACCGGCCGCCAGCGCGGACGGCCGCCGTCGGCGGTGGGCGCGACGCGGCGGCGCAGGAGGAGGTCGTACGTCCAGCGCGCGACCTCCGACCAGTACTCGAGATCGTCGCCGGCCGTCAGGGAGAACGGCCGCACGCGCAGGACAGCCGGCAATGCGAGCAGCGCCTCGAGAGCCTCGACGGGCCCGAGGACGATGCCCTGGAGCAGGAACGTCTTCAGGACGGGCGCGCCGGGCGCGGCGTAGTCCGCGGGCTCGCGCAGGGCGGGGACCGACGGCACGGGCCGCCCGTGCACCGCGGGTGCCACGAGGGCAAGGGCCGCAATGCGGGCGCGGGACGCCGGGAGATAGCCGGCGAGGCCCTCGTCGCGCAGGGCCGCCTCCACGTCTTCCGCCGGCACGGCGCGCGGGTGCGTGTCGCGCGCGTCTCGGGCGATGGTGGAACCCTCGGCCCAGAACGCGAAGCCGGAGGGGAGCGGGGAGCCGTGCAGGACGATCAAAGCCGTCCATTGTCGGGTATCCTCCGCCCCCGATGAAAGCCCCAAGATCGCACGAGCTTTTCCGGCTGCTTTCGGCGGCCGAGGTGACCGCCTTCGTCGAGACGGCCTGCGGGGACGACGAGTTGCCCGAGAAGATCGCCGGAGCCGTCCTGACGTACCAGCAGATTCCCCTGAAGCGCCTCTCGAAGCTGCCGGAGGAGGCGCGGCGGGCGTACGTGCGCCGGACACTCCGCGACAAGCGCGCCGAGGACCTCGCGCTCTACGTTCTCTCGGCGGCTCTGACGCGCAGCCACACCGCGCTCATCTCGGCGTTTCTCGACGCGGTGAAGCTCCCGCACGAGGGGGCGAGCCTGACGACCGAGGGCGAGATTCCGCAGCCCTCCGCGTCGGTTCTCGGGAAGGGCGTCGACGCCGTGCTCGGGAAGTGGCCCGGCCGCGACGTGTCGCTCTACCTGCATGCCTTCGCCGCGCAGCCGGACGTCGACTGGCCGCTCCTCGACGAGAAGCTCGTCGCCGACCCGCGCCTCGCGCTCGCCGACCGTTCTACGGAATAGCGCGCTCGAGAAGGCGCGCCCTTCCCGGAAACGGCGTCTCCCGGAACCCGTCCGGCG
Source organism: Thermoanaerobaculia bacterium (assembly GCA_036504335.1). Taxonomy (GTDB): domain Bacteria; phylum Acidobacteriota; class Thermoanaerobaculia; order UBA5066; family UBA5066; genus Fen-183. The sequence continues at coordinate 148,070 of DASXVJ010000020.1, forward strand.
TCCAGGCGTCGAAGGCGGGATTCCGCTCGACGAGGACCGTTGCGACGTCCGGCCCGGGCGCCGCCCTTCGCGGATCGAACGGTACGCCGTAGAACTCGACGACGTCCGTGGGCGTGCCGTACGCGAGGTAGCGGACGACGTTCGCGTCGCGCGAGACCACGCACGAGACCGGGCCCGCCTTCGCCGCGAGCCGGGCGCGCTCGCCGATGGCGGTCGCCGAGCGGGCGACGAACGGCGGGGAATCGGGCCCCCCGAGAGCCTTGAAGTAGGAGCCGATCGAGAACGCTCCGCCGACTGCGAGGAACGTCAGGAGGAAGGCGCGACGAGGGAGGAAGCGCCGGAGAGCGGCAATCCCAAATCCTGCGAGAGCGAGGAGGAGGGGAAGAAGGATCAGGAGCCTTGAAAGGCTGGGGCCCGCCGGAGCGAGAACGGCGAGAACCAGCGCGAGCATGCCGAGCAGAAAGGCTTCGGGGCCCTCCCACTTCATTCGAAGAATCTTTATGAGGCCAACCCCCGAGAGAAGCGTCACCCAGAGAGGCACGGGATTCAGTCCCGCAGCGGAGTACGTCGCGCTCACGCCGTCCGCGTCGTACGCGGCGCCCGTCCCCGCCTGGCCCCGGTACGCGTCCGGGAAGCCGAACGGAAGGGCGAGCGTCGCGCGGACGTTCGCGGCCCGGTCCCCGGCGCCGCCGACGTAGACGTACCGCCCGCGTTCGAGGAACTCCTTCGGGTGAATCGCGAAGAAGGCGAGGTTCGGCAGGGAGAAGAGAAAGATTCCGAGAAAGGCGGCACCGGCGGCCCGGCGACTCTCCCGTCGGTTCTCAGGGGCGGCCCGGAGAGCGTGCGAGACCGCGGCGGCGACGACGGCGATCGGCAGCGCGCGGCACGTCGTGTAGACGTAGGCGCCGAGCGCGGCGACGGCTCCCGCAAAAAAGAACGCCCGGGGCCTCGCCCCGACGCGCGTCGCGCGCGCGACGAGGAGGCCGGTCAGGGCGCAGAAGAACGCGGCGGCGGCGACGCGCAGGCCCGAGCGGCCGTAGTGGAAGAGCCACGGCGATCCGGCCGCGAGCAGGAATCCCGTCGCGAGGGAGGCCTCGGGCTCCAGCTCGCGCACGAGGAGAGCCACGGCCACGGCCGTGAGGACCGCGGCGACGGCGCTCGGAATCACCGCGGCGGCGGCGGTCGGGCCGAGCAGGGTCGCGGAGAGGCCCATGACGTAGAGCCAGAGCGTTTCAGCCGAGTAGCCGAGCGTCGAGGTCAGGACCTCGAGCCGGCGCCCCTCGACGAGCGCGAGTCCCTTGAGCATCTCCTCGGCCGTGTCGTTGACGATTCCGTCGGGCACGGAACGGAACCGGTAAAGGAGCAGCCCGGCGTAGCCGAGCGCCGCGGCTCCAAGCGCGAGCCGGTCGCGGCGGTCCGGCGCGGAGACCGTCACGCGGGCGGGGGCGCGACCGCGATGACGATCTCGCCCTTGATGGCGGGCCGGGCCGCGAGAATCCGCGCGACCTCCGAGGCCTTCCCGCGCAGGACTTCCTCGTGGAGCTTCGTGAGCTCGCGGCCGAGGGCGACGGGCGCGTCGCCCCATGCCTTCGCGAGAGCCTCGAGGGACTCGACGACGCGGAACGGAGACTCGAAGAGCACGGCGGTTCCCGCGCGGGCCGCGTGCGCGGCGTACCAGCGGTCGCGCTCGCCGCGCCGCGAGGGCGGGAAGCCGAGGAACGTGAACGGGACGGCGGGGAAGCCCGACACGGACAGGATCGCGAGGACGGCCGACGGGCCCGGGATCGCCTCCACGCGGTGCCCGGCCGCCGCAGCGGCCGCGACGAGGCGCTCGCCCGGATCCGAGACGAGCGGCGTCCCGGCGTCCGAGACGAGCGCGAGCGTCTCGCCCGCCTCGAGGCGCCGGAGAGCTTCGTCGACGCGCGCGTGCTCGTTGTGGCCGTGGCAGGAGACGCGCGGCGTCGTCAGGCCGTGCCGAGCGAAAAGGTTTCCGGTGCGGCGCGTGTCCTCGCAGTAGACGACGGAGGCGTTCGCGAGCGCGTCCTTCGCGCGCGGCGAGAGGTCGTCGAGGTTCCCGATCGGCGTCGCGACGACGAGGAGGCGGCCCATGCGCCCATTGTCGCAGCGCCGGCCTCGCGGCGCCTGCTAGCATCGCCCCGTGTTCGGCGTCCTCGCGGCGTGGCTCCTCGCGGCTCAGGCCTCCGCGCCGCCCTCGCCCTCGCCGACGCCGCTCCCGGGCGCGGTCGTTCTCGACCGCATCGCGGCCGTGGTCGGCGACGACCTGATTCTCGAAAGCGAGATCCGCAAGCTGTCGGGGGTCGGCTACCTGCCGCGCGAGGCGGGCGAGCCGGACGCCGCGTACCGCGAGCGGGTCGTCTCGGTCCGCGTCGTGGAGGTGCTGCGCGACCGCCAGCTCCGCAAGACGGGCGGGATCGAGCCGAAGCGCGAGGAGGTCGAGGCCCGCGTCGCCGCGCTCGAGGCCCGTGTCGTGAAAGAGCGCGGCGAGACCCTCGACGCGATCCTCGGGCGCGCCGGGGCGACGCGCGACGACCTCTCCCTCTTCGTGAGGAGGGGGATGGCGCTCGAGAGCTTCGTGAGGGAGCGCCTCTCGCCGGGGATCAAGACGACGGAGGCCGAGCTGCGCGCGTATTACGACGGCCCGTTCCGCGAGGAAGCGCGCGCGAAGGGCCTCGCGTCGCTGCCGCCCTACGAGGACGTTTCGGAGCAGATCCGCGAACTCGTCCGCGAACGCAAGCTCAACGCCGAGATCGAGCGGTGGACCGAGCAGTTGCGCGCCGAAACGCGCGTCCTCATTTACCGCCGTTGACGGGCGGGCGCGGCTCGGACATCCGGTAGAGGATCCGGTTCGAGAGGACGCGGCGGACGTACGTGCGCGTCTCCGGGTAGCTGATCGACGCGAGGAGCGCCTCGACCGGGCGCCGCGCGCCGCCCGCCCAGAGCGCCGTCTGGCCCGCGCCCGCGTTGTAGCCCGAGGCCGCGAGCGCGTCGTCGCCGTCGAAGCGCAGGAGGAGATTTTTCAGCGTGCGCGCGCCGAGGCGCAGGGAGCGCGCGGGGTCGTACAGGTCCGCGTAGGCGGGAGGGCTCTCGTTCAGCTCGCGCGCCGCGTCGCCGGCCGCCGGCAGCGTGAGCTGCATGAGGCCGCGGGCCGCGGCCGGGGACGCGGCCTCGCGGTCGAAGCGGCTCTCCTGGCGCATGACGGCGTAGAGCAGCTCGCGCGGCACGCCGCTCTGGTCGGCCGTTTCCGAGACGAGCCGGTCGAACGGGCGGGGCGCGAGCCCGCGGAGGATCGAGCGCGGAGCGAGGTCGAGGAGGAAGTCGGCCGGCACGATCCGGTCGAGGGCCGCCGCGGCGTCGAGGGCCGCGGGGCCGGCGTCCGCGGCCTCGGCGAGCCGCGCCGCGACGAGACTGCCGAGGATCGTGTCGAGGCGCGAGGCGTCGCGCACGATCGGCTCGGCCTCTTCGGGCAGGCCGAGCTGGAGGAGGCGGCACGCGGCGGCGTCGCCGCAGAGCGTGGGGAGCGCGTCGTCCGCGAGGTCGGGCGCGAGGAGCACCTCGGCGTAGCGGGGCAGCGCGTTGTATGCGACCTTCAGGAGGTCCCGCGCCGCCGCGTCGCCGAGGACGGCCGGCGGGAGGAGGCCGGACTTCGCCTCCGCGGCGCGGCCCGACCGGAGCAGGGCCTCGCCGCGCACGCGCGCGGCGCGGAGGAACGCCGCGCGCGGCGCCTCCGGCAGCGAGACCATCCGCTCCCGCGCGAGCTCGCCCACGGCGGTCCACGGACGCGAGGCGAGAACGGCGGAGTAGCCCTGAAGCGCGCCTGGAACGCTTCCCGAAGCCTCCGCGACGCGGCCCCGCCAGAACGGGAGCTCGCCCTTCCAGGGCTCGGGCAGCCGGCGGGACCTCGCAAGGGCCTCGACCGGCGCGAGGGCGCGCCGCGCCGCCGCGCCATCTCCCACCTCGGCGTGGCGCTCGGTCAGGTGGAGGAGGCCTTCGACGCGTCCGGGCTCCCGGGACAGCGTGGGGCGGAGGAGGATCTTCTCGGCTTCGGCGAGGTGGCCGCGCCGCATCTCGAGGCGCGCGCGCTGGAGGGCCGCGAGGCCGGACGGGCCGGCGCGGCCGGCCTCGACGCGCTGGAACTCCCGCGCGGCCCCGTCGAGGTCCTTCAGCTTCTCGAGCGCCGCGCCGAGGTTGAAACGCACGCGCGCAAAGAACGCCGCCGTGCCCGGGGAATCGTCCTTCTTCTTCGCGGGCGGCCTCTTGCGGGCGGGCTCCGTGTCGAGGATGGAACGGAACGCGGCCGCGGCCTCCGCGAAGCGCCCGCGCGACGCCTGCATGCGCCCGAGGTCGAAGCGCGCGCCCCACCGCGCCGCCGCGTCGCCGGTCGCGTCGGCGCGGCGGTCACCCTCGGCGAGCAGCCGCTCGGCGAGGTCGAGGTCGCGCTGCGCCTTCGCCGTCTCGACGAGGAGCAGGAGCAGGCGGTCGGGCACGTCCTTCGGCTCGCGGCCGCGCATCTCGCGGGCGAGGACCACCGCCGCCGCGTCGTCGCGGCGCGCCTCGCGCAGGAGGCCCTCGCGGAGCGTCGCGGCGCCGGCGGAATCCCCGGCCTGGTCGAGCGCCTCGGCCCGCAGCGCCGCGAGGCGGCGTTTTTCGCGCGGAGCGGCCGGCGGGTGCGCGGACACGAGCCGCTGGAGGGCGGCCGCGTCGAGGCGCGTCTCGAGGGCGTCGAGCGCGATGCGGAGCGCGCGGCGCGAGACGGCGCCGCCCTTCCTCTGGAGCAGCGGAAGGAGGAGCTCCATCGCGCCGATGCCGTCGCCCGACTCGAAGCGCAGGGAGCCCGACGCGAGACGCGCGGGGACGTCGAAGAGGTCGTCGGGCGATACGTAGCGCTCGAAGAGCGTGACCGCCGCGTCGCGGCGGTCCGTGGACGCCAATGCGCGCGCGGCCAGGTAGTCGAACCGGCCGTCCGCGTAGCGCTCGGGTGCGTCGGCCTTGAGGGCCGCGAGGCGCTCGAGGACCTCGTTCCACCTGCCGGCCCGCGCCGCGGCGGCGAGCGCCTGCTCGCGCCCGGCCTCGGCGGCCGCGAGGGGCGAGGCGAGGAGGGTGGCGAGCAGGACGGCCGGGAGGCTCGGCCTCAACCGGGCGGCCAGGCGAACGGGCGCCCGCCCATGAGGTGGAAGTGCAGGTGGAAGACGCTCTGGCCCGCGTCGGGCCCGTCGTTCGCGACGACGCGGTAGCTCGAGAGGCCGAGCGTGCGCGCGATCTCCGCGACCGCCGCCAGGCACGCGCCGAGCGTCTCCGCGTGCGCGGCCGTCGTGCCCGAGAGCGCGGCGAGGTGCACCTTCGGGATCACGAGAACGTGCGTGGGCGACTTCGGGGCGACGTCGTGGAAGGCGAGGACGTGGTCGTTTTCGAACGCGATCCTCGCGGGAATCTCCCGCCGGCCGATCCGGCAGAACAGGCAGCTGGCGTCGGCAAACGTCTGGCTCACGCCGGGATTATCCGTCGATCCGCTCGACGCGGGCGCCGAGGCTCCTGAGGCGGCCGTCCATGTCCGCGTATCCGCGGTCGAGGTGGTAGATGCGCCTCACGCGCGTTTCGCCTTTCGCGACGAGGCCCGCGAGGACGAGAGCCGCCGAGGCGCGCAGGTCCGACGCGGTGACAGGCGCGCCCTGGAGCGGGGTCGGGCCCCGCACGACCGCGGTCCGGCCCTCCAGCCGGATGTCGGCTCCGAGGCGCAGGAGCTCGCCCGCGTGCAGGAAGCGGTTCTCGAAGATCGTCTCCGTGACGCGGCTCGTGCCCGTGGCCTGCGTCATGAGCGCGAGGAATTGCGCCTGCAGGTCCGTCGGAAAGCCGGGGTGCGGCGCGGTCGTGACGTCGGTGGCGGCGAGCGGCCGCGGCGCGCGGACACGCACGGCGCCCGGCAGGACCTCGACCTCGGCGCCGGCCCGCCGGAGCGCGTCCAGGAACGACCCGAGGTCGGCCGCGCGCGCACCGGTCACGGTGACGTCACCGCCCGTGATCGCGCCCGCGGCGAGGTACGTGCCGGCCTCGATGCGGTCGGGGACGACGGCGTGCGGCGCCTCGCCGGTGCCGCCGAGGCGCTCGACGCCCTCCACCGTGATCGTCGACGTCCCCGCGCCCGAGACGCGCGCGCCCATCCGGACGAGGAGGCGGGCCGTGTCCTCGACCTCGGGCTCCCGCGCGGCGTTTTCGATGACGGTGGTCCCCCTTGCGAGCGCCGCGGCGAAGAGGACGTTCTCGGTGCCGGTGACGGTCTGCGCCGGGAAACGGACGGTCGCGCCCGTCAGGCGGCCGCGGGCGGGTGAGAGGCGCGAGACGTGCGCGTGGATGTAGCCCTTCTCGACCGCGACGCGCGCGCCCATCGCCTCGAGCGCCATGAGGTGGAGATCGACGGGCCTCACGCCGATCGCGCAGCCGCCGGGGAGCGAGACGCGCGCCTCGCCGAAGCGGGCGACGAGCGGGCCGAGGACGAGGATCGACGCGCGCATCGTCCGGACGAGGTCGTACGGCGCCTCGGTCGACGTGACGCGCGAGGCGTCGAGGACCATGCGGCCCGGCGCCCGGCGGGCGACGGACACGCCCATGCCCGCGAGGAGGCGTTCCATCGTCCGGACGTCCGCGAGTTCCGGCACGTCGTCGAGGGCGATGGGCGCGTCCGCGAGGAGCGCGGCCGCCATCTCCGGGAGCGCCGCGTTCTTGGCCCCGCTCGCGGCGACGGAGCCCGTGAGGCGAACCGGGCCTTTCAGGAGGAACGCGTCCACGGCAGCGGAGTCTAGCGGCTCGCCGTCACGTCCGGATCGCCGTCGCCGTGCGCGGGATGCCCGCCGCATCGAGCCGGATGCGCTCGAGGCGGAAGCCGGCGGCCGCCTCGACGAGGGCCGACACGTCGTTCGCCTGGCTGTAACCGAACTCGAAGACGAACGGGGCGCCCGGCTCGAGGAAGAGCGGGAGCGCGGCCAGGATCGTGCGCAGCGGGTCGAGCCCGTCCGCGCCGCCGTAGAGCGCGAGCCCGGGCTCGTATTCGGAGACGGTCTTCGAGAGGTGAGGCTGATCCGTGAGCGGGACGTACGGAGGATTCGCGACGACGAGGTCGAAGCGCGTGGCCCCGCCGAGCCCGGAGAGCCAGTCGGACGCCACGGCGTGGACGCGGTTCGCAACGCCGTGCCGCCGCGCGTTCGCGGCCGCGAGAGCGAGGGCGGCGGGCGAGCGGTCGAGTGCGAGGACGCGCGCGCGCGGGCGTTCGAGCGCGAGGGATACCGCGAGGACGCCGCTCCCCGTCCCGAGATCGAGGAGGCGCACCGCGTCCGGCGCGGCCCGCCGGGCCTCCTCGACGATCCCCTCGGTCTCGCCGCGCGGGATGAGCGCGCGCGGGTCGACGGCGAACGTGCGGCCGAGGAACTCCCACTCGCCGAGGAGGTACTGCAGCGGCTCGCCGGCGGCGCGCCGGGTCACGAGGTCGTCGAACGCGGCGGCCACGGCCCGTTCGGCCGGCTCGCGCCGCCGGGCGTGGAACCACGACCGGGGACGTCCGGCGGCGCGGGCCAGCAGCTCCTCGGCCTCGAACGGCGCGTGGTCGCGGCCCGACAGCCGGGCGCGCGCGCTCGCGAGGAGGTCGGACCACGTGGCGGCGGAGGACTCAGGTTCGGTCATCGCGTCTCGGTTCTAAACTGGGGGCATGCCCGGTCCGAGGATTCTCGTCTTTTTCGGACTGCTGCTCGTCGCCGCGGGCCTCTTCGTCGCTCCGGCGGCCGCCCTTGCGCCTGGGGCGCTGCTCGCGGGGCTGGGCGGGATCCTGATTCTCATCGCGTCGTACCGGCGCGGCGCGGGGCCCGCCCGCGAGGCCGAGACGGGCGTGAGAGCCGCTTTCGGTCCGGCGCTCGACGCGCTCGAGACGCTCGCCGTCTTCACCGTCGACCGCGACGGAAGGGTCGGGTACGTGAACCGCGGGGCCATCCGCGTTTTCGGGAAGCCCGCGCGCGAGCTCGAAGGCCGCCCGGCGGGAGTCATCGCGTACTCGGAGGCCGAGGATCCGGAGATCGTCGAGGCGCTGCGCGAGGCCTTCGCGTCGGGCCGGCCGACGGCGGCGCGTCGGCTGCTCCTCTACGCCGGAGGCGGACCCCGCGTTGAAAGCGTCGTCACGCTGACGCCCGTCGTGCGCTACGGAAAGGTCGTCGAGGTCGCCGTTTTCAGGGCCGACACGAAGGGCGGCGCGCCTCTCGAGCGGCACGGCCGGCTCCTGGACTCGGTCCCGGCCGGCCTTCTCGGCGTGGACGCCTCGGGCCGCATCGACGCGGTGAACCGGCGCCTCGCCGACCTCCTCGGGCGCCGCGCGGACGCCCTCGAGGGCCTGGACGTCGCCCGGACCGAGGTTCTCCCGGAGTCGGTGCGCGCCCTGCTCCGCTCGCACGCCGTGCGCGCCGCCGGCACGACGCCGCTTTCGGCCGCCGAGGAGGAGTTCGTCCTCGTCACGCCGGACGGAGCCTCGCGGCCGACCCACGTCCTCGTCTCGCCGCGCGCCGGAGGCGGGGCTGACGCCGTGTTCATCGACGGCGCCTCGCGGCGCCGTCTCCGGACCGAGCTCGAGGCCTCGCGTCAGGCGCTCCTCGCGGCGCGGGAGGCCGCGGCGGAAGCGATCGTGACGACGACGCACGACCTGAGGGAGAAGATCGCGCGCATCGTCGAGGCCGCGCGGCGTTCGGCGGACGAGAGCTCGGGGCCGATCCAGCGGAGCGCAGCCTCGGCCGAACTGAAGGCCACGACGGAGCAGCTCCTCGCCCGCGTCGAGGCCGACGCGGCGGAGGCGCTCACGCCCGAGGTCTTCGGGAGCGGCGGCGGGCGCCCGACGGTCCTTCTCGTCGAGGACAACGAGGAAAACCGCGAGCTTCTCGCGCACATGCTGCGGTCGCGCGGCGCCGACGTCCTCGCCGTGGGCACGGGCCGCGAGGCCGTCGAGGCCGCGGCGCGCTTCAGGTTCCGCTTCGTCCTTCTCGACCTCCAGATGCCGGAGATGGACGGCTTCCAGGTCCTCCGGCGCCTCCGCGCTCTGCCGGCCGGCGCGAGCCTGCCCATCGTCGCCCTGACGGCGCTCACCTCCGACCTCGTGAAGGAGCGCTGCGAGGCCGAGGGGATGAACGACTTCGTGTCCAAGCCCGTCACGCTCGCGCGCGTCGGGGAGCTCGTCGCGAGGTGGGGAAACCGGGCGGACGCCTGAGAGCGGCGCTACCAGCTCATCCGGTACAGCATCACGTAGACGACGACGCCGGTCACCGAGACGTAGAGCCAGATCGGAAGCGTCCAGCGGGCGAGGCGGCGGTGCTTCTCGAAGCGGCCCTTCCACGCGAGGACGAACGTCGTCACGGCCATCGGCGCGACGGCGGCCGCGAGGATCGTGTGCGTCAGGAGGATTCCGAGGTACAGCGTCCGCGCTCCACCCGTGCCCGGGAACCGCACGCTCCCGACCTGCGCGTGGTAGACGAGGTAGGACGCGAGGAAGAGGCCTGAGCAGGCGAACGCCGCCGTCATGGCGCGGCGGTGCGCGTCGCGGTTGCCGCGCCGGATGAACGTCCAGCCGACGAGGAGGAGCGCGGCGCTCGTCGCGTTCAGGAAGGCGTTCAGGGTCGGGAGGTCGCGAACGGTCATGGTGTGCGGATCATCCCGCTTTTCGGAGCCGGCGCCCGGGGCCGGACGGGAACCTCGCGACGACGGCCGTCGCGGCCGCGAACATCACGACGGCGAACGCCGCCGTCACCGCGACGGAGAGGCCGAGGGACGGGAGCGTCTCCGAGGCCCCGCCGAGCGCCCGGCGGAGGGCCGCGACGCCGTACGTGAGCGGGTTGACCGCCATCGTCGCGCGGAGCCACGCGGGCGCGCCGTCGACGGGGAAGAACGACCCGGAGAGGAGCCACATGGGGATCAGGAAGAGATTCATGATCGCGTGGAAACCCTGCGTCGACTCGAGGGACCACGCGATCGCAAAGCCGAGGGACGTCAGCGCGAAGGCGAGGAGGACGAGGACCGCCGCCGCGCCGAGGAGGCCGCGCGGGTCGGCCGAGAGCCCGGCCACGGGGACGAGGGCGAGGAGCGGGAGGCCCTGGAGGAGCCCGAGGACGCTCCCGCCGAGGATCTTGCCGAACGCGATCGACGCGGGCGCGACGGGGGCGACGAGGACGCCCTGCAGGAAGCCCTCCCGGCGGTCCTCGATGACGGAGATCGTCGCGAAGATGGCCGCGAAGAGGACGACGAGGACGACGGTCCCGGGGAAGAAGTAGCCGAACGAGTCCCCGCGGAACGAGCCCTTGAAGCCCGAGCCGACGAGGAGCCACATGACGAGCGGCGGCGCGACCGCGCCGACGACGCGGCTCTTCTGCCGGAGGAACCGGACGATCTCGCGTTTCGCGAGGGCGAGGCCGGCGCTCACGCGAGGACTCCCGCGGGTTCCTCGGCGTCGGCCTCGCGGAACGCGCGGCCGGTCCTGTCGATGAAGACGTCCTCGAGGGACGGCGCGCCGAGCGTGAGCGACCGGAAGCGGCCCGGGAAGGCTTCGACGAGCGCCGGCACGAACGTGTGGGCCTGCGGGCGCTCGACGCGAACCGTCTTTCCCACGGCGGCGACCTTGCCGGCCACGGCGCCGAAGCGCTCGGAGATCTCGCGCGCGAGCGCGGGCGCGCCGCCCTCCTCGCGCGCTTCGACCGTCACGACGTCGCCGCCGACCTCGGCCTTCAGCGCCGCGGGTTCGCCGAGCGCGACGAGGCGCCCGCGGTCGAGGATGCCGATGCGGTGCGCGGCGTCGGCCTCGTCGAAGAGGTGCGTCGTGAGGAGGACCGCCGTGCCGCCCTTCGCGAGGTCCGTGAGAAGCGCCGTGAGGTCGCGGCGGGCGCCCGGGTCGAGCCCGGTGGAAGGCTCGTCGAGGAGCAGGACCGGGGGCGCGGACAGGAGCGCCTTGGCGATCTCGACGCGGCGCGCGAGGCCGCCCGAGAGTGTCTCGACGAGGTCTCCGGCGCGGTCGCGGATCGAGAACGTCCCGAGGAGCTCGTCGATCCGCGCGGCGAGCGGGGCGCCGGACATGTTCAGGAGCGCGCCCTGCAGCGCGAGGTTCTCCTTCACCGTGAGCTTCCTGTCGAGGCCGGGCGACTGGAAGACGACGCCCAGCCGCCGGCGCACGGAGCGGACGTCGCGCGCGGCGTCGAGCCCGTCGACGCGGAAGGTGCCGGACGTGGCCGGAAGGAGCGTCGCGAGAATGCGAAAGAGCGTCGTCTTGCCGCCGCCGTTCGGCCCGAGGAGGGCGAAGATCTCGCCGCGCGCGACGGACAGCGTCACGTCGTCCAGCGCGAGGCGCGCGCCGTACGCGCACGAGAGCGCGGCGGTCTCGGCGGCGGGAGCGGTCACGCGCGGCGCGTCAGACCCGGTCGGCGACGAGGAGCGCCAGCACGGCCGGGAGCCACGCGATCGAAGCGAGGAACAGCGATTTCGCCCGGCCGTCCGTGACCTCCCGGGCGAATTTCAGCGACGCGTTGAGGAAGAGGAGCGTCATCGCGAAGGCCCCGAAGGCGTACACGAAGCCTGCGGAGCCGACGAGCGACGGGAGGAGGCTGATCGGGAGGAGGACGGCGGTCCACAGGAGCGTCTGGCGCGCCGTGGAGCGGCCCGACGGATCGACGACCGGCAGGATCACGACGCCGGCCTTCGCGTAGTCCTCGCGGTGGCGCCAGCCGATCGCGAAGAAGTGCGGGACCTGCCACACGAAGAGGATCGCGAAGAGCGCGAGCCCGGGAAGGCCGAGGGCGCCGCCCGCCGCCGCCGTGAAGCCGCCGAGCGGAGGGAGCGCGCCGGGGATGGCGCCGACGATCGTCGAGGCCGGCGAGCGCGTCTTCATGGGCGTGTAGACGAGAACGTACGAGACGAGCGTGAACGCGGCGAGCGCCGTCGTCACGGGGTCGGTGAAGATCCAGAGCTCGAGGAGCCCGGCGACGGACAGCGCTCCCGCGAAGAGGGCGGCGCCGGTGATTCCGAGGAGACCCGAAGGGAGCGGACGCGAGGCGGTGCGCGCCATCCGCCCGTCCAGCTCTTTCTCCCAGACCTGGTTGAACGCGCTCGTGCCCGACGCGACGAAGGCCGTGCCGAGGAGCGTGTGCAGGAGCAGGAAGGCGTCCATCCCCGAAAGGGGGCCCTTCGTGCCGGCCACGAAACCGACGAAGGCCGTCATCACGACGAAGACCGTGATGCGCGGCTTCGTCAGGGACACGTAGGCGGCGAGGGAGCGCCTCAGAGAATGCACCTCAATCGCGCGCGAGCTTATCCGAAAATCCGGCCGCGAGCGCGACGGACGCCAGGACGCCGATCACCCAGCAGAGGGCCCCCACGGCGAGGTGGGCGACCGTCAGGGGGACGGCCTTGCCGGACCAGATCGAGGACGCGCCCAGGAAGGCCTGCAGGCAGACGAGGCCAGCCCACGCGGCCCCGGCTGTGGCGAAGGGCGCCTCGAGGCCGGAGAGGGCCTTCGCGGCGAGGAGGACGAGCAGGACGACGGCCAGCGCCCCCATGCGATGGGCGAGATGAATGGGTGCGCCCGGAGAAGAGATTTCTGCGAATGAAGGAAAGAAATGGCCGAAGCTGGTGGGGAAGTCCGGGATCGCGAGACCCGCCCCGGTGTGCCGCATGACGGCGCCGAGGACGATCTGGACGAAGACCGCACCTGCGGCGAGGACCGTCCACCGCAGCGCCGTCTTCGCTTTTTCACCATTCAAAGAAATCTTCGGATTCTCTTCGAGTGAAAGAGGAGGAGGGGAGGTCGGGCGGGCGGCGAGCTCGGTCTGCCAGGTCTTCGAGCACATCAGAGCCACCACAGCCGTAAGCGCGAAGACGATCTCGGCGAGCGCCGCGTGGGCGGAGGAGATCGCGGGCGGGAGCAGGAAGAGCACGGTCAGCCCGCCCAGAAGCGCTTGCAGCAGGATCGCCGCGAAGGCCGCCGCCGCGAGGCGCTTGACCGTCCTTCTTCCCTTCAGAAGAAAAAGAAGCGCGCCGAGCTCCAGCCCGACCAATGTGGAGACGGCCGCCGCGATCAGCCGGTGGCCGTGCTCGTAGAGGATGCCGCCCACCATGGGCGGCATCACCTTGCCGTAGGACAGCGGCCAGTCCGGGACGGCGAGCCCGGACTGCGTGGACGTGACGAGGGCGCCGGCGATCAGGAGCAGGAAGACGCAGACCGCGACGGTCCGGGTCCCGATCCTGAGGAACGCTTCAGGCACCGGCCTTGAACGTGAACGGCACCGCCTTGGAGTCCGTCGCGCCCACCGTGACCTGCTGCGTCTGCGTGCCGAACTTCTCGTGCCACGCCTCGATCGTGTACGTGCCCGCGGGCAGGTTCTTGATCGTGTACGTGCCGTCGGCGGCCGTCACCGCGAAGAACGGGTGCGCGACGACGCCGCAGAACGCCGACATCCAGCCGTGGACGTCGCACTTGATCCGGACCATGACCTCGGGCTTGTCGAACTTCTTCGTGTATTTCATCCCCTGCACGGGCATCCCGAGGTTGAACGCCTCGTTCTTCTCGGGCAGCGAGTGGATGTTGTGGAGCGTGGGGTCGCTGTTCAGGATCTCGATGTTCTGGCCCGCGACGACGCCGAAGACGTGCGGGTGATACGTGCAGCCCTTCTGGTCGATCACGGCGGCGGTCGCGGGGGGCGGATACGTACCGGCGATGCCGGCTTTCACGTAGACGAAGACGTTCGCGAGGCCCTTGTCGGCCGCGACGACGACGTCCTCCCGTGCGACGTCGCCCGGATGCGACTTGGCGCAGAAGGCGTCGGCGGACATCTTGAACTTCTCGGCAGCCGGGACGGCGCCGTCGAAGACGATCTTGCCCGTGACGGAGGCGGCGCCCGTGGCGCCGGCGGCCGGTCCGGACTCGGCCGCGGAGGCGGCGGCGGGAGCCGCCGCGTCCTTCGGCGCGCCGGCGGCGCGCGAGGACTTCGGGCGGTCCTCGTCCTCGTCCTTCCCGCCGCAGCCCGCGAGGGCGGCGGCGCCGACGAGGACGGCGGCGCAGAGGGGAGCGAAACGGAGGCGAAGCGTGGAACCGGTCATGCGGTCCTCCTTCGGAGGCGGAAGTACTTTGCGGGAAACGAATGATAGACAATCGCTCCATGCGCGTCGAATCCGCCGTCCTTCGGAACGTCGAAATGCCGCTCAAGTTCCGGTTCCGGACGTCGTTCGGCGAGACGTCGGTCAAGAAGTTCCTCCTCCTCGAGTTGCGCGGGGAGGGCCTTTCCGGGTGGGGGGAGTGCGTCGCCGAGGAGGCCCCGTTCTACTCGCCGGAGACGCTCGCGACCGCGCTGCCGATCCTCACGACCTATCTCCTTCCCCTCGTGCTCGGCAAGGACGTCGCGTCGCCGCCGGCTTTCGACGAGTCCGCCCGGCGCGTGCGCGGGAACCGGATGGCGAAGGCCGCCGTGGAGTGTGCGCTGCGGGATCTGCAGGCGCGGGCCGCGGGCGTCCCGCTCGGGAAGGCGCTCGGGGGGACGCGCGAAGCGATCGAGGTCGGCGTCTCGCTCGGCATCTCGCCGACCGCGACGGACACCGTCGAGAACGTGCGGAAGCACGTCGCGCAGGGCTACCGGAGGATCAAGCTCAAGATCGAGCCGGGCTGGGACGCCGAGCCCCTCGCGGCCGTGCGCGAGGCTTTTCCGGACATCACGCTCACCGTGGACGCGAACGCGGCGTACACGCTCGCCGACGCGGACACCCTGTGCTCGCTCGACGCATTCGGGCTGGACTACATCGAGCAGCCGCTCCACCACGAGGACCTCGTCGCCCACGCGGAGCTCGCGAAGGGCCTGAAGACTCCGATCTGCCTCGACGAGTCGATCCGCTCGGAGGCCGACGCGAAGGCCGCGATCCAGCTCGGCGCCTGCAAAGTCGTCAACGTCAAGATCGGCCGCGTCGGCGGCCACGGTGAGGCCGTGCGCATCCACGCGGCGGCACGCGAGGCGGGCGTTCCCGTGTGGTGCGGCGGCATGCTCGAGGCCGGCGTCGGCCGCGCGCACAACGTCGCGATCGCGAGCCTTCCGGGCTTCTCGAAGCCGGGCGACACGGCGTCTTCGTCGCGCTATTTCGAGGAGGACATCGTGGAGCCCGCGCTCGAGGCCGTGAACGGCCTCATGCCGGTCCCGTCGGGCCCCGGCACCGGCGTCACGGTTCGCCAGGACGTCCTCGCCCGGTACACGACGACCGTCACGGAGCTCCGCGCGTGAGCCGCGCGGGCGTTCTCGCCGCGCTCTTCGCCGCACGGAAGGAGAGACTCCTCGCCGACCTCGAGGCCCTCGTCGTCCGCGAGAGCCCGTCGGACGAGCCGGCGAGCGTCTCGCAGCTCGCACTCTGGGTCGCCGAGCGCCTGTCCCACGCGGGCCTCGCTGCCGCGTGCGTCCCGTGCGAGGGCCGCGGCGACGCGGTGCGCGTGCGCCTCGGCGAGGAGACCGGCGGCACGCTGCTCCTCGGGCACCTCGACACGGTCTGGCCCGCGGGCACGCTCGCCGGGATCCCGTTCTCGGCCGAAGAGGGCGTCGCGAAAGGGCCCGGCGTCTTCGACATGAAGGCCGGAATCGCCGTCGCGCTCGCGGTCCTCGAGGCCGTCGCGAGGGGCGACGTGATGCCGGCGGGCGGCGTGTCCCTCGTCCTGACGCCGGACGAGGAGGTCGGCAGCGGCGCCTCGAGCGGTCTGCTCGTGGAGGAGGCGCTCCGGCGCGACCGCGTCCTCGTCCTCGAGCCCTCGGGGGACGGCGGCGCCGCGAAGGTCGCGCGCAAGGGCACGGGCCTCGTGAAAGTCCGGTTCAGGGGGATCGCCTCCCACGCGGGGCTCGAGCCGGAGAAGGGCGCCTCGGCGCTCCTCGAAATGGCGCGCTTCGCGCTCTACGCGGACGCTCTGGCCGACAAGCCGGCCGGAACGTCCGTCGTCCCGACCGTCGCCGGGTCGGGCAAGGTCACGAACGTCGTGCCCGAGTGGGCCGAGCTCACCGTGGACTTCCGGGTGTGGACGCGGCCGGAGGCCGACCGTCTCATGGCCGGGCTCCGCGCGTACCGTCCGGCCGACCCGCGCGTGACCGTCGAGATCGACGGCGGCTCGAACCGGCCGCCCATGGAGTCCACCGAGGCCTCGCTCGACCTCTACCGGCGCGCCGCTTCCCTCTCGCACGCGCTCGGCTTCGAGCTGCCGGCGGCCCGCGTCGGCGGCGGCTCGGACGGCAACCTCACGGCGGCCGCGGGCGTCCCCACGCTGGACGGCCTCGGGCCCTCCGGCGGCGGCGCGCACGCACGCACCGAGCACGTCCTCGTCGACGACCTTCCGCGCCGCGCCGCGCTCGTCGCGGGCCTCCTCGAGGGCGTCGGGGAGTGAGCGAACGCGTCGGCCGCGTCATCATCCGCGAGCTCAAGACGCCGGAAGAGTTCCTCGCGACGATGGACGTCTCGAAGGCCGCGTGGGGATTCACGGAGCGGAGCGTCTCGCCGGCGAGCGACCTCGTCGCCGCGACGCACGCGGGCGGGCTCACGGCGGCCGCGTTCGCGGGCCGGAAGATGCTCGGGTTCGTGCACGGCTTCCCGCGCACGAATCTCGCGGAGCCGTGCCAGTACTCGCACCTCCTCGCCGTGCTGCCGGAGGCGCAGGGCCGGGGCCTCGCCGTGAAGCTCAAGCACTTCCAGCGCGACTGGTGTCTTGCCCGCGGCATCCGGCTCGTGACCTGGATGTACGACCCGTTTCTCGTCAAGAACGCGACGCTCAACCTCGTGCGCCTCGGGGCGACGGCCGACCGGTTCCACCCGAACCTCTACGGATTCATCGGGGGGATCTACGCCGATCTCCCGTCGGACCGCCTCGAGGCGTTCTGGCGCCTCGAGGCGCCGCGTGCCGTCCGCGCGGCGGCGGGGGAAGTCCGGACGCCGCCCGACGTCGCGGGGGCGCCCGTCGCCCGGAACCCGCGCGCCCTTCCGGACGCACCGCGCGTCCTCCTGCCTTTCCCGGCGGGCGCCCCGCGCCTCTACCGGACGGATCCCGGGGCGGCGCTGAAGGCGCGGCGCCGCTTCGCGGCGCTCGTTCAGCCGCTCTTCGCGCGCGGGTACGCGGTCACGGACCTCGTCGCCCTCGCGGACGGGTCGCCCGCGTACGTCCTCGACCGCCGGACAGGCGCATAATTCCGTCACTCGTTCCATCCGGCCCCCAGGGGCCATACAGAAAGGGAGCTCCCATGAAGAAGAACCTCTTCCGTGTTCTCGCCCCCGCCGCGTTTCTTCTCTTCGCGACCGGCGCCCTCGCCGTCGACGACTTCCAGGTGACGGGCAACGTCACGGAGAAGACGGCCGACTCGATCACGGTCATGAAGGGCAAGGAGCGCTTCCAGATTGCGATCGACAAGGACACCAAGGGCGACGCGAAGGTCGGCGACAAGGTCACGATCAAGTACAAGATGCACGGCTCTTCGATCGAGGTGAAGGGCGCCAAGGAAGCGAAGCCGGCTGCGAAGCCCGCCGCCAAGCCGATGAAGAAGGCCGCTTAGAAGTTATTTCTGCGGGGCGGCCGCTCGGCCGCCCCGTTCCGCATTCACCTTCTAAGAAATCTCTTCTTCTTCTTCCTCTTCCTCTTAAGCCTTCGCGAGCTCCTGCTTGAGCTTCTCGGCCTGGAAGTGCGCGACGAGCGGATCCACGAGCTCGTCGAGGCGGCCGTCCATGATGTCGGCCAGCCGGTGGGACGTGAACCCGATGCGGTGGTCCGTGACGCGGCTCTGCGGAAAGTTGTAGGTCCGGATCTTTTCGGAACGGTCTCCCGAGCCGACCATCTTCTTGCGGTCGGCCGCGTAGGCCGCTTCCTTCCGCTCGCGCTCGGCCTCGACGATGCGCGCCTTGAGGACCCGCATCGCCTTTGCCTTGTTCTTGATCTGCGAACGCTCGTCCTGGCACTGGACGACGACGCCGGTCGGCAGGTGCGTGAGGCGCACGGCCGAGTACGTCGTGTTGACGCCCTGGCCGCCGGGGCCCGAGGCGCAGAAGAGGTCGATGCGCACGTCCTTATCGGCGATGACGACGTCCACGTCCTCGGCCTCGGGCAGGACGGCGACGGTCGCGGCCGACGTGTGGATCCGGCCCGCGGATTCCGTCGCGGGCACCCGCTGGACGCGGTGGACGCCGCCTTCGTATTTCAGCCGCGAATACGCGCCCTCGCCCTCGACGATCGCCTGGACGTCCTTGAGGCCGCCGACGCCGCCCGAGTCGCTCCGGTCGATGACCTCGACCTTCCAGCCGCGGCCCTCGGCGTACCGCACGTACATCCGGAAGAGCTCTTCGGCGAAGAGGGCGGCCTCGTCGCCGCCCGTGCCGGCGCGGATCTCGAGGACGACGTTCTTCGAATCGTTCGGGTCCTTCGGGAGGAGCAGCAGACGCAGCTCCTCGTCGATGGCGGCGCGGCGCGCGCTCAGGGCCTCGAGCTCGGCCTGTGCGATCGCGCGCAGCTCGTCGGCCGGCGGAAGCGTCTCGAGGAGCTCGCGTGCGCCCGCGAGCTCCGCCTCGATGCGCTTGCGCTCCTTGTTCTTCTCGACGACGGGCGCGATCTCGCGCATGGCGCGGGCGGTCTTCGTCGCGAGGGCGTGGTCCGCCAGCACCTCGGGCGAGGCGGCGCGGGCCTCGAGGTCCGCGTACCGCCGTTCGATGTCGTCGAGCTTCTGGAACATGGCGGGTGGGCGCGGCCCGCGGGGCCGCGCCGGTCACCGGCTCAGGCCGGGGTTTCGGGAGCCTTGGCCTTGGGGGCGGGCTTCGCCACGTTCGCGTAGCGCTTCTGGAAGCGCTCGACACGGCCCGCCGTGTCGACGAGCTTGCTCTTGCCCGTGAAGAACGGGTGGCAGTTCGAGCAGATCTCGAGCCGGAGCTCGTTCTTGGTGCTCTTCGTCTTCCACGTGGTCCCGCACGCGCAGTGGACGTCGACCTCGTGGTACTCGGGGTGGATCTTTTCCTTCATGGGGGAACCCTTTCGTCGGCCGGCCGCGTGGTGAGCCGGTCCGGAACCCGTGAGGATAGCACGCCCGCCCGCCCTCCGTCCCGCGGCGGGTCTGCTCCGGTTACACTCGCGCCGTGCTGATCCTGAATGTGAGGGTGCCGGGGGAGCCCGCCCGGCGGATCCGGCTGGACCGTCCCGTGCTCACGCTCGGCCGCTCGTCCACGAACGACGTCCCGCTCGCGGACCGGACGCTCTCTCGCGTCCACGCCCGACTCGAGGTGTCCGACTCCGACGTCCGGCTCGTCGACCTCGGGTCGCGAAACGGGACGTCGCTGAACGGGGGGCGCATCGGCGACCCCGCGGTCCTCGCCTCGGGCGACCGGATCCAGCTCGGCGAGACGCTCATCGACGTCCTCGAGGAATCCACGACGCGCGTCGTGATCGAGGGCCTCGACGAGACGTCGAAGAAGACGACGTTTCTCCAGTCCTCCAAAGACCTGCTGCGCCCCCACCGGCAGACCTGGGACGCGAAGCTCGGGGCCGAAGAGCTCGCGCGCCTCAACGCGTCGCTCCGGATGCTGAACGAGATCTCCGTCGAGCTCCTCGGCGACATCCCGCTCCAGAAGCTCCTCGAGCTGATCCTCGAGAAGACGTTCACCTTCCTGCAGCCCGACCGCGGTCTTCTCATGCTCGCGGACGAGTCGGGCGAGCTGAAGGCCGAGAAGGTCAAGTACGCCCCGGGCGTCGACCCGTCCGACATCCGCCTGTCCAAGACGCTGATCGCGTCGGTCGTGGACAAGAAGAACGGCATCCTCCTCATCGACGCCGCGACGGACGCCGGCCTCGGAGCGGCCGAGTCCATCCGCATCCAGGGGATCACGTCCTGCATGGCGGCGCCGCTCTTCGTCGAGGACAAGGTCATCGGCCTCATTTACCTCGAGGTGCGGCTCGGAAGGAAGAGCTTCAGCGAGGAGGACCTCCGCCTCCTGACGTCGCTCGCGAACACGTCCGCGATCAAGATCCAGAACCTGCGCCTTCAGGAAGGCGCCGCCGCGCAGCAGCGCATCGAGCGCGAAATGGCGCTCGCGTGGGACATCCAGCGGCGCATGCTCCCCGAGGCCGAACCCGTGCTCCCGCACACGGAGATCCTCGGGCGCACGATCCCGTCGCGCACCGTCTCGGGCGACTACTACGACTTCTACGAGCGCGCCGACAAGACCCTCGACCTCGTCGTTGCGGACGTGTGCGGCAAAGGGATGGGGGCGTCGCTCCTCGCGGCGTCCGTCCAGTCCGCCTTCCAGGTGTGGGCGGGAGAGAACTTCCCGCCCGACAAGCTCTGCTCGCGCCTGAACGACCTCGTCTACCGCCGGACGAGCCCCGAGAAGTTCGTCACGTTCATCCTCGCGCTCTACGAACCGGAATCCGGGGCGGTCGTCTGGACGAACGCGGGTCACAACCCCGGCATCCTCGTGCGGGCGGACGGAGCGGTCGAGATGCTCGGCGCCCACGGCCCGCCGCTCGGGCTCTTCCCCGGCAAGACGTACGGGTCCGGCACGTTCACGATGGGTCCGGGCGACCTTCTCGCGCTCTACACGGACGGCGTGACGGAGGCCGCGAACGCCGAGGACGAGGAGTTCGGAACGGACCGGCTCGTGGCGGCGCTGAAGGACCTGCGGCCCAAGCCGCTGCCGGACCTCGAGCGTGAGCTCGCCGCGACGCTTCTCGCGTTCACGGGCGGGACGCCGTTCGGGGACGACCGGACGCTCGTGCTCCTCAGGCGCGGCTAGCCGGCTCGGTCTCGGGCTCCTTCGCGTCGCGGGGGAGCATCCCGTGCCGCTTGAGCATCTCGTTGAGCGTCGTCGGCTTGAGGCCGAGGAGCTCGGCGGCGCGCTTCTGGACTCCGTTGGCCCGGACGAGGGCGGCCGCGAGGAGCGCCCGCTCGTAGGCGCCGACCGCGTCCTTGAAGCTGAGGCCCTCCGCCGGGAACGCGGCCGCGCGCGGGACCGAGCGGCGCACCGGGTCCGGGAGCTGGTCGAGGCCGAGCACGCCGTGTCCGAGCACGAGCGCGCGCTCGAGGACGTTTTCGAGCTCGCGGACGTTGCCCGGCCAGTCGTGGTCGAGGAGCGCCTTCATCGCGCCGGGCGTCACGGACGGCACGGCGCGCCCGTTCTCCGCGGCGGCCCTCGCGAGAAGCGTCTCGACGAGGAGCGGGATGTCGTCCTTCCTCTCGCGCAAGGGCGGCAGGTTCACCGTGATGA
The DNA here is from genome assembly GCA_036504335.1 of Thermoanaerobaculia bacterium. Classification (GTDB taxonomy): domain Bacteria; phylum Acidobacteriota; class Thermoanaerobaculia; order UBA5066; family UBA5066; genus Fen-183. Next base: position 169,337 of record DASXVJ010000020.1, read on the forward strand.
CGCAGAGCCGGTAGAAGAGGTCCTCGCGAAAGCGCCCCTCGGCGACGGCCCTCGTGAGGTCCGCGTTCGTCGCGGCGATCACGCGCACGTCGGAGTGGATCGGCTCGACGGCGCCCACGGGCGTGAACTCGCGCTCCTGCAGGACGCGCAGGAGCTTGGCCTGCGTGTCGATCGGGACCGTGCCGATCTCGTCGAAGAAGATGGTGCCGCCGTCGGCGGCCTTGAAGAGCCCCTTCTTGTCCGCCACGGCGCCCGTGAACGAGCCGCGGACGTGCCCGAAGAGGTTCGACTCGAGGAGATCGGGCGGCAGCGCGCCCGAGTGGACGGTCACGAACGGGCCCGCGGAGCGGGGCGACAGGCGGTGCAGCGCCTTCGCGACGAGCTCCTTGCCCGTGCCGCTCTCTCCCGTGACGAGGATCGTCGAGCGCGAGGCCGCCGCCTGGCGCACGGTCTCGAAGACGCGCTCCATCGAAGCGGACCGTCCCACGAGCTCGCGGAAGCCGCCGGGCGCGTCGAGCTTCGCGCGGAGCGCGCGGTTCTCGGCGACGAGCCGCCGCTTCTCGAGCGCGTGCTTGACGACGTGGACGACTTCCTCGTTGCGGAACGGTTTCGGGATGTAGTGGAACGCGCCCTCTCGCATCGCCGTGATCGCACTTTCGACGGACGAGTAGGCCGTCACGATGACGACGGGGATCTCGGGGTGGCGGGCGCGGACCTCCACGAGAACCTCGAGGCCCGGCCTGTCCGGGAGCATGAGGTCGAGGAGGAGGAGGTCGATCGGCTCCTTCTCGAGAAGCTGCAGGCCTTCGGCCGCCGTGGCCGCTTCGCGCGTCACGTGGCCCGCCTTCGCGAGCACCGAGCCGAGCACCTCGCGGATGACGGGCTCGTCGTCGAGGATGAGGACCGTGGCCATGTTTCAGGTCGCGGCGGGAAGCGTGACCGTGAAGCGCGCGCCGGGCGACCCGGACGCCGCGGTCAGCGTGCCGCCGTGAGCGCGAATGATATCCCGCGCCATCGAGAGGCCCAGGCCGGTCCCGCCCTGCGCCGTCTTCGTCGAATAGAACGGCTCGAAGATGCGCGCCGCGTCCTCCGGCGCGAGGCCGGGCCCGTTGTCCGTCACGTCGAAGCGTACGTTCCCGTCGCCGGCCGAGACGGCGAGCACGACTTCGGGAGCGGCGGGCCGCGTGTCGCGCGGGGCGGTGGCCGCCTCGATCCCGTTCTTCACGAGGTTCACGAGGACCTGCACGAGGGCGTCGCGGTGCCCCGCGACGGCCGGCGTCCGGCCTGCGGTCACGAGGCGCACGGCCGCCCCGCGCGCGGCGCCCTCGTCCTCGAGCGCGCGGACGGCCTCGCGGGCGACGTCGGCGGGATCGAGAGGCTCGATCTCCCGCGGGCGCCCCCGCGCGAGATCGAGAAGGCTCCCGACGAGGCGCGAGGCCCGGAAGGCCTGCCGCTCGATCTTTTCGACGAGGGCCCGGCGCGGGTCGTCGCCCGGCGTCTCGTCGAGGAGGAGGCGCGCGAAGCCCGCGACGCCGGCCAGCGGCGTGTTCACCTCGTGGGCCACTCCCGCCGAGAGCGTCCCGAGCGCGTTGAGCCTCTCGCGGTCGGCGAGCGCCTTCTCGAGCCGGGCGGTCTCCGTGGCGTCGACGAGGACGAGGACGCGGGCGCTCGACCCCGCGGGAGCGCCGGGGAAGGGCGAGACGGCGACATTCAGGACGCGCGCGCCGGCTCCGAGGTCGGCTTCGAGGCGCGCGGGCGGATTCGCGGCGGAGAGCGCGGGCGGGAGGATCTCGGCGGCGCGGCAGCCGAGGAGCGACGCGGCGGTCCGGCCGACGAGCGCGGCGAAGGCCGGGTTGACCGACGTGAAGCGTCCCTCGCCGTTCGTCGCCGCGATCGCGGCGGCGGAGCCGGCCACGACGTTCTCGTGGAACTCCTGCAGGTTGCGGTACCGGTCCGCCTGCGCCCGGAGCTCCTCGAAGAGCCGCGCGTGGTCGAGCGCGAGCGCCGCGGGCGCGAGCACGGTCTCGAGGAGCTCGGCGTCTTCGGCCGAGAGCGGGATGCGGCCGCCGCGGTCGGCGACGGCGAAGAGAGCGAGCAGGCGGCCGCTGACCGTGAGCGGCGCGAGCGTCCGGAAGCCTGCGCGCCTCAGCCGCGCGACGGCCGCGGTCGGGCGCTCGTTGAACTCCTGGCGCGAGAGGCGCGTCGTCCTGAGGCGCGCCGCGGCCGGCAGCTCGGAGAGCGCAAGAGCCCCGCCGCCGTCCACGGGCGAGCCGTCCGCGGCATCGCCCGTCACGCCGAGGAGCGCCGCGCGCGGCACATCGAGGCCGCGGGCGACGCGGGCGACGAGGAGGTCCGTGAGCTCGGCGAGCGGCCGCGGGGACGGCAGCTCGCGCAGGAGAGCGAGCAGCCCGTCGCGGTCGCCGGGGTCGTCGCGGTACTGGAACCGGCGGAACGCGGCCGAGAGGCCGCGCCTGACGGGCACGAAGCTGAGCGCCATCAGCAGGCCCGCGGAGGTCTGAAGGGCGCCGCGGGCGTGCGGGACCGCGAGCGTGAGCGGGTGGGCGAGGAGCATCTCCGCGATCGCGAAGAAACCCGCTCCGAGGAGGAGCGCGCCCGTCACGGACGCCGCCTCCCGTCCGAGGGCCTCGACGTCCCAGAGCCGGTAGCGTGTCAGGGCCGCGAGGAAGGCGACGGGCACGAAAGCGAGCGGCAGGAGCGCGAGCGTCGAGAGAATCGGGATGGACCCGCCGAGGAGGCGCGGGACGAAGTTCAGGACGACGAGGGGCAGGATTCCGACGGCGGTTCCGAGGAGGAGAAAGCGCACCTGCTTTTCGGTGAGGAGATCGGTCGGGCGCCGCGAGACGACCACGAGGCGCACGGCCGCGAGCGCGGCGCCCGCCGCCATCCAGGCGATCTGGGCCCGGTCCAGCGCGGCGACGTCGGCGGGAGCGTTGGTGCCGGGGCCGAAGTAGACCCGGGCCGTCGCGGCCAGGAGCGCAGCCGCGGGCACGAACGCAAGCCAGGCGGGGACGCGGCGCGTGCGGCGCGGGAAGGTGAGAACGAGCGCGAGCAGGAACGCCGGGAACAGCGCGCGCGCCGCGTCTTCGGCGAGGACCGCGACGCGGAAGATCCCGTCCAGCGGGGGCGCGGGCGTCAGCGTGAGGACGAGCCCGACCGAAAGCGCGAACGCCGCGTAGAGCAGGGCCTCCTTCGAGGGGCGTGCGGGCCGCACGGCCGCAAGCGCGGATGCGAGGAACGTCCCGCCGACCGCGAACAAAAACAGGTACCGGAGGTCCCACGGCGCGGGCACCGGCGCCGTCATGAGGCGCCGCGTGACGCCGTCGCGGAGGAGGACGACGTCGGCCGCGCGCTCGGCGAACAGCCTCGCCGGCTCGAGGGAAGCGCGGGCGCCCGAGCCGTCGACGAGGAGCAGGAGGTCGCCGGTCGCGAGGCCGGACGGGGCGGCGGACGGGCCCACGCGGTGCACCCTCAGCCCGTCGCCTTCGGGCGCGACGAGAATGTCGGCCCGGCCGAACGTGGCCGCTTTGCGGACGAGGCAAAGCGCCGACGGGATCAGGCCCGCGAGAAGGAGGGACACCAACCCCGCACGCGCCAAGGCGCGCCCTGTCGAGCCAGCGGTCTCCATGCCGGGGTGCGGAGCAAGCCAAGTGCCAGAGATCCGGGACTTTGAACTCAGAAAAAGTACTGATTCGAGGTCAGTTAGAGCACACGAGTCGCGCCGAGACGACGTCTCAAAACGAAAAGTTGAAGTGATCTATGTGGGATTGGAGAGTCAGAACGACAGGGCGAGGCCGCCCGCGAGCCGGCGATTCGTCTTCTCCTCGTCCTCGCCCTCGCGGCGTTTCCCGAACTCGACCGATAAAAGGGCCCGCCAGTCGCTGCCGACGGCCCGGAGAACGGGCAGCGGCAACCCCTGGGCGAGCGTGACGTCCACCGCCTGCAGGTCGTTGCGAAGCGTGGTGGGGCCGCGCTGAAGGGCCTGCGCGACCTGCCGGTAACCGATGCCGATGGACGTGTCCGTCGCCCGCACGCGGAGGGCCGCCTGCGCGACGCCCCAGTTCGCTTCGTCGGAGCGGATGACGCCGTCGCGCGCACCGGACAGCGCGCCGGCCCGGAGCGACACGCGCCCGTCGAAGCCCGCGCCGAGGCGCGCCGAGACGGTGAGCGCCGCGTCGGTCGCGACGTCGTTCGGGAAGAAATAGAGCGAGTCGAGGCGGTCGAGGAAGTCCGCGTCGAACAGGAGCCGGTACGTGCCGTTGATCTCGCGGCGCGAAACGTCGACCGCCACGCTCTCGCCCTCGCGGTTCTGCCACCGCACGCCGCCGCGGGTGAGCGAGCGCGACCGGCGCGTCAGGTCGGCTTCGTCGGCGCCGGCCTCGCCGGGCCGCACGGCGAGCGCGCTCGGGAGGCTCTCGAAGCGGCGGGACGCGAAGCCGTAGACGCGCCAGCCGTCCTTCGTCTGCAGGGCGACCATGAGCTCGGGCGTGACGCCGCGGCCGTAGAACGACGAGTCGCCCGTCGCGCCGGCCTCGACGACGAGGACCTCGCCGAGGCGCAGGCCCGCGACGCCGCCCGCGCGCGTTTCGTGCTCGAACGGGGTCACCGTGCCGGCGTAGTCGCCGGAGGTCGAGCGGTAGCCGACGGTCACGCGCGCGAACGTCGCAGCCCCGAGGTCCGTCTGGTACCGCGCGGCGACGTCGACGGCGTCGGATGAGCGGGCGAAAAGGTCCGGCGTGGGGCCCGTCGCGAGGAGGTGAGCTTGCGAGATGACGCGCGCCGAGATGGCGGCCTGCCCGCGCTCGGAAACGGCGCCGCTCCAGTCGAGCGCGTGGGCCGCGAAGCGGGTGGGGTCGGCGTCGGCCGTGAGGCTCTGCCGGCGCGTCGAGATGTGGACCGACTGCGAGGCTCCGGCGTCGACTTCGAGGGCGAGGCGCGCGGAGTCGCCCGTCTTCTCGCCCGCGACGTCGGCGAGGCGCGCGTACTGGCCCGTGGCGCCCCACCGCACGCCCGCGCCGAGCGCGCCCGAGACGTCGAGCGAGGTCTGCGACAGCGACGAGGAGCCGGCCGCGCCGAAGCCCGCCGTCGTCGTCACGGCGGCGTGCAGGGGCCGCGCCGCGCGCACATCGCGGGCCGAAGCGAGGAGCGGGAGGGACGCCGCGGGCGCGGGCGTCGCGTCGAGCGCCGCGAGAATCGCGGGCACCTCGCGCAGAACGTCGCCCGCGACCACCGCGCGCGCGCTCCACGGGTCGAGCGCGCCCGCCGGAGTCTCCGGAAGGACGCCGGACGGTCTCTCGAGGTCGATGCGGACGAACGAGAGCGCGCCCTCCGGACCCGCCGGCCTGTGGAAGAGGCGCGCGATCGCGGGCCGGAAGCCGGGCACGACGGACAGGACGGTGTAGAGGCCCTCGGCCGCGTCCGACAGGACGAACGTCCCGTCGGTATCGCTCTTCACGGTGCGCATGAGCATCGCGCCGCCCGACATCACGCCACGCACGACGAGCGTGGCGCCGGGCACGGGGCGGCCGTCCGCGCGGACGATGCCCGAGAGGGGCGCGACCACGGTGGTCCGGAGCGCGGGGGGCGCCGCGGCGGCCGGACGCCCCGGCAGCGACGCGGCCACGAGGCCGGCGAGCAGTGCGGCGGACGGGCGGATCGATCGCAGCACGGGAACCCCCGGTCCGCGTATCTTCCGCCCGTTTTCCGCACGGCGTCAACGCTCTTGAGACGCCCCCTCAGGGGGTGGCCGGAGCCATCCCCAGGACGGACCTCAGGATCGTGCTCGCCATGGACGGGTTCTCCTTGAGCCGCCGGGTGGAATAGGCGTACCAGTCCTTGCCGTAGGGGACGTAGACGCGCAGCCGGTGGCCGGCGTCGAGGAGCGACTTGCGAAGGACCGGGTCCACGCCCAGGAGCATCTGAAACTCGTAGCGGTCCTTCGGGATTCCGAGCCGGTCGATCGTCGCGAGCGCGAGCTGGACGCAGGCCTCGTCGTGCGTCGCGATCGCGGCGTAGGCGCCGCCGGCGAGCTGCTTGTCCACGAGGGCCCCGAAGTTCCGGATGATCGTCTGGCGGTCCTTCCAGGCGATCGTGCGGGGCTCGACGTAGATGCCCTTGCAGATCCGGACGTTGACCTTTTTCTCGAGGAGCCGGCCGATGTCGGACAGGCTGCGCTTGAGGTAGGCCTGCAGAACGGCGCCGACCTCGAAGCGGTCCTTGAGCGCGAGGACGAGCTTCACGGTGGCCTCCGTGTACGGGCTGTCCTCCATGTCGAGACGCACGAACATCCCGTGCGCCTGCGCGCGCGAGCAGATTTCCGTGCAGTTCTCGAGCGCGAGCGCGGGGTCGATCGCGAGGCCGACGGCCGTCGGCTTGACGGAGACGTTCGCGGGCAGGCCCGACGCGGCGATCGCGTCGATCGTGCGGAGGTACTGGTCGCGCGTCGCGACCGTCTGGTCCCGGTGCGTGACGCTCTCCCCGAGGACGTCCATCGTCCCCATGGCGCCCTCGGCGGCGAGCGCGCGCATCGTGTCGAGAGCGGCCTCGAGGGTGTCGCCCGCGACGTAGCGCGAGGCGACGGCCTTCACGATCGGCTTCGGGACGAGGGGCAGGGTGGCGACGACGAGGCGATCGATCAAAGCGCTCATGAAGGCTCCGGCTCCGGCGTGCGGGCGAGGACGAGCCCGCGGATTTCGGCGGCGCCCGCGAGGGCGAGGGCGCGCGCGGCTGAAAAGAGGGTGGCGCCCGTCGTCGAGACGTCATCCACGAGGACGAGGACGCGGCCCCGCGCGGACTCCGTCGCGGCGAACGCTCCCTCGACGTTCGCCCGGCGCGCGGAGGCGGGCAGATCCGACTGGGGATGCGTGTCGCGCGTGCGCGAGAGGAGCGCCCGGGCGGGAAGGCGGAGGCCGCGCGCGGCGGACTCGGCCAGAAGCGCCGCGGGGTCGTAGCCGCGCACGCGGTTGCGGCGGCGCGTCGACGGCACGGGCACGAGCGCGTCGGCGCCGGCCGCGAGGTCCGACATCCGGGCCGCCTCGGCGAGCCGGGCGCCGCAGGGCGCCGCGAGAAGGTCCCAGCCGCGGAACTTGAACGCGACGAGCAGCGTCTTCAGGCCTCCCGCGTAGAGGCCGAACGCGGCCGTCCGCGAGAGCGGCGGCGGCTCGCGGCGGCAGGAGGCGCATGGACCGCCGTCGCCGGGGAGCGCGCAGCGCGGGCACGCCGCCGAGGGCGCGAGGCGCGGCAGCGCCGCCCAGCAGGCGGGACAGACGCCGCCGCCTCCGGCGTCGCGGCGGGGTTCGTCGCACACCGCGCACCGGGAAGGCACGAGCAACGCGAGGAGTGAGGCGATTGCGGGCGCGCCGGGGAGAGATCGAAGCGGCTCCGGGCCGGGCACGGCGCGGATTCTAGACGAGGGCGGCGCGGCGCTCGTATGAACGATATGACTCATGGCGCCGCCGCACCTGAAGTATTCTCGAAACCGATGCGTTCGCTCCTCCGCACCGCCGCGTGCCTCGCCTTCCTCTCTGCCGCCCTGTCCGCCCCGGCCCAGATCGGGCCGCCCCGGACGCACCAGTTCCCGTTCGCCGTGGGCGCCGGAGGCGAGTGGGTCACGGACAACGGCCGCGCATCCGACGTCGCGGCGTTTTCGAACGGCGGGTGGCACGTGTTCGGCGAGGTCGCTCTCGAGACGGGCGTCTTCCTCCAGGCGCGCTACATGAACTTCGCGCTGCCGGGCACGCCCGTCGTGCCGGCGTTCGGCGTCGGGCCGACGACGACGGCGCCCGACGTCAAGGTGAAGGCGGGCCTCATGTCGGTCGGCTACCTGTTCCGCGAGCCCTGGTGGGACGCAGGACTGTTCGGCGGCGTCGGCGTCTACAACCTGGATCCGAAGCCGGTCGGCGAAGGCCAGAGCTCGACCGACGTCAAGGAGACGGTGATCGGCTGGCACGGCGGCGTCATGGCCGCCTTCCACATCTCGGCGCGCTGGGACCTCCGCCTGGAGGCCGCGGCCTACCTCCTGCGCACCGACGCCAGCCACAAGCCCATCACTTTAGGTGGGTCGGTGGCGTACCACTTCTAGGAAGAAGAGAAGATTTCTTAGAAGGCAAGAGAGTTGGGAGCCCTCCCGCTGCGAGGTTAGAGGGGGGCACAGGGGGCAGCGAGACAGCCGCTCACCCCAGAACCTGACCTTCTAAACTCCCCCCGTACAAAGAAGGGTGGGCTCCCACCCGACCTTGCGGTCGGGCGGGGATTGCGGCGGTGGGATGGACTAACTGAGGGTTACTGTTGGAGGGAAGAGAAGTGGAGGGCCCGTCGGCCGAGGCCGGCGGGAAGTTGGGGGGAAGTGAAGACCGGCGTTTTCATTTGACTTTGCATCGAATGCCCGTTTCGATCTCCTGCCCATGTATACGCAAGCGCGATGCCTTCGGTTTTCGGTTCAGCCCGGCTGATTCCAACTGATTCACTTGCAGCAATTTGGCGTTACGCTGTGCGCAAAATCACGCCGGACCGGCACTCCCAAACGCGCCTTTCAGGGGACGATTTGGTGCGAAATCGACACCCGGGAGTGAGATGACGTCTCAGACGCCTTCGGCGAGGGGAAGCAGCGTCGAGTCTTTCTTGATCGAGAGCGAGAGCTCGACGCGCGTGCGCACGACCCCGCGGAGCGTCTGGAGCTTCTCCCTCAGGATTCGCTCGAAATGCTCGACGTCCCGGGCCCGGATTTTGAGCCGGTAGCCGAAATCGCCCGAGATCGCGTAGCACTCCTGGACGTCCAGGAGGTTCTCGATTTCCTCCAGAAACGGCCTCTCGAAGCGCGGGTGCTCCAGCATCACGTCGACGTGGGCCACGAGGGGCATGCCGACGAGCCGCGGGTCGAGCAGCGCCGTGAACCTCAGGATGAAGCCCTTGGTTTCGAGCTTCTTGATCCGCTCGTTCACGGAGGGCGTGGTCAGGCCCACGGTCTCGGCGATCCTGGCCTGCGAGATCTTGGCGTCCCGCTGGAGGATGTCGAGGATGCGGCGATCGGTGTCGTCCATATAAAATTCGGCTCTGGGATCGAGAACCCGAACTTTATACGGTCACCTTCGCCGAGGCAACCGGAATTGGGGTCGGCGGGTCAATCGGAGTCGGAGAGGACGGCCCCCTTGGGCAGGACCACGACGCCGCCCTCGGAGACGTGGAAGCGCTTCTTGTCCTCCTCGGGGTCGAAGCCGATCTCCATGCGCGGCGGGATCTTCACGCCCTTGTCGGCGATGACGCGCTTGAGCCGCGCGTAGCGCCCGACGTCCACGCCGTCCATCAGGACGCACTCCTCGATGTGCGAGAACGAGTTGATCCTCACGCGCGGGAACAGGATCGACCGGTGGATCGTGCCGCCCGAGATGATGCCGCCCGACGCGACCAGCGAGTCCGTCGCGAGACCGACGCGCTGCGAGACCGCGTCCGCGAACACGAATTTCGCCGGGGGCAGCTGCGGGGAATGGCTCTTGATGGACCACTTCTGGTTGTAGAGGTTGAGCGGCGGCGTGACGGAGATGAGGTCCATCGACGCGTCCCAGTACGAATCCACCGTCCCCACGTCCCGCCAGTAGGGGGCGAGATCCTCGTTTCCAGGCACGCGGTTCGTGGAGAAGTCGTACGCGTAGAGGCGCGCGCCGCCCTTCAGGAGGGACGGAATCAGGTTCTTGCCGAAGTCGTGCGTCGTGTCCTGCAGCGCGTCGTTCTCGAGCGCCTCGATCAGGACGGACGCCCGGAAGATGTAGTTCCCCATCGACGCGAGCGCGAGCTCCGGCTGCCCCGGGATCGCGCGCGGCTCCTCGGGCTTTTCCTCGAACCCGACGATCCGCCCGTCCGCGGCCACCTCGAGGATCCCGTAGCGCGAAGCCTCCTTGAGGGGCACCGGGAACGCCGCGATCGTGAGGTCGTGCCCGCCGTCCTCGTGGAACGCGAGCATCGGGTTGATGTCCATCACGTAGATGTGGTCGCCGCCGAACACGCAGACGTGCGCGGGCTCCTCGTCGAACACGAGGTCGAGGTTCTGGTACACCGCATCCGCCGTGCCGCGGAACCAGTGCGGACCTCGGCGCATCTGCGCGGGCACGGGGTCGACGAACTGCCCGATGTCGAACGTGAGGCGCCAGGTGCGGATGATGTGCTCGATGAGCGAGTTCGACTTGAACTGCGTGAGCACCTTGACTTTCGTGAGGCCGGAGTTCACGAAGTTGTTCAGGACGAAATCGATGATCCGGTAGCGCCCGCCGAACGGCACGGCGGGCTTGGCGCGGTCCCGCGTGAGCGGGAAGAGCCGTTCGCCCATGCCGCCCGCGAGGACGACGGAGAGCACGTCTCGATGCTGGAGGATCTTCACGCGGCGCCTCGAAGGGGCGCGCCCATGGTACCGCGACGGGGCCCCGCGTCTCGGGTATCGTGGCGCGGCCATGGCGACCCGCGATCTCTACGCCGCGCTCGGAATCCCGAAGTCGGCGTCCGACGCCGACGTCAAGAAGGCGTACCGCCGACTCGCGCGCAAGTACCACCCCGACGTCAACCCGGGCGACGCGACCGCGAAGAAGAAGTTCCAGGAGATCGCCTCGGCGTACGAGATTCTCAAGGACGCCAAGCGGCGCAAGCACTACGACCTGACGGGCGACACGGGCGAGCCGCCCGAGGCGGGCGCGTGGCCGCCCGGCGGCGCAGCCCCGCGCGGCGCGCCGCACGCGGGCGGCGGTTCGCCGTTCGGCGGCATGCCCTCCGGAGGAGGCCCGGGCGGCGGGTTCCGCTGGACGGGCGATTTCGGCGATCTCTTTTCCGAGCTCTTCTCGGGCGGCGCGCCGGGCGTCGGCCCGCGCGGCGTCGCCGAGGAGGACGACGACGCGGCCGCGCAGCTGACCATCCCGTTCCGAGACGCGGTCCTCGGCGGAACGGTGGCGTTCCGCGCGCGCCTCCCGCGGCGGTGTGCGCGCTGCGGCGGATCGGGCCGCACGGGCGGGAGCCCGTGCCCGGTGTGCCGCGGCCTCGGCGAGGTCGTCTCGAACGAGAAGGTCACGATCCGCATCCCCGCCGGCGTCTCGACGGGCTCGAAGGTGCGTGTGGCGGGGAAAGGCCGGACGGAAGAGGGAGACCTCTACGTGGCGCTCACGGTCGAGCCCCACCCGTACTTCGGTCGCGAGGGCGACGACATCCTCACCGAGGTCCCCGTGACGGTGCCGGAGGCGTACGCGGGCGCCGAGATCGAAATCCCGACGATCCACGGCCCGGTGCGCGCGAAGATCCCGCCGGGGACCGCCGCCGGACAGCGCTTCCGCCTCAAGGGGTTCGGCGTGCGCAGCGGGCGCGGCGCCGACGGCGACCATTACTACCGCGTCACGATCGCGACGCCCGAGCACGTCACGGACGAGGGGCGGAAACTCGCCGAGAAGTTCGCCGCGCTCTACGAGCGCAACCCGCGCGCGAATCTCCCGTCAGGACTCTAGGAAGAGAAAAGACGAAGAGGGATTTTCTTAGAGGGTGAAGAGGCGGATGCGAGCCGCACGCGCGAAGCCGCGGCCGAACGCAGAAACACCCGCAAGAACCAACAAGAACGGAAAACGAAAAGCGGCGTCTATTGCTTTTCGGCCATCGTCCGGACGGCGGAGAGCGCGCTGTCGAGCTGGAAGTCCGGCCTGAGCGGGATCGTCATCGCGCCCCGGGCGAGCGACGCGCCGTCGCCGGTGAGGTAGTTCAGCCCGCCGTCCTTCGTCCAGAAGTACGTGGGGACTCCGGCGGGCGAGATCAGCGTCCCGACCGGCAGCGTGAACGGCAGGTCGATCATCGTCGGCATGGAGAACTCGAAGCCGCCGCGCCCGATCGGCGTCGTCCGCGAGTTCGACGTCCGGCCCGTCGTCGTCGTGCCCGTCGTCGTCGGAGGCTTCGTGTAGTCGTCGGGGAAGCCGAGGCGCAGCACCTGCTGCTTGCGTTTCGCGAGGTTCGCGAACGAAACGAGCACGCCGCCGTCGTTGGCCGGGTCGCGCTGCACGGCGGGGTACATGTACGAGGACGTCGGAAGGCCCCGGCTGTCCGTCGGGCCGGCGGCGCCCGCGATCTCGTTGAGATCGCGCGCGACGACGTCGTCGAGCTTCAGCGCCCCGTCCTCGATGAAGAGGGCCGCGTAGCGCGCCTGCGAGAGCGCGCTCTCCTCCCACCACACGAGCGAGAGGATCGAACGCGTCTTCGTCACCACCTCGCCGGCGGCGTCGAAGTCCTTGTAGGCCTGCCGCGTCACGAGCAGGCGGGGGTTCACGGAGAAGTACTGTCCGGGGTTCGGAAGGAAGCGGCCGACGGACCAGCTGCCGTCGCGCAGCATCGAGACGTGAATGTCCGCGAAGAATCCCTGGACCTGGAGGCTCGTGTAGACCACGAAGACGGTGTTCGTGGAGTCGTCGTACTCGAGCGACTCCCCGAACTTGCGCAGGTCGTTGAACGTGCCGCCTACGATTCCGACCGTCGGCGCCTGCCCGGGGAGCGTCGTGCGGAGCGCGACGACCGACGTCGCGGCGTCGGACGGGTTCGCGCCGCTGATGACCTGGCCGTAGCTCGTCGTGAACACCTCGTAGAGCGAACCGTCCTTCGCGAGCACCGCGGTCGCGGCGTAAGCCCGGGCGCCCGCGAAGAGCACGCACGCCGCCGCGAGCCCGAGGAGGGCGGCACGGAGCCGGGCGGCGAACGGGCGGTGCGAAGCGGTGGTCACGGCGTCAGCTCCGGAGGTTGATGACGTTTCGGAAGTCGAAGACGTCGAGGTATGCGCGGAGATTCTTGAAGTCCGGATAGAGGTGCGCGAGACGGTCGAAGTAGCCCTGCGCCGCGGGCGCGTCGCCCGAGAGGTGGCAGGCCTCGCCGAGGAGGTACAGGAGGTTCTTCTCGGCCTCGAGGTCGCCGGCGACCGCGACCCGCGAGAGAGCTTCCTCCCCGAACCAGCGGGCTTCCGCGAACCGGTCCTGCTTGAGGTAGCCGAAGCAGAGGTCGAGGAGCGGATACACCGTGAAACCCCGGGCGGCTTCCTTCTCGAGCGTGTCGAGCGCCCCGTGCACGAGCGCGAGCCCCTCGGGCACGCGATCCAGCGCGATGTGGCAGTACCCGAGGTTGTCGGACCACTGCGCGCGCGGGACGGAGAGCAGGGAAGCCTCGGCGCGCGTGCGCTCGAGCGCCGTACGGTAAGCCTCGGCCGCCTCCTCGAACCGGCTGTCGGCCGCGAGCGCGTTGCCGACCTCGTTGAGGCACGCGCCGATCAGGCGCGGGTCCCCGATTTCCTCGGCGTGGCGGCGCGCCAGGTTCGCGTAGAAGAAGACCTTGCTGCGCTCCTTCCGGAGCCTGTAGATCGCGGCGCTCGAATACGCGGCGCGGAACGCCGTCTGCGGCTCGCGCGTCCGCAGGAGGATCCGCTTCAGTTCGACGAGCTCGTCGGAAGCCGGGCCCGTCTCGGCGGCGGCCGCGGCGCGGCAGACGTAGATCCAGTCCACGAACGCGGGCTCGTCCGTCGCCCGCGCGGACGCGAGCGCGGCGTCGTAGCACCCGAGCGCGGCCGCGAATTCGCCCTTCTCGAGGTGCGAGAGGGCGTCGCGGCGCGAGGCCTCGGCGGCGGAGCGGGCGAGGGCGGCCGGCTCAGCCATTGGTGTCGTCTCCGGGGTCTTCCTCGCCCTTCGCCTTCTCGATCTGCATCTTCTTGAAGGCGATGAACTCGGCGACTTCGCGGCGGGAATCCTCGGGGAGCGCGGCCCAGTCCTCGAACGGCGCGGCCGCTCCGGGGGTCTCCCGGGCGACGGCCGGTTCGGCGGATGGCTCCTCGAAGAAGTGGCTCATGGACAGCTCGAACACCTGCAGGATCCTGAAGAGAGTGTCGAGCCCGACCTTGTACTCACCGTTTTCCATTCGGGAGAGATCGGACTGCGTGACCCCGATGCGCGCGGCAAGATCCGCCTGGGTCAGATGCCGGCTTTTCCGGATCTGCCGGATCTTCTGCCCCACGAGGAGAATCTGGGATGCGCGCGGTACGGCACTCATGGTCGCTGACCGGTTAAGATAGCCCTTCCGCGGTGCCATTTCAAGCCCGTTTCGCGCCGCCCGAGGGACGCTAGTTCGTTGAAGAACAAGGTTTTCCTGCTCTCCCAGCTGCTCCGGAGGGACCTCGCCGCCCGGTACGCCGGGAGCTTCGCGGGGCCGTTCTGGGCGATCCTGAACCCCGCGATCATGTGCGCGCTCAACGCGTTCGTCTTCGCGTACGTCCTCAAGGTCCCCACGCCGGCTGGATTCCAGGGAACGTTCGTCGAGTTCCTGCTCGCCGGAATGCTCCCCTGGCTGGGGATCCAGGAGGCGGTCGTCCGCGGGACGGGCTCCGTCACGGACCAGGCGCACCTCGTCAAGAAGCTGCGGTTCCCGGTCGCGCTCCTGACGCTCTCCTCCGTCGGCGCCGCGCTCGTGATCCAGACGATCTCGATCGCGCTGCTGACGGGCTTCCTCCTCGTGACGGGCCGCGGCTCCGTGGATCCGCTCCTCCTCGCGGCCGCGTTCGGCTTCGAGCTCCTGGCCCTCGTCGGCCCGGCTCTGATCCTCGCGTCGCTCAACCCGTTCTTCCGGGACCTCGCGCAGATCCTGCCGCCCATCCTCATGATCGCGTTCTACGTGACGCCGATCCTGTATCCCGAATCCATGGTGCCCGCGTGGGCCGCGCCGCTTCTGACGTTCAATCCGCTGCGCGACGTCATCGCGCTTTTCCGCGCGGCTCTCTTCGGGATGCCGGTGCCGCCCTGGCGCCGTCTCGGCATCGAAACCGCGGCATTCATCGTGCTAGGCTTTCTGGGACGTCAGCTCTATCGCCGGTTGCGTCCGGCTTTCGCGGACGTTCTCTGAGCCCCGAATTCCGCTCGCCCGCCGGCCGAAGGCTGCCGGGTTCCGTGCGTCGACAGGAGTTTCCGTGAAGCGTTTTCTCCCCGTTCTCGCGGCCGCCGCCCTCGCATCCCTCGGCTGCACTTCGACGACTCCGCCCGCGGCGACCTCGCCCGCTCCCGCTCCCGCCGCGGCTCCGAATCCGACCATCGAGGAACGCGCGAAGACGAACGTGAAGGTCCAGGAGGCGCTCGGCCTCAAGCCCCCCGCGGACGTCGACGACGACACGCCGGTCGATCCGGTGCCGTACGTGGACCCCGCCACCGGCAAGAGACTCCTGAGGCTTCCCAAGGGCGGCCAGTATTACGAGAAGGACGGACGGGTCTTCCTCGCGATCGTCAACAGCGCGGGGTTCCCGATCCTCAGCCAGGACGAGACGGCCTTCGTCGTCGAGGCGCCGCCCGAGAGGAAGAAACCCGATCCGAACGCGAAGAAGGCGCCGGCTCCCGAGGATCTCAGGCCGATCATCGAAATGCCGCGGAGCGAGGCCGGGGTCGTCACGCCCGGGGCGTCGAAGGATCCGCTGCGCTTCGAGGAGATCTCGGCCGGCCTGCCGCGCTCGGGCATGTGGCGCGAGAACTTCGACCTGGGCGACGTGCTCGGGATCGGCCATCCCCAGATCGTGGCCCCTCCGGCGCGCCTGACGGGGGCGACGCTCAAGGTCTTCCGGCTCGACAAGGACGACGCGGGGAAGTGGCGCTGGCGCGAAGTCCCGCTCGAGCTCGAGAACCCCGACAGGATCGACGCCGCCTACGGCGTCGCCGCCGTCGCGGACATGGACGGGGACGGAAAGCTCGACATCGTCTTCGGCGGCCACGGCTCCGGCCCGGCCATCGCCTTCAACAAGGGCGGAGGCAAGTTCTCGATCGAGTCGCGCGGCCTCCCGCGCCAGCTCTCGACGCGGGCGATCGCGATCGCCGACCTGAATGGCGACGGGAAAAAGGACCTTCTCGTGGTGTCCGACGACCCCGAGTGGATCCGGACCGGAGGCGTCCCCGTGCGGGAGGCGGACGGATACCTGCGCGGATTCGACGTGCGCGCCTTCCTGAACGAGGGCAAATCGTTCCGCGACGTTCACACGGGCCTCGAAGGCGCCTGCTTCGGCTACGCGATCGCCGTGGCCCTGGGGAAGGACGCGAGCGCCGGGCTGCCGTTCTACACGTCGGGCTGCCGGTACACGGGCGCCACGTCGAACCTCTACGAATTCGACCCGAAAGCAGAGGAGTTCCGTTACGTCGGGGTCGGGGTCGTCGAAGGTTACGGCCAGGCTTCCGGAGCGGCGGCCGGCACGTACATGGGGCGCCCCGCTCTCTTCGCGTCGTGGTTCAAGCGCACGCCGTCGGGCGGCGCGCCGAAGATCGACGGCCAGGGCGTCACCGTCTACTACCGCGGCGCGGACGGCAAGGTCGCGGGCAAGCGCATCGTGAAGACGCTCCAGTACGACTCGCCGTCTCCCGCGATCGTGGCCGGAGACCTGAACGGCGACGGCCTGGACGACGTCGTGTGGGCGGACGAGAGCGCGCAGAAAGTGCGGGTCTTCTTCCAGAAGCCCGGCGGGGAGTTCGAGGAGCTTTCCGCCGACCGGGAGCCGTCCTTCGTGAACCACCCGACGGCCCTGCGCATCGCCGACGTGGACGGCGACGGCCGGCCCGACGTCGTCCTCATGTACCAGTACCTCACCGGCGACGAAACGAGGGCGGGCGGGTTCCGGGTGTTTCGCGGCCTCGGGAAGTGAGATTTCGGGGGGGTCGGACACTAGTCCTGTAGATATGCGGCCCCAACATATTTTTCGGGATTGGCCTTGACATCGGGGAATTTCGCCCCTATCGTCTGCCCAATGTTCGGGAAATCTCTATCCGATTCGATGCTTTTCTCGCTTCCGGTAAAGGGAAGCTTCGCTTCTGAAAAAATTGCGGGAGGTGATTCAATATCGCAGGCGGCGAGAGCCCGGATTTCATCCCTGAAGAACAACGAATCCACTCGTATCAATTGACTTCACTGGTAGGAGAAAAAATGAAGAAATTTTCCGTTCTGATCGCGCTCGTGCTGCTCGCGGTTGCGGGCACCGGCTACGCGGTCACCTGCTCGTACGACAACGTGCCGGCGGCGACGCTGCTCGTTCCGTACTTCAAGGTTTCCCTCAACGGCGCCACGGACTTCCCGATCCCGTCCGGCGGCACCGACACGCTCGTGTCGGTCGTGAACGTGTCGTCGCCCGGCGTCATCGCTCACGTCACGGTCTGGAACAAGTACTCCAAGGCCGTCATCGACTTCAACCTTCCGCTCACCGGCAAGGACACCGTGTCCTTCTCGATGCGCGACATCCTCAACGGCAAGCTCAGCCCGAACCTGCCGCAGTACGACACGACGAAGTACCCCGTCGATCCGTGCGGCCTCGTCAACCCCGGCAAGCCGAGCGCGACGTATCAGCCGAGCGTGGGCTGGGGCCAGACCCAGTTCATCCGCTTCTCGCACCCGGAAGCGATCAACCTCACGACGGACGTCATCCGCTCGATCTCCCAGTACAACCTGACGGCCGTTGACGCCATCGGCGCGCTCTTCCGCCCGACGGTGTGGGATTCGCTCGACGAGTCCGGCGACATCTCGTCCTGGACCACGTCCAAGGGCGCCAACATCCTCGACGTCGACAACCCGCAGTGCGGCTGGTCCAACGGCACCGACAGCGTCTACAAGGACGCCCTCTCGGGCTACCTGACGATCGACGTCGTCAACTACTGCACGAACTACTTCCCTGACCAGGCCCAGTTCTACAACGAAGACGCGATCGCGACGATCGGCTGGGGCACGACCTACACCCCGAACGTCCTCGTCGGCGACATCTTCTTCGTGGACACGGCTGCCAACGGCGGCAACATCTCCGGCGATCCGGCCGTTGCCCTCGAGTTCGACTCGCGTCTCCCCTACACGGCCGCCACGAAGACCTTCTTCGGCAAGTTCGTCGCCACCACGGCGATCACGGCTTGCGCGAACGAGGGTACGGTCGGCTGCGCCGCGGCCCCGTACTTCGCCCCCGCGAGCTTCGTGTTCGCCGGCGACGGCCGCGAGCCCCTCGGCGACCACTACGCCTTCCGCTACCTGGCCGACGCGAGCCAGAGCCTCCAGTCCTGGATCCAGGTCTGGCGCTCCGATCTCTACGGCGGCACGCAGGTCAACCTCTGCGCGTGGGCCAACCCCACGACGTCCGGCAACAAGGGCGCCGCGGGTTCCGGTTTCTATGACGCCATCCACCAGGTCGGCGTCCTCGCGTACGACGCCGACGAGAACCTCTTCGGCGGCGTGGGCATCCCGCCCGGCCCGTCCGGTCAGCCGGCCGGCACGACCTCGAACACGTACATCTTCCTCGAGTCGCAGCGCATCAACCTCGCCGCGACGGCCGACTGGAACCCGGCCGGGTTCAAGTTCGGTTGGGTCGACCTGACGCTCCGCGGCGCGACGCTCACGGGCGCCTCGGCTGCTACGGGCCTCTACAACATGGGTTGGGTCGGTGTTCAGCACACCGCGCCTGGCGCCTTCATCAGCGTCGGCCACGCGGCCTCCAACCTCAACAACCAGTTCCAGTGCCAGCCGGCCCTCGTCTTCGGGCCCGGCAACACGCCTTAATTTCCTGACGTCTCAGGAGAGCGGGCGGCTTCGGCCGCCCGCTTTTTTTTGGTGAAGACAGGGTGAAAGATCGGTCCAGGCCGCCGCACTTCCTCTCGTAGGCGAACCCGGCAGCCTGTGATTCCTGTGTCTGGACAAGCCGGGACTCCGGGAGATACGATCCATATGTCGTTCCCTGTCAGCTCCTTGCCCGCGAGGGAGCCCCATCCGATCAACGAGCGGCGGAACCAAAGTCACATGAACTTTCCAACGGCCAGTCAGCGCCTCGCGCCCCTCCGGCGCGCGGCTTTCGCCATCGCCATCCTCGTGGGGCTCGCGGGGTTCACCCTCCGGGCCGACGCCCAGGGGTGCTCCGTCCTTTCGCCCACCGACTTCGAGCCGAACCCGCCGGGGCTGGCGCGGCCCGGCTCGCTCTCGGCCGCGTACAACAACAACCTCTCGCTCTACCGGGCGGGCGCGGGCGGGCCGTGGCGGCTGCTGCTCCAGGAGTCCTTCGGGTACTCGGTCCTCGACCTGTCGAATCCGGCGAACCCGACGGTCATCCGCTGGGACGACCTGCGCTACGACGCCTCCACGCCCGACTCGAATCCGATCCCGCAGCACGGCGACGGACAGAGCTACATCCAGACCGTCGCGGTGTCGCCCGACGGGGTGCGCGCGGCGTTCTCGGTGAGCGGTCCGGGGGAGCCCGACTGGCACACGATGGTCGGCCGGACCGACCCCAACAACGGCTTCGGCATCTGGGGCGACTTCGGCAACTCGCGCGCCTCGGGCACCGTCGTCCAGCAGGTTGGCTCGCGGTACATCGCGTACTCGACGCTCGGCACGTCCTCGGCCAGCGCGGCCGACGTGACGACCCTGCCGACGACGCTCGGATCCCTGAACCTCGCCTACGAGATGACGAACTGGCCAGCCGGGACCGGACTCGGCATCGCGGGCGGGTTCCTCTTCTACATCGCGGGGAGCGCGGTGCAGGTCATCGACGCCACGGTTCCCGGGCCCGTCGGCAACATCACGGCCTCCTACCCGAAGCTGCAGTTCACGAGCGCGATGGTTCCCGACTTCGGGGGCCGCACGCCGCAGTACGTCTCGGGCGCCGTCGACCCGGCGAACCCGAACAAGCTGTGGCTCCTCGTGGCGCTCGCGCCGATCAGCGGCGTCGAGAACTCGCCGAGCTACGGCCTCGTCTCGATCACGCGCAACGGCGGCCCTCTCCCGAACCCCGTCTCCGCGGGCCCGGCCTACCGGATTCCCGCCGTCACGGGCGAAACCTGGGTGAACGTCGGCCCGGCCTCCTCGCTCGTCGTGAAGAACGGCACGCTCTACGCGCTCATGTGGTCCAACCGCCGGGCGCCGAGCTACCAGTTCGGCCTGTTCTCGCTGACGGTGGGTGCGTGGGGAGGGTTGGTCAGCACGTCGGTCGTGGCGAACCCGAAGTTCAGCGTCGGGTCGACCATGGGCTTCGTCGACGGGCCCGGAAACACGCTCTACGGCTACGCCGCGTCCGGCGACGCCTGGGTCGTTCCGTTCTCGTGCGCCTCGCCCGACACGCCCGCGACGTCCAGCCTGACGGTTGTGAACGCAAGCGCGGGCGGCGCCGCGGTCGCGGATGGAGGCACCGTCTTCGTCGGCGACCAGCTCTCGATCGTCCCGTCCGTCGCCCCGCAGCCGGCCTCGAGGGTCCTCACCTCGTGGAGCTTCGATTTCGACTTCCACGCGGGTAATTTGATCGTCGAGGACGCCGGGACTTCTCCGCGCATCAAGAATCCTGACCAGAGCTTCGCCGTAAACGGCCCGACGCCTCCCGCGTCGAACACGCTCGTCGGACCCTGCGATCCCAAGGCCGGCGGCGTCGTTGCGACCGGCGCGGGCTGCTGGGCGTCCGTCCTGGGCAACGCCGCCTCCGGCGGCCCGGACTTCGCCGCGGGCGACCCGGCGGGCACGGTCAAGCCGCTCAAGATTGCTTTCGAAGCCACGAACTCGCTCGGCATCGCGAACACGGCGGTCTTCACCGTGAACTGGAAGATCCCGGCGGTTCGCGTCGCGTCCACGCAGACCCTCTCGGGTCAGCCACTCGTGAGCGCGTCGGATGGGCACCCGATTTCCTACAAGTGGTATTCCGGAACGGCGCCGAACAACCTGCTCGTGGCCGGGGCGCCCACGGCATGCACCGGCCCGACTTGCGTGCCGACCAACGTGTCGGCCTCGGGCACGTCTTACTACTGGCTCACGGCCACGTACGCGAACGGCTACTCGACGCCCGACTACGTCGCCGGCACCACCCCGGGCCTGCCGTTTACGATCACATCCTTCGTACCGCTCTTCACGGTGAACGGGGCGTCGACGGGACCGATCACCGCGTACGCGAACCAGTCGCTCCTGATCCTGAACAGCTCGCAGCGAGGCAACGGAATCAGCGGCACCTATTCCTACGATCTGTGCCTCAACTCCTGCACGCCGACGTATTCCACGCCGCTCGCCGGGATGACGGACCCGACCGTCATCACAGGCATCCCCGCGACGAGCGCGCCGGTCGCGGTGCCGGCGACGCCTGGCAACTACCTTCTCAGGCTCAAGATCAACTACACGGGCGGAACGACTTACTGGCCCGATCCGACAGGCGCGGCCGGCTTCCCGATCACCGTCAGCAACGCGCCTCCCCCGGTCAACGTGACAGTCACCCCCGGTTCGATCACCGTGGATCGGGGCCAGTCCGTCACCCTCACCTGCTCGGCGACGGGTGGAACGGGCACCGGCTACCAGTATGAGTGGGCCGGGATAACGGGTGGTCCGTTCTGGTTCCAGCCGAGCTTCACATTCACGGCCTCGAACGGCTCGGCCCAGGACGTCACGAGCCCCTACTACTGCACGGTAAAGGACAGCGTCGGCACGCAGGGGTTCAATTTGGCCAATGTGACGGTCCGGAAGGCCCCGGCCTCCTCTCCCGTCTCCGTGAACGCCTATGCGAGCCCGAACCCCGCGAGCGCCGGCAACCAGGTGACCCTCACGTGCCAGGCGACCGGAGGGAACGGGTCTTACTCCTACTCCTGGTACGGCCCCACGGGGCCGTCCTTCAGCTCGCAGCAGGTCTTCACGTTCACGGCGTCTAACGGGTCTTCATCCCCCGTCTCGACCACGTACACCTGTACCGTCACGGACAGCGCCAGTGCCAGCGGCTCGGGCAGCGTCTTGCACACGGTGAACGCCAGCGGACCGCCGGCTCCGGCGTGCACGACGTTCGACTACACGCTCAAGGACTACCTGACGAACCAGCCGATCCCGCTGATCGGTACCTTCCAACCCGCATTTCAGGTCGGCGTCGGACAGCAGATCGTGTTCTCCCCGACGGTCACGACGTTCTCGACGTACACCTGGACGTTCGGCGACGGCAATACGTCGACGGCAACGGCCCCGGTCTACACCTATCAGACGGGCGGGACGCGGACGGCGACGCTCACGGCTACCGGAGGGAACGCGTGCGCGACCGCAGCGTCCTACCTGGTCTTCGTGACCGGCCCGACCGGGAACTTCTCGGCCGCGTACGAGGACGCCACGGCGATCACGTACTCCAACGTGACGGCGTTCAAGAACATCGTCTTCACCGCGTTCGACTCGCCGAGCACGGTGGATCTCTACACGTGGGACTTCGGCGACAACACGCCGCACGCGACGGGCCAGACGCCGCCGCCGCACCCGTTCGCCCCGGGCACGTGGACGGTCAAGCTCACGGTCACGAAGGGCACGGCGAACGTGAGCCAGACGCTCGTCCTCACGGTCATCCCGCCGCCCGAGCCTCCGAGGTGGATCGTGCCGGGCATGGCCAACTCGACGTCCGCGCTGACGGGAGCCCACTGGCAGTCCGACGTCACGCTCTTCAATCCGCATCCGACGATCCCGGCGACCTATTCCGTCGCGTTCCTCGACGCGACGAACCCGTACGCGCCGCTGAGCTTCAAGCAGCTCACGGTCCCGCCGCTCAACACGCTCGGGTCCCCGAACCTCCTGGGCGACTTCTTCGGGCAGCCGAACGGCGCCTACGGCGCGTTCATGGTGCGCGGCGACGTCGCGCCGCTCGCGCCGGTCATCGCGGCCCGCACGTTCAACAACGGCGATGCCGCGAAGGGCACGTTCGGTCTCTCGGTGCCCCCGGCGTCGGCAGCGGGCGGCGTGTCGGCGCAGGCGTCCGCGGCCGCTTCGGTCCTGATCGGCCTCAGGCAGAACGCCGCGGCGTACACGAACATCGGCATCGTGAACCTGAAGGCCGACTCCGCGAAGGTCCGGCTCAACTTCTTCGACGGCTCGTCGGCGGCGTTCCTCGGCACGAAGGACGTCGACCTCGCGGCCTATCAGTCCACCCAGATCTCGCGCGCGCTCGAATCCGCCGGCTACGCCGGAACGAGCGACCTCTACACCGTGAAGGTGACGATCCTGGAGGGGACCGCCGTCTACCCGTACGCGACGGTCATCGACCTCAATTCGACCGACGCGGTCGTCGTGACGCCGACCGATGCGCCTTCGAACTCCTACCGCGTGCCGGGCATCATCCGGCTGACCGGTGCGAACGGCGAGAAATGGCGCAGCCGCGTCACGCTCTCGAACCCGTCGCCCACGTCGCGCAAGGTCCACTTGGTGTTCTCGTACGTCGCGTGCAACACGAACGGCTGCTCGAGCCTCAACAGCACCCAGGGCGACGTCAACATGGCGCCGGGACAGACGCAGCAGTGGGACGACTTCGTCAAGGTCTGGCTCACCGTCAAGGGCTTCATCCCCGTGGACGACGGGACGAGCTACGCGAGCTCGTTCCTCGACGTTTCGCCGGCGTCCGGCGACGCGAGCCAGGATCCGGTCGTCGTCCTCGGCGAGACGTACAACGACACGCCCGCCGGCCACGTCGGCCTTCAGATTCCGGGCTACACGCCGCTCGACGGCGCGAGCCGCGTGGGCGCGTACAAGCGCCTCGCCCTGACGGGCCTTTCCTCCAGCGCCGCGTACCGGACGAACCTGGCCCTCTTCTCCGTGGCGGGGTCCGCCGCCCGGTGGGTCAACCTCCATGTCTACGCGCCGGGCGGCACGAAGCTGCGCGACATCCCCGTCTACGTCGACGGTTTCGTCCAGCTCTCCAGCGGGACGCTCTTCGGCGGCCTCGCCGGCGACCTCTCCCGGCTGTCGGTCGTCGTCGACAACATCGACGACGGGCTCACGGCGGCCGGCTACGCGACGATCATCGACAACACGTCGGGCGACGCCACGTTCGTGAAGGCGACGCCCGTCCCCTGACCCCGCGCGGACACGCTCCCGAAACCGGCCCGGACCCCGCGTCCGGGCCGTTCTTTTTCGGGGCCGCGCGAGCCGCGGGGCGGCTAACATCTCCCCGACTCATGCCCGAGACGCCCGCGACGTACTCCTTCTCGAACCTCTCGAAGGTCTACCGGATCTACGAGGCTCCGCGCGACCGGCTCGTGGAGGCCCTCACGGGCCGGCCGCGGCACGCCGAGGTGCACGCGCTCCGGGGCGTCTCGGCCTCGATCTCGAGGGGCGCGGTCCTCGGCGTCATCGGCGAGAACGGATCCGGGAAGAGCACGCTCTTCAAGATCCTCGCGGGCACCACGGCCGCCACGTCCGGCTCCGTGAGCATCCCGGGACGGATCGCGTCGATCCTCGAGCTGGGCTCGTCCTTCCACCCGGAAGACACGGGCCGGCGGAACGTGATCCTTCAGGCGGCGCTCGCCGGCCTCTCGCGCGAGGAGGTCGCCGCCGCGCTGCCCGAGATCGAAGAGTTCGCCGAGCTCGGCGACTTCTTCGACCGTCCCGTGAAGACGTACTCGTCGGGCATGCAGATGCGCCTCGCGTTCTCCGTCGCCACCGCGGTCCTGCCGGACGTGATCCTCCTCGACGAGGCGCTCGCCGTGGGCGACGGCCGGTTCCAGAAGAAGTGCGTGGACCGGATCTTCGAGCTCAAGGCGTCCGGGAAGACGATCTTCTTCTGCAGCCACGCCATGTACTTCATCTCGACGCTCTGTGACCGCGCGATCTGGCTGAACGCGGGAAGCGTGGCGGCGGAAGGCGACGCGCAGAGCGTCGTTCTCGCGTACGAACGGTTCCTCGCGCGCAAGGACGCCCCCGCCGCCCATCACGCGCACCCGCCCGCCGACTCCAAGGGGCGCATCACCGGCTTCACGCTGGTCGGCGCCGACGGGCGCGAGATGGAGGAGTTCCGGCCGAACGAGCCGTGGATCGCCGAGATCGCGTTCGAGGGCGACACGCCCGGGCGGCTCATGCAGGTGCACCTCGGCGTGGCGACGCTCGACAACGTGGAGCTGTTCACGGCCGAGTCGAAGACGGACGGCGCCGGCCCGTTCGGCGGCCGGGCGCGCCACAAGGTGCGGGTCCGGATCGACAAGCTCCCGCTCTGGAAGGGGGAGTTCGTCGCGACGGTGTTCCTCGGCGACGAGAAGGCTCTCGCGCTCTACGATTCGCGGAGCCGCACGTTTCGCGTCGAGTCGGACACGTGGCGCAACGGGCTCATGCGGCCTCCCCTCGCGTGGGAATCGCTGTGAAGATCGTCTACGTCCTCGAGTCCCTCGAGCTCTCGGGCGGCGTCAAGGTCGTCGTCGAGCACGCCGAGGGGCTGCGCGGCCGCGGCCACGACGTGACGATCGTGACGCGCGACGCGCGCCACGCCTGGCTGCCCGTCGCGGCGCCCGTCGTCGAGGTCGCGGCCTTCGACGCGGCCACCCTGCCCGAGGCGGACGTCCACGTCGCGACGTGGTTTCCGACCGTCGCCCCTGTCGTTCGCGCGCGGCGCGCCGCGAAGGTCTTCCACTTCTGTCAGGGGTACGAAGCGCCGCACCCGCACACGTTCCACCGGCTGGAGGAGATCGACGAGGCCTACCGCCAGCCGGTGCCGAAGCTGCTCGTGTCGGCGCACCTCGAGGCGGTGCTCGCCCCCCGTTACCCCGGCCCCTACTTCGTCCTCCCGCAAGCGATCCCGGCGGCCTCTTTCGCGCCGTTCGATCCGCAGCGTGACGCGCCCCGCCGCCCGCCCACCGTCGGCGTCGTCGGGCCCTTCGAGGCGCCCCTCAAGGGAATCGCCGTCGCGCTCGAGGCCGTCACCCACCTGCGCGGCACGGGACGCGACGTCCGGCTCTACCGCGCGAGCGCGCTGCCGCCGTCGAAGGAAGAGCGACGGCTCCTCGACGCGGACGTGTACGGGCACGCGCTTCCCGCCGACGTGATGCCGATCTGGTACCACGCGTGCGACGTCCTGCTGTTCCCGTCGTTCGACGCCGAGGGGTTCGGCCTCCCGCCGCTCGAGGCGATGGCCTCCGGGGTCCCCGTCGTCATCTCCGACATCCCGTCGCTCGCGGTCCTTCCCGACGACGCCGTGTCGCGGGTCGGGGCGGGCGACGCGTCGGGCATGGCCCGCGAGACGGCGCGCCTGCTCGACGAGCCGTGGCTCTGGGCGACGCGCCGGGCCAAGGGTCTGGAGGCCGCGCGGACATTCTCCTTGGACCGCGTCCTCGACCGCCTCGAGGAAATCTTCGCTCAGAAGACTTCGTGATCGAGGAAGCGATAGTCGAAGGCGGCGCCTTCGGCGGCGGCGTCCACGTCCGCCCGGAACGAGCGCACGACGAGGTGCGTGTCCGTGGCGGCCTCGGCGAACCCCAGCTCGCCCGCGAGGCGGGCGTGGAGCGCGCCGCGGCGGGGGAGTCGGACCTCGAGGACGCGGGCGCGTCCCGCGACGTCGGCCGCGACGCCCGCGAGGAGATCGGCGAGAGCGCCCCCCTCCGTGCTCTCGGCCTGCAGGTCCACGAGGAGCGCGCGGTCGCCCACGATGCGCACCGCCGCGAACGCGCGGGCGCGTCCCGTGAAGTCCACGGCGTGGAAGAGCTCGTAGGAAACCCCGGGGCGGGACAGCAGCCTCCAGCCGAGCGCGGCGGCGGAGCGGTTCGTCCGCCAGCCCGGCGCCGCGTGCAGCGCATCGGCGAGGCGGTCGTGCGCGGCCCCGAGCGCTTCGGCCCGCACGACGCGCCGGAAGGAGAAGCGCGAGCGCGCAAGCGGCGGGTCGAGGGGGCGCGCGAGCTGGCCCGCGGCCTCGATCGTCTTGACGCCCAGCAGGCGCTCCTCGGCGCGCCGGGCGCGCTCGTTCGGGAAGCCGAAGTCGAGCGGGATGCCGGCGGCGGCGTTGATCGTCACGTACGCCTTGCCGACGTCGGAGAACACGTTGCGGTGGCCCAGCCGCCGCGCGTCCGGGTGCGTCATGACGTCGCCGGTCGCGGCGCCGGGGACGTCGCGGCCCGCGCCGCGGTACCGGGTGCCGATCGCTCCGAAGAACCCCACGGCGCGCCCGTCCTCGAGCGCGACGACCGACGTCGCGCGGTGCGGGTTCGCGTCGTACTTCCACGCCCATTCGGCGGCGCTCGGGGGCGCGCCGAACGCGGCTTCGGCCAGGGCGAGGAGAAGCGGCCGGTCGGACGCTTCGGCGGCGCGGATCTCGACGGCCATCGGGCTGAAAATACCCCATGCCCGTGATTTCCGCCGTCCTCGTGAGCTACCGGTCGGGCGCGCTCGCCGCGCGCGCCTTCGAGAGCCTGCGGGAGGACGCGGCGCGCTCGGGCCTCGCGCTCGAGACGATCGCCGTCGTGAACTCGGACGACGCGGCCGAGGCGCGTGCCCTCGAAGGCGCCGCCGACCGCGTCCTCGTCCCGGGCCGCAATCTCGGCTACGCGGGCGGCCTGAACGCGGGCGCGCGGGCCGCCTCGGGCGAGATCCTCGTCCTCACGAATCCCGACGTCCTCGTCCGCCCGGGCGCGCTGGCCGCGCTCTCGGGGGCGGTGCGCGGAGGCCTCGCCGCCGCGGGCCCGGCGCTCTTCCTCGATGAGGGCGAGACGATCCACATGCCTCCTGCCGAAGAGCCGCATCCGTTCGCCCTCGCGCGCCGGAGGCTCGCCGGGACGCCCGCGGCCTTCCGCCGGGGCCTGCGCCGCGCCGTCCTCGCGGCGGGCGCGGCCGCGCGCGGGGAGACCCGCGCCGTGGAGGCGCTTTCCGGAGCGCTCGTCGCCGTCTCGCGCGCGACGCTCGCGCGCGTGGGCCCGTTCGACGAGGCCTACGCGCTCTACTACGAGGAGAACGACTGGCAGCGCCGCCTGCGGGGGATCGGGGGCGCGCTCCTCGGCGTCGGCGGGGCGCGCGTCGTCCACGCCTACAACCGCAGCGCGCGCCTCGAGCCGCGCGCCGCGGCGTGGTTCGCCGAGTCCGAGCGCCGGTACTTCACGAAGCACTTCGGCGCGCGCGGCGCGGCCGCGCTCGACGCGCTGGCGGCGCACGCGCCGCCGCCGCGGCACCTCCCCGCGGGGACGGGCGCGCTCTCCCTCCCGCGCCCGGCGGCCGTCGCCCTGTCGCCGCTCGCGGACTTCTCCTCGTTCGCGTTCGTGCCGCGCGCGCCGGAGGGCGCGTGGCGCCCGCCGGAGGACGTCCGCGCGGGCTTCGGCGGCGCGCCGTGGTACGCGCGCGCGGTCGACCTGGCGACGTTCGAGATCCTCGCTGAGGCCGCGATCAGCTGAAGAGGGGAAAAGAGGAAGACTTCCTAGAAGGTGAAGAGGGCTTTCAGGTGGCGGCGGAGCGCGTCGAGCACCCGCGGCGCGAGCCGGTTGCCCGCCCCTCTTTCACTCGAAGGAGTCTTCCGCGGCCGCGAAGCGGCCGCCTCCGGCGTCGTCGCGACCCACGCCCGCGCCGGAGGCGGGGCGGCGCGCAGCTCCTCCGCCGTCCGCCGATACGGCCGGAACCACAGCTCCATCTCCTTCTCCGGCTCGGCGCCGTCGAGCGCCACCGCTCCCGCGCGGAAACCCGCGAGGACGAGCTCGTTCGCGAGCTCGAGGCGGTCCGCCGTCGCGGGCGCGAGCGGGCCGGGCGGGACGAGGACGAGAAGGTCGTGCGGGACGGCGGGGCGGTCGTCCGGGAGGATCCATTCGTACGTCGCGACGTCGCGCACGGCGCCGAGGTCGTTCCGGCGCCCGAACTCCTGGAACTCCTTCTCGTGCACGGCCCGCCAGCGCCCCATGAGGATCTCCATGTTGCGGGCCGTGCGCTCGTTGCCGTCCGTGAAGCTCCCGCCGTGCCGGTGGTGGATCCAGACGTCGTCCGCGACGACGCAGCGGCGGCCGGCGGCGCGCGCGCGGTAGTGAAGGTCCGTCTCCTCGCAGTAGCCGCGCCCGAAGATCGTGTCGAAGACGCCGAGCGACGCGATCAGGTCGCGCTTCACGAGGAGACAGAAGCCCACGACCGTGACGGCGTCGGGGTAGCGCGCCGGGCTCGTCCGCCCGACGCGGCGCGCGAACGAAAAGACGTCCTCGCCCTCGGGCATCTTCACGGAGAGGTTCACGGCGCCGTTCGAGAGCGGCGTCGCGAGGCCGATCGCGGGGTCTTTTTCGCAGCCCGCGACCATCCGCTCGAGGGCGCCTTCCGTCAGGAGCGTGTCGCTGTTGAGAAGGCAGACCCACGCCGCGTCCGAGAAAAGGAGCCCCCGGTTCGCCGTCTCGACGAACCCGAGGTTTCGCTCGTTCTCGAGGAGCACGATCCCGTCCTGCGCCCGCAGGAATGCCGTCGTCGCCTCGTCGCTCGCGTCGTTCACGACGACGACGCGGGCCCACGCGGGCGCGAACCGCTTCACGCTCGCGAGGCACGCGCGCGTCGAGCGCAGCGCGTTGTAGACCGGGATCACGAGGTCGCAGCGGACCCCGGAAGGGGAGAGCGTCATTTGCGGAGCCGCTCCTTCAGCCGCCACCAGGGCGTGAAGAAGCGCCACACGCGCGAGCGCTGGATCTCGTCGAGCGTCGCGTCGCGCTTGGCGAGCTCGGCGCGCAGGTGGCTGTTCTGGACGGCGAGGGACTGCTCGCGCGTCGCGGATTCCACGCGGAAACGGCTCGCATCGTCGCGGGTGGCGGTGAGCTCGGCGCCGAGCCGCGCGGCGTGCGCCTCGATGCGCGCGTACTCCCCGACGAGGAACTTCTCGCGGCCGAGCGCGGCGTCGAGGTCTCCCACGACGCCGTCCACGAACGCGACCATCGCCTCGGGTGTCATGGACGCGGCGTGCCTGGCGTAGAGGCGCCGGCGCGCCTCCTGCGAGGCCGGGGACCCCCACGGCGTCTGTTCCGTGACGTTCGAGCCCGCGCGAACGCGATAGACGGCCGTCACCTCGGGCACGTGGACGACGCTCGCGAGGCGCGAGAGGCGGATCAGGAAGTCCCAGTCCTCGAAGATGTCGAACGACGGGTCGAAGCCCCCGGCCGCGTCCGCGAGCGCGCGCTCGTGGCCGAGCGCGAGGAGCGGGACGTCGTTCTTCAGGAGGATGCGGCCCGCGTCCAGCGGGCGGTCGTACGTCGTGATCGTCGCGCCGTCGTGAAGGGCGCCGTCCGCGCCGCGTTCCTGGCGCGTCTGCTGGACGGACGTGTGGGCCGCGCGCGCGCCCGCGGCGCGCGCGGCCTCGAGGGCGGCGAGATGGCGGGGCAGGTAGACGTCGTCGTCGTCGAGGTACGCGATCCAGCCTCCCCGCGCCGCGGCGAGCCCCGCGTTGAGCGCCCGCGTGCGGCCTCCCGGGGCCGGCGGGACGACGACGCGCAGCCCCCGGCCGACCGGGGGCGCGAGGAGCGCCTCGGGAAGGGGCCCGCCGTCGTTCACGAGGACCGTTTCGAAGTCCTGGAACGTCTGCGCGCGCAGGCTCGCGAGCGCCTCGGCGAGGAGGTCGGGGCGGTCCTTCGTGCGCAGGATGACGGACACCCGCGGACTGGGCTGTGCGGCGTCCACGGAGGGAGTTTAAGCTCCCGGGGTGACCTCCGACGAGCTTCCGGACGAGCGTGCGCTCGTCCCGTACGAGGCGTCGCGCTTCGACGCGCGCCGCGTCCTCGTCCTCGCGCCGCATCCGGACGACGAGGTCTTCGGCTGCGGGGGCGCGCTCGCGGACCTCGCGGGGCGCGGCGCGACGATCGACGTCCTCCTCGTGACGGACGGGGCTGCCGGCGCCTCGGACGAAGCGGGACGCCGTGCGATCGCGGCGCGGCGGGCGGACGAATCGCGCGCGGCGCTCGCCCTCCTCGGCGGAGGCGCCGTGCACGAGGGCGGCCTGCCCGACCGCGGCCTCGGCGGCCGGGCGAAAGAGCTCGAGAGCCTCGTCGCGCTCTGGCTCGCACAGGCGGCGCCGGACGTCGTCTTCTGCCCGTCTCCGGTCGAGACACACCCCGACCACCGCGCGGTCGCGTACGCGCT
The DNA here is from genome assembly GCA_036504335.1 of Thermoanaerobaculia bacterium. GTDB lineage: Bacteria > Acidobacteriota > Thermoanaerobaculia > UBA5066 > UBA5066 > Fen-183. Next base: position 200,156 of record DASXVJ010000020.1, read on the forward strand.
CCTCGCCGTCGCCCGCCGCCCCGCACAGGATCCCGCCGCGGCGGCGCTCGCGCGCGCCACGGTCGCGTTCTTCGAGGTCTCGCAGCCGTTCCGGCCGAACTTCCTCGTGGACGTCACGCCGGTCCTCGAGCTCAAGCGGAAGGCCGTCGGCGCCTTCGTCTCGCAGGCGAAGGAGCGCGACTACGCGTCCTTCGTCGACGGGCTGAACGCGTTCCGGACCATGACGCTTCCGCCGGGTTCGGCGGCGGCCGAGGCTTACGCCGTGTTCCCGGGAGCCCTCCTGGCCGATCCTGCGGGCGTTCTGGGGGCCCTCCTGCCCATGGGCCCGCAGGCCCCTCTGAGGCTGAGGGAGCGCCTCGGAGTCCTCTTGACGGGACGCCTGCCCTGAACCGGATGACCGACCTATGATGGAGGACGCCAAACCCCTTGCCGGCCCGTCCGGCTGGGGGGACGCGGACTCGGCAGGGGAGTTGCTTCGGAGGGACTGGAGGCTGCGCCAGGGGGCCTTCCGGGAGTCACGAAAATGGGTCAGAACATCCTTCCCCGCGCTCTTCGTAGGGCCGGCCTCTTCGGCGCCCTCGCGTTCGCCGGGGCTTCTCTCGTCCTCGCCCCGGCAGCGCTCGCGCAGAGAGGCGGCGGCGGCGACGGTGGCAGCCACGGTGGCGGCGGTGGCAGTCGCGGTGGCGGCGGTGGCAGCCAAGGTGGCGGCGGTGGCAGCCAAGGTGGCGGCCACGTAAGCGGCGGCGGCAGTCGGGGCGTTGGCGGCGGTTCGTACGCCGCGCCTCGCGGCGGTGGCGGCTCGTATTCGGGCGGTGGCCGCAGCGGTGGCTCGTACTCGGGCAGTCGCGGCGGTAGCTCGTACTCGGGCGGCCGCGCATGGACGACTCACCCATCCGGCACTCACTACTCGGCCAGCGGTGCGCGTTACGCCGGAGGCCATCCGGCTCCGCCGCGCGGCGGCGGGCACAGTGGCGGCTACTACGGCGGGCACGGCGGTGGCTACTACGGCGGGCACTACGGCGGTTATCGCCCGTACTACCCGTACTGGGGCTGGGCGGCCTGGGGTTCGGGCTGGGGCTGGGGCTGGGGCTACGCGCCGTACTGGTCCACGTGGTGGTGGGGCGGCCCATGGGGCGGCACGAGCATCTACGTCGCGCCCGCCAGCGTCGACGTCGGCGTGCGCCAGGGCCGGTACGCGGTCGTCAAGACGGACGTCCAGCCCGAAGAGGCGCAGGTCTACCTCGACGGCAAGTACATCGGCTCGGCCGACGACTTCGACGGCTATCCCGACTTCCTCTACCTCGGGCCGGGCAAGTACCAGCTCGAGTTCCGCATGCCGAACTACATGACGTACGCGACCGAGCTCGACGTGACGGCCGGCCGGCAGATGAAGATCGAGGAGAAGCTCAAGCTCGAGCCCGGCAAGAGCGCGCTCGACGCGTTCCCGCCGGAGAGCAAGGGCACGCCGCTCGGGCGCGTGTTCACGAAGGGCGGCAATGCCGCCGCGCCCGCCGCGCCGCGCGGCGACGACGGCTGGAGCGACGGTAACGCGGCGCCGTCATGGCGCGAAGCCCCGGACGAAGAGCGCACGGACGTGCGCGTCGCGCCGCCGCCTTCGCGTGCGACGAACCGCGGGCGGATCAAGTTCCGCGTGATGCCGGACGACGCGGCGGTCTACATGGACGACAAGTACCTCGGCGCGGCCGACGACCTCGCCGCGAACGCGCGCGGCATCGTCGCCGAGCCCGGCACGCACACGATCACCGTCACGCGCCCCGGCTACAAGAGCCGGACCGTGGAGGTCACGGCGCGCGCCGGCTCGCCGGTGGACGTCGTCGTCGAGCTCGAGAAGTAACGCCCGCCGCGGACGCGGCGGACGGGAAGAGGGCCCGGGAAACCGGGCCCTTTGCTTTAGGAGGACGAACAGATGAGACGTGCACTCGGAACTCTCGCCATGACGTCCGCACTCCTCGTTCTGGTGGCTCCATCCGCCTCAGCGGCCGACGCCACGCCCGCGGCGCCCGTCCGCTTCGGCACTGTCGACAACCCATTCCGCCGGGGCCAGTTCGAGACCATGCGGGCGCTCGCCCACTTTCTCGACGGAACAGCCCGGGACGCGGCAGCCGCGGCGAAGACGAAATCGAGCAACCGATCTTCCAGCGCCCGGAAGTTCTTCGCCTCGCTCGACGACTTCTCACGCAGCGCCACGGCGTTTCACGAGCGGATGGATGGGTACGAGACCCATCCCTGGAACGTGTCCGGCGACGTCCTGAGGCTCGACCGGGCCGCGCGGCGCGTGAACGACACGATCCGGCAGAACGCGGCGTGGGCCGGAGTCGCCGACGAGTGGAACGACGTCGTCGACGCGCTGGGCCGGATGAAGACTGTGCAGGAAGGTTTGGGCGTTCAGGTGCCCCCGGCCCGCAGGCGCCTCCGCGACTACGATCGCGACTACGGGCCGTTCCCCGAAGGCCGGGACCAGGGATACGAGCAATATCAACGCAGGCGCGCTCACGGCGGAACCGACGATCCAGACTACCGCTCCAGCGTGCCAACGCCCGGGACGAACACGCTTCCTCCGCCTTGACCTCTCGGGCCGAGCGGTGATCTCATCCTCAAAACCCGAGAATTCAGCCGAGCCTTTTCCAAGAGGAGCGTGCCATGGCGCCAAGGAAGGCCCCAGCCGGGGCGTTGCTCGTCCTTTTCGGCGTTGCGGTCGGATCGTCTTCCTGCACGTCCTCCTCGGCCGTTCGCGCCGGGAGATCCGTCGAGGCTCCTTCTGCGGAGGCCGCATCGAGAATCGGAAAACCAGCGGACGGCAGCGCCATGGGGAATGCGTTGGAAGCTCGGGCCACCCCGGCGGCTCCGTCGCATGCCGCTGAACCGACGCTCGGCGATAAGGACGACCCCAACGAGCACGCGCGCATCTGGTGGGAACAGCGCGCCTATCCGGCGAACCGCATCCCGAGCGACGTGCACCGTGCCGCCCTCCGCGAGGAGCTGAGGTCGGCTCGCACCGCCCTCGACGGGGCCGCCAACAACTGGACGAACCTGGCTCCGGGCGCGAACAGGAACATTACCTACGCGGGCTCGAGCAACCAGGACGCCTCGGGCCGAACGCTCGCGATTGCGATCAGCCCCACCGACCCGAACCTCGTCCTCCTCGGGGCCGCGCAGGGCGGGATCTGGAAGTCTACGGACCGGGCGGCCACGTTCCGGGCGGTGGGAGACGGCCTTCCCTCTCTGGCCGTCAACGTTCTTCGCTTCGCGCCGAGCAATCCCAACGTCGTCTACGCGGGTTCCGGAGAGCCAAACGGCAGCACGAGCATCTACGGTGCCGGGGTCTTCAAGTCCACGGACGCCGGAGAGACCTGGCAGGCCCTCCCGGCGAGCGGAGCCGGCTGGAACTTCGATTACCTGTCGGTCAGCGGTCTGCAGGTCGACCCGCGGAACGCGAACACTCTCTTCGTGACCACGGCCGACGTACACACGTACGTGAACACCTTCGCGCCGCCCGCCACCGCCCGCCAGACGGGCGTCTTCAAGTCCACGGACGGCGGCCAGAGCTGGACTCTCCTCAAGGCCGCCACGACCTATACCTACCCGGGCAAGCAGCCCGGCAACAACGGGTTCATGGATCTGCAGATCGGGGGCCCGGGCCAGCCGGACCTCCTTTACATCACCGAGTACTACGGCGGCATCTATCGCTCCGCCAATGCCGGCCAGAGCTGGACCCTCGTGACGCCCCTGAATACCGGCGGCTTTGGAGCGTTTCCCGCGAGTGTTCCCAGCTATGGCCACCCGCATTACGGCGGCCCGTACCCGCGCTTCACCAGCAGCGGGTACCCCGACTTCCACCGGATCGACATCGCGGTTCCCGCCTCGAACCCGAGCGTCATCTACGCCGCGTACGCCACGGACGGCATCCTCTTGGACGTGGATGGCGACGGAAAGTTCGACTCGAAGAAGGATCTCAATCTGCCCGGCGGGCTGCTGTTCAAGTCGACGAACGGCGGCGGGAGCTGGTCCTGGCTGGGAAGCTGGCTTCGAGACGGCGTCCCCGAATACTGCGGGGACCAGTGTGACTACGACAACATGATCGCTGTGAATCCCGCCAACGAGAACGACGTCGTCATCGGGGGGAACGCGAACTACAACGAGTTCTGGCCCGACCCTATCGACAACCCCACGCGGACGCTCTCGCTCCCATGGCGCGGGATGATCTACAGGACCCTTGATGGCGGCCGCTCGTGGGTGGACACGACGCCGCACTGCACCCACATCAGCAACACCTCCGTCCAGATCGACAACGGCGGGACCATGGTCACGGCGTTCCCGTGCGACCAGTTCGACCCCAACCGTGCGATCCACCCCGACATCCACACGGCCGCCTACGCGCCCAATGGCCAGATCTACGTCGGCAACGACGGAGGTATCTACAGAGGGACGGTGACCGGCGCCGGCATGCTGCCCTTCGACTACCGGTGGGAGAACCTGAACGCGTCGCTTTCCACGCTTCAGTTCTATCTTTTCGACTCGCATCCGACGAACCCGAACGTCATCGTCGGCGGCCTGCAGGACAACTCCGTGGCGTACTTCAACGGGTCCTTTTGGGACGGCTGGGGCTACGGAGACGGGACGCTCGGACTGTTCGAGCCGGGCCCCCCGGTCGGGGACCCGAACCACGTGTACATCGGAACGCAGCACAACATCCACCGTCACGATGCGGGGGGGGCGAAGGCTCTCGCCGCCTCGACCGGTTGGCACGTGCAGATGTTCAGCGACGGCAAAGTGGCCGAAGGCGAGAGCGTCTCGTTCAACCCCGCCTTCACCATCGACGCGAAGCAGCCGCAGTACGTGTACGGCGGAAGCGACAAGGCGCTCTACATCTCGGGAAACCGCGGAGACACATGGGCCGCGGTCAAGCCGTTCGCCGCAACGAACGGGAGGCCCACCGTCATCGAATCCTCGTTCGCCAACAACGACCTCGTCTGGCTGGGAACGAGCACGGGCTACGTCTACCTCTACCAGTACACGGGCAGCGCCTTCACGGGCGCGGAGGCGGACACCGGTCTTCCGGACCGCTACGTGACCAAGATCGTCGCGTCTACGGCCGACGCGAACACGGCCTGGGTCGCGTTCAGCGGCTACAACGCGAACACGCCGTCGACGCCCGGCAAGGTCTTCAAAACGACGAACAAGGGACAGGCCTGGGCCAACATCAGTGGCAACCTGCCCGACATCCCAGTCTCCGCCCTCGCAGTCGACCCGGCAAATGCGAATCGGCTCTGGGTGGGCACCGACATCGGCGTCTTCAGCTCCACGAACGGCGGGACTACCTGGGCGTCCAACCGTTACAACATGCCCATCGTGGCGATCACGGACCTCAAGTACAACGCGACAACGGGCTACCTGATGGCCGCCACGCACGGGCGAGGGCTCTGGCGCCTGGCCCCAGGCGGCGGCGGGGGCGGCCCCACGGTCTGCACCGAGGACGCCACCACGATGTGCCTGGTGGCCGGCCGCTACAAGGTGACGAGCCACTGGCAGAACCAGTACGCCGGCGGGGCGGCGGCGACGCTGTCGAAGGCGAAGCTGACGGACGTCACGGGCGCGTTCTGGATCGCGAACGCGAGCACGTACGAATATTTGATTCGCTTCAATACCGCGACGAACAACGGCCGGGTCTGGATCGCGATCCCGACGTTCACGGATGTCGAGTTCTGGATCGCGGTGACGGACACGCACACGGGGCAGTCGTTCGAGTACCACAGCCCGGCCGGCAATCGGACGCTCCTCTACGACCCGAACACCTTCGTGTATCCGTGAGGAGGCGAACGATGAAGAGCTTCCGATTTGCCTTCCTCGCCGCCGTTCTTCTCGCTCTTCCGGCGTCGGCGGAAGAGACCCGTGGCATGGGCCGTAGAGCTCCCGTGGGTGGCATCACGGCGCTTCCTCCGGCGCCCGGTCCGGCGCCCGCAGCGGACGTCGTCGGGCGCGCCGAAGCCGGTCTGCCGTCCGCGGGTCTTGCCGCGGGGCGGTCGGCGCTCGGCCAGCCGCAATGCCTGATCTGTCTCGGAGGCGCCGCGTCCGTCACGTGGAACGCCAGCACGGGTTCGTTTCACGTGGACAACGTGACCAACTACCGGAGCTCGGGCACGAGCGGGCCGCTCGACCTGAAGATGCTCGCCACGGCCACGCAGCCCGTCTGGGGGAACACGATCAGCGGGTACAACTTCTCGGCCTCGGTCAGCCTCAACCCGCTGCAGGCCGGGTATATGTATTCCAACGTGAACTCGGGGACCGTCTCGTTCTTCGGCAGCTCGATCCCGGCGGGCCAGTATTTCCTCCTCCTCTACCTTCGCGAGAACGTGAGCGGGACCTTCTACTACGTCGACTGGATCCAGATGACCAACAAGATCACGTGCGACGGCGTGACCGGGTGCAGCACGGTCCAGGCACCGTCCACATGCACGGAGGACGCCAACACGATGTGCCTGCTCGGCGGCCGCTACCGCGTGACGGGGCGCTGGAAGAACCAGTACGCCGGGGGCGCGCAGGCGAACCTCTCGAAGGTGAAGCTGACGGACGTGACGGGCGCTTTCTGGATTGCCGACGCGAGCACGTACGAGTTCATGATCCGGGTCAACACCGCGACCGACAACGGCAGGGCCTGGATGTCGATCCTCACGTTCACGGACGTGGAGTTCTGGGTGGCCGTGACGGACGTGACGAACGGCCAGTCCAGGGAGTACCACAGCGACCCGGGGAACCGGACGCTGATCTTCGACCCGGGCACGTTCGTTTACCCATAGTCTCCGCCCGAAATTCGTCCGACATGAAATGAGGGCCCGGGAAACCGGGCCCTCTTCTTCTTCATGTGCGAGATGTGTCTGGATCAGGGATAAACGAAGTAGTACGGATCGTAGAGCAGCGTCCGGTTGCCGGGCGCGCTGTGGTACTGCTTGGACTGCCCGTTCACCGTGTCCGTGACGTTGATGAAGAACTCGACGTCGGTGAACGTCGGGATTGCGATCCACGCGCGCCCGTTGTCCGTCGCCGTGTTGAATCGGATCAGGTACTCGTACGTGCTCGCGTTCGCGATCCAGAACGCGCCCGTCGTGTCCGTCAGCTTCGATTTGAAGAGGACGGACTGGGCGCCCCCGGCGTACTGGTTCTGCCAGTAGCTCGTGACGCGATAGCGGCCGGCGACGAGGCACATCGTGTTCGCGTCTTCGATGCACGTCGAGACCGTCGAGCAGCTGACGCCGTTGCAGGTGACCCGGTTGTTCATCACGGCGAAGTCCGTGTAGGCGTAGGTCGATCCGCCCTGGAACTCGCGGAGGTACATGAACATGTAGTACTGGCCCGCCGGGATCAGGCTGGGATAGAAGCCGACGGTTCCGGAGTTCACGCTCGTGTAGTGAAACCCGGCCGCCAGGGGATTGAACTGCTTGATGTCCGTGAACGTGTAGTAGGTGATGGTATAGCCCCACACGGGCATGGTCGACGAGAGCGCGATTCGGAGATCGAGCGTTCCGCTCGTGCCGGACGCGCGGAAGTTTCCGATTCCGTCGACCTGATACGAGCCCGAGGTCCCCGCCCACTGGACGCTGCTGGAGCCTTCGAGGCAGATCGTGCACTGCGGCTGCGTCAGGGCGTTGCGTCCGGGCGAGCCGGCGAAGTCCTCGGTGTTCAACTGAGGAGATGCGCCGGCCGGGTCGGTCACGTTTCGCATCGTGCCCGGGTCGGCGGCCAGGCTCCGGCTTGCGTCTCCGGCCCGCTGGGCCCGGCCGTCCGCGGCGGCGGACCCGCTCCCGGGCTCGATCGCGGTGTTCGGAGAGTCCGCGAGGGCGCGGGGGCCCGCGACGACGCTTCCGAGGGCAAGGACCGCAAGAGCGGCACAGAGGACGCGGCACTTCATGAGTACCTCCTTGAGTCTGCGGGCAAACTTTGGGCGCTTGGGCTGGACACGAGGATATACCGGCTCCCAAAAGCAAAAGCGCGGACGGGCGGGAAAATTCGTCATCGCGCTCCGTCCGTTCCAGGTCTTCGGCCCGGGCACGTTCGTTTGCCGTAGGCTCCGCTTGGCGTGCTGACGAAGACGTACCGGCTCCCGGCCGCGCTGCTGGCCTTGCTCGCCTTCGTGGGCGCGATTCCCGTCGTGCGTGCGTTGCGCGTCGCCGACATGAACCTCTGCTACCGGTACATGACGGCCGACTCTTACGACTGGATCAGCAACGGCCTCTTCTGGGCGGGGAGACCGGTCCTTCCGAGCCTTCGGCCGCCGGGACTGCCGCTCGTGATCGCCGCGCTCTCGAAGGTCGGAGCGCTTTCCCTGCTGCCGATCGTGGGGTTCCTCTTCCTCGGTCTCTCGACGGCGCTCCTTTACCTCCTCCTCAGGGAACGGCACGACCCGTGGATTTCCGCCGTGGCCGCGTGGTTCTTCTTCGCGAACGATTACGTCCTCGACCTCGCGAAGTACGTGCTGGCCGAGACGTACGCGACGCCGTTCCTCGTCCTTGCCGTGCTCGCCTGCGTGCGCGCGGGATGGGACCTGCGCTGGTATCCCGCGATGGGAGCCGCGCTCGGCGCGGGATTCCTGTTCTCGTATGCGGCCGCCCCGGCCGGCCTCGGACTCGCGCTCGCGGTCCTGGCCGTCCGGGCGGAGGACGTCCGCCGCCGCCCCCTCTGGGTGGGCGCGCTGATCGCGGTCGGCGCCGTCGGCTCCTGGCTCGCGGTCCGGGCCTGGTTCCACCGCGCCCACCCGGACGCGCCGCGGCACGCGTTCGAGCTTCTGGTCAGCCCGACACTCTCGAACGCGACGTTCTACGCGATCTCGGGCGTCGCGCTTCTCGGTCTTTTGCCCCTCGTTCTTTACGCGCTCGGAGTCTTCCGGCTCTTCGGCGTCGGCTCCGCGTTTCGCCGGTATCGGGCTGCGTGGCTGCTCACGGCGTCCACGCTCCTCGTCTTCCTCGTGTTCTTTTACGACTGGGCGGACAAGCGCTTCCTCGTCTACGCCCTGCCGTTCCTCACGTGCGCGCTCGCGGAAGGGCTCGAGAACCTCCGGTCGTTCGCGGCGCGGGGACGGTTCGCGACGTTCGCGGCGGCCGCGCTTCTCGGCGGCTGTCTCCTCTGGAACCAGATCCGGTATCCGAGCTACGGGTTCTACTACCTCGCGCTGACGCCCGAGCACTTCCTCGAAGCGGCGCTCACGACGCGGGACAACTTCAAGATCGAGCAGCACCTGGCCGGAGCGCGCGTCGTGCGCCTCCACGACTCGCTGGCCTCGAGCTTTTCGGGCGGACTCTTCGATCCCCGGCCGCGCCCCGTTCCCTGCGCGCCCGCCGACCCCGCGATCGCGTGTCTCGCGACCCTCAAGCGCGCCGCGGACACGCTGCTCGCGCCGGGCGAGCCGATGGGTTTCCTGCCCCCGAAGGACTGGCCCGCGGACGGGCACTCGAGCTTCATCCGGCTGCGCAACGTCTTCGAGCGGCCCGTCCTGGACATCCACTCCGCCGCCGTCAGCCTGGGTGGCGTCGAGGTCGTGCAGCCCGGAGCGGACCTGACGAAGCCGCCGTTCGTGGCCCATTGCGGGCCGTACGTCATGGCCCGGACGCGCTGACCCTACAATGCGGCCGTTTTGAGCGGTTCATCGGCCGAGGAGCTCCGCGAGGAGCTCGAGAGGACGCGGGCGGAGTTGTGGCAGGCGCGCGACCGCATCGCCACGATGGAGATGAGCCGCTTCTGGAAGCTGCGGAACCTGTGGTGGACGGTGAAGCGGCGCTTCGGGATCTCGGTCCCGCCGGCGGCCCCGGCCCTCGGGGACGCGGCGGCGCCCGCGGACGTCGTGAGACTGCGCGGCCTCGCGCCCGTTCCCTTCCGCGCCGGACCGCCGCCGGCGCACCCTCACCGTGTCGACGTCATCTTCGTCGCCGGGCCCGACGAGGCCGTCTCGCGCGCCGCGCTGGATTCGCTCGTCCGCTTCTGCCGGCCCCCTGTCGCGTTCTTCGTGGCGGGCGTCGCCGCGTCCGAGCGTCCCGACAGCCTCGCCGCCCTGTGCCGCGATCTCGACGCTTCCGTGTCTTCGCCTGGCCCCGACGCGCTCGCGCGGGCCTTGCGCGCCGGGCGGAGCCCGCTCGTCTTCGTGGCGGGCGCGCGCGGACGGCTCCTCGTGGAGAGCCTCGACCGGCTCGTCGCCTGTCTCGAGTCGGACCCGGCCTGCGTCGCCGCCGTGCCGCTGTCGAACGGCCTCCTCGGCGCCGGGCCCGGCGCGGTGGAGCCCGACGCGCTCTCGGTTGCCGGGGAATCGGCGCGCCTGTATCCCGTGCTCGACGCGGGCGGGGGCTCGGCGTTCCTCACGCGCCGCGCAGCTCTCGCCGGGAGGGAGGCGGCGACGCCCGCGGAGCTTCTGCAGGCCCTGCGTGCGGCCGGCGCCGTGCGCGTGGCCGACGACGTCTGGATGGAGACGGGCGATGCCCGCCCGGAGGCTGCGCGTTCCGCGAGCCCGGCGCTCGACGGGATCGCGGCGCGCCTCGTGGAGAGCCCCGCTCGCGCCGGTCGGCGCGGGCGCGGACTTTCGCGCTGGGAGGGCAAGCGCGTGCTCTTCGCGCTGCCGGTTCTCGACCGCGGCGGCGGCGCCAACGTCGTCTTCTCCGAGGCGCGCGCCCTCGCGCAGTTCGGCGTCGAGGCGCGGGTCTTCAACCTCACGGCGCACCGCGCCGCGTTCGAGGCCAGCTACCCGTCGCCGCCGGTGCCCGTGATCTACGGCCACACGTGGGACGTCGTCGGGCTCGGGTGGCCCTACGACGCCGTCGTCGCGACGGCGAACGTGTCCGTGGAGTGGATCGCGCCGCTCGTCTCGGCGCCGAAGCCCGTCGTCCTCGGGTACTACGTCCAGGACTTCGAACCGCTCTTCTACCCCGAGGGTTCGCGGGACCGGGCGAAGGCCGAGGCGTCCTACGGCCTCGTCCCGGGCCTCCGCCGGTTCGCGAAAACCGAGTGGAACGCCGCGACGGTCCGCGAAAAGACGGGCCTTTCGTGCGACGTCATCGGCCCGAGCTTCGACGTCGACACGTTCCGTCCCCGCCTCGGCCCGCTGCCGGCGGCCCCGGTCCGGATCGCCGCGATGATCCGGCCGAGCACGCCGCGGCGGCAGCCGCAGTTCACGCTCGAGGTCCTGCGAGAGGTGGCGCAGGCGCACGGCGACGCCGTCGAGATCCTTCTCTTCGGCGTGGAAGACTCCGATCCCGCCCTCGCCTCGCTGCCGCTCGACTTCCCGCACCGCTTCCTCGGCGTCCTCCACGAGCGCGCGCTCGCGGCCCTCTTCACGCAGGTCCAGGTCTTCGCCGACTTCTCGACGTACCAGGCGATGGGTCTCACGGCCCTCGAGGCGATGGGCGCGGGAGCGGCCGTCCTCGTGCCGCGCGCGGGCGGCTCGGACAGCTTCGCGCGGGACGGTGAGAACGCCGTTCTCGTCGACACGGCGTCGCGGCCCGCGTGCGTCGAGGCGCTCTCCCGGCTCGTCGCGGACCCCGCGCGCCGCGCCGGCCTCGCGGCGCGGGCGCTTGGCGACGTCGCGCGGCACACGCCGGAGAGCGCCGCCTTCCGGATGCTGGAGGTCCTGTTTGGCGCCGCTTAGGGTGCACGTCCTGCACGGGACCTACGGGGACGGCTTCCCGTACGGCTGCACGTACGTGCGCCTTCTGCTGCCGCTCGCTCACCCCTCGGTCGCCGAGCGCGTCGCCCTCACGCACGGCTCGGACGCGCGGATTCCGCCGTGCGACGTTCTCGTCGTCGAGCGGCACGTGCTGTGGCCCGAGAACGAGCAGCGCGAGCGCCTCGCGGCCGTCTCCGACGCGTGCCGCGGGCGCGGCACGCGGATCGTCTACACGCTGGACGACAATCTTCTCGACCTGAACCGCGAGCGTCCGTGGCGGTTCCCGACCGAGACGATGCGGGGCGTGATCCGCTTCCTCGCGCGGACGGCGGACGCGGTCGTCGTGTCCACGCCGGCCCTCGCCGAGCGCTTCGCGCGCCTGAACGCCCGGATTCACGTGATCCCGAACGCGATCGACGAACGTCTCTTCGGGGCTCCACCCGAGCCCGTCTCGCCGCGGCGGCCGCTCACGGTCGGATTCATGGGGACGCTCACGCACGAGGCCGACCTCATGATGGTCCTGCGCCCGCTCCGGGGCCTGCTCAAGCGCGGGCACGGCGGGATTCGGCTGGAGGTCGTGGGCGGCGTCGACGGCGGCAGGTTCGCGGAAGCGCTCAGCGGCCTGCCGGTCCGGATGATCGAGACGGGAGACACGCACGAGTACCCGAAGTTCGTCGGGTGGATGCGGGAGCACGTGCGCTGGGACTTCGCGATTGCGCCGCTCGAGGACGACCCCTTCACGCGCTGCAAGTCCGACCTGAAGTACCTCGACTACGGCGCGCTCGCGATTCCCGCCGTGTTCAGCGACGTCCGGCCCTACCGCGACACCGTGCGGCACCGCGAAACGGGGCTCGTCGTGCCGAACGAGCCGGACGCCTGGGCGGCCGCGCTCGAGGAAATGACGGCCGATGCGGCCCTGCGCACGCGTCTGGCCGTCGCGGCGCGCGACGAGGTCCACGCGACACGCATGCTCGCGACGAACGCGGTGCGCTGGCTCGAAGCTCTGAGCTGACGCGCGCGCCTAGCGCGAGGTCCGGAGCCACGCCATGGCGGTCTTCACGTCGCCGCCCGGGTCGCGCCCCATCGTCACGTCGACGCGCTCGAGGTTCCACCGCTCTCCGTTTCGCTCGAGGGCGAGTGTGCGCAGCGGCCGGGTCTCCGGGGCCGGCCTGTCGCGCCGGACCTCCATGCGCACCCCCCACTCTTTCACGACGCCCTTGAAGTAGCGCAGCGCGTGGTCGATCGGGATGCGGCGGCGGTGCAGATCGACCGCGACATCGGGGTGGATCACGTACGTGATCTCCCGGAGGAGCCACCGCGCCTTCAGGATGTCCTCCCAGAAATCCACGAACCACACGCAGATGTGGAAGTAGTGGTCCTCGTTGAAGAACATCTTGTGGTCGATGATGAACGCCGAGTTCTCCCAGGCGTACGGCGTCCAGAACTCCAGCGTCGCTCCGTCGGCCGCGACCCGCGTGATCTCCGCGAAGATCCGCGTCGGGTCCCCCACGTGCTCGAGAAAGTGCGACGAGTGGACGTAGGAGACGCTGCGGTCCTCGAACGGGAGCGGCGCGTTCACGAGGTCGACGACCTGGTCCACGCCCGGTCCGGCCTGGATGTCGAGGCCGATCGTGCCGTCTTTCTTCGCGCCCCCGCAGCCGAGGTCGATCCGGAGGTCCGTCATGCCGCGCTCACAGGCCGAGAGCGTACGCCTCGGTGGCGAGGCGGACGTTGCGGCGCGAGTCGGCGAGGCTGCCCGCGAGAGCGAGCGCGCCCTCGGCGGCGTCCAGCAGCCGCGCGCCGGGGGCGGCGCCGAGGCGCGCGAGGTCCTGGAAGCGCTCGCGGAAGACGACGTGCGCCCCCGCGGGGTCGACCGTCGCGGCCGACGCGTCGCGCAGGAGCTGCCCGAGGAGCTGCAGTCGCCGCCCGGCCTCGGCGGCGTCGTCGCCGGAGACGAGGGCCGCGAGCGCGAGGGCCCACGAGCGCGAGCGCGAGAGGAAGACGCCGGAGGCGGCCTCGAGGAGCGCGTCGCGCGTCGCGCGCGCCCCGGGAAGGTCCAGCGCCGCGGCCTCGTCGGCGTCGTGCGGGACGAAGGCGGCGCGCGCATCGGCGTCCTCGCGTGCCATCCCGCGCGCCACGAGGGCGTCGGTGGTTTCGGTGCGCGTCGAGCCGGGCATCGGCTGAAGCGTGACGCGCGAGAGGATCGTCGGGGGCAGGAGGCGCGGCCGCGTCGCCGTGAGGAGAAACCGCGTCTTCTTCGGCGGCTCTTCGAGGATTTTCAGGAGGGCGCTGAATGCCGCGGGCTCGGTCCGGTCCACGTCGAGGAAGACGACGGCGCGCATCGGCGCCTCGTAGGGAAGGCGCGTGGAGTCGGCGGCGACGGCCCGAACGAGCGCCGTCGGGATGCTCGTCTCCTTCGACGTGTCGCTTTCCTCGAACACGGGCGCGTTCACGCGCCGCCTGCGCTCGGGCGCGGCGACCATGAGGTCGGGGTGCTCCCGGCGGAAGACCCGGCGGGCCGCGTTCGACCCGGGGTCGAAGCCGCTTCCGCAGATGGCGGCGGCCGCCTCCTCGAGCGCGGCGGCCTCGAGGCGCTTCGAACCCGGGCCCGCGAGGAGGACGACGGGCGCACCGCTCACGCGCGCCTCCGGGACCGCGAGAGGGGGAAGAGAGACCGAAGATTTTCTTCGAGTGAAAGAAAGACGGAGTTGGCCGAGCCGGAGGCGTCGATGACGACGAACCTTTTCGGCTCCTTCCGGGCTCGACGCAGGTAGGCGGCTCTTACCCTTTCATGGAAATCTTCGTCTTCGTCTTCGAATCTGTCGAACGACGCGCCGCGGCGCCGCGCGACGCGCGCGAGGGCGGCCTCCACGGGCAGGTCGAAGAGGTACGTCCGATCGGGGTCGCGGCGGCACCACGCGCGGTGGAGCGCGTCGACGGCGGCTTCGCCCAGTCCGCGCCCCGCGCCCTGGTACGCGCGCGACGCGTCCGTGTAGCGGTCGCAGAGGACGTGCGTCCCTTCGGCGAGCGCCGGCTCGATCATCGTCTTGAGGTGGTGGCGCCGGTCCGCCATCATGAGGAGAAGCTCGGCCCCCGCGTCGATGTGGCCCTTCGAATGGAGGAGGGCGCCCCGGAGGAGCATCCCGAGCTCCGTGCCGCCGGGGTTCCGGGTCGCGAGGACGGGCAGGCCCTTCGCCTCCATCCACGCGGCCGCCCGCGCGATCTGTGTGGTCTTCCCGGAGCCCTCGATGCCTTCGAAGGTGACGAAAAGGCCCCGCGGGGCGGTTCGGCGTCTGCGGATCACGGCGCGGATTCTCACACGCGCGGGGGGATGTCCGCCCCGGGAACGACTCTGGCACGCCGTTCGTATACTGACCGCGAGAATGTCGTCCTTGTCGCCGGCCATGAGCTCCGTTTCGGGCGCCGTCGACGCCCCGCGCCTGAAGCGCCGGCACCTGCCTCTCGTCGCCGTGGGCTTCATGGGGGCCCTCCTCGCCCTCCTGTCGGTCGTGGACATGTTCCTGCCGAAGGCCTACGACGGCGTCGTGCCGGACCCCTACTCGATGGGCGGCATCCTCGTGCGCGACCTCGTCCCCGGAGGGGCGGCCGAGCGGGCGGGCCTGAAGTCCGGCGACGTGATCCTCGGGATCGGCCACCGGATGCTCAACAAGGCGACCGACGCTCCCCCGGAGCTCCTCCGGCACAAGGTCGGCGAGAAGGTCGACTACCTCGTCCGCCGCGGCGGAAACGTGTTCGAGACGAAGGTTTCCCTGACCCCGTTCCGGCTCGGCTCGGCCACGTATTACTACTTCGTCTTTCTCGGCCTCCTCTTCTTCGCGCTGGGCGTCTTCGTCGTGGCGCGCCGGCCGGACGACTCCGCGGTGCAGGTCTTCTACGTCCTCTGCATCCTCTTCATGGAGTTCTTCGTCTGCCGGCTGCGTCCGTCGAGCTACTACTGGATCGACTACGTCGTCCAGATCGCCGGCACGCTCGCGCTGTTCCTGCTGCCGGCCGTCTTCCTCCACTTCTTCCTGCTCTTCCCCGAGAAGAAGACGTTCCGGTTCGCGGACCGGCGCCCCGGCCAGCCGGCGGCGCCGCCCGCGCTCCATGCGCTGCAGCGATTCCTGAACGGGTCGCCGCTTCTCCTCGCGATCCTCTACTCGCTCCCGCCGGTCCTCTACGTCCTCCAGATGGCGGGCTACCGGTACGGCGGGCCCCGCCGTCTCATCTACGGCGCGCCGACGCTGAACTGGATCCTCCTCGCGGACTACCTGATCCTCGGGCTCCTCGCGCTCGCGCACACGTGGTGGACGAACTCCGACCGCGCGGCGCGCCGGCCGATCCTCGTCCTCCTCCTCGGCACGGTCGCGGGAATCGTGCCGTTCGTCGTGTTCGCGGTCTTCTTCCCGTCCCTCTTCCGCGAGGACCGCTTCCTCCTGTGGGGCGTCGTCCCGATGGCGCTCATCCCGCTCACGTTCGCGTACGCGATCGTGCGGTTCCGGCTCTTCGACGTGCAGGTCATCGTGCGCAAGTCCCTCGTCTACGCGGTCCTCACGGCCGTCGTGACGGGGATGTACGCGCTCGCGGTCGTGGCGGGCAACGCAATCGTCTCGAACGTGTCGTCCACCTCGGTCTTCTCGTCGCCTGCCTTCGCGTTCGGCTTCGGCCTCGTCGTCGTCCTGCTCTTCGACCCGCTGCGCCGCCGCATGCAGAAGGTGGTCGACCGCGTCTTCTTCCGCGACCGAGCCGACTTCCAGACCGCGCTCCTCGAGATGAGCCGCTCGGTCGTCTCGCAGCTCGAGCGCCCGAAGCTGCGCGAGCTGCTCACGTTGCGCACGGCCGATCTCCTGCGGCTCGAGCGCCTCGAGCTCCTCCTGCCGCGGCCCGAGGACGGCGCCTTCACCGAGCCCGCGGCTGCGGCCGCGGGCGTCCAGCCGCTGCCCATGGGCGCGGTCCTGCCGCAGCGGCTCGCCGAGCGCGGTGCGCCGATCCGTCTCTCCGACGCGGACGACGGAGGGCTCGACCTCGCGTCGCGGCGCTTCGTCGAGGCGCAGCGCGCGCGCGGGATCGGCGTCGTCCTCCCGCTCGCCACGCACGGCAAGCTCCTCGGCTTCCTCGCGGTCGGGAAGAAGCTTTCCGAGGAGGAGCTCTCGCGCGAGGACCTCGACCACCTCCTCACGATCGCAAACCAGGGCGCCCTCGGCCTCGAGGCCGCCGGTCTCCACGAGGAGCTCACGCGCCGGGCCGAGGTCGAGCGCGACCTCGACATCGCGCGCGACATCCAGACGAGCCTGTTCCCGCGCGAGCTCCCTCGCGTTCCCGGCGTCGAGTTCTTCGGCGTGAGCCGGCCGGCGCGCGTCGTCGGCGGCGACTTCTACGACTTCCTCGACGTGGACTCCCGCCCGGACGGACGGCTCGCGCTCGTCCTCGGCGACGTGTCCGGCAAGTCGATTCCCGCGTCGCTCCTCATGGTCGCGGCCAAGGAGATCGTGAACGCGCGCGCGATGGCCGACCCCGATCCGTCCGCCGTCTTCCTGGCGTCCAACCGGAGGCTCTACGAGATCAAGCGGCGGATGTTCGTGTCGCTGTCGTACTTCCTCCTCGACCCGAAGGCGCTCGCGATGACGTACGCGTTCGCGGGCCAGCCGACGCCCCTTCTCGTGCGGCCCGGGACGGGCTCGGCGGCCGAGATTCCCTCCCCGGCGTCACGGCTGCCCCTCGGCGCCTTCCGGGACACCGTCTACGACGCGGCGTCCCTCTACCTGTCCCGGGGGGACCTCATGCTCTTCTACACGGACGGCCTGAACGAGGCGATGTCGGCCGAAATGACACCTTACGGGGACGAGCGGCTGAAGGCGTCGCTCGTGCGCCACGCCCGGAGGTCCCTGCCCGACCTGGCCGACGAGCTCCTGGAGGACGTCCGGCAGTTCACCCACGGGGCCGAGCAGTACGACGACATCACGTTCGTCCTGATGCGGGTGACCTGAAAACCAACGGGCCGCCGGCGCGTATCATGGAAAAGGGCCTCCCCGCGGGCCCTCGGAGGAACCATGGCCCCTCGCCGAGTCCGCGTCCTGCCGCTCGTCCTGGCCCTCGCGGGCCTGGCCGTCGCCGGCACGGCCGTGGCGTTCCGGCTGCGGGCGAACCGGGACGTCACGACGTCGTCCGAGCAGGCGTACCGGGCCTACCACGCGGGTGTCGAGAACGACCTGAAGATGTACGAGCGCGAGGCGATGTCCTCGTACGCCGAGGCGCTCCGGTACGACCCTCACTTCGTGATGGCGACGCTCCGCCTCGCCGACAAGATGCGCGGGCGCGACCCCGAGCGCGCCGCGTCGCTCCTCGCGAGCGCGGGCCGGTACCGCGACGACCTCACGGAGCGCGAGAAGCTCATGCTCCGCATCTACGAGGAGCGCTGGGGTAAGCGCGACCTCAAAGTCCTCGAGTCTCTTTACGACGAGTACCAGAGCCGCTTCCCGAAGGACCCCCAGGGCTACGAGATGCGCGCCGGGTTCCTCGCGAACAACGGCCGGATGCCGGAGGCGATCGGGGAGTACGAGCGTCTCATTGCCGTGAATCCGAACTACGCGATCGCCTACAACACGCTCGGCTACTACTGGGCGAGGAAGGGCGAGACGGCGAAGGGCGAGGACTATCTCAAGCGCTACCGCTTCCTCGCCCCGAATGACGCGAACCCGCTGGACTCGCTCGGCGAGCTTTACGCGTTCATGGGCCGGTACGACGAAGCCGAGGAGAACCTCCGGAAGGCGATCGCGATCAAGGAAGACTTCTACGCTCCGTGGGGCCACCTCGGGACGGTCGAGGTCGGCCGCGGAAACCCGCTGAAGGCGGCCGTATATTTCCGCAAGGGGAGCGACATCGCCCCGAGCACGTTCACCCGGTACGACTTCCGCTTCCTGACGGCGGTGTGCCTCGTGGACGCGGGCCACAATGAGGAGGCCCTGAAGGAACTGGACGCTGCGACGGCCGAGATCGCGGGGCTGGCGCCCGGCGCGGAGTCCCAGAAGCTCAGGATCGCCGACTCGATGCGCCGGGCGGCCCTCTTCGGACGGCTCGGGCGCACGGCCGAGGCCGAAGCAGCGTTTGCGGCCGTGGATCCGAGCATGCTCACGGACCCGAAGGAGCCGAAGTCCCATGAGATGGTCGCCCGCGAGCTCGACCTCGTCCGCGGCGTCATCGCCATGGGAGCGGGGCGCGACACGGAAGCCGTTGCGCTGCTGAAGGCCGCGCTCGAGAGCATGCAGCAGAAGGGCTTCGGAAGTTCGGACTACTACCCGAACAACACGTTTGCGCGACTCGCGCTCGCAAATTCGCTCGGCCGCCTCGGTCGCCCGGACGAGGCCGCTCAGGCGCTCGCGCCGATCCTCGAGAAGAATCCGCGCTTCTTCCCCGCGCTGCAGTCCCTCGCGCGCGCCCAGGGCAAGGAGCCGCCGGCTCCGATCGCGCCCGCGACGCGCGCCGAGAACGCGTCCTGACCCCGTGAGCGGCACGCGGCCACCCGCGCGCGACCTCGAGGCCTTCGCGCTCAAGAAGAAGGTCCTGCGCCTCGAGACGCTCTACGACGTCAGCCGCTCGCTCACGTCCGCGTCCGACGAGCGGGCGCTCCTCGAGGAGATCCTCGCGCGCGCCGTGCCCGTCCTCGACGCGGGCCGCGGCTTCGCGGCGGTGTTCGAGGATGCCGCGGGCGCGGGCGCAGTCGCCTCCGTCGGCCTCGAGCGCGCGCCCACGCCCCTCGACGTCACGTCCGACCCGTTCGTCCTCGACCTCGCGCGCGCGAAGGCGCCGCTCGCCCGGGCGGGGGAGACCGTCTTCGGCCGCCCCGCGGGCAGCGTCGCGGGCGTGCCTCTCGTCTCCGGCGATCGCGTGCTCGGAGTCCTCGTCGTCCTCGAGCGCGAGGCGCGCGGCGGCGATGCGGCCTCCTTCGACGAGGAGGACCGCCGGTTCCTCGGTTCGCTCGCGGCCCTCGCGGCGCCGGCGCTCGAGGGGAGCCGCCGCTTCCGGGCACTCGCCGCCGACCTCGACCGCCTGCGCGAGGAGAACCGCTCGCTGAAGGGCACGACGGCCGTGGACGAGCTCCTCGTCGGCGACTCGCCCGCCATGCGCCGCGCCAAGGAGCTCATCGCGCGCGCCGCGGCCTCCCGCGTCAACGTCCTCATCACGGGGGAGAGCGGCACCGGCAAGGAGCTGGCGGCGCGCCTCCTCCACACGGGCTCCCCGCGTCGGGACGGTGCGTTCCTTGCCCTGAACTGCGCCGCGATGCCCGAGGGCCTCCTCGAGAGCGAGCTGTTCGGCATCGAGAAGGGCGTCGCGACGGGCGTCGACGGGCGTCCCGGAAAGTTCGAGCTCGCGAGCGGCGGCACGATGTTCCTGGACGAGATCGGCGACACGCCGCTCGCGATCCAGGCCAAGCTCCTGCGCGTCCTGCAGGAGCGCGAGATCGAGCGCGTGGGCGGGCGCACGCGCATTCCCGTGGACGTGCGCGTCCTGTCCGCGACGCACCAGAGCCTGCCGGACATGATCCGCCAGGGCCGCTTCCGCGAGGATCTCTTCTACCGGCTGCGCGTCGTCGAGATCGCGATGCCGGCGCTGCGCGAGCGGCGCGAGGACATCCCGCGGCTCGCGGGCCACTTTCTCGCACGCATCGCGGCCCGCGACGGCCGCCGGCCGCCCACGCTCTCGCGCGACGCCGTCAAGGCGCTCCTCGACTACGAGTTCCCGGGCAACGTGCGCGAGCTCGAGAACCTGCTCGAGGGCGCCGCGGCGCTCGTGTCGGGCGACGCGATCGAGGCGGCCGACCTGCAGTTCGGCATCGCGCGCGGCGCGGCGGGCGCCGCCGCCGGCGATGACGCGAAGGGCGGCGTCAGCCTCCGGCACGTCGAGAACGCGCACATCAGCCGTGTCCTCGCGCAGGTCAAGGGCAACAAGAGCCGCGCCGCCAAGCTCCTCGGCGTCAGCCGGCGGACGCTCTACCGCAAGCGGACCTAAGAGGGTCTTTTTGCTCCCTTTTCATGCGTGGTGACAATTCGCCACAATGAGACGCTTTGGCGCAATCATGCTAAGTGTTTTTCTTAGAATAGTTAATAGGCGTACGTACAACTTGTCCTAGATAGTGTGACATTACGGCGCATCGCGAGCCCTTGCACGCCGCTCACACCACCTTCTAAGAAATCTTTCTTTCCCAATAACTTAACCCCGTTTCAGCGCCGCATTCGCGGCGCTCGCGGGGGTGGCGCGTCGCTTGCTCTATCGGGGCTAACCGGAGCCAAGCCCATGACGAGCCGCAACGACACCAAGGCCCATGCCGCGCGATCCCTGGACGGCGTCGCGCCGGTCGCGCCCGCCGCGTCGTCCGCGTCTTCCGCCGCGTCGCGCCTCCTCGTGCCGCTCCTCGTGGCCGAGGCCGCCGCGTTCGGCGCTCTCGCCCTCTCGGGTAAGATTCCGGAGTCCCTGTACACCGTCCTTCGCGCTCTCCTGACGTTTTGAAGAGTGAGGAACTGCCGGCCGCGATGTCATCCGTCGAGAGGCGTGAAGTCCATCTGACCATCCCGGTGGCTCCGGAGATGGAGATTGCCGCGACGGCGCAGGTTTCTGCGCTCGGCGAGTGGATGGAGATGGGGCGGGACAAGATCGACGAGGTCAAGATGGCCGTCGTCGAGGCCTGCATCAACGCCTTCGAGCACAGCGCGACTCCGGACCGCAAGGTGGCCCTGTCGTTCCGCATCGACTCGGACGACGGCGGCCGCGGCGCCTACCTCGAGGTGGGCGTCGCCGACGCGGGCCGGGGCTTCGACCCCGCGCGCGTCAGGACCCCCGAGATCGCGAACGCCCTGAAGTCCAGCCGCAAGCGCGGATGGGGCATCAAGATCATCGAGAGCCTGATGGACGACGTCCGTATCGAGAGCAGCGAGCACGGGACCCGCATCGTGATGCGGAAGTACCGGTAGGATATAAAGGGAGCCGAATGAGCGAGACCCTGAAAGTCGTCGTGGAGCGGCCGGACGCGGCCGTCGCGATCCTGCGGACCGACGGCTACATCAACAACACGGGCGGCGAAGAGATCGCGAAGGAAGCGTACGCGCTCCTCGGGGCCGGTGTGACGCGCGTTCTCCTCGACCTCGAGAAGACGAAGATCGTGAATTCGATCGGCATCTCGATCCTCATCGAGATTCTCGAGAAGCTGCTCGACCAGGGAGGGAAGCTCGCGTTCTGCCGCCTGACGCCGACGATCGAAAAGACGTTCCAGATCATGGGCCTCGCGCAATATGCACGCATCTTCCCCGCTCCCGAGCCCGCCCTCGCCTGGCTCCGGGGCGAGTCCGAGTAACGTTTCCGCCTCGCCGGCGACCGCCGCGGGCGGCCACCGGCTGCTGGCGGCGCACGCCCGGCTCGCGGCGATCGACCCCTGGAGCGGGCGCGAGCGCCTCTTCGAAGAGATCCTCGCCGCGCTCCTCCTCGGATCCGGCGCCTCGCGCGGGATTCTCCTCGACCCCGTGCAGGTGGCGCGGTCTGCGGGAGCGGGCGTGGCGGTCCCCGAGGGAGCTCTCGCCGGGCTTGCCGCGGGCCTGGGCACGAAGGCCTCGGCCATCAGTCCCCTGGCGCCGCCCGCGCTCCGTGCGCTCTTCGGGGGAGACGTGACCTCGCCTTTCGCGGTGCCCATCACGGCACAGGAGGACGTCCTGGCGTACATGATCCTCGACGCTCTCCCCGAGGATCCCGTCGGCTTCGCGTCGGCGACGGCGCACACGGCGTGGCTCCTCGACACGGTGCGGATGTCCGAGAAGGTCCAGAAGGCCGACTTCGAGCTGAAGTACCGCGTGTGGGAGCTCCAGAGCCTCTACGACGTCGGGCTTTCCATCGCCCGCACGCTCGACCTCGAATCCCTCTCCGAGGACGTCCTCATGACGTCCGTGTCGCTGCTGAACGCGCGCTCCGGGTCGCTCCTCGTGCGCGCGCAGGGCGACGAGGGCTTCTTCGCCAAGCACGTGGGCGAGCCTCTCCTGAACGCGGACGCGATCTACGAGGTGCCGGCGGGGGCCGTGCTCGCGAACGCGCGCGAGAGCCGGCCTGACTTCCTGAAGGATGCGCCCGCCGAGAAGCTCCTCCTCGTGCCGATCGCGGTCGAGAACCGGGCGCTCGGCGTGCTCGTCGTCGCCGACAAGGAGACGCGCGGGGGCGGGGTCGACGACTTCACGGAGGCCGACGTGAGGGTCGCGAGCCTCTTCGCGAACCAGGCGGCGATCGCGCTCGAGAACGCGCGCCTCCACCGCGAGGCGGTCGAGAAGGAGAAGATGGAACGCGAGATGGAGCTCGCGGCCTCCATCCAGAAGACGATTCTTCCCGACACGCTCCCCGAGGTCACGGGCCTCACCCTCGCGGGCGCCAACCGCCCGACGAAGCAGGTCGGCGGCGACTACTTCGACGTCTACCCGCTGCCCGGCGGCCTCACGGCGCTGTGCGTGGCGGACGTGTCGGGCAAGGGCGTCCCGGCGGCGCTCCTCGTGTCCACCGTCCACGCGTGCCTCCACCTCCTCATCGCGAACCTCTCGGGCGACCTCCCGGCCCTCGTCGCGCGCGTGAACAAGCACCTCGTCCGTTTCTCGTCGACCCGCAAGTTCGCGACTCTGTTCGTCGCGGTATTCGACCCGGCGACGGGGCTGCTGCGCTACGTGAACGCCGGGCACAACCCGGGCCTCTGGCTCTCGTCCTCCGGTGCGACGCTCCTGCCGAGCGGGGGCGTCCCGGTCGGAATGATGCCGGCCGCCGTCCACCGCGAGGCCGCCGTGACCCTCGGGCCCGGCGACACGCTCCTACTCTACTCGGACGGAATCACGGAAGCGCTCAACCGCGACGACGAGGAATTCGGGATGGACCGCCTCACCGAGCTCGCGCTGGAGGGGCGCGGGGCGCCTCCCGGCGAGCTCTCGCGCCGCATCTTCGGGGCCGTGAGCGACTTCACCGCGGGCGTCGCGCAGTACGACGACCAGACGGTGCTCATCGCCCGCGTCGCGGGCGCGTGAGGCGCGCCGCGGCCGCGGCGGCGGCCCTGCTCGCGGCCGCGGCCTGCACGTTCTCCGGCGAGACGACCGTGTCTCCGCACCGTCTCGTCAAGCCGCTGCCCGGCGGCCTCGTGAACTCGTACAACGCCGAGGAGCAGCTCCAGCGCGGGTACATCCCGGAAACGTCGGCGTTCCTCGCGTCCTCCGGCGGAAAGTCGCTGGAGGGCGTGCGCTACGACCGCCTGCTCGGCCAGGTCCTCCTCGAGCGCGGCGACTTCCGCGGCGCGGCCCCTCACCTCGAGCGCGCGTTCGCCGGCGTCGGCCGCGCCTCCGAGCGCGCCGAGATCGCGTGGCTCCTCTCGCAGTCCGCCTACTGGGAGGGAGACTTCACGGGCGCGGGCCGCTGGGCGCGGGCGGCGCAGCGCGAAGGCAAGCTCGTGCCCGAGGGCTGGGTCGTCTTCCTCGAATCGCCGCCGCCGCGGCCCCTGTACGGCGGCGCGGCCGCCGGCGCGAGCGTGGCGCTGCCTGTCGACTTCGGACGGCCGAGCCTCGTCCGCCTTCCCGTGCGCGTGAACGGGCGGCCGCCGGAGGAGATGGTCCTCGACTCGGGCGCCTCGGTCTCGCTCCTGACGGAAAGCGCCGCCGAGCGCCTCGGCGTGCGGTTCACGCCCGGCGCCACGGCGTCGGCGCGCGGCCTGCACCAGACGGAGACGCCGATGCGCCTCGGCTGGCTCGACTCCGTCCGGATGGGCGAACTCACGCTCACGGACGTGCCGGTGGGCGTTCTCCCGGACGGCACGCTCACGTTCGAGACCGCGTCCCTCGGCGTCTTCAGGCTGAACGGCGTCCTCGGCGCGCACCTCATGAAGGAGTTCGACTGGCGCATCGAGTACGTCGAGAAGCGACTCTTCGCCCGGCGCGTGGACCCGAAGGCCGCGCGCGGCTCGAAGGACCAGAACATGTTCTTCCGCCGCATGAAGCCCATGGTCCGCACGTCGCTGAACGGCCAGCCCTGGTCGCTCTTCCTCCTCGACACGGGCTCGGAGCCTTCGATGGTGACGCGCGGGGGCCTGCGCAAGACGCGTCTCTTCGAGCCGGAGTCCGCGTTTCCGGTCACGCTCGAGGGGATCGGCAACTCGCGCGTGTCGTGGGGAAAGATCTCGAACGTGAGCCTCGGCGTCGACGCCTTCATGGTGCGGTTCAAGGACATCGTCGTGAAGGAGGAAGGCGACGGGCTCGAGGACGGCATCCTCGGCGCCTCGTTCCTCGCGAACTTCGACGTCGAGATCCGCTTCGGGCCCATGACGCTCGCGCTCGAGAACCCGGTCGAGCGCCGGCGGCGCGAGGCGCGAGCGCCCGCGCAGGAGATCCCTCGATAGAATGCTCCCGTGAGGGGGCGTCGGACGCGGCTCGTGCCTTTGGCGCTGGGCGGGATCGCCCTTCTTGCCGCGTGCCGCCCGCCGGCGGATCCGATGGAAAGAAAACGCGAGCAGATGGTCGAGACCCAGATCGCGGCGCGCGGCATCCGCGACCCGCGCGTCCTCGCCGCCATGCGCAAGGTCCCGCGGCACCTCTTCGTCCCCGCCGCCGAGGCGGCTTCCGCCTACGACGACCGGCCGCTCCCGATCGGAAGCGGGCAGACGATCTCGCAGCCCTACGTCGTCGCCTTCATGACCGAGCAGCTCCGGCTCACGGGGAAGGAGAAGGTGCTCGAGATCGGTACGGGCTCGGGCTACCAGACCGCCATCCTCGCCGAGCTTGCCGCGAAGGTGTATTCGATCGAGATCCGGCCCGAGCTCGCCTCCGAGGCGGCGGCCCGGCTGAAGGAGCTCGGCATCCGGAACGTCGAGGTGCGCGCCGCGGACGGCTACCGCGGCTGGCCCGAGGAGGCGCCGTTCGACGGCATCCTCGTGACGGCCGCGCCCGAGCGCATCCCGCCGCCGCTCCTCGAGCAGCTCGCGTCGACGGGGCGCATGGTGATTCCCGTGGGCTCGTTCTACCAGGAGCTGAAGGTCATCGAGCGTCAGGGCGGCGGCTACACCGAGAAGAGCGTCCTGCCCGTACGCTTCGTACCCTTCGTGGGCGAGGCCGAAGGCGCGCCGCGCCCCGCCGCGCCCGGGACGGGCCGCTGAGCGCCGCGCTCCCCGGTTCGTTCTAGGATCCTTCGATGAGCGGAGACTCCGACTTCGACCCACTCGAAGGAATTCTGATTTCTGTCCACCGCGTCGAGCGGGTCGCGGCGCGCGCGCGCGACGTCGCGCACACCTTCTCGGCCTGGGCGCTCTCCGTGGAAACGGAGCAGGGGGCGGGCCGGATCGTGCGCATCGAGCTCACTCCGGATGCGACGCTCTGGCGCGGAGACGGCATCTTCCTCGGCTGGACGACGGAGCGGCTCGCGACGGCGTGGGACGCCCTGCGCGCCGCGGAGCCCGAAACCGAGGCGGCGCCGGAGATGCCGCAGCTCGGTTAGGCCTTCTTCTTCGGCGCCCAGCGCAGGACGTCGACCTTCTCCATCGTGATGAGGACGCCGCACGCGGCCTCCTCGAGGATCGGATCGATGCGCTCGAGATAGCCGCGGATCTTCTCGTCGGTGTCCACGATTTCGACGACGATCGGGAGGTCCTCCGAGAGCTCGACGAGCCGCGCACGGTGGACGATGCTGGAGGCGCCGTAAGACTCGATGCCGCGCAGGACCGTCGCGCCGGAGAGCCCGCCCTCCCGCGCCTCGGCGACGAGGACCTCGAAGAGGGGCCGGTGGCGGGCGCGGTCGAGCTCGCCGATGTGGATCCGGAGAAGCTTCGCGGTCGTCGCGTCCTTCATGAGCCGAGCCTCCCGATCGAACGGCCGAGGAGGGTTCCGAGGAGCCCGAGGAACACGGACCCGCCGACGTAGAGCGTCGCGCGGAGGACGTCCTTCACGCTCAGGAGCCCGAGCGTCTCCCACGCGAACGAGGAGAACGTGGTGAACCCTCCGAGGATGCCGACCATGAGGAACGTGCGCGCCTCGGGCGAGAGCGCGGCGCGCTCGAGCCCGAGCGCCCCGACGAGGCCGATGGCGAAGCACCCGACGAGGTTCACCGAGAACGTACCGACGGGAAACGGCCCGGGCGCGTTCCGCTGCAGGGCCGCGGCCATCGCGTAGCGGCACACCGAGCCGATCCCGCCGCCGACGAAAACGAGCGCGAGAAGCGAGGCCTTCACGGTCTCAGATCCCCGCCCAGCCCGGCTCGAGCCGCGTCCAGCCTTCCTCGACGGCCCAGAGGTCCATCGCGAGCGAGACGAGGTCGTCCACCTCGGGCAGAGGTCGCGCGTCGAGCGTGAGGTCGAGCGACTTCACGTAGTGCCGGCACGTCTCGCACGCCTCGATGCGGACCGCGGGATGCGCCTCCGTCCGGAACGAGGGGAGCTTCGCGGGGTCCTCCTCGTGGCACGCGGCGCAGCGGATGCGCGCGAACGGCCACTCGGTGCCGCAGAGCGCGCAGGCGAGCGAACGCGCCGCGCCCATCGACTCGGGCACCTCGCGCCGCACGCTCACGACGGCGCCGTTCCCGCACGCGGGGCAGTGACCCTCGCGGCGCGGACGCTCGAGCGTCACGCCGCGCGCGGCGAGGACCTCGGCGTAAGGCCTGAGGAACGCGCGCGAGAGGTAGTCCTCGCGGGCCTCGCGTTCGCCGCTCCAGTAGACCGAGAGGCGAGCGAGAGCCGTCTCGTCGGCGTCGGCATGCCGCGCCTTCGCGGCTTCAGCCAGCTCGGGAGGCCCCTTCTCGGCTGCGTACGTCAGCAGCGGCGCGAAGAGGTCGAGCACCCCGGGGAAGTCGGCGGGAGTCCCTTTGAAGGCGGCGTCCACGTGGCGCGCGTGGACGGCCGCGGCGAGCCGCCCCTGCAGCCGGAAGAGGCCCGAGGCGAACGCGAGCGGCTCGGCGACGAGAGGCGCGGCGGCGACGAGGCCGGCGGCGCGCGCCGCCCGGGCCTCGAAGGCCGCCGCCGGATCGAGGGTCTTGGTCACTCCACTACTTGAAAAACATCTCGTCGTGGGCCTTCTTCAGGTCTCGAGGCGACGATGCGTTTGTTCATCGCGAGTCCTTTCATCGAATCGGCAAGCATATTATGCGGCCGGTTCTGCGGCGAGAACGCCCGCGTGCCGGAGGTCGTCTTCCGTAGCCTGAGACGAAGCGGGGGCGCCGCAGCGCCCCCGCCGTTCCGGGACGTCCCGTCCGCGAGAGGTTACTTCTCGAGCCCCATGAGCTCGCGGTACCACTTCGGGTGGTGGATGCGGGCCCACGCCTTTGACACCGTCCCGCGCGTCATCGAATTGAACGTGCCGGGCTCGGCGACGGCTGCGAGGTAGATGTGGAAGACGAGGGAGACCGTGAAGAGGATGAAGCTGAAGTTGTGGAGGAGGAACGCGACCTGCCGGGCCCACGCCGGGAACGACGTCGCGTACCACATGACGACGCCGGACACGAGAAGGCCGAGGGCGCCGAGCTTCGACGTGAAGAAGTAGACCTTCTGCCCGCCGTTGTACTTGCCGATCTTGTCGTGATTCGCCCGGTCGCTCAGATACTCGAGGAGCTTCGGCCCGACCCAGCCGCGCTCCTCCTTCGTCATCTCCATCTCCGTCCACCAGTGGACGGCCATGACGAGCGACGAGAGCGCGAAGGCGAGGCCGAACCAGGGATGGACGAGGCGGCAGACGCTCATGCCGCCCACGAGCGTCGCCATCCAGCCGAACACGGGGGTCCAGATCGGGAGCCCCGTGAAGAGGCAGGCGAAGAACGTGTCGGCGACGGCCCAGTGGATGACGCGCGAGGAGAGGCGGTGGCGGATGATCTCGTTGCCGACGACGACGTCTTCCTTCTCGCGGGCCACGTAGGCGCCTTCGTCGAAGCCGATCTGACGGACGACTTTGCTCATGTGCGCCTCCCTCAGCCCTTCTCGTCCGGCCCGACGGGGCCCGGGTCCACCTGACCCTTGTTGCCGTGGTAGAGGTGATGGCCGAACGCGCCGACGATGGCGCCGAAGATCGCGAGGAAGCCGATCGGGCGGAGCCACTTCTTCCAGAACGTGACCGCCATCGGAATGCGCGGCGCCTTCGGGAGGCCGCCGTACCACTCGGGGTGGTCGCCGAACGCGAGAACCGTCACGACGCCCGTGCCGCCGACTCCCATCGGGTCGTAGAGCGCGGCCTGCGCGAATCCCGCCGCCTTGAGGGCGGAGACGCGCTGGTTGCCCATTGCGACCATCTGCTCCTTCGTGCCGAAGTGGAGGCAGCCGGTCGGGCAGGCCTTGATGCACGCCGGCTCGAGGCCGACCGACACGCGGTCGACGCAGAGCGTGCACTTGCCCATCTTCCCGGTCTTCGCCGAGAAGTGCGGCACGTCGAACGGGCAGCCCGTCTCGCAGTAGCCGCAGCCGATGCACTGGGCCGGGTTCACGTCCACGATGCCGTTCGCGTACTGGACGAGCGCGCCGGGAGCGGGGCAGGCCTCGAGACAGCCGGGCTCGGCGCAGTGCATGCACTGGTCCTTGCGCATGAGCCACTTGATGCCGCCGTCGACCTCCTGCTCGTCGAAGCGGATCAGGTTCCAGAACTCGGCGTCGAGCGTCTTGAGGGTCTGGTAGTCGCCGTCGTTGGCGGTGGCGACGGCCTTGAGGTCGTTCCACTCCTGGCAGGCGACCTCGCAGGCCTTGCAGCCGATGCACGTGGACGTGTCGACGAGCTTCGAGACGGTCGGGAGGGAGCGCAGGCCGGAGCCGGAGCCCCAGACCTGCGCGGAGGAGCGGACGACCTCGAGAGTGTTCTGAACGCTCATGGCCGCCTCCTCAAGCCTTCTCGACCTTCACGAGGAAGGCCTTGAACTCGGGAGTCCACGTGTTCGGGTCGATCGCGGACGGCGTCAGGAAGTTTGCGAGAGGTCCGGTGTGCCCCGGATTTCCCGCAAAACCCCAGTGAATCGGCATTCCGATCTGCCAGACGTTCTTGCCGTCCACTTTCATCGGCTTGAGGCGCTTCGTGACCATCGCCATCGCCGTGATGGAGCCGCGCGGGTTGGAGACGGTGATCTTCCCGCGGTTCGCGACGCCCAGCTCCTTCGCGTACTCCTCGGGGATCTCGAAGAAGAAGTCGGGCTGGATCATGTTCAGTTTCGGGTTGTGCTGCGTCCAGTAGTGGAAGTGCTCCGTGAGCCTGTACGTCGTGCAGACGACCGGGAACTTGTCCGGCGTCGCGTACGGAAGATCCTTGTCGGACGCGAACTTCTTCGAGGCGGGGTTCGCGCTCACCTTCGGGTGCAGCGGGTTCGCGACAGGCGCCTCGACGGCCTCGTAGTGCTCGGGGAACGGACCGTCGTTGAGCGCCGGCGCGAAGAGCCGGCCGACTCCCTCGGGGTTCATGATGAAAGCTCCGAACTCGCCCGGCTTGCTGTCGGGCTTGATGTCCGGCACGTCGCCGACCCACTTCTCGCCGTTCCACTTGATCCCGGCCCGCGTCGCGTCCCACGGCACGCCGTCCTTGTCGGCGGACGCGCGGTTGTACATGACGCGCCGGTTCGCGGGCCACGAGAACGCCCACTGGTGGAACATCCCGAGGCCGAGCGGGTCGGCGTTGTTGCGCCGCTGCGTGAGGTTGCCCGCCTCGGTGAAGCAGCCGCCATAGAGCCAGTTGCCGCAGAGAGTCGAGCCGTCGTCCTGCAGCTGGCCGAAGCCGTCGAGCTGCTGGCCGGCGGCCTTGAGAACCTTCGTCTTGTCCTTCGGGTCGGGGATGTCCGCGAGCGCCTTGCCGCTGACCTCTTTGAGGACCTCGGACTGGTCGGGGGAGACCGGGTTCGTGTACGACCACGACAAGTTGAGGACCGGCTCGGGGAACACGCCGCCCTCTTTCCGGTAGAGGTCCTTCACGGCGAGGACGATGCGGGCGAGGATCTCGGCGTCCGGCTTCGCCTTGCCCGGCGGGTCGAGGGCCTTCCACTTCCACTGCGCCCAGCGCGCCGAGTTCGTGAAGCTGCCGTCCTTCTCGGCGAAGAGGGCCGCGGGGAGGAGCCAGACCTCCGTCGCGATCTTCGCCGGATCCGCGCCGCCGTATTCCTTCGGGGCCTTCCAGAACTGCGCCGTCTCGTTCTCGACGTTCTCGACCATCACGAGCCACTTGAGCTTCGAGAGGGCCGCGACCATCTTCGGGGTGTTCGGGCCGGTCCCGACGGGGTTCATGCCGAACGAGATGAGGCCCTCGGGCCCGGCCTCCGTGCCGCCCACGCGCTTGGACGTGCCGCGATACATGTCGTCGAACATGTGCGTCCACGTGTACAGCCCGTCGATCTTGGGGAGCCACGCGTAGCCGAAGTCGTTTTCCTTCGTCGCCTTCGCGCCCCAGAGCGCCTTCAGGAGCGACGTCATGAACTTCGGGTAGTTCTGCCAGTAGTTCATGGACGCCCACGCGACCTTGTTCAGCGTCGTCGGCGTGACGGCCTCGAGGTACTCCTTGAGGTTCGTCTGGGCCGGCACGGGGACTTTCAGGTAGCCGGGCAGGATCTCCGTGTTGCCGCCCATGTCGGTCGCGCCCTGGATGTTCGAGTGGCCGCGCAGCGCGTTCACGCCGCCGCCGGGCCGCCCGACGTTCCCGAGCAGGAGCTGGAGCATCGCCGCCGTGCGGATGATCTGGACGCCCGTGGAGTGCTGCGTCCAGCCGAGGGCGTACAGGATCGTCCCGACCTTCGCCGCAGTGCCCGTCGACGTGACCATCTCGGCCACCTTGACGAACGTCTCGGCGGGCACGCCGCAGATCCGCGAAACCATCTCGGGCGTGTAGCGGTCGACGTGGGCCTTCAGGAGCTGGAAGACGCAGCGCGGGTTCTGGAGCGTCTCGTCGACGACGTAGCCCTTCGACTTCGCGTCGGCCTCGTAGGCCCAGGCGGCCTTGTCGTAGGCGCCTTTCTCCGTGTCCCAGCCCGTGAAGAGGCCCTCGGTGAAGCCGTACTTCTCGCCGATGACGTAACCCGCGTTCGTGTGGGCCTTCACGTAGTCGGCGTGGAAGCGGTCCTTCTCGATCGCGTACCGGATGATGCCGTTGAGGTACGCGATGTCGGTGCCGGCGCGGATCGGAGAGTAGAGGTCCGCGACGGCCGCCGTGCGCGTGAAGCGCGGGTCGACCGCGACGATCTTCGCGTTACGGGTCTTGCGGGCTTCGATCGCCCACTTGAAGCCGCAGGGATGGTTCTCGGCGGGGTTCCCGCCCATGACGAAGACGACGTCGGCATTCTTGATGTCGACCCATCCGTTGGTCATCGCCCCGCGCCCGAACGTGGCGGCCAGACTGGCCACCGTGGGTCCGTGTCATACCCGGGCCTGGGAGTCCCTGTAGACGACGCCGAGCGCCGCCCCCGTCTTCCACATCAGGAAGTTGAACTCGTTCGTGTCCGTGCACCCGCCGATGAGGCCGATGCCCGGATTGCGGTTGACGACCTGGTCCTTGGCGTTTTTCGCGACGAAGCACTTGTCGCGCGTCGCCTTGATCTGCTTCGCGACCCCCGCGATCGCGTCGTCCCAGGAGACGTCTTCCCACTTATCGGACCCCGCTCGCCGCACCATCGGCTTCGTGAGCCGGTGCGCGTGCTGGATGTCCTCCTTGAGGGTGATGCCCTTGGGGCAGAGCGTCCCGCGGTTGATCGGGTGGTCCGGGTCGCCCTCGACGTGGACGACCGAGGCCGACGCGTTCTTCGCGCGGTCGCCGAGCGTGTGGATGATGACGCCGCACGAGACCGAGCAGTACGGGCAGGTCGAGCGCGTCTCCGTCGTGCGCGAGATCTTGAACTCGCGCATTTCGGCGCGGGCTTCCTGCAGGTCGAAGCCGAGTGCGACGGCTCCGCCGGCAGTTCCCGCCTTCAGGAAGGTTCGTCGGGTCAGGCCCATGGAAACCCCTCCTTGGTCGGATGACTGTGTAAGGGAAGCAGATAACCGGCAGGGGGGGGCTGTCAAGACCCCCATCTCATACTTGAAGGAGTAGCACGGCATACTTTTTCGTTGTCGTTCGGGGCGAGCCGGTGCTAGCGTCCGCCGCCGATACAGAGACTCAAACGGAGGACTTCATGGGCAGGACGCTCTCCCGGGCGCTCGCGTGCATGGCTGCGGCTTTGGCTGCACTCCCGATTCATGCCGCGACGATTTCAGTCACGAGCAATGGCGACACGGTCGCGGTCGACGGCGGCGTGACCTTGCGTGAGGCGATCTTCTCCATCAACCTCGGGGCGAACGTCAACGCGGACGTCGTGGCGGTCGGCGCCTACGGGACCGCCGACACGATCCGGTTCGCGATCGGGAGCGGCGTCCAGACGATCGCGTTGACGTCCGCTCTGCCGGGCATCGGAAAGCCCGTCGTGATCGACGGGACGACACAGCCAGGGTTCGCGGGTGCGCCCATCATCGTCCTTGACGGCGTGGGGCTCGGTGGGACTCCCGTGGGTCTCAATGTTTTCGCCGGCGGCCCGTGCATGATCCGGGGCCTGGTCGTCCAGAGGTTCGCCGGGGGCGGGATCTTCGTCGACTCGACGAGCGGTGGCACGACGATCGCCGGAAACTACGTCGGAATCGACGTCACGGGAACGGTCGCGCGGGCCAACGGCGCCAGCGGCATCACCCTGTCCGGAGCGGCGGGCTGCACGGTGGGGGGAACGACCGCGGCCGACCGCAACGTCGTCTCCGGCAACCTCGGGGCCGGCCTGAGCGTGGTGAGCGGATCAGCCAACGTGGTCGTCCGGGGCAACTACATCGGGACGAACGCCGCCGGCACAGCGGCCGTTCCGAACGGTGCGGAAGGCGTCGCCGTGACGTCGACGGGCGCGACGATCGGCGGCACAATCGGCGTGACCCCGTCAGGCGCCTGCACCGGGGCTTGCAACGTCATCTCGGGGAACAGAAGCGCCGGGATCGGCGTCAACAGCAGCGGAGCCGTGATCGTCGGCAACCGGATCGGAACTGCGGCCGACGGCGTCTCGCCGCTCGGGAACGGAACCGGCGGCGGCGCGTCCTTCGACGACGGGATCTACCTCGCCGGTGCGGGCGGTCACCGCGTGGGCGGGACGACGGCCGCCGAGGCGAACGTGATCGCGAACAACAACTTCGAAGGCGTCTACGTGATCGCGGGAACGGGAAACGCAATCCTCGGGAATTCGATCTACGGAAACGGCGTGAGCGGGGGGCTCGGGATCAGTCTGTCGGGCTCAACGAGCCCGACCGCGAACGATGCGTGCGACGCAGACGGCGGCGCCAACAACCGCCAGAACTTCCCGATCCTGGCTTCGGCCGTCCTCTCGGCGGGTAACGTCACGATCGCGGGAACGCTCAACAGCACGGCGTCGACCATCTTCCGCGTCGAGTTCTACTCGAACATTGCGTGCAACGCGTCGGGCAACGGCGAAGGGCGCACGTTCCTCGGGTTTGCGACCGTGACCACGGATGGCGCCTGCAACGCGAGCTTCAGCGGTTTGTCGTTCGCCGTGCCGCCCGGCCAGACCGTCATTACGGCGACCGCGACGGATCCCTTGAACAACACGTCGGAGTTCTCGGCCTGCCTGACCGCCAGCGCCGGTCCGACGCCCACGCCGACTCCAACTCCGACGGCCACGGCCACGCCCACCGTGATCCCGACCCCGACGCCGACGCCTCTTCCGACTCCGTCTCCGACCCCGGCGGGAGGGCCTGGGTCGTCGGCCGTGCCTGCGCTCTCCAATTCGAGCCTGGCCTTCTTCGGCCTCCTTCTCGTTGGAGCGGCTCTCTGGCTGCTGAGAAGAGCAACGTAAGGG
Source organism: Thermoanaerobaculia bacterium (assembly GCA_036504335.1). Taxonomy (GTDB): domain Bacteria; phylum Acidobacteriota; class Thermoanaerobaculia; order UBA5066; family UBA5066; genus Fen-183. The sequence continues at coordinate 234,624 of DASXVJ010000020.1, forward strand.
TTCGCGCGTCGTCGGTCAGGTTGTGAGGCGGCCGTAGAGGTCCGGCCGCCGGTCGCGGAAGAAGCCCCACGACGCGCGGTCGCGGCGGACCTGCGCGAGGTCGATCGTCGCCACGGCCACGCCCTCCTCCTCGCGGGAGAGCTCGGCGAGCTTCTCGCCGCGCTGGTTCGCGACGAACGAAGAGCCGTAGAAGACCTGCCCGCCCTCGTTCCCGACCCGGTTCGCGGCGATCACGGGCGCGACGTTGCTCACGGCGTGGCCGAGCATGGCGCGCTGCCAGAGGTCGCGCGTGTCGAGCGCCGGATTCTCGGGCTCCGAGCCGATCGCCGTCGGGTACAGGAGGGCGTCGGCCCCCGCGAGGAGCATCGACCGCGCGGCCTCGGGGAACCACTGGTCCCAGCAGATCCCGACGCCGAGGTGCGCCGGCCGCGCGTTCCACGCGACGAATCCCGTGTCGCCGGGGCGGAAGTAGAACTTCTCCTCGTACCCGGGGCCGTCCGGGATGTGGCTCTTGCGGTAGATCCCCATCACGGTCCCGTCCGCGTCCACCATCGCGAGGCTGTTGTAGTACGCGTGGCCGGCCTTCTCGAAGAACGAGACGGGGATCGCGGCGCCGAGCTCCTTCGCGAGCGCGGAGAAGCGCGCGATCGTCGGGTGGCCCTCGGCGGGCCTCGCCCACGCGAAGTAGCGGTCGCGCTCCTCGCGGCAGAAGTACGGCCCCTCGAAGAGCTCGGGCGGGAGGATGACCGTCGCGCCCTTCTTCGCCGCGGCGCGGACGAGGGACTCGACCTTCGCGACGTTCTCCTCCACGGAGCCCCCGAGGGCGCACTGGACGGCGGCGAAGGTGACGTTCTGGACTTCCGTCATGCGGGCACCTGCTGGCTGATGCAGTGGAAGGCGCCGCCGCCTTCGAGGAGCTGGCGGGCGGGGATGGAGACGGCGCGGCGCCCGGGAAAGAGCCGCCCGATCGCCGCGCGCGCGGTTTCGTCGTTCGGGACGCCGTACGCGGGCACGACGACCGTCGTGTTCGCGATGTAGAAGTTCACGTAGCTCGCGGGCATGACCTCGCCATCCGGGTCCGTCACGAGGCCGGGCGAGGGGACCGCCGTGACGCGTAGCGGGCGGCCCGCCGCGTCGCGCATCTTCGCGAGGTCGCGCGCGATCTGGAGCAGGACGCGGTGGTTCGGGTCGTCCCTGCCCGAGGGCGCCATGCACACGACCTCGCCGGGAGCGGTGAAACGCGCGGTCGTGTCGACGTGCCCGTCCGTGTGGTCGTTGAGGAGGCCGTCGCCGAGCCACAGGATCGTCGAGACGCCGAGCGCGTCCCTGAGGCCGTCCTCGATCGCCTTGGGCGACATCCCGGAGTTGCGGTTTCGGTTCAGGAGGCACTGGCGCGTCGTCAGGCACGTGCCTTCGCCGTCCACCTCCACGGACCCGCCCTCGAGGATCCAGGGAAAGCGATACGCCGGGAGGCCGGAAGCCATCGCGACGCGTTCCGATACCGCGTCGTCGTGCGGGAGGACGTACTTGCCGCCCCAGCCGTTGAACCGGAACGAGGCCGCCGCGCGCTGGTGGCCCGGCCCGACGAGGAAGACCGGCGCGGTGTCGCGCAGCCAGATGTCGCCGAACGGGATCACGAAGAAGCGCGCGCCGAGGCCCGCGAGCGCCGTCGCCGCGAGGCGGCCGTTCGTGTCGTCCGGCACGAGGACGTTGAGGCGTTCGCCCCGGGGATTCCCCGCCACGTCGCGGTCCGCGATGGCGGCCGCGAACTGCGTGAACGCGGCCCGGACGCCGGGCAGCGCGTCTTCCCAGAGGTCCTCGTGGCTCGGCCACGCGAGCCACACGGCCTCGTGCCGGTCCCATTCGGCGGGCTGCCGGAAGCGGGCCATTCGGGGAGTCTCGCCGGACCGATGGAGAGTCGCGGACATCGCGCCGGACTATAAGGGACGTGTCGCTCGGACTCGGCGGCGCCGGGTCCGCCCGCGCTGGACGGAGGGGAGCCGATCGTCTAAGATAAAATGGTCCGACCAATTCGGAGCCCATCTGGGGCAAAAGGAGATGCCGTGAGTTGGGATCGCATGGCCGTCCTCAACGCCATGGTCGAGACGGGCCTCGTTCCGGTTTTCTACGAGCCCGACGTCGAGGTTGCGCGCGGGATCCTCGCGGCCTGCGCCCGCGGAGGGGCGCGGTGCGTCGAGTTCACGAACCGCGGAGACTTCGCGCCGCACGTCTTTCTCGAGCTCGCGCGGCACCTCGCGAAATCCGAGCCGCGCGTCGCGCTCGGCGTCGGCTCGATCGTGGACGCGCCCACGGCCGCCCTCTACATCGCGAACGGGGCCCGCTTCGTCGTCGGACCCGTCCTCAATGCCGAGGTCGCGCGCCTCTGCAACCGGCGCAAGGTGCCCTACAGCCCGGGCTGCGGGAGCGCGACGGAGATCTCCGAGGCCGAGGAGCTCGGCTGCGAGATCGTGAAGATTTTTCCCGGCGGCGCCGTCGGGGGCCCGGATTTCGTCAAGTCGGTCCTCGGCCCCTGTCCGTGGACGCGCCTCATGCCGACGGGCGGCGCCGTGAACGACGAGGCGTCCCTGAAGAGCTGGTTCGACGCGGGCGTCGCGTGCGTGGGAATCGGAACGAATCTCCTGACGAAGGACCTCGTCGCCCGGCGCGACTTCGACGGGATCGAGCGGCGCGTCCGCGAGTGCCTCGCGCTCATCGCGAAGGTCCGCGGGAGGGGTTGATGGCCGCGCTCACGCTCCGGCCCGCGGCCGAGTGCCGGTGGGACTGCGCCGCTCTCGGCGAGATCATGCTCCGCTTCGACCCGGGCGCCTCCCGCGTGCGCACGTCGCGCACGTTTCAGGTGTGGGAGGGCGGCGGCGAGTACAACGTCGCCCGCGCGATGCGGAAGTGCTGGGGGAAGCGCGCGACCGTCGTCACGGCGCTCCCGAAGAACGACCTCGGCCTCCTCGTCGAGGACTTCATCCTGCAGGGCGGGGTGGACGTCTCGCACCTGGTCTGGCGAGACTTCGACGGGATCGGCCGCAACACGCGCGTCGGCCTGAACTTCACGGAGAAGGGCTTCGGGATCCGGCCTGCGCTCGGCTGCTCGGACCGCGGGCATTCCTCCGCGTCCCAGCTGAAGCCGGGCGAGGTGGACTGGGAGCGGCTCTTCGGCGAGGAGGGCGTGCGCTGGTTCCATACGGGCGGGATCTTCGCGGCGCTCGGGGAGCACACGGCCGAGGTCGTCCTCGAGGCCGTGGCGTGCGCCCACCGGCACGGGACCGTCGTGTCGTACGACCTCAACTACCGGGCGTCGCTCTGGAAAAGCCAGGGCGGCCTCGAGGGAGCGCGGCGCGTGAACCGCGCGATCGCGCCGCACGTCGACGTCATGATCGGCAATGAGGAAGACTTCACGGCCTGCCTCGGCTTCGCGGTCGAGGGAACGGACGGGCACCTCTCGGAGCTGGACCCGTCGAAGTTCAGGAAGATGATCCTCGCGGCCGTCCGGGAGTTCCCGAACTTCAAGGTCGCGGCGACGACGCTCCGCAACGCGAAGACGGCGACGCTGAACGACTGGGGCGCGATCCTCTGGGCGGACGGAGCGTTCCACGAGGCGACGCGGCGCGAGAACCTCGAGATCTACGACCGCGTCGGCGGCGGCGACGGCTTCGCGTCCGGGCTCGCCTTCGCGTTCCTGGAAGGCAAGGGCCCTGCGGCGGCCGTCGAGTACGGCGCGGCGCACGGGGCCCTCGCGATGACGACGCCGGGCGACACCTCGATGGTGGACCGCCGCGAGGTCGAAGCTGTCCTGAAGACCAAGGGGGCCCGGGTGGTGCGGTGAGACGCGCCGCCGCCCTCGCGCTCGCGGGGGTCGCGGCGGCCGCCTGGGCCGCCGCCCCTCCGGCGGCGAAGGCGCGGCGCGAGGCGGGAGTCGACCTCGTCGTCGCCTCAGACGGGAGCGGCGACTTCCGGACAATCCAGGCCGCGCTCGACGCGCTGCCGGCCCGCGCGGATCGGATGCGCGTCGTGTTCGTGAAGCGCGGCACGTACCGCGAGAAGGTCTTCCTGACGAAGAGCCGCGTGGCACTGGTCGGCGAGGACCGCAGCGCGACCGAGATCGTTTTCCCCGAGCTGCGCTCCTGCTGGCGCGAGACGCATCCGGACGACTGGGGCGCCGCGGTCGTGAACGTCGGGGACGGCGTGACGGACCTCGTCCTCGCGAACCTGACGGCGCGCAACACGGCCGGGCGCCTCACCGGGAGCGACGACCACCAGTTCGTCGTGCGGAGCGGCGCGGGGACGACCCGCATCGCGACGCTGTCGGCCGACTTCGTCTCCGACGGTGGCGACACGCTGAGCCTCTGGAACTCCGAGGACGGGCAGTACTTCCACGCGGACTGTTTCTTCGAGGGCCACGTGGATCTCTTCTGTCCGCGCGGCGACGCGTGGGTCGCGGACAGCCGCTTCTTCTGCCGCAGCCGCACCGCGGCTCTCTGGCACGACGGGGGAAAGGACCCGTCTCACCGCCTCGTCGTCGACCACTGCTCCTTCGACGGCGTGCCGGGCTTCGCACTCGGCCGCTTCACACGCGACGGACAGATCTACCTCCTCGACGCGCGGTTCTCGGCGGCGATGGCGGATCGGCCGATTTTCCTGGCGCGGGAACCGACCACCTTCGCGTTCGGCCTGCGCGTCTTCTACTCCGGCTGCCGCGCCGCGGGCGGCGAGAAGCCCTGGTCCAAGGACAACCTCGCCGACGCGCCCGGAGCGCCGGAGGCCGCGCGAATCGACCCGCTCTGGACGTTCCGCGGCACGTGGGATCCCGAGAACGACCTGCCGCCCGTCCTGCCGTTCGCGAGCCTGCCGCGGCCGCGCGACGGGCGCGGCGGCGTCCCGCCCGGCGGCGCGACGCTCGTCTTCGCTCCCGCCCGGGGTGCGACGTCCCACCGCGTCTTCTTCGGGCGGTCGGCGCCACCGCCGGCGGCTGGCGAGGCCTCCGGCAACGCCTTCGCGACGGGGCCGCTCGAGCCCGGTGCGACATACTACTGGCGCGTCGACGCCGTCACCGAAGGCGGCACGGTGCCGGGTCCGCTCTGGAGCTTCAGGACCGCGGCGGCGGGCCGAAACGGGGTGGGTCGAACGTGACGTTCTCGAGCGCGAGCGAGACGTCGCCCTGAACGACGCTCGGCTCCGTGAGGCCGCGGAACGCGGATCCGCTCACGGTGAGGCCCGAGATCGGCGCTCCCGGAATCGCCTTGAGGAGAAAGGCGCGCACGGCCTTCGCGGCCGTGAGGCGCTCGATCCGGACGTTGCGGACGACGGGCTGGAACGAACCCTTCGCTCCCTCTTCGTACGTGAGGTCGACGTCGACCGCAGTCCGGACCTCGCCGATCTCGACGTCGCGGACGAAGACGTTCTCGACCGTGCCGCCGCGCATCGCGTTCGACTTGATCCGGATGCCGCGCTCGAGGTCCGGGCTGCTCATCGTGCAGCGCTCCACGAAGACGTCGCGCGCGCCGCCCGTCACCTCGCTGCCGATCGTGACGCCGCCGTGCCCGGCCCGCATGCGGCACCGGCGGACGACGACGCGCTCGACGGGGACGTTCACGCGGCGCCCGTCGGCGTTGCGGCCGGACTTGAGCGCGATGCAGTCGTCCCCCGTGTCGAACGTCGAGTCCTCGATCAGGACTCCGGAACAGGACTCGGGGTCGCAGCCGTCGTTGTTCGGCCCCGCGGAGGACACGGTGACGCCGCGGACCGTCACGTCCTGCGAGAGAACGGGATGCAGGACCCAGAACGGCGCGCCCTTGAACGTCACGCCTTCGACGAGGACTCGCCGGCAGCGCACGGGCTCGAAGAACGACGGGCGGAGGAAGCTCTCGACGCCGTAGACGCGGCGCTCGGGCGGGACGCCGGCCTCCGCGTCCTTGAAGAGCTGGTCGCGCGCCGGCTTCGAGGCGGTCTTCCACGGCCACCAGCGTTCGGGTCCGGCTCCGCCGTCGAGGACGCCCTCGCCCGTGATCGCGACGTCCTCGGCGTCCGCGGCGCGGACGAGCGGGCGGAGGCCCATGACGTCCACGCCTTCCCAGCGCGTCGCGACGACGGGCAGGTAGCGCGCGGGATCGGTGTCGAAGAGAAGGACCGCGCCTCGCGCGAGGTGGAGGTCGACGCCGGACAGGAGCAGCAGCGGCCCCGTGCGATACGTGCCCGCGGGCACGACGACGCGTCCGCCGCCCGCGCGGCGGCACGCTTCGATGGCCGCGGTCAGTCCCGGCGTGGCGTCGCTCCCGTCCGCGCGCGCGCCGTAGTCTCCGACCGGGAACGTCCTCGCCGGAAAGCTCGGCGGCTGGATCGACGCGACGATCGCGGCCGCCCGGGTCCACGGGTCGACGCTCGAGGGCGGCGCCGACGCGCACGCGACGGCGAGGAGGCCGATGCCGCCGAAGACGGCCGCGAGGAGAGCGGACCGGTCGGGTCTCACCCGAGCGCGTCCACCGGAACGCCCTGCATGTCCTCGAACTCCTGGTTCTCGCCGCCCATGCTCCAGACGAACGCGTAGCGGGAGGTGCCGGCGCCGAAGTGCATGGACCACGGGGGAGAGAGGACCGCCTGGAGGTTGCGGACGATCATGCAGCGCGTTGCGTCCGGCGGCCCCATGACGTGCACGACGGCGTCCGCCGGCGAGAGGTCGAAATAGAGGTAGATCTCGGTGCGGCGCGTGTGCGTGTGGGGCGGGATCGTGTTCCAGACGCTGCCCGTCTCGAGGTCCGTCACGCCCATGACGAGCTGGCAGCTCGTCGCCCCGCGCGCGTGGATGTGCCGCCGGAGCACGCGCGCGCTCGCGTGCTCGGCGTCGCCGATCCGCGCCGTCTCGGCCTCGGCCGGCGGGACCCGCCGGGAGGGGTGCGTCGCGTGCGCGGGGTGGCTCACGAGCCAGAAGAGCGCGGGATTCGCGGCCGCCGCGTTCTCGAAGACGACGTCCTTCGTCCCGCGGCCCGCGTAGAGGACGTCGCGGGGCGCCATCTCGAATCGCTGCCCGTCGAGCGAGACGGAGCCGGGGCCGCCGACGTTCACGACGCCGAGCTCGCGGCGCTCGAGGAAGTGGGGAGAGTGAATCGCCTCCGGCGCCTCGAGGCGGAGCGGCGATGCGCCCGGGACCGCGGAGCCGACGAGCGTGCGCTCGCTCTCCCAGTGGACGAGGCGGATCGCGCCGGGCGTAAAGAGCCCTTCGACGAGGAATGCGGCGCGCAGCTCGGACGGCGTCATCCGTTCGTAGCGAATCCGGTCTACTGCGGGGCGGCTTTCAATCGTCATTTCGCCTCCAGGAGGCGGATTCTGACCGGTGAGCGCATCCGGCGCGCGGCGGCCGCGAGGGCGGCATCCCAGGCCTCGGCCGACGGAGTTTCGCCGCCCTGGCTCCAGCCGAACCCGGCCCACCAGCGGGCGGGCGCGCCCTTCTTCGCGACGGCGAGGACGTTGCCGTCCGCTTCGGTGAAGCTCTCCAGGGAAGACGTGTCGAGGATCACGCCGCAGCCGAGCTGGCCGTGGTCGCCGAGCGTCTCCCACGTCCGGAGCGTCCCGTCCTTGAGCTCCTGCTTCACGGTCGCGCCCTTGGCCTTCTTGATTCCCGCCGCCCACGCGGGCACGGCGCCGCCGCCCGCGGCCGCGTATGCGCTTTCGTAGCGGTTGAAATTCGAGCCGGCATCGAGCGTCACGCGTTTCGTCTCCGAGACGCGGACGCCGCCCGCGTCCCAGGCCTCGTAGACGAGCTCGAAGACGAGGCGGATCGGGCCGGCCGCGAGGACGCGCGAGTCGCGGAAGTTCGCGGAGGCGTGGAGCCGGCCGCCGGCCCAGAGGCCGCTGCCGCCGCAGCCGCGGGTCTTCCCCGCGGAGTAGAAGTCGCCTCCCTCGCCGTGGTCCTTGTGGTAGTCGTCCACGAGGTACCAGTCGTCGACGACGAGGCGGCTCGTGCGTTTCGTCCAGACATCCACGGCACTGCTCGTGAGCGGCTCTTTCTGCCACGTCTCGAGAGCCTTGCCGTACATGCGGAACGCCACCCTGTCGTTCTCCCACGCGAAGTCGTCGAAGCGCTCCTTCACGAAGCGGCCGTGCACGCGGAAGTCGGCGCGCGAGGGCCGCGGCCGGGCGCCGGGCACGACGCGGAGTGTCCGCTCCTCTCCGGCGGCAAGATTCGCCTGGAAGACGAGGAAGTCGGGCACGCCGTCGCCGTCGAGGTCGACGGCCTGGGACGGGAGGGGTGCGAGGGTGGCGGCGTCGAGGACGGCCGCGTCGGCGAGGTCGGCCGAGCGCAGCATTGCCGCGAGGGTGGCCGCCGGCACCTCGACGACTTCGCCCGGTCGGGCGACGTCGAGGAGGTTGGTGGCGACGATCCGGACGCCTTCGGGCGCGGAAGAAAGGACGCTCGCGGCGAGGAGGGTCCCCGCCGCGACCGGGAGGAGGGTGGCCCGCCGGATCACGTCAGAAGCTCAGCCGCGCTCCGAGCTGAAAGTCCCTTGGGTTGTTGCGCTGGGTCGTGAACGTGCCGAACGTGGCGTTCCGCGGGTTGACGTCCGGGGTGAAGAACACGGTGTAGTTGAGCGCGTTGAGCGCCTCGATGCGGACCTGGAGCTCGACGTGACCCGTGATCACGAAGGTCTTCGACAGTCCCATGTCGAGGAGGTACAGGTCGGGGTACCGCATGTTGTCGAGGGTTGTCGGGAACGTCCGGCGGTTGGCCTCGCCGACGGCGATTCTCGGGTCCGTGGTCTTCCCCGAGGCGCCGTCCGGGTAGAAGCAGGAGATGTCCCAGGCCGGCCGGTCGAAGCCGCCGATCTTCCCGTCCTTGTTGGAGTAGTCGGTGCTGAGAGACTTCGGGTCGCAGGCCGGGTTGAAGTAGATGTTGTTCCAGACCGGCGCGCTGTTGTTCGTGCCCGTGTACCAGAGGATCGGCTGGCCCTTCTGCCATTGGAACGCGGCCGTGGCCTGCCACCCGCCGAAGATCGCGTCCAGGATTCCGTTCCAGTTCGTCCCGATCGCGCGGCCCTTGCCGAACGGGAGCTTCCAGATGCCCGCGAGCGTGGCGCGATAGGGGCGGTCGTCCGGCGAGATCCGCTTCTCCAGGGTCGCGTCGCCCGGGTTCAGGTAGTTCACCTGGTCCATCAGCTTCGACCAGGTGAAGGTCGCCACGATCGACGATCCTTCCCGGAATTGCTTGCCCCCGGTGACCTGGAGGGAGTGGTAGGAGTCGGAGCCGTTGTACTCCTCCACCGCCAGGCGGCCGAACTGCGAGTAGCCCCTGAGGAGCTGGCCTCGCTGGATCGTCTTCCCGTTGAAGCTGGTCCCCGGGAGCAGACCGGCGTACGGGTTGGTCACGGCCTGGGCGAGGTACGCCTCCTGAGCGGTGTCGCGCTCGGCCTGGTTCGAGACGTACTGGCTCGGGAGGCCGTTCAGGTCGTGCCGGACGGGGAGGTTGCGTCCCTGGCTGCCAATGTAGGCCACCTCCGCATGCCACCCCTTGCCCAGATCCCGCTGCAGGCCTGCCTGCCAGCGCGTGTATGTGGGCGTCTTGCGGTCGGTCTGGATGATGGAGCTACCGGTCGTGACGAGGTCGCGTCCCAGGAAGGTTCCCAGCCCCAGCGAGGAGCCCGGCGGCACGCCGAGGCCGTTCGGGAAGGGATTGTTGAGGTCGGTGAGGAACGTCGCACCGTTGTTGTCGGTCGAGACGAGCAGCGTCGCCTGGGAGAACCCGGACTGGTTCATCGCGTCGAAGAAGTACGGGAAGGAGAAGAGGCCGATGCCGGCCCGCGCGACCGTCTTCGGGTCGATCAGGTACGAGATCCCGAGGCGCGGGAGCGGCTTCACCTGCGTGTCGTAGATGTTCCCGTCCGAGAAGGTCAGGCCGCCCCGCACGCGGAACTCGGTCGCCGGGATCTCGGGGATCGGGTTCTTGGCGTAGGCGGCGCTGGCCTGGTCGTTGATCGGGTTCGTGGAGGTCAGGTCGAAGCCGTCGATGTTGCGGCTGTACGACTCGATCAGCCCTCGCTCGACCTCCAGCCGGAACCCCGCGTTCACGGTGAGGCGCTTGTCGACTCGCCACTCGTCGTGGATGAACAGGGCGTGGCTGGTCTGGGCGAAGTCGCCCGAGGTGTTGACGTCGATGTAGCTGTTGCCGCCGGAGGTCGGGAGACCCAGAAGGAGCTGCGCGAGCGCCTGACCCTGCTGGATGGCGGCGCTGTTGCTCGCCCTCGTGTAGGCGCCCGTGAAGTTGTACCGGCCCGCCAGCATCCCGTCGTCCGTGAGGAGGTATTTCTGGTACCTGAGGTCGTATCCGAGGCGGACCGTGTGGTCGCCCTTCATCCACGTCCCGATCGGGGCCACGCCATAGTTGTAGAAGGGCCGGTTGAAACCCTGTTCGTAGTCGGACCGCTGGGCGCCCAGGGTCGTGAAGCCCGCCACGTCGAACCGCGGAATGTACTGGTACCCGCGGAAAAGCGCGACGGTCTGGGCGTTGAACCCGAGTACGGCCGGATCGAGCTGGTCGGACGGGTGCCGGCGCTCGCCGAACTTCGAGTAGCTGGCCCGCACGTCACCGACCACTTCCGGCGAGAAGACCCCGGTGTAACCGAGCGTCGCCCCGAAGTTGTCCCGCGTGTCGAGGCCCTGCGTCACGGCGAAACCGTTCTGGACGCCGGCCCAGTTGTACCGGTCCTCGGTCCGGTAGTTGTAGTAGCCGTTCAGGAAGAGCTGGTGCCCGTCGGCGATCTTCTGGTCGAGCTTGAGGAGAAACGCGTCGTAGTTGTAGGTGCGGGGCTGGTTCGAGAAGTAGTTGTTCGTCCCGTCCGCGTTTCCCGGCTGGTTGGGCAGCGGGTAGTACGAGAGGAGATTCATCGCGATCGAATTGAGCCGGTTGGTCGGGATGACGTTCCCCGGGAACGCGGTCCGGTTCGTCGTTCCGGTCAGCGGGTCGTAGATCTTGATTCCGAGCGCGAGGAGGTCGGAGAAGTCGCCCCGGCGCATCTTCTCGCTCGGCACCGTGTAGGTGGCAGGCTCTCCCGTCAGGTCCTTCAGCTTCTCGTACGTGGCGAGAAAGAAGGTCTGGTCGGGCACGATGGGGCCGCTCAGCGTCACGGTCCCGCGGTCGTACTCCCGCTCCACGACGTCCTGCCCGGCCCGCACCGCGTACGGCGAGTTCGCGGTCCGGTTGCTGCTCCGGTTGAAGAACGACGCCGATCCCTGGAGCGTGTTCGTGCCGCTCCGGAGGGCGAGGTTGATGACCGCCCCTGCGGTGTGCCCTTGCTGCGCGTCGAAGGAGTTCGTCTCGACCTTGAACTCTGCGATCGCGTCCGCGGGTGGGGAGAAGCCGATGCGCCCGCCGAAGAGGTTCGTGGGGGCGACGATGTTCGGCGCGCCGTCCAGCGTGAAGTCGTTGCCGCCCTTCACGCCGTTCGCGATGATCTGGCCGAGGTTCGCGTTGTCGGCGGGGCGCGCGAAGTGAAGATCGGAAACCTCGACGACGCCCGGGGCCATGCGGCTCAGCATGTAGGCGGTTCCGTCGGCCAGCGGGAGCTCCTTGATCTGCTCCCGGTTGACGACTTGGCCCGTCACCGGCGAGGTCTGGTCGACGAGCGGGGCGCCGCCGGTCACGATGATCGACGACTCGACGTTGCCGACCTTGAGCTTGAGGTCGATCCGGAGCGAGTCTCCGACGTTGACGACGACCTCGGTGCGCTTCACGGTCGCGAAGCCGGACAGGGCGGCCTTGACCTCGTAGGTGCCGGGCCGGAGGAGACGGACCTGGTAGAAGCCCTTCGAGTCCGTCGTGGCCGTGTTCGCGAGGTTCGTCTCCGAGTTCTTGACGATCACCGTCACGCCGGGAAGGGCTCCACCGGAATCGTCGGACACGGTTCCCGAGATCGAGCCCCGGGTGTCCTGCGCCGCGAGGGGCAGCGACGCCGCGAGGACGAGGGCGAGCAGGTTGAACCGGGCCGCTGCGAGAAGGAACTTGCGCACTTGGCCTCCTAAGAGCCGCCCCGTCCGCGACGGGGCGTGCGAGAACATCGAGTCGATCGGTTGGCTGAAAGTTATTACCACGCTCTAATGGTTGTCAAGACTTGTAAGACCAATCTTTTCGATTCAGGCGCATTAGTTGAAAAACATATGGCAGCGTTCGGAGTCCATTTCAGCTCGTGGTCTTACCTTTTGGCCGACGGGGCCGCGTCGGGCCAGCCGCCGACCTGCTCCTGCGAGTCGATGAGGCCGCCGGTCCGGCTCTCGACCGACGCCACGATGCGCCGATCCACGGCATCCCTCGTCCGGGAGGTCCCGGCCTCGAGGAGGACCCTTCGGTAAGCCGTTCCGGGCTCGTCCGTCTTGACCGGCGGGGCTTCGAACGGCTCCGTCCGGAGCATGTAGGCGCCGGCGAAGGCCTCCCCTCCCGCGGGTGACGGGGCGGGCGGGACCGCGTAGCCGGCGTCGATGCGGTTTTCCCGCTGGTGAATCAGGGTGGCCGTGCTGCCGCCGAGAAAGGCGCGGCCGCGCCGGTCCGCGGGGGTCGAGGGGCCGGCGACGAGGACGTTCGCGACGTAGTTGAGCCGGGGGCTCCCTTCCGCCGCAGGGCCGCTGTATCCGGCCTCGAAGCCCCAGTCGTAGACGACGTTGTTGACGAAATCGAGCAGCAGGCCGTCGCCGAGGCGCGGGTTGCGGCTCGCGTGGTGGGCATAGAGGTTGTGGTGGAACGTGAGGCTCCCGTCCCCGTAGCGCAGGAGCGAGCCGTAGCCGTGCCGGCCCTTTTCGTGGCAGCTCGCGTCGAGGCTCTGCGCGATGATCGACCACTGGACGGTCACGCGGTCCGAGTGGGTCACGGAGAGCGTCTCGTCGACGCTCCAGGACGCCGACACGTGGTCGACGATGACGTCCGTCGCGTGGAACACGTTGAGGGAGTCGTCCTGGTACGCGGGGCAGTTCCGGTCGCCCGTCCGGAACCTCAGGTACCGGACGACGACGTCGTGGGTGCGGGCGACGCTCGTGGTGAAGCCCGCCACGGTGACGCCGCCGCCGGGCGCGGTTTCGCCCGAGAGCGTCAGGAACGGCTTGTCGAGAAGCAGGGGCGAAGCGAGGAAGATCGTGCCGGCGACGTCGAAGACGATCGTGCGCGGGCCGCGCGCGGACGCGACGCCCTCGCGGAGCGAGCCCGGCCCGGAGTCGGCGAGCGTCGTGACGCGGTACGTGTCGCCGCCGCGGCCCCCGGCCGCGCGCGCGCCGAAGCCCTCCGCGCCGGGGAAGGCAAAGGGCTTTTCGGCGGCCGTGGCCGCGGAACGCGTCCGCGCCGGTCCTTCCATCGCGCTCCCCGCGAGGAGGAGAGCGCAGAGGCCGTGGGGAAGGTTCGGGACCCGCTTCTTCGAGACGTATCCGGCGAAGTCCGGCTGGACGCTCATCCCCTCGACGGCCCCGACGACGACGGGGCGGCCGGCCGCGTCCTCCGAGACCTGCGCGAGGAGGCCGGCCCAGCCCTTGCGCGCGACGTCGAGGTAGCTCGCGTCGAGGTCGCCGCGGTCCGCCCCGCGCTTCAGCGCGTAGACGAACATGCCGCTCGCGGACGTTTCGAGCCAGTTGGCGGGGTCGGCTCCCTTGTCCATGACCTGGAACCAGAGGCCCGTCTTCGGGTCCTGCGTCGCGCGGATCCCGCACGCCGCCTCGGCCAGGAGGTCGCGCAGGCCGGCCCGGGAGGGGTGGCCCTCCGGCAGCTCTGCGAGCACGTCGACGAGCGCCATCGCGTACCACCCCATCGCACGGCCCCAGGCCTCCGGCGACATGCCGGTCTTCGGGTCCGCCCAGGCGGCGGCGCGGGACTCGTCCCACGCGTGCCGGAGGAGCCCGGCTGTCCCGGCGCGCGTGTGCCCGGCCATCAGGCGGGCTTGCGCCGCCGGAGTCGTGAAGCAGAAGCCGCCGTCGCCGAAGCGCCGCCCGAAGCCCGCGAGGAACGGCTCGGCCATGTAGAGCCCGTCGAGCCACATCTGGTTCGGGTACTTTTTCTTGTGCCAGAAGCCGCCCGACGCGTTGCGGGGGAACGCGTCGAAGCGGGCGCGCAGCCAGCGAGCCGCCTTCTCGTACTTCGGGTCGCGCGTCTCGTCCCACAGGAAGAGGACGAGAACGCCGGGCTGTATGCGGTCGAGATTGTGGCCGGCGGCGTCCTCGCCGAAGTCGAAGCTGCCATCCGCGCGCATCGAACTGTCGACGTACCGGCGGACGTACGCGAGGAAGCGCGGTTCGCGCGTCCCCCGGTAGACCTCGGCGACGCCCGCGAGGACGATTCCGTTCGTGTACTCCCAGCCCTTGCCGCTGATCGACGCCGGGTCGGGCCAGCGCGCGAGGACGGAATCTGCGAGCCGCACGGCGAGGGGAGCGTTCGCCGCCGGTTCGCCGCGCGCCGGGGCCGGCGCGAGCAGGAGTCCCGCGGCGAGCGCGAGGGCGCGCATGCTCACCGGCCCAGCCAGCCGCCATCCACGACGAGAACGTGGCCGTGCACGTAGTCGGATGCGGACGAAGAGAGGAAGACCGCCGCTCCGACGAGATCCTCCGGGTCGCCCCAGCGGCCCGCCGGGATGCGCTCGAGGATCTGGCGGCTCCGGACGGGGTCCTCGCGCAGGGCGGCCGTGTTGTCCGTCTTCATGTAGCCTGGCGCGATCGCGTTGACGTTGACGTCGCGCGCCGCCCACTCGTTCGCGAGCGCTTTCGTGAGCGCCGCGACGCCGGCCTTCGCGGCCGCGTAAGCCGGAACGCGGATCCCGCCCTGAAACGAGAGGAGGGACGCGACGTTGACGATCTTCCCGTGCCCCTGCTCGAGCATCCCGCGCCCCGCGGCCCGGCAGAGCCGGAACACGGCTTCGAGGTCGACGGCGAGGACGTGGGAGAAGTCGGCGTCGGTCGTGTCCTCGGCGGCGGCGCGCCGGATCGTCCCCGCGTTGTTGACGAGGATGTCGAGGCCTCCGAGCGCCCGGACGGCCTCGTCGACGAGCCGCGCCGGGGTCTCGGGGTCCGCGAGGTCGCCCGTGAGGGCGACGGCGCGGCGCCCGAGGGCGAGGGCGCGCGCGCGCGCGTCGTCCGGCGATCGGGTGTTGCCGTGCAGCGCGACGTCCGCGCCAGCTTCGGCGAGGCCCAGGGCGATCGCCGCGCCGAGGCCTCTCGACGCGCCCGTCACGAGGGCCCGGCGGCCGGCGAGGGAGAAGGGGGGGCGCGGCGTCTCCATCGCACTCTCAGGCGGGCGGCACGGCACCCCGGCCGAGCCGGCCGGGCTCGAGGCCGAGATACGCGAGCGCGTTGAAGTACGACACGTCGGCGACGAGGCGGCCGAGGAGGCCGCGGTCGTCCGGCAGCAGCCCCCGCGCGACGTCGCGGCCGAGGAGGTTGCAGACGAGCCGGCGGAAGTAGTCGTGCCGCGGGTAGGACAGGAAGCTGCGCGAGTCCGTGACCATCCCGACGAAGCGCGAGAAGAGGCCCATCCCGGAGAGGGCGCGCATCTGCGCCTCCATCCCGTCGAGCTGGTCGAGGAACCACCACGCCGAGCCAAGCTGCATCTTTCCGGCCACGGACCCGTCCTGAAAGTTGCCGATCATCGTCGCGAAGACCTCGTTGTCCGCCGGGTTGAGGTTGTAGAGGATCGTCTTCGCGAGGCTGTTCGCGTCGTCCAGCCGGTCGAGGAAACGGGCGAGCGGCCGGGCCTGGTCGAAGTCGCCGATCGAGTCGAAGCCCGTGTCGGCGCCGAGCGTGCGCCGGAGCCGCGAGTTGACGTTCCGGAGCGCGCCGAGGTGGAACTGCTGGACCCAGCCGCGCGCGTGGTCGAGGAGAGCGAGCCGGTGCAGGAGCGCGGACCGGAAGCGGTGCGCCTCGTCGGGAACGAGCGCTTCGCCGCTCCGGAGGCGGGCGAAGTCGGCCGCGACGTCGGCGTCGGAGAACGGCTCGGCGTCGAGACGCTCGAGGCCGTGGTCCGACGCGCGGCAGCCCGCGGCGTGGAAGGCCGCGTGCCGGGATTCGAGGGCCTGAAGGAGGACGTCGAGAGATCCGATCGAGAGCGACGCGGCTTCCTCGAGCCGGTCCACCCAGGCGTTCCACGCGGCAGGGTCGTCCGTCGCGAGGACCTTGTCGGGCCGGAACGTCGGGACGACGCGCGTGTCGGGGTCGGGGCGCGCCGCGAGCGCGGCGTGGTGCTTCAGGGAGTCGACCGGGTCGTCCGTCGTGCAGACGACGGCGACCCGGAACTGCCTGAGCAGGCCCTGCGCCGTGAAGCCGGGCTCGGCGAGGCGCGCGTTCGCCCGTTCGAAGACGGAGCGCGCGCTCTTCCCGTCGAGGAGGTCGTCGATGCCGAACGGCCGCCGGAGCTCCATGTGCGTCCAGTGATAGAGCGGGTTGCGGAGCGTCTTCGGGACGGTCCCGGCCCAGGCCTCGAACTTTTCCCAGTCGGACGCGTCGCCGGTGCAGAACCGTTCCGCGACGCCGTTCGCGCGCATCGCGCGCCACTTGTAGTGGTCCCCTTCGAGCCAGATCTCGGTGATCGAGCGGAAGCGGTGGTCCGCGGCGATCAGCTCGACGGGCAGGTGGCAGTGGAAGTCGAGGATCGGCAGGTCGCGCGCGACGGAGCGGTAGAGGTCGGCCGCGGTGGGCGTGTCGAGAAGGAAATCCTCGCCGAGAAACGTCGTCATGCGGCCTCCGGCGCGAGGGGCTCGAGCCTCGGCGCGAGCGCCTGGTGGATCGCGAACGCGACGAGGTACGCCGAGGCGCAGATCCCGAAGAGGATCGCGTAGCCGGGCGCGGCGCTCCCCGCGGCCTCGTAGTGGTCGAGGATCGCCCCCGCGAAAGGAGGAAAGAGCATCCCGCCGACCGATCCGGCCATGCCGCCGATCCCGACGACCGACGCGACCGCGCTCTTCGGGAACACGTCCGAGACCGTCGTGAAGAGGTTGGCGGACCAGGCCTGGTGCGCGGCTCCGGCGAGTCCGATCAGGAGGACCGCGCCCCAGTCCGACGCCCGCGTGACCCAGAGGATCGGGAGGACGGCGAGCGCGGCGGCGAGCAGGCTCGTCTTGCGGGCGCGCGTGATGCTCCAGCCGCTCCGCGCGAGGGCGCCGGTGGCCCAGCTGCCCGCGATGCTGAGGACCGTCACGATCGCGTAGATCGTCACGAGGTGGATCCAGCTCTTCTTGATGTCGAGGCCGCGGGTCTTCCTGAAGAAGTCGGGCAGCCAGATGAGGAAGAACCACCAGACGGGATCCGTCAGGAACTTCGCGACGACGAACGCCCACGTCTGCCTCCGGCCGAGGAGGGAGCCCCACGGCTCGCGTGCGTTCGAGCCCGCCGCGCGTCCGGCGCGGATGTACGCGAGCTCGCCGGCCGAGACCCGCCGCTGGCGCTCCGGCTCCTCGTAGAACAGCCACCACGCGGCGAGCCACACGAAGCCGAGCGCGCCCGCGACCACGAACGCGGACCGCCAGCCCCAGGCGGCGGCGACGAAGGGGATCGTGGCGGGCGCGATGATCGCGCCGACGTTCGTGCCGGAATTGAAGAGGGCCGTCGCGAAGGCGCGCTCTCTCGCCGGGAACCAGAGCGCGACCGACTTGATCGCCGAGGGGAAGTTGCCGGCCTCGCCGAGGCCGAGGCTCGCGCGCGCCAGGAAGAACCCCCGGACGCTCCCGACGAGCGCGTGGCCCATCGCCGCGACGCTCCAGGCCGCGATCGACACGGCGTACCCGATCCGCGTGCCGAAACGGTCCACGAACCAGCCGAAGCCCAGCAGGCCGAGCCCGTACGCGCCCTGGAACGCCGCATTCACGAGCCCGAACTGCTGGTTCGTCCAGCCGAGCTCGGCGTCGAGGGTTCCCTTCAGGAGCGAGAGGATCTGGCGGTCGACGTAGTTGATCGTCGTCGCGAAAAAGAGAAGGGCGCAGACGATCCAGCGCTCGTGTCCCGCCCGCGCGTTCGCCGGCCGTTCCGCGGCGACGGCGGCTACGCCCGCCATGCGGCGCCGCCCGGGAACTCGTGCGTGTCGAGGGACGCGTCCTTGATCGTGATGCTGGTTCCGGGCGCCGCCGGGGCGACGTAGCGCGCGCCGCGGATCACGCACGGGTCGGCGAAGTGCTCGTGGAGGTGGTCCACGTACTCGCAGTACCGGTTCTCGAGGCTGCCGGACAGGGCCACGTAGTCGAACAGCGACAGGTGCTGGACGTACTCGCAGAGCCCGACGCCTCCGGCGTGCGGGCACACGGGAACGCCGAAGCGCGCGGCGAGGAGGAGGACCGCGAGGGCCTCGTTGATGCCCGCCATGCGGCAGGAATCCACCTGGACGAAGTGGAGCGCCTCCGCCTGGAGGAACTGCTTGAACATGACGCGGTTCTGGCAGACCTCGCCGGTCGCGACGCGGATGGGCGCGATCGCGCGCGCGATCGCCGCGTGCCCGAGGACGTCGTCGGGGCACGTCGGCTCCTCGATCCACCACGGGTCGAAGCGGGCGAGCGCCTTCATCTGCTCGATCGCCTCGGGGACGTCCCAGCACTGGTTCGCGTCCATCATGAGGATGTTCGAAGGGCCGATCTCCCCGCGCATGAGCGCGGCGCGGCGCACGTTGTCCTCGAGGCTCTTGCCGACCTTCATCTTGAAGGCCGTCCACCCCTCGGCGAGCGCTTCCCGGCAGAGCCTGCGGACCTTCTCGTCGGAGTACCCGAGCCAGCCCGTCGACGTCGTGTAGGCCGGGAACCCGTCTCGGCGCATCTCGGATTCCCGAGCGGACTTCCCCGCGCAGGCGCGCATCAGGAGCTCGACAGCCTGCCCGGGCGTCAGGGCGTCCGAGAGGTACGTGAAGTCGATCGTGGAGACGAGCTGCTCGGGCGACAGGTCGACCAGCAGCTTCCAGAGAGGCTTGCCCTCGCGCTTTGCCCAGAGGTCCCACACGGCGTTCAGGAGAGCGCCCGTCGCCATGTGGAGGATGCCTTTCTCCGGGCCCAGCCAGCGCAGCTGGACGTCGGTCGTCAGGCTGCGCACGAAGGAGCCCATGTCCCGGGTGATGTCGTCCAGCGTCCGCCCGAGGGCGTGGTACCTGAGGGCGTTCACGGCGCCGACGCAGAGCTCGTTCCCCCGGCCGTTCGTGAAGGTGAGCCCGTGGCCCTTAAGGCCCGAGGCCGTCTCGACGGTCACGTACGTGGCCGAGTAGTCCCCCTGGTTGAGCGAGTCCGAGCCGTCTCGCGTGCGCGTGGTCGGAAACCGGATGTCCCGGGCGCTGACGTTCGTGATCTTCACTGGTTCACTCCGCTCGCGAGGAACCCGCCGTCCACCGCGAGGACTTCTCCGTTCACGAAGCTCGCCGCCTCCGACGCGAGGAAGACGCAGGCCCCCGCGAGCTCGGCGACGTCCCCGAATCGCCCCATCGGAGTCCGCGCGAGGAACTCGCGGCCGCGGGCGGTCCCGTCGAGGAGGTGGGTGTTGAGGGGCGTCCTGAAGACGCCCGGCGCGATCGCGTTCACGTTCACGCCGCGCGGCCCCCACTCGATCGCGAGGGACTTCGTGAGCGCGGCGACGCCGGCCTTGCTCGCCCCGTAGGCGGCGACCTCGAGAAGCGCGACGAACGAAGCGAGCGAGGCGATGTTCACGATCCGGCCCGAGCCGCGCTCGAGCATCGGGCGCCCGAAGACCTGACAGGCCCGGAGCGTGCCCGTGAGGTTCGTGTCGAGGATCGCGGCCCAGTCCTCCTCGGGGAGATCGAGCGTCGGCGCACGCTTCGTGCGGCCCGCGCAGTTCACGAGGACGTCGATCCGGCCGAACGCGGCGAGGACCGCCCCGCGCGCGCTCTCGAGGCTTGCGCGGTCGCCGACGTCCGAGCAGACCTCGAGGCTCCGTCTCCCGAGCGCACGGACCTCGCCCGCGGCCCGCGACACCGCGTCGGCCCGGCGCGAGGTCGGAACCACGTCGGCGCCGGCCTCGGCGAGGCCGCGCGCGAGCGCGAGTCCGATGCCGGACGTCCCTCCGACCACGACGGCCACGCGGCCGGCCAGGTCCAGCGCACGGAACGTCACGGGCGGCCCCCCTTGTCCGGCTCGCGGCGGCGGGTCGAAGGCTTCTTCTTTTCCTCGGCCTGCGCCCGGCGGGCGCGGGTGAGGTGCTCGTCCATCGCGCGGCGCGCGCCGTCGGCGTCCCGGGCCTTCAGGGCGGTGTAGATCCGCCGGTGAAACGCGGCGGACTCCTTGAGGTCGGTCGCACCCTCGACCGTGAGGCGGCGTCCCTCGTACACGATCGCCGCCACCGTGTCGATGAGCGTCGAGAGCACCGGGTTCTGGGACCCGGCTGCGACCGCGCGGTGGAACTGGATGTCGTGAACGAGGAAACGCTGCGGGTCGTCCAGCGACGCGAACATCCCCGTGACCTCTTCCGCCATCGTCGCCATCTGTTCCGGCGTCGCGCGTTCGGCGGAAAGGCCGGCGGTGCCGGCCTCCAGGAGCCGCCGCGCCTCGAACATCTCGTCACGCGTGAAACCGTGCAGGGCGGCGAGGAACCGGAGCGGCCCGTCGCCGAGCTGCGGCGGCCCGTCCGTGATGAACGTGCCGGAGCCTTGCAGCGAGCGGACGATCCCCATCGTCTGGAGCGACCGGAGACCCGACCGTACCGACGGCCTGCTGACGCCCATCTGGATCGCGAGGTCCCGTTCCGTGGGCAGCCGGTCGCCCGGCTTCAGCTGCCCGGCCTCGAGCAGGCGCCGCACGTGCTCCACGATCTGGCCGCCCGCGGCACCGGGCAGTTTCTCCGGTGAGGTCTTACCTTTCATAGGAGCCGGCTCACGATTGGTATGCGATTTATAGGGCGCGCCGAAAGGGCTTGTCAAGCCCATGCCGAGAAACATTGAAAATAATGGCGATTCAGCCCGAGACCTCTCGGGACCAATTTACCAGGCGCCCTAAATGGTCATACCTTGAGTTTCGCGCTGCGCAGCCGCTCCGCGAACCACGCCTCGACGTCGTCGACGTACACGAACATGTTCTGGGTGTTCGCGCCGCCGACCTGTCCCGGGCTCCGCATGAACGGGAACTTCCCGGCCTTGGCCAGCCGGGGGGAGTCGGTTTCATGGAGGCTCCGGGGGCGGACGGACCTACTCGGGGAGCGACTCTCGCGTGAGGTTCCGGTTCGCGTCCTTCCCGACGAAGATGTTGTCCTCGACGCGGATGCCGCCCATGGGGATCAGGCGGTCCACGAGCGCCCAGTCGATCGCGGCGCGGTGCGGGCCCTCGCGGACGGGGTCGAGGAGCATCGGGATGAAGTAGAGGCCCGGCTCGACCGTGAAGAGCATGCGCTCCTCGATCGGCCGGACGGTGCGGAGCGCCGGGTGGTCGGACGGCGGGGGCGCGGGCGTCCCCGTACGGTCGGCCTGGCGGCCCGCGACGTCGTGGACCTGCAGGCCGAGGAAGTGGCCGAGACCGTGCGGGAAGAACGGGAACGTCAGCCGCGTCGTCACGGCCTCGTCGGAGGAGACTTTCAGGACTCCGACCTCCCGAAGGAGGTCCGCGACGTACCGCTGCGCGCGAAGGTGGAAGTCGCGGTAGTGCAGGCCCGGCCTCCCCTCGAGGCAGAGCTTCGCCTGCAGCGCCTTCATCCCGTCGAGGAGGCGCGCGAAGACGGGCTCGACGCCCTCCTTCACCCACGTCCGGGTGATGTCGGACGCGTAGCCGTTCACCGTGGCGCCGGCGTCCACGAGCAGGACCTTCGAGGGAGCCGGCAGCCGGCCGCGCTTGCCGTGGTAGTGGAGCGTCGCGGAGCGGTCGTCGAGCGCGACGATCGAGGTATACGGGAGCGCCTCCTCCACGTCGCCGATCGCCGTGAGGTACGCGTGGTGGAGCTC
The DNA here is from genome assembly GCA_036504335.1 of Thermoanaerobaculia bacterium. Lineage (GTDB taxonomy): Bacteria > Acidobacteriota > Thermoanaerobaculia > UBA5066 > UBA5066 > Fen-183. The sequence continues at coordinate 256,489 of DASXVJ010000020.1, forward strand.
CATCTCGGAGGCGTCCGCGCGGAACGCCTTCTCGAGGGCGCGGTAGCCGCGCGCGGCCTTTGCGTTCGCAACGGCGACCTGCTCGGCCTCCCAGTCGGACTTGTACGAGCGCTCCCAGTCGAGGCGCGCGACGAGCCCTTTCGGGTTGACGTTCTGGGGGCGGAAGCCGTGCGCGGCCGCCTCGTCGGCGGCGCCGCCGACGAATGCGGTGCGCGCGAAGCCGTTGCCGACTTCCTTCCACGCGGCCTCCGACGTCGCCGCGTCCGCGACGTCGAACGCGCGCGCGACGAACGCGGGCGCGGGCGCGGGCGGCGCGTACCAGTAGTCGCGCGGCTGTACGCGCACGAGGCGCGGCTTCTTCCCGGGGACGACGTCGAGGAGGTGGAACGGGCCCTCGACGGGCGCCCAGTGCGCGAACGTCGGTGTCGGGTGGAACGGCGCGTCGTTGTCGTCGGCGAAGTACGTGAACGGAACGCCCGAGTGGACGACCATCCGGTCGAAGCCGGTCTCCTCGAGGGCCCGCGCGGTGGATGTGGCGAGGCGGGCGAGATGTTCCGCGTAGAGATCGGTCATGGGTCTCCTCAGGCGGGCGCGAGGCCCAGCCCTTCCGCCTGCTCGACGAGCCGCTGGAGGGTTTCGTGCAGCTCGCGCCGCGTGCGCTCGATCTCGGTGCGGAGCTCCTCGAGTTTCGCCTCCGCGGCCACGCCGGCGCGGGCGCGGGCGGCGGCATAGTCCTCCTGGAGCGTCTCGAGGCGGGCCGAGGCCCTCAGGCGAGCGGCCTCGAGCTCGACGAGCGCCGCGTGGGCGGCGACGCTGGCCGCCGAGCGGATCTCCTCCCACCGCGCGGCGAGCGCGTCCGCCGCGTCGGACGCGAGGTGCGCCGGCGAGGCGACGGCGCCCGCACCGGACGTCAGGCGCGCGATGACGGCGGCCGTCGGCGCGCGGCGCAGGTTCTTCACGACGCCGAGCTTCTCGCCCAGCCAGAGGAGATAGAAGCTCGCGTCCAGCTGCCACCAGCGAAAGCCCTGCGCGGCCGAGCTCGGGTAGAAGTGATGGTTGTTGTGCCAGCCCTCGCCCATCGTCACGAGGGCGAAGAACATGCTGTTGCGGCTCGTGTCGGTCGTCGGGAACACGCGGCGCCCGATGACGTGCATGAGGGAGTTGATCGTGAACGTGCCGTGCCAGAGGAACACGGTCGACACGAAGTAGGCCCACACGAGGCCGGTCCAGCCGAAGCAGAGGAACGTGAGGAGCCCGTAGAGCATCGTCGACGCGTACTGGTTGCGGTCGAGCCAGACGAGCTCGGGGAACTTCGCGAGGTCGGGGATCCGGGAGAAGTCCGTCTCGTCGTACCGGCCCGAGAGGATCCAGCCGATGTGGCTCCACCAGAAGCCGTCCTGCTTCGGGCTGTGGATGTCCTCGGGGGTGTCCGAGTACTTGTGGTGGTGGCGGTGGTTCGACGCCCACCACAGGACGCCCTTCTGCGCGGACGTCTGGCCGAGCAGCGCGAGGAGGAACTGCGGAACGCGCGACAGCCTGAAGGCCTTGTGGGAGAAGTACCGGTGGAAGCCCGCCGTGATCGCGAACATGCGCAGGTAGTACGAGGCGACCGCGAGGGCGACGCCCTTCCACGAGAAGCCGAGGGCCACGACGCCGGCGACCGCGGCGACGTGGACGAGGGCGAAGCCGAAGACCGCGACCGGGCGGACACGGTGCGAGCGGGGAACGCGAGGCCCAAAGGCGGAGAGAGCGGATTCGGTCATCGGAGGGAGATGATTCTAAGCCTCACTTCGTGGCCGGGACGGCCGGCGCCGTCGCCGGGGCAGGCGGGGCCGCGGGCTTCGGGGCCGGCTTGTTGGCTTCGACGGAAATCTCGAGGTCCACGTCCTCCGACAGCATCGTGGTCTGGTCGACGGTCGCGTTCCAGCTCACGCCGAAGTCCTTGCGGTTGAGCTTGCCGGCCACGTCGAAGCCGGTCTTCTGGCCACCGCGGCCGTCGTTCGCGAAGCCGTTCGCGGTCACCGTGAGCGTGACGGGTTTCGTCACGCCGCGCATCGTGAGGTCGCCCGTGACCTCGTACGCGTCCTTGCCCTTCGCGGCGATCTTCGTGGACTTGAACGTGATCTCGGGGAACTTCGCGGTGTCGAAGAAATCGGCCGAGTTGAGGTGCTTGTCGCGATTCGGGACGCCCGTGTCGATGCTCGCAGCGTCGATTTTCAGCTCGACGGAGCTCTCTTCGGGCTTGGCGCGGTCGAGGACGATCGTCCCTTCGAACTTCGCGAAGTGGCCGCCCACCTTCGAGACGAAGTGGCGGACTTTGAATCCGATCTGGGTGTGGTTCTTGTCGAGGAGGAACGTCTCCTTCTCGGCGCGCGCGGAAGCGGCCGCGAGGACGAAGGCGAGCGCCAGCGGCGCGAGGGCTCTGGGTCGGAACATGCGGGGGGGTCTCCTTTTGGATAGAGTGGGGCCAGGCCCGGAAGGGCCGTCATTCTATCGGGAATCCGTATCCGAAGCTGTGACGGATTTCACGGAGAGGAACACCATGCCCGAAACGCCCACGCAGGACTTCAAGACCCACCGGCGGTGGGATCCCGCGTACCACTACTTCGCCGCCCCCGTGCTCGTGGTCGCCTTTTTCGTCTCGCTCTGGCAGGCGTTCAAGGCGCCATCGGGCTGGACGATCTGGCAGATCTTCGTCTCGGCGGCGGTCGTCGTGATCGCGTGGAAGGCCCGCTCGTTCGCTCTCCGGGCGCAGGATCGCGTCATCCGGCTCGAGGAGCGCGAGCGGCTCGCGGCGGTCCTCGACGGCCCGCTGCGCGCCCGGAGCCTCTCGCTCACGGAGGACCAGCTCATCGGGCTCCGATTCGCATCCGACGCCGAGCTCGCGGGCCTCGTGACGGCCGCGCTCGACGAGGGTCTCTCCGGCGAGGCGATCAAGAAGCGGATCACGAGATGGAGGCCCGACTTCTTCCGCGTCTAGCCGATCCGCGGGCCCGCCGTCTTCAGGAAGTCCTGGCGGGCCCCCTCGATCGCCGCGCGTGCGGCGAGGCTGAGCCGGTCGACGTCGTCGTCCGTCATTCCGGCCGTCGGGATCGGCGGAAGGAACCGCACGCGCACCGTCCCGGGCCGCACCATCCAGCGGTGCGCGTCGAGGACCTCCCACATCGGTGACGTCGCGAACGGGATCACGGGCACCTGGGCCGCGATCGCGAGGTGGAACGCGCCCTTCTTGAACGGGAGCATCTCGGGCTTCGTGTTCCGGTGACCCTCGGGCAGCACCCAGACGCTCAGGTTCTCGGACCGGATGCGGAGGGCGGCGGCGGCGAGCGACTCGCGCGCCCGCACGGCGTTCGACCGGTCGACGAGGATGTGCCTGGAGACCTTCCAGAGCATCCCGAAGACGGGGATCTTGAGGATCTCCTTCTTGCCGACGGCGACGCTCTGGTACGGGAAGAACGTCCCCCACGTCGCGATGTCGAGATTGGACTGGTGGTTCCCGACGACGACGGCCGGGCGCGTCGCGGCGAGGACCTCGATGTTCTCGGTCTTGACCTTCCAGCCGAGGAAACGCGTCATCACGTTGCCGAAGCTCCGGATCCAGACCATCGCCGCCTTCTCGCCATCGCGGAAAAACGCGTAATGGAGGAGCGCCAGCAGCGCGAAGCCGATGAACGCGACGACGCCGAGGATGCACGCCGGAACGAACCAGACGCGGTACACCAGGCGGCGGAAAAACCCGCCGAGTCCGCCTGTCGACGAAGGCATGCCGCATTATCGACGGGATGGCGGACGAGGTGAACCTCGCGATTCTCGGCGGTGGAGCCGCCGGCCTCATCGCCGCGATCCGCGCGGCCGAAGCGGGTGCGGCGGGCGTGGTCGTCCTCGAGGCGGCCGCGCAGCCGGGCCGCAAGATCCTCGTTTCGGGCGGCGGGCGCTGCAACGTCCTTCCGATGGAGGAGGCGCGCGAACGCTTCGTCTCGGCCGCCCCGCCGCGCGTCGTGGGCCGGTATCTCGCGCGCGTCCCGCTCGAGGAGCAGCGCGCGTTCTTCGAGGATCTGCTCGGCGGGCCGCTGCGCGAGGAGCCGGAGGTTAAGAAGCTCTTCCCGCCCTCGAACCGCGCGAAGGACGTGCGCGACGCGCTCGTGGCGCGGGCCGTCGCGGCGGGCGCCACGATTAGGACGGGAGCGGTCGTGCGCGAGGTCGGGCGGACCGGCGGGGGGTTCGCGATCCGGCTCGCGGAAGGCCTCGACGTCTCCGCCTCCCGCGTGATCCTCGCGACCGGGGGCCTCTCCGTCCTCGGCGGCGGCGCGGACGGCGCCGGCTTCGCGTGGGCCGAGGCGCTCGGCCACACGCTCGTGCCGACGTACCCCGCGCTCGTCCCGCTCACGGGCGACGCACCCGCGCATCACGCGCTCTCGGGCGTGAGCGTAAACGCGCGCGTCACGGCGAAGAATGCGACGAGCGGCGAGAAGGCCGGGTCGGAAGGCGGCTTCCTTTTCACGCACCGGGGCTGGAGCGGCCCCGCGGTGATGGACGTCTCGCACGTCGTCGCCCGCGCGGCGGGCCGATCGGAAGTGAGAGTCTGCTTCGGATTCGGAGAAGAGAAGAGAGAAGAGAAGATTTCTTCGAATGGTCCCGTGCGGGGCGCCGCGCCAGCCCGCGCGACGGATGCCTCGTCGGTTGCGGCGGCGTGGGACGAGACCCTGCGCCTGGGTGCCCGCTCCGGCGCCTCCCTCTTCAACCTTCTAAGAAAATCTTCTTCTTTCTCTTCTTCTTCTCTCCCGGATCGCCTGATCCAGCTGGTGCTCGTGCAGAGCGGCGTCGCGGATCAGCCGCTCGCGCGGCTGACGCGCGACGCGCGGCGGCGGGTCGCGGAAACGCTGGCCGCGTTCCCGCTCCCCGCGACGGGGACGGAGGGCTACCGCACGGCCGAGGTCACGGGGGGCGGCGTCGCGCTGGACGAGGTGGACCCCGGCAGCGGGAAGAGCAAGGTCGTCCCGGGGTTGTGGCTCGCCGGGGAAGTGCTCGACGCCTTCGGCCCGATCGGCGGCTTCAACTTCCAGTGGGCCTGGGGCACGGGCGGAACGGCGGGCGTCTCGGCCGCGCGTCCCTGATCAGATCGGCGGGTCGTCCCACCACTTGGAGAGGCTTCCCCTGGGCAGCGGCGGCGTCGACGCGCCGGCGTGCGCGTAATGAGACACGTCGTTGAAGAGCATGAGGCGCGCCTGCGACGGCCCCCTGAAATCGAGGACGTTCAGGCAGGCCGGGCTCTGGTCGAGGCGGTCGCGATACGTGCGCGGGTCGAAGCCGATCAACGCCGAGAGGAGGAGCCGGATCGTGGCCTTGTGCGAGACGACGAGGATCGAGCGGCCCGCGTGCTCGTTGACGAGCGAAACGAGCACGGGGAGCGCGCGGGCCGTCACGGCGAGACCCGTCTCGCCGCCCTCCGGCGCGAACGTGTACGGGTCGCGCTCCCAGCACGTGTACTCGTCGGGCCACCGGGTCTCGACCTCGGCGCGTGTGAGCGTCTCCCAGCGGCCGTGCGAGATCTCGCGCAGCCCGTCCACCGGTTGGAGGGGCAGGCCGTGCGGCGCCGCGAGAATGCGCGCGCTCTCGAGCGTGCGCTTCATCGGGCTCGCGGCGACGGTGGCGAGCGGCTCGCGCGCGAGACGCGCGGCGAGGTGGTGCAGCTGCTCGCGGCCCTCGTCGGAGAGCTCGACTTCCGTCTCGCCCGCGAAACGGTCCTCGGCCGAAAGCGTCGTCGCACCGTGCCGCACGAGGAAGACGCGCGTCGGCTTCAACCCTTCACCAGGAAATTCCGTTCGGAGAGGATTCTTCGAATGGTCGCGCGGTGGTCGCCCTGGAGCTCGATGAAGCCGTCTCCCGCGGTGCCGCCGGTTCCGAGCATCTTTTTCAGCTCTTTTCCTAAACCTTCAAGGAAATCCGAATTCCTCGGCAGCCCGTCCAGCACCGTGACCGCCTTTCCGCCCCGCGCCTTCGTTTCGAGCCGCAGCTTGACGACGACCTTCGGCGGAATCTTCTCTTCGACCTTCGAAGAGCACTTGCATTCGTCCGAAGGCCAGCCGCACGTCGCGCAGACACGGCCGGTCGCCGTGGAGTAGACGAGGCGGACGGGATCGCGCCGGTGCACGCGGGGATTATGCTTCGCGTGTCGTGGCCGACCCGATCAGCGCCCCGCCCGGCGTCTTCGTCCCGCCCGCCGCAATCGAGGCGCACGCCGTGCGCTCGGGCGGGCCGGGCGGACAGAACGTCAACAAGGTGGCGTCCAAGATCCTCCTCGAGGTGGACCTCGCGAAGGTCGAGGGCCTCGACGTGCTCGCGCGCCGCCGCCTCGCGACGCTCGCGGGCCGCCGCCTCGGCGCGGACGGCGTCCTGCGCGTCACCGCGCAGGAGAGCCGCGACCAGTACCGCAACCTCGCCGGGGCGCGCGACAAGGTGCGCGAGCTCCTCGAGAAGGCGCAGGTCGCGCCGAAGGCGCGCCGGGCGACGCGTCCGTCGCGTGCCGCCAAGGAGAAGCGTCTGAAGGCCAAGCGCGTTGCCGCGGCCCGCAAGGCGCGGCGCAGCTCGGTCCGCGACGACGACTGATCCCATGGAGGCCGACATGAACCGGACGCTCGCTCTCGCCTTCTGCGCCGCGCTCGCCGCCGCCCCCGCCGCCGCGCAGAAGAAGCCGGCGAAACGCGCGCCGACGCCCACGGCGGCGCCGGCGCCCACGCCGACGCCCGGAAAACCGGACCTTCAGGTCACGGCGTTCGGCTTCGCCGGCCCGACGCCGAACACGGTCCCGAAGCCCTCGTGCGAGCCGAACACGGTCGTCTACAGTTTCACCGTGGTCGTCACGAACGCGGGGACGGGCCCGTCGCCGTCTTCCGCCTCGCTCGGGGGCAAGCCGCTCCTGACCGTCGCGGCTCAGGACCGCGCGGGCTGGATGGCGGGCGTTCCGCTGCCGGAGATCGCGGCGGGGAAGTCCGTCACCGTGAACGCGGACGTCCTCTTCCTCGCGGCGGACCCGGCTTACATGGTCAAGGCGAACCACCCGTTCCTCGCGACGGTCGACCCCGGCAACCTCGTCGACGAGGCGGACGAGACGAACAACACGAGGGGTCCGCTCACGATGGGGCCGCCCGCCGGCTGCGAGCGCTTCTTCAGGAAGAAGTGAGGCTCAGGCCCACGCGCCGGACGGCGGCTTGCGGATCGGCACGGGCCGGCCGTCCTCGCCGACGTTCACGTAGACGACCTCGGCCTCCGTCACCTTGAGGACCTTGCCCGATTCCTTCCACCGCTCCGCGGTGACGGTGACCTGCACGCTGATCGACGTCGTCCCGATCTTCACGACCTTCGCGTAGAAGCTCACGACGTCTCCCACGTAAACCGGGTGGTGGAAGACGACCTCGTTCATCTTCACGGTGACGACGAGGTTGCAGAACGGGCGCGTCGCGATTGCGCCCGCCTGGTCGATGTAGGCGAGAAGGACGCCGCCGAAGATCGTCCCGTGCCCGTTCGTGTCGCGGGGCAGCATCGAGACGCGGATCGCGGGCTCGTGGGCGTTCGTGTCCATGGGGCGACGATACCCCGGCGCTAAGATCGCGCGCATGTCCGATACGAAATCCACGCTCTTCCTGGGCCGCGCCGTCGATCCCTCGACTGGAAAGACCGGCAGCGAGGATTTCCGGCTCGACCCCTCCGACCTGACGACGCACGGCCTCATCGTGGGCATGACGGGCAGCGGCAAAACCGCGCTCGGCATCGTCCTCATCGAGGAGCTCCTCCAGCGCGGCGTTCCGGTCCTCGCCGTGGATCCCAAGGGCGACCTCGGCAACCTCCTTCTGAACTTCCCGAACCTCGCGCCGGAGGAGTTCGCGCCGTTCGTCGACCCGTCCGCCGGGACGCCGGAATCCGAGGCGAAGAAGTGGGCGGACGGCCTCGCCGGCTGGGGCCTCGGCCCCGCCGACGTCAAGGCGCTTCTCGCGTCTCGCGACGCCGTCGTCTACACCCCCGGCTCGGCGGCGGGCGTGCCGCTCGACCTCTTCGGCGCGTGCACGCCGCCGCCCGAAGGCGCGGACGAGGAAGACGGCCGCGACCTCGTGGGCTCGTGGGTGGGCGGACTCCTCGGCGTCGCGGGCCGTGACGCCGACCCCGTGAAGTCGCGCGACTTCGTCTTCCTCGCCGCCTGCGTGGACGCGCTCTGGGCGGACGGGAAGACGGCCACGCTCGAGACGCTCCTCGACACGGCCTCGTCGCCGCCGTTCGCGAAGGTCGGCGCGCTCTCCCTCGACGCGTTCTACCCGGCGAAAGACCGGCAGGCGCTCGTGCTGGCGCTGAACGGCCTCCTCGCGTCTCCCGCCACGGCGGCCTTCCGGCAGGGCGACGCGATCGACGTCGCGCGGATGCTCGCCCCGGCGAAGGACGGCAGGGCCCGCCTCTCGATCGTCTCGATCGCGCACCTCGGCGACGCCGAGCGCCTCTTCGTCGTCGCGACGCTCCTCGCGCGCGTGAAGTCCTGGATGCGCACGCTCCCCGGCAGCCCGGCGCTCCGCGCGCTCGTCTACATCGACGAGATCTTCGGCTTCTTCCCGCCCACGGCCGAGCCGCCGACGAAAAGGCCGCTGCTCACGCTCCTCAAGCAGGCGCGCGCGTTCGGCGTCGGCGTCGTCCTCGCGTCGCAGAACCCCGTCGACCTCGACTACCGCGGCCTCGCGAACTGCGGCTGCTGGTGGGTCGGGACGCTGCAGACCGAGCGCGACCGCAGCCGGCTGTCCGAGGGCCTCGTCGAGGCGGGCGGCAGGGACGCGTCGAGGCTGCTCGACAAGACGCGCAAGCGCGTCTTCCTCCTCCACGACGTTCACCGCAAGGAGCCCGCGCTCGTCGAGACGCGCTGGGCGATGAGTTACCTGCGGGGCCCGATGACGAAGTCGGACTTCGCGAAGCTGCGCGGCCCCGCGCCCGCGCCGGCGAAGAAGGCGGACGCGGCCCCCGCCGGGTCCGCGCCCCCGCCGCTCCCGCAGGAATGGCCCGCGCGCTGGGTCGACAAGCGCGGCGCCGACCTCGCGTCGCCCGCGCTCTACGTCCGGTACGCGGTCCGCTACAAGACGGCGAAGGGCGCGTCGCCCGAGGTGCAGGGCGTCAAGCTCTTCCCGCTGTCGGCGTCCTCCGCCGCCGAAGTCGTCGAGGGCGAGACGACGGACATGGCGGCGGACGGCCTGCTCGACAAGGCGCCGCGCGCCCTGCGGTACGCGGATTTGCCGGCGTGGGTGGGCCCGGCCGGCGTGAAGGCCGCGGAGAAGGCCGTGCGCTCGCGCCTCCCGGACAAGCTCGCGACGACGCTCCTCAAGGATCCCGTCACGGGCGCGCTCTCTCTCCCCGGCGAGACGCCGGAGGCGTTCGCGGCGCGCGCCGCGTCGGGCGCCGAGGCTCCCGCCGCTCTGCGCGAGAAGCTGGAGAAGAAGAAGCGAGACCTCGCGGCGGCGGAAGCGACCGAGCAGGGGAGGTCGATGGAAACCTACGCGTCCATCGGCACGGCGGCGCTCGACGTCCTCGGCGGCCTCCTCGGAAAGAGAAGGACGCTGCGCGTGAACAAGGTGGGCTCCGTGCTGAGCAAGAAACGCATGGAGGGAACGGCGGAAGCGAAGGTCGAGGGCCTGAAGGCCGAGATCGACGAGCTCGAGGCCAAGCTCGCGCCGCCCGACGCGAGCCGATTCCAGAAGGTCGAGGTCGTCCCGGCGGCGAGCAGCGTCGACGTCCTCTCGATCGGCGTGGCCTGGATGTGCTGAGACCCTAGAATCCGCTCATGCCGAAGATCTCCCCGCGGGAGTCCGTCCGCGAGCATCCGCTCTACCGCTCCGCGATGGCGGCGCAGCACGCCGCCTACCAGCTCATGCGCGACGTGCCCGCGTCCGCGAAGGCCGATGCGACGCGCCTCCACGCCGCTCTCGTGCACGCGACGACGTGGGCGACGGCGCTCCTCGACGACGACGTCGCCGAGAAGGACCGGAAGGCGGCTCGCGCCGGGTTCGAGGCCTCCGTCACGAGCGCAAAGGAGATGCTCGCTCCGCTCGCGCCGCTCGCGGACGACGCGGGGATCGTGGATCTCCTCGAAAAGAGGATCGAGGAGCTACGGGCCTAGTCTTCTTTTTTCGTTCCCAGCACCACGAGGACGATCAGGAGCAGGAGGACGATGAGGCCGATGACGATCGTCGTCGTGCGCGAGGAGCCGGCGGGCGGCTCGGGCGCGGGCGCCTCGGCCCTGGCCGGAGCGGCGGACGCGGTCGTCGAGGGCGCGGCGGAGGCCGCCGTCGCAGGCGCGGGAGCGGCCGTTTCGGGCGCGGCGGCGGCCGTCGCGGGCGCGGCGGACGTCGCGGGGGCCGGGGCGGCAGGGCTCGCCGTCGTCTGGGCGAGGCCGGCGGACGCGGCGAGAAGAGTCACGGCGAGGACGGCGGTGAGCGTGGGGCGACGTTTCATAGTCGGCAAAACTATCGGTCGCGCCGCGGGGCGTCAAGCGGCGGGGTCCGCGGCGTGAAGGGCGCCCGCGACCTCCTGCGCCTCGACGCGGCGGTTTTCCTCTCGGGCGCGGCGCTCATGGCCCTCGAGATCGTCGGGAGCCGCGTCCTCGCGCCCGTCTTCGGGACGTCGCTCTTCGTCTGGGGCGCGCTCATCACGACGTTCCTCGCGGCCCTCGCCGCGGGCTACGCGCTCGGCGGGCGCCTCGCGGACCGCCGGCCTCACCCGGAGCTGCTCTCGGCCGTGCTGCTCGCGGCCGGCGCGCTCGTGATCGTCCTTTTCGCCGCGCCCGACGCCGTTCTCGCGGCCGCCAGCGGCGCGCCCGTGCCGGACCGCTTCCGCGCGCTGCTCGCGGCCGCCGTGCTCTTCGCTCCGCCGAGCATCCTCATGGGGGCCGTCACGCCCTTCGCCGTGCGCCTCGCGGCGAAGGACCTCGCGCTCGTCGGATCGGCCGCGGGCCGGCTCTCGGCCGTGTCGACCGTCGGCTCGATCCTCGGCGCGTTCGCGGCGGCGTTCTTCCTGATCCCGACGTATCCGACGCGCCCGATCCTCTTCGGCATCGGGGCCGCGCTGCTCGCGTCGGCGCTGCTCGTTCCGGCGCCGCGTCTCCTGCGCCGCGCCGCGTGGGCCGTTTTCCTCGGGGCGGCGGGCGCCCTCGTCTTCCTCGTGGGGCCGGGCATCGCGAAGGCCCCGGGTCCCGCCGGCACGCTCCTCCTCGAGAAGGAGACGGCCTACCACCGCATCCGCGTCGTGGACCAGGGGCTGCGCCGCGCCTTCTACTTCGACGCGCGTCTCCAGGGCTACGCCCCCGCGAGGCCCGGCATCACGCTCGGTCTCAATTACACCGACGGGCTCGCGCTCTCGCTCGCGTTCGTGCCGAAGGCCCGGCGCGTCGTCGTGATCGGACTCGGGGCCGGCATGATCCCCACTCTTCTCGCCGCGCGCGCGCCCGAGATCGCCACGACGTCCATCGAGATCGATCCCGAGGTCGTCGCGGTCGCGCGGAAGTACTTCGCGTTCGCTCCGGACGCGAACGACCGCGTGATCGTGGGCGACGGCCGCCGCGAGCTGGACCGCCAGGTGGACGGCGCGGACGTGATCCTCGTGGATGCGTACTTCTCCGACAGCCTGCCGTTCCACCTCGTCACGAAGGAGTTCGACGAGCTCTGTGCGCGAAAACTCGGCGAGGACGGCGTCCTCGCCGTGAACTTCGGCGGCGATCTGACGGGTGCACGAAACCGGCTGTTCTGGGCCGCCGTGCGGACGCTCGCCGAGGTCTTCCCGCGCGTGTACATCTTCTCGAACGAGCTCAAGGCGGGCGCGGCGACGTTTCGCGGCAACGCGATCGTCGTCGCGGCGCGCTCGCGGGAACGCCTCGACCCCGGCACGGTCGCCGACCTCGCGAAGGCCGCCGCCGAGCGCCTCGGGCGTCCGCCCATCTCCGAGTGGGCCGCGCGCCTCTACGAGGGCGAGATCCGGACGGCCGACGTGCCCGTTCTCACGGACGCGTACAGCCCCACGGACGCGCTCCAGCACCTCGCACGATGAGAACGGCCGTCGCGGCAGCCGCGCTCGCCCTCCTCGCCGCCGCGTGCTCGAAGGCGCCGGCGCCCTCCCTGCAGGCGCGGCTCGCGGTGCGGGCGGAGGCGTCCCCTGCCGTCGAGGCCGACGCGCGGGCCCTCGCGGCGCTCGGGGCGCGCGTCACGGGCAGCGCCGCGTGCGCGAAGGGAGAGGACCTCGCGGCCGCGCGCCTTTCGGCGGCCGGGCTCACGCCCGTTTTCGAGACGTACCCGCGCCCCGAGGGCGCGGCCGGCGACGCGCCGGCACGCAACGTCCTCGCGGACATTTCGGGCACGGACGCGACGCGCGGGCTCGTTCTTCTGGCCGCGCACCTCGACGGCGTCGCGGTGGGGGAGGGGGCGGCGGACGACGCCGTCAACGTCGCGGTTCTGCTCGAGGCGGCGCGCACGCTGAAGGCGCTCGCTCCCGCGCCCCGCCGGACGATCCGCTTCGCGTTCTTCACGGGGGAGGAGCAGAAGATGGCGGGCTCTTCGGCTTACGTGGCGGCGCACGCCGCCGAGCCGCACGCCCTCGCCGCGGTCTTCGACCTCGGATCCGGCCGGACGAAGGGCTTTTACATGAACGGGCGCAAGGAGGATCTCCGCTCCCTCTTCCGGCGCGCGCTCGCCCCCGACGACCGCTGGCGGGCCGTCTTCGGCACGTACCAGATCTGGGCGGGCTGCGACGCCTTCCCGTTCGTGAAGGCGGGCATCCCGGTCCTCACCGCGTTCCAGATCGACCCGGGCTACGCCGCCCTGCACCACACGGCGGCCGACACGGCCGGCCGGCTGGATTTCGCGGCGGCCCGGGAGACCGCCGCCCTCGCGGCGGCGCTGGCATGGGGGGCGGCGGACGACGCCGGGCCGGACCTCCCGCGGCACACGCCGGACGAGGTCCGGGAGCTGCTGGCGAGGCACCGGATCGCGCCTTAATGCGTCGTCTCGCCCGTCCGTGCGGCCCGAAGCTGCACGAGCTCGGCCTTGAGGCTCTCGAGGTCGCTGAGGAGGCTTTCGAGGTCGGCGGGCGGGATGCCGCTCAGGGCCGGCGAGGTCAGGAGCCCCCGGACCTCGTCCAGCTTCGCTTCAGCCAGGGAGAGAGCCTCCGCGACGTCCTTGCCGGACATGTCGAGGAACGCCTCTCCGACGAGGGAAGGCACCGAAACGGCCGCTTTTCTCAGGCGGGCGCCGGCCTCCGTCCCCTTGGCCCCCGCCGCCTCCACGGCCGCGTAGACCGTGTGGGCGAGGGTCATCCCCCTTTTCCAGAGCGGGAGGTTCTTGTATTCGCCGGCCATCCTGCCCCTTATACGCCCGGAGGCTCCCGGACGTTCCCCCGGACTGATGGGTTTGCTTCATATCGGGGCGTTTTGGCCCGGTGCTAGGCTGCCTCGCCGACGGCTCCGCCGCAAAATTGAGAGGCGCCGGGGAAGGAACCATTCATGCGACGCAAAGTGACCGTGATCGGGGCAGGAAACGTGGGCGCGACCGTCGCCCAGCGCATCGTGGAGCAGAACCTGGCCGACGTCGTCCTCGTCGACGTCGTCGAGGGCGTCCCGCAGGGCAAGGGACTGGACATGTTCCAGTCGGGCGCCGTCGAAGGGTTCGACATGAAGATCGTCGGCACCAACGGCTACGACGAGACCGAGGGCTCCGACCTCGTGATCGTCACGGCCGGCCTCGCCCGCAAGCCGGGCATGTCGCGCGACGACCTCCTGAAGAAGAACGAGGAGATCGTGGGCTCGTGCATCGCGAAGACGACACGCGGCTCGCGCGACCTCAAGGTCATCGTCGTCACGAACCCGCTCGACGCGATGTGCGAGGTCGTCCGCCGCATCACGAAGCTCCCGAAGCAGAACGTGATCGGCATGGCGGGCATCCTCGACAGCGCCCGCATGCGCGCGTTCATCTCGATGGAGCTCGGCGTGTCGATGTCGAACATCCACGCGACCGTCCTCGGCGGGCACGGCGACACGATGGTCCCCCTGCCGCGTTACTCCACCGTCGCGGGCGTCCCGATCACCGAGCTCATGTCCCCCGAGCGCGTCGCCGCGATCGTGAAGCGCACCGCGGGCGGCGGCGCCGAGATCGTGAACTTCCTCAAGACCGGCTCGGCCTACTACGCGCCGTCCTCGGCCGCCGTGGAGATGGCCGAGGCCATCTTCAACGACCGCAAGAAAATCCTCCCGTGCGCCGCGTACCTCGAAGGCGAGTACGGGATCAACGGCCTCTTCGTGGGCGTGCCCTGCGTCCTCGGCGCCGGCGGCATCGAGAGGATCATCGAGCTCAAGCTCACCCCGGAGGAGTCCGCGGCTCTCAAGAAGTCCGCCGCCTCCGTCCAGGAGCTCGTCGGGCTCCTGACCGTCTGATCCGTCGCCACATCTGAGGGGAGGAGAACCGCTCGAATGGCTGCGCCCGCACCCTTCCTGAGTTCCTCGGTCGGCAAGAAGATCGTCATGGCGATCACGGGGATCGTCCTGTCGGGCTTCGTCCTCGGCCACATGGCCGGCAACCTCCAGGCGTTCCTTCCGAACGGACCGGAGGCTCTCGACCACTACGGCGCGTTCCTGCGCGAGCTCCTGCACGGCACGGGCATCTGGTTCGTGCGGGCGGGGCTCCTCCTCGCGGTGGGCCTCCATGCGTGGGCGTACCTGACGCTCACGCAGAAGAGCTGGGCCGCCCGCCCCAAGGGCTACAAGGTGAACGACTTCGAGGAAGCGACCTTCGCCTCGCGCTCCATGCGCTGGACGGGGCCGATCCTCGGGGCCTTCATCGTGTTCCACCTCATGCACCTGACCGTGGGCAACGTGCACCCGCACTTCGTCGAGGGCAAGGTCTACCAGAACCTCGTCACGGGCCTGGCCCCGGTTCCCGTCGCGCTCTTCTACGTCCTCGCGATGGGCTGCCTCGCGTTCCATCTCTGGCACGGCGCCTGGTCGATGCTCCAGACGCTCGGCCTGTCGCACCCGAAGTACCTCAAGGCGCGCACGGCGTTTGCCGTGGTCTTCACCATTCTCGTCACGGGCGGCTTCGTCCTCGTGCCGATCGCCGTGATGGCGGGGGTGCTGAAATGATCGAACTCAAGTCGAACGTCCCCGACGGCCCCCTCGAAAACAAGTGGGACAAGCACCGCTTCGACATGAAGCTCATCAACCCGGCGAACAAGCGGAAGTACTCCGTCATCGTCGTCGGGTCGGGCCTTGCCGGTGGCGCGGGCGCCGCGTCGCTCGCCGAGCTCGGCTACAACGTCTCCTGCTTCTGCTACCAGGACAGCCCGCGCCGCGCCCACTCCATCGCCGCGCAGGGCGGCATCAACGCCGCCAAGAACTACCAGAACGACGGCGACAGCATCCGCCGCCTGTTCTACGACACGGTCAAGGGCGGCGACTTCCGGGCCCGCGAAGCGAACGTCTACCGCCTGGCGCAAGTCAGTGTGAACATCATCGACCAGTGCGTCGCGCAGGGCGTGCCGTTCGGCCGCGAGTACGGCGGCCTCCTCGGGAACCGCTCGTTCGGCGGCGCCCAGGTCTCGCGCACGTTCTACGCGCGAGGCCAGACGGGGCAGCAGCTCCTCCTCGGCGCCTACCAGGCCCTCGAGCGCCAGATCGGCCTCGGCAAGGTCAAGATGCACCCGCGCCACGAAATGCTCGATCTCGTCGTGGTCGACGGGCGCGCGCGCGGCATCGTGACGCGCGACATGATCACGGGCGCCATCGAGTCGCACATCGCCGACGCCGTGATCCTCGCGACGGGCGGCTACGGCAACGTCTTCCATCTGTCGACGAACGCGACCGGCTGCAACACGACGGCGATCTGGCGCGCGTACAAGAAGGGCGCCGCGTTCGGGAACCCCTGCTACACGCAGATCCACCCGACGTGCATCCCCGTCACGGGCGAGCACCAGTCCAAGCTGACGCTCATGTCCGAATCGCTCCGCAACGACGGGCGCATCTGGGTGCCGCTCAAGAAGGGCGACAAGCGCGCAGCTGCCGACATTCCCGAGGCCGAGCGCGACTATTACCTCGAGCGCAAGTACCCGTCGTACGGCAACCTCGCGCCTCGCGACATCGCGTCGCGCGCGGCCAAGCAGGTCTGCGACGAGGGCCGCGGCATCGGGGAAACGGGATTCGGCGTCTACCTCGACTTCGCGGACTCGATCAAGCGCCTCGGCGAGGACGTCATCCGGGACCGCTACGGCAACCTCTTCGACATGTACGAGCGCATCACGGACGAGAACCCCTACAAGGTCCCGATGCGCATCTACCCGGCTTCGCACTACACGATGGGCGGGCTCTGGGTGGACTACAACCTCATGTCCACGATTCCGGGCCTCCACGTCGCCGGCGAGGCGAACTTCTCGGACCACGGCGCGAACCGTCTCGGCGCGAGCGCGCTCATGCAGGGCCTCGCGGACGGATACTTCGTGCTGCCGTACACGATCGGCAACTACCTCGCCGGGACGAAGAAGGACGCCGTCGATACGAAGCACGCGGCCTTCAAGGCCGCCGAGGCCGCCGTCGCAGAACGCGTCGGGAAGCTGCTCGCCGTGAAGGGCAAGCGGACGGTGGACTCCTTCTCCAAGGAGCTCGGCAAGATCATGTGGGAATACTGCGGCATGGCCCGCAACAAGGCCGGTCTCGAGACCGCGCTGAAGAAGATTCCCGTGCTGCGCGAGGAGTTCTGGAAGAACGTCACCGTGCCGGGCGGGGGGAGCGAGCTGAACCAGTCGCTCGAGAGGGCGGGCCGCGTGGCCGATTTCCTCGAGCTGGGCGAGCTCATGTGCCTCGACGCGCTCACGCGCGAGGAGTCCTGCGGCGGCCACTTCCGCGAGGAGTACCAGACGCCGGACGGCGAGGCCGTCCGCAACGACGAGAAGTTCTGCCACGTGGCGGCCTGGGAGTACACGGGCGACGGCAAGGCGCCGGTCCGCCACGTCGAGCAGCTCGAGTTCCAGAACGTCCACCTTGCGACGAGGAGCTACAAGTGAGACTGACGCTGAACGTCTGGCGCCAGAAGGACTCGAAGTCCGAAGGGACGTTCGTCACGTACGACGCCCCGGACATCAGTCCCGACATGTCCTTCCTCGAGATGCTCGACATCGTGAACGAGCGCATGATCCTGAAGGGCGAGGACCCGATCGCCTTCGACCACGACTGCCGCGAGGGCATCTGCGGGATGTGCAGCATCGTCGTGAACGGGAATCCGCACGGCCCGCGGCGCGGGACGACGGCCTGCCAGCTCCACATGCGGAGCTTCAAGGACGGCGACACGATCACGCTCGAGCCGTGGCGGGCGACGCCGTTCCCGATCGTCAAGGACCTCATCGTCGACCGCTCGTCGTACGACCGCATCATCGCGGCGGGCGGCTTCATCTCCGTCTCGACGGGGAGCGCTCCCGACGGCAACGCGATCCCGATTCGGAAGAGCTGCTCGGACCGCGCCATGGACGCGGCCGCGTGCATCGGCTGCGGCGCCTGCGCGGCCGCATGTCCGAACGCCTCGGCGATGCTCTTCGTCGCCGCGAAGGTCTCGCAGCTCGCGCTGCTCCCGCAGGGTCAGCCCGAGCGCTACGACCGCGTGCTCTCGATGGTCGCGCAGATGGACGCCGAGGGCTTCGGCACCTGCACGAACCACGGCGAGTGCTCGCGCGCCTGCCCGAAGGAGATCAAGCAGGAGTTCATCGCCCAGCTGAACCGCGACTTCCTGAAGGCGAGCCTCATGAGCCGCCCGAAGGTCGCGGAGAGCGGCTCCGGCTAGACCGGCGAGGAGCGACGACCACCCGCTAGTAGATGTAGCAGTTGTGGTAGCTGCCCGTGCAGCAGTACCAGTACTCGGCGGAGATCTGGCGGCACCTCGTCCACTTCTTCGCTCTGGGCGGAACCGGAACGCCCGGAGGCTGGTTCGCGGGAGTGGGCTCGGCGGTCTCGGTGGGTTTCTCCCGGGCCAATGCGTCCGTCATGTCCTTCGAGACGAGGACCAGCTTCTGGCCTTGAGGACACTTGAAACCGGGCGGAGGCGGGGTGTTGACGACTTCGGCCTTACCACCCTTCGTGACGCAGGCATAGCCGGTGGCCGGCGGGCCCGGCTTCAGGGTCCTGCCCTCTTCTGCCGCGAGCAAGGATCCAGTGGTGGCGATCAGGCAGGCGAGGACGGCGAATCCGGCGATCTGCTTCATGGCTGGCGTCTCCTTCATCCGGGAACGCGCAGCCCGGGCCGAGACGGGGTCACGGCCTGATTCTCAAGGGCAGGTGAGCTGGGCCGAGCCGGGGCCGCTCGGGGACTGGATCGTCTTGAACGTGCAGTTCTTCTTGTCGACGGTCTGGCCGTTGTTCTGCAGTTCGACGAGGACCGGGCGGCCGAGGTGGAAGCTGTAATCCGCGTCCATCTGGCGCTTGCGATTGGAAGCGTCGGCGCCCCTGGCGGCGGGGTTGTCCCCGGGGAAGCTGCCGACGGCGACGCGCGGGTACGTGAGCGTGTCGCCCGAAGCCGGGAACGGCAGGGTGTAGAGGCCCACGATCGTCGACCACGGCGTAATGTTGTTGTGCTGCTCCGAGACCTGGATCGTGATGGCCCTGCCGGCGAGGCTCGCAGCCGACGTCTTCTTCAGCCGCACGCTCGCGATTCCGCAGAAGCCGTTCGCGCCGAGCAGGTTCCCGCTCCCGGGAACCTGCGTGTAGCCCGGCAGGGGCGCGCAGGGCGTCCACGACGAGACGAACGTGACCGCGTCGATCTTCAGCGGAAGAACGTACAGGTCGAGGTGCTTGGTCCTGGCCTGGGCTTCCTTCGTGATCGGAACCGGCGGCGCCGCGGGTGCTACGGGAGCCACGACGAGGAGCGCCAACGCGGCGCACGCAATCAGAGCTTTTCTCATGGGACTCCATTCCGCGCCGCAGCGCCCGCCAGGTTCTTTCGAGGGTCGCGCGCATCATAGGCGGAATCCTTGAGACAGGGAATCAATTCGCCAGCGGCTAGACTTCCGCGCATGACCGCGCGACGGGCGCCGGTTCTTCTTGCGCTGCTCGGCGCGCTCGCGGCCGTGCCGTTCGCCGCCGTCCTCGGCGCGGGATTCGTGTTCGACGACGAGAACGAGGTCGTCGGGAGCGTCACGCCGCTCGCGACGTTCGGGGCGCGTCTCCCGCATCTCGGCAGGCCGCTCCTGAAAATCACGTACGCGCTCGGCGCGCGGGTGCACGGCCCGTCGCCCGCGGGCTTTCGGCTCTTCAACGTCGCGCTGCATGCCGGATCGGCCGTCCTCGTCTTCCTCCTCGCCGGGCGCGGGCTCTCGGCGCGTCGCCCCGGCAGTTTGGCCGGAGCGGGGGCCGCGGCGTTCGCGGGCGCGGCGCTCTGGGCGCTGCACCCGCTCGCGGCCGAAACGGTGACGTACGTCTCGGGCCGCTCGATGGGCCTCTCGACGTTCCTCGTCCTGGCGTCTCTGGCGCTCGTCGCCGCGGAGGGCGTCCCGTCGCGCGGCCGCGCGCTGGGCGCGGCCCTTTTCGCATTTCTCGCGCCGCTCGCGAAGGAGACGGCGCTCGTCCTGCCGCTCCTCCTCGTCTGGTGGGAGGCGACGCTCGGGCCCTGCGACGTTCCGATGCGCGACCGCTCGCGCCGCCTTGCTCCCGTCTTTGCCGGAACGGCCGGGGCCGCACTCGCCCTCGCCCTCCTGCCGCGGCACCGCGAGCTCCTCGGGTTCAGCCTCGCGGTCCGCCCCCCGCTCGAAGCGCTGCGCGGCAACGTCCAGGCCGTCCCGGCGATGCTCGGCCTCTGGGCCATCCCGTGGCGCCTCAGCATCGACCCGGCCAGGCCGCTCGAGTGGGCGTGGACCGAAGCGCCGACGCTGCTCGGGCTCGCCTTCCTCGGATCGCTCGCCGCGATTGCGCTCGCGGCGCGAAGGCGCGCGCCGTTCCTCGCCTTCGCGCTCGGCTGGACGCTGCTCGCGCTCGCGCCGGGCAATTCGTTCGTGTGGAGGCTGGACCCCGTCGGCGTGCGCCCGCTCTACCTCGCGTCGGTCGGGCCGGCGGTCCTCGCCGCGGCGCTCGTCGGCGCCGCGCTCGCGGCACGGGCGCCGGCGTTCGGCCGTGCGGCCCTCGCGTGCGCCCTCGCGCTCGCCTCAGCGCTCGGGGCAGGCCTCGTCGTGCGCAACGCGCGGTACCGGTCGCCCGTGGCGCTGTGGGAGGATGCCGTCCAGAAGGCACCCCGGAACGCGCGGGCGAAGAACAACCTGGGCTTCGCGTACCTCGCTGCCGGAAGGCTCGACGACGCCGAGCGGCTCCTCGAGGCGGCACGGGACGCGGACCCCGGAATGACCCAGCCGGATTGCGGCCTCGCGGCCATTCGAATCCAGAGAGGGACAAGATGACCGGAATACGGAGACTCCCGACAGCCCCCGTCCTCGCCGTCTTCGCCGTCCTCGCGGCGGCCCCCTTCGCTGCGCGGGCCGCGACGCCCTGCAGCGACTGCTGCCAGCTGCCGTGCGTCGAGGCCGAGATCCGCTACGCGCTGCGGATGCAGGCGTGGTACCGCACGCAGGTCGGCGCGGGCAAGCAGACGTACGAGGCGTACGAGGCGGCCGAGAGCGCGATGGCCACGGAGCTGGCGAAGGAGCGCGCGAAAGGCGTCGGCGTCCTGCCGGCGTGCAAGTGGAACACCCCGGACCCGAAGGACACGGTCGCCATGCGGTACTGGTACGCCGTGGGCTGGACCGTGAAGACCGACGACAAGGGGAACGTCAATCTCAGCTACGGGCTCAGGACGAACCTGAAGGATTGCACCCTGCGCGAGGATCAGGTCAAGAAGTACCACGAGGTCACGCCCTGCGCGGGAATCGCGGACGCCGCCGAGAAGCACGAGCGGTACCACGTGACGACGTGCCAGCCGGGTCAGAGCCGGTCGGTCGCCCAGATCGCGCAGAACGAGGTCGACGCGTACAAGGTCGAGCTCGAGGAGCTCGAGAACCTCCGGAAGACCCTCGAGAAGGTCTGTGAAAAGCGTACGTGCCAGACGAAGCACGAGGGCGGGGACGTCAAGAAGAAGCTCGAGGAGGAGCTCGACCTCCTGAGACAGATGCTCGCGAAGCAGGGGGTGAAGAAGTGAGCGCCCCCCGCGCGATCGCCCTGCTCGTTCTTTCGGCGTGCCTCCCGGCCCTGGCATCGCAGCGCGCGGTCTGGATCCCCGCGAAGGCCGGCGCCGTCGCGACCTCGTGCGGGGACGTGAATTCCGCGGCCTGCACGGCGGCGCTCGAGGCGCTGGCGCGGAAGGCGGCGGACGACCTGACGCTCCTCGCGAACTCGGGCAAGCCCGAGTACCGGCCCATCGCGCGCGACGCTGCGAAGATGCCGTTCGCCTCGCTGCGCGCCTCGGCGGCCTCCGCCCTCGGGCGTTTCTCGCCGGGGCCCGAGGACACGCCGCTGCTCTCGTCCCTCCTGAACGATCCCGTGCCCCTCGTGAGGCGCTCCGCGAGGAGCGCCCTCGAATCCAGCTCCGACCCGTCCGTGCGCCCGCTCGCGCAGCGCGCGCGCCTCCACGAGAGCGACGGCCAGCGCCCGCAGGCCGTTCCGACGGCTGACCAGCTCAAGACGCCGATTTACGCGGGCGCGCAGTATCTCTACTACGCGAGCGACAGGCCCCGCGGGCAGAGCGAGTTCTCGACGGGAGACGCGTACGACAAGGTCGCCGCGTTCTACGCGGGCAAGTACGGGGCCGGCATGACGCTCGAGCAGTTCCAGGCGGCCGCGAAGGGCGGCAAGGACGCGATCCCGGACATGGGCTCACAGGCGTTCCAGGACCAGATGCAGGCGGCGATGGACGCGCAGAAGGTCTACCAGGACGCGATCAAAGCCGGCAAGTCGCAGCAGGACGCGTCGATGGCCATGGTCACCGCGATGCAGAAGAAGGCTCCCGCCGACTCGTCGAGGATCCGGAGCGCGCTCGAGAAGAAGGAGATCTACGGCTCGCCGAGGCTCTTCGTCGTGGAGAAGGGGATGATGCCCGGCGCCCCGAACCGGCTCGTCGCCGTCTACAGGGACCTCCTCCTCGGCAGGACCGGGATCGCGGTCTTCACGGGGCCGCTGCCGGAGGAGTGACTCCGCTCAGCGGCGGGGGAGGGAGCTGGCCTCCAGGTACGTGCGGAACTGCCCGTTCCTCGCGACGACGTCGTCGTGCGCAAGCGGAGAGTCGACGAAGACGAGCCGGTTCTTCTTCAGGAGCTCCGGCGTGACGGCGCTCTCCGGAACCGCGGCGAACGGGACGTCCCAAGCGCGGAGGTCGTCCATGAGGTCGAGCGACTGGTCCTTCGTGCCGCCCTCTTTCGTGTAGATGTCGATGAGCCTGCCCGGGAAGCGGTCGACCCAGTGGGCGAACTTCTCCGTCTGCCCGTAGAGCGCGTCGAAGAGATACACCTCGCGGACGTTCGCGGTCAGCCCGCCGCGCGTCAGGATGAACGCCATGACCCGGTACGCCCCGCTGTGTCCGGCGAGGACAATCGACCCGGGCTTCGTCGTCGCGACGAGACCGCGCGCCTTCAGCGTCCCGAGCACGTCGGCGACGAGGCCCTTGAAAACGCCAGTCTCCTCGAGCTTGCCGCCAAAGGAGTCGGGCGAATTCTTCGGCCCCTCCGCGAGGACGAGAACGGCGTTGACGCCGCTCGCCGCGAGCTGCTCGGCGACCTTGAACTGCCTGAGCGTGTCGTCCACGTTGTTGCGCCAGCCGTGGAAATAGAAGACGAGGTTCGTGGCGTCGCCCGCGCGGAAGCCCTTCGGCACGAAGATCGCCACCGTCCGGTCGGCGTAGTGGACGTCGGCGGGGTACGCCTTCCCCTCGTACGTGTGCCCCGCCGCGCGCTTCTCGTGCGGGAACATCGCGTGGTCCGACGTCGTCACGATCATCGTGCCGATGTCGGCGTAGCGCTCGGTCAGCGGCTGCGCAGCGGCGGCGCCTGCGGCGAGCGTCAGGGCGACGACGAGGGAACGGGGGACCCGGCCCACGGCTCTACCTCACCGGCATCGCCGGCCGCTTCGGCTTGACCGGCGGGTTCTTCTTCAGCTCCTCCATCACGATCGCGATCGCCTTCTCGAGCTGAGGGTCCTTGCCGGCGATGACGTCAGCGGGCGTCTGCTCGACCTCGACGTCCGGCGGGACGCCGACGTTCTCGACGCCGAAGCCTTCCTCCGGCGTCCAGAACGCGAGGTTCGGGGCGGTGACGACCGCGCCGTCCATGAGCGTCGGGAAGCCGAGGACGCCGACGAGGCCGCCCCACGTGCGCTGGCCGACGATCGTCCCGACCTTGAAGTGCCGGAACATCCACGGCAGGAGGTCGCCGCCGGAGCCGGCGGTCTCGTCGATGAGCATGACCTTCGGCCCCTGGATCGACGCGCTCGGCGTCTTCATGTCCTCGCCGTACCGGAACGTCCACCACGCGATCGGCTGCCTGAGCAGCGCCTCGATGTAGTAGTCCGCGACGCTCCCGCCGCCGTTGAACCGCTCGTCCACGATCACGGCGTCCTTCGCCGCCTGCGGGTAGAAGTAGCGCTTGAAGTACGTGTGGCCGAGGCCCGCCGTGTTCGGGACGTAGACGTACGCGACGCGCCCGCCGGTCGCGGCGTCGACCTTCCGGAGGTTGCCCTCCACCCAGTCGCGGTTGCGCAGCGCGTTTTCCTCCGCCACGGGCACGACGGCGACGCTCCGCGAGCCCTTGCCGTCGGGCGACGGCCCGACCGTGATCTCCACGATCTTCCCGGACGTGGCTTCGAAGCGGGCGTAGAGGTTCTCGGGCGGGGCGAGGTCCTTGCCGTTCACGGCGAGGAGGTACTCGCCCGCCTTCACCTCGACGCCGGGCTCCGAGAGCGGCGCGCGCAGCTCGGGGTTCCAGTTCAGGCCGCCGAAGACCTTCTTGAACCGGTACCGCCCGTTCGCGACCTCGTAGTCCGCGCCGAGGAGACCGCCCGGCACGGGCGTCGAATCGAGGAACGACTCGCCCGGCGTGTTGCGGTGGTGGCCGACGGCGAGCTCCGAGCACATCCACTGGATCAGGCGGTTGAGGTCGCCGCGCGACGACAGATAGGGCAGGAACGGCGCGTACTTCGCCTTCATCGCCGCCCAGTCGCGGCCGTGCATCTTCGGGTCGTAGAAGTAGTCGCGGTTCACGCGCCAGGCCTCGTCGAAGATCTCGGGCCACTCGGCGCGCGGATCGACGCGCACCTGGATCGCGTCGAGCTTGAGCCTGCCGTCGCCGCCGCCGTCCTTCGGGTCGGGCTTCTTGCCGGAGGAGGCGGCGATCGTCCAGGCGTCCTTGAGCCTGAAGAGGATCTTCTTTCCGTCGAACGAGACGACGTAGTCGTCGGCCTCGGGGGCGACCGTCTCGGTCTTCCGGTCCTTGAAGTCGAAGCGCTGGACGGACGTCTTCCCGTCGGCGCGGCGCTCGAAGAAGAGCTGTCCCGCGCTCCCGGCCTGCAGGTTCGAGAGCTCGGCCGGGTGGACGGGGAGGTCGACGATGCGCGAGCCCAGGCCGTCGCGATCGATCACCACGGGCTCGGGCTTCTTCGCGGGCCGGGCGTCCTTGCCCGCGGCCTTGCCCGCCGCGGAGGCGTCCTTCGCATCGGCAGGCCTGCCGCCCTCTTTACCTTTCGAAGAATCCTCTTCTTTGTCTTTCTCTTCCTTCGCGTCCTTCGCGTCGCCCTTCTCCTCGTCGCTCTCTTTCGCGAGCGGCGAAGGCGTTCCCTTCTTCAGCGTCGCGACGTAGATCGCGTTCGTGACGCGCGCGTCCGCGTTCTGGAGCGAGAACCAGTTGCGCTGCGGCCCGGCGTCCGTCGAGGCGAGGAAGTAGAGGAGCTTGCCGCCGCGGTCGAAGACGGGGTCCGAGACGTCCGAGAGGCCGTCCGTGAGCGCGAACGACTTGTCCTCGTCCAGCGAGTAGACGTAGGCCGCGCGGATGTACGTGGGGCCGGACAGCGTGTAGGCCACCCAGCGCGAGTCGGGCGACCACGAGCCGCGGAGCATCCTCTGGCGGACCGGCGCGTAGAGGCGCTCGGATGCGACCTTCTTCGAGGCGCCGCTCGCGACGTCGACGATCCAGAGCGTCAGTCCGTTGTCCGTGAGGACGAGCTTCTTTCCGTCCGGGGAAAACGCGAGGTCGGAGTAGAAGCCCGCACCGGGGACCTTGACCTTCTTCGGCGCGCCCTTGCCGTCCTGCGGCAGCACGACGATCTCGTTCTCGCCGCCCTCGTCGGAGACGTAGGCGATCGACTTGCCGTCCGGCGACCAGGCCGGCGCGGACTCGTGGGCGGCCACGGTATTCGTGAGGTTGCGCGGGTCGCCCTTCTCGGCGGGCACGGTCACGATCTCGCCCCGGAAGTCGAACGCGGCGCGCGCGCCCGAGGGGGAGAGGGCCGCGCCGCGGATCCACTTCGCGCCCTTCGCCCAGCGGGGGCGCGTCTCGAGGAGGTCGCCCGGCACGGTGATCGCGAGGTCGGTGATCTTGTTCGAGGAGAGCTCGAGGAGATGGAGCGTTCCGGCCTGCTCGAAGAGGATTCGGCCCGCCGCGGCCGCGGCATTCAGGACGGGGAAGTCGGTGTAGCGGGTGAGCCGGGAAAGAGAAAGAGATTTCTTGGAAGGGTCAAGAGCGTCGGCCGCCTCGTTTGCCGAGTAGAGGTTGAACTCGCCGTCGCGATCGGACCGAAGGACGAGCGTCGCGCCGCCCGGGCCGTTCACCCACATGGGATCGGCGTCGTTGCAGCGCGCCGAGGGCTGGGGGACCTTCTCGAGCGCGTTCGTCGCCGTGTTCAGGAGCCAGACGCGCGAGACGAGGCCGCCCCGGTAACGCTTCCACTGCAGGTGGGCGGGAGAGTTCGGGCTGTAGGCGAGCGTCTTCCCGTCTTGGGAGTACGCCGCGCGGTTCGCGTACGGGACGGGCAGCGCCGTTTCGACGCCGCCCTCGAGGGGCACGGTGTAGAGCTGCGTGTGGCGGTTGTTGACGGCGGCGCGCGGCGACGTGAAGAGGACGGCCTTGCCGTCGGGCGTGAAGCCCTGCACGACGTCGCGGCCCGGGTGCCACGTGAGGCGCTTCGGCACCCCGCCGCTGGCCGGGACGACGTAGACGTCGAGGTTGCCGTCCAGCTCGGCGCTGAACGCGAGGAGGGAACCGTCCGGGCTGAAGGCGGGGCGAAGCTTGACGCCGGGGCCGGACGTGATGCGCTGGACGCCGCCGCCGTCGAGGCGGCACGTCCAGACGTCGTTTCCGTAGACGAACGCGACGCGGTCGGCCGAGAGCGCCGGGTCCGTGAGCATCTTCGAGGGGCCCGCGGGCGAAGCCGCGAAGGCGGGGGACGACAGCAGGAAGGACAGGCCGGCGGCGGCGAGACGGACGCGCATGGGAACCCCCTCAGGACGATTCAGTCGCGGGCGGGGGATTCTGGCACGCCGCGCTCAGCGGGCGGGCAGGGCGAGCGAGGCCGGAGCCGTGGCGGCTTCGACGCCGGAGGCGGCGGCCTCGAACGCGGCGCCGAGCGCCGCGGCCACGTGCCGCGCGTCCATCGTCTGGATCTCGCGCCGCTCGAGCATGAAGACGATCTTTCCGTCGCGGAGGAGCGCGATCGAGGGCGACGACGGGGGATAGCCCGTGAAGTACGCGCGGGCGCGCTCGGTGGCCTCGACGTCCACGCCGGCGAAGACCGTGAGGAGCTTCTCGGGAGCCTTCGGGTGGCGGGCGGCGAGCGCGACGCCGGGCCGCGCCTGGCCGGCCGCGCAGCCGCACACCGAGTTCACGACGACGAGGGCCGTGCCCTTCGTGGTCAGGGCGGCGTCCACGTCGCCGGCGGTGCGGAGCTCGGCAAAGCCGGCCCGGGTGAGCTCGTCGCGGAAGGGCTGAATGGCGATGGGGTCGTACATGCGCGGAGGATACGACAGTTGAGACGCTTTCTCAGCATCGCGGTCAGAACCCGCGCGGGCGCTCCCCGCGCACCCCGAACGCGCGTTCGAGCGCGAGGCCGGCGCGGCCGAGCGTCCCCTCGTCGAAGAGCCGCCCGACGAGCGTCACGCCGTGCGGGACGCGGCGCTTCGGCGAGAACTTCGGGAGCGGCCGGGCCGGGTCCGGCGCCCAGTCGCTGCGGGCCTCCCCGACCTCCACGAATCCGGCGGGCAGCGTGAGCGACGGGTGGCCCGTGAAGTTCGAGATGGTCATCATCTCGTCGCGCAGGGACGGGACGAAAAGGACGTCCACCTTCTCGAACAGGCGGGCCATCTCCCCGGCGACCTTGCGGCGCAGCCGGTCCGCCTGCACGTAGTCGACCGCGGAGAGGAAGCGGGCCTGCCGGAACGTGTTCGGCCACGCGTCCGGAACCTGCATCTTCAGCCGGTCGAGGCCGCCCGAAAGCGTGAGGTCCTCGAAGGCCGCCGCAGCTTCCGCGAAGAGGATCGTGTTGAGCGACCCGTAGGGCCAGTCGGGCAGGCTCACCTCGACCGGCGTCATCCCGACGAGCTTCGCGGTCCCGAGCGCGGCGCGGTCCACGTCGGTCGCCTCTTTCATCCAGCCGGGGAAATAGCCGACTTTCAGGCCCGCGACGGGCCCGTCCGCCTCGAAGTCGAGACGGCTCGGGACGCTCGAAACGTCGCCGGCATCGGAGCCGGAGATCGCGGCGAGGACCAGCAGGGTGTCCTCCACGCCGCGCGCCATCGGGCCGAGCTTGTCCATGGACCACGAGAGCGTCATCGCGCCGGTGCGCGCGACGCGCCCGAACGTGGGCCTGAGGCCCGTGACGCCGCAGCGCATGGACGGGTCGATGATGGAGCCCTCCGTCTCGCTGCCGATCGCGAAGGCGACGAGCCCGGCGGCCGTCGCGGCGCCCGGGCCCGCGCTGCTGCCGCCCGAGCCCTCCTCGGGCGCCCACGGGTTCTTCGTCTCGCCGCCGAACCACACGTCGTTCAGCGCGAGCGCGCCGAGGCTCAGCTTTGCGACGAGGACGGCGCCCGCCTCGTGGAGGCGCTTCACGACGTACGCGTCCGCGTCGGGCACGCGGTCCTTGTAGGGCTCGGCGCCCCACGTCGTCCGGATGCCCTTCGTGTCGAGGAGGTCCTTGACGCCCCACGGAATCCCGTGGAGCGGGCCGCGGTACCTCCCGGACGCGATCTCGGCGTCCGCGCGCTGCGCCTGCTCGAGCGCGAGCTCGGGAGTCAGCGTGATGACGCACCTGAGCTGCGGGTCGTAGCGGCGCAGGCGGTCGAGGTAGATCTTCGTCAGCCGCTCGGAGGAAAGCGCCTTCGACTCGATCCAGCGCGAGAGCGCGGAGACCGGCGCGAACGCGATGTCTTCGTCGCGCTTCGGGAGCGGGCCGGGGACGGACGCGCTGCGCGCGAAGACGCCGCGCGCGGGGCCGGCGGACCGGCCGGGCAGCACCGGGTTCCACTGCGAAGCGGGCGCGAGGGACGGCTCGAGGACGACCTTCCGGGGGCCGGTGCGCCGCTCCATCGTTCCGGCCATCGCGGCGGGCCAGTTGCCGGCGGCCTGGGCGCGGTCCTTCGGCGAAAGCGTGACGCGCATCAGCTTCTCGGCTTCGGCGATCGTCGTCGGCGTGATCTCGGGGCCCACCGGAGGCGCCGTCCCGAACGCCGGCGGCGTCCCGGCGGCAGGCGTGGTGGATGGAGGCGGCGTCTGGGCGTCGGCGCGCGCACCCACGGCGAGGCCGGCGACTCCGGTGGCGGCGGCGGCGAGGAAATCGCGGCGGGATTTCGACATGGCCGTACTTTACGCGGGACCGGGGTGCGGCGGTCCGCGCCCGGGCCGGTAACATGGGTCATCGACTCCGCGCGCGTTGACCCTCCTCAGGCGCCCTTCCGTGCCCGCGAGCTCGCGCTGCCGCTCGGGCTCTCGCTCGTCCTCGGCGCCGCGGCGCTTGGGGGCGGGCCCGGCGCCGTGGACGACGCGTACATCACGTTCCGATACGCGCGGAACCTCGCCGAAGGCGCGGGGCTCGTCTACAACGCGGGGGAGCGCGTTCTCGGCACGTCGGCGCCGCTCTTCGCCCTGATCCTCGCCGCGCTCCACTCCCTCACGGGCGCCGCGATCCCGGCGCTCGCGTTCCTCCTCGGCGCCGCATGCCTTCCGGCGTGCGCCGTCGTCGGCTACCGCCTCGCGCGGCGGGCGTGCGGGCCGCTCCTCGCGGCGGTCTTCGTCGCCGCCGCGCTCTCGCCGCACGCGTCCCTCGAGGTCTTCGCGTCCGGAATGGAGACTCCGCTCTACCTCCTCGGCCTTCTCGGCGCCGTCGAGCTCGCGTGCCGCGGGCGGGACGCGGCGGCGTTCGCGGCGGCGTCCGGGCTCTTCTTCCTGCACCCCGACGGCGCCGCCCTCGTCCCGGCTCTCCTCCTCGCCCTTCGCGCGGCGCGCGGGCGCTGGCCCTGGCGGCGTTTGGCGCTCGGTCTCGCGCCGGCCGGCGCGGCGGCGGGAGCGCTCGTGATCGCCTACGGCTCGCCGCTGCCGCACAGCGTGACGGCCAAGCGCCTCGCGTACGCGATGCCGGCAGGCCACGCCCTCCTTCGCCTCGAGGAGACGGTCCTCGACACGCTCGTCGCGTACGCGACGCCGCTGGCGCCCGTTGCGATCGTGCTTCTCGCCGCGGGCGCTCTCGCGCTCCTCCTCGCGTTCGGGCGGCGCGCCCTCGCGGATCCGCCCGTCCTCGCGTTCGCGTTCTTCGCGGGCGCCTACGTCGCGGCCTTCGCGCTCGCGAACCCGCTCGTCTTCCCGTGGTACCGCCCGCCGCTCGCCCTCGCGACGGCGTTCGTGGCGATCGCCTGCGCCTCACGGCTGCCGCGGCCGGCGCGTGCGGGCGCGGCCGCCCTTCTCGCGGTGGCCGCGTGCGTCCACGTCGCGACGTTCCGGCCCTACGATCCCTCGGGCCGCGAGGCGGTCTACGCGCGCGCGGCCGGGTTTCTCGCCCTCGGGAGCGGGGACACGGTCGCCGCGCCGGAGATCGGCGCCCTCGGCTGGGCGACGCGCGCGCGCGTGCTCGACACGGTCGGGCTCGTCTCTCCGGCGGCCCTGCGGTGGCTCGGCCCGCCGCTCGCGGAGGGCGGGTCGATACCGCCGCGGCTCCTCCGCGAGACGGACGCGGGCGCGCTCGTCGCGCTCGACCGCTTTCTCGGCCCCACGCTCGCGTCGGACCCCGGCGCGCTCTCGCGCTGGACCGAGGTCGCCCGCCTCCCGGCGAACGCGTTCGGGTCGGCGGGAACGGTGCGCGTGTTCCGCCGGGTACGCTGACTCAGCCCCGGGCGATCGCGAAGACCGTGTTCCCGAACGGAGTGAAGCCGGCGGCTTCGTAAACGCGTCCGGCGCGCGCGTCGGCCGCCGAGAGGAACGCGACAGAGACCCCGCTCCGGAAGGCCTCGCGGAGGGCCGCGTGCGTGAGCGCCCCGGCGAGGCCGCGCCGCCGGTGGGATTCGAGCGTGCAGATCCCGGCGAGCTCGGTGAGGCCGTCCTGTGGGTCGAGGAACATCGAGACCGCCACGGCCTCGCCGGCGAGGCGACCGACGAAGCAGTGCCCCAGGCCGAGGCCGTCGCGCAGCCAGAGCGCGTCCTGGTCGGAGACCGCCGCCGCGTCGCCGAGGCCGAACGCGCGCCGCTGGACCGAGATGAACACGCGGAACGCGTCGAGCGGCGACGTTCCCGAGAGCGTCTCGACCTCGAGCCCCGCAGCCGGAGGAACCTCGTGGAGCGTTTCAGGAGTCGCGACCATGAGCTGCGGGCGCGCCTCGATCTCGAAGCCCGAGGCTTCCAGGGCGCCCGTGAGAGCGGGGAAGACCGCGCCGACGAACTCGAAGCGCGGCTTGCGTCCCCGCCGCGCGAACTCGGCCTTCAGCTCCGCGAGCGGCGCCGCGAGGGAGGCGGCGTCCCCGGGCGCCTCGTCCGGGATCGCGTAATTGAGGTAGGGGAGGGCGTCCGAGGGGTGGAAGTAGAGCGTGAACGGCGGCACCGGGACGGCGTCGTACTGCTGCCGCGCGACGGCGCGCATGTGCGCCTGCAGGCGTTCGGGCGTCGCCGCGGCCGCGCCAGTCTCCACGCCGCGATTCTAGGGGCACTCGTCGCCGGGGCGCGCGGCTGGTAAGGTTCGCGCGTCCAACGAGGAGGCCCCGTGCCACTGCACCGAATCCCGAGACTCGCTCCGGCGGCCGCCGCCCTGCTCGCGGCGTCCGCCCTGCTCGCCGAGACGCCTGCCCCGAAGAAGCCCGCGGCGAAGAAGATCGTCCTCGTGAGGGCGGGCGCGCTCGTCGACGTCCTCGCGGGCCGCGTCCTCGCGAACCAGGACGTCCTGATCGAGGACGGGATCGTGAAGCAGGTCGGCCCCGGGATCGCGGCCCCCGCGGGCGCGTCCGTCGTGGATCTGACGAAGAAGACCGTCCTGCCGGGCCTGATCGACGTCCACACCCACATCACGTCGCAGCCCGAGGACTACTACGCCGACCGCTTTCGCAAGTCGCCCATCGACGTCGCCGTGACGGCTCACGTCTACGCGAAGCGGACGCTCGAGGCGGGCTTCACGACGCTGCGCGTCCTCGGCTCCCCGGAATACGTCGACGTCGCGCTGCGCAACGCGATCGACAAGGGGCAGGTCGCCGGGCCGCGCCTGAAGGTGGCGGGCCTCTCGGTCGGGTCGACCGGCGGGCACGGGGACCTCACGGGCTTCTCGCCGTACCTGAAGTTCGAGCGGTTCTCGGGCGTCGCGGACGGCGTCGACGCCGTCCGCAAGCTCGTCCGCCAGAACGTGAAGTTCGGGGCGGACGTCATCAAGATGATCGCCTCGGCGGGAGTCCTGTCCGAGGAGGAGTCCGTGGGCGCGCCGCAGTACTCCCCCGAGGAGATGAAGGCGATCTGCGACGAGGCCGCGATGTGGGGCCGCAAGGTCGCCGCGCACGCGCACGGGACCGAGGCGATCAAGCGCGCCGTCGCGGCGGGCGTCGCGTCGATCGAGCACGGGAGCCTGATCGACGACGAAGGTATCCGGATGATGAAGGAGCGCGGGACGTTTCTCGTCGCGGACGTGTACAACGACGACTGGATCCTCGCGGAGTTCGCGAAGATGGGCTACCCCGAGAAGATCATCGAGAAGGAACGGTCGGTCGGGCGCCTCCAGCGCGAGAATTTCGCCAAGGCCGTGAAGGCGGGCGTGAAGCAGGCGTACGGGACGGATGCGGGCGTGTACCCGCACGGCCTGAACGCGCGGCAGTTCAAGTACATGGTCGCGGGCGGCCTCACGCCGATGCAGGCCATCCAGTCCGCCACCGCGAACGCGGCCGAGTTGCTCGGCTGGGAGAAGGTCGGCGCGATCGCGCCGGGACGCTTCGCGGACCTCGTCGCGGTGGACGGCGATCCCCTCAAAGACGTCACGACTCTCGAGCGCGTGTCCTTCGTGATGAAGGGCGGAGAGGTCGTGGTGTCGCGATGAGCCGGATCGCCGCGCTCGCCGTTCTGCTCGCGCTTTCCGGCCGAGCCTTCGCCGCCGAACCCGCGCCCACTCCGCTGCCCGTGCCGGCTCCGGACGTCGGGACGGTCTTTCGCGGCGCGTCGGTCTACACCGCGTGGGACGAGACGCCACGCAGGGTCGCGATCCTCGTGAAGGATGGGAAGGTCGTTTCCGTCGGGTACGAGGCGGAGGTCCGCGCCGCGGCGCGCGAGGCGAAGGTCGTCGATCTCGCGGGCGCCGTCCTCGTCCCCGGGCTCACGGACGCGCACGGCCACCTGCGCTCGCTCGGCGCGCTCCACCGGATGATCGACTGCCGCGGTCTCTCGAAGGAGGAGATCCTCCTGCGCGTCCGCGCCCTCTCGGCCTCGACGGCCCCCGGGGTCTGGATCCGCGGCCGCGCGTGGGACCAGAACCGCTGGACGGACACGGCGTTCCCGACGGCGGCCGACCTCGAGCCGGCCGCGCCGAAGACGCCCGTCGTCCTCGGGCGCGTGGACGGGCACGCGGTCTGGGTGAACGCCGCCGCGCTGAAGGCCGCGGGCATCACGAAGGCGACGCCGGACCCGCCGGGCGGGCGCATCGAGCGCCTCACGGACGGGTCGCCCGCCGGCGTCCTCGTCGACAACGCGATGAGCCTCGTGTGGAAGGCCATCCCGCCGTCCGGTCCCGACGAGGTGCGCAAGGACTTCGTCGCCGGCCTCGACGCGTGCGCGAAGGCGGGCCTCACGGGGATCGGCGAGGCCTCGGGCTCGTCGCTGGCCGACCTCGCGATCCTCGAGGGGCTCGCGAAGGAAGGGAAGCTGCCGGTCCGCGTGTACGCGACCGTCGGCCCGAAGGACCTCGACGCCGCGCTCGCGCGCGGGCCCGTCGCGTCGGGCCGGTTCACGCTCCGGGCCGTGAAGCTCTACGCGGACGGCGCCCTCGGCTCGCGCGGGGCGGCGCTCCTCGCCGACTACTCCGATTCTCCGGGCAACCGCGGCCTCGACGTCACGCCTCCCGAGGACGTCCAGCGCCTCGCCTACAAGGCGACGCGCGGCGGTTTCCAGGTGTGGACGCACGCGATCGGCGACCGAGCGAACCGCACGACGCTCGAAGCGTACGCGAAGGTGCTCGAGGCCGTGAAGCCGACGGATCCGCGCCCGCGGATCGAGCACGCGCAGATCCTCGCTCCGGACGATCTCGGGCTCTTCGCGAGACTCGGCGTCATCGCCTCCATGCAGCCCACCCACGCGACGTCCGACTGGATCTGGGCCGAAGGCCGGCTCGGCAAGGAGCGCGTGAAGGGCGCGTACGCGTGGCGCACTCTCCTGAAGTCGGGGGCGAAGCTCGCGGGCGGCAGCGACTTCCCGGTCGAGTCCGAGGACCCGCTCCTCGGGATCTTCGCCGCGGTCACGCGGCAGGAGACGAACGGCAAGCCGCCCGGCGGCTGGCGCCCGGAGGAAGGGCTCGGGCGCGCCGAGGCGCTGCGCCTCCTGACGTCCGACAACGCATACGCCGAATTCGCCGAGAAGCGCCGCGGGCGGATCGAGCCCGGCTTCGACGCCGACTTCACCGTGCTCGACCGCGAGATCTTCGCGCCCGGCACGCCCGCCGCCGAGATCCTCAAGGCGAAGGTCGTGATGACCGTCGTCGGCGGGGAGATCGTCTACCGGGCGAACTAGGCCGCGGGCGTCTCGGGCGGAGCCGGGGCCGCCGGAGCAGGAGGCGCGGGAGGCGCCGGGGCCGGAGCGGGCGGCTTCGGCGGCTCGCCGTTCGGGTAGGACTCCGTAGCACAGAAGGAGCACTTGATCTTCGGCTGGGCGACGTCGTCGAGCACCCAGTACCAGAACTTCTTGCCGCACTTGCCGCAGGTGAAGAGCTTGCGATCGCCGTTCATGCCGCCGATCCTACCCGTTCGGCAGGCGCCGCGCGCTCCGCCGGATCAGGAACGCGAGGGTGGCGGCGAGCGCTGCCGTGAGCACGAGCGACGCCTCCGGCCCGAACGCGCCACCGGAAAGCAGCGGACGCCCCGCGCCCGCGAAGCCGGTGGCGACGAGCGGCGTCGCGAGCGCCAGCCCGCTGACCGGCAGGCCGAGAGCCGAGAGCGAGAAGTTCCAAAGCGCGTGGAAGGCCCACGCGCCCGCGAGACCGCCCTGGGACCAGTAGAGCCAGCCGAGAATCGCGCCGGCGAGGCCGATGTTCACGAGCGCGAGCGGCGTCACGTGCGGGTTGCCGGCGTGCAGGACGGCGAAGCCGGCGGCCTGCACCGCGTTCGCCGAAAGGCCCGCCGCGAGCCAGCGCCGCCCGAAGCTGGACAGGCCGGCCGCGTCGCCGCGGCCCGGGAGAGGGCCGCGCAGGAGGCGGACGACGCCGAGAGCGAGAGCCGCCAGGAGCGTCATCAGCGCGGCTCGAAACAGGAGCTCCTCCACGAGGGACTGGACGGCGAAGAACGCGAGCGAGGAGGCGGCGGCCGCCGGGTTCGCGGGCGGCGGCGTCGGCGCGAAAGCCGTCCAGCCCGGGGTCCCGGGCCGAAACGCTCCGGCCGCGAGCGGCGGCAGGAGCGCGGCCGCGAGCAGGACGAGCGCGACGGCGATTCCGGCGGCGGTGGCGCGCCACGCGGGGCGCGCCGGCTCCGGCAGGGCGCGCCCGGGCCCCCGGAGGAGCCCGAGGCGCAGCGCGGCGATCCCCGCGAGGCCGAGCGGCAGCGCGAAGAAGAGGTCCCGCGACGCGAGGACGGCGGCGTCCGGGAGAAGCGGGACCGGCGAGAAGAACGTCAACCCGTGCGCGCTACTTCTTTTCGGCGGGCTTTTCTGCGGGCTTGTCGGCCGGCTTCGCGGCGGCCTTCGCCTGCCGCTCGGCCGTCCACGGCGGGACGATGCCGTTCATCCGGGCGTACGCGATGGACTGGCCGAGGTGCTCGTGCTCGTGAAGGGCGACGGTCAGCCAGAGCCCGCGCACCGTCGACTCGCGGCCGAAGAACTTCACCGGCTTGTCGAGGTCGGCGTCGGCGGTGGCCGCGATGGCGGCGCGGACGTGCGCGAACGCCTTCTTCAGCTCCGCGATGACGGCGGCCTTGTCGGTGACGGCCTTCTCCATGCCGGGCGAGATCCCGTCCGGGACCTTCGTGCCCGCGAAGCTGGGCAGCATGTAGTTGGCGCCGACGAGGTGCATGTAGACCTCGCTGATCGAGCGCACGCCTTCTCCAGGCCGCCAGGCGTACTTCTCCGCGGGGGTCGCCTCGGCGAGCCCGAGGAGCTCCTTCTCGACGCCGTCCTGCTGGGCCAGGAATTCGGCGCGGAAGCCCTTGGGCGGGGTCTGGGCCGTGGCGGCGGAGACGGTGAGAACGAGGGCCGTGAGGACGAGGGCCGACGCGATTCTCTTCATGGTGGGGTCTCCTTTGAGACGGGATCTTATCCATCCGCGTAGAATTCGCGGACTCGAGGCGTTTTCGCCCGAAAAACGAACCGTGGAGGACACACCGATGTCGAAGATCCGGATTTCCGCCGCCGCCCTCGCCCTGGCGGCCGCCCCGGCGCTCGCGCAGCTCGCGACGCCGCTGCCCAGCCCGAACGCGTCCGTCACCCAGACGATCGGAGTCACGAAGGCCGAGGTCGTCTACAGCCGCCCGTCCGTCAAGGGCCGCACGATCTGGGGCGACCTCGTTCCGTACGACAAGGTCTGGCGCACCGGCGCGAACGCGGTCACGAAGATCTCGTTCGACACGGACGTGACGGTCGAGGGCCAGAAGCTCCCGGCCGGCGCCTACGGCCTCTTCACGATTCCGGGCAAGGCCGAATGGACGGTCATCTTCAACAAGCAGTCGACGGGCTCCCCGGCCGATTACGCGGCCGACAAGGACGTCCTGCGCGTCAAGGTCAAGCCTTCGGTGCTGGCCGAGTCCAAGGAATTCTTCACGATCTCCTTCCCGGCGGCCTCCAACGCCGGCGCGACGCTCGTGCTCGCGTGGGAGAAGCTCAAGCTCTCCCTCGCGATCGGCGTCGACACGAACGCGGCCTTCCTCCACAAGGCGAAGGTGGCCGTCGCGGACGCGAAGGTGGACGACTGGCGCACGCCGCTGACGGCCGCGCGCGGCCTCTACGACATGAAGTTCGCGCCCGAGGACGCCGCGAAGTTCCTCGAGCGGTCGATCTCGACGAAGGAGACGTTCGGGAACCTCTCGCTGAAGGCGAACGTTCTCGCGGGGCAGGGCGACAAGAAGGGCGCGATCGCCGCGGCCGAGAAGGCGCTCGCCGTCGGCAAGGCCGCCGAGCAGAAGCCCTCGCCCGAGGCGGTTGCGGACCTCGAGAAGTCCATCGCTTCCTGGAAGAAATAGCTGCTAGCGCGACGCGGGCGCTCCCGGCGCCCGCGTCGCGAGGTCGGCGCCGGCGCCGGCCGAGACGAGGTTCACGAAGAGCCTGTAGGCGCCGGGTACTCCCGCCGGCAGCTGCCGGAAGAACGCGTAGCCCGTGTACACCCAGGCGCCCTTGCCGACGCGCCCGTAGAGGAGGCCGCCGGGCTTGTCGCTTTCGCCGGGGTCGTGCGTCGCGAGGACCGTCTCGTACTTCGGGTCCCACGACCCCGCGAAGTAGAGCCCGCGCTCCTGGACCCAGCCGTCGAAGTCGGCGGGAGAGAGCTTGTTCGGGAAATTCAGCAGGGGGCTATCCGGCTTCGTAAACGTGACGGGGGCTTCCTCCACCGTCACGCGGTCGCGCGAGAGCTTGATCGGCCAGGGTCCGAGCTCGTCCGTGACGAGGTCGCCGGTCGTGTTGTACTGGACGACGACCGTGCCGCCGCCTTCCGCATACGCCTCGAGCCGCTTGACCGCCTGCTTGAGGCGCGGGCGCGTGTTGAAGGCGCGAATGCCGGCCACGACCGCCGTGTAGCGCGAGAGGTCGCCCGTCTCCAGCTCGTCGTCCGACAGGAGTGTCACCGTGTAGCCCATCTGCTTGAGCGCGTCGGGACCGGCGTCGCCCGAGCCCATCACGTAGCCGACGGGCAGGCGCGGCGCCTTGACGTCGATCCTCAGGACGCGCGCCTCCGCGGGCGGGAAGAGCGTCTGGACGGGGATGTGCGGGTAGTCCACGCGGACGAGCGAACGCGAGTCGGCCTTCCCGGCGACCGTCGTCTCGGCCGCGAGCGTGCCGGACGCGTGGCCGGCCGGCGGCGTCACCGTGAAGGCGACGGCCTTCTCCTCGTTTCTCGCCGCCAGCGCGAACGGCGCTTCGGCGGGGGAGACGCGGAACCCGGCAGGCGCCTTGAGCCTCAGGACGCCGGTGACGTTCGGCGCGCCCGCGACGAGCGTCACGCGCACGGTCTTCGCGGCGCCGCTCCCGAACGCGTAGACCTTCTCGTCGAAGTTCGCGGTGACGGGCGGGACGATCTCGAACGGGCGATAGACCTCGCCCTTGACCGGGTCCGTGCGCCGGAAGACGACGGGCGTCTCGAACGGGATCGAAGCTCCGGCCACCTGGACGGCGAACCGCGCGACGAGAGGCGGCGCGTTCTCGGGGCGGCCGACGAGCGTGGGGTCCGGGACCGCGTAGAGGCCCTTGCCCGCGGGCGCGCGCAGCCAGTACGGCTGCGTGATCGCGGCGTCCGGGGGCAGCGCGACCGTCGCCGTCCCGCGCAGGGGCTCGTTCGGTGCGAGGGCGCCGCCTGCGAGGGGCGCCGCGGCGTGCGTCACCTCGACCTTCTCGAGCGCCGCGGGGACGTTCGAGCGGTTCAGGATCATGGTCGCGACCTTGACCTCCGCGCCCGGCGCGGCCGAGACGTCGGCCGCGACCGCCTCGGTCCACAGGCCGAGGCACGCCCGGATCGCCTCGACGACCTCGGCGCGCTTCGCGGCGAGGAGGGGATCCGAAGACGAAGATTCGGATTTCTTAGAAGGTGAAGAGGAGAAGGGCGGCGCGTCGGGCGGCGCTCCGGCCTCGATCAGGCGGCCGAAGGCCGTCCACGCTTCCACCAGCCCCGGGACAGACGCCGCCGGTTCCGTCGCGCGAAATCCTTCCTCAACCCTTCTGAGAATCTTTCCGACTTCCTCTCCCTTCTCTCCGTATCTCTTCCAGCTGAGATCGACTCCCTCGAAGAGGTCGCTCGTCGCGGGCTCGCCCGCGACGAGCTTGAAGTCGTTCATCCACACGCCGCGGCGCTCGGCGGCGCCGAAGCCCTGGCTCTTGTGCATCGAGCGGCTCTGCCCGGCGATTTCCGTGTACGAGCGGCCGAGGAGCGCGTTGTAGGCGCCGAGGTCGAGGGTGACCTGCCCCGGAGCCGCGTTGCGTGGCGCGTCCGCGCCGAAGCGGAACACGTTCCAGAGGAGCCGCTTCGCCTGCCAGGGCTTGACCCACTTCAGCTGCTCGGGGAAGCGCTTCGGATCGGCGGCGGCCGCGAACGCCTCGCCCGCCAGGATCGCGGAGGCCGTGTGGTTGCCGTGCCCGCCCTCGCCGGTCGAGGGGAAGCGCGTCACGATCACGTCGGGCCGGAAGGACCGGATGATCCACACGACGTCCGACAGGACCTGCTCGTGGCCCCAGATCGCGAACGTCTCTTGGGGGTTCTTCGAGTAGCCGAAGTCGATCGCGCGCGTGAAGAACTGCCGCGCGCCGTCGATGCGCCGCGCCGCGAGGAGCTCCTGCGTGCGCAGGACGCCGACGAGCTCGCCCGTCTCGTTGCCGATCAGGTTCTGTCCGCCGTCGCCGCGCGTGACGGAGAGGTAGCCCGTCTCGAGGAGGCGCCCCTTCGCTCCCCACGCGAGGAACGCCGTGTTCTCGTCGTCCGGGTGCGCCGCGACGTAGAGGGCCGTCCCGACGACGTTCAGCTTTTTCAGCTGGAGCGCGATCTCCGAAGCAGACAGCGTCTCGGAGGGGGCGGCGGCGCGGGCGGCGCCGGAGGCGAGAAGGAGGGCGGCGGCGGCGAGAGCTCGGGGGAGGCGGCGCGTCATGCGCCGCATTCTAGAGGGGGAGTCTCAATCTGCGGCGTGCTTGCCGAACGTCTCCCGGACGAAGAACGTCCCGGCGCAGGCCACGAGGAGCGTCCCGAGGGACGCGAGGAACGCCGCGTGGTAGCCCGCGGTCGGGTAGCGCCGGGCGCCCTGCTCGATGACGCCGAGCCAGTGGGCGTCGAGGACGCGCCCGAGGACGTTCTGCATGACGGCCGCCCCCAGGAAGCCGCCGGCGTTCACGGTGGCCGTGGCGATCCCGGAGAAGCGCGGCGGATTCACCTCGCGGGCCAGGACCCACGTGAGCGTGAAGCAGCTCGCCGTGAGGCCGACGAGGAAGCAGAGAGGGCCGAGAAGCACGCGCGGAGGGCCGCCGGGCGGGACGGCGATGCACGCCCAGACGGCCGTGTACACGAACGTGAAGAGGACGTACGGGAGGCGGCGCGCGCGGAAGACGCGGTCCGACAGGAACCCGGCGGCCGGCGCGCCGAAGACGACGCCGATTCCGACGAGCGAGACGAGCTGCGAGGCCTCCTTCGCCGAGAGGCCGTAGACGTCGCGCATCCACGGGACGGCCCAGAGGCCCGAGAACGAGATGAGCGTCCCGTACTGGCAGAAGAAGACGACGAACATCGGCCACGTCCTCCGGTTGCCCCAGACCGTGCGGTAGCCCTGCGCGACGCTGAGCTTCGGCACGGGGCCGCGCGGGAGGGGTGGCGGGAAGCCGGCGTCCTCGGGCCGGTCGCGGACGACGGCGAGCGTGAGGAGCGCGAGCGCGACCGACACGGCCGCGACGCCGCCGAACGTCGTGCGCCAGCCCGCGAGGGAGACGACGAGCGCGAGCGGCGCGGCGGCCATCAGGCCACCGAGGTTGCCGGCGACCTGCGTGAGGCCCGACCACGTCCCGAACTCGTCCGGCCGGAACCACGCCCCGATCTGCTTCAGCGTGCCGATGAAGACGACGGACGCGCCGACGCCGACGACGACGCGCGCCCCATACGCGAGCGGCAGCGCGTGCGCCGCGGCAAAGACCGCGCCGCCCGCGCCCATCACGAGCGCGCCCGCCGCGACGGCCTTCCGCGGCCCCCACGCGTCCACCGCCGCGCCGACGACGAACTGCATCGCGGCGAACGCGTAGAGGTAGAGCGCGGCCATCGTCGCGACCTCCACGCCCGTCGCCGCGAAGCTCCGCATGAGGTCCTTCGCGAGGACGGCGGGTGCGATCCGGTGGAAGTACGAGACGACGTACACGAGGGCGAGGACGCCCCAGACGAGGAGGCGGCGCGTGCGGAACCCGGCGAACACGACGATCCTCCTTCGCCTCAGGGCGTCCACGTGAAGCGGACGGGCTGGGCGATTCTCCTCCGCCCGTCGGCCGCGCGGAACGTGACCTTGAGGTCGTGGGAGCCCGCGGCGAGACCCGACGCGTCGAGCCGGGCCGCATAGCCCGCGCGCGAAGCGTCCCCGATCTCGGGGATCGCGGCGGCGACGTCCGGGCGCGGCGCGCGGTCGAGGGCGAGAACGCGCGCGAGGACCCCGTCCACGCGGAACTCGACGGGCTCGACCGCGCCGCCGCCGCGGAGCTGGCACCAGCCGCGGATGTCGAGCGTCCCGCTCAGGGCCGCGCCTTCCCCCGGCGCGTCCACGGCCACGGGGATCGACGCGTCGTACCGGACGACCTCGTCGCCGGCGGCGGGCCGCGTTCCGACCGAGAGCCTCTTCGGCGCGATGCCGATCCGGGTCTCGAGAAGGAAGCCGAGGGAGATCCGGGCGAGGAGCGGGTCCGGGCGGCCGAACGCGCGCTCGTTCGCGAGCCCTTCCACGCGCCGGTCCGCCGTCAGCACCACGTCGCCCTTCGCGGCCCAGACGGCGCGATCGGAAACGATCTCGCTCTGCGCGCGTTCCGGAAGGAAGCGCGAGACGTGCATCCGGAGCTCGGGGTCGTAGACGAGGGTTCCGCGGTCGTACGGCGGCCGTGCGGCAGCGCGGACGACGGAGGCGGAGGGACTCGACGCCGCCGCGGCCACGACGGGCGGAATCGAGACCCGCGCGCAGGCGGCCACGAGCGCCACGGACGCTGCGGCGCCGAGGCGCGGGGCGCGGCTCGCGAGCGCGGCGAGACCGCACGCCGCGAGACCTGCGACGCCTCCGAGGAGGAGGGCCGCGTAGCGCGGCGCGCCGTGGAGCGTGGAGACGGGCACGTTCAGGAGCGCCCACGGGAGGACGAGAAGGAGGATCCGGAAGGCGGTCCGCCGCCGGAGGAACGCTCCGGCGGCCGCGGTTGCGGCGACCGCGGTGAAGAGAGGGACCGAGCCGAACGGGTCGACGAGCCAGCGCCGCCAGGGGGCGAACGAGAAAAGGTCCTGCGCGGGCAGCGCCGAGCTGCGGCGGAGGTCCGCCGCCTGGATGAGGAGCTGCTCCCTGAAAGGCGCGAGACCGCCCGAGCCGCGGATCGCGGGCAGCCAGACGGCGGCGCTCACGAGGGCGGCGCCGCCGAGACCCGCGAGGAGTTGCAGGCGGGCGCGCGGCCCGGCCTTCGCGCACGAGAGAACCGCCCAGATCCCGAGGGGCACGAGGGCGGCAGCGCTCTGGGGCCTGAGGCCCGCGGCCGCCGCGGCGACGACGAAACCGGCGGCGGCGCGGGCCGGCGATCGCCGCTCCGCCGCGGAGAGGAGCAGGGCCGCCGAGGCGAAGGCCGCCGCCGCGGCGGGGGCGTCGCTGAATCCGCGCACGCCGAAGAGCCAGACTGACGGGACGGTGGCGTACAGCAGCCCGCCGAGGCACGCGAAGTCGGCCCCGAGGCCCGCGGCCGCGAGGAACGCGGCGAGCGCGGCGGCGGCGAGGATTCCTCCCACCGTGCCGACGAAGGCGAGAGACCGGTACGGATCGGCGCCGAACCGGTGGACGAGCGTGGCGGATTCGACGAGCAGGGGGTAGCCGGGCGGGTGCGGGCGGTGGACGCGCAGGTCGATGCCGTGCGCGACCGCGTCGGAGAGCAGCACCTCGTCCCAGTGCCACGCGTCCGTCGCCATCGTCGCGAACCGGGCCGCGGCGAGGAGCGCGAGAGCCACGAGCCACGCCCGCGCCCGGGAACGGGGAGAGAGAAGGGTCACGCCGGCAGTCTATTGCGCGCCGCGGTCCGAGGCCGCGACGCTTCCCTCCGTCCGTGGAACTCGATATCGTGAAAGTCTCGTGTCGGTTCCTCGACGCCGCGCTCGGCGCCCTCGCGGCGGGCGGCGTGGCGGTCGTCGCCGTCCCTCCGATCACGACTGAGGTCGTTCTCGAGGAGAACCGCGGCATCCACTATCACCGATCGAACTTCACGCTCTCCGAGTGGTCCGCGCTCCTGGCGCGTTTCCGGTGGTCCGTGACGCTCTACCACCACCGCTTCGCCGGGACCGGCCCGCTTCCCGACTTCACGTCCCCGTTCCCGTCCGCGCGCTCGGCGTCCGACTGGGCGCTGGTCGAGGGGTCGGTGGACGGGGCGTACTGTGATCGTCGACTTCGAATACCCGCGCATCGGCCTTGCGGTCCCGATGTCGTTCGCCTCCTCGACGACCAGAGCGCGGCGCGCGTCGAACCGTGACAGCCTGCCGCGTTGCTCATGGAACGAGCATACCGGGGACGGTAGGGATCGCGCCGCGCGTGCGGAATGTCCAGCCGAGAAGGAGGAGGCCGATCGCGGCGATCCAGCTTCCGGCCACGCGCACCGCGATGCGCGCCGCGGGCGCCTTCAGCGACACGACGAGCGCCGCGGCCAGGGCCACCACCGCGAACGCGACGGCCGCGATCCCGAG
The DNA here is from genome assembly GCA_036504335.1 of Thermoanaerobaculia bacterium. GTDB lineage: Bacteria > Acidobacteriota > Thermoanaerobaculia > UBA5066 > UBA5066 > Fen-183. The sequence goes on from DASXVJ010000020.1 coordinate 299,708, forward strand.
AAGCCCGAGCGCTCCGGGGCCCGCGCCCGCGAGCGCCGGGCCGTTCAGGAATCCGTGGACGAGGCCGACGGCCCCCGCGAGACCGGCCACGGCGCCGTCCGGGAACTTCACGTCGGCCGCCACGAGGAGCCCGAGGAGGATGAACGACAGCGCCGGGACCGGCGCCGCGGTCGCGCGGCCGAGGTTCAGTCCGGCGAGGCCCCCGGCGAGCCAGGCCAGGGGGAGGACGAAGAGCGCGAGGCGCCCCGCGCTCGCCCCCCGGAGGCCGGCGAAGAGCGCGAGCGCGAGGATCGGGACGAGGTCCTCCGGAGTCAGGAGGAGGTGCCCGATCCCGTCGTACGCGGGCCCGAGGCCCGTCGTCACGAGGTGCGCGTCGGCGCGCCCCGAGATCAGGAGAGCGGCGAAGAACGTCCATGTTCCGGCGCCCGGCAGGCGCGTCCTCATCGAATCGCCTTCCAGAGGAATCCTGATCCGGCGATCGCCACCAGCGCTCCCGCAACACGCAGCGCCACGCGCCCCCACGCCCAGCGGTGGACGAGGCCGATTGCGATGCCGGTGAGGTGGAGGAGTCCGGTCGCGACGACGAAGCCGATGCTGTAGAGCAGGCCGCTCTGCCCGGCGGGCAGCTCGGTGCCGTGCGCGTGGCCGTGGAAGATCGCGAAGAAGCCCACGAGCGCCGCGGCGAGGGCGAGGGGCGGCCGGGCCTCGCGCGCGACGGCGAGGCCGAGCAGGACGGCCGAGAGCGCGATCGCGACCTCGACGCCCGGGAGCGGCACGCCCGCGAGGCCGAGGAACCCGCCGAACGCCATGACCATCGGAAACACGACGGGCAGGAGCCAGACGGCCGGCGCGCCGAGCTGCGCGCCCCAGAGGCCGACGGACACCATGGCGAGGACGTGGTCGAGGCCCGAGACGGGGTGGCGGAAGCCGGAGAAGAACCCGGCCGCCTCGCCGGCCTGCACGTGCGCGCGGGCGGGCGACATCGCGAGCGCGATGACGAGGATCGCGAGGAGGCCTTCGGGTGACGGGGCGCGCCGGCCGCTCACCGCGCCCCCGAGAAGAGCATGACGGTGCGCTGGATCGTCCAGTACGCGCCGAGGGAGCCGACGGCGCAGCCCGGCAGCGCCTCGGCCCAGCGCGGCCAACGGATGGCGAGCGTCCGGAACGATCGCTCGAGGAGGAGGATCACGGCGACGAAGAACATCTGCCCGATCTCGACGCCGACGTTGAAGAGAAGGAGGGCGAGCGGGATCTCCGTCTTTGGGAGGCCCATCGCCGTCAGACCGCTCGCGAATCCGAAGCCGTGGAGGAGGCCGAACGCGAACGCGACGACCCACGGGTGGCGGATCGTGAAGCTCGTCCCGCCGCGCCACGTCCGGACGATCTCGGGCCCCAGGAAGAGGATCGAAAGCGCGATCGCGGCGTTCAGCGGCGGGAGCGGCGCGGACGCGAATCCGAGCGTCGCGACCGCGAGCGTGAGGCTGTGGGCGAGCGTGAACGACGTGATCGTCTTCACGAGCATCCAGCGGTCCGAGACGATGAGCAGGAGGCCGAGGACGAACAGCAGGTGGTCGACGCCCATGAGGATGTGCTCGACCCCGAGCTTCAGGTACGAAGCCGCCCGCTGGGCGCCCGTCGTCGCCGCGCCGAGCGTCACGAACGGCGCCGCGGGGCCGACGAGGTGGCTCTCGAGCACGCCGTCCGCGCGCCGCAGGCGGACGAGGACGTCCGTGGCCGTGGAGGCGAGTCCCTCGATCGCGATCGTCTTGCCCGCGAGGCCGCCCTCGCACCGCAGCGTGCCGCGCACGAGGACGGCCGAGGTCGTCAGCTGCAGACCGCCGGGCGTCGCGAGCGCGCAGCCCTGCGGAAGGATCGGCGCGATGTGGATCTCCGTTTCGCCGCCGACCGGCGCCTTCCACAGGAGCGCGTAGACGCCGGGCGACCTCTCCTCCATCTCGAGGAAGCCGGGGCGCGACTCGTGCGCGCGCGCCGGCGGGGCCGCGGCGACGAACGCCGACAGCGTCGCCGCGAGGAACAGCGCCCCGCGTGCCCTCACTTCTTCACCGGCCCGGCCTCGATCACGACCTTCGTCTTCGCGAGGAGACCGGCGTAGAGGGCGTCGAGCGCCTTCGTCCGACGGTCGGCGGTGAAGTCGCGCTCGACGGCGGCGCGAACCTCGGTGAGCGCGGGGGCGCGGGCGGGAGCCTTCTCGAGGACGAGGACGGCGTGGACGCCGAAGCCGGACCGCACGGGCGCCGTCCAGTGCCCGGGCGCGAGCTTCACGACCCCGTCCGCGAATTCGCTTCCGAAGACGCGCGCGATCTCGCTCCTCGGCGCGAGCGGCATGTCGGGCGGGAGGAGGAGGCTGTCGCCCGCGGTCTCCGCGCCCGGTGTTTCCTTCTCGAGCGCGGCCGCGAGGCGGCGTGCCTCCGCCTCGGCGGCCGCAGGACCTCCTCGCTTCTGTGGCGTCAGGCAGACCTGCCGGAAGGCGATGCGCTCCTCGGCCCGGTACGCGTCGGGGTGCGCGGCGAGCCAGCCGGCGAGGTCGGCGTCGCTCGGAGGAGCGGCGTCGATGCGGTCCTCGGCGAGGAAGTCGACCTTCTGCTTGAGGCGCCGGCGGATGATCGTGTCGTCGCGGTCGAGGCCGGTCGCCATGGCTTCGCGAACGGCGACCTCTTCGCGTACGTAGCCGTCGACGAGGCCCTTCAGCTCCTCGGGCGTCGGCGGCCGCTGCCAGGTCCGGGCGAAGCCGGCCGCGAGGGACTCGAGCCGCGTCCGCGTCACGACGATGCGGCCGGAGGACGCTCCCGACCCGCCCTTCCACGCGAAGAACAGGAAGAGCGCGGCCCCGATCGCAAGGAAGTGGACGAGCGGCTCGCGGAGGAGGCGTTTCATGTGCGGAGCCGTATATAAGACTCTACGGAGAAGCTCGCGCTCCCGGATGGGCCGGTCACGGAAAACGGCGGGCGAGATCGGCCTCGCGCGCGACGACGTCCAGCTCGGCGGCGCGGACCGCGTCGGAAAAGGCGGCGGCCGCGGGGGAACGCATCCGGCCGCGAACGGGGGGGCGGCAACATGCGGGCGGCTCCTTCATCCAGCGGTCGAGGACCTCACGGACGTCGACGCCCGTGGCGCCCCGGAAGATTGCGGGAAGGTCTTCGGTCCGGAACGGCTGCGGCGCCTTCAGGAGGGCCCGCAGCCCGTCTCTCAGGCTCATCGTCCCGCCGGTCGCCGCCCGGATCCTCTCGTCCATCTCGGCCGCCATGAGCGACCCGCGGGCGAACGTGCTCATCCCGATCCGGAAGTCGGCCGAGTACAGGAACGAGGCGGACCGCGAGAGCCCGGCGAGCGGCATCCGTCGGACGAACGGCGGCGCCTCGTCGAGGATCGCCCTCAGCCGCGCGAGCGTGCGCGCGCGAAACGCGGCGCCCTCGGCGGACGGCATCCCGTCCGCGAGCGCCTGGACCGCGGCGTAACGGCCGAAGCCCTCGTTGAACCAGATCGTGTCGATCACGGGCGGCGCCTCCCACGTGTGCGGGAAGTAGCCGGCGCCGTACGCGCGCTTGGGGATCCAGCTGTGCGCCATGTGGTGCGCATAGTTCACGAGCGTCCGTTCGCGCGCGTCGGCGCCGGTCCGAGCCGTCGTCGCGCGCTCGAGGGAGAGGCTGAACGTCCCGCTGTCGACGTGCTCCTGGCTGAAGCCGTATCCGTGGCCCGCGAGCGGCGTCAGGAGCTCGAGCTGCACCGTGTACTGCCGGATCGGAGCGTCGCCGAAGTACGCCTGGACGCGATCCAGCGCCGTGCGCGCGAGCGCGCTCTCGAGGGGAAGGTCGGACTCGCCCTCGACGTAGGCCGCGAAGACGAGCGGGATCGTGCCCGCGAGGCGGGAGACCTTCAGGGCCGGACCCATGAGGACCTGCGAGTCCGCGAGCGTGTCGTAGTCGGGCGCCCGCGCGGAGGCCCTGCCGGCGGGTGCGGGCACGGCGGGCGCCAGCGTCGCGAGGACGGGCCAGCCCTCCGGCGCCCGGACCTCGAGGGACGCGGGCCGCCGCTCCTCGCCGTCCACGTACCCGAAGACGGAGTACCCGAGGAAACCCGCGTAACGCGGCCGGACCTTCGAGGCCGCGACGGCGTCGTGGATCTCGCGTTCCATGCGCGCGACGTCGACCTCGTAGGCCACGCGCGCGACGCGCTCGCCGGCCTTTCCGAGGGCCCAGCGTGGGCCGTACGCGTCGCGAAGGACGGCGAGAGCCGTTCCGTCCGGCGAGAAGCCCTTCACGTTCTCGACGGCGCCGTCGTACAGCACGAAGCTGTAGCCGCCCGGGTAGTTGCGCGGCACGACGAGGGCGGCCGGGGCGGGCACGGGAACGGGGAGCGCGATCTCGACGCGGATCCGGCCCGAGGCCGCGCCGGTCGCGTCGAGGACGTATGCGACGGCGTCTTCCGCCCTCGAGGGATGCGGAGTCGCGCCGAAGAGGACGGCGAGGGCGAACGCGGCGCCGGGCGCGCGGGTGCTCAAACCGGCGGCCTCTTCCGATGCCACTCGGTCCGCGCCTGCACGGCGGTCCCGAGCGCGACGAGCCTCTCGTCCGAGAACGCCCGTCCCGTGAACTGGAACGCCGTCGGGAGTCCGTTCTCGCCGAAGCCGTTCGGCACGACGAGAGCGGGCTGGCCGGCGAGGTTCCCGGCGCCGATGACGCCCGGCCCGCCGCTGATGCCCGGATAGACCTTGTCGAAATCCGGGCCGATCGGGTACGAGACCGTCGCGCGCGCGGGCGACACGAGCGCGTCGAACTTCGCGTAGAGCGCGTCGAGCGCCTTCTTCATGGGCGCCCTCAGGCGCATGGCCTGGATGTAATCCACCGCGAGGACCATCGAGGCGGCGTAGCCGCCCCAGCGATCGTTCGGGACCTTCAGCTCCCTCGCGCGGCCGCTCTCGACGAGGTCGCGGAACGCGCTCGCGCCCTCGGCGGCCACGATCGTCCCGACCGCCGGGCCGTACGGGAAGTCCGGGAACTCGACGTCCGGGACGACGTCGCAGAACGTCCCGAGCACCTTCAGGGACTCCTCGAAGTTCTTCCGAACCTCGGGCTGCGCCTTCTCGAACGAGCCCTTGATGACGCCGATCCGCGCGCGCTTCGACTTCGCGGACGGCGGCGCCGGGCGGAACGGGCGGTTCACGGAGGTCGCGTCTCTCGGATCTTTGCCCGCGATCGCGGCCATCACGAGGCCGCAGTCCTCCGCGCTCCGGCACATGGGGCCGAGCTTGTCGAGCGTCCAGCAGAGCGCCATCGCCCCGTGCCGGCTCACGCGTCCGTACGTCGGCCGGAGGCCCGTGACGCCGGAGAACGCGCAGGGCGTCACGATGGAACCGGACGTCTCCGAGCCGATCGAGAACGCGACGAGGCCCGCGGCCGTGGCGGCGCCGGGGCCCGAGGACGAGCCGCCGGACCAGAACTCCGTGTTCCACGGCGTGCGGCCCGGGCCCGTGAAGGACGCGTCCGCGTTGTTGTAGCCGAACCCGCCCGCGAGCTCGACCATCGCGAGCTTCGCGACGAGGACGGCGCCGGCGTCGCGGAGCCTCGTGACGACGGTGGCGTCGAAGTCGAAGACCTGGTCGCGGAACGGCTGCGCGCCCCACGTCGTCGGGATGCCTTTCGTCGCGAGGAGGTCCTTTACTCCGTACGGGATCCCGTGGAGAGGGCCGCGCCACGTCCCGGCCGCGATCTCGGCCTCGGCGGCCTTCGCCTCCTTGAGGGCGAGGTCGCGGGTCACGGTGACGACCGCGCCGAGCTTCGGACCGATCCGCTCGAGGCGCTCGAGGGTGCCCTCGGCGAGCGCGACGGGCGAGAGCTGTCGCGACTTGAGCTTCTGAGACAGCTCCCGGACGGAAAGAAAGAATACGGATTCTTCGAGGGTCATGAGGGCCTCCCCTCGAGTTCGGCCGTGAAGATGACGTCAGGCTCGTCCCCGTTGGCGAGCGGCGTCTTCTTCATCGTCTCCGCGCCTTTGAGCCTCCCGTCGATGGCCTTCGCGATCTGGCCGAGCTGCTCGCCCGAGAGGTTCTTGCCCCAGCGGATCCGGACGACTTCCGTGAGCGCCTCTGCGACCGACGAGGGAGCCTCAGGCGTGGGGACCGGCGTCGGGGCGGGCGTCGCCGCGGTCGGGGGCGCCGCGGTCTGACCGAGGGCGGCGGCCGGGAGAAGCGCGGGCGCCGCGGCCGCCGCCGCGAGTGCCCTCGCGAACGCTCGTCGCGAGGTCGTAGGGGGGCGGTCGGGCATTTTCTTCGCCTCCTTCGTCGGAATTTCCGTTTTCGAATCTATCTTGATTCGCCGCGCGTCGCTCTCCATACTCCGCGCGTCATGACGTCCCGCACGTTCGCCCTCATCGCGTCGACCCTTACCGGGGATGAGGCCATTCGCCTCGTCCTCGTCAAGCGCACGCGGGCTGGCGGGCGAGGGGATTAGCCGAGAAAGGCGAACGGAACCCCCAAAGCCCGCTCATCCGAGCGGGCTTTTTCGTTTCAGGGGCACTAAGAATGAAGGAAGGAGCCCGGATGCCCGAGGGCGACGTGGGAGGACGGAGACGCTGGACGGACGGGGTCGACGCCGGTCGAAACCCGTACCGCGAATACGACGCCTGCGGCGTCGGCTTCGTCGCGCACCCGCGCCAGTCCTCGCACCGCGTCCTGCGCCTCGCGCTGGGCGGCCTCTCCCGCGTGGCTCATCGGGGCGCGACGGGGAGCGACCGGACGGGCGACGGCGCCGGCATCCTGACCCGCATTCCGGAGCCGATTTTCCGGCGCGACGCCGCCCGGCGCGGGATCGCCCTCGCCGAGGGCGCGCCCGTCGGCGTCGGGACGTTCTTCTTCCCACGCGGCGCCGAGGAGAAATCGGCCGCGCTCGTCGAGAAGACGCTCTCGGACGAGGGCCTGCCGTTCGCGGGCTGGCGCGACGTGCCGGTCCGGACGGGCCGCCTCGGGGGCTGGGCCGAGACGTCGCGGCCGTCCGTGGTGCACGCGCTCCTCGCGCCGCCCCCGGAAGCCGACGCCGACGAGTGGGAGCGCCGGCTCTACCTCGCGGGCCGCGTCGCGGCGCGCCGCGCCCGGGCCGAGGGGCTCGACGGCTTCTGGGTGGTGTCGATCTCCCACCGCACTCTCGTCTACAAGGCGCTCCTCACGGGCACGGAGCTGAAGGCGTTCTACCCGGACCTCGAGGACCCCGACTACGCGACGAGCGTCGCCGTCTTCCACCAGCGCTACTCGACGAACACGCTCCCGAGCTGGGCGCTCGCGCAGCCGTTCCACCTCCTCGCGCACAACGGGGAGATCAACACGCTCTGGGGCAACCGCAACGCGATGCGCGCGCGCGAGCCCGAGCTCGCCTCGCCGGTCTGGGGCGACCGGCTCCAGCGCCTTCTCCCGGTCCTCACGGACGAGGGCAGCGACTCGACGAGCCTCGACGAGGCGCTCGAGCTCCTCGTGCGCTCGGGGCGCGACCCGCTCCACGCCCTCACGATGCTCATTCCGGACGCGCCGCAGGGCCACCTGCCCGAGGCGCTCCGCGCGTTCTACGACTTCCACGCAGGCCTCGTCGAGCCGTGGGACGGGCCCGCCGCCGTCGCGTTCACGGACGGGATCGTCGCGGGCGCCCACCTCGACCGTTCCGGCCTCAGGCCCCTGCGCTGGAAGATCGCGGACGACGGCCACGTCGCCGCCGCGTCCGAGGCGGGCATCGTGGACCTCGATCACGAGCACGTCGTCGCGAGCGGCCGCCTCGGCCCCGGCGAGACGATCGCGGTCGACACGGCGACGGGCGAGATCCTCCTCGACACGGACGTGAAATCGCGCCTTGCGCTGCGCCGCCCGTGGGGGGACTGGGCGGGCCGCCACGTCCGGCACGTGACTCCTTCGCCGCGTCCCCGGGAGGCCCTGCCGGAACCCGAGCTCCTGCTCCGGCAGGCGGCGCACGGGTGGGGTGTGGAGGACCTGCGCTACGTCCTCGCGCCGTCGGCGGCCGGGCAGGAGCCCGTCTTCTCGATGGGCGACGACGCGCCGATCCCGCCGCTCTCGAAGTCCCCCCAGCCGCTCTACGCGTTCTTCCGCCAGCGTTTCGCGCAGGTCACGAACCCGCCCATCGACTCTCTGCGCGAGACGGCGGTCATGTCGCTGCGCATGGACCTCGGGCGCGGCGGCTCGCTGCTCCTCGAGGAGCCGGGCGACGCGCACTTCCTGAGCCTCGAGCATCCCGTCCTCCTCGAGGACGACGCGGCCGCGATTCGCGCGGCCGCCGAGTTCGGGCCCGTCGTTCTCGACGCGACGTGGGAGGCGGACTCCGGCGCCGAGGGTCTCGTCGCCGCCCTCGACGCCCTCGCGGCTCGCGCGGAGGACGCCGTGCGCGCGGGCGCGGAGATCCTCGTGATCACGGACAAGGGGATGACGCGGGAGCGCGCGGCGATCCCGGCGCTCCTCGCGCTCGGCGCCGTGCGCGAGCACCTGTTGCGCGCCGGGCTCCGCTACCGCGTCGGCCTCGTCGTGGAGGCCGGCGACGCGCGCGACGTCCACCACCTGGCGGTGCTTCACGGGTTCGGCGCCGAGGCGGTGCACCCATGGCTCGCGCTCGCCTCGGTCCGCGCTCTCGCGGCGAAGGACGGGATCGAGGGCGACGCGGCGTCGGCGTTCCGCGCGTCGGCGGAGAAGGGCCTGAGGAAGGTCCTCGCGAAAATGGGGATCTCGGCGCTGTCGTCCTACTGCGGCGGGCAGGTGTACGACGCGCTCGGCCTCGGTCGCGAGGTCATGGAGAAGTGTTTCCGCGGCACGGCGTCGCCGCTCTCCGGCCTCGGCTTCGCCGAGATCGCGGAGGACACGCTCGCCGTGCATCGCGCGGCGTGGGACGGCGCGGCGCTGCCGGACCACGGCCGCGTGCGGTATCGCAGGGACGCCGAGGAGCACGCGTGGGCGCCGCCCGTCGTCGTCTCGCTCCAGAAGGCCGCGAAGGGCTCGGAGGAGGCGTGGGCGGAGTTCCGGACGAAGGCGGGCGCGCGGGCCCCGTCCGTCCCGCGCGACCTGGTCGGCTTCGCTCCGGCGGCGCCCGTCGGCGTCGAAGAGGTCGAGGCCGCCTCCGAGATCGCGAAGCGCTTCATCGTGTCGGCGATGTCGCTCGGGGCGCTCTCGCCAGAGGCGCACGAGACGCTCGCGATCGCGATGAACCGCCTCGGCGCGCGCTCGAACTCGGGCGAGGGCGGCGAGGACCCCGCGACGTGGACGGGCACGGGCGCCGAGCGGAGGGACAACAGGATCAAGCAGGTGGCCTCCGCGCGGTTCGGCGTCACGGCGGAGTACCTCGTGCGCGCCGACGAGCTGGAGATCAAGGTCGCGCAGGGCGCCAAGCCGGGGGAGGGCGGCCAGCTGCCCGCGCACAAGAACTCGCCCCTCATCGCGCGCCTCAGGCACGCCGTCCCGGGCATCGCCCTCATCTCGCCGCCCCCGCATCACGACATCTACTCGATCGAGGACCTCGCGCAGCTCATCCACGACCTGAAGGAGGTCAACCCGAAGGCGCGAATCGGCGTGAAGCTCGTGTCGGAGGCCGGCGTCGGGCGCGTCGCGGCCGGCGTCGCGAAGGCGTTCGCCGACTACGTCCTCATCGCCGGGCACTCGGGCGGCACGGGAGCCTCGCCGCTCTCGTCCATCAAGCACGCGGGCTCGCCGTGGGAGCTCGGGCTGGCCGAGACGCAGCAGGCGCTCGTCGAGAACGGCCTCAGGCGCCGGATCGAGGTGCGCGTGGACGGCGGCCTCAGGACCGCGCAGGACGTCGTGATCGCCGCCTGCCTCGGCGCCGAAGCGTTCGGGTTCGGGACCGCGCCGCTCGTGGCGGCCGGCTGCGCGATGGCGCGCCAGTGCCACCTGAACACGTGCCCGACCGGCATCGCGACGCAGCGCGAGGACCTCCGGAAGAAGTACCGCGGGACGCCCGAGGCCGTGATGGCGTACTTCCTCCACCTTGCCGAGGACGTGCGCGAGATCCTCGCCTCCCTCGGCGCGCGCACGATCGACGAGATCGTCGGCCGCGCGGACATGCTCCAGCGCGTGGACCGGCCGGAATCGGCCCGGTCGCGCCTCCTCGATCTGTCGCTTCTCCTGCAGCGGGCGGGCGACGAGACGTCGCCGCGCCGGAGGATGCAGCTCCGGAACGACCGCCCGCGCACCGGGCCGCAGTTCCCGTCCCTGGACAGCGAGCTCGCGCCGCACATCGCCGTCAGCCTCGGGACCGGCCGGGCGTACTCCGGCACGTTCGAGGTGCGCAACCACAACCTGTCGGTGGGCGCGCACCTTTCCGGTGAGCTCGTGAGGACGTTCGGGTCGCTCCCGCCGGGCGCCGTGCGCCTCAAGTTCCGCGGCCCGGCGGGGCAGAGCTTCGGGGCGTTCGCGATCCGCGGCCTGACGCTCGAGCTCGAGGGCGAGGCGAACGACGGCGTCGGGAAGGGCCTCTCGGGAGGCGAAATCGTGATCCGGCCCTATCCGCGCGCCGGATACATCGCGCGGGCGCGGGAGCAGGCCCTCCTCGGCAACGCCGCGCTGTATGGCGCGACGGCCGGGCGGCTCCTCGCCGCGGGGCGCGCGGGCGACCGCTTCGCGGTGCGCAACTCGGGCGCCGTCGCGGTCGTCGAAGGCGTCGGCGCCCACGGCTGCGAGTACATGACGGGAGGAACAGTCGTCGTCCTCGGGAAGACGGGCGCCAACTTCGGCGCCGGGATGACGAACGGCCTCGCCTTCGTCCTGGACGAGGACACGCTGTTTGCGACGCGCTGCAACACGGAGCTCGTCACGGTCGACGCGCTCTCGCCTGCGGACGACGCGACGCTCGTGCCGCTCCTCGTCGCGCACGCCGAACGGACGGGCAGCGCGATCGCCCGGACGATCCTGTCCGGCTGGCCGGCGGCCCGTTCGGCGTTCCGCCGCGTGACGCCGAAGCCGGCTCCCGCGCTCGCGCAGCCGGCCCCGCGGACCGTCGCGGCGGGCGCCGAGGAGAAACCGACCCTCGCCCGCCCGGCGTAGAGTGGGCGTGGTGCGCGCCCGGTTCCTCGCCTTCGCCCTCGTTCTTTCGGCGGCCGCGCGCGGGGAGGAACCCATGACCCGACTGAAGGCCTGCCCGGCGACGCCGAACTGCGTCCTGTCCACGGCGCCGGACGAGGCTCACCGCATCGCGCCGTTCCCGTTCACCGGCGACTCGGCCGAGGCCCTCGCGCGCGTGAAGGCGGCGGCGCTCTCCTTCCCCCGGACGAGAGTCGCGGAGGAGGCGCCGGGATACGTCCACGTCACGTTCACGAGCGCGGTCTTCCGCTTCGTGGACGACGTGGAGTTCGAGGCGGACGAGGCCGCGAAGGTGATCCGCGTGCGCTCGGCCTCGCGGGTCGGGCGCTCGGACTTCGGCGTGAACCGCAAGCGTGTGGAGGCCATCCGGGCGAAGCTCGGGGGCTGACGGCGCGGCCGCCGGCCGGGCTTCAGTACAGCAGGAACGCGGCCCGGCGCTTCTCGAACTCCATCGCGCCGGCCGCCCACGCGGACGTGATCTCGCCGGCCGTCTCGCCGCGCGTGAAGCGCGCGAGGGCGGCGGCGTTCACGAGGAGCCGGTTGAATCGGTCGGACTTCCAGTCCTTCGGGTGCAGGTCGCGGAGCGCCGTCGCGGCGTGGAAGCCGAGCGCGACGGCGTTCAGGGCGTCGCGGTTCACGACCGTGATCCGCACGCCCGAGCAGATCTCCCCCTTGAAGACGGACGAAGAAGGCGTGAAGCGCACGGGCGTGAAGCGGACGCCGGGGATCCCGCGTGCGTTCAGCGTGGCCGCCACGCGCGGCCCGTCCATCCACGGCGCGCCGAACTGCTCGAAGGGGGTGTCCGTGCCGCGGCCGACGGACACGTTCGTCGTCTCGAGGAGCCCGACGCCGGGATAGAGCGCGGCCTCCGTCACCGAGCGCAGGTTCGGCGACGGGTTCACCCACGTCAGGCCCGTCTCGTCGTACCAGAGGTCCCGCGAGTATCCCGCCATCTTCACGACGGTCAGGTCCGCCCCGATCTTCCTTTCGGCGTTGAAGAGGGCGGCAAGCTCGCCGATCGTCATTCCCGTCCGGATCGGGATGGAGTGATACGCCACGAACGTGAGCGCATCGGCGTCGGCCGGCGGCCCCTCCATCACGTCCGTCCGGATCGGATTCGGCCGGTCGAGGACGATGACCTTGATCTTCGCCTTCGCCGCTTCCTCGAGGAGGTAGCCGAGCGTCGTGAGGTACGTGTAGAAGCGGCAGCCCGCGTCCTGCAGGTCCACGACGACGGCGTCGAGACCCGCTAGGTCCTCGGCCCGAGGCCGCCGCGACTCGGGCGTGTCGCCGTAGAGGGAGCGGACGGGGAGCCCCGTTTTTTCGTCGACCGAGTCGGAGACCTTCTCGTCCAGCGCGCCGCGAATGCCGTGCTCGGGAGAGAAGAGCTTTGAAAGGGTCACACCCGCGGCCCGAGCCTTCTCCGAGGCGAGCACGTCGATGGAGGATCGGCCGTCGCGCGCCAGACCCGTGTGGTTGGTCAGCAGACCGATGCGCATCCCGGCGAGCTGTTTGAATGAGTTTTCTTCGAGTGTGTCGATGCCCGGCCGGACCTGCCCCACGACGCGGGCCGGCGCAGCCGCAGCCTCTTTACCACTCGAAGAACGCGCCGCAGGCGCGGGCGCCGAAGGCGCGCTCGCGCCCTTCGAAGCTTGCGTAGCGGCGCCGATGGCCGCCAGAAGAGCAGTCTCCTCCGAAGCCTTTCGAAGATCTTCCGGTCTTCTGTCCGTGATTGCCGACGCGACGATCGTCGCGACCTTGCCGCGCAGGTCGCTCACGTTGCCGGATTCGTCGGGGTGGTTGCGGTTCGTCAGGAGGATGACGAACGTGTCCGTCGCCGGGTCGAGCCACATGGACGTTCCCGTCCAGCCCGTGTGCCCGACGGAGCCGAGCGGGAAGAGGTCGCCGCGATTCGTGGAGTAGCTCGAGCCGACGTCCCATCCGAGGCCGCGCAGGACGCCGTCGCCGTAGAAACGCGGCCTCATCATCGACGCGACGCCGGCCGGCGAGAGCACGCCGCCGCCGCCCTTCAGCATCGCGGCGCAGAACCTGGCGAGGTCGTCGGCCGTCGAAAAAAGGCCCGCGTGCCCCGCGACGCCGCCGAGCGCGTACGCGCGCGGGTCGTGGACGGCGCCGCGCCGGATCTCTCCGTTGATGCGCTCGGTCGGGGCGATGCGGGGGAGAAGTGAGGAAAGAGAAAGAGAAGAGGATCTCTTAGAAGGTGAAGAGGGGGAGAGAGCGAGAGGCAGGAAGCCTGTCTCCTTCATTCCCAGCGGCTCGAACACGCGTTTCGCCGCGTACTCGTCGAGGCGCAGCCCACTGACCTTTCCAAGAATCTCTCCAAGGACCTCGTAACCTGCGTCGGAGTAGACGAATTTCGCTCCCGGCGCATTCACGAGCGGCTGCCTGTATTTCCTTTCAAAGATCTCTTCTCTCGTTCCCCTGTAAAGATCCATCGGGTCGTCGGCGACCAGCCCTGCCCGGTGCGTGAGGAGCTGTTCGATCGTCACCTGGTCGCGGGCGCCGCCGCCGGACGCGAACCCGGGGACGTGCTTCGCGACGCGATCCTGCAGCCGGATCTTCCCGTCCTCGACGAGCGTCAGGACACTCGTCGCCGTGGCGACGACCTTCGTGAGAGAGGCCATGTCGAAGATGGTGTCCACCGTCATCGGCTCGGGCGCGGGGACGACGGCCCTGTTCCCGTACGCCTTGCGGTACACGACCTTGCCGTGCCGCCCGACGAGGACGACGGCGCCGGGACATTCCTTCTTCGCGATCGAATCCGTAATGACGGCGTCGAGATTCGCGAGACGCGCGGCGGACATGCCCGCAGAAGCGGGCGCCACGGACGCGGACAGGGCGGCAGCGGCGGCCAGGACGTGCGCGAGGAGCATGCGTCTGAGTCTAGCCGCCTGCCCGGCGACTCCCTTGAAGCAATCGCATCATGGCCGAAACCGTCTCGCGGGACCAGCATCGCCCCCAACAACGAGATCAGGCTCCCGCGCGCGCGTCTCAGACTCGCCTGCGGGGCTGGGGCGTTCACGTCATCCACGGGGGATCGGGAGGAACAGTGGAAAGCAGCCTGTCTCGTGAGCCGGGTGCCGGCGTATCGCGGCGTCGCTGGATCGACGCGTTTCTCGGCACGAGCTTCGTCGCGTGGGCGGCGGCGGTCGTCTACCCGGTCCTCCGCTACCTGACGCCTCTCAAGGACGGCGGCGGAGCGAACAAGGTCACGCTCACGGACGCGCAGAAGACGGAGCTCGGGAACAACGGGTTCCTCATCGCGCGCCTCGGCACCGACCGGGTCCTCCTCCTCAAGGACAAGGACCAGAAGCTCCGCGCGATGTCGGCCAAGTGCACGCACGAGGGCTGCACGGTCCAGTTCGTGCCCGCCGACGGCATCGTCTGGTGCGCCTGCCACAACGGGAAGTTCGCGATGGACGGGCGCGTGATCTCCGGCCCCCCGCCGCGCCCGCTCGCCGCCTTCAACGTGGAGGGCGACCTCAAGGGCGCCGTCACCGTCTCGCGCGGGAGCGCCGCATGAGCGCCACGCCCGCCCCCCGCAACTTCGCCGTCCGCGCCTGGGAGGCGATCGACGAGCGTTTCCAGCTCTCCGGCCTCGTCGCCTTCCTCTCGCACAAGGAAGTCCCCGTCGCGCACTCGATCGTCTGGTACTACCTCGGCGGGCTCTCGCTCTTCCTGTTCGTGGTTCAGATCGGCACGGGAATCCTCCTTCTCATGAACTACCAGGTCGGGGAGAACACGTCCTACGAGTCGATGAAGGTCCTCGTGGGCCGCGTCCCGTTCGGGTGGCTCATCCGCTCGATCCACTGCTGGTCGGCGCATCTCATGAGCCTCTCGGTCCTCGCGCACCTCTTCAGCGTCCTGTTCGTGAAGGCGTACCGCAAGCCGCGCGAGCTCACGTGGTACTCGGGCTTCGCGATGCTCGGCCTCGTCCTCGGGTTCGGCTTCTCGGGCTACCTCCTGCCGTGGAACGAGCTGAGCTACTTCGCGACGGCCGTCGGCACGGACTCCGTCAAGGCCGTCCCCGTCGTGGGCCCGTGGCTCCTGCGCGTCCTGCGCGGAGGCGAGGAAGTCTCGGTGCAGACGCTCTACCGCTTCTTCGCCCTGCACGTCTGCATCCTGCCGCTCGTGATGGCCGGCCTCATCGGCGGCCATCTCCTCTTCATCCAGCGGCAGGGTATGGCCGAGCCGCTCGAGGCCGGGCACGAGCCGGCGAAGAAGAAGGGCGGGATGCCGTTCTTCCCGAACTTCGCGCTGCGCGACCTGCTCCTGTGGGTCATCGTGCTGAACGTCCTCGCGCTTCTCGCGGTCGTCCTGCCGTTCGGCCCCGGCATTCCCGGCGCCGAGTGGGAGCTGGGCGAGAAGGCCAACCCGCTCAAGCCCGCGTACCCCGGCATCAAGCCCGAGTGGTACTTCCTCTGGGTCTACCAGATGCTGAAGGAGTTCCCGGCGCACTTCCTCGGGATGGAGGGGCCGCAGGCCTGCCTGCTCCTCGCGACCGTCCTCATGGGGATCGCGTTCTTCGTGCCGCTCCTCGACCGCAACGCGGCGAAGGGAAAGCCCAGCCCGCTCTTCACGGACCTCGGCGTCGCGGGAATCCTCTTCCTCGGGTTCCTGACGCTCAAGGCGTGGGACCTCGGCGTGACGGTCCCGAAGGGCAAGGACCCGACGGCCGATCCCGTCCTCGCGAACACGATCGCGCGGACGGCCGCCCTGTGGATCCTCGGGATCGGAATCGCGGTGGTCATCCTCCGCCGCCTGAAATGGAAGCACTCCGCGTTCGACTTCACGATCGCGGTCCTCCTCCAGGCGGCGCTGAACGGCTTCGCGCATCTCTCGTGGCTCGTCTCCGGCGGGATCGCCCTCGCGGCCCTCGCCGCGATGGCGATCGCAAGGCGCATGAAGGGTCCCGGGGCGGCCGCCGCGAGCGTCCTCGTTCTCACGGCGCTCCTCGCCCCGCCGGCGCGCGCCGAGGAGAAAGCCGCGCCTCCCGCGACGGCCTCAGCCGCGCCCGCGGGCCACGTCGCCGAGGCGTCCTGGCCCGCGGACTTCCGCAAGATGTTCGAGGCGGCCGAGAAGGGCGTTCCCGTCCTCGACGAGAAGGCCCGCGCCCGCTTCCAGGCGCTCCCGACGCACGCGCAGGAGCTGTTCTTCGCGGCCGCGAAGGCCGGAACGCTCTCGGGCGGGACGCACCTCGCGGCGCTCCTCGCCCTGGACATCGACGACCGCAAGGTCGAGCTCATCCTCGGGGACAACTGCTTCCTCTGCCACTCGAACCCCGACCTGCCGGACGAGATCCTCTTCCGCAAGAGGGAGAAGACCGATCCGCTCCGCCACCTCGACATCCGCGAAGTCGTCGCGGACGTCCACGTGCGGGGCGGCCTCATGTGCGCAGGCTGCCACGGCGGCAAGCCGACCGACCTGGAGATGACGGCCGACATCGGAAAGCGCTGGCCTTCGTCCGAGGTCCGCCGCAAGGACCGCTCGTGGATCCCGGAGTTCTGCGCGCGCTGCCACTCGTCGAGCGAGTTCATGCGGGCGTACAACCCGTCTCTCCCCGTCGACCAGCTCCTGAAATACCGCACGTCGAAGCACGGCCAGCTCCTCCTCGAGAAGAAGGACGCGAAGGCCGCGCAGTGCGTGAGCTGCCACGGCGTGCACGGCATCCGCCCGCCCGACAGCACGAACTCGCTCGTCTACCGCGAGAACATCCCCGCGACCTGCGGCCGGTGCCACGCGGACGCGGCGTACATGAAGGGGTACACGAAGGACGACGGCGTAACGCCCCTTCCGACGAACCAGCTCGAGCAGTACAAGAAGAGCGTCCACGGCCTCGCGCTCCTCGTCAAGCACGACGTCGGCGCTCCGGCGTGCAACAGCTGTCACGGCAACCACGCGGCTCTTCCGCCGCAGGTGTCGTTCGTCTCGCAGGTCTGCCGCACCTGTCACGCCGCGAACGGCGGCCTTTTCGACGGCAGCCCGCACAAGAAGGCGTTCGAGAAGCACGGCTGGCCCGAGTGCGAGACCTGCCACGGAAAGCACGACATCACGCGGCCGACGGACGAGATGCTCTCGGACGACCCGAAGGGCCTCTGCCACGCCTGCCACGCGAAGTTCGGCGAGCCGAAGTGCGACGAGACGGCGAAGTACTTCTATGCGTCGATCACGACGCTGCGGACGTCGCACGAGGCGCTCGGCCACGACGTCGACCGGCTCGCCGAGCGCGGGTTCGACGTCGACGAGCTCCGCTTCCAGTCGAGCGCGGTGAACGACGCGCTGCGCAAGACGCGCCTCGGAATCCACACCTTCGACCGCAGCGACTTCACGCGCAACTCCGACGCGACCGGGCAGGCCCTCGACGGGCTGAAGAAGGGCGTCGCGAACGTATGGAAGGAGTACCGGTTCCGCCGGAACGGCCTCCTCCTCGCGACCGTCCTGATCTCGCTGTTCGGCGTGCTTCTCTATCTCAAGATCCGCGAGGTGGATCGCCGATGAACAGGCTCTTCAAGGACAAGGAACACCTGGTCCGGGTCGCGGGGCTCTTCCTCGCGGGGATCGTGGTCTTCGTGGTCGCCCGCGCGATCCTGGTGCCGAAGGGATTCGGGCAGTACGGGCACTACCGCGGGGGCGCCCTCGCGGACGTGCGCAGCAAGCCCGTCGTCTACGCGGGCCGCGCGGCGTGCGTCGAGTGCCACACGGACGAGGGCGACCGCTGGAAGGGCGGCAAGCACAAGGGGATCGGCTGCGAGGCCTGCCACGGCGCGCTCGCGAAGCACGCGGCGGACCCGTCGGCCCTGAAGCCCGAGAAGCCGGACGCGAAGACCCTCTGCCTGTCGTGCCACGCCGTGAACGTCGCCAAGCCGGCGAAGTTCCCCCAGATCGATCCGAAGGCGCACATGGACGGCGGGCTCTGCACGACCTGCCACGACCAGCACGCGCCCGACAAGGAGCCGAAGAAATGAGCCAGGACCGCCGCGAATTCCTCGCCACGGCCGGCAAGGTCCTCGTGCTGACCGCGCCCGCCGCCGCGTACTGGGACGCCCTCGCCGCGGGCAAGACGGAGCCCGCGGAGCCCGCCTACCGGATGGCGGACCACTTCTGGGGAATGGTCGTCGACATCGACAAGTGCATCGGCTGCGGCGGCTGCGTGCGCGCCTGCAAGACCGAGAACAACGTGCCCCCCGAGCCCTTCTACTTCCGCACGTGGGTCGAGCGTTACCACGTCGACCCGCTCTCGGAGCACCCCGAGGTGGACTCGCTGAACGGCGGGTTCAACGGCTTCCCGGAAAAGTTCGCGCCCGGCGACAAGGCGAAGAGCTTCTTCGTCCCGAAGCTCTGCAACCAGTGCGCGCACTCCCCGTGCACCCAGGTCTGCCCGGTCGGCGCGACGTTCGAGAGCCCGGACGGCGCCGTCCTCGTCGACAAGACGTACTGCCTCGGCTGCCGCTACTGCGTCCAGGCCTGCCCGTACGGCTGCCGGTTCATCGACCCGCGCACGGAGACGGTCGACAAGTGCAACCTCTGCTATCACCGGATCACGAAGGGCCTCACGACGGCCTGCTGCGAGAACTGCCCGACGGGCGCCCGCCAGCTCGTCGACCTCAAGGACCCGAAGGACCCGGTCCACGAGTTCCTGAGGACGCACAAGGTGCACGTCCTGAAGCCGCAGATGGCCACCGGGGCCAAGGTCTTCTACAACGCCCTCGACGGATCGGTGAGGTAGGAACATGGAAGAAGGCCTTCTCCACGCGGTCCAGGGTTACATGTACCCCAACGAGATCGAGCTCCAGTGGAGCATCCTGATCGTGCTCTACCCGTTCATCACGGGACTCGTCGCGGGCGCGTTCATCCTCGCGTCGCTCGAGCGCGTCTTCAACGTCGCGGCCGTCAAGCCGACGTACCGGCTCGCCCTCCTGTCGGCCCTCGCGTTCATGATCGTCGCGCCCCTCCCGCTCCAGCTTCACCTCGGGCACCCGGAGCGGTCGATCGAGATGTACCTGACGCCGCACACGTCCTCCGCGATGGCGATGTTCGGCTTCGTCTACCTGTGGTACCTCATGGCCGTCCTCGTCCTCGAAATCTGGCTCGACTACCGAAAGGACATCGTCCTGATGGCGCGGAGCGAGACGGGATGGAAGAAGACGCTCTACAAGGCGCTGAGCCTCGGCGTCGACAACATCAGCGAGGAGTCCCTCCGGATCGACGACAAGCTCGGGCGGTTCATCACGATCATCGGCATCCCGTCGGCGTTCCTCCTCCACGGATACGTCGGGTTCATCTTCGGATCGATCAAGGCGAACCCCTGGTGGTCGAGTCCCGCCATGCCGATCGTCTTCCTCTTCTCGGCCATCGTCTCGGGCATCTCGCTCATCATGCTCATGTACATGGCCCTGTGCGTCCTGAAGGGCGCGCCGGTCGACATGCCCTGCGTGGACACGATCGCGCGCTACCTCTTCTACGCGTTCCTGATCGACTTCTCGATCGAGCTCATGGACCTGATCCACCGCATCTACGAGGCGGACGAGTCGTTCCAGACGCTGGACTTCATGGTCCACACGCGGCTCTACACGTCGCAGATCCTCATCCAGCTCGTCTTCGGCACCATCGTGCCGCTCGGGTTCCTCGCCCTCACGCAGCTCGTGAAGCTCAGCGAGGGCGCGCGCAAGGGGATCTACACGCTGGCGGGCTGCCTGACGCTCATGGGCATCTTCGCGATGCGCTGGAACGTCGTCATCGGAGGGCAGCTCTTCTCGAAGAGCTTCCTGGGCTACACGACGTACAAGATGAACTTCGCGACGAAAGAGGGGCTGCTCCCGGCGATCATCCTGCTCCTTCTCCCGTTCGTGATCCTCTTCGTGCTCGTCAAGGTCCTCCCGCCGTGGGAAGAGCCGCACGAAGAGGCGAAGGTGGCCGCCGCCTGAGCCGGAGGCGCTGATGGACGGCTCGCGCGCGGACCTGGAGAGCCGGGTCGCCCTGCTCGAGGGCGCGCTCGGGGACGTTCGCGCGCGCCTCGCCGCGCTCGAGGGCGGGTCGATGCCGCGGGCGGCCGCGTCCGCGGCGGCGGCGCCGGCGGACACCCTCCCGTTCACGGCTCCCGCGGCACCGTCCCCGGCTCTCCGGGCCGCGGCCGCCGCCGAAGCCGCGGACGAAGGTGCGCCGGTCGCGAGCGCGCTCACGCTCGCGGGCCGTACGTTCCTCGTCCTGGGCGGCGCGTTCCTTCTCAGGACGCTCACGGAGGCGGGCCGCGTGCCCGTCTCCGTCGGAGCGCTCCTCGGCCTCGCGTACGCCCTCGCATGGATCGGCGTCGCGCTGCGCGACGGGGCCCGCGGCGCCCGGACGAGCGCCGTCGTCCACGGCCTGACGGCCGCGCTCGTCGCGTACCCGCTCGTCGGCGAGGCCGCGACGCGCATGGGCGCCTTTACGCCGGCGGCGGCGGCCGTCGCCGTCGCCGTCGTGACGGGGGCGCTCGTCGCCGCCGGACGGCGGGCGGATCTTTCCGTCCTCGTCTGGACCGGAATCCTCGCGGGCGCGGCGACCGCGGCCGCGCTGTTCGTCGCGACCGGCAGCATCGCCGTGTTCCTCGGGTTCCTCCTCGCTCTCTACGCGGCGGCGCTGGCGCTGCGGCGCGGACCGGGCGCCGAGGGCCTCGAGTGGCCGCCGGGCGTCGCGGCCGTCCTGTTCTTCGCGCTCGGCGCGTGGCTTTCGACGCGCGCCGAGGGGACGCCCGAGCGCTGGACCGCGCTGACCCCTGCCGGGATCGCTCTTCTCGCGGCGGCCCTCGTCGCCCTCGCGCTCCTCGGCGCCGCGCACGACGCGAAGGCGCGCGGCCTCGCGCCGACCGACGTCCTCCAGCCCGCGGCGGCCCTGACCGTCGCAGCGGGCGTCCTCTTCGGAGGGTCCGCCGTCTCCGTCCTGTGGGGGCTGCTCGGGATCGTCCTCGCCGCTCGCGCGCCGCGGGACGGGCGCGGCTGGATGGCGTGGCTCTCTGCCGGGCTCGTGACGGGCGCCGCGCTGCTCTCGGGGCTCCTGAGGCAGGTGCTCGCCGCGTTCCTCGCCGGGCCCGATGCGGCTCCGGCGGCGACGGGCCCCGCGGTTCTCGCGGCGATCGCGGCTCTCGTCGCGTTCATCGTCGCGGCGGCGGGCGCGCCGTCCGCGCCCGTGCTGAAACCCGGGCCCACCCTCGCAAGCGCGGCAATCGCGTCGGGCGCCGTCCTCGCGCTGGCCGTCGCCCTCGCGCCCTTCACGTCGGCGGCGCCCGGCCTCGCGCTCGTGCGCACGGCGCTTCTCTGCGCCGCGGCGCTCGCGGCGGCGTGGACGTCGCGGTGGCCCCGCCTGAAGACGCTTGCGCTGCTTTCGCTCCCGATCCTCGCGGCCGTGGGCCTCAAGCTCCTCTTCGAGGACCTGCGCGCGGGCAGCGCCGCGACGCTCTTCGCGGCCTTCGCGCTCTACGGCGCGACGCTGCTGCTCGTGCCGAGGCTGCTCAGGGCTGGCTCGCGACGATCGCCCTGAGCTCGGCCTGCGTGCGAGAGACGCCGCCGCGCACGACAGCGTTCAGCTTCCTGAGGTTCGCGGCGTCGAGGAGCGGATCGGCGCCGACCAGAAGGAAGTCCGCCCGCTTGCCCCTCTCGATCGTCCCGACGTCGTCGCGGCCCATCGCGCGGGCGCCGCCCCTCGTGGACGCCACGAGGACCTCCATCGGCGTCAGCCCGGCCGACTGCATCGCCTCCATCTCGGCGTAGACCGAGGGACCGTGCAGCGTCCCGGGGTTGCCCGCGTCCGTGCCCATCGCGATCGGGATGCCGGCGTCGCGCACCCGCTTGAGGTTCGCGGCCGCGACGGAATTCGCGGAGGCGGCGCGCTTCTCGAAACGGCCGAGGTCCACGGGCTTCGGGAGCTCGAGGCGCGCCGTCTCGGCGAGCCGGGCCCTCGTGGACGGATCCACGCAGCCGTTCGGATCGTCGAAGGCGACGGGAGCGTGCGTCGAGAACCCCTTGGCGACGGCCACGTACCCGTCGAGGACGACGAGCGTCGGGTTGTAGATGGTCCCGTTCGCCTTCGCCAGCGTGAGGAACTCGTCGTCGACCGGCAGGTCCGTGACGCTGTGGACGAGGAGCTTCGCGCCGGCCTTCAGCGCGACCTTCGCCTCGGCGAGGCCGGTCGCGTGGACGATGAGAGGGAGGCCGCGCTTCTTCGCCTCTGCGCCCGCCGCGAGGACGGCGGGCTCCGTGGCCGTCACGGTCAGGTCCGGCCGCACGAGGTACCAGACCTTCACGGCCTTCGCGCCGCGGGAAGCGAGGTACGCCACGCCCGCCTTCGCGGATTCGGCGTCCTTGAGCAGGAGGAACTGCCGCTCGCCGGGCAGCGTCACCCAGTGATCGACCGTCGAGAGGAGCGGCCCGGCCGCCGTGACGCGCGGCGCGAGGGAGTCGCTTTCGGCGCGGGCCGGGAGGTCGAGCGACCAGGCGTACCCGCCGACGTCGAAGACCGACGTGACACCGGAGCACACGTAGGACCGGAAGAAGCGCTCGGGCCGCATGCGCAGCTCGCGCTGGGTCTCCTCGTAGGGGTGCGCGGCGCGCACGTCGAACGCGTCGGGGCGGCCGTCGCCGAAGCCCGTCTGGGCGAAGTGGACGTGGGCGTCCACGAGGCCGGGCACGATCCACGAGCCCTTCGCATCGGTCACGGCCGCGCCGTCGGGCACGGGGCACGCGGAGGCCGGCCCCGCGCAGTCGATGCGCCCGTTCCGCACGAGGACGACGGCGTTCGCCACCGCGGGCGCGCCGGTTCCGTCCACGAGCGTCGCGCCCGTGTAGGCGCGCGGCGGCGGCGGCGTGCCGGCCGGAGCCTCCCACGCCGAGGTCACGGCGATGCGCCAGCCCTTCTGAGTCTCCAGGAAG
Source organism: Thermoanaerobaculia bacterium (assembly GCA_036504335.1). Classification (GTDB taxonomy): domain Bacteria; phylum Acidobacteriota; class Thermoanaerobaculia; order UBA5066; family UBA5066; genus Fen-183. Next base: position 322,721 of record DASXVJ010000020.1, read on the forward strand.
AGGCGCTCGGAGAGGCCGGAGTGCTCCTCGGCGCCGTAGCGCACCCGGTAGCGGTACGTGCCGTAGACGACGCCGGGGGAGACGGCGACGAACTGAAGGTCGGAAGATTCGAGAACGTCGGGCCACTTTTCGCCCGCCTGCTTCGCGAAGTCCTCGTACCCGAGCACCGGCCCCTCCAGCGTCGTCCGGACGAGGCCCTTCCCGTCCAGGTAGCACGCGAGGTACGCCGCCTTGTCGCGTGCGCGAATCGCCGCGAGGTTCTTCTCGAAGAGCGCCTTCGCGTCGTCGACGTCGGAGGCGATCGCCGCTGAAGACACGCAGACCAACGCCGCGCAGACGAGCGAACGGAGAGCCTTCATGACAGGGATTATTGAAGATTTCTCAGAAGGGTGAGTGAGGTCGCCGCTGCATGTCAGGCTCCTCTCTTCAGGAGCGTCAAGGCGGCTCCCACGAGGGCGAGCCCGAGGAAGGCGAGCATCCCCTCGGAAAGCGTCGGGACGTTGTTGGACGCCGGGCCGCCCGGCGCCGGCGTGGGCGTCGGGGTCGGCACCGGCGTGGGTGTCGGGGTAGAGCCCGGCGTCGGCGTCAGCGTGGGAGACGGTGTCGGCGTGGGCGTGGGCGTGGGGCCGGCGCCGGCGACCAGGCAGGCGGAGAACTCCGACGTGTTGCCCGCGGGGTCCGTCGCCGTCGTCGTGATCACGGTCTCGCCGGCGCCGATCGGAAGCGAGACGCTGAAGCTGCCGTTGCACGTCACGTCCGTCGTGACTGTCGCGGAGCCGAGATAGGTGCGCCCGGGGCCGAATCCGAAGGAGTTGCACGCCGGGCTCGAGAAAACGTCGACCTGGAACGTCGTGGACGCGGCCGCGTTCAGCGTTCCCGTCACCGTGACGCTTCCCGCGGTGATCGCCGCGCCCGTGAGGACGGGATAGTTCTGGAGAAGGTTCGGACCCGTGTCGGCGTCGCACGCGTCGTTGGCCGTCGGAAACGTACTCTTGAGGCTGATCGGAAACCCGCCGGCGCCGGACATCGCGATCGAGTTCCCGCGGATCGCGGCCCGAGCCGTCGTCCCGCGGACGGCGACTCCCGTCTGGGAGGCGCCGATCAGGATCCGGTTCGCCTGGCCGGGAGCGACCCCTCCGAGCGTGGCCTGCGTCGCCGCGAACCCCTGTGTCACGTCCACGCCGAAGCCGCCGTTCGTCAGGGGGGTGACGCCGTCGATCTGCGTGCCGATCAGGTTGCCGAGGATCGTGGCCGTGGCGTCCGAGACGAGGATTCCGCCGTTGAGGTTCGCGGCGATGAGATTCCCGGCCCCGGCGGCCGCGCCGCCGATCGTCGCCGCTCCGTTCTGCAGGAGGATCCCGTTCCCTTGGTTCGGGCGGCCGACCGTTCCCGTGACGTCCGTCCCGATGAAGTTTCCGAGCACCGTCGTCGTGGCAGGGCCGTTCAGGAGGATCCCCTGCGCCGAGTTCGTCGACGACGAGACGATGTTGCGGGCGGCCGCCGTCGCGCCGCCGATCAGCACGGGTCCCATCGTGGCCGACGCATTTTTGAGGACGGCGATGCCGTCGCCCGCGTTGGGCAGCGCGTTGACGCCGGTCGCGTCGAGGCCGACGATGTTGCCCTGGATCGTGGCGCCCCCGAGGGTCCCGCCGCCTCCGCCGAGATCGATCCGGATCCCGTTCAGGAGGTTGCCCGAGACGAGGTTGCCGGCGCCAGCTGTCGTGCCTCCGATCGTGACGGTCCCGAGGACGTCGCCCGTGCCCGCGATCGCGACGACGCCGTAGTTGGACGTGATCGCGGCCGTCCCCGAGGCGTTCGTCCCGAGGTAATTACCCTGGATCACGGCGCTCGGGACGACTCCGAAGAGGCTCTGGACGTTGATGTTCGCGCTGTTGCCGGAGATGACGTTGCGCTCCGACGGCGCCGTTCCTCCGACGAGCACGTTGACCGCCCCGACGTAGACGCCGTAGATCGAGCCCGGGCCAGCGGCGGTGCCTGCGGCGTTCGTGCCGAGGAAGTTTCCCTGCACCTTGGAGTTGTCGCCGAGGACCAGGATGAGCGCCAAGCCGGGGGCACGCCGTATGGCGAGGCCCTGTACGACTGATCCCGGCGCGGTGGCGTTGATCGTGAGTCCTCCGCTCGCGAGGTTGTTGAAGTCGATCTCGACGAGGAGGACGGCGTTGTCGCCGACGGCGAGGGTGTTGGCGCTGGAAAGAGGCTGGGAATAGCCGTTGATGAAGAGGGGTTCGGTGATGGCCGGAAACCCCAGGACCGCCGTAATGGTCTGCACGCCGGCACCGGGAATCGCGAAGGCGATCGTGTCGAGCCCCGGGGCGCCCGCCGCGCACTCACCCGCCGCGGCACCCGAGGCCGTGTTCGTGTTCGCGGCCGTGATCGCCTCGCGAAGCGTGCAGGCCCCGTCGTTGGCGGCCGTGTCGGCCGTGCTGTTCACCGTGATCGTGGCCGCTCGGGCCGCCGCGGGGACGAGCAGCAGCGCGACGCAGGCAATCGCCCACCAGGCGGCAAAGCTCTCGTGGGATTTCCGCGTCTCGGACGTACGCTGCAGAACCGGCATGTGCCCTCCCGCCGTTGCTGTTTGGTTTCGCAACAGTGTGGGGCGCACCTTAGTCTCATTTGCTCAGGGCGTACAGGAAAAACACCTGCGCAGCGGCGCAGCCGCGCTAACGCACCGCCGCCTTCTGAACGCCCTCCCCCCTCTTCGCGAGGCCCGGGATCGTGATGGGCAGATGGCCCTCGATGGCGGCCTCGCCGAACAGCGCCCGGGCGGCAGCCGCCTGGACGACGTCCTGCGAGCCCCACGCGCACATGTACGTCGGGAGGTCGGGGAAGTCGCGCAGGAGGTACGGGCTGCCGAACGCGACGGCGACGACGGGCTTTCCCGACGCGAGGAGCGCGGGGATCAGGGACTTCGCCGCGTCAGGGATCACGAACTTGCCCTGCCCGGAGCGCGCGCGCACGAAGAGCGACAGGAGGACCGCGTCGGCGTCCTTCGCGGCCTCTGCGGCGGCCTTCGCCTCCCCGGGCGTCGAGCGCGTGTCGAGGCGCACGCTCTTCACGCCGGGGACGCGAGCCCTGACCTCCTTGTCGAAGGCCCCGGCCGGCCCGTTCAGCGTGGGCTCGTCGGCGACGACGAGGGAGAGGAGCTTCGCATCCTTGCGAATGGGGAGGACGCCCGGTTTCTCCCGCACGAGCGTCATCGAGCGGCGCGCGATCTCGGCATCGAGCTCCTCGTGCGGGCGCGTCCCGACGACATTCGCGATCCTCCCGACGAACGGGACGCCCTTGTCGTAGAGGTTCAGGCGCTTCTTGACGTCGAGGACGCGCTTGACGCTCTCGTCGATCCGCGCCTCGGTGATCCGGCCCGACTTCGTTGCGGCGATGACGGCCTTGATGGCCGCATCGGTGTCGCTCGACATGAGAACCTGGTCCGAGCCCGCGAGGATCGCGAGAATCGCGGCCTCGCCCGGCTCGTAGTGAGAGGTGATGCCGCCCATCCGCATCGCGTCGGTCACGACGAGGCCGGTGAAGCCGAGCTCCTTCCGGAGGATCCCGGTGACGATCGGCGCCGACACCACGGCCGGCACGGAACCCTTTTCGACCTCGAAGGTCTCGCCGATCACGTCGACGGGCTTGACGGGATGCGCGAGGGTCGGCGCCGGCGTCGCGTCCACGGAGGGGACCGACACGTGGGCGATCATGACGGACTCGGCGCCCGCCTTGATCCCGGCGCGGAACGGGACGAGCTCGACGGCGGCGAGGCGCGCCCGGTCGCCGGTCACGATCGCGAGCGACCGGTGCGAGTCCTGGGCCGTGTCCCCGTGGCCGGGGAAGTGCTTGAGCGTCGCCAGGACGTTGCCGGACTGGAGGCCGTGGACCGTCGCGACGACATACCGCGCGACGTCGGCGGGGTCCTCGCCGAAGCTCCTGACGTTGATGACCGGGTTGTCGGGATTCACGTTCACGTCGGCGACGGGCGCGTAGACCTGTCCGATGCCGATCGCGCGCGCCTCCTCGGCGGTCGCCCGTCCGCGGCGCTCGGCGAGAGACGGGTCGCCGGTCGCGGCGATCGCCATCGCCCACGGGCCGTACGTCGTGTCCTCGAAGCGCATGCCGGAGCCGGCCTCGAGGTCGGCCGAGACGAGGAGCGGGGTCCGGGCCAGTTCCTGCAGCTTCTGGACCAGGACGGCCGCGCCGTAGACGCTCGAGCGGGAGAGCATGACACCGCCGACGCGGTTGTCGACGACGTGGTGCCTCAGCGCCTGGAACGCCTCGGAGTCCTCGCTCATGAAGACGCCGTTCGCCGGGACGGCGAAGAGCTGGCCGACCTTCTCCTCGAGCGGCATCGAGAGCGCGCGCGGCGGCTCGGGCTGCAGCTGCCCGAAGTCGATCGTCTGCGCCGGGAACGGGTTCGCTCCGCAGGCGGCGAGCAGCGACGCGAGGAGGACGGCGGCGGTCGGGGCGATTCGGCGCATGGAGACCTCGTTCAACCCGGGACTTCGTCCCGGAAGAGACCGTCGTACGTTCCGCGCCGGCGGATGAGGGCGCCTGCGTCTCCGTCGACGAGGACCTCGGCCGGAAGCGGCCGGGCGTTGTAGACGGACGCCATCGCGAAACCGTAGGCGCCGGCGTCGAGGAAGACGACGTGGTCCCCGGCCTTCGGGAGGGGCAGCGTGCGCTCCTCGGCGAGGATGTCGCCTGTCTCGCAGACGTCGCCCGCGACGTCGAGGAGGCGCGGGACGCCCGGGGCCGCGGCGACGACGCGCGCGCGGTGGTACGCGCCGTAGAGGGCCGGGCGGAGGAGCGTGTTCGAGCCCGCGTCGACGTTCACGAACGTCTTCAGCGGCGTCGTCTTGACGGTGTTCACGCGCGTGACGAGAAAGCCCGACGGCGCGACGAGGGAGCGCCCCGGCTCGAGCCAGAGCGCGGGCTCGTAGCCCGCCGCCGCCACGCCTTCCCTCCAGATGGGCTCGAGCGCGGCCGCGAGCGTCTCGGGGCTCATGACGGTCTCGCCGTCCCGGTACGGGACGCCGATGCCGCCGCCGAGGTCGACGAAGTCGAGGACGATCCCGAGCGTTTCCTTCAGCTCCTTCGCGAACGCGAGCATCTTCAACGCCGTCTTCTCGTAGCCGGCCGTGTCCGCGATCTGCGAGCCGATGTGGCAGTGGATGCCCGCGATCGCGACGCCGGGCAGCTCCTTCGCGCGCGCGTACGCGGCGAGCGCGTCGCCCCCGTCGAGGTGGACGCCGAACTTCGACTCCGGGATGCCGGTGTTGATGTGGTGGAGCGTGTCCGGGTCGACGCCGGGGTTGAGCCGGAAGGAGAGCCGCACGGTGCGGCCCGCCCTCACGGCGGCCGCGGACGCCTGCTCGAGCTCGTCGCGCGAGTCGGCGTTGAGGATGGCGCCGAGCTCGATCGTCTCCGCGATCTCGTCGGGCGTCTTCGAGGAGCTCGTGAAGAGGACGTCGGCGCCGCTCCACCCGGCGCGCAGCGCGGTCAGGATCTCGCCGAGCGAGACGACCTCGGGGAACGCGCCCTCGGCGCGCAGGATGCGGCCGATCGCGACGCTGCCGTTCGCCTTGAGGGCGTAGTGGAGCCGGAGCTTCGGAAAGCGCGGCGCGAACGCGCCCTTCAGCGCGCGGAACGCCCCCCGAATTTGGGCGGCGTCGTAGACGTAGAGCGGCGTGCCGAACTCTCCGGCGAGGCGGGCGACGGCGGAGAGGGCGGCGGGGTCGGACGCGCGGCCGTCGCGCAGGGCCTGGAGGCCCTCGTGGAGAGTGGGCGAAGGCATGAGGGCCCGATTCTGCCACCCCCTGCGTTCGCGGTACGATGTGCGCGATGCACGTGGAAGTCCGCAAAGTCGGAGACGTCGTGATCGTCGACCTCAAGGGGCGGCTCCTCGCCGGCGTGGGCGACGAGATCCTGCGGAACGTCGTGAACGAGCTCCTCGCCGAGGGCTGGAAGAAGATTCTCCTCAACCTCTCCGGCGTGACCGTGATCGACAGCTCCGGCACCGGCGAGCTCGTCGCGAGCCTGAAGATCTGCGGGAAGTTCGACGCGAGCCTGAAGCTCCTGAACCTGCACGAGCGGGTGCGCAAGAGCCTCCACCTCTCCGAGATCCTGCCGGTCTTCGAGGTCTTCGACGACGAGACGTCGGCACTCCAGCACTACGCCTAGGAAGGGCGCTTCGCCCCGGTGCGCCGCGTGAGCCACGCCGTGAGCGACGGCGTCCAGCGCTCGGAAATCCAGAAGAGGCGGAGCGTGAACGGGACGACGGCCTCGTCCGCGCCGCGTCGGACCGCCGCGACGAGGGCGGCGGCCGCCTCCTCGGGCGTCAGGGTGGGGATCACGTTCGCGATCGTCGGAATCCGCGCCTCGGCGCCGGGATTGTGGTCGAAGTACGAGGAGGACGTCTTGCCTGCGACGAAGTGCGTCACGCCGACGCCCGTCCCGTCGAGGTCCTGCCGCAGCGCCTCCGTGAAGCCGCGAAGCGCCCACCGGGCCGCGGCATATCCCGTGGCGCCGGGCCACGTCAATTTCGAGACGGGCGAGTTGACGTTCACGATCCGGCCGCTCCGGCGCGCGAGCATCCCGGGAAGGAAGGCCCGAGTCGCGAAGAAAGCGGCGAAATAGGGGGCGGCCATCATGGAGACGGCCTCCGGAGGAGGCGTTTCCTCCGTGAAGAGCCAGCGTCCCGCGCCCGCGCAGTTCACGAGAAGGTCCGGCACGCCGACCTCGCGCGCGACCCGGTCGCACGCGTCCGAGGCCGTGACCGCGTCGCCGAGGTCGGCTGAAAAAACCGATGCCGTACCGCCCGCCGCGCGGATTCCCGCGGCCACCTCTTCGAGGGCGCCGGCCGATCGGGCCATGAGGACGACGCGCACGCCTTCCCGGGCGAGAAGGCGCGCGGTCGCGGCGCCAATGCCGCTCGAGGCGCCGGTCACGACGGCGAGCGTTCCAGGCGACGCCATTGCGACCCAGTCTAGATCAAGCCTCCCGCCACACCGGCCAAGGGCGTAGACTTTCGGCGGTGAGAGCCCGTCTCGTCCGCGCTGCCGTCCTGGTTCTGCTCGCGCCGCTCGCGCTGGGCGGGGCGTTCGGCCACGTCGACGGCATCGAGGCGCTCTCGCACGGCACCCAGCTTTTCGCGCCCGACCACCCGAACCACGCGCCGTTCGTCCCGCAGCAGGAGCACGCCTGCGCGGCCTGCGCGGTCGCGAACCTCCTCCCGCCCGCGTCCGCTCCCGTCTTCATCACGCCGCCCGTGTCGCGCCCGTCGCCCGAGGCGCTCGCGGTCCGCGCCGCGCCCGCACCCGTCGTTCCCGGTTTCTCCGGACGCTCGCCTCCTTCGGCCGCGTAGACGTTCTCCCGCCCGGACGAGACACGCCCGGGCATCCGTCAACGCTTCGGAGGGAATTCCCTTGAAAGTAGAGAAAAGCGGGCGCGCCGCTCCGCGCCTCGTCGTCTTCGCAGAAATCTTCTCCTTCGTTCTCGCGGCCGGTTCCGCCTCGGCGCAGACGGCCCAGACGGGCAACGTCTTCAACCCGAACATCTCCGTGATCGGAAACGCGCTGGGCTTCGTCGGCCACAACCCGGTCGACAACCAGCCCAGCCTCGCGCTCAAGGAATCCGAGATCGGCCTGCAGGCGATCGTCGACCCGTTCGCGCGCGCGGACTTCTTCGTCACCTTCGGGAGTCAGAAGGGAGACGTCGGGATCGAGGAGGGATACATCACCTTCCTCACGCTGCCCGGCGACTTCATCGTGAAGGCGGGCAAGTTCAAGGGCGCGTTCGGCAAGGTGAACACCGAGCACCCGCACGTCCGCCAGTACGCGGACACGCCGCTCGTGATGCTGAATCTCCTCGGCGGCGAGGACGGGATCAACGACTCGGGGATCTCGATCGCGCGCCTCATCCCGATGCCGTCCGAGATCTTTCTCGAGGCCACCGCCCAGGTCTTCCAGGGCACGTCCGAGAACCTCTTCGAGGCGCACTCGCGCAACGACGTGGAGCCGCTCTTCCACCTCAAGGCGTACAAGGACCTCTCGGAGTCCACCAATCTGGAGCTCGGGGGCTCATGGACGCAGGGCAACGGCACCGCAGGGCCGGGCCTCCACACGACGCTCGCCGGGGTCGACGTCTCGTTCCGGTGGAAGCCGCTCCGGCAGGGGCTGTACCGGTCGCTCCTCGTGCGCGGCGAGTGGATGCAGTCCGAGCGCGAGATGGCCGCGGGGACGACGGTCCGCGCGAGCGGCTGGTACGCCCTCGCCCAGTACCAGCTCGGGCGCCGCTGGAACGCCGGCTACCGGCACGACGAATCGGATCACGCGGACGATGCGACGCTCCGCGACCGCGGCGACTCCGCGATCCTGACCTTCCTGCCGTCGGAGTTTTCGATGGTCCGAACCCAGCTTCGGCAGAACCGCTACGCCCAGCCGACCGGGTCCGTCACGGCGACGGAGCTCCTCGTGCAGCTCCAGTTCGTCATCGGCGCGCACGGCGCGCATCCCTTCTGAGACAGAAAAGGAAGACGAATATGTTGATGAAGATGAACAGAGAGAGAAAGAAGGAAGATCTTCTTAGAAGGGTAAGAGGGGCCGAAGCGTCCGCACCGCCCGCGCCGCGCGGCACCGCCGGTCCGGCCAGCGCCGGGCACCTTCAAAGAAATCTTCCTCTTCTGTCTTTCTCTCTTTCTCTCTTTCTCTTACTCGTAGGATCCTCTTCTTCGGCGCTCGGGGCGAAGCTGAAGGTCGTCACGACGCTGTCCGATTTCGCGTCCCTCGCGTCGACGATCGGCGGAGACCGCGTCGAGACCGAGTCCCTCGCGAAGGGCTACCAGGATCCGCACTTCGTCGAGCCGAAGCCGTCGTTCGTCCTGAAGCTCCACGCCGCGGACGTCCTGATCGTCGCGGGCCTCGAGCTCGAGATCGGGTACCTGCCGCCGCTGCTCGACCAGGCGCGCAACGAGAAGATCCGGCCCACGGGCGCGGGCTACCTCGACGCCTCGGCCGGCTGCGACATCCTCGACCGGCCCACCGCCCAGGTCACCCGCGCGATGGGCGACGTCCACCCCTACGGCAACCCGCACTACTGGCTGGACCCGAACAACGGGCGCGTGATTGCGCGGGCGATCTCGGCGAAGCTGACGGCGCTCGACCCGGCCGGCGCCGCCGACTACGCGAAGAACCTCGCGGACTTCGAGACGAGGCTCAAGGCCGGCGAGGCGCGCTGGGCCGCGCGGCTCGCGCCGTTCAAGGGCGCGAAGATCGTCACGTACCACAGCTCGTGGCCGAACTTCGCGAAGGCGTTCGGCCTCGACGTCGTCGGTTTCCTCGAGCCGAAGCCCGGCATCCCGCCGTCGCCGCAGCACAAGCTCGAGATCATCAACCTCATGAACGCGCAGAAGATCCCGATCATCCTCATGGAGGTCTACTTCGACCGGAAGGACCCGGATTTCGTGGCCTCCAAGACGAGCTCGACCGTCGTCGTGATCCCGCCGTCCGTCGGCGGCGAGCCCGCCGCGAAAGACTACCTTTCGCTCTTCGACGTCGACGTCGAGAAGATCGCGGCGGCCCTGGAGAAGAAGAAATGACCGTCTTCGAGATCCTGCTGCCCGCGTTCGTCGCGAGCCTGATCCTCACGGGGATCCACTCCTACCTCGGGATCCACGTCGTGGAGCGGGGAGTCATCTTCGTGGACCTTTCGCTCGCGCAGATCGCGGCGTTCGGGGGCACGGTCGGGTACCTCGCCGGGCACGAGATGCACTCGACGGGCTCGTACGTCTATTCGCTGGTCTTCACGCTCCTCGGGGCCGGGATTTTCGCCCTCACGAAATCGCACGGCCGGACGCGCATTCCGCAGGAGGCGATCATCGGAATCGTCTACGCGGTCTCGGCGGCGTGCGCGGTCCTCGTGATGTCGAAGGCGACGCGCGAGACCGAGCACCTCAAGGAGATGCTCGTCGGCAACATCCTGTCGACCTCGTGGTCCGACCTCGGCAAGACCGCGGTCCTCTACGCGCTCGTCGGTGTCTTTCACTTCGTCTTTCGCGAGCGCTTCCTCCTCATCTCGCGCGACGAGGCGGAGGCCGTCCGGCGCGGCTGGAACGTGAAGTTCTGGGACTTCCTCTTCTACGCGTCGTTCGGGTTCGTCGTCACGAGCTCGGTCGCCATCGCGGGCGTGCTCCTCGTCTTCTCGTTCCTGATCGTGCCGTCCGTCGCCGCGATGCTGTTCTCCGATCGCATCGGCGTGCGCCTCGCGATCGGCTGGACGATGGGCGTGGTCGTGTCGGCGGTCGGCGTCTGGCTCTCGTTCACGGCGGACCTGCCGACCGGCGCGGCGATCGTCGCGACGTTCGGGGCCGCGCTCCTGATCCTCGCCGCCGTGCGAAGGTTCGTGCCGGGACCGTGGAGGACCGCCCCGGCCTAGAATCCGGCCCATGTCGACGAGCAGACGCACGTTCCTCGAAGAAGTCTCCTTCGCCTCCCTCATCGCCGGTTTCCCGCTCTCCGCGCAGGCCGCTCTCCAGAAGTACGCGGAGAAGCCGCCCGAAACCGTCCTCCCGAAGGCCCTTCAGCCCGGGATGACGGTCGCAATCGTCACGCCGTCGTCCCCGGGATCGGGCCTCGCCGACACCGACTTCGGCGTCGAGATCGTGAAGGCCCTCGGCTTCAAGCCGAAGGTCTTCCCGCACGTGGGGGAGGCGACGCGATACCTCGCGGGCCCCGACGAGCACCGCGCGGCCGACATCAACGCCGCGTTCGCGGATCCGTCCGTCGACGGGATTTTCTGCCTGCACGGGGGATACGGCGCCTCGCGCATCCTCCCGCTCCTCGACTACGAGACGATCAGGAAGAACCCGAAGGTCCTGTGCGGTTACAGCGACATCACGGCGCTCCTGAACGCGATCCACCGCCTCACGGGCCTCGTGACGTTCCACGGCCCCGTCGGCTCGGAGGTGCAGACGGATTACACGCTCGCGTCGTTCCGGAAGGTGCTCATGACGGCGCAGCCCGCGGGACGCGTCGCCGAGCCCCCCGCGCCGAAGGGACCACCGAAAGAGATCGTCGTCGACATGGAGAACTGGATCTACAAGCTGGCTCCGGGGAAAGCGAAGGGGCGGCTCGTCGGAGGGAACATCAGCGTCTTCTCGACGCTCGTCGGGACGCCGTTCGAGCCCGAGCTCAAGGGCCGCATCCTCTTCCTCGAAGAGGTGGGCGAGGACCCGTACCGCATCGACCGCTGGCTCACCCAGTTCCTCCTGACGGGAAAGCTCTCCGGCCTCGCGGGCGTCGCGCTCGGGAAGTTCTCGAAGTGCACGCCCGGCGACTACAAGCCGAGCTACAACGGCTTCGGCCAGTGGACGTGGCAGGAGGTCTGCAAGGACCGCCTCGGCAAGCTCGGCATCCCCGTCGTCGCGAACCTCGTCTTCGGGCACGTGCCCGACAAGGCGACGCTCCCGCTCGGCGTCATGGCCGAGCTCGACGGCGACGCGGGCACGCTGACGCTGCTCGAGGCGGCGGTCCGATGAGATTTTTCTTCGAAGGCTGAAGAGGGGCGAAGAACGGATGGCGGACACGGACTCGCGCGCCGGTCTGTCCTATGCGACCCGGGAGATCCTCGACTGGCTCGCCCGGGTTCACGCGCCCCACGACGCGGCGCTCGCCCGCGCGTTCGACGCGCCGGCCGCGCACGGGATGCCCGCGATCCAGCTCGGCGCGTCGGAGGCGAAGGCCGTCGCCCTTCTCCTGCAGCTCGCGGGCGCGCGAAAGGTCGTGGAGGTCGGGACGCTCGCAGGCTACTCGGCGCTCGTGATGGCGCGAGCGCTGCCCGAAGACGGACACCTCTGGACGATCGAGTACGACCCGAAGCACGCGCACGTCGCGCGCGAGTGCCTCTCGGCCGCGGGACTCGGGACGAAGGTCACCGTCCTCGAGGGCGCGGGCCTCGACGTCCTGCCGACGCTCGAGCCGCTCTCTCCTTTCGACGCGGTCTTCGTGGACGCCGACAAGCGGAACTACGACGGCTACGGCCGCTGGGCGGCGAAAAACGTCCGGAAAGGCGGCCTCCTGATCGGCGACAACGCCTTCCTTTTCGGGCGCCTTCTCGAGGATTCCGAAGAGGCTGCGGCGATGCGCCGTTTTCATCTCGAGGCCGCCGAAGCATTTGACACGGCATGCCTTCCAACGCTGGACGGCCTCCTGATCGGCGTCCGGCGCTGACCCGTCCGCTCCGGGGGGATTCAAACGCATCGGTTTCCGTTCTTGTACCGGGGAGCTACATTCAAGTCGTATGACGAACGACTGGAAAGACCGCTTCAGCTGGAAGATTTCGACGATCGAAGAAGCAATCCGGACGATTCCGCCCGGGCGTCGCATCCTCATCGGGTCGGGCGCGGGCGAGCCGAGCAGGCTTGTCGAGGGCCTCGTCGAGCACGGCACGCACCTGCGCAACAACGAGATCGTGCACCTCATGACGCTCGGCAAGGCGCCGTACGTGGCGCCGGGGCTCGAGCAGCGCTTCCGCCACATGGCGTTCTTCATCGGGGCCAACGTCCGCGGCGCCGTGCAGGAGGGCCGGGCGGACTTTCTGCCGGTCTTTCTCTCGGAGATCCCGACGCTGATCTCGACGGGCCGCGTGGGGATCGACGTCGCCCTCATCCAGGTCAGCCCTCCGGACCGCCATGGCTACGTGAGCCTCGGCGTCTCGGTCGACATCGTGCGCGCGGCCGTCGACACGGCGCCGCTCGTCCTCGCCGAGGTGAACCCGCAGATGCCGCGGACGCTCGGCGACTCGTTCCTCCACGTCGACCGCATCGCGCACCTCATCCCGGTCGATGAGCCGCTGCTCGAGCTCGCCTCGGAGGCGCCGGACGACGTCTGCCGGCAGATCGGACTCCATGCGGCGAGCCTCATCCCGGACGGCGCGTGCCTCCAGATGGGGATCGGACGGATCCCCGACGCCGTCATCAGCGCGCTCGCCGACCGCAACGACCTCGGGATCCACACCGAGATGATGTCGGACGGCGCGATGCGCCTCATCCAGTCCGGCGTCGTGACCGGACGGCGCAAGAAGCTCCTCCCGGGCAAGGCCGTGACGTCGTTCATCATGGGCTCGCGCGAGATGTACGCGTGGGTGCACGACAACCCCGGCATCGAGATGCGCCCCTCGAGCTTCACGAACGACCCGTTCCAGATCTCGCGCAACGACGACATGGTCGCGATCAACTCCGCGCTGGCCGTCGATCTCACGGGCCAGGTGGCCGCCGACTCGATCGGGACGCGCTTCTTCTCGGGCATCGGCGGACAGGTGGACTTCATCCGGGGCGCGGCACGCAGCAAGGGCGGACGCCCGATCATCGCCCTCCCGTCGACGGCGAAGGACGGCACGGTCAGCCGCATCTGCACCGTTCTGGCGGAGGGGGCCGGCGTGGTCACGAGCCGGGGCGACATCCACTACGTCGTCACGGAATACGGCGTCGCCGACCTGTGGGGCAAGAACATCCGCCAGCGCACGATGGCTCTCATCGGGATCGCGCACCCGGACTTCCGGGGCGAGCTCCTCGCCACCGCGCGCCAGCGGCGTTTCATTTTCCCGGGCTGACCGGAACCTTTCCCTCCGCCGGGCGTTTAAGGGGGGAGAGGTCTTCCATGCGACAGCTCCCCGGCGCCGCGGTCCTTGCCGTTTCCGTCCTTCTGAGCGTCCCCGCAGTCGCCTCCCTTCCGTCCCGGGACGTCGCCAAGACCCTGCCGCTCGAGGCGGGGGAGAGCGTCCGGGTGGACACCTACAAGGGCAGCGTGAAGGTCATGACGTGGGACCGGGCCGAGGTGGCCGTCGAGGCGCGGATCGAGGCGGACGACAGCTGCGGCTCGCCGAAGGACGCCGCACGCTGGGTGGACCAGACCCGTGTCGTGATCGAAAAGCGGCACGGCGGCGTCTCGATCACGTCGGATTACGACGCGCTCGAACAGACGTCGGGCTGGTTCGGCGGCTGCACGGCGCGCCCGTTCGTGCGGTACACGATCCACATGCCGAAGGACGCCCCGCTCCGGATCAAGGACTACAAGTCCGACCTCATCGTGAAGGACCTCGCCGCCGACCTCGACGTGAACACGTACAAGGGCCATCTCGACGTGTCCGGGTTCTCCGGCGGGCTCAGGATCGAGACGTACAAGGGCGAGGTGAACGCGGGGATCGTCCGGCTCGCGGGCGACGTGAGCGCCGGCACGTACAAGGGCTCGATCGTCCTGCACCTGCCGGGGACGGCGGGCTTCGAGCTGTCGGCCGAATCGGGACGCGGCAGCCTGAACGTGGAGTTCCCCGCCGAGACGGGCCGGGGGAGCCACAGGCGGGGGCTCGTCGCCCGCGGCGCCGTCAACGGCGGCGGGCCGCGTGTGAGCCTGAAGACGGACAAAGGCAGCATCGCTCTCCGCAAGGGGTGAGCGCGGTCCCTCGGGCGCCGTAACCTTTCGTCCGGTCCCCCGTCATACTCGCGTGGACGCTGTCGCCAGTGAGCGGGAGGGGTGCGTGGAGGCGGACGGGCTCAGCCCCGATCAGGAAGCGGATCTCGAGGCGCTGGAGCAGGTTCGGCGCGGGGACGAGGCCGGGGCGACGCGCCTCTTCCAACGCTGGTCCGGCCCCGTCCTGAAGTTCACCGGCCGGATGCTCGGGAACGCGGCCGACGCCGAAGAGGTCACGCAGGACGTCTTCCTGAAGGTGATCGCCCGGGCGAACCAGTACGACGGCCGGGCGTCGGTCGCGTCGTGGCTCTTCGCGATCGCCGCGAACGCCTGTCGCGACCGCCTGCGCCGGAGCATCCGCCGGCCGACCGTCCCGCTCGATGCGGTCGCCGAGGCGGCGCAGCCCGGGATTTCCGTGGACCTGCGCCTCGTCGAGCGCCAGAGGCGCGCCGCCGTGCGCCGCGCGCTTTCCCGCCTGTCCGACGAGCAGCGCGAGGTCCTCGTCCTGGCCCGCTACCACGGGCTCCCGTACGCCGAGATCGCCCGCTCCCTCTCGATCAGCGAGGGAGCCGTCAAGACCCGGATCTTCCGGGCGATGGAGACGCTGAAGACCCTGTTCTCCGAAGGAGAGACCCCATGGAATGCCGCGAGTCATTGAAGGTCCGTGAGTTCGTCCTCGCCCGCCTCGCGGGCGAGAGCGTCGGGGACGGCGCCGCCGCGCTCGCGGCGCACGTCGCCGGCTGCGCCGCGTGCTCGGCGATCGCCGCCGACATGGAGTCCGTGTGGGCCCGCCTCGGCGATGACGACGGCTCCGACCTCGCCGTGAGAGAGTCCTTCGAGGCGCGGACGGCGGCGGCGCTCGCCGCCGAGACGCGGCGCAGGACGAACGTGCGTCCTTTCGCGCCGCGCGGCGCCGAGTCCCCGCTCCTGAAGGTCGCGGCGGTCCTCATGGCGGGCGTCGCCGGCTTCTTCCTCGCCCGCGCCTCGGGCGGAGGCGCCCTTCCCGGCTCGACCGCCTTTCAGCCCACACCCGTCCCGTATCGCGGCGGCGAGAACGTCTCCCTCGTGGCCAACCGTACGGTGGACGCGTCCCGGGCGGCGCTGGACCTCTCGGGCAAGCCGCGCCTCGCGAACGTCGCCTACGCGCCCGCGGATCCGTCCGGCCGCGTCGCCGTCTCGTTCGACGTGACGACGCGCTACACGGTCGTCGGCAGGCCCGAGGACCAGGCCGTCGCGAACCTCCTCGTGTCGCTCGTGTCCGGCGCCGCCGGGTCCGAGGGCGCGAAGGGCAAGGCCCTCGACCTCATGTCGGAGGGGACGCGCGGGGGCGCGCCCGTGTCGCCCGAGATCGTGGCTCTCCTCCGGCGCACGCTGGAAACCGACAAGAACCCGGGCGTCCGAAAGAAGGCCGCCGAGGCGCTCGCGCAGATGCCGCCGACGCCCGAGACGCGCGACGCGCTCGCCGCGGCCCTGAAGAACGACACGAACCCCGCCGTCCGCATCCTCGCCGTCGAAGGGCTCGCGAAGGCCGCGGCCGTCCTCAAGGACGCGTCGTCCATCGAGAGCCTGAGGCAGAAGGCCGCGGACGACCGCGAGAACGGCTACGTCCGCAGCCAGGCCGCGCTCGCGCTCTCGAAGATCGAGATCTGAAGACACCTATTCGGCATTGGAGCGTCTCTTTCACATGAGCACGAACTTCGCACCCGCCCATGAACACCCGCGCCGCGAGGGCCGCGCCCTCGTCTGGGCGCTCGCGATCGCCGCTCTCGTTCTCCTCTCGCTCGCGGCCGGCCTGCGAGCCGAGTCCAGGGAGTGGAACGCCAGGGCGACGCGCACGGAGACGTTCAACGCCTCCGGCACGCTGAAGTCCCTCGCCGTCGAGACGGTCAACGGCCGCGTCGAGATCGTGGCCGGGACGGCCTTCCGGGCCGACGTCGACGTCGCGGCCTGGGGCGCGACGGACGCCGACGCGAAGAAGAACCTCGGCGAGGTCAAGGTCCGCTTCGAGAACGAGAACGGGAACCTCTCGCTCTACACCGAGGAGCCGGGCGTCACGGTCCGGCGCTCGGGCCGCGGATGGAACGTGAAGAGCCGCGGCGACGACCAGTGGAGGAGCGAGACGAAGTACCGCGTCACCGTGCCGGCCTCGATGTCCGTGCAGGTCTCGGCCGTGAACGGCGGCGTGAACGTGACGGGCGTCTCGGCGCCGGTCGAGCTCACGACGGTGAACGGGATGATCACGCTCGCGGGCGGCCGCCGCGACGCGAAGCTCAACACCGTGAACGGCACGATCGTGGCCGCCTTCACGGACCTTCCGAAGGGGGCGGACCTCGACGTGCGCACGGTGAACGGCGGAATCTCGCTCACGCTGCCCGCGAAGTCCGGATTCCGGCTCGAAGGCCACACGATGAGCGGCGAGATCCTCTCGAGCTTCTCCCTCCCGACGCCGGCGCCCGAAGCCGTGCGGGAGCGCGACGAGGCGACGGCCGAGCGCGAGCGCATCCGCGCCGAGCAGCGCAAGCTCCGCGACGAAATTCGCAGGAAGGAGAAGGAAGGGGAAAAGGCCCGGAAGAGCAGGGACGGCGGCGAGGACATCGTGATCGACCTCTCGGAGCTGAACGAGGCCATGGCCGAGCTCAACCGCGAGATGGCGGACCTCGGCCGCGAGATCTCGCGCAGCATCACGGTGAACCTGAACCGCTCGTACGAGGGCGCCGTCGGGGACGGCGGCGCCACGGTGCGTGTCTCGAACCTGAACGGGAAGATCCTCGTCCTTGCCGAAGGCACCACCGAAGCTCAGGCGAAGCGCCTCACGTCTCCGCGCTCGACGCACGTGGTGACCGTCCCGCCGATGCCGAGCATGCCCCGCATCGTCGTGCGCGAGCGCACCATGCCGGAACCGCCGACGGCGCCGCGAGCGGTGCCGGCCCCGCCCGTGCCTCCGGTTGCCGGCGTCGCTCCGCTCGCTCCGATCCCGCCCGACCCGTGGGGGCGCTCGATCACGGTCGGCGACGTCGCGGGCGACTACGCGCCCGCGATCGCCTCGGGCGACGTCACGGTGGGCAAGGTCTCGGGCCGCGTCACGATCACGAGCCGCTCCGGCCAGATCCGCCTCCGGGAGGCGGGCAAGGGCGCCGAGGTCTCGACGGCCGGCGGCGACATCCGTGTCGAAGCCGTGACGGGCGACCTCAAGGCGACGACGTTCGGCGGCGACATCCGGGCGGGCTCGGTGAGCGGCGACGCGCGGCTCGAGACGAGCGGCGGCGACGTCGTCGTGCGCTCCGCGGGAGGCGCCGTGACCGCGCGCACGGGCGGCGGCGACGTCGTCCTGAAGAAGGTGCGGGGGCCCGTCACGGCGCGCACGTCCGGCGGTTCGGTCACGTGCGAGATCACGAGCACGGGCGGCGCCGCGGGCGAGCTCACGACGAGCGGCGGGGACGTGACCGTGACGCTGCCCGCGAACGTCAGGGCCGACGTGGAGATCCACGTGACGGGCGGCGAAGTGGACGCCGACTCCATCGCCTCGCAGTTTCCGGAGATCTCGGTCGCGCGGCGCTCCGGCCACCTTCTGGGCGAAGGCCGTCTGAACGGAGGCGGCGCCAAGCTCGTGATCCGGTCGACGTCCGGCGTCGTGACGGTCAAGAAAGGCCCCGCGGTCTGACGCGGCCCGGGATCGGGCTGGACCTGCGACTCTGTCCGAGAATTCCGTCCCGGCCCGGATTTGCGTAGAATTCGGGTGCTCATGGGCACGGTCTCCACCCCCTCGAACCCGCGGCAGCCGGGCTCCCGCACCCCGTCCGGCGCCACGCCGGCGGGCGGTTCGCCTCCCCTCGCCGGTCCGAGCACGACGTCCCGTTTCCGCTTCGGCGAGGACAAGCCCGTGTCGATGGGCCCTTCGGGCGCGGGGATCCTCCTGACGCTCATCGCCGCCGCCGTCGGGGCGTGGCTCTACTTCAAGGCGCCGTCCACCGTCGGAGAGCAGAGCCTCCAGAAGTACTCGGGTTTCGAGGCGAACATGGAGAGCGTCGTGATGAGGAACTGCCAGCCGCCAGGCTGCGCGGCGGTCTACCTCACCCCGAGCGTCGGCAAGAGGTCCCAGGAAGCGCTTCAGGGCGCGATCGCGCTGTCGGCCCAGCTCGCCGAGCAGGGAATCGAGTGTTTCATCGTCTTCGGCGGCGAGTCGATCCCGGACGCCGTCAAGCGTGCCCGCGGCATCCGGCGGCCCGTCGTCTTCGATCCGGGCGGCGACTGGGGTCACGACTCGGGCATCGAGAAGGCGCCCTACTGGATCGCCTGGCGCACCGGCGGCAAGGTCCGGCTGCGCAGTTCGGAACCGGTTTCTGCGGGCGACGTGGCCTCCGCCATCCGCTGACGCGAAGGAGGAGCTCATGGCCGCCGGATCCCCCGGACCCGTCGTTCCCGACCGCTATCTCGAGGCTCTCGGCGGTGACGATCCCGTCGCGGCCATGGCCGAAGCCCCCGATCTCCTGCGACGTCTCGTCCGCGGCCTCACGGAAAAGCAGCTCGCGACGAAGCCCGCGCCGGGCAAGTGGAGCATCCGGGAGATCGTCGCGCATCTCGCCGACAACGAGGTCGTTCTCGGAAGTCGCTACCGGTTCATCGCCGCGATGGACCGCCCCCCGCTGCCCGGTTTCGACCAGGACGCGTTCGTCGCGAACCTCGGCGTCGGCAAGGCGGCGACCGGGGACCTCCTCGACGACTTCGCCATGGCGCGGGCCGTGAACATCGGCCTTCTCGAGCGGGTAGGCGACGCCGCGTGGGAGCGCGTGGGAATTCACGCCGAGCGCGGCGAGGAGTCGCTCGGCCGCCTCGTGACGATGTACGCCGGGCACGACCGCATTCACCTCATGCAGGTCGAGACGATCCGCACGGGTCTCTTCCCCAGGACGCGGAAGCGCCCCGCGGGAAAAAAGAAGAGAAGATAAGAATCTTTCTCTAGAACGTGCTTTCTGCCGTTCCCCGGTGAACAGGAACGGAGTCCCCGGCCTCCCACGACGACTCCGGCGCGAGCTCGAGGAACCCGTCCGCCTGCGCGTGCGTGAGGATGTCGTGCGAGCCGCGCGTCGCGAGGGGCTCGGCGGTGAGCCGGCCCTCGTCCCACGCGAGACGCGCCGGGTGAAACGCGAGGCGCGCGCCCTTGTTCCTGACGCGAGCCGTGAGACGGGCCGGGACCGTCGGAGGGAGCGGAGGCAGCAGGCCGGCCGCCGCGCGCAGCGCGGGTCGCACGAAGAAGTCGAACGCGACCGCCGCGGACACGGGGTTGCCCGGCAGGCCGAAGACGAGAGTCGGCCCGAGCGTGGCGAAGAGGACGGGCTTCGCGGGCCGGATCGCGACCTTGTGGAAGCGCACGCGCGCTCCGGCGTCCGCGAGGACCTTGCCGACGAAGTCGTAGTCGCCTGCCGAGACGCCGCCGGTGGTCAGGAGGACGTCGAGGTCCGAGCCGAGCGCCTTCTTCAGCGCGCGCGCGAGCGCCGCCTCGTCGTCGGGCGCGACGCCGAGGGAGATCGTCTCGGCCCCGGCGCGGCGGAGGGCCGCGAGGAGGAGCGGTCCGTTCGTGTTGCGCAGCTGTCCGGGCCCGGGGCGCGTCCCGGGCGGCACGAGCTCGTCGCCCGTCACGAGGACGCCGGCGCGCGGCGCGCGGGCGACCCGGAGCGTCTCGCGTCCCGCGGCTGCCGCGAGGACGAGGTCGGCGGGCGTGAGGCGGCGGCCCGCCGGAAGAACCAGAGCGCCCGCTTCGTACACCTCTCCGCGCCGGCGCACGTGGGCGCCCGGCTTCGGCGCGGCGTCCAGCCGGACGGAGCCGCCCTCGACCGGAGCGGCGTCCTCCACGGGAACGACGGAGTCGCTCCCGGGCGGCATCGGCGCTCCCGTCATCACCTTCCAGGCCGATCCGGGCGGGAGAACCCCGGGCACGGCGCCGGCCCCGGAGGCGCCGGCCGCCGCGAGGAGAACGGGAGCCCGGCTCGCTTCCGCGGCCCGCACGGCCCATCCGTCCATGGCCGTCGTGTCGAAGCCCGGGACCGGCAGGTCGGCCCGGACGTCTTCGGCGAGAACCCGCGAGACGGCGTCCGCGAGAGGGACCTCGCAGGCCGGAAGGGGCGCCACCGCTTCGAGCACGCGGGCGAGGGCGTCGTGGAACGGGATCACCGCGGGCATGCTAGCAAGGCGCCGCCCGCGCGTCGTGAGTAGAATCCGTCCGCCGTGGAAGACCGGTTCCAGTACACGGGTGACCTCGCGCAGGAGCCGCTGCCCGAGGTCCTCCGTACGATCCACTTCTATCGAGTCCCGGGCGTGCTCACGGTCGAGTCGGGCAGCGTCACGAAGCAGGTGTACCTCCTCGGTGGGAACATCATCTTCGCGACGTCGACGGATCGATCCGAGTCGCTCGGCGAGTATCTGCGCCGGAGCGCGCTCATCTCGTCGGGAGAGCTCAAGGCCTCCGTCGGCAAGCTCGACCTCGCCGAGGGGCACGGCCGCAGGCATGGCGAGCTCCTCGTCGAGATGGGAATCCTCTCGGACGCGCAGCTCCGCCAGATCGTCACCGAGCAGGTGAAGGCCCTCCTCTACGCGGCGTTCTCGTGGGAGCAGGGATCCGTCACGTTCGAGGTTGGCCGTTTCAAGACCGACGAGCTCATCCGGCTGGACGTGCCGACGTCCCAGGCGATCGTCGACGGCATCCGCCGGATGCCCGACCCGCGCCGGTGCGTCTCGCGGCTCGGCCCCTCGTGGACGGTCTTCGAGAGAGCGGAGGCCCCGCCGGAAGCGCGCGACGTTTCGTTCACGGCCGCCGAGGTCACGCTCCTGTCGCAGGTGGACGGCCGGCGCACGCTGCGCGATCTCATCACGATGGGCCCCGGGGACCTCGGCGCGAACGCGAAGCTCCTCTATGCGTTCTGGGTGCTGCGCCTCATCACGCGGCGCGACAGCCCGACGAGCGGCATCCGCCGCATCCAGTGGAAGACGCCGGGAGGAATCCCCACCGCCGGCGGCGACGACGCCGGCTGAGCCCGGCTCCGCGGACGAAAGGACGACCGACGATGCCCCTTTACGAGTACGAGTGCGCGAAATGCGGCGAGAAGATCGAGGTGATCCGGAGCTTCTCGGACCCGCCGCTCGTCGTGTGCCCCGAATGCGGCGGAGCGCTCACGAAGCTGCTCTCGTCTCCCGCGTTCCAGTTCAAGGGCTCGGGCTTCTACCTGACGGACTACGGGAAGTCTGGCTCGGCCGGGGATCGAGCCGGAGAGAAGTCCGAAGAGAAGAAGGAGAAAGAGAAGAGCTCTTCGAAGGGTGAAGAGGGGAGCCCTTCGAGCCCTTCGGGCGCGTCGAGCGGCGGCGAGGCCGGCGGGAGCGCAGAGAAGAAGAAAGATTCTTCGAAGGGTAAGAAAGACGGGGACAGTGGCGGCGCCTCAAACGCGGCTTCGTCCCCGCCCGCCGCACCGCCTTCCCCCGCGCCTTCTAGGAAGAATCCGAAGGGCGACTCGAAATAGACCCGGCGCGGCCGCCGGGGGCGGGCCCCTGCCGGTCTCCCGCTAAACTGTCTCATGCGGTCCCGCGCCTTTTCCGGCGCCCTCGTGCTCGCCGCCGCGTCGCTGGCGTCCGCCGCCTTCGCGGCGGACGCGCCGCGCGGCGCGGGAGGCCTCTGGTACCGCTATCCGCTGCCCGGCGCCGAGGTGAAGTCGCTCGTTGCGGACCCGGCCGTCTCCGGGCTCTACTGGGCGGGCACGGCGCAGGGCGGGATCTACCGTTCGTCGGACTGGGGGGCGTCGTGGCAGAGCCCGCCCGAGGGCCTCGCGTTTCCCGGATACGCCGTCACGTCGCTCACGCCTGATCCGCTCCGGCGCGGCGCCGTGTGGGCGGGCCTGACGGGGGTGGTGAAGGGCGGTCTGCTCGCGCACTCCGCGGACGGCGGGAAGCGCTTCGACGTCGTCCGGCGCTGGGAGGATCGCGCGGCGGCGCGCGTCGTGGCGGTGGCGGCGCCCGGCGGCCGGCGCGTCGTGGCCGTCGGCGGCGACTACGGCATCGAGATCTCCGAGGACGACGGGCTCACGTGGCGCGCCTCGGCGCCCGCGCTCGACGCGGGCAGCGGCGTTTCGTTCCTCGCGTTTCATCCGTCTCGCGCGGGCGTCCTCTACTGCGGGAGCTTCCGCCACCCCTTCCGGTCGGCGGACGGAGGGCGCACGTGGGCGCGGATCGCGGCGGGCATGGTCGAGGACACCGAGGTCTTCGCGATGGACTTCTCCGCTGCGTCGCCCGACGAGTTCTGGGCCGCGACGTGCGGATGGGTCTACCGGACGAGCGACGGCGGGACGAACTGGACGCGCTACAAGGACGGCCTCCTCGATCGCCGCGCGCACGCCGTGCGCATGGATCCGCGCAATCCCTCGCGCATCCTCGCCGGGACGACCGGCGGCATTTTCGAGAGCCAGGACCGCGGCAAGTCGTTCCGGCGGCTCTCGCAGGACGTCGTCGTGAACGCGCTCGTCTTCGACCCCGGGGAGCCGTCGCGCCTCCTCGTCGCCACCGAGGCCGAAGGGATCCTGCGCAGCGAGGACGGCGGCGTCACGCTGACCGAGTCGAACCGCGGGCTCGCTGAGGCCCGCGTCTCCGCCGTCGCCTTGCGTGCTTCGGGGCGCGTCGTGGTCGCGCGGGCGGCCGACGGGCGAAGCGGCGGGCTGTGGGAGGTGGACGCCGCGTCGGGCGAGACCGTGCGGCTCGCCGTCACGCCGCCGTCGACGGTCCTCGCGCTCGCGCCGGCCGGGCCCGGCCTCCTCGCCGGGACTCCCGACGGCGTCTACCGGCAGGACGCCGCGGACGCGCCGTTCCGGAAGACGCTCGCGTTCGCGACGCGCGCCTTCGCGCACGACGGGGGAGGGCGGTCGCTCGCGGCGACGGACGGCGGCGTCTTCGAGTCGCGCGACGCGGGCCGCTCGTGGGCGCGCCTCGGGACGCTGAAGTCGCGCGTCGAGGACGTCCGGCGCGCGCGGCTGGACGACGGCGGCCTCAAGACGTGGGCGGCCGACGCCGAGGGCGTCACGCTGTGGTGGGACGGCCGGGACTGGGTGCGGCGCCCGCTCCCGGGCGGAGGCACGAAGCTCTCGGGCGGGTTCGGGCGCCCGCGCGTTCAGCCGCGCTTCGCGCCGGAGCCGATCGGCGTCTACGTGGACGCCGAGAAGTCGCTTCTCGTCTACCGGCCCGACGACGCCGCGGACGGCGGCCTCGCGCTCGCGATGCCGGAGACGGGCCTCGCCGTGTCGGGATGGGCCGGCGATCCTCGTACCGCGTCCGGCCTCTACATCGCCACGATGGGGCGGGGGCTGTTCCGTTTCGTGCCGGCATCGGCCGTTCCCGCGGTGGCGTCGGCCGCGCCCGCGGCCGAGGGCGCCGCGGCGCGCTGAGTCAGCGCCCGGGGATCTCGACCCACTTCAGCTTCGCGCCGGGGACGGCGCCCGTCGCGTCCGCGACGCCCGCGTTGACCTCGAGCACGGTGTCGGACTTCTCCTTCGGCGCGGTGTTCGGGCAGGGCGCGGGGTCGGGGGGGCAGGGCGGCAGGGCCTTGATGACCTCGACCACCGTGCCGTCCTTCGTCGCATAGACGAGGTCCAGCGGGAAGTGGCAGTTCTTCATCCAGAACGGCCGGATCTCGAGACCGTCGAACGGAAAGACCATCCCCGCGTTCCTCGGCATCGACTCGCGGAACATCAGGCCCTGCGCCTTCTCGGCGTCCGTCGTCGCGATCTCGACGGAGACGACCGTGCCGTTCGGCATGACGACGCGGGGCCCCGAATTCGCCGGCGCCGGGGTCTTCGCCGGCGCCGCGGACGTCGAGCCCCGGTCGGCCGCGCAGGCCGCCGCCGCGAGAAGGAGCCCGGCGAGGACGAGCCGGGCCGGCCGCCTCACGACTCGACTTCCTCGACGATTTCCGGCGCCGCCGCCGACTCCTCGCCCTCGCGCCGGATCCCGTACTTCTTCGCGTAGTACCGGAACGAGCGCTCGGACATCCGGAGCAGCTCCGCGGCCCGGATCTGGACGCCGCCCGTCCTCTCGAGCGCCTGCTGCATCAGCCGCTTGCCGAGCCATTCGAGATACGCCTCGAGGTCGAGGCCGTCGGCGGGCAGGTCGAATCCCTCCATCGAGGACGCGGGCGGGAGGCCCGCGGGGTGGAGGAACGTGTCGGGAAGCGAGGCCGTCGTGATGACGTCGGACGGCTCGAGGGCGACCGTGCGCTCGATGAGGTTCTCGAGCTCGCGGACGTTGCCGGGCCACGCGTAGGCCTCGAGGAGCCGCATCGCCTCCGTCGTGATGCGCTTTTCGGGGATGCCCTGCTCGACGGAGACCTTCCGGAGGAAGTGGCGCACGAGGTGCGGGATGTCGTCGCGCCTTTCCCGGAGCGGCGGCAGCAGGACGGGGATCACGTTGATGCGGTAGTAGAGGTCCTCGCGGAACGTGCCCTCGGCCACCTTCTTCTGGAGGTCCTTGTTCGTCGCGCAGATGATGCGGACGTCGATCGGCTCCTCCGCGTTGCCGCCGACGCGGCGGACCACCCGCTCCTGCAGCGCGCGGAGCAGTTTGACCTGCATCGTGAGCGACGTCTCGCCGATTTCGTCGAGGAAGAGCGTGCCGCCTTCGGCCTCGTGGAAGAGGCCCTTCTTCTCCTTGACGGCGCCCGTGAACGCCCCGCGCTCGTGGCCGAACAGCTCGGACTCGAGGAGGTTCTCGGGCATCGCGCCGCAGTTGATCGAGATGAAGGGCCGCGTGGCGCGCGCCGACGCCGCGTGGATCGCGCGCGCGACGAGCTCCTTGCCCGTGCCGGAGTCGCCCGTGATGAGGACGGTGGACGTCGTCTTTCCGATCCGGGCCACGAGCTCGAACAGGGCGCGCATTTTTCGGGAGACGCCGACGACGGGGCCCATGCCGCGCCCGTCGGCGCGCTCCTTGAGCGCGACGTTCTCCTCGACGAGGCGCTTGCGCTCGAGGGCCCGCGCGACGACGTGCTTGAGCTCGTCGACGTCGAACGGCTTGGCGATGTAGTCGTACGCGCCCTGCTTGAGAGCGTCCACGGCGGTCTTCGTGGACGAGTACGCCGTGATCATGACGACCGGCGTGTCGCGGTGGGACTCGCGCACCTTCTTGAGGATTTCGAAGCCCGTCCCGTCGGGCATCTTGAGGTCGGTGAGCACGAGGTCGGGCGCCTCGCCGTCGAGGAGCGCGAGCCCCTCGACGCAGCCGCGCGCCGCCGAGACGCGGTAGCCCTCCTTCTGGAAGACGATCGTGAGCATCTCCCGGATGCCGGCCTCGTCGTCGACGACGAGGAGATGGGGGCCGGTTTCGGCCGTCATGGAACCTCCGCGGCGGCGAGCGCCGCTTCCGTGGGTCGCGCGCCGGTCGACGCGTCGTTGCGCGGGAGCGAGATGGCGACGGTCGCCCCGCGGCCGGGCGCCGAGTCGACCTCGATCGAGCCGCCGTGCTCTTCCACGATCCGGTGCACGATCGCGAGGCCGAGGCCGGTGCCGCCGGGGAAGCTGTGGGCGAACGGAGTGAAGAGGCGGCCGCGCTCGTCGTCCGTCATTCCGTGCCCCTCGTCGGCGAACGAAACCTTCCAGGCATCGCCCTCGAGCGTGGCCGTCACCGTGAGCGTGCCGCCGCCGGGCATGGCGGCGAGCGCGTTGCGCGCGACGTTCCAGAAGATCTGCCGGAGCTGGCCGGGGTCCGCGGGCAGGACGAACGAATCCGGCGCCGTCCGCACGTCGATCGCGTGGCGCGAGGAGACCTCGTCGGAGTGCGCGAGAAGCGTCAGGACGTCCCGGAGCGCGGCGGGCGCGTCGACGGGCTCGACCGCCCGTTCCTTCGGCCGCACGTACCGGAGGAAGTCCTCGAGGATGGAGCTCAGGCGGTGCGACTCGGCGACGACGATCTTCATGAGGCGGTGCTCCGGCGAGTCGGACGGCACCGACCCCTGGAGCGCCTGGACGGATCCCGAGATGGAGGCGAGCGGGTTGCGGATCTCGTGTGCGATTCCGGCCGCGAGCTCGCCGACGGCCGCGAGCTTGTCCTTGAGCCGCACCTCGCCTTCGAGCCGCTTGACGTGCGTGACGTTCTGGAAGATCAGGATGCGCCCGACCGTGTAGCCCGATCCGTCGCGCAGGGCCGACGACGACACGCCGAAGTACGCGTCCTGATCCTTGATGCGCCGCGTCGTCTCGAAGCGGAGGATTTCCGAGCCGGCGGCCGCGATCCGCGTCCAGGCGGCCTCCCCGACGAGGCCGAGCGACTGGACGGGCCGGCCGACGAGGTCCACGGAGGACGCGCCGAGCAGCTCCTGCGCGGCGCGATTCGCGAACGTGACGAGACCGTCCGGGTCCGTCGTGAGGACGCCGGAGGACATGGAGCCGAGGACCGACCCGTGGAGGGCCTGGAGCCGCGCGATCTCGGACTTGCGCCGCTCGAGGTCGGTGCGGGTCTCGCGGAGCTTGTTCGAGGAATAGGAGACGAGAAGAGCCGTCACGACGAACGCGCCCGCGTGAAGCGCGACTTGCCCGACGAGGCCCGCCGCCGTCCAGAGGTGCGGGGTGCGCTCCGTCGTCGGGACGGGCTTGAGCGCCCCGAAGTACATGAGGTCGACGAGGACGGCGTAGAAGACCGCCGCGAGCCCTGCGGCGACGAGGCCGCCCTGGCGGCCGAGCAGGATGGCCCCGGCCGCGACGGTGCCGAGGTAGAGGAACGAGAAGCTCGAATCGGCGCCGCCCGAGATGTAGACGAGCCCGGTGATCACGACGAGGTCGCCGAGGAGCTGGATCGCCGCGTTCGCCTCGGGAGGGATGCGGTCGAGCGAGAGGATCGCGGCGATCGAGATCGAGTACGCGAAGGCCGCGAGGTAGTAGATGTCGTTGAGCGGCAGCGCCGTCGAGAACGTGAACTGGATCAGAAACGCGGACAGCAGGATCGTCGACACGACGACGACCCTGAGGACGACGAACCCCCGCAGCATCGAGTGCAGCGGCTCGAACGCACGGATGCGGGAGGAAGACACCTTTAGATTTTAGTTCTTCGAAGGAATTGGGGGGCCAGGGGGGCGAAGCCCCCCTGCCGCTCCTCCTAATTGATCTTCGAAATGAGGTCGAACATCGGCATGTACATCGCGACGACGATCGTTCCGATGACCGTGCCGAGGATCGCGATCATGATCGGCTCCATGAGCTTCATGAGGCCGTTGACCGCGTTGTCGACCTCCTCCTCGTAGAACTCGGCGATCTTGTTGAGCATCGCGTCCAGCGCGCCCGTCTGCTCGCCGACGCCGATCATCTGGACGACCATCGACGGGAAGACCTTCGTCTCGCCGAGCGGCTCGGCGATCGTGCGGCCCGCCTCGACCGACTTGCGCACGCCCATGATGGCGTCCTCGACGATCGCGTTGCCGGCCGTTTTCGCCGTGATCTCGAGGCCGTCGAGGATCGGGACGCCCGACGACGTGAGGGTCGCCAGCGTGCGGCAGAAGCGCGCGACGGCGATCTTCTTCATGATGTCGCCGAGGACGGGCAGCTTGAGCACGATGCCGTCGATCACGCGCCGGCCGCGGTAGGTCGCGTAGTAGCGCTTGAGCGCGTACATGAGGGCCCCGATGCCCGCGATGATGAAGATGATGTAGCTCGCGACGAAGTTGGACGCCTTGATGACGAGGCGCGTCGGGAGCGGGAGCTCCGCGCCGAGGGACGCGAAGAGGGCCGCGAACGTCGGGATGACCTTCCAGAGAATGATGAACACGACGATCGCGGCGACGAGGAGGACCGAGACGGGGTAGATGAGCGCCGTCTTGACCTGCCCCTTCAGCTTGACGGCCTTCTCGATGTAGGTCGAGAGGCGGCGGAGGATCGTGTCGAGGATGCCGCCCGCCTCGCCGGCGGCGACCATGTTCACGAAGAGGTCGTCGAACGCCTTCGGGTGCTTGCGCATCGCCTCGGCGAGCGACGAGCCCGCCTCGACGTCCTGGCGCACCGCGAGGATGATCTTCTGGAAGAGCCGGCTGTCCTGCTGGTTTCCGAGGATCTCGAGGCACTGCACGAGCGGCAGGCCCGCGTCGATCATGACCGAGAACTGGCGCGTGAAGATCGCGAGGCGCCGGGCGTTGACCTTGCCCATCCCGATCTTCGGGACCGCGAGCTCCTTGCCCTTCTCCTTGACGGTCGTGACGTCGATCTGGCGGCGGCGAAGGTCCGCGATCGCGAGGTCTTTCGAGTCGGCGACGAGGACGCCGCCGGTCGTGGCGCCCTGGCGCGTGCGGCCTTTCCAGACGAATTGAGCCATGGCTTTCCTCCGGAATCAGGCGCGCCGCGCGGCGTTCGCCGGCGGGGGCGGTGGGTTCCCGCCGGCGGCCGTCGACGTCACGACGCCGGCGCCGCGGGCGATCATCTCGGTGAGCTCGTCCGGGAGCGAGGAGACCGTCATCGCGAGCTCCTGGGAGATCACGCGGCGGTGGACGAGGGTCGCGAGCGACTGGTTGAACGTCTGCATCCCGTACTTGTTCTGTCCGGTCTGCATCATCGAATAGACCTGGTGGAGCTTGTCCTCGCGGATGAGGTTCCGGATCGCGGGCGTCGGGACGAGGATCTCCATCGCCATGCAGCGGCCCTTGCCGGAGGCCCGGGGGAGGAGGGTCTGACAGAGGATCCCCTCGAGCACGAACGACAGCTGCGCGCGCACCTGCGGCTGCTGGCTCGCGGGGAAGACGTCGATGACGCGGTTCATCGTCTGGACGGCGCTGTTCGTGTGCAGCGTCGCGAGGGTGAGGTGGCCCGTCTCGGCGATGCGGAGCGCGCACTCGATGGTCTCGAGGTCGCGCATCTCGCCGACGAGGACGACGTCCGGGTCCTCGCGCAGGACGGCCCTCAGCGCGTTCGGGAACGAATGCGTGTCGGCGTGCAGCTCGCGCTGGTTCACGATGCAGCGCTTGTGCGTATGGAGGAACTCGATCGGGTCCTCGATCGTCACGATGTGCCGCGGCTGTTCGCGGTTGATCTTGTCGATCATCGTCGCGAGCGTCGTGGACTTGCCCGAGCCCGTCGGACCCGTCACGAGGACGAGGCCGCGCGGCTTGTTGCAGAGCGTCTCGACGACGTTCGGGACGCCGAGCTCGCGGAAGCCGAGGATCTCGTAGGGGATCTGGCGGAAGACGGCCGAGACGGCGCCGCGCTGCAGGAAGCAGTTGCCGCGGAAACGCGCGAGGCCCTTCACGCCGAAGGAGAGGTCGAGCTCGAGCTGTTCCTCGAACCGGTGCTTCTGGACGTCCGTGAGGATCGAGTAGGCGAGCTGCTTCGTCTCGGGGACGGTCAGCGGCGGGTAGTCCAGGGGGATCAGATCCCCGTCCACCCGGATCATCGGGGGAGAGTTCGTGGTGATGTGGAGGTCGGACCCGCCCCTCTCGACGAGCGTCTTGAGGAGCTGGTGCAGGGTCACCGCCATAGAGCTGTCCCTCCCGAGTACCCTGAAATGATACGCCAGAGGGCTGAGAAAACGTCGCGGCGGGTCGCCGTCAGGCAGGTGGTATCAGGAGGGCCGGGGCTTCCGCTTCCGCAGCGCGTCGAGATCGCCCGTCCAGCCGACCTTACCGGCCAGCTTCCTCAGGCCCCGCAGCGCGCGCCGCCTCTCGTAATCGTTGATGTTGGGGGTCGTCCGCATGCTGCGCCTCGTAATGCAGATTCTAGCGGTACTCATCTCGACCGAAAGGAAGAGAGATTTCTGCTATCGGCGGCTGCATTCGCGGCCGCCGCAGGGAGGAATCTGGGGTCGGTCTCCGGCTGTCAAGGGCCTTCGGCCGCTACGCGGCGCGCGTAGCGCGCCCTTGACGGCCGGAGACCGACGAACACGTTCTTCATCCGGGGACCGCATTCGCGGCCCCCGCTGGCAGAAGAAATGTTCGGTCTTTCTTTCCTCGGTGCCTTAGAGCACCGTCTCGCGGACGACTTCCTCGATCGACGTCAGGCCGTCCTTGATCTTCTGGAGGCCCGAGCGGCGGAGGGAGATCATGCCTTCCTCGAGGCCCTTCCTCTTGATTTCGATCGAGGACGCGCCCGAGAGGATGAGCTCGCGGACCTCCTCGGTGATCTCGAGGACCTCGACGAGCGCGACGCGGCCCTTGTAGCCCGTGTTGTTGCACTTCTCGCAGCCCTTGCCCTTCATGACCTGCACGGTCTTCGCGTCCTCGGGCGTGAACCCGAGGGAGACGAGGACCTGCGGCGCGACCTCGGTCGGCGCCTTGCAGCTCGCGCACACGCGCCGGATGAGGCGCTGCGCCGCGATGAGCACGACGGACGTCGCGACGAGGTAGGGCTCGATGCCCATGTTCATGAGGCGGTTGATCGTGGAGGGCGCGTCGTTCGTGTGCAGTGTCGAGAGGACGAGGTGGCCCGTGAGCGAAGCCTTGACCGCGATCTCGGCCGTCTCGAAGTCGCGGATCTCGCCGACGAGGATGATGTTCGGGTCCTGCCGGAGGAAGGAGCGCAGCGCGGCCGCGAAGTTCAGGCCGATCGCGTCCTTCATCTGGACCTGGTTGATGCCCGGAAGGTTGAACTCCACCGGGTCCTCGGCCGTCATGATGTTCGTCTCGGGCGTGTTGATGCGCGAGAGCGCCGAATAGAGCGTGTTCGTCTTGCCCGATCCCGTCGGCCCCGTCACGAGGACCATGCCCCACGGCCTCAGGATCGCCTTCTCGAAGCGAAGCAGGGAGTCCTTCTCGAACCCCAGCTTCGTCATGTCGAGCATGAGGTTGTCCTTGTCGAGAAGGCGGCAGACGATCTTCTCGCCGAAGAGCGTCGGGAGCACGGAGACGCGGTAGTCAAGCTCCTTGACCTTGCCCGCGAGCTTCATCTTGATCTTGATGCGCCCGTCCTGCGGGAGGCGCTTCTCGGCGATGTCGAGCTTCGCGAGGATCTTGATGCGCGACGCGATCGCCTCCTTCAGCTTCGGAGGCGGGTTCATGACCTCGTACAGGATGCCGTCGATGCGGTAGCGCACGCGGTACTCGCGCTCGTAGGGCTCGATGTGGATGTCCGACGCCATGCGCTTGATCGCGTCCGTCAGGATGATGTTCACGAGCCGGATGACGGGGGCTTCCTCGCCCTCGTCCACGAGCTTCTCGAGGTCGATCGTCTCCTGCTCGGTCTCCTCGACGACTTCGAGCGAGGTGTCGGCCGTGTCGACGACCGACATCTCCTCCATGACCTTCTTCAGCTCGAGGGCGTGCGTCGCTCCGTAGTGGCGGTCGATCGCCTGCTGGAGGGCGATCTCGGAGGCGACGACGGGCTCGACGTTGTAGCCCGTCATGAACTTGATGTCGTCCATGGCGAACACGTTCGTGGGGTCCGCCATCGCGATCGTGATCGTCGCGCCCGTCTTGTTGACGGGGAGGATGTTGTACTTGCGCGCGACCTCCGGGGCCACGAGCTTGAGAACGTTCGGGTCGATCTCGAAGTGCGAGAGGTTGATCGACGGGACGCCGAACTGCGCCGAGAGCGTCTCCGTGATGTCGTCTTCCGAGACGTAGCCGAGCTTGACGAGGGCCTCGCCGAGCTTCATGCCCGACGCCTGCACCTCGACGAGCGCTTCCTGGACCTGCTCGGGCGTGACGAGCTTCGCCTTGACGAGGAGGTCGCCCAGTTTCACGGCCATGCGCGGATTCTAGCGGGTTCCCGCGACGACCTTCGTGAGGCGCGCCGTGACGGACCCGATGGGCATCACCGTCTTCGCCATGACCGGGAGGCGGCGGTCGTCGTCGGAGAACCAGAGGAAGAGCTTCCCCTTGTTGCGGTCTTCGGCCGTCTCGTTCTCGCGGAGCTGCGGCTGCACCTTGAACGCGTCGAAGACGCCCGCCTCGGTTTCGACCTTCTCCCTCTCGAGGACGGACGCCTTGAGCTTGTAGATCTTCCCGCGGGAGAACATGTCCACGCGCACGTCGGACCCGACGGCGAGGGCCTGGGCTCTCAGGAAATAGAACGACGAAATGATGTCCTGGATCCGCTCCGGCAGCGGCGTCCGGTCCTCGCGCCAGCTGCCGATCTTCTTTCCGAGGTCGAACTCCTCGACCTCGTCGGACTCGTACCGGCCCTCGCGGGCGTGCTTCTCGAAGCGCAGGGGCTGAAAATCACGTGCGTCGACCCAGGTCTCGTAGAGGTCGCGCACGGGGTAGAACTTCGAGACGTAGTCGTTCGAGGTCGCCGTGAGCGTGATGCGGTGCATCGGGACGCCGTCGGAGGTCGTTTCGCGCGTGGTCCTGAGCGTCATCCCGCCGCCCTCGATCTTCAGCCACGCGATCGTGTAGACGAGGGTCTCGCCCTCCCCGAACGGCACGGCAAAGAGACGGTCTTTCGGGAGAGCCTCCCGCGCCGCGACGACGACGGGCGGCCGGTCGGCTCCGGAGCGGCGGGCCGGCGCGAGGAACGCCGCCGCGGCGAGGGTTGCGGCCGCGAGGACGACTCCCGCCCGGGCGTGATTACGCGAGGAGCCTCCCGGCGGCTTCACGGACGTCCTCGACCGGCCATCGTCCACTGGAACGATTGTAGGCCGCGGGAGATTCCCGGAGTACGGCGCAGCGGGGCCCCACGGGCCCGAAGCGCTCGGGCGGCGTCGGCCCGAAGAGAGCGAGCGTCGGCGTTCCGGCGGCCGCCGCGAGATGCGTCGGCCCCGTGTCCGCCCCCACGAACAGCGCCGCGCGCGCCGCGAGGCGCGCGCTGGAGGCGGGGTTCGTCGGGGGAGCAAGAGAAAGGGGAAGAGAAGAGGAAGAGAAGATTTTCTTAGAAAGGGTAAGAAGGGAAGCCGCCCGGCTCTCCTCGCCGGGCCCCCAGCGGAGCACGGGCTGGATGCCTTCGCTGCTCAGCCACGCGGCGAACGCCACGACGTCGTCCGCGCCCCACTCCTTGTTCACCTTCGAAGAAAACGGCTGCAACACCGCGAACGGACGCGACCCGTGTTGCGCGAGCCAGGAGTCGACCACGGGATCTTCTCTTTCGACCAGATGCCGGACGTCGGGCGTCCTGTCGAACCCGCTCTTTCCCGTGACGTGCTCCGCGAGGGCGAGCATCTGGTCGAGGACGTGGGGGCGCGCCGCGCGGTCCACGTCCACGCGCTCGTCCGTCACGAGGCAGTTGATCCGCTCCGACGCGGTCCCGAAGCCGAATCCGACCTTGCGCGGCGCGCCCCGCGCGAGTCCCGTCACGAGCGCCGACTTGAAGAGCCCTTGCGCATCCACGACGAGGTCGAACGTGGCCTTTTCCCCTCTTACCCTTCTAAGAAAATCCGAAATCTCTTTTCTTGTCTCTCTCCCGAATCCTCGGCGCCGCCAGCCGCGCGTATCGACGCCGATCACGTCGTCCACGTATGGCGCGCCTTCGACGAGCGAAGCGAGCGGCGGCTCGATCGCCCACGTCAGGTGCGCGCCGGCGAGAGAGGTTCGCAGCGCCTTCGCCGCGCTCAGCGCGAAGAGCACGTCGCCGAACGACGAAAGGCGCACGAAGAGGATCTTCATCCGCGCGCTACGTTAACAGCCGTTGGGCTATGCTTGGCCATGCTCGACTCGCCGGTGCTGGTCCTCAACAAGGGGTTCACGGCGCTGACCCTGACGGACGTGAAGCGCACCTTCACGCTCTTCTACAAGGGGCACGTGCGGGCGGTCCTCCCGGACTACACGACGTACGCGTGGGACGAGTGGCAGGACATCCCGGTCCAGCCGGACGACGACGTCGTGACGACGCCTAGCCTCGTCCTCAAGGTGCCGCGCGTCGTCCAGCTCCTCTCCTGCGACCGCTCGCCGCGGCACGAGGTGAAGTTCTCGCGCCACAACATCTACATGCGCGACGGGAACCGCTGCCAGTACTGCGGCCGGCGCTTCTCGACGTCGGACCTCTCGCTCGACCACGTCGTCCCGCTCTCGCGCGGCGGCCCGTCGAACTGGGAGAACATCGTCTGCGCCTGCCTGCCCTGCAACGTGAAGAAGGGCAACCGCCTTCCGGACGAGGCGGGCATGAAGTTGCGCCGGCCGGCCGCAAAGCCGAAGGCGACGCCGCTCGGCCTCATGTCGCCGCACCGCATCCACCCGACGTGGAAGAACTTCCTGGACATGGCCTACTGGAACGTCGAACTCCGGTAGGACCGAAGACGGGATAAGGACAGGCGCGGCAGCTGCTGAATCCCACGCTTCAAGTATTTCGGGTGCACGGAAACGTGCAGACCCCTCCCGGCGCCCCGCCGGCAGTCGGAAGCGAAAAGCCCCCTAACTCATTCAAAGAAATCCTCTTATCTCCTTGGCATGTACGTGCTCTTGCGGGTGGCAGCAGGGTTGCGCTAGGGGTTCTGTCGGCAGACCCCGGGCCGGCCACAGATGAAAGGGGAAAACGGAGGAAGAAAAATGAAGAAGACGCTTTCCGCCCTCGTCGCTGTCGCCGTCCTGTCGCTGGGTGCCGCTTTCGCTGAGGAAGCGAAGACCCAGACGAAGACCGAGGCCAAGACGACGACCAACCCCGTCACCGGCGCCACGACCGAGAAGACGTCCACGACGTCCACGGCCACGACTCCGAGCTCCACGACGACCAAGAAGAAGTCGAAGAAGAAGACCACGAAGAAGAGCGGCGCCGTGAAGAGCGAGACGACGAAGACCGAGGCGACGACCGTCTCGACGCCCGCCCCCGCCCCCGCCCCCGCCCCCGCCGCGAAGGCCCCCGCCACCAAGTAAGTCTCAAAAACAAGCTTCGAGCTTCAACGCCCGGGCCTCGTGCCCGGGCGTTTTTTCTTTCAGGCCGCCGGCTCTG
>DASXVJ010000021.1:0-11080 GCA_036504335.1 Thermoanaerobaculia bacterium
GAACGCTCAGGCGGCGGCGGCAGGGCCGGCATTCCCGGGCGGGCAGGCGCTCGGGTGGCACGGACACTGGACGGACCCCGTCACCGGCCTCATCTACATGCGCCACCGCTGGTACGACCCGCGGACGGGGACGTTCCTGTCTCCGGATCCGCTGGAGGACATCGACTCCCCGAACCAGTACCTGTTCGGGGCGGGCCGGCCGCACGAGGTGGTGGATCCGCTGGGGCTGGCGGTTACTGTGAAGGCTGAGGTGCCGGGCGCTCCGTGCAACGTCCTGCCGTCAGTGGACATGGAGACGGGCCGCTACCCGGTCCTCGATGCGGCTCTTCTTGGGCCGATCAGCTCCCTCGAAAACGCGGGACGGAAAGCCGTCAACACGATCCTGAATGCGAGCTGCGCAGTTGGCGCCGGCGTCGACCGAGCCGACGAAAAGCTCTGGGAGAAAGGCGTTCTGTGCAGGGGCTGCCTGACCTTTGGCGTCGATCTCGGCTTCAGTCTGTGGGGAACGGCCGAAGGACTGCTTGCAAGGGACGTAGGGTCCGTCTATTCGCGGGGGCTTTCGCCCCGCACGCCGCCCAGCGCGCCCGTTCCAGTGCGAAACGCCGACACACCAAGCGTCTGGTCGAAGGGGCCAGGCCCGCGCGGGATCTTGATCGAAGATGCGATTGAGTCATCCGGACTTCGTTCCGGTAGGTTGCCAAAGGGATTCCGAGGCGTTGACTTCCACGAAGGCACGGTCACAAGTGTGAAATCTCTCGACCTAGGGGCCGCCTCTTACCAGAAGCCAGAGAAGGTACTCTCTACGGTCAAGGGATACGTAGATTCATTGCATGAATTCACGGGAGGCTCGCTCCAAGGCCGTGTGATCCGGCCGGCCGATATCACCGGGCGGCAACTTGATCTGGTTGTTCCCCCGGCTTCGCCTACTGCCGCCCAGCGCCTGGCTCTCGACGAAGCGAAGCGCTACGCGGCCCAGAAGAACATTGTCCTTAACGTCTTTTCCGTGGAGTAACGATGAGCCGCGCCATCATGGCCTACCGTCTCGATGGGAACGTGCTCCTCGTACCCCTCGCGCGCCTTGCGACTGGGGGACACGTAGAGTCGGAACCCGTGAGAGTGTGTCCCGAGGCAGAGGACCCGCAGAGGATCGGCGCCGCACTCATCGAAACTCTGCAAGATGCCGGGCGCATGGTGCCTGCGGCCCCAGCCCAGTCAATCGCGCAGGCCGCTTCAGGCGCGTCAAGTTGGACCGCCTTCGTCACGAAGGCCCGTGCGTGTGATATCTCACAAGAGCCAGACGGTTACTCGATTTCTACGCTTAGGCGAGACGGGGCTGCGTTCCTCTATACGGGCCAGCCCCTGAAACTGCCTCTGGAGACAAGCCCGGACGCTCTCGCACGGCACGTGCTCGCCGCCCTTGATCCTGACGAATAGGCGCCGGTGATTCCGAGCGAATGTCGCTCGTCGCGCCGCGCTCGCCGTCATAAACTCCGCGCATTCTCACGACAGCGATGGAGTTGAAAACACATGAAGACTTTCACGAAGTGGCTCGCGGCAGTCGCGCTCGCAATCTCCGCAACTGCGGCCGCACAGACCGGCGACGATCCCTTCCAGTGGCTCGAAGACGTGCAGGGCGAGAAGGCCCTCGCCTGGGTCAAGGAGCACAACGCGAAGTCGACGGCGCTCCTGACGGCCCGCAAGGAATACAAGCCGATCTACGCGAAGACGCTGGAGATCCTGGACTCGAAGGAGAAGATCCCGAGCCCCGATCTCCTCGGCGAGACGGTCTACAACTTCTGGAAGGACGACGCGCACGAGCGGGGCGTCTGGCGGCGCACGTCGCTCGCCTCGTACCGCACGGCCTCGCCCGAGTGGGAGACGGTGCTCGACGTCGACGCGCTCGCGAAGGCGGACGGCAAGGCCTGGGTCTGGCACGGCGCGGTCTGCCTCCCGCCGGCGAACGTTCGCTGCCTGGTCCGGCTCTCGCCCGGCGGCTCGGACGCCGCCGTGGTGCGCGAGTTCGACACGGCGTCGAAGCAGTTCGTGGCCGGCGGCTTCACGCTGCCCGAGGCCAAGCACCGCGTGTCGTGGCGGGACGAGGACACGCTCTGGGTCGGGACCGACTTCGGCCCCGGCTCGCGCACGGTGTCGGGTTACCCGCGGTTCGTGAAGCTCTGGAAGCGCGGCACGCCGCTTGCCGAGGCGAAGACCGTGTTCGAGGGCAGGACCGAGGACGTCTCCGTGGACGGCACGTCGGAGATCCTGAGCGACGGGCGGTACGACCTCGTCACGCGTACCCCCGCGTTCTTCAAGGTCGAGGCGTTCCTCTACCTCGGCGGCCGCCTCGTGAAGATCGACATGCCCGAGGACGCGCGGCTGCGCGGGTTCTTCCGCGACCGGATCCTCATCTCCCTGCGCAGCGACTGG
Organism: Thermoanaerobaculia bacterium; assembly: GCA_036504335.1. Taxonomy (GTDB): domain Bacteria; phylum Acidobacteriota; class Thermoanaerobaculia; order UBA5066; family UBA5066; genus Fen-183. The sequence continues at coordinate 2,428 of DASXVJ010000021.1, forward strand.
ACGACCGGCGGCAAGACGTACCGCGCGGGGTCACTCATCGCCGCCAATGTGGACGACGTTCTCCGCGGCGGACGCCGGTTCGACGTGCTCTTCGAGCCCGGCCCTCGCGTCTCGCTGGGGCGCGTGGATCGCACGAAAGACCGCGTGCTGATCCAGACGCTCGACAACGTGCGCAGCCGCATCACGGCGCTCGCCCTCGAGGACGGCGCGTGGAAGCGGTCCGAGGTGGCGCTGCCCGGCCTCGGCACGGCGACGTTCGCGGCCACGAGCGAATTCACGAACACGTACTTCTTCACGTACCAGGACTACTCGTCCCCGACGTCGCTGTGGCTGGCCGGGACCTCGGAGCCTGCGAAGGTCAAGTCGATGCCCGCGTTCTTCGACGCCACGGGAGTCAAGACCGAACAGTTCGAGGCGGTCTCGAAGGACGGCACGAAGATCCCGTACTTCGTCGTGACGCCGAAGGGCTTCAAGGCGGACGGGACGGCCCCGGCGCTTCTCTACGGCTACGGCGGCTTCGAGCAGTCCGAGGTGCCGAGGTACAGCGGCATGATCGGGGCTGCGTGGCTCGCGAAGGGCGGCGTCTACGTGGACGCGAACATCCGCGGCGGCGGCGAGTTCGGCCCCGAGTGGCACAAGGCGGCCGTGAAGGAAAAGCACATCCACAACTTCGAGGACTTCTCGGCGGTGGCGAGCGACCTCGCCCTCCGGAAGATCACCTCGGCGCGCCACCTCGGAATCATGGGCGGCTCGCAGGGCGGCCTCCTTGTGGGCGGGACGTTCACGCTCTACCCGGACCTCTTCCGCGCCGTCGTGGCGCAGGTGCCGCTCGCCGACATGCGGCGGTACAACAAGCTGCTCGCCGGCGCGAGCTGGATGGCCGAGTACGGAGACCCCGACAAGCCCGAGGAGTGGGCGACCATCAAGACGTGGTCGCCTTACGAGCAGCTGAAGGCGGGCGTCAAGTACCCGACGCCGTTCTACTGGACGAACACGAAGGACGACCGCGTGCATCCCGGCCACGCGCGGAAGATGGTCGCGAAGCTGGAGTCCCTCGGCCACCCCGTCTACTACTTCGAGAACACCGAGGGCGGGCACGGGTCCGGCGCCGTCAACAAGCAGACGGCCCAGGTCACGGCGCTCCAGTACGCGTACCTCTGGATGATGCTGCGCTGAGTCCCGTCTGCCCGCGCGCCGGGCGCCGCGCCTCCGCGGCGCCCGGCTTGAGGCAGCGGCGACGGGTCACCGCCCGCGTCAGGGCTCGAGCTCGTACGCCATACCGCCCACGCGCCCGAGGGCCGTCCCTTCTTTTCGGCTCTCGAGTTGATTGACCAGGATTCGATAAGTCCGGCGCTCCTGCTCCTTCGGCCGATGGAATCGCACCTTGACCATCACCGACGGCTTCTCCTGCGCGGCGACGACCACTTCGATCCGTCCGCCCGAGGCACGCACGTGGTACTGATTGGGGCCACGCGGGGTCACCCCGTCGAGGGCCTTGGACTCGAGATGCCCGCCGGCGGAATCCAGGGACACGAACATCTCTCCCCTCGGCAGGAACGGACGCGGACCGGGCGTCACGAACTCGAGCACGAAAACCCTGCCGGCCATCGGGCCCGCAAGGAACGCGGAGTCCGCGTCGCCGCCCGGCGTCGCCAGGATCTCCAGGTTTCGCCAGATGACCTTGTTGCTGTTCCGTGTGTTCGCGCCGATGTCCGACGTCTCGCCGGTGATGGGATCCGCGATCGACTCCCAGCGCGCCGTCAGGCAGTAGTGCCCGAGGCCCGGGGGATCGGCCCACGCGAGTTCGACGACTTTCGTCGAGCCGGCGGCGAAGGAGGGCACGTTGACGTCGCCGATGAGCGTCCAGCCACCGGGCCACGAGAGCGACGTCGATGCGTCGGCGTAGTAGACCTTCACGTGGCCGCTTGCCGAAGCGGACCCGTTGTTGTGGAGCTTGACGTACGTCCACGTCTGCTGATGCAGGATAGGATTCTGGTGCTGGTGCTCGTGCGCGTACCGGTCGGTGAAGCCCGCCATCAGCGTGTCCTGCGACTGCCGGGTCCAGACGTACGGCGAGGCGTACATGATGTCGGTGTCGGGGTCCGGCTCCGCGCCCGTGTCGCCCCACGTGTCCTTCATCCAGACTTTCGCGGGCGGCGCCACCGAGCACCGGTAGTTCGCGAGCACCGCACGGGTCGTGTTGAGGACGTTGTGGTTGTCGGCCGAGTCGGAGCTGCGGACCGTCGAGGTCGTTCCCCCACCGCCTGTCTACGCGGTTCTCAAGGACTCCACGCGCGAGAACAAGGACGCCGCTCTCATCAGGGCGCTGGCAACGCCGACTCCCGACTTTGCGAAGCTGAAGACGGGCGAGACGATGCGAGCCAGGGTCAAGCCGACCCCGACCCCCGACCTGAGCCGCCTCAAGATCCAGTAGCGACGGGCGCGAAGAAGTGGCCGCTAACCCTTCGCCCTGATCCCCTCGATCGCGTTTTCGCAGTCGTCGTTGATGCGCTGGCGGTCGACGAGGTACTCGGCCTCGGCCTTCGCGCGCATCTCCGGGTCGGGCGTCTTCTTCATCGAGTCCCGGAAAAGGATCTCGCGCTCGGCGAGGCGGGAGGAAGCGACGCGCCGCGCCTCGGCGATGGCCTCCTTCTGCTTCGCGCTCAGCGGGGCCATTTTCTTCGCGCCCGCCTCGCGGTCCTCGGCGTTCAGGCGCTCCATCGCGAGATCGAAAGCGGTTTTCGGCTTGTCGCTCATGCCCTCAGCCTATACTCCTCCTGTTCGACCTCCCTTCCCCTGGCGGAGCGGACCGAGAACCGAAAGGTCCCCGCGACCCCAACGTGTCCCTCCCCACCATCTCCCAGCCGCGTCGTCCATCCGGATGCGCGATCTCTCACAGAGGAATCTCATGAAGCTCTACGTTGGAAACCTGTCCTACTCCGTCAACGACTCCGTCCTCAAGGAACTCTTCGGGGCCTACGGCAACGTCGAATCCGCCCGCGTGATCTCGGACCGCGACAGCGGCCAGTCGAAGGGCTTCGGGTTCGTCGAAATGTCCGACGCCGACGCGCAGCAGGCGATGAGCGCCCTCAACGGCAAGGACCAGGACGGCCGCGCGCTGAAGGTCAACGAGGCCAAGCCCCAGGAGAGCCGTGGCGGCGGCGGCGGCTTCGGTGGCGGCGGCGGCCGCCGCTACTGATCGCGCTTTCGACCTGATCTTCCGGCGCCGGAGTGGAAACGCTCCGGCGCCTTTCTTTCAGGCGGCGTTTCCGGGCGAATCGCCTTTGGCGATTACGACGCGATCCCGGCCCGTCCTCTTCGCCTCGTACAGCGCCTCGTCGGCGCGTTTGAGGCAGGCCGCAAACGTTTCCAGAGGATCGCGGTAACGCGCGATTCCGACCGAGATGGTCGCACGCGCGGGCATCCCCTCGCGGCCGTCGACGACGGACTCGGCGAACGAGAACCTCCAGATCTCCGCGCGTTTCAGGGCGCCCGCGACGCTCGCGCCGGACATGACGACGACGAACTCCTCGCCGCCGACGCGGCAGACGAGGTCGGAGGAGCGCACGTGGCCGAGGAGGACGTCGGCGAGCCGCATGAGGACGCGGTCGCCCACGGCGTGCCCGTGCGTGTCGTTGACGGACTTGAAGTGGTCGACGTCGATGACGGCGACGACGATGGACTCGCGGGTCCGCCGGGCCCGCGAGATGTCGCGCTTCATCGTCTGCTCGAGGTAGCGGCGGTTGTGGAGGCCCGTCAGCGGATCGCGCACGGTCTGCTCGCGGAGCTGGGCGTTCAGGCCCTCGATCTCCTCGACCTTCCGCGCGAGCTCCGCCTGCGTGCGCCGCTGCTCGGTGACGTCCTGCTTGATCGCGATGAAGTGGGTGATCGCGCCGGTGTCGTCGAGGACCGGCGCGATCGTCTGCTCTTCCTGGTACTCGGTGCCGTCCTTGCGCCTGTTCACGATGGTGCCGGACCACGACTCGCCGCGCGTCACCGTCTTCCAGAGCCTGGCGTAGAAGGAGGGCTCGTGACGGCCGGACTTCAGGATCCGCGTGTGTTGGCCGACGAGCTCGTCCTCGGAATAGCCCGTGATGGCGCTGGCCGCCGGGTTGACCCACGTGATCGTGCCTTCCCGGTCGGTGATGACGACGCCGTTTGCGGCCGAGCGCAGCGCCGTGGCCTGGACGCGGAGCGCGTCGGGTGCGCGCGACGAGCCGCGCTGGTCGCGGATGGCGCAGGCGACGAAGGAGCGGCCTTCGAACGTGAACGGACTCAGCGAGATGTCGACCGGGATCTCCCGGCCGTCTGCGTGGAGCGCAAAGACCTGAAGCCCCCGCCCCCTCGGGCGCGGCCGCGGGCGCACGGCATCGGACTCGCGCCGCCGGACGTGGTCGCCGAAAGACCCCGGCACGAGCGCTTCGACGGGCCGGCCGGCGAGCGCGCCCGGGTCCTTTCCGAAGAGTGGCCCGCACGCGGCGTTCGCGAGGACGATGCGGCCCCTGGCGTCGACGACGAGAATCGCGTCCGCCGCCGTCGCGAAAAGCGCGCGGAAGAATGCGCCGTCGGCGATCGCGGAGTCCGGCATCGGGGTGTGGATTCTAGCGTCCGCACGCCGTGTCCGCCGTGCCGGACGCTTTACCGCGGGTTCGGAGGATTGCGCGGGTCGCGGTTGTGGTCGCGCTGCTGGTCGTCCGGAATTCCGTCGTTGTTGAGGTCGCGGTGCTCCCGCCAGTCCCGGTCCTCTCTATTGCCGACAGGCGAGGGCGGAATCTCCACCACCACTCCGTGCAGGACCTGCTGCATCCGGTTGAGAAGGTCGATCTCGCTGTTCCAGAGGTCGTACGTGCGCGGGAAGAGCCGCGCGTTCACGACGCTCTGGTTCACGTTGCCCGCCCGCCGCGTGAGGTCGTCGACCTCGCGGCGCATGTCCCACGGCGAGTTCAGGTAGCCGTCCATGCGGTTGTGAAAGTCGGCCGCGCGCCGCGCGAAGTCCGAGACGGACGCGAGGACGCGCATCTGCGAGCGATTCCCTTCTCGCCGGGCGGCCCGGTAGGCCTGCCGGTTCAGCTCCTGCGCGGTCTCGTCGAGCATGTGCGCGAGCGAGGCCATCGTCTGGTATTGCCCGCCGCGGAGAGGATGCCGCCCGTCGATACGGTGGTAGTCGTCCTCTCCGAAGTGGAACTGCACGGACACCTGGGCAGGGGCCGGTAAGGAAGGAACGAGCGCGGCGGCCCCGATGAGTGCCAGGACGCGCGTTCTTGCAGCGATTCGCATGGAAAGACCTCCAACGACGAATCACCGCAACGCGCGTGCCATGAGGGGTCCACGCGACCGTGACCGGGGACACACCTGTACAGCGATCTGAGCCGGCTCAGCCGCGCGCGGGCGGCAGCGGCGGCGGGTCGATCCGGGTGGCGGGCACGGGAGGCTCGGCCTCGCCCATGCGCCGCGTCGCGATGAGGACCGCGATCGTCCACGTGGGCGCGAGGTCGACGGCGGGCACGAGCTCGAGCGCGAACGCGGGCAGGAACGCCCAGTGCCAGCCGACGAGCGCGACCATGGCGACGCCGACGGCGACGTCGAGCACGGCGTCGAACCCCGTGGCCGCTCCGCCCGCGAAGAGCGGCAGGAGCCCGAACTGCACGGCGTCGGCAGCGACGGCGAGGACGCGGGCGGCGAGAACGCGGCGGCGGGACGGTTCCACGCGGGGACGTTAGGCCCGAACGCGCGGCACGGTCAACAGCTGCTCATGCGGGTACGCTAGGGGCGTCATCCTGAAGACCGCGCTCCTCGCCGCCCTTCTTCTCGCCTCGCCCCTGGCGGCGGTCGAGCCGACGCGCCTCGTCTTCGACCCGCAGCCCGGCCTCCCGCCCTCCGCGAACCGTCTCGCCGGGGGGCAGCGGCCGTGGATGTGGAGCGTGATGGACCTCGTCGGGCTCGACGCGCCGGGGCCCGACATCCGCGTCGTCCTCGCGCCGGAGTCGTCGCCTCTCGCGCGCGAGATGCCGGCGTGGGTGACGGGATACACCGACGGGGCCTCGAATGTCGTCGTGATCCTCGCCGAGCGCACGCCGTCGTATCCGGACGGCGGCCTCGAGGAAGTGCTCGCGCACGAGGTGGCGCACGTCCTGATCCACCGTGCGGCGGGCGGGAGGCGCGTGCCGCGCTGGTTCGACGAGGGGCTCGCGATGCTCGCCGCGCGCACGTGGCGCTGGCGCGACCAGACGGAGCTCGCGGTGGGGCTCCTGTCGGGCCCGCGCGTGCCGCTCTGGAAGCTGGAGGACCTCTTTCAGGGCGACCGGCGGCAGGTGGAGCGCGGGTACGCGCTGTCGGGCACGCTCGTGCAAGATCTCCTCGAGCGCTACGGTTCCGCCGTCCCGCGCATCGTCCTGGCGCGTCTCGCGCAAGGCGACACGTTCGAGCAGGCGATCCGCGGCGCCACCGGCGCCACGCTGATCGACTTGGGCGAGGCGTTCTGGGAGCGGCAGGGAGCGCTGAGGCTCTGGATCCCGATCCTCACGAGCACCGCGGTCCTGTGGTTCGGGGTCTCCGTGCTCGCGATCGTCGCGGGAATCCGGAAGCGACGGCAGCGCGCGGCGCAGGCGAAGGCGATGGAAGAGGGGGAGATTCCGCCGGCCGGCCCGGGTCAGGGGCCGCCGCCGGACGAGATCGTGAACTGAAGCCAGCCCAAGTGACTCTACATATTCAAGTTACGCCATTTTCCGGGCACGAATCCGGAAAAGGCCCTATACTCTCGTCGTTCGTTCTCCTTTCTATATGACGGAGCGGACCGAGACCGAAAGGTCCCCGTCGACCTCAACCGTACCCTCCCCACCATCTTCCAATCGCGCACGTCCAATCGGCCGCGCGTTTTTCTAAGGAACCTCATGAAGCTCTACGTTGGAAACCTGTCCTATTCCGTCAATGACTCGACCCTCAAGTCCCTGTTCGAGCCCTTTGGCAACGTCGAATCCGCCCGCGTGATCTCGGACCGCGACACCGGCTCCTCGAAGGGCTTCGGCTTCGTCGAGATGTCCGACGAGGACGCCAAGAAGGCGATGGGCGCCCTCAACGGCCGCGAGCAGGACGGCCGCGCGCTCAAGGTCAACGAGGCCAAGCCCCAGGAGAACCGCGGTGGTGGCGGTGGCTTCGGTGGCGGCCGCAACCGTTACTAACCTGTAACGATTCGACCTGTTTCAATTCGGCGCCGGGCGGCAACGCTCGGCGCCGTTTTCTTTTTCCGGAATAGACTCGCCTCCTCAGGAGGGCGCCCATGCCGTATCGCCTCGTCTATTCCTCCGAAGCGGCGCCGGATCTGACACCGGCCGAACTCGAAGGGATGCTCGCGGAGTCGCGGATCCGCAACAAGGCGCACGGGATTTCGGGCGTCCTCATCTTCGTCGACGGCGCGTTCCTGCAGGTCCTGGAGGGCGAGAAGAACGACGTTCTCGACCTCATGGGCCGGATCGACCGGGATCCGCGGCACCGCGGCGTGAAGGTGTTCTACGAGCAGGACGTCGACGATCGCGCCTTCGACTCGTGGAGCATGGCGTACCTCTCGCCGAGCGCCGCCGAGGTCGCGAAGTGGGCCGAGCTCGAGGGCGCGACGACGATCGGCGGCGTCCTCGCTTCGGTCGAGGCGCACCCGGGCCGGCTGCCCGGAATGGTCGTCAACATCCTGAAGGCGCTCGCGAAGAGCTAGGAGTTCCCGGATCAGCGGTGCGCGACCGCCGACAGGTTCGCGCCGTGAGTCTTGCCATGGACGTTCCGCGCAGCGGCGACGAGCTGGGCGACACGGTCGGGCGTCGGCGTGGGCGCGGGCGTGGCGGCCTTTGCGCCGGACGCCGGATTGACTTCCCTCATCAGCCCGCGTTGCTGCGCCTTCGCGTTGTTGATCGCCTTCACCTGGCCCATGATCTCCTTCAGATCCTCCTGAGCGGACTTCGCCGCCTCCATCATCACGATGAAAGCGATCGCCATGATGTCGCCATCGCCAGTGGCGCCCAGGTTCGCGTAGGACCCGCTCGGAATCGCGGCCGCCCTGCCTGCCGGGGCTCGTTTTACGGCGAAGCGCGACCGGATCGTCTGCTCGAGCGCAGCGACGTCGACGGGCCCGTGCGTCCGCGCCAACGCCACCCCCTGTTCGTGCACCCAGGCAAGCATCTGCGGCGACGCCTGCCTCCGGAGCTCGGTGGCGCGCGCCTCGAGGTCGGGCGGAATCGTGGCGGCGGGAGCGGAGAACGCGGCGGCGAAAGAAAGAACGAGGAGGACTCTCACTTGGCACCCGCGGGCGTAAACGAGGCGCGCGTGCGGACCTCGTGGTCGAGGAGCTTCTGGGAGGGCTGGACCTCGGCCGGAGCGCCGAACGCGAGAACGACAGTGAGAAGAGCGGCGGTGGCGGCGCGTTTACGCATCGCGGGACCTCCAGTTCACCGCCATTCTCTCCCTCTGCCTCCCGGGCCGGAATTCAGCCCCGCCGCCGGTCGACGACGTACGAGCGGTCGATCTTCGCGAGGCTCGTCGTGCCCGCCTGGCGCATGACCATTTCGAGCTCGCGCCGCAGGATGTCGAGAGCCGCCTCGACGCCCGCCTGACCGAACGCGGCGAGGCCCCACACCTGCGGCCGCCCGATCCCGACGGCGGGCGCGCC
>DASXVJ010000022.1:0-72657 GCA_036504335.1 Thermoanaerobaculia bacterium
GGCGCGCCCCCCGCCGGCCGGCGGCGACGAGGGCCTCCAGCGCCCGCTCGAGAAGCGGGACGCCCGCGAGCGGCAGGAGGGCGGGCACGACGCGCGCGGCGAGCGGCCCGAAGGCCGTGCCGTCGCGGTCGGCGAGAAGGACGGTCGTCATGGGGGGCCGATTATGGCCGGGAGGCGTCCGGGGCGGGAGCGGCGGCTTCCGGGACGAAAACGGCGAGCCCCGTCGTCCGTCCCGCGCGGGCGTTCACGTCGGCCGTCACGTTTCGCGCGTGTCCGGTCAGCCACGCCTTCGCCTCCGCGGACGGCGCCTCCGGCGCGACGTCCGTCTCGCGCCAGGCCCAGCAGCGCAGGCCCCCGCGGGCCTCGGCCTCGAGCGAGGCCGGCGTTTCCGTCCCGTTCCACTCGAGGCCGGTGCGGAAAAGGCGGAACGCGATCGCGTCGGCCTCGGGGGCGCGAAACGCCACCGCGCGCGGCGACAGCGCCGCCACCGCCGGCGCGATCTGCTGGGCGACTTCGCGGGCGCCCGTCCGGTGCGTCAGGAGGTCGTGGCGGATCCGGCGCGCAGCCTCGACGCCGCCGACGACGAGCAGCGCGCCCATCGCCCCTGCCGCCACGCGCTGCGTCGTCCGCGAGGCGCGCGCACGCGCCGAGACGATGACGGCGGTGGCCCCGAGACCGGTGAGCGTCGCGACGGCCGGCATGACGGGAATCGACGAGATCCGGTAGCGGCCCGCAACCACGACGACGATCACGAGCTCGACGAAGTAGGCGCCCCAGAGGAGGCCGTGCGCGAGCCGGCGGTCGCCGCCGGTCGCGCCCGAAGCGATCTCGTCCTCGCCGACGTCCCGCCACAGGAACGCGACGCCGAGGAGCGTCACCGGCAGGAACCAGAAGACGGGCCGGAGGATCGACAGGAGATCGGCCGAGAACGCCGTCGGAAGCGCGGCGGTCCGCGCCGCGGCCTCGGAGGCCCCGAAGGCCGTCGCGAGCTGGAACGCGAACGTGTCGGGGCGCAGGAGAAGGACCGCGAGCAGGTGCGACCCGCCCACGAGGACGAACGCCACGAAGAGGAACAGCAGCGAGCGCTTCGTCCGCCCGAGCGCGAAGAGACGCGGGCGCGCGGCGAGCGCGACGAGAAGCGGGAGGAGGAAGAGGCCGGCCGCGTAGCCCTTCGCGAGGAAGCCGAGGCCGAAGAAAACGCCGGAGACCGCGCCCTCCCAGGGAATGTCCTCCTCGAAGGCGCGCAGGCCGAAGATGATCCCGGCAAACCCCAGCGTCACGAGCGCCGTTTCCACGGTCGCGACGCGCGAGGCCGCGACGAGAGGCGGAAACAGCGCGACGAACGCGCCCGCGAGGTGGCCCGCCGGCTGCCCCCAGCCGCGGCGCACGATCCGCTCCACGACGAAGGCCGCGACGAGGCCGAGGATCGCCGAAGGGAACCGTACGGCCCACTCCTCGGCGCCGAAGACGCGCACCATCCCGGAGAGGAGCCACGGAAAGAGGATCGGCGTGCCCGCGGGGTCCCCGAGCGGCGCCGTGGACGGCGCGAGAACCTGCGCGCCGCTCTCGAGGACGTTGCGCGCGCCGACCGCCCAGCGGCCCTCGTCGGCGGCGAAGAGGTCCGGCCGCCCCAGGAGGATCAGCCGGAGCAGGGCCCCGGCCGCGAGCGCCGCCGCAAAGAGGAGGCGGCCGGACGCTTCGGGATCTTCGGACGGACGCCCGGCGGACACGAGGCGGAGTATACGGACGGCAGCCCGTGATCCCGCGAGCGCCCCGGTCCATACTCTTTCCCCGATGTCCGAGCCGGCCGGCCCTCCACTCTCGGTCACGCTCATCGCGCGCGACGAGGAGGACCGCCTCCCCGAGGCGCTCGCCGCCGTCGCGTTCGCCGAGGAGATCGTCGTCGTCGTCGACTCCGCGACGACGGACCGCACCGCCGAGATCGCGGAGGCGGCCGGCGCGCACGTCCTCGTCCGCGCGTTCGACGGCTTCGGGACGCAGAAGAACGCGGCCGCCGCGCTTGCCACGCACCGCTGGATCCTCTCGATCGACGCCGACGAGGTCGTCTCGCCCGCCCTCGCGCTCGAGATCCGCTCCCGCCTCGCGGCCACCGTCTCGGAAAAGAGCCCGCCGGCCGCGTTCCGGATCCCGATCCGGCTCGAGTTCCTCGGGCGCGAGCTCCACTTCGGGCGCGACACGGTCGTGCGGCCCGCGCGCCTCTACGACCGCACGCGCGCGCGCTTTTCCGAGGACCCGGTCCACGAGAAGGTCGTCGCCAGCGGCCCCGTCGAGGCCCTCGACGAGTCCATCCTCCACCGCTCGTACCGCGACCTCGCGCACTACCTCGAGAAGCTCGACCGCTACACGACGCTCGCGGCGGAGGCGAAGTGGGCGGCCCGCAAGGGCGCCATGCCGTTCCTCCCCATCCGCGTCGCCTGGGAGTTCTTCGACCGCGCGATTCTGCGGCTCGGCGTCCTCGACGGCACCGCGGGCCTCACGTTCGCGGCCCTCTCGTCCGCGAACACGCTGATCAAGTACCTCAAGCTCCGCGAGCTCGAGGACGCGATCGCGCGCGGCGAGCGCCTGCCCCCCGCGAACGCCCGCGCCGAGGACACGGCCGTCCTCCGCATCCGGGCGCTCATGCGGTTCCGCTGATGGCCGGCGCCCTCGCCGCCCTGCTCTCCGCCGCCGGGATCGGCCTCTCGCTGCGCTTCAACTGGTGGCGCCCGAAGCGCCCCGGCACGCCCATCCTCATGTATCACGAGATCGGGCCGCATCGCGGGGGCTCGAAGCTCAACCACTGGCGCGTCCTCCCGGAAGACTTCGTCCGGCAGCTCGACCTCCTCGCGAGGCGCGGCGCGCGCGGCGTCGCTCTGTGCGACATCCTCAACCGGCCGTCGGCGGATGGCCGGCGCGTGGTGATCACGTTCGACGACGGTTACGAGGGCGTGCTCGCGCGCGCGCTTCCCCTTCTCGCCGCGCACGGCTTCTCGGCCACGGTCTTCGTCGTCTCGGGAAAGCTCGGCGGCGTCAACGACTGGGACGGCGAGACGCCGGGCGACCCGCTCCTCTCGGCCGACGGCGTGCGCGCGCTCCATGCGGCCGGAATCGAGATCGGCTCCCATGGCGCCACGCACCGGGCCCTGCCGGAGCTCTCCGACGCCGACCTCGCCGCCGAGGTCGCGGGGAGCAAGGCGGCGCTCGAGACCGTGATCGGCGCGCCCGTCGTCTCGTTCTGCTACCCGTACGGCGCGTTCGACGACCGCAGCGTCGAGGCCGTGCGCGCGGCCGGTTACCGCGCCGCCACCGTCATCCGCGGCGGCATCCCGCCCGACCTCTCCGACCCGTTCCGGCTCAAGCGCATCGCCGTCCGCGGGACGAACACGCTGCTGGACTTTTCGCTCGCTTTGACTCGAGGACGGTCGAGGCTCTAGACCGTCTCTCCCCATGCGATCGCGCGCTGCCGCAGCGCGTCGCGCGAGGCCGTGTCGGGGAGGTCCAGGAGGACGGGCACGATCGGGAGGTCGCCGGGATCCCAGTCCACGAGAGCGGCGACCGCCGGTGCGACGCGCTCGGCGAGCGGCCACGTGCGCGCCGATTTGCGCGCGACGCGCCCGGCGCCCGCGGCGTCCTCGATCTCCTCGTCCTCGCCGAACAGCTCCGAGACCGCCGCGCCGCTGCGTCGCCGCGCGAGCGCGATCGCGTACTCCGTCCAGTTCGGAAGGTCGGCGCCGAGACGCTCCTCCTCGTAGAGGCGCAGGACCTCCATGAACCGGTCTCCGGCGCGCGCGACCTGGCGGCGGGCGTCGACGTTCTCGGGGCCCGCGGGCTCGTGGAGCGCGGCCGCCGCGGCCCGGTGCCTCTCGACGAGGTCCTTGAACCGCGTCCAGCTCATCTTGACGTGGAAACCGGGCCGGCGCGGCCCGTCCGGCGACTCGGCGCCGAGCGACCTGATCTCGGCCTCGCGCGCCGCCACGCCCGGCGCCCAGCGCCCTGCGGAGATCAGGATGGCCTCGCCGCACGCGAGGTCGGCGCCCTGGACGAAACGCAGCGCTTCCCGCGCGCGCGCTCCGGTCGCCGAGCGGTCCACGAGGCGCTCGGCCGCGAGCAGATGAGCGCCCGTCCGCGCGAGGAGGCGCACGCCCTCGAAGCGGTCGGGCCCGCCGCGGAAGACGTCCGCGAACGGCGGCAGGAGGTTCTCCGGACCGTCCACGACGCGGCGGGCGGCGAGAAGCTCCATGTTCGCGAGCGTGGGCGGGAGGAGCGCGAGGGCGCGGCGCGCGACGGCCTCGACGGAAACCTGGATCTTCCGGGCGCGCGCGGCGTCGGCGGCGGCCCTCGCGAGGCGGCGGGAGATCGCGGGCACGTCGCGCACCGGCGCGTCGAGGACGGCGAGGATCTCGAACGGGTCGGCCGGATGGCCGCTCCCGTCTCGCCCGACGAGCGTCGCTCCCTCGCCGCGGCCCAGCGCCCCGCCGAGCGCGGCCCCGGCCCACGCGTCTCCGGCGGCGTCCTTCAGGGCGGAGAGAAGCGCCCTCAGGCTCGCGGCCGCGCGCGCTTCGGCGCCGGCGTCGCGGGCACGCGTGAAGGGGCGGGCGGCTTCCAGCGTCTCGCTCGTCACGAGCACCGGCAGGATAACGGGTTCGAGGCGACAATGGGGGCGTGACCGCCCCGAGCGTCCTCCGCGCGACCCTCGAATACGACGGCGGGCGCTATCGCGGCTGGCAGTCGCAGGTGAACGCCCGCACGGTGCAGGGGGAGCTCTACGCCGCCTGCCGCGACGTCCTCGGCAAGGACGTCAAGGTGAACGGCGCGGGCCGCACGGACGCCGGCGTCCACGCGTTCGCGCAGGTCGCCTCGCTCCACGGCGCCTTCCAGGTTCCCGCCGCCGAGCTGGGCCGCACGCGGCAGGCGCTCAACGACCGCCTCCCGCCGGACATCCACCTCCTGAACCTCCAGCCCGCCGCGCGCACGTTCCACGCGCGCCACGACGCCGGGGAGCGCATCTACCGCTACCGCATCTCGCGGCGGCGCACCGCGTTCGGCAAGCGCTACGTCTGGTGGATCAAGGACCGCCTCGACGCGAAGGCGATGCAGGCCGCCGCCGACCTGTTCCCGGGCCGCCACGACTTCGGGAGCTTCTGCGAGAACGCCGAGGGGCACGACTCGACGCTCGTCGAGGTTGCGTTCGCCCGCCTCGAGACGCCGCCCGAGGCGCCCGACCTCCTGATCTTCCGGATCGGCGCGTCGCACTTCCTCTGGAAGATGGTGCGCCGCCTGACGGGGACGCTCGTGGAGGTCGGTACGGGACGGCTCGGCGTCAAGGACGTGAAGGAGATGCTGACGACGCGGACGGCGAAGAGCGCCGCCTGGACGTCGCCGCCGTCGGGCCTCTTCCTCGAGTCCGTGACGTACCCGGGGGATCCTCCGCCGCCGCCCATCGACCCCTTCCGCCCCGGCTTCTGAGGCAGAATCCGCGGGTGAGACCTGCCTCCTTCCTCCTCGCCTCGGCCCTTGCCGCCGCTTCCCCTCTCGCAGGAGCGGAGGCGACGAAACCCGCCGCCGTCCACGTTCCGTTCGTCGAGGGCAAGCCGTTCGCCGAGGTTCTGAGGCGCGCGAAGGCCGAAGGCAAGCCCGTCATGCTCGACGTCGTCGCCGCGTGGTGCGGCCCCTGCAAGATCATGGACAAGACGACCTTCGCCGACGCGGGCGTCGTCGCCTGGTCGAAGAAGTCCGTCGTCCCCGCCCGCGTCGACGCCGAGAAGGGCGAGGGCCGGAAGGTCTCCGCCCGCTACCAGGCCTTCTCCTTCCCCACCGTCGTGTTCCTCGACGGCGACGGAAACGAGATCGACCGGCTCGTCGGCGCCTACCAGGCCGCGGATTTCCAGCGCGGCGGCGAGGCCGTCCTCGGCGGGAAGACGCCGCTCCTCGAAGGCCTCGCGAAGCTCAAGGCGAAGTGGGACCACGAGGAGGGCATCCGCCTCGGAGGCGCCCTCGCGCTGCGGCGGGACCGCGCGCGGCTGCGCCCGATCGCGCTGCGCGTCGTCTCCGAGGAGGGCGAGCTCTCGCGCCCGGAGGTCTTCCAGCTCTTCGCGCAGCTCGTCGCCATCGAGACGCTCGACGACGACTTCTCGGCCGAAACCGGCGACCTCATCGCGACGTTCCTCCCGCGCCTCGGCACCGACCCGCGCCGCGGCTTCTTCGCGGCGGCGTACATCACGGCGCTCGGCAAGCGCGGCGACGCCGCGACGGCCCGCTCCGTCGCCGCCGAGACGCTCGCCGCCGTGGGCGAGGGCGGGCCCTACAACGCCGACGTCCTCGCCGCGCTGGGCGGCGCCGAGAAGAAGGCCGGCCGCACGGCCGAGGCCCTCGCGGCGTTCCAGCGGGCGGCCGACGCGGCGGCGCGCAACGGGGCCGCCCCGGGCGTCCGCGTCGAGCGCCAGCTCGATCTCGTGGAGGCGAACGCCGCCGCGGGCCGCCCCGCCGAGGCGAAGAAGGCCTGGGCCTCCGCGCTCGAGCTCGGCGCCGGGGCGATGGACGCGGGCCTGTCGACGCGCGCCTCGCGCGCCGCTCTCGCGCTCAAGGACCCCGGAGAGGCCGTCAAGCAGGCCCGGCGCGCCGTAGAGCTCACGCAGGGAGAGGACGCCCCCGCGCAGGCCGCGCTCGCGCAGGCGCTCCGCGCCTCGGGCGACGCCGCCGGCTCCTCCTCGGCGTGGAAGCGCGCCGCCGAGCTCGACCCGCAGAACGCCGAGTACCGCGCCGGGGCGGAGACCGGCGCGAAGAAGAGGGCCCCGAAGGCTTCCTGAGCCTTCGCCTCCGCGCATGCGCTCGCTCGCGGAGATCCTCCTCTCACCCGTCGGCCTCGCGCCCGTCACTGCGTCGACGGAGGCGTTCCGCATGGCCGTGGCGGCCGCCGCGGGCGACGCCGGCATCGCGGAGACGCTCGTCCACGACGGCGACCCGGCGGAGCCCGCCCGCCTCGTGACGCTCTTCGCCTCGCCCGGGCGGCCCGAGACGCGCCCGACTCTCCTCTTCCTGCACGGCAAGGGCGGCGGCGGAGCCGAGTGGACGAAGGACGCCGTGCGGGCGCTCCGGCTCGGGTTCAACGTCCTCGTTCCCGAGCTGCGCGGCCACGCGCCGTCCACCGGCGGGCGGATCACGTGCGGCATCCGCGAGACGAACGACCTCCTCCTCCTCCTCGACCTCGCCCGCACGCGCTTCGGCGTCGAGGCCGCGCGCCTCGGGATCGACGGCTGCTCGTACGGATCCCTCCTCGCCGTCCAGCTCGCGGCGGCCCGGACGCCCGCGGCTCTCTGGCTCCAGTCCCCGTTCGGCGACCTGCGGGCGATGGCCGTCCACTACCTGCACCGCGCGACCGGCCTCCCCCGCGTCCTCCTCGAGGGGCCGGTCCGCCTCCTCGTCCGCCGGATCGAGCGGACCGAGAAGCTCGACCTCTCGCAGGCCGACCCCGTCGCAGCGGCCCGGCGCGTCACGTGCCCGACGACCGTCGTCCACGGCGAGACGGACGCTCTCGTGCCGATCCGCTTCTCGCCGCACCTCTACGAGGCGCTCGCGGGGCCGAAGACCTTCTGGCGCGTCCCCGCGTGCGGGCACTGCCACCACGAGGACGAGCCGCAGGCCGTCGTGCCGGCCGAGTACGAGCGGCGCTGGACCGAGTTCTTCCTCGAGAACGTCCCGTAGGACGTCAGGCGTCTCCCTTCGGGAGCTGCCCGAAGCCCGCGGCGAAGACGCCGGCCGTGGCGAGGATCCGCACGAGGAGCGTGAGCGACGACACGCCGTGGAGCCGGCCCCACGCCTTGCGCAGGGGATCTTCCTTCGAGACGAGGTCGATCGGGCCCATGCGGGAGCGCCGCTCCATCATCTCGGGCGTCACGACGAAGAGCGACGCCGCGGCCGCGACCGCCGCGATCGCGAGGAAGCGGACGGCGTAGCCCCGGGCACCCGCGGTCCAGGGACGCGCGCGGTTCCACAGGACGAGGAGGAGCCCGAGGAGGAGCGCGAAGCCCAGCGACGCCGCGTCGAGAACGTCGAGGAGGACCTTGTTCACCGCCCCCGCCGCGTGGCGGCTCGGCGACGTTTCGAGGACGACCCGCGCGCCGAGCGCGCCGAAGAACGCGAGCATCCCGCACCAGAGAGCGGCCAGGAAGAGAAAGCCGCCGGCGAGCGCGCGCATCCGCTTCGTCACGCCCTCAACCCTCCGCCACCCACTCCGGCTCGACGAGCTTCGGAAGGACGCCGGCCTCGAACCCCCGTCTCAGGAAGAGGCGCACGGCCTCCCGGCCCTTCGGCCCGTAGGAGCGCGTCCAGTCGTTCACGTACATCCCGACGAAGCGGTCCGCCTTCTCGCGCGGGAGGCCGCGCGCGAAACGCATCGCGTCCGTGAGGGCGTCCTCGCGGTGCGCGAGGGCGTACTCGATCGAGCGGCCGAGGGCGCGTGACACCCGCGCGATGAGCTCGGGCCCCAGGTCGCGGCGGACGGCGTTGCCGCCGAGCGGGAGCGGAAGGCCCGTCTCCTCCTTCCAGACGACGCCGAAGTCGGCGACGAGGTGAAACCCCTCGTCCTTCCACGTGAGCTGGCCCTCGTGGATCACGACGCCCGCGTCCACCTCCCCGGCGTTCACGGCGTCCCCGACCTTGTCGAAGGCCATCACGAGGGGCGTCGCCTCCTTCGCGTAGAGCGAGAGGCACATCGCGGCGGACGTGAGCGTTCCCGGAACCGCGACGCGCTTTCCCGCGAGGTCCGCGAGCGTGCGCGGCCCGCGCTCGCGCCGCGCGACCACGCAGGGCCCGTAGCCGTCGCCGAACGAGGCGCCGTGCGGAAGGAGCACGTAGCGGTCCGCGAGGTACGCGTAGGCGTGGAACGACACGGC
Source organism: Thermoanaerobaculia bacterium (assembly GCA_036504335.1). Lineage (GTDB taxonomy): Bacteria > Acidobacteriota > Thermoanaerobaculia > UBA5066 > UBA5066 > Fen-183. Next base: position 8,892 of record DASXVJ010000022.1, read on the forward strand.
CGTGATCGCGAGCTCGCCCGAGAGCGCGCGGCGGTTGAGCGTCTCGATGTCCGCGAGCGTGTGCGTGTAGGTGACGCCCTCCGTGTCCACGGCGTTCGCGCGCAGTCCGTAGAACATGAACGCGTCGTCGGAGTCGGGCGAGTGAGCGAGAACGAGTGCGTCTGTCATGTGAGGGCTCCGATTCTTTCCGCGCGCGATCCTAGCCCGGATGCGCGCGCGACCCCCCGCGAGACGACGAACGGACGGGTGAAAAAACTTCGTCCGTCAAGAAAAAAATTCTTGATTCGTGCCGTCGAGCCTCTATACAATTCACTCAGCAGAAAAAAAGAGACGGCGCCGTGATCGATTCACGATGCCGTCTCACGGGAACCAGATCTTTTGAAATCGATCGACTCTCTCGAGTGACTCAAGGCAGTCGACAGAATCCGGAAGCGCTAGTCCCCGTCCTTCGAGGGGCGGACAACCTAGCATGCAGCTTCCGGCACTGTCAACGAAACCTGCCAGTAAGGAGGTGACAGAAACCATGCCGGCCAAGAAGAAAGCTGCTAAGAAGAGCACCAAGAAGGCGAAGAAGGGCAAGAAGTAACTTAGTTACTTCAAACCATTCCAATCCAAGGTATTTCCGGGATTCGGGGGCTACACCAGCCCCCTTATTTTTTTGCCCGGACGCCATCCTGGCGTTTCCCGGATCCCGAGATTTCCACAGCGTATTCCTCGGGTTTTGCACGGCGGTATATGAAGTCTCATATACTTCCGGCATGTCGCTCTCGCACGTCCTGCTCGGCCTCCTCTCGACGACTCCGGCCAGCGGGTGGGACCTCAAGCGGCGGCTCGGCGAGGATCCCGCGAGGGGATGGGACGCGGATCTCTCCCAGATCTACCCGGCCCTGCGCCGTCTCCTGCGCGGAGGGTTCGTCTCGCTCAAGAGGCGGCGCTCGCCGCAGGGGCCGCCGCGACGGGAGTACCGCGTGACGCCGTCCGGCCGCCGCGAGCTGAAGGAGTGGCTCGCCGAGCCCTACGCGCTCCCCCGCCCGCACGACGCGACGCTCGCGCGGCTCGCCCTCCTCGAGCGCGGCCTTCCGCCCGACCGCGTGCGGCGCCTGCAGGAATACCGCGGCCTTCTCGCCGACGAGCTCAAGCGCGCCGCGCCCGGCACGACCGCCGCGCGGCGGCGCCGCCGCGTCCTTCTCGAGACGGAGCTCGCGTGGGCCGACGCGGAGTCGGCCGCGCTCCTCGCGGGCCGCTCGCTCGGCCCCGCCGCGAAGGAGCGCGCGTGACCGCCCGCGAGGCCCTTTGCATCCTCGAAGCGGCGCGAACGGAGCGAGGCCCCTCGGCCGCCGCCCGGCGGCTCGCGGCGCTGGACGTCGCCGCGCGCGCCCGGCTCGCCAGCGCGGGAGAGGTCGAGCGGCTGCACGAGGCGCTGTGCTTCCTGCGCGCCTGGCCGGACGACGCGGCCGTCCTCGCGCGGACCGAGGTTCTTCTCGCGCGCTTCGCCCGGCGGCCCGACCTCGCGCGCCACCGCGCCGCGCTGGAAGACAGCGGCATCGCGGGCACGAAGACGCGCTTCCCCTTCTTCGCCGGCACCGCGCGCTGGCTCGCCGCGCGCTGGGGCGACCATCTCCGCGTGGACTGGCGCCGGTTCGAAAAAGGAGCGGCTCTCGAGCGCCTCTTTCCGCTCGTCACGCTCTGGGCCGAGACGCCCGCCCTCGACGAGCTGGACCTCGGGACGCGCGGCTGGGTGAACCGCCTGAAGGGCCCGCAGGAAACCGACGCCGCGTTTCTCGTCCGGCGGCTCGCGACGGTCGGCAAGGGGACGTTCGAGAAGGAGTGGTCCTGGGAGGGCCTCGAGCTGCCGCTCGTCCTCGAGTCCGGCCCCGGCACGCCCGCCCGCACGAACGCGTGCATCCGGACGGCGCCTGCCGTCTTCCAGGCCACGCCGCTCGACCGCGGGCGTCCCGACGTCCGCCGCGAGCTCGCCCGGCCGCCGCTCTCCGTCGAGGCCGTCCCCCGCCCGGAGGCGGAGCGTTATCTCGACCTCGCGAAGGAAGCGATGGTCGCGCGGGCGCGGGATCTCGACGCGTTCCAGTGGGGCGACCCGGACGACGTCCGCCTCGTGACGTACCCGGACGGCCTCGCTTTCGCCGCGATCGGCGTCGTCCCCGAGCGCCGGCTCCTCCTCGAGTCGGTCTACGGGTTCCTGACGCTGAAGAACGGCGTCCCGATCGGCTACGTCCTCACGAGCGCCCTTTTCGGCTCCTCCGAGATCGCCTACAACGTCTTCGAGTCGTTCCGGGGCGGCGAGTCGGGCCTCGTCTACGGCAAGGTCCTCTCGATGTCGCGCGCCCTCTTCGGCTCGGACGCCTTCACGATCTTCCCGTACCAGCTCGGCGGCTACGGCAACCCCGAGGCTCTCCAGTCGGGCGCGTGGTGGTTCTACCGGAAGCTCGGCTTCGCGCCCCGCGCCCCCCGCGCCGTGGCGCTCATGCATGAGGAAGAGCGGCGGATGGCCGCGGACCCGAAGCACCGCACGTCCCTCCGCGATCTCAAGGTCCTGGCCTCAGAGAACCTCTACTGGTTCGGCGGCCGGGAGCGCAGAGACGCGATCGGCCTCGTCGAGCTCCCGAACGTCGGCCTCCGCGTCGTCGACGCGGTGGCCTCCCGGTTCGGCTCGGACCGCGAGAAGGCCGAGGCGGTCCTGACGGCGGAGACGGCCGGCCTCCTCGGCGCGCGGACGAGCGCGTGGTCGAGCGCCGAGCGCCTCGCGTTCCGGCGCTGGGCGCCGCTCGTCTCGATCCTGCCGGGCGTGAAGGCCTGGACGGCGGCGGAGAGGCGCGCGCTCGCCGCCGTCATCCGGGCCAAGGGCGGGCGGCGCGAGTCGGACTTCGTCCGCCTCTTCGACGCGCACAGAAGGCTCCGCAAGGCGGTCGCGACGCTGGCGAAAGACCCCGGCTAGGCCGGCGACAGGTTCGCGAACTTCGCGACGAACTTCTTGCGGCCGGCGCGGTCGAAGTAGACGACGAGCTTCTCGGCGTCACCGGAGCCCTCGACCGTGAGAACCACCCCGACTCCGTACTCCGGGTGCAGCACCTTCGACCCCCGCCGGTAGCCGGACGCGGTTGGCGGCGGCGGCGTCCGCTTCATCACGCCCCTGACGGGCGTGATGTTCCGCATCGGGGGGCGGCCGAAGAGGGATTTCTTAGAAGGTGAAGAGGGGACGGCCTCCTGGGATTCGTTTTCGTAGTCGGGGAACAGCGATCCGCCCGAGGCGCGCCCTCCGCCGAACGACTGCCCACCGAAGGACTGCCGCCCGCCGTACCCCCGGCCCCTATTACCTTCCAAGAAATCCGAATCTCCCGGTCTCCCTCCGAAGCCAGAGGTCATGTCTTCATAAGCGACGACCTCCCCCGGGATCGCGTCGAGGAACGGGGACCGGTCGCGGCTCATCCACTCGCCGCGCACCATGCGGCGGCGGACGAAGGAGATCGTGAGGCGCTCCTTGGCGCGCGTCATCCCGACGTACGCGAGGCGGCGCTCCTCCTCGAACGCGTCGTCGTCGTCGCGCGAGGAGGCGTGCGGGAGCGAGCCGTCCTCGGCGCCCGCGAGGAAGACGTCGTCGAACTCCAGCCCCTTGGCGGCGTGGAGCGTGATGAGGAGGATCCCCTTCTTCTCGTCGGCCTCGTCGGCGTCGGCGCGCAGCGTCACCGCGTCGAGGAAGCCCGCGATCGTGGGGTCGTCGCCCTCGCCGCCGTACGACGCCGCCCGCTCGTGCTCGCGCGCGGCCGCGAGGAGCTCGTCGAGGTTCTCGCGGCGGGCCTCGTCCTGCGGGTCGAGCGTGTTCTCGTAGAGCTTCGCGAGGCCCGTCTCCTCCAGCGCGAAGGCCATCGCCGCCGCCGCGCCGGTGTTCTCCGCCGAGCCGAAGTCGGCGAGGCGCTTCACGAGGTCCCGGAACTCGGTCAGGGCCTTCCGCGCCCTCTCCGTCATGCCGGACGGCAGCTCGTCGAGCGCCGCGAGGAGGGAGAGGCCCTTCTCGGCCGCGTGCGCCTCGAGCGCCTCCAGCGTCGCGGCCCCCACGCCGCGCGCCGGGACGTTGACGACCCGGCGGAACGAAACCCCGTCGGCCGGGTTGCGGGCGAGGCGCAGGTACGCGAGGAGGTCCTTGATCTCGGCCCGCTCGTAGAACTTCGTCCCGCCGACGAGGATGTACGGCAGGTTTCCGCGCAGGAGCTCGTCCTCGAACGGCCGGGACTGCGCGTTCGTGCGGAAGAGGACCGCGACCTCGCCCTGCGGCCGGGCGCGGCGGGCCGCGGCGACGCGGGCGACGATCTCGCGGGCCTCGTCGCGCTCCTCGTCGAACGCCACGAGCCGGACCTTTTCCCCGCCCGTCTTCGTGGCCTTGAGCGTCTTGCCGAGGCGGCGCCTGTTCTCGGCGACGACGGCGCCCGCGGCCTTGAGGATCGGCGCCGTCGAGCGGTAGTTGCGTTCGAGGCGGACGGTCTTCGCCGTCGGGAAGTCGCGCGTGAACTCGAGGATGTTCGAGACGTCCGCCCCGCGCCAGCGGTAGATGGACTGGTCCTCGTCGCCGACGACGAAGAGGTTCCCGGCCTCGCCCGTCACGAGCTTCACGAGCTTGGCCTGCACCCGGTTCGTGTCCTGGTACTCGTCGACGAGAAGATGACGAATGCTCCTCCTCAGGAGTGTCCGCACGGCGTCGTTCGTCGCGACGAGCTTCGTCGACAGCACGAGGAGGTCGTCGAAATCGAGGGCCTGCGACGCCCGGAGCGTCTTCTCGTAGCGGCGCGCCACGTCCGCGAGGCGCGAGCCGAGGAAGTCTCCGAAGCGGCGCGGGAAGTCGTCGGGCGAGATGCCCTCGTTCTTCGCCGACGAGATCTTCGACTGGATCTGGCGCGGGGTCGCGGACTTCTCGGGGATCGCGACTTCCTTCATGACGCGCTTGACGACGGCGAGCTGGTCGTCCGAGTCGAAGACGACGAAGCCGCGCGGGAGGCCCGCCTCGTCGGCGAAGCGGCGCAGGAGGCGGACGCCCCAGGAGTGGAACGTCCCGACGTACGAGCGCGGCCGCTCGGTGCCGAGGAGGTTCGCGACGCGCTCCTTCATCTCGCCGGCGGCCTTGTTCGTGAACGTGACCGCGACGATCCCCTCCTGCGGGACGCCGTGGGCGACGAGCCACGCGAGGCGCCGCGTCAGGACGCGCGTCTTCCCCGAGCCGGCTCCCGCGAGGACGAGGAGCGGCCCTTCGCCGTGCGAGACGGCGGCGGCCTGTTCGGGATTGAGGCCTTCGAGGAGATCTTCCGGGCGGGCGACCAAGGGGCGCGATGGTAACGCAGCCGGGAGCGGCGCGCGCCTATTCCACCGTCACGCTCTTCGCGAGGTTCCGCGGCTGGTCCACGTCGCAGCCGCGGCGGCGGGCGACGTGGTACGCGAGGAGCTGGAGCGGGACGACGGAGACGACGGGCTGGAGCGCCGGGTGGACCTTCGGCATCACGAGGACCTCGTCCGCGAACGTCGAGACGTCCGCGTCGCCCGGGTTCACGAGCGCGAACAGGATTCCCTGCCGCGCCTTGACCTCGCGGAGGTTCGACGCCGCCTTCTCGTAGAGCGCGTCCAGGGGCGCGATCCCGACGATCGGCATGGCCTCGTCGATGAGCGCGATCGGCCCGTGCTTCATCTCGCCGGCCGGATAGCCCTCGGCGTGGATGTACGAGATCTCCTTGAGCTTGAGCGCGCCCTCGAGCGCGATCGGGTAGTGGGCGCCCCGCCCGAGGAAGAGCGCGTGGGAGACCTTCTCGAACCGCGCCGACAGCTTCTCGATCGCGGGCTCGAGCGCGAGCGTCTCGCGGAGCGCCGCCGGGAGGCGCGCGAGGGCCGTGAGGAAATCGGCGTCCACGGGCGTGGCTTCGCTCCCTGTGCCGGAGTGGACCGACTTCACGTAAAGCGCGAAGAGGACGAGCGCGACGAGCTGCGTCGTGAACGCCTTCGTCGAGGCGACGCCGACCTCCGGCCCCGCGTGCGTCGCGAGGACGCCGTCCACGAGGCGCGCGATCGCCGAGCCCGGCACGTTCACGACTCCGACCGTCCGGCCGCCGAGCGCCTTGGCCTCCTTGAGCGCCGCGACCGTGTCGGCCGTCTCGCCGGACTGCGAGATCCCGACGACGAGCGTCCGCGCGTCGACGAGCGGCGCGCGATACCGGAACTCGGACGCGTAGTCCACGTCCGTCCTCACGCGCGCGATCTCCTCGAGGAGGAACTTCGCGACGAGCCCGGCGTGCCAGCTCGTCCCGCAGGCCACGATCTGGATGCGGTCGATCTCGCGCAGGAGCGCCTTCGGGACGCCCATCTCCTCCTCGTTGAAGAGGCCCGTCTCGAGCGAGAGCTTGTTGCCGATCGTCTCGATGACGACCGTCGGCTGCTCGGCGATCTCCTTGGCCATGAAGTGCGGGTAGCCGCCCTTCTCGGCCGAGACCGCGTCCCACGGCACGCGGTTCGCGGGCCGGGGCCGCGGGGCGCCGTCGAAACCGGTCACGGTCACCGCATCCGCGGTGATGCGCGCGAGGTCCCCGTCCTCGAGGAAGATCAGGTCGCGCGTGTGCGGGAGAAGCGCCGTCGCGTCCGAGGCGACGAAGTTCTCCCCCTTCCCGATCCCGAGGACGATCGGCGGCCCCCACTTGAGCGCGTAGAGCACCCCCGGCTCGTCGGCCGAGAAGAGGACGAGCGCGTACATGCCCTTGAGGCCCGACGCGGTCTCGCGCACGACCGTGGCGAACGGCTTGCCCGGAGAAGCCCGGCGCGCGGCCGCGAGCGCATGGGCGACGACCTCCGTGTCCGTCTCCGAAAGGAACGCCACTCCGTCACGCTGCAGGCCCTGCTTGAGCGGCAGGAAGTTCTCGATGATCCCGTTGTGGATGACGACGATCCGGCCGCTCGCGTCGCGGTGGGGGTGGGCGTTCTCCTCCGACGGCCGGCCGTGCGTGGCCCAGCGCGTGTGCCCGATGCCGAACCGGCCGGGGGGCGGCGCGTCCGCGAGCTTTTCGGTCAGGTTCCCGAGCTTGCCCTCGCTGCGGGCGACGCGGACCTCGCCGTCGTCTCCGACGACCGCGATGCCGGCCGAGTCGTAGCCGCGGTATTCGAGGCGCTTCAGCCCGCCGAGGAGGATGGGCGTCGCCTCGCGCGGGCCGACGTAGCCCACGATGCCGCACATCGCGTCAGCTCTTCTTCTTCCGCGCCCGGTAGGCCGCGCCGCCGCCCTCGACGTTCCTCTGGGGCACGCGGGAGACGGCGAGGCCGTCCTTCGGGACGTCTTTCGTGACCGTCGTGCCGGCGCCGATGATCGCGCCGTCGCCGACCGTCACGGGCGCGACGAGCTGCACATCCGACCCGACGAAGACGTCCGCGCCGATCGTCGTCTTGTGCTTCGCGAAGCCGTCGTAGTTGCACGTGATGACGCCCGCCCCCACGTTCGTGCGTGGCCCGACCTCCGTGTCGCCGAGGTAGGTCAGATGGTTCGCCTTGACGCCCTCGTGGAGCTTCGCCTTCTTCGTCTCGACGAAGTTCCCGACGTGGACGCCCGCGGAAAGGTCGGTGCCCTCGCGCAGGCGCGCGAACGGCCCGACGACGCAGCCGTCGCCCACGAGCGCCGATTCGATGACGCAGTAGGGCTTCACGACCACGTTCTTCCCGAAGACGGAGTTCCTCACGACGCAGCCCTGGCCGATGGTGGTGCCGCTCCCCACCCGCGTCTTCCCGAGAAGCGTCACGAACGGCTCGATGGTCGTGTCCGGTTCCAGGACGACGGTCTCGTCGAGAGTGACGGTCTCGGGGCGCAGGATCGTCGCCCCGGCCCGCATCGCGGAGACGACGGCGCGCTCGCGCAGAAGGCGGTCCACCGTGGCGAGGTCCTCGCGGGAGTTGACGCCCAGGGCCGCGGCGGGATCGCCGGGCAGGGGAACGACGACACGCTTCGCCTTCCGCGCGAGTGAGAGCACGTCGGTCAGGTAGAACTCGTTCTGGGAATTCTTTGAAGTAAGGAGAGGGAGCGCCCTCTCGAGAAACTCGCGGTCGAACGCATAGGTGCCGGTGTTGATCTCGGAGATTTTCTTCTCTCTGCCCGAAGAATCCTTCTCTTCGACGATCCTCACGAACCGCTTCGCGGCGTCGCGCACGACGCGGCCGTATCCCGCCGGGTCTTCCAGCCGGGCGGTCAGGACCGCCACCGCCGCCTTCTTGTCCTTCTCCAGCGCGTCGACGAGCCCCTTCACCGCGTCCGCCGAGAGGAGCGGCACGTCGCCCGAGAGGACGACGATGGTCTTCGCCTTCCCGAACGCGCCCGCCGCGGCGGCGGCGCGCACGGCGTCGCCGGTGCCGCGCGGCGGATCCTGGATCGCGATCTTCACCCGCGGGTGATTCGCCGCGAGAAAAGCGCCGACCGTCTCTCTTTCACTCGAAGAATCTCTCTCCGGGTCTTTCCTCGAAACGACGACGACGACGGCCTCGGGCTTTCCCGCGACCGAGAGCGCAACGTCCAGCGCGCGGTCGAGGAGCGGCCGGCCCGCCGCCTCGTGGAGCACTTTCGGCCGCGACGACCTCATCCTCACGCCGCGGCCTGCGGCCAGGAGGACGACGGAGGTCACACGCCTCCCGCGACGAGCTCCGTGAACCCCTGCGTGCCGCGCAGGACCGAGAGGTCCGCTTCGAGGCGCGCCTGGATGCGATTCTGGTCGTCCGCCGCGATCGCCTTCCGGAGCGCCTGGAGCGCCTGCTCGGCGTCCCCCTGCAGCGCGAAGCAGCACGCCGCGAGGTAATGGCCGCGCCCGTCTCCGTCCTTCTTGCCCGCGTTCTTCTTGAGCAGCTCGAGGGCCTTCTCGACGTTGCCGCGGTTCTTCTCGAACACGGCGGCGTGATAGATCTCCTCCGGGCTCTCCCCGGCGGCGCCCTTGCCCTTCTTCCCGTTCCGGCACGCCGTCAGGTACATGCGCGCGCGGTCGAGGAATTCCTTCTCGTCGGGGTGCTTCACGATGAGGTCCTCGAACTTCCGGGCCGCTTCGTCGAAGTGCCGCTTGTGGAAGAGGTCGATGGCCTTCTCGTACTCCTTGCGCGTCGCGGACGACTCGCGCACCGCTTCCTTGAGCGACGCCGGCGCCTTGCGCGTCTTCTCGGGCTCGTGCGCGACGAGCTTGAGCTGCTTGACCTTCTTCCCGAGATCCTCGAGCGAGAGGCCCAGCTTGCGCGAGAGCGTCTGGGAGTCCATGCGCCCGAAGTTGGCCTTGAGCCACCGGGCGTCGTCTTCGGTCCACTTGCTTTTGTTGGTCAAGGGCCCTCCGGGGAAAGCGGGCTGACGGCCCGCAAGGACGGTGGATTCTCGTTACGTCCTCGTCATCCGTCAAGGACGTCGAAAAGACCGCCAAAGGCCCCTCCAAGGTAGGGCCGGTGGCTCCGCCTGTCACGGCCGCCGAAACGCGATAGCCTGATGCAGGTGTACGAGCTGCCGGTCTTCTGCACGCAGTGCGCGCGGAGGCTCGAGTCGAAAGAACTGGGCCCGGGGCGCAGCGTGCCGGTGTGCCCGGCCTGCGGCGCGGTGCACTGGATCGATCCGAAAGTCGCCGCGGGCGTCCTGATCGTTCGTGACGAGCGCGTCCTCCTCGTCAAGCGCGCGATCGAGCCCGGCTACGGCAAGTGGACGTTCCCGGGCGGGCACGTGGACCGGGGCGAGACCGTCGAGGAGGCGGCCCTGCGCGAGACGATCGAGGAGTGCGGTGCGATCGCCCTCCTCGACGGGCTCCTCGGCCTCTTCTCGTATCCGGGCCGGCCCGTCGTCGTGGCGGTTTACCGCGGGCTCCTCGCCCCCGGCAGCCGCGAGCCGCACGCGGGCGACGAGACGCTCGAGATCGGGTGGTTCACGCCGGAAGAAGCCGCCGGCCTCGATCTCGCCTTCCAGTCGGTCGCCGACGCGCTCACGAAACTCTTCCTTCGTCCGTACGTTCTCTGAAAGGGAATGAGCGGCCTCCCTTCCGGCATCCACGGAGGGGATGCCCCGCGTATCCCTTCCGGAGACCACATGCGCCGCAACGCCCGATTCCTCCTGCCCCTCCTCGCCCTCGTCCTCTTCTCGGCTCTCGTCCGCGCGGACGAGCCCACGCAGGCCACGCCGCCCGCGCCGGCCGGCCTCGCGAAGGCGACGTTCGCGGGCGGCTGCTTCTGGTGCATGCAGGGGCCGTACGACGCCGTCCCGGGCGTCGTCTCGACGACCGTGGGCTACACCGGCGGCAAGAAGGCCGGCGCGACCTACCACGAGGTCGGGGCTGGCGGGACCGGCCACCGCGAGGCGATCGAGGTCGTCTTCGACCCGAAGAAGGTCTCGTACGAGAAGCTCCTCGACGTCTTCTGGCACAACGTCGACCCGACGTACGCGGGCGGCCAGTTCTGCGACTCGGGCTTCTCGTACACGACCGCGATCTTCGTCCACGACGACGCGCAGCGGGCCGCGGCCGAGGCTGCGATGAAGGCGCTCGAGGCCTCGAAGGTGCTGAAGGCGCCGATCGTGACGGAGATCGTGAAGGCGGGAGTCTTCTGGAAGGCCGAGGAGTACCACCAGGGCTACTACAAGAAGAATCCCATCCGGTACAAGTTCTACCGCTCGGGCTGCGGCCGCGACGAACGCCTGAAGCAGCTATGGGGGGACAAGGCCGGAAGCCACTAACGGTCGAGCCGGGTCTTCGAGAAGAACCGTACGCCGAGTCTCGCCGGCACCCAGCGCGGGACGAGCTTGCCCGCCGAGATCCAGAGCCGGTCCAGCGGGTGCGTCACGACGACCGCCTTCCGCTTCCGCACGGCCTCGAGGCCGATCTTCGCGACCGCCTCCGGCGTCATCTCGGGAAACGGCGTCTCTTTCCCTTCCTTCATCCCCGCGACGGCGGCGAAGTTCGTTCGTGTGAAGCCCGGGCAAAGGCACGTCACGGTCACGCCGAACGTCCTCGCCTCCTCGTGGAGCGCCTCTGTGAAGTTCAGGATGAAGGCCTTGCTCGCGCCGTAGAGCGAGAAGTACGGCGTCGGGTAGAAGGCGGACGTCGAGGAGACGTTCAGGATCGCGCCCGCGCCCCGCGCCTTCATCGCGACGAGGAATCGGTGCGTGAGCTCCGCCGTCGCGACGACGTTCAGCTCGAGGAGCGCATGCACCCTCTCGAACGGCAGATCGGTCTCGGGCCCGTTCAGGCCGAATCCCGCGTTGTTCACGAGGAGCGCGACCGGCCGCAGCGCGCCCTCCGTCGCGTTCCACACCGCGTCGCGCCCTTCCGGCGTCGCGAGGTCGGCCGCGAGGACCTCCGCGCGGCCGCCCTGCCCGTTCAGCCCGGCCGCGAGAGCTTCCAGCCTGTCCCCCGAGCGGGAGACGAGCAGGACCGTCCGGCCCTCCGCCGCCAGGAGGCGCGCGAACGCGGCGCCGATCCCCGACGATGCGCCGGTGACGACGGAGAGGCCGGCGTCCTTCACTTCTTCTCCTTCGGGCGCACCACCTCGGAGACGCGATAGCCGAGCAGGCTTCGCATCGCGTGCGCCGGGGCGAAGACGTCCGCCGGCGGCGAGGACGCCGGCTGCGGCAGCGCGGCGAGGACGAGCGCCGGAGAGTTCCCGTCGAGGACGACGTACGTCGCGAACCAGTCGCGCGCGCCGAGCGCCGGGACCCTCACGTCCTCGCCGTCGACGCGCAGGGCGAACGGGACGGGCGGCCCGGCCGTCCAGACGCCCGGCCGGCCCGAGCCTCCCACGGAGAGGTCGATCGCGCGGCGCAGGAGCGTCGCGCCGGGCTCGCGCAGGGCGGGCGCCGAGGCCGCGAGCGGCACCGAGGCGCTGCCGCCGCCCCTGAGCTCGGCGCGGGCGTTCGCCGGGATCCAGAGCGCGGTGGACCCCGGGATCGTCGCGTTGCCCTCGGGCCAGAGGCCGGGGAGGAGCAGCTCCGTCGCCGTCCCGAAGTCGGGAAAGGACAGCGTGCCCCCGACCTCGTGCGTCTCGTAAACGGCCTGGATCGCCGGCTCGGGCGTCGCGCCGCGCGGCGCGTTCGCCCGCGCACGCGCCCAGTCCTCCCGGCGCCGCGCGGACTCGGCCTTCTCGACGCGCACCTGCCCCGTCCAGCCCAGGCGGAGCCTCCCCTTCTCGACCTCGAGGATCTCCACCTCGCGGCGCGCGAGGTCGGGCACGTCCTCGCCGTCCACGCCCGGCAGGTTCGGGACGAGCGTGAGCAGGAGGCCGGGCGCGAGCGGGATCCCGCCCTCGAGAACGGGAGCGGCCGCGGTGGGTGTGGGTGACGCCGCCACATCCCGCGCGGGCGGCTTCCCGCACGCAGCGGCGGCGGCCGCCGCCGCGAAGAGGGCCGGGGCGGCGCGGCGCGGGAAGCGCATCCCTCAGCGGTTCGCGGCGTCGTTCAGGCGTTCGTCGAGCGGAATCGGATAGATCGACGTCGCCGTGACCTTGTCCGTGCGCACGCGCCACCGGTTGATCGACCCGATGAGGCGCGGGTCCCCGGACACCGTCGACGGGACCTCGCGCTCGAAGTCTCCCCGGAAATCGAGGATCACCTGCGAAAGGCCGGCCTTCAACGACGGCGCCTTCCAGTCGACGTTGCGCGGGTCGGCGACGAACGCTTTCGCGGCCGCCTCGAGGCGGTCCTCGAGGTCCGCCGCGTCCCACGCGTCCTTCGCGAGCGGCGGCCCGCCGCGGCGCGCCTTCACGAGCGCGAAGTGGATGCGCGCGTCGGTGAAGCGCTTCCACGCGAGCGACGCAATCTGGTTCAGGGAGAGCTCGCGCCCGCCGAAGATGTACTTCGTTTCGGAGTCGAACCTGTGCGCGATGTCTTTCAGGCTCTGCGGACGGTTAAAGCGCAGAACGCCACGGATCGCGCAGGCGTTGTAGGCGTTGATCCAGTATGCGAGCCGGTCCGGCTCCGTCGGGAAGAGGTGCGGGTGCGTCTCGGGCGAGACGCGCGCGACCTCGGCGAGGTACTCCTGGAGGGTGGCATCCTCGAGGGACGCGGCCGCGTAGTCGACGAGCCCGTCCTGGACGACCTTCTCGAGGAAGCGGCCGAAGATCCCGTGCGGGAACTTCCCGGCGGACGGAACGTCCGACTGCGCCTTCACGTTCGGGCGCACGGTCTCGCAAGAGGCGCCCATCAGCGCGAGGGACAGCGCGGCGCAGGCCGCCGCGGACAGGAGGCGCGCGTCCTTCATGGCGGCGTCAGCCGATGACGTCTTCCGTGCCGTCGACGCCCAGCACGTTGCCCGACAGCCAGACGGTCTCGGGCTTCGAAAGGGCGACGATCACACGCGCGACGTCGTCGGGCGTCGTGAGCCGGCCGGCCGGGTGGATGGCGAGGCAGCGCTCGATCATCGCGGCGTTGTCGGGGATCTTGCGCAGGGCCGGCGTGTCCGTGACGCCCGCGCGGATCGCGTTGACGGCGATCTTCCGCGTCACGAGCTCGACCGCGAGCTGGCGGCAGTGGCTCTCGAGGGCGGCCTTGGCGGCCGAGACCGCGCCGTAGGACTTCCAGATGCGGTGGCCGCCGGAGGACGTCATCGCGAACACGTGCCCGCCCTCGGCGAGGAGGCCTCCCGCGAGAAGGTCCTGCACCCAGTAGACGAGCGAATGCGCCATGACGTCGAGCGTCATGTCCATCTGCGCCCGCACGATCCGGTCGGCGGGCGCGTCGGCCAGAAACGGTTTCAGCGTCCCGAACGCGAGCGAGTGAAGCACGACGTCGATCCCGGCCCGGCGCCCTTCGCCGTCGAGGATCTTCGTCATCTCCGCGATGGCTTCGGCGCGCTTCTCGTCGTCGGCGGCGTTCATGTTGAAGAAGACCGCCCGCGATCCGGCGGCCGTGATCTCCCCCGTGATGCGCTCCACGTTGGGCTGCGTCGACTTGCGGTCGAGGTGGACCCCGAAGACGTTCCGGCCCGCGCGGGCGAGCGCGAGGGACGCGGCTTCCCCGAATCCGGAGGAGGCCCCGAGGACGAGGGCCCACGAGCGGCTTGCCATGGGCCGAATGCTAGCAGGCCCGCCCCGCTATCCTCGTCCCCGGAGACCGCCGTGTCCATGCCGCCCGTCCCGGATTTCCGCGCGAGACTGCGCTGCGGGCCGCCGCTCGTCCTCGACGCGGCGATGGGCACGGACCTCCTCGCCCGCGGCGCCCGCCTGCCCGCTCCGCTCTGGAGCGCGCAGGCCCTCCTCGACGCGCCGGAGCTCGTCGAGGCGATTCACCGGGAGAACGCGGAGGCGGGGGCCGACGTCCTCACGATCGCGAGCTTCCGGCTGCATCGGAGGAACCTGAGAGGATCTTCTTGCTCCCTCTCACAGGCGGAGCTCATCGCTACGGCCGTGAACCTCGCCCGAAGGGCAGCAAGAGGAGAAGAGAAGAGCCTTTGGATAGCCGGTTCGCTGGCACCGCTGGAGGACTGCTACCGTCCTGATCGGGTCCCCTCCGAAGCAGAAATCTCTTCCGAACACGCGGAGATGGCGGCGGCTCTCGCCGCCGCGGGCGTGGACCTCATCCTCGTCGAGACGATGAACACCGTCCGCGAGGCCGCCGCCGCCGCGCGCGGCGCGGCGGCCACGGGGCTGCCGGCCGTCGTCTCGTGCGTGACGGACGGCAACGGGCGCCTGCTCTCCGGCGAGCCGGTCGAGGACTTCGCGCGCGCGCTCCTTTCGCTGCCTTCGCCGCCCGACGCCCTCGGCGTCAATTGCGTGCCGGCGCGCTCACTCGCGGCCGACCTCGCGCGTCTCGCGGCGGCGGCGCCCGGAGTCCCTCTCGCGGCGTACGGCAACACGTTCGGTGATCCCGTCCCGCCGGAGAACGATGCGGCTCTCGCCGCGGAGTGGGTCCGCCTCGGCGCCCGCCTCGCCGGCGGCTGCTGCGGGACGACCGCGGCGCACACCGCCGCGGTCGCCCGCGCGCTTCAGGGGAAGTAGCCCCGGATGGTCTTGGCTCGCAACCTGGCGTCCTTGAGCTTCACCTCGATCGCCCGGAACTGGTTCTCGCCCTTCGTCGAGTTCGTGAGATACCGCAGGAAGTACTGCGAGCGCAGCTCCGTCTCGATCTTCCGGTAGACCTCCGGCAGGGCCGACGCCTTGCCGACGAAGAACGCCTCGGCGCCCGTGTCTGCGGCGAGCTCGTTCATCCGCCCCTTGATTCCCGTGTCGAGGAACGAGAGGTTCAGCCCGATGAAGTAGATCGGGACGCCCGCCGAGCGCGCGTAGCGCCGGAGCGTCGCGTAGTCGCTCCAGGAGTGGTTGTCGTCGCCGTCCGTCAGCACGACGACGGCCTTGCGGCCCGGCGTCGCGCGGAACTGGTAGAGCGCCATGACCACGGAGTCGAAGAGGGCGGTCGCGCCGTTCGCGTGCGTCTCGGCGATCGCGCGCTCGAGGTCCGCCGCGCGGTGCGTCATCGGCGCGAGGAGGGCGGGGCGCTCGCGGAACTCGATCACGAAACCCTGGTCCTTCTCCTTGGAGACGAGCTTCTGGACGAACTCGGACGCCGCCTGGTGGACGATCGGCATCGCGTCCTTCATGGAGCCCGAGCCGTCGATCACGATCCCGAGGGAGAGGGGGAGCGACTCGGCGAACTCGAAGCTCGTGAGCTCCTGCTTCGCCGCGTCCTCCGTGACCGTGAAGTCCTCCTTGACGAGGGACTTCACGAGCCGGCCCTCCCCGTCGGTGACGGAGACCGGCAGCTCGACGAGGTCGACTTCCACCTTCGACATGAAGCGCGACTCGCCCTTGAGGAGCTTGATGTCGGTGAATTCCCTGCCGTCCTCGTCCGTCGCCGTCGCGCGCATGAGCGTCGATTTCTGGATCTGCGCGACGGGAACCGTCACGACGTAGGGCGGCTGGGTCCACTCCTTGACCTTCCGGTCGTCGAGGTACAGCTCGAGCTTCTTCGCGACGCCGCCCGCCATGGACTGGACGGCGACCTTGAGCTCGACCGTGTCGCCCGCCGCCTTCTGCTTCGGGAACTCGAGGAGGCGCACGGAGAGCCGCGAGTCCTTCTCGTTGATCGCCCACGCGTCCGCGTCGAGAAAGTTTCCCTGCGCGTCGAAGCCGAGCGCCTTGAGCGTCTGCCTCTTCGGGACCTTCCCGAGGTCCAGCTCGACCTCGTAGGGCGGGCGGTTCTTGACGAGGATCTTCTTCTCCTCGAGCCAGAACTCGACGCGCGTGACGGGCGGCTTCACCTCGCAGCCGACCCTCAGGAGGCCGACCGGGACTTCCTGAGGGGGCGCGAGGATCTTCACGAGGTTCCCCGCGTTCGGCGCCGGCATCTGGCGGTTTTCGGACTCGAGGACGACGGCCGCCGCGCTCGGCAGGCCGCCTGCGTCGACGCCGGCGTCCTCGGCGCGGAACTCGGCGGTCATTTCCGGCACGCGGATCGTCACGGCGCGCGTCGCGACCGCGCGGCCGAGGGCCCCCTCCAGGCGGAACTGGATCTCGTACGTTCCCGGCGGCAGGGAGCGCAGGAACGTGATCGAAACGGGCTTGCCGGCGTCGGCGCCGAGGTCGACGTCGGCCGGGATCCGGAAGGCGTCGACGTTCGCGCCCTTCCCGTCGCTCACGACGCCCGACAGCGTGAACGAAACGACGCGCGGCGAGCTCGCGGGACCCCGGAGGTCGCCGCGCGCGACCGACAGGATGAACCTGACGGCCGTCTTCGACCCTGTCTTCCCGAGGTACTGCTCGCGCACGTCGAGGGGAACGGAGACTCCGGGGGCGTCGATCCGGCTCTTCTGAGCGTCCGCGGGGGGAGCCGGCTGCCCGGATGCGGCCCTCGAAAGGGCGAAAAGCACGGGCACCAGCGCGAGACTCTTTCGCATCTTCCCATCGTATGCTGTCTTCCTCAAGCGACACATCCCCCGTTCGGAGGCTCCCGATGCAAGTTCCTTTCCGCGGCCCCGCCGCCCTCGCGCTCGGCCTGACTCTCAGCTTCCCGCTCGCGGCCGCCCCGATCGGGACGGATGCGTATCTCGACGCCAGCGCGGCGCGCTGGGAGGCCGTGTCCCGAAAGATCTGGGAGTACGCCGAGACGGCGCTCGCCGAGACGAAATCCGCGGCCCTGCTCGAAGAGGTCCTCGAGAAGGAGGGCTTCGCCGTGACGCGGGGCGTGGCGGGGATGCCGACCGCGTTCGTCGCGACCGTGGGGTCGGGAACCCCCGTCGTCGCGATCCTCGCCGAATACGACGCGCTGCCGGGCCTCTCGCAGAAAGCCGGCGAGGCGAAGAAGTCGCCCGCCGCAGCCGGCGCGCCGGGCCAGGGGTGCGGGCACAATCTCCTCGGGACCGCCGCCGTCGCCGCCGCCGTCGCCGCGAACCGCGAGCGGATCGCGCAGAAGCTCCCGGGCACGATTCGCGTCTACGGAACGCCCGCCGAGGAGCAGATCCTCGGCAAGACGTTCATGCTGCGGGACGGCGCGTTCGCCGGGACGGACGTCGTCCTCTCCTGGCACCCCGAGGCCGAGAGCTACCTCATCACCGGCGGCCGCCTCGCGATCACCGCCGTCGACGTCGAGTTCTTCGGAAAGACGGCCCACGCCGCGGCGAATCCCTGGATGGGCCGCAGCTCGCTGGACGCCCTCGAGGTCTTCGAGCACGCGATGTCGCTCATGCGCGAGCACGTCCTCCCCACGGCGCGTCTCCACCGCGTCGTCAAGGACGGCGGCCTCGCCGCGAACATCATCCCGGACTACGCGCGCGTGCAGTGGTTCGTCCGCGACACGAACGGCGAGCGGGTGAGCGAGATGGTCGGGCGCCTGAGGAAGGCCGCCGACGGCGCCGGCCTCGCGACCGAGACGGCCGCGAAAGTCACGATCCTCGCGTCGACGCGCGAGCCGCTCACCAACGAGACGCTCTCGAAGCTGGTCCAGAAGCAGCTCGAACGCGTCGGCGCGCCGAAGTGGGACGCGTCCGACGAGACGCTCGCGAAGGCGATCCAGAAGGAAGTCGGCATCCCCGAGAAGGGGCTCTCCCGCGAGGTGCTCACGCTCGCGAAGGGGCGCGGCGTGAGCGCCTCTTCGGACATCGGCGAGGTGAGCGCCGCGTACCCGCTCGTCGAGCTCGGCGTCCAGACCGCCCCGACCGGCGCGCCGTGGCACCACTGGGACGTGGCGTCCTGCGCCGCGAGCCCGATGGGCGTCAAGGGGATGCTCGTCGCCGCGAAAGTCCTCGGAGCGTCGACGGTGGATCTCCTCAAGGATCCCGCCGCCGTCGCGGCCGCGAAAGCCGAGTTCGCGAAGACGACGGCCGGAAAGCCCTACGTCACCCCGCTCGCGCCGGACGCGAAGCCGAAGGTCTACTGACTGGCATACTCTTGATCGGACGGCAGCCATGAAACCCTCGCTTGCGGTCTCGATTGCAGACAGTTGGCTCGACGCACGCCGGTCGATCGCGGAAATCGTCGAGACCTTGCCAGTGGAGCCTCTGCCCCAGAAGCTGCTGGCGCACTTCACGGTAATCAACTACCGAACTGAGATCGCACCGCTTTTCGATCACTTCAAGCGCCCTTGGGGTGCCGTCACGGAACGCCAGCGCTCCGAGAAGGGTGTTCTCTACAACCTGGAGTTCGAGGGCGTCGATGACAAGCGACGCTCGATGCCCATGCGCCTATGGCTTTTGCCTGAGGCCACCGTAGCCGTACTCATTACCGTCTGCTCAAACCGCGACTGGCGGCAAGGCGTCAAACGGCTATTGGATGCCCTCTATCCAAAGGTCTATTCGCCGTTCCTATCCCAGGTGGCCCTGCGGACACTCTTTGACGGTATGGGAAGCGCACTTAAGCCACATCTCTCGATGCGGCTCACTCGGGTCTCAAGTGTGCGGC
Organism: Thermoanaerobaculia bacterium; assembly: GCA_036504335.1. Lineage (GTDB taxonomy): Bacteria > Acidobacteriota > Thermoanaerobaculia > UBA5066 > UBA5066 > Fen-183. The sequence goes on from DASXVJ010000022.1 coordinate 27,750, forward strand.
GGCTTCTTCAAACGCGATCCAGAAAGCGCTTTGAATCGGAAGTGACTTGGACCGACATAGACGTGAAGTCTGCCTTCGAAGCAGCGCTTGAAGAAAAGAGCTTCTTCAAGAATCTCGCCTTTGAAGTTTGTGAGCCCGATGAGCGAGCCGACGTTGTGCGTTCCGAGGGCACAGCCGGTGTCGCATCTCGGGACGCGCACTTCGCCGTGAACAAGAATGTTCGCTGGCTTTACCGATCAGCCGTAGCGCCCCTGCTGGATGAGGCCCGTGATCGGTCGGTATTCCTGCGGGGGCGGGGGCGTGCCGATTCCCCAAGACCTGATGGCGTGCGGGCGATTGCCGCGCGCTTCACGGGGAACTTTCGTGTAACAACTGAAGAACTGCCGCAACTCACCGCCATCCTCCGTCGCTATCCAGATGCTTCTGTGTCAATACTGCATGCGAATCCCTATCTTGATGCGTCCGTTGTCGATATGCGAGACGGCTCCAGCATCGAGTTGCTTCTCGCTTCTGAGAATCAGATGTTGCTGTTGCCAGGGCTCCGTGCCACCGAGAGCGCACTGAATCGTATCTGTCGCTTCCTCTACGAACAGGTCGGCGAAGCGCACTTCGCCGACGCAAGATCCTAGGCATGCCCTCGCGCGCCGAGTTATTCAAGGAAATTGACAGCTACCGCGATACTGTCTATTTCCTCACAGCTTTGATACACGAGTTGTCGTGGGACGAAACTCAGAAGAAGAAAACCTCGGGCCTGAGTAACGAACACGGCGCAGAGCAGATCTATGGCGGCGGCTCGGTCACGCCCGACCTTGCATTACTGAAGTGCCCCGAATGGGGTGTACTCGGCGAAGCAAAGACCTCGTTCTCTAAGTCCAACGCCGGTAGGGACAAAATCCGAGATCAGCTTCTCAAGTACGACGCAGTAGCTACGCGCTGGTTAGGAGACGACAAGCGTCCCGCTCGCGTCAAGGAAGCGGCCTGCGTTCTGTTGACCCACATGAGCCGCAAGGTGGAAGCCGCAGACTACTTGGATGCAGAGCGAACAGCCGGGCGCTTCCAACCGGTAAGGCCGTTTGCAATCGTGGCTGCCGCGCGCATCCCTCAAGTGGACGTCTTCATACACCTAGAGAAGTCGTACGGCAGTCTGGTTCCAAGAATTAAGGACGAGAAACTCAGGAAGACCGTGCAGGTCAAGCTTGAGCAGCTGCGCGTTAGTCACGATCCGGTTCACTTCTACGATTCGTCCCCACCCATGCCCTGGCTACTGACTGTCCTGTGGGATGAACTGCTGCCATCCCTGATTCCAGAAAACGAGTTCGGCGAACGGAAGAGAGAGCTGGCGGTCCAGAAGCAGGCCGGATACCTAGGTATTGAGCTTTCCGTCGATGACGCGGCGGCGAAGCTCAGAGACAGATTCAGCATGCGCCTGCTGAATCCGAATCTTCCCGAGTCTCCGCGACTAAAGGAAGTTGAAGCCGCATTCCAGCTGCTTGTTACCTGGGGTCTAGCGAAGAAGCTCGAGGGGCGTGAGTTTGGGATCGGCTATAAGAAGCTACGGAATGGCAGCCTTGACTACTTCCTTAAGAAGCTCTCTTCGGATAAAGAAGAGCCGAGGCTGAAGACGAAGGACAAGAAGCAGATCCCACTCTTTCCCGAACCTGACTCCTCGATCGATATCGATCCGAAGGAATCGGCCAAGCCCGCTAAGGCCCTCAAGCCTCGCAGTAAGAACTAGCGCGCGTCGAAGGCCCGGCTCAGGCCGCGACTCTCGCCGCGTGCGTCTCGAAGAACTCCTCGACGGCGTCGAGGAACGCCTGCGGCCCGTCGAGGCTCGCGATGCGGCGGCGCAGCTCCGAGCCGTTCGGCAGGCCGTGCGTGTACCAGGACGTGAACGTGCGGAGCTTCGACATCATGGCCTTCGGCGCGTCGGACTGGTCCTTCTGGATGAGGCGGAAGTGCTCGAGGATGACCTCGCGCCGCTCGGCGAGCGTGGCCTCGCGCCACGGCCGGCCGAGGAGGAGCTCGGCGGCCTGCTTGAAGATCCACGGGTTCTTCATCGTCGCGCGGCCGCACATCACGGCGTCGCAGCCCGTCTGCCGGAACATCGCGAGGACGTCGTCGGCCGAGTTCACGTCGCCGTTCCCGACGACGGGGATCGAGACCGCCTCCTTGAGGCGCGCGATCTTCGACCAGTCCGCGCGGCCCGTGTACATCTGTTTCGCCGTCCTTGCGTGGAGCGCGACGGCGGCGACGCCCTCGCCCTCGCAGATGCGCGCGAGCTCGAGGTAGTTCTCCGTCTGGTCGTTGATCCCGAGCCGGAACTTCACCGTGAGCGGCGTCGTCGGGAGCGCCTTCCGGCAAGCCGCGATGATCGCGCGCGCCTTGCCGAGGTCGCGCATGAGGCCGGCCCCGGAGCAGCCCTTGAGGATCTTGTTCGCGGGGCAGCCCATGTTGATGTCGCAGACGTCGACCTGCATCTCCTCGACGCGGGCCGCGGCGACCGCCATCCGCTCGGCGTCGGCGCCGTAGATCTGTACGGAGAGCGGCCGCTCGGCCGGGTCCCAGCGGAGGAGGCGCTCCGTCCGCTTGTTGCCGCGCGTGAGCCCCTCGGAGGACACGAACTCCATCGTGACGAGGCCCACCCCTCCGATCCGGCGCAGGAGCAGCCGGTACGTCATGTCCGTGATCCCCGCCATGGGCGCGAGGACGAGGGGGGGGTCGACGGCGCAGGGACGCGTCCCCGCGCCGCCGTACACGAGGCTCATCCGGGGGATTTTACTGGCCCGCGGCCTTCCCCTGCGGCGCCGCGGCGGGCGCGGCGGCGTTGCCCGGGGCCTCGAGATCGAAGGAGCCCTGCACGAGCGTGAACGCGCCGGGCACGATCTTGTCGTCCTTCGTGATCCCGACGACGTACGCGTGCTTGCCGGGGGCGACGTTCTCGAGCCACACGGCTTCTTCCTTCGCGAGCGTGACTTCCTTTTCCGTGTCGACCTTGTAACGCACGCGGCAGCTGTCCGGGATCGCGCTCTTTTCGGCGATCGGGCAACCCGTGACGAGGAAGTCGAGAAGCACGCGGCCCGTCTCGCCCTTCACCTTGCCGCGCGGCGAGACGACCGTGAGGATCGGCCCGCCGGGCTCGTTCACGTTCTTGCCGTCCTTCTCGCCGACGTGGAACGTGACGGACGCGAAGGCGGCGTCGCCCTTGATGGACTCGCCCCACGGGCGCATCGGGAACGCGCGGAGTGTGTGCGTGCCCTTCGGAATCTTCTTGAACACCCAGGGCTTGGTCACGTCGGTATAGGCGAAGACCGTCGCGAAGTTGTCCAGCATGAGGGCGACGTACTGGCCCTGCTTCGTCGCCGGATCCTGGAACGTCTCGTACCCCATGAGCTCGAGCTTCACCTCGACGGGCCCGCCCGTGGCGGCGGGCTGGCCGGCCGCGGCGGGCGGGATCGCGATGACCTCGTCCGGCTTCGGGGACGTGATCTTGAGCGTGACCGGGCCCGAGGGACCGCGTCCGTCGGGGACTCCGGCGATCGGCGACTTCGGGTCCTTCGGCGTCTGGCCGGACGCCGGCACTGAGAGCGCCATGAGGGCGAGAGCGGCCGCGAGGTTTCGGGCGAGCTGCATCGGGAACACTCCTCTGGAGGATCCTCCGGGGCGCCGGAGGGCGCGGAGCATAGCAGCGACGCTGAGCCCGTGTCTCAGGAAGGCGGCGTGAAGAGCTTCGGCGGAGCCCCGACGCGCACGTCTGTGAGGTTGATCACGAACTTCGTCCCCTTGCCGCCCGGCGACGGGAGCTCCCGCTCCCACCGGACGACGAGGCCGTCCAGGTCGTTCGCGGCCCAGTACGTCGTCGTCGGCGAGTTCAGCGCAGACGGGTCGTCGTCGAAACGCCAGATCGCGCACACGTGGCCGGCGAACACCTCGTCGCCCTCGCGGTGGTAGAGGGTGAGGTTCCGGCGGGCCGCTTCCTTCTTCTCGTCGAAGCCGGTCGCGAGGGGGATGCCGGCGGGCATCTCCTTCTCCGCCTCGGAGAACTCCACGGGCGACGCGCTCTTCCCGCCCGCGGCGACGCGCCACGCCTTCTTCGCCTCCGTGTCGAGGATCAGCGCGGGTCCGTCGCCGAGGCCCTTGCGCCTCAGGCCCCCGCGCACGGCGATCTCGTACGAAGCCGTCTCGAGCCCGTCCGTCTTGAACGTGACGCGGGCGCGGTAGCCGTGGGTCGCGGCGCGCGGAGGACCGGGGAGGGGATCGGACGAGCAGCCGGCGAGCACGGCGAGCACGGTGAGAATCGCCACGGCGCAGCAGGCGGCGAGGAGCGCGGAAACGGAACGTCTCATTTCGACGTGGCCCTCCGGGCGGGAGCCGTGCTGGGGACGGCGAGAGAGCGAAAGTGCTGGAGGATCGTGAGCGCGCGCAGCGTGACCCAGCGCGACGGGTCGCCCGTGCGCTCGGGAGCCAGCGGCAGCCGTTCGGGCCGCGGGCGTTCGAGCTTCCAGCGCGCGCGGTGGTCCGCCTGGGAGGCCAGTTCCGCGAGGGCGCGCGTGACGTTCGGCTCGACGGGCCGTCCCGCGGGGCGCACGGCTTTCAGGGCGGCGAGCATCTCGAAGAGGTCCGTCTCCTCGGCGCACGGGTAGCCCGCCTTCAGGATCTCGGGCGTCGCGCCCGCGGCGAGCGCGGCGGGAATCTCCACCTCGACGAGCCGCGTCTCGAGGAACGCGATGGCGCCCCTGATCGCATCCGTCCGCGCCTTCTCGGGCAGCTCTCCGAGGAGGAGAAGGTCCTTCACGGTGCGGCCCTTGCCGGCCCGGGAGCGCCGGGCGATCTCCTCGGCTCCGCCCACGACGCGAGGGTCGCCGCCGCGGCCGGTCCGCGCCAGGACGCGGAGCGCCGCCGAGAACAGCGGGACGTCGAGGTCGCCGGTCCTGCCGCCGCGCTCGATCTCGACGAAGGCCTTCTCCCACCGCGCGAGGAGGACGTCGGCCGCGTGCTTGAGCGCGGGCTGCGCCTCGTCCACGCCGAACTCCGTGAGAAACAGCGCGAGCCACATCCCGCCGTCGTACCGCCGCTCGAGCGGGACCTGCGGCGCCGGCACGAGGCGCGCGCGGACGAGCGCGAGGAGATCGCGCAGGAACGGGTCACGGACGACCGCCTGCCGGGCGCGCCGGAGGTCGGGATCCTTGGGCGGGCGCCCGAGCAGGTCGCGCAGCGCGACGGCCCTGACGCCCGGGTTCTCGCGCGAGACGAGCCAGTCGATCGTCGCGAGCGGGACCGGGAACGGACCCTCGGCGGGAGGACGCGGAGCGCGGGGCATGGGAGGCGAGGATAATCCCTCCGATGAACTTCTTCGCGAGCGGCGTCACGCGCGTCGTCGGGCACCGCGGCTCCCCGACGAAGGCGCTCGAAAACACCTTCGAAAGCTTCGACCGGGCCGAGGCCGACGGCGCCGACGCCTTCGAGCTCGACGTCCGCCTCACGCTGGACGGCGAGGCCGTCGTCCAGCACGACCCCGAGATCGTCCTCCTCGGGCGCCGCGTCCCGCTGGCGACCGTCACGATTCCCGAGCTCACCGAGCTGCCCGTCGAGCGCGGCGGCTTCCGGGGCTTCGTCCCGACGCTCCGCGACCTCTTCCTGCGCTACGGCTCGACCGGCCGGTATCTCGTCGAGCTCAAGGCGGGCCCGTCGCCGCGGCCCGGCCTCCTCGAGTTCCGCGTCGCGGCCCTCATCGCCCAGATGCACCTCTTCGACCGCGCGCTCGTGCTCTCCTTCTCGGGCGACATGCTCCGGAAGATCCGCGAGATCGAGCCGCGCATCGAGACGTGCCTCAACTACGACGCGACGGCGCGCCGCCCCGAGGGCGCTCTCTGGCCCGATCTTCCGAAGGGCTGCCGCGCGATCGGCCCGCAGGCCGGACTCGTCACCGACGCTCTCTTCGCCCGGGCGAAGGCCGAAGGCCTCGGCGTCCACTGCTGGACCGTCAACGACCCGGCCTTCGCGGCCCAGCTCGCGCGGCTCGGCGCCGCGAGCGTGATCAGCGACGACGTGTCCCTCGTCGGCCCCGCGATCCGGGACGTCACGGGCGCTCCCCTGCCGCTCAGCCTCCTGAAGACCTGACGGCAAAACTGGTCGGGGCGGCCGGGGTCGAACCGGCGACCTGTTGCTCCCAAAGCAGCCGCGCTACCGCTGCGCTACGCCCCGATTCCGTTAGCATTCTCCGCGATGGCCGCCAAGAAGTCGAAACCCGTCCTCGTCCTCCTCCACGGCCTCGGCGGCTGCGCGGCCGACTGGGCCGACGCCGGCGTCCCGCTCGCGAAGACCTTCGAGATCCAGGCGCTCGACCTGCCGGGCTCGTTCCGCGGGCCGAAATCGCCCGACGGATACGACCCGGCGGCGCTCGCGCGATGGGTCCTCGGCGTGCTGCCGAAAGAGCCCGTCTTCCTCGCGGGCCACTCCCTCGGCGGACGCGTCGCCGGCGAGATCGCGGCCCTCGCGCCGAACCGCGTCGCCGCCGTCGCGCTCGTCTCCCCCCTCGGCGCCGCCTCCTACGGCTTCACGGACACGCTCAAGTGGAAGGCGATGTCGCGCCGCGCCGTCCTCGAGAGCGTCCCCGAGTCGTCCCTCCGGAGCGCCGCGGCGTACGGGTTCGAGGGCGACGCGCCCGGCAAGAAGGCGTTCGTCGCACGCGCCGTCGAGGCGCAGACCGGCCCGTCCGGCAAGGACGTCGCCTTCGCGACCGAGAAGTCCGTGGACGGCGTCCTCGGGGCGCCCCCGCTCGCCGAGCGCCTGAAAGGGACGACGATGCCGCTCCTCGTCGTGACGGGCGAGCGCGATCCGCTCGTGCCGCCGAAGGATGCAAAGGCGATCCTGAGGGCCCGGCCGGACGCGACGTTCCTCGAGCTCCCCGGCCGGGGGCACTACGCCCTTCTGGAGGATCCGGGCCGGCTGGCCGAGGCCTTGCGCGGGTTCTTCGCGCGGGCCTGAGGCAGGTCCGGCAGCCAGGCGTCCGGCACGCGCCCCTCGAGCGCGGCGCACTGAACGCGGAAGAGCTCCGAGAGGCCGCGCCGCGCGGCGGCGAGAAGCTCGCCGAGCATCGCTTCGTCGAACGGCTCCTTCTCGGCCGTGCCCTGGATCTCGACGAACCGCCCCGACGAGGTCCCGACGACGTTCAGGTCGACCTCGGCCGTCGAGTCCTCGGAGTAATCGAGGTCGAGAAGAATCGTGCGCGCGTCCGGCTCGCTCCCGGCCGTGACGCCGAGGGAGATCGCCGCGACGGCCTCGCGCAGCGGGTTCCCGCGGATCGCGTGCGACTTGAAGAGCGTGCCCGCGGCGAGCATGAGCGCGACGTACGCGCCCGTCACGGACGCACACCGCGTCCCCGCGTCGGCCACGAGAACGTCGCAGTCGAGCGTGATCGTCCGGTCCGCGAGGATCGAGCGGTCCGCGACACCACGCAGCGCGCGCCCGATGAGGCGCTGGATCTCGAGCGTGCGGCCCGTCTGCTTGCCGCGCGCGGCCTCGCGCGCCGTCCGCTCGTGCGTCGCGCGCGGGAGCATCCCGTACTCCGCCGTGATCCAGCCGAGACCCGTCTTCTGGAGGAACGGCGGCACCTTCGCTTCGACGGTCGCCGTGACGAGCACCTGGGTCTTGCCCTGCGTGATGAGGCACGAGCCCTCCGCGTGGGGCACGGCGTCGCAGACGATCGAGACGGGACGCAGCGAAAGCGCGGCGCGGCCACCGGCGCGGGAGAGGACGTTGGGTTTCTTCACGCGAGGATTGTCCTCTCATTGCGACCCGGGCGCCCGCGGACCTTCACATCGGCAGGTCGACGAGGGCGAGGTCGGCCGCGGGCCGCCCGAGGAAGCGGCCCGCGACGCGCCGGAGTCGGTCCGACGCGTCCGTGACGAGGATGCGCGTCTCGCCGGGCTCGCTTCCCTCCCTGCGGGCGGCCGCCGGGAGCGCCGCTTCGAGCGCGTCCGCCGCGGCGTGCGCCGAGTCGACGAGCTCCGTTCCTTCCGGGAGCGCCTCCGCGATCGTCCCCGCGAGGAGCGGGTAGTGCGTGCAGCCGAGCACGACGACGCGCGCGCCCGAGGCGCCCACGGGCCCGAGGTACCGCGCCGCGGCCGCGCGGGCGACCTCGTTCTCCGTCCAGCCTTCCTCGGCGAGCGGCACGAAGAGCGGGCACGCCGTGTGGAGCACGTCGCGGTCCGGGTCGAGCGCACGGATCGCGCGGCCGTAGGCGTCGGACGCCACGGTCGCTTCGGTCGCGAGGACGGCGATCGGACCGCGCGGCTCCCCCGCCGCCTCGCGCGCCCGCGCGGCGGCCACGGCCGCCGAGGCCCCGGGCGCGACGACGCCGACCACGGGCACGGGCGACATCTCGACGATCGCGTCGAGCGCGAGAGCCGAGGCCGTGTTGCACGCGACGACGACGGCCTTCACGCCGTGGTCGAGCAGGAATCCGACCGCGCGGCGGGCGTAGCGCCGGACGGTCTCGGCCGACTTCGTCCCGTACGGAAGGCGCGCCGTGTCCCCGAGGTAGAGGAGCCGCTCGTGCGGAAGCCGGCGGGCAATCGCGTCGAGGACGGTCAGGCCGCCCACGCCCGAGTCGAAGAGGCCGATGGGCCGTTCGTCGCTCACGTCGTCTCCCCCTTCGGCCTCGCGGGTGGCTTCGCCGGCTTCGGCGGCCGCGGCGCCGGCGTCGCGGTCTCGGTCGGCGTCGGCGCCGGCGTCGGCGTCGCCGTCGGGGCCGGCTGGGCGGGGCGCGGCGCCTCCGCCGCGACACGCGTGAAGTCCGGCGCGATCGGGTGCGCGAGGTCCACATGCCCCGCGAGCGTTTCGGCGGGCTCCCCCGCCACGAGGAAGACGACGCGCGTCACGCCCGTCATGTTCTTGCCGACCGTGACGGCGAGCGCCTGCACGGCGGCGTCTTCCTCGTGCGCCCCCGCCTGCCATTTCGAGGGAGCCGGCGGCGCAACGTCGAGGACGGCCACGCCGTCGCGCAGGAGGTACGCCCCGCGCAGCGTCCAGCCCTCGGGAAAGGGCCGCACGAGGTCGGCGCTGCGCGGCCCCTCGACGACCCCGGACGCCACCGACCGCAGGAACGCGACGTCGTCCGCCGCCACGGGCACGTCGCGCGCCTCGGGGTGCAGCAGGCCGTCGCCCTCCTTCGACTCGAAGAACAGCGTCACGTTGCGCGCCGGGATCGGCGTCGGCGGCACGACGGCCGTCGGGCGCGGCGCGGGAGCGGGCGGCGCGCCCGTCCTCGGCGCCTTCACGCTTCGCATCACGACGAAAGCGCCGAGGAGCAGCGCGAGGATCGCGACGAGCGCGAGCGCGAAACGGCGCGCCACGGGACTCAGCTCTTGCCGTTCTTCGGCGCGTACGGCACGGGCGCAGCGCCGTCGCCGGACCGGAAGTACGTCTCGAGGCTGCCCGCGAGCGTGTCCGAGACCTGCCGGCGGAACTCCTCGGAATTGATCTTCTTCTCCTCGTCGGGGTTCGTGATGAACGACACCTCGACGAGCACGGCCGGCGCGTTCACGCCGATGAGGACGCGGAAGGGCGCCTGCTTCACGCCGCGCGTCGTGATCCCGAGCAGGCGGTTGAAATCGGCCTGCACGATCTCGGCGAGGCGCGCGGACGCGCCGAGGTGCTGGTTCTGCGCGAGGTCCCACAGGATGAGGTCGAGGTCGCGCACCGCGGCGTTCTTCTCCGCGCTGGGCGCGCCGGGCGCGGCGCGGTTCTCGCTCTCGGCGAGCGCGGCCGCGGCGCGATCCGACGCGTCGAGCGAGAGGTAGTAGACCTCGGTCCCGTGCGCGGAGGCCGCGCGCGACGCGTTGCAGTGGAGGGACAGGAAGACGTCCGCCTTCGCGGCGTTCGCGGCGGCGGCGCGGTCGTCGAGCCCCACCGCCGCGTCCGTCGTGCGCGTCAGGAGAACGCGGTAGCCGCGGCGCTGGAGCGTCTCGGCGACCGTCTTGCCGAGCGCGAGCGTCGCGTCCTTCTCGAGCGAGCCGCCCGGGCCCTTCGCGCCTTCCTCGGTTCCGCCGTGGCCGGGGTCGACGACGATCGTCTTCACGTTCTTCGCGGCGGCGGGCGACGGGACCGGCGCGGCGGGCGCGGCGGAAGGCGCGGCTCCGGCCTTGCGCGCGACGTCCACGACGAGACGGGGCGGCGTCCCGAGCGCATAGACGTTCGCGACGAGGCCCCTCTCGCGGAATACGATCGTGACCTCGCCGCCGCGCATGAGGAGCCGTGCGACGCGGGGCGAGTCGAGAACGCGTTCGGGCGACGGCGTCGTGAGTCGCGCGCCCGGGAAGTGCAGGACGACCTGCTCGGCCGTCGCCTCCACCGCGTACGACGGCGATTGCGAAAACCGGAGGACGATCTTCGTCACGTCGCCGAGCTCCGCGACGGAAGGCTCCACGCCGACTTCGACGAAATCCGACTTTTTCGCCGAGAGCGTGCGCGTCCCCTTGTCCCACGCAAGCGTCTGGCCCGTGAGCGGGCCGAGCACCCGGACGAAGAACTCCGGCTCGGCCCACGCGCCGAGGCTCGACGCGCGCACGGGCGACGCGAGGTTCACGACCTTCGTGTCCACGACGGCGATCGGCGACTCGGCGCCGAAGACGGCCGTGCGGCTCTTGACCTTCACTTCGTACGAGCGCGTCCTCTCGTCCCACGCGATCGTCCCGTCGAGGGCGGCGACGGCGTCGTTGACGAGAAGGAACGTCCGCCCGTCGCGCTCTTCGGAGCGGATCGGGGCGGGCGGCTTGCCGTCGCGGGCGAGCGAGGCGTCTTGGGCGTCCGCCGAGGCGACGCCAAAGAAAGAGGACAGGGGCGCGGCGGCGAGAAGAACGAGGAACCGGGCCGTCGCGCGCGTCACCCGCGAATTATGGCGACTCCCGGGTCTTTTCGCCCGGGTGCCGACCTGTTATCCTCATCGATCACGATTGGGGGCGTCCCGGTTTCGACGGGGCATTCAGCGATCGAGGAGCACGCCGAGCACGGCCGTTCGCTCGTAAAAACGACGGTCAAATTCAATCGCCAACAGCGATTACGCTCTCGCGGCCTAATTAGCCGTGACGGGCGCCGGGGAGCCTGTCCGGGGCGCCTCGGCGTTTGACGCGAAATCCGGACTGGGGATCATCTCCGCCGCCTGAAGAGATGGCCCGAGAAGCTCAGGATCGCTGCCGCGCCCGGTCGTCCGGACCTGAAGACGCGGTGGCTAAAAAAACAAGTCCGGACTGAGCGTGGAGAATCTCGACGTTCGGGCGCTTCGGACGGGGGTTCGACTCCCCCCGCCTCCACCACCTGAATCGCCACGAACCGGCCCCGGAAAACCCGGGGCCGGTTCGTTTCAGGAGGCGTCACGCCGAATCGACTCCGGCCGACCGGCCCTACGGGACCGCGAGGAAGTACGTGAGGCCGAACGTGAGCTGGGCCGGGATGAGCTGGCGGATGTACTGGTCGACGAACTGATTGACGTTCGCGATGCGGGACTTCGGGACGAAGACGATGTCGAGCGGCTGCAGGGAGATGTCCCGACCCAGGGCGCCGGTGGACAGCGGTTCCTTCAAATTGAGCACGATGAACTGAGGCTCTGAAGTTCCCTGGTTCCTGAGTACGACAACGCTCGCCAGCTCGCCGGTCGGCCGCGTACCGCCCGCCTCGAAGATCGCCTGGAGGGCCGTGAGCGATCCCGTGGGACGGATGAGGCCGGGCCTGTTCACCTCGCCGCCGACGTAAATCCTCGGGCGGTCCGCCTCCTTCAGGATGACGGCGAGCTGCGGGTCCTTGAGCGTCTTCCCGTAGAGCGACCCCAGCTCGGCCCGCAGCTGCGCCACGGTGCGGCCCGCGGCCACGACCTCGTCGACGAGCTGGAGGGAGATGCGGCCGTCCTGCCGGACCGTGACGGCCTGGTCGAGCTCCGGAACGTAGAAGAACTTCACCTCGAGGACGTCGCCGGGCCTGAGGACGTACTCGGGCGGGGCCGCGCCGGAGGGCGGGAGATCCAGCGCCGGCGGCAGCCTGGTCGGGGTCAGTGTCGGCCCGCAGGCGCAGAGCGCGGCGAGCAGGCAGACGGAAATCAGCACGCGCATGGCCGGCGATTATGCGGCAGGGTCCCGCGGGGGCTCACACATTCGACGAGTTGCGCAGCACCTTGAACGTGCGCCCGAGAATCCTGAGGTCGAGGCCGAGCGACTGTTCGCGGACGTAGCGAATGTCGTTCTCGATCCAGTCGTGGAACGCAATTTGAGCCCGGCCGTTCACCTGCCAAAGGCCGGTGATCCCGGGGCGGACGCTGAGGCGGAGATCCCGCCAGGCGGGTGCGAGACCCATCTCCGACATGATGAGCGGCCGCGGCCCCACGAGGCTCATCTCGCCCTTCAGGACGTTGACGAGCTGAGGGAGCTCATCGAGGCTCGTCCTCCGCAGGAAGTCGCCGACGCGGGTGACGCGAGGGTCGTTCTTCATCTTGAACATCGGGCCGTCGACGTCCTTGCGGGCCCTCAGCGACTCCTGAAGCTCCTCGGCGCTCTCGCTCATCGTGCGGAACTTGTACATCAGGAACTCGCGGCCGGCCTTGCCGCAGCGCCGCTGCGAGTAGAACGCGGGACCGGCGGAGTCCCGCCTGATGAGGACCGCGATGACCGCAAAGACGGGCGCGAGAAGCGGCAGGGCGATCGCCGCGATCGCGACATCGAGCGTTCGCTTGGCGGCGAGGTAGGCGCGGCGCTTCCACGCGTGCCAGGAGCCGCCGCCGGGCTCTCGAAAGTAGACGCGGCAGTCCTCCGACTCGGTCGCCATCAGGAGAGCCGGACTCTCTCCGAGCTCGCGGTGATTCAGCACGAACGCGTCGCGAAGCGCCTCTCCCCGGCGCGTGGCGCTCGCCGGACCGACGTAGCAGTGCTCGACCATCGAGCCCCGGCGGACGGTGACGCGGTCTCCGACGATCGAGTCGCGCACCTCGGCTCCGGGCCCGACGTGGGTCCGCTCCCCGAGGCTGAGCGGACCGACGAGCCGCGCGCCGTGCGAGATGTGGCAGTGCTCCCCCAGGAGCACCGGTCCCGTCACGGACGCGTCCGGAGAGATCACCGTTCCCGCTCCCGCAAAGACTCCCGGCGCGACCTGCCGGACCCCCGAAGGCACGAGGCCGGGCTCGGTCGCCAGGCGCCGCAGGAGCTCCGCATTCAGGCCGAGATAGGCCCCGAGGTCGTCGATCTTGCGAAGCGGTTCGGAGACGATGTACGCGTGGACCGGAGCGCCCTGCCGGCAGAGCATGTCGACGAGCTGCTCCTTGATGTCGACGTAGCCGCGTTCGGGGAGCAGGTCGAGGACTCCGGGCTCGAGGACGTAGAGACCCGAGGAGCGCAGCGTCCGGCGCCGTTCCCCCCCGCGCGCCCGCCGGACGGCCGGCGCGCGGCGGCGGTCGCGGGAACGATGGAGAATCACGAAGCGGTCGACCAGTCCGTCGTCGCGGAGAACGATGTTCTCGAGATGGCGCGCGGCCGGCGGGCCCGGCTCCGCGACGATCGTCAGGGCGGATCCGTGCGTCCGGTGGAAGGCGGCCGCCTCCTGAAGCGGCGCCGGGTCGACGAAGACGTGCCCGGAAAGAACGAAGAAGGGCTCGGAACGGACGAAGCCGGCCAGCGCCTTCAGGGCACCCGCCGTGCCGCGGACCGAGCCGTCCTCGAAAAGAGAGACGCTGACGCCGAGGTCCGTGCGGGTCGCGAGGGAGTGGAGAAAGCGGCGGTAGTGCTCTCCCCGGTTCGCCGAGACGAGCGCGACCTCCGTGATGCCCTGGCGGGCCAGCGCTCGAAACGTGTGCTCGGCGAGCGGGCGGTTGGCGAGGGGGAGAGCGAGCTTCGACTGGAAGTTGGCGACGGACATCGAGGCCGAGCCCCGGCTTCCGGCCAGGACGACAGCCCTCACGGGCACCCCCGCGGAAAGGGGCGTTCGCCCCGTGACGTTGATCACTCCGTCATGCCCTTCGTCATCGCGCCTTCCGGTTGCTCTGTTGAGCCGCGGATTCTGTCACAACGCGCGATCAGGGCGGTGCGCCGCGGGGAGCGGCTCGCCGGACCGATCGCGTGCAGTTCCGATGCTCTTCTTTTGATGATACGCTGACGGTCACGGAATGAGGCTCCTTCTCGGTGGACGGCTCGTGCGGGCGGTGCTGTCGGCGGGACTCCTGGCGGGTCCCGGCGCGGCGGCGTCGGCCGCGCCGGCCGCGACCCCGGCAAGCTGGAGCGACCGCGGCGTGGAGGTCCTCCGGCGGGCGGCGACGCGCGCCTGCTCGGCCTCCGAAGCGCTGGTCGAGACGGAAACCCCGCCGGCTGGGCGCGACCCGCAGACACCTGCGGCGCGGCTGCGGGACGTCCTCGAGACGGGCTGCGCATTCCGACCGGAGACCGTCGAGCGCCCGGCCGACGCCGCCCCGGCCTCCGGCGCTTCCGCGGGAATCCGGGAGGCTCTGGCGGTCGCCGCGTCCGACGGAACCCTGCTCGCCCGGCAGAGGCTCGGGACGGTGGGAGGCGTTTCGCTCGATCTCGTGGCCTATGCGTCGGCCGGACTGGCGGTGGGCGGCGTCGCCTGCTACGTCGACGACGGCGCGAAGCGGCCCGGCGTCGTCCATGTGCACGGGGGTCTCAGCGGCCTCTTCGATCCCTCCGACGGGGGGACGATCCAGGCCTGCGTCGACTGGGCGGGTCTCCACGGGCGGACGGCGTTCGTGCCGTCGCTGCGCGGCCTCGACGGCAGCGAGGGAAAGATCGAGATCTGTCTCGGCGAAGCGGGCGACGTGGCCGCAGCCGCCGCCTACCTCCGGTCGATGCCGGCCACGGACGCGTCCCGGATCGCGCTCGTCGGTGGGTCGGTCGGCGGGTGCGTCGTCCTCAAGGCGGCGCCGCTCGTCCCGAATCTGAGGGCCGTCGTCGCGTACGTCCCGCCCACGGACTGGAAGAGCCTCGTCCAGTATCACCGGATGGCGTGGAAGCCCGCCACGGAAACGCGGTGCGACGGCAGTACCTACGCCTGGAACATCGGCGGGCCCGCCCTCGCCGACGTGTTCGACGGGTTCATCTGCGGGCACCCCGGCTGCACGGACAGCGACTACGCCGTCCGTTCCCCGATCCCCGGCGTCCTGACCCAGTCGGCGCCGACCCTCATCGAATCCGCCGAATCGGACAACGTCGTCCCGCTCGCGCAGGAAGTCCTCTGGTCCATCCTCCGGCAGAGTCTCGGCAAGCCCGTGGACGTCTTCTCCGTCTCGGCCTGCGACCCACCCGGAAATCCGCCGAACCACATGGACGTCCACATCTTCGTGCCCGGAGGCTTTCATCTCCTCGCCCCGGGTCCGATCAGCTCCGGGTTGCTCTTCGTGATCAATCAGCTCGACCGGCCCTGACCGTGGCGCCCGAGTCCGACGAGGTTGCGCACCCCCGATCCGGATGGGCTGCGCTTCTGTCCGGCGCTGCGGTGGCGGCGGCCGTCCTGGCAGGCGCCGCACTCGGTTCGGATCGGGCGGCCCTCGTCACCCTCGGCCTCGGCGCCGGGGTTCTGGCGGCGACCGCCGTCGTCCTCTTCGCGCCGGAGCGCCTCGCACCGGCGCTCCTCATCGCGTTCGTGGCGCTCGTCCCGCTGCGCCTCGAGAAACACTTCGCCTACCAGGTGCACGTGGGCGGATGGCCCGGGCTCAGGCTCTCGGTCGCCGATCTGTGCCTCCTGCCCCTGGCCGCGCTCGCCGTCTACGGCGGCCTCCTCGGGCGGGTCAAAAACGCCGTGCCGAAAGTCGTGCTCGCGCTTTACGGCCTCCTCCTCGTTCAGTACGGGCTCTCGGCGCTCGGGGCGTCGCACCGCGACCTGAGCGCCTTCGAGCTCACGGCCGCCGTCCACTCCCTCGTCATCGTCTCGACGGTGGCGGCCCTCTTCCGCCGGCGGGCCCTCCCCTGGGTGCTGGCGGCGGTGGCCGTGGCCGTGGGTGTCCACACGTCGTTCGCGATCGTTCAGGTCGTCACGGGCCGACCCGTCGGGCTCTCGTGGCTGAGCGGCAGCGCCGACGTCGTGCACGAGTCGCTCGAGACCGGGGCCGTTCGCCTGCGTCCCATCGGGCTCTTCAGTCACCCGATCGTCTTCGCCGACTTCCTGATGCTCTCACTGCCGATCCTGGCGGCCGGCGCTTTTGCGGCCCGCCGCCGGGCGGCGCGCGCGTCCCTGGTCGCGATCCTCCTCTTCGGGACCGTCGGCCTCGTCCTGACGCTGTCACGCGGGGCCTGGATCTCCTCGGCTTTCGCCTTTGTGATCCTCCTCGTTCTCGCGTTCCGGCGGCGGCTCCTCGGGCGCCGCGCGTTCCGGACCGTCGCCGCCGGGCTTCTCGTCCTCGCGGCCGTCCTCGCGCCTTTCGCGCCCACGATCTGGGAGCGATTCGCCGTGAGTCAGAAAGGAAACCTCGAGGTCCGGTTCGAGCTGAACGAGATCGCGCTTTCCATGATCCGGGCCCACCCTCTCGCGGGAGTCGGCCTGAACAACTTCATCGAGGTGATGAGGGGCTACGACAAGCGCGACGTGTCGCGCTACTTTCCGGCGACGGTTCACAACCTCTATCTCCTTGAGGCCGCGGAAGCGGGCCTCCCGGCGCTCGTGCTCTTCGCGGGCGTGCTCGCCGCCGTCTTCGTCACGGGCGCGGCCGGTCTCAAGCGCGTCGCCGATCCGGAGCTCGCCTGGCTCGCCGCGGCCGCCCTCGCGGGCCTCGCCGGGTTCGCGCTCTCCCAGGTCGCGGACTTCAGCCACCGCCTCGAGCCGCTCCGGTCGATCCTCTGGACGTACGTCGGGCTCCTTTTCGGCGCCGTGGCGTCTCCGCCGGAGCGCGCGGGAGCGCCGTCGTGACGAGTCCCGGCACCCCCGGCGTCGAGAGCTGGCTCCGGAAGGCGAAGGACCGCTACGGCGAGATCGCGGCCATCTCTCCCAGAATGAAGGGACTCCGGGCGTACCTCAACTGGGCTCGCGCGAACGCCGAGATGCTCTTCCGGACGCGCCGCGTCGACGCCCGGCCCCTGAAGCTGACCTTCGATCCGGTCAACATCTGTCAGCTCCAGTGCCCCCTCTGCCCGACCGGCCTCAGGATCCACGACCGCGACCCGGGCCACGCAAGGCTCCACCTCTTCGAGAAGCTGATGGAGGAGCTCGGGGACTACGTGTTCTTCCTCGACCTCTACAACTGGGGCGAGCCGCTCCTCAACGTCCATCTCGAGGAGATGATCGAGATGGCGAGCCGGAAGAACGTCACGAGCTACGTCAGCACGAACCTGAGCCTGAAGCTCTCGGCCGAGCGGATCGACCGGCTCGTCGCCTCCGGACTCGGGGAGCTCATCTGCTCGCTCGACGGGGCGACCCCCGAAACGTACGCGACCTACCGGCGGCAGGGAAACTTCGAGCTCGCACTTTCGAACATGCGCCGGATCGTGGAGGCGAAGCGGCGGCTCGGAGTGACGCGCCCGGCGATCGTCTGGCGTTTCTACGTCTTCCGCTTCAACGAGCACGAGATCGAACGGGCGCGCGCCCTCGCTGCGGACGTCGGCGTGGACCGGTTCGTGCTGGGGTCGCCGTTCCTCGACGAGGGGCGATACCCGATCCCCGACGCGGACCGCAAGGCGATGGGGGACTGGGCGACGACGCTGCCCGCGTTCAACCGCTACGCCCCGGCGCACCCGGAGTTCGCCGATCCCGCCGCAACGGGCGCGCGGCGCTCCCGCTGCGACTGGCACTACGTGTCGACGGCGATCAACCCGGACGGCGGCGTCGCG
Organism: Thermoanaerobaculia bacterium; assembly: GCA_036504335.1. Classification (GTDB taxonomy): domain Bacteria; phylum Acidobacteriota; class Thermoanaerobaculia; order UBA5066; family UBA5066; genus Fen-183. Next base: position 45,554 of record DASXVJ010000022.1, read on the forward strand.
CCCTGCTGCGCGGTCTACGAGCGGTCGAACGACTTCGGCGTCCTCGGCGAGGGGCCGTCCGGGACGTACATGGAGGTCGTGAACAACGAGAAGTTCCGGTCGATCCGCGACCGTTTCGCCGGACGGCCGGGAGCTCCGACGGGCCTCGTCTGCGAAACGTGTCCCGTTCCGGCCATCATGGACTACGGCCGTATCCTGAACCGGCAGATCCTGATGTTCACGTTCGTCGAGCTCGCCGAGTTCCTGCGGCGCCCTCTCCGGGCCCTGGTCCGGCATCGTCCGTCGGCGGCCGCGGCGGTGCAGACCCGCGGCGCAGGCCGTTGAGCGACCTCGCGAACGGGAGACGAACCCGAACCGTGGCGGCGCCCGTCGCCGCCCCCGACATCGGCTGCAGGCATCCGGAGTGGCGGGAGGTCTATCCGGGGCTCGTCGCCGCGTGCGTTTCGTGCGGGCTCGCCGCGACGACGGCCGCGATCGAGGCGCACTACGACGAGGCGTACTTCACCGGGGACACGGCGGCCGGACTCGACTTCGATTCCGGGTTCGCGCGCGCGTTCGACGAGGCTCGCTTCGTCGCCGAGCTCGAGCGACTCGAGAGCCGGGGCCTCAAGGGGAGCCTGCTCGACGTCGGCTGCGCCACGGGCGCGTTTCTCGCGCACGCCCGGGCGCGGGGCTGGGCGCCGCGCGGCGTCGAGATTTCGCCTTACGCGCGGGCTGCGGCGCAGAGGCGTCTCGGCGCGGCCGTCGCCGCGACGGTCGCCGAGATTCCCGCGGCGGAGCGCTTCGACGTCGTCACGCTCCACCACGTCCTCGAGCACGTGCGAGAGCCGGTCGCGTTTCTGGCCGACGAAATTCGCCCGCGCGTCGGCCGGAGGCTCCTCGTCGAAGTGCCGAACTTCGACTCGCTCGCCTCGCGCCGGCACGGGACTCGCTGGCGCGACCTCCGGCCCGACCAGCACGTCTTCCACTACACGCCCTCCACGCTTCCCCGCCTTCTGTCGCGGGCCGGATTCCGGGTCGTGAGCGTCGGCACTCTCTGGGAGCCGCTGTGGAGCCTGCGGACGGCCCTGAACACGCTGGGGCTTCTTCCGGCCCTCGTCCTTCCCCGCCGGGCAGGGCCTCCGGCCGGCGGTCCGGCCGCCGTGGACGATCCCGCGGGTTACCGGCCTCCGGCCGGCTTCCGCCGGCTGCTCGCACGCGCGAGCCGCCGCGCCCTGTCGCCGATCGTCGCCCGCCTCGAAGCGCGGGGCCTGGGAGAGCGCCTTGTCGTCGAGGCCGAGCCATGAGCTCGCTGCTCGCGAACTCCCTCGCCATGCTCGTGGCGCGGATCCTCGTCCCGCTTTTCTCGTTCGCGATCAACATCGGCGTGGCACGGCTCGCGGGGGCCGCGACTCTCGGGGCCTACGTCCAGCTCGTCGCCCTCCTGCTCCTCTTCCAGACGCTGGCCGGGGCGGGGCTGACGCCCCTCCTCACGCGGGAGATCTCCGCCCGGCCCGACGAGGCGGTTCCGCTCCTGCGGAAAGCGCGCACGCTCGCCCTCGTCACGGGCTGCCTTTCGGCGGCCGCGTTCGCGGCCGCCGCGTGGACCCTCCTCCCCAAGGATCGCCTGGCCCCGGCGCTGGTCCTGTCCGCGGCGGTGCTCCCGTCCGCGTGGATCTCGGTGCAGGAAGCTTTCTTCATGGCGCGGCGGACGCACCACCGCGTGACGGGAATCGCCCTCCTCGAGGGGGCGCTGAGGCTGGCGCTCGCGTTTCTCTCGATCGCCTTCGGCGGCGGCCTCGTCGGCCTCTGCGCCGGCGTGACGGTGGCCCGGCTCGCGGCGCTCGGGGCGGGCGACCTGCTCGTGCGGCGGGCGGGGATCTCGGGAGCGTGGCGCCGGGACGCGTCGGGCGCCGTCGACCTCGGCCGGGCGGCGGCGCCGTTCGCCGCGCTGCTCGTGACGTCGATGCTCTACTTCAGGGTCGACGTCCTCCTGGCCGGCGTCCTCCTCGGCGACGGCCCGACCGGCGTCTACGCGGCGGCGCTCTCACTCGCGTCGGTCCTCCTGCTCCTTCCGGAAAGCGCGCTCGCGGCGATCTTTCCCCGGCTTGCGGCGGCTTTCCGCTCCTCGGTCGGCGGCTACGCGGACGCGACGCTCCTCTCGGCGCGGGTTCTGGCGGTCGGCGTCGTTCCGTTCGCGCTGGTGCTCGTCTGCGCCGCGGCGCCGATCCTCGGTCTCGCCTTCGGCTCCCGTTTCCTGCCCGCGGCGGAGGCGCTCCGCCTGCTCGCCGCCTCGCTGCCCCTCCACGCCGTCAACGGGGCCTTGGGGCAGGGCCTCCAGGCGGGCCATTTTCAGCGGCCGGCCCTCCTCGTCGTGACGATCGGGGTCGTTCTCCACGTCGCCGGATGTCTCGTCCTCCTGCCGGCGCTCGGGATCGCCGGGGCGGCGGTTTCGATGCTCGTCTCCTCCGCAGCCGTGGCCGCCGGAGCGCTCTGGGCGTTCCACGCCCGCGTGCGCCGCCTCCGGATCGAGGCGCTCGATCTGCTCCTGCCGGCCGGGGTCGTGGCCGCGATGGCAGCCGCCGTCATCGCTCCCGATGCCTGGCGCGTCGCGGCGGCCGGCGCGGGCCTCGCGCTCCTCGCCGGGATCCTCGCGCTCGGTCCGGGGCGGGGCGACCTGGAGCGTGTCGCGCGCTCGGTCCGGGTCGCGACGTGGAGGTCGGACGCGTGAAGGTCGCCCTCGTGCACCCCTATCCGGTTCACGGCCGGGCGGTGGGCGGGACGACCCGTCTCGACGCGCTCGCGAGGTATCTCGCGCCCCGGCACCGGGTCTGGGTCTTCGCCCACGCGTCGGGGGATTCCGCCGCCGACGGCCGCGCCGTCGCCGACATGGCGTCGATCGGCGTGACGCAGAGGCTCTTCGACCGGCCGCGGGCGGGAGTCGTCCGGAGGCTCCGCTGGGCGGCCGGTCCGAGACCGTACTACGTCGGCCACAACGAAAACCCGGCGCTCGCCCGGGCGCTCGCGGATCTCGACCGGGCCGAGCCGCTGGACCTCGTCCACCTGGAGCTGGGTTATCTCGCGCCGCTCCTCGCGGAGCTGTCGCCGCGGCCTCTTCGCGTCCTCGCCGAGCAAGAGACGATGTCGCTCGCGGTGGAGCGTCTGCGTCGCCTGCCGGCGCGGGAGAAAACGCTCTACGAGCTCTACGTCGGACGAACGGGCTCGGCCATTCGGCGGTTCGAATCCGAGACGCTGCCGTCGTTCGACCTTCTCTTCGCGATCAGCGCGGCGGAGGCGGCGCGCCTCTCGGAGGTCGTCGGCCGGCCCGTTCCCGTCCTTCCACACGTCGCCTCCACGACGGCCTTCCGCCCGCCGGACCGGGAGAGCGACGAGATGCGAATTCTCTTCGTCGGAAATTTCGGCCATCGGCCGAACCTCCACGCGCTGTCCTGGTTTCTCGAAGCCGTCTGGCCGCTCGTGGCGCGGGAGACGCCCGGAGTCCGCCTCGAAGTCGTGGGACCCCATCTCCCCGAGAGCGGGCGCCAGCGGCTGTTACGAGTCGGCGCCGTGCCGCGGGGCCGGGTCGAGGATCTCGCCGGCGCGTACGGAGCCTCCACGGTCGTCGTCAACCCGATCCGGACGGGGGGCGGGATGAGGGGCAAGGTGCTCGAGGCCTTCTCGTGCGCCCGCGCGTTGGTTTCGACCTCGCTCGGAATGGAAGGGATCGACGCCGAGCCGGAAACGCACTACACGCGGGCGGACGACCCCGGCGTTTTCGCCGCCGCCGTCGCCCGATACCTCGGGAGCCCGGCGCTCCGGGCGGCGCACGGCGCCGCGGCCCGCCGGCTCGCCGAGGAGCGCTACGAACCGACGGTGGTCTTCGCGCGTCTCGAGGCCGCCTGGCAGCGCGCGCTCGAAGAACGGAGCGCGGCGCGGGGCGGGAGGACGACGTGACCGCGCCCCGGCTGTCGGTCCACGTCGTGACGTGGAACAGCGCCACCGTCGTCGACGCCTGTCTCGAAAGCCTCCTCGGCCAGTCGCCCCCCCCCGAGGAGGTCGTCGTCGTGGACAACGCGTCGACCGACGGATCCGCGGAGCGCGTCGAGTCCTGGTTCCGCCGCGGACTCCGGGGAACTCTTCTTCGCGAGACCTCGAACCGGGGCTTCTGCGGTGCACAAAACCGCGCGATCGGTTTTTCCGGCGGGGAATGGGTGCTCTTTCTGAACCCGGACGCCGTCCTTCCCCCCGGCTTCCTCGCGCAGGCGTCGGACGTCCTGTCGCGCCAGGTGTCCAACGTCGGGAGCGTGGCGCCGTGTCTCCTTCGCCCCGACGGAAGCGTGGATTCGACGGGGCTCGTTCTCGACCGCTTCCGGCGCGCATACGACCGCGGCCGGGGCGAAACGTCGCCGGCGCGCTACGCGCAGGAAGAGGACGTGGAGGCCTGCACCGGCGCGGTCGCGTTTCACCGCCGTGCCATGCTGGAGGATGTGGCGCTCGGCGGGGCGCCCCTCGACGAGTCGCTCTTCGCCTACTACGACGATCTCGATCTGAGCTGGAGGGCCCGGTTGCTCGGCTGGCGCTGCCGTTACGTGCCGTCGCTCGTCGCCGTCCACGGCCGGGCGGGCCGGAACGCGCTGCGCGGACTCGGCGGCCGGAAGACGCGCGGCGAGGAGCAGGCTCTCACCGTCCGTAACCGGTACCTCGTTCTGGCCAAGTGCGAGAGCGTCGGGCCGCTCCTCCGCGACCTGCCGTGGATCCTCCCCTTCGAGATCGCCCGGCCCTTGTTCCTCGCCGCCCGCGCACCCGGCGGTCTCCGCGGGTACGGGCGAGCCGCGGCGGCGCTTCCCGGCGCGCTCCGGGAGCGGCGCCGGATCCGGGAGGCGATCCGGCGCCGGCGGAGCCAGCCGTGAAAGTCCTGCACGTCATCGACAAGTCGTTCCTGGGGGGCGGTCAGAACTCGGTCCGCTATCTCCTCGAGGGCTTTCGGGGCTCGGACGTGTCGACGCTTCTTTCGTGTCGGGACGGGGGACCGCTCGTCGCCGCAGCCCGTGATCTCGGAACCCCGGTCCATACGATCCCCTTCGACAAGCGCTTCCGGCCGGGGCCCGCCCGGGCCCTGGCCGCGCTCATCCGCCGCGAGCGGGTGGACCTCGTCCACGCCCACGGCCTCGTCGCGGCGACGTGGGCGACGATGGCCCGGTCTTTCTTCGGGATCTCCGCGCCGCTCATCTACCACCAGCACGGCTTCCACCACCACAACTACGGTCCGCTCTCGGTGGGGCTCCGGAAGGCAGCCGAGCGGGCGGTGGCCCGCCGCGCGGACCGTGTCGTCGCCGCCTCCACGGTCGACCGAGGCAGGCTGGTGGCCGGAAAGTACGCGGAGCCGCAGCGGATCGTCATGATCCACGACACCATCCCGGAGCCCGCTCCATCCCCGCAGGACGTGGAGGCTGCGCGCCAGGCCGCCGCGCTCCCGCCCGGCGCCCCGGTGATCGGCATCGTGGCGCGCCTCCATCCGCAAAAGGGAGTCGACGTCTTCCTCGAGGCCGCGGCGGCCGTGCGCGCGGAGTTCCCTTCGGCTGCCTTCGTCGTCATCGGTGAAGGCGAGCTCGGGTCCGAGCTCCGGAAGACGGAGCGGCGCCTCGGCCTGGAAGGCGCGATCCGGTGGCTCGGTGGCCGGCCGAACCTTCCGTTCCTGCCGCTCTTCACCGTCGCGGCGATCCCGTCACGCTGGGAGGGGATCCCGCTCGTCCTTCTGGAATACATGGCAATCGGCCTGCCGATCGTCGCGACCCGGATCGACGGGCTCGCGGACGCCGTCGGGCCCGACGAAGCCGAGCTCGTGCCGAAAGACGACGCCCCCGCGCTCGGCGAAGCGATCCTCCGGTTGCTTCGGGACCCGGATCTCGCCCGCCGCCGCGGCGCGGCGGCTCGCCGGAGATTCGCCGCGACCTTCAGCCTCGCCTCCACCGTCCGGCGCCTCCGGGAACTCTACGACGAGGTCCTCCGCGGATGAGCGCCCGCGCGGCACGGCTCGTCCCGCTCATGGCGGTGGCCTTCCTCGCGTTCGGCTGCCGCGGGCGGGCCGACGCCCCGGACGCCCCCGCGCCGCGAACCCTTCGCAACCCTTCGTTCGACGAAGAAGGCGGGCCAGGCGTCCCGGGCTGGTCGACCCGCGGAGAGACGTTCGGGAAGGCGAGCCTCGTGACGAGCCCGAACGCGTCTCCCCCGAGAGCGCTCCGCCTCGAGGCGAGAGGACGGGGCTCCAGCGGCAACGACTCGTTCATGGTTTTCCAGATCCTCGACGTCGCCGCGCACCGCGGCCGGCGCGTCCGCTTCGGCGCCCGCGTGAAAACCGACGGGGCGGGCGTCAACGTCACGCTCTACACCCCGGAGGGTTTCGCGAACGACTTCTTCTCCGACCTGCACTCCGACGGCTTCGTCGAGCGATCCGCGTTCCTGGACGTCCCGCCGCACGCGTCGCTCCTCTCGTTCGGCATCCAGATCCTCGGCCCGGCGGGCGGCGTGGCGTTCATCGACGACGCGTTCGTGTCGATGGACACGCGCCCGGCCGCCCCCGCGCCGGCGCGCGCGCCGGTTCCGGAGCCCGCTCGCGTGGAGATCGACGCTTCGGTCGTCGGGCGATCGATCGATCCGCGCCTCTTCGGAATGCACATCGAGTGGGTCGAGAACGGGAACGGGCTGATCGGCGCGGACGGCAAGCTCCGCCCCGACGTCGTCGACCTTCTGCGGCCGCTCGCGATCCCCGTCTTCCGCTTTCCCGGGGGGATCCACGCGGACGGCTACGACTGGCGGCTCGGTACGGGACCCGCCGCCCGTCGCGGACGGAGCGTCAACGTCTTCACGGGAAAACCGGAGACGCACCTGTTCGGGACGGACGAGTACGTCGAGCTTCTGAGGAAGACCGGCGGGGCGGCGTTCCTGACGGCGAACTACGGGACCGGCTCGCCCGAACAGGCGGCCGCGTGGGTCCGATACCTCGCCGGGCGCGGCGCGGCCCCGGGCCTCGTGGAGGTCGGCAACGAGATCTACCTGACGAGCCCGAAGAAGGAAGGGCCGAACGGAAAGGAGATCTACCGGAGCCCCGAAGAGTACGCGCGCGACTTCCCCCGCTTCCGCGACGCGCTTCGGGCCGCCGAACCCGGCGTCCGGGTCGGCGTGATCGCCCACCTCGACACGGGCGCCTTCCCGCTCGCGCCCGCGGACAACCGGGACTGGACGGTCCGCATGCTGAGCCATCTCAAGGGCGCCGCCGACTTCGTCGCGGTGCACGACGCCTACGCCCCCGTGATCCTGGACGACACGATCTCTTTCGACGGAGACGAGGCCCGCGGGCGCGTCTACCGAGCCCTCTACGCAGGGGCGGCGGAAACGGCCGAGAACCTGAGGCAGGTCGAGGAGACTCTGGCCCGCCTCTCGCCGGAAAACCGCGAGGCGCCGATCGGGGTCACCGAGATGGGGCCCTTCTTCGGCATGAGTTCCCGGCCCGAGCGGCACGCGATCTACGTCGATCAGTCGCGGACGTTCGCGTCGGCGCTCTACGTGGCGTCGCTTCTCGACGTCCTGCTCGGGGACCCCCGGGTGTTCCTGGCCTGCTTCACCAATCCCGTTCACCGCTGGTACGGGAGCCTCCTGACCGACACCGACGCCGGCCTCGTCCGGACGCCGGCCTACTACGTCTACCTTCTCTACCGGACCCGGTTCGAGACGCGGCTGGTCCGGGCGGCAGCCTCGTCGCCCACCTTCGACGCTCCGGCGGTGGGCCTCGTGAAGGCGCGCCGCGGCCTGCCCGACCTCCTCGCGCGCGCGGCGATCTCGCCCGACGGCCGGAAGCTGACGGCGATGCTCGTGAACCGCAGTCTCGTCCGGACGCTCGCCGTGGAGGTCGCGCTCAAGTCCTTTGCGCCCTCGGCCGCGGACTGCGTCCTCCTCGCCTCGCCGTCGCCGGCGCAGATCAACGGTCCGTCCCTGACGTCCACGACGAGGCCGCAGGGCGGAATCGAGCCGCGCCCGTTTCCATGTCCCGCCCGCGGCGCCGTGACGCTGACGATGCCGCCGAATTCCGTCGTCAGCCTCGTCGCGTCGCGTTGACGCGCGGGCGGTTTCAGCCGGCGGTCGGAATCAGCGTCTTTCGGAGACCCTCCTCGAGAGGGGTCTGCGCCTCCCACCCGAGGAGCGTCCGGGCGCGCGAGACGTCCAGGACGTTCGACGGGACGTCGATCCTCCTGGACGGGAGAAAGTGCACCGGGATGGAGGCGCCAAGGACCTTCTCGGCGAGGGCGACCACTTCGCGGAGGCTGTGGCCGAGGCCCGACCCGATGTTGTAGGGACCGGGCGGCGCCGACCCCGCCAGGCATTGGACGAAAGCGCGGGCGACGTCCTCCACGAAGACGAAGTCGCGAACGACGCTGCCGTCGCCCCAGATCTCGACGGGCTTCCCGCTGCGGACCATTCGCGCGAGAACGCCGATGAAGCCCTGCGGCTTCGCCGCCGTCTGTCCCGGCCCGTACGCGTTCGACATCCGGAGCGCGTACGTCTCGAGGCCGGTCAGATTTGCGCAGGACCAGAGGTAGCCTTCGACGGCGAGCTTCATCGCTCCGTGCGAGTTGGCGGGCCGTGTGGGATGGTCCTCTCCGATCGGCGTCCGGATCGGGTTTCCGTAGATCGTGCCGCCCGACGACGCGAAAACGAATCGCCTGGCGCCGGCGGCAGCTGCGCAGTCGAGAAGCGTGAGAGCCGGCTCGACGTTCGATCGAAGGTCGTGGAGCCGGTTGTCCTCCGAGGTCTGGGGAACGGTCGTGCAGGCGAGGTGGACGACGGCGTCCGCGCCGCAGAGCGTGCGCTCGACGACGTCCCGCTCCGCGACGTTCCCGGCGACGACCTCGACGCCGGGGGGGAACGCGTCACGCGGCGGCAGCCGGTCGAGGACGCAGACCTCTACTCCAGCCTCGCTCAAAGCCCGAACGATGTGCCGGCCCAGAAAGCCGGCTCCGCCGGTGACCACGACACGCGCCATGAGAACTCCCCTCCGCTCGCGACTCTCCCGCGACGGGCCATGATAATCGGCGGCGGACCGACCCTGCGTCTCAGTGTCGTGGGATAGACTTCAGGATATGTCCTCCGTGCGGGCGAATGCCTTCGCCCTGGCTTTTTGTGTCGCCGTTTGCGGCCCCCTTTCGGCCCAGGAGCCCGCCTGGGAGGAGATCGGCCCGTTTTCCGTCGGCGGCAGGGTCTCCGCGCTGGCGGTCGACGCACGGGATCCCAAGCTGATCCTGGCGGGAACTCTCGCCGGCGGGATCTGGCGCAGCGCCAACGGCGGGCAGACGTGGGCGCCGGTCGCCCTGTGGCTCTCCTCGACCCCGATCAGCGCCCTCGCGATCGACCCGACGGATTCGAAAACGATCGTCGCGGGAACGGGATCCCTCTCGGACGCCGGACTCGGCAATGCCGCGATCGGCGTCATCAAGTCGACGGATGGCGGCGTGTCGTGGGTGGCGCCGGAGCTCGCGGGGCCTCTCGCCTACGTCTCGGCGGCCTTCCACTGGCCCGGGGATTCGAACCGGGTCCTGCTCGGAACGGACCTCGGCGTGCGGCTCTCGACCGACGGAGGCGTTCGCTACCGCGACGTCCTCGTCGGCACCTCGGTCTCGGCCCTCGTCGTCGATCCGACGACGCCGGACACGGTCCTCGCGTCGACCCATTCCGGGCTCTACCGGAGCGGCGACCGCGGCGAAAGCTGGTCGCGTGCCGGGTCCTGGCCGCTCGCGCGCGCCGACTCGTTCGGCGCCGGCACGAGCGCGCTCGCGCTCTCGGGACGCACCCGGGGTCTGCTCTGGGCCGTCGTTCAGGTTCTCAGGGGCGTCGGGTCGACGGACCGGACTCTTCTTCTGCGCTCCGCCGACGGCGGCGCCACGTTCACGACTCTCGACGGCCCGCCGCTGCTGTGCGCCCTCGATACGGGATGCGGATTCGGTCTCTCGATCGCCGTGGATCCCACCGACGATTCCCGGCTCCTCCTCGGGGGTGACCGGCTCTGGTCCACGTCCGACGGGGGAACCACCTGGGGCGCCGTGGAGGGCGACGTCGCCGGCCCGCACCAGATCACGCCTCGCGCGGACCGGGTCCTCGTGGCCGGGCGCTCGGGGGTCGCGGTCCTGGACGCCGGGTGGAAGCGCGCCACGGCTCAGAACGACGGGCTTGCGATCACGACGATCCGCTCGCTCGACGTGACGCCGGGCGTCCCGCCTCTTATCGCGGCGGGAACCGCGGACCGCGGAGTCCTGCTCGGGGCCGGGGACGGAACGAGCTGGAAGGTGGCCTTCGGGGCCGGCGAATCGGCCGGGAGTGTCCGCTTCGCCCCGTTCGACTCCAGCCGGATCTACGCCTCGAAGGGCGCGGGACAACTCTTCCGCTCCGAGAACGGGGGCGGGACCTTCGCTCCGATCATGACCGGCCTCGACATGTCTCAGGCCGCAGCCCGCGAGGCGCCGATCGAGCCGAGCCGCGTGGACGGTTCCCGGGACAACACGGTCTATTCGGGCCGGCTGCAGCTCTTCCGATCGACGAATGCCGGAACCCTCTGGAAACCTTTTCGCCCGCCGGGATTCCCCGAAATCACCCGGATCGCGCCGTCCCCGACGTCCCCCGGCCGCGTCTACTTCGCGCTCGCCTCCGACCCGGTCCTCCTGAAGGCGGACGGCATCTTCACGGACCGGCTCCGGATCACGGACGACCCGGACCTTGCCGTCACCTCCATTTTCCCGGCGCCGGACGCCGAAAACGTTCTCTACGTCACCCTCGCGTCCGGCGCGGACAGCTCGGGCCGCGTCTTCAAGAGCTACGACTTCGGACAGACGTGGCAGGACATCTCGCCCCGGAGCCGGCCGGGGGCCCGCAGCGTCGTCCGGGACTCCTACGGGACGCTCTACCTCGGCGCCGTCGACGGCGTGTGGCGGTCCGCGAACGACGGCGCCACGTGGAACCCGTTTCGAAGCGGATTCTTCGCCGGGGGCGTCTCGGAGATCAGGCTGTCGGACGGCTGGTTGTATGCGGGAACCGACGGCCGCGGCGTCTTCCGGATCTCGTCCGAGCCGCTCGTCTCGATCGACACCGTGCCGCCCGGACTCCAGATCCTCGTCGACGGTCAGCTCGTCACGTCGCCTTTCTTCGCCCGCTGGGACCCCGGCTCGGTCCACACCGTCTCGGCCGTCCTCGGCTCGAACGCCGACACGATCCAGGAATTCGTCGGCTGGAGCGACGGCGGGGCGACCTCCCACAGCCTGACGCTCGGCGACCGCAACGGCTGGCTGACGGCGGTCATCCGGCAGTCGCACCGGCTCCGGACTTCGGCCAGTGGCGCGGACGGATCGCTCGTTCTGGAGCCTCCGTCGAGCTCGGGATTTTACGTGGACGGAACGTTCGTCAAGGCGCTCGCGGTCCCCGCCGACGACGCGCGCTTCGCCGGCTTCACCGGCGACACGAGCGGCGGAACGGGCGGTCTCGAATACGTCCTGATGAGCCGGCCGCGCTCGCTCGCGGCGCGATTCGAGCCGCTCGCGGTCCGATTCGCGACGGAGCCGGCCGGCCTCCCGACCTCGGTCGACGGAACGCCGCTCTCCGGACCCGCGACGTTCCGCTGGCAGAACGGCTCGCGCCACCGGCTGTCGGCGCCGGAGCTCGTCGGCGAGAACCCGACCGACCCGAAGAGGTTCGCGTTCGACGGCTGGAGCGACCTGCGCGCCCGAGAGCACACGATGACCGCCCTCCGCGACACGTTCCAGACGGACGTCGTCGCGCGCTTCATTCCGACCCGGCTCTGGACATCCGTGCCGGCCCGGGGCTCGGCGGCGCTGGGGACCCCCGGAACCGCCGACGCGCCCCGCTTCGCCGCGCTCCGGGTGACGGGAGACGCGGGCGCGCCCGCAGCGCTTCAGGTCATCACGGGCGCTCTCGACACCGGGATCGTCACGGAGCTCGTCGCCGTTCCGGCCTCGGCCGCGATGCTCTCCTCCGCCTTCGTCGAGGACGGGGGAGAGAGGGGTCGGACCCGGCTTGCGATCTTCAACCCGGACGCCGCTCCGGCGACGTTCGGGGTCGTGCTCCGCGATCCGTCGGGAGCGCCGCTCGCTTCCGTCGACGGCCTGAGCATCGGACCGGGCGCGCACCTGCTCTCGGATCTCGCGGATCTGGTGCCCCTTCCCAACCGGTTCGAGGCCCTCCTGACGCTCATCGCCGACCGCCCCCTCGTCGGGTCCATCCAGTCGGTCCGCGCGAATCCCCGGCCGTCGACTTTTCTCGATCCGACTCTCGTCCTTCCCTTCGGCGCGGCGGACCGGGGAGTGCCGGCCGATCCGAAGGTGCAGTCTCTTCTCCTGACTCCCGACACCGAGCACCGCCTCGCCCTCGCCAACACCGGCGGCGTGCCGATCTCGGGCTCGTGGACGCTGCTCGACGAGGCCGGAAACCCGCTGACCGCGACCTTCCAGGACGGAAGCCGCTCGTCGGGGACGTGGAGCATTCCTCCGGGCGGGTACGTTCTCCTTCGTTTTCAGGTTCCGCCCGGGGACGGCGCCGGCGCGGCCCCCCGGACGGCGCAGATCCGGATTTCGCGGTCCGCCGGGAGCGGGGCGCCGCTCGTCCAGCTGGTCGAGTCCCAGACCGTCGGGACGGCCGGAAGCGTTCCCCTGCTTCTCTCGCGGAGCGTTCCCCCCTCGCGGACGACGGCCCGATTCGCCGTCCCGTTCGACCCCGTCCAGAGGGACAGCGGCTTCGTCCTGACGAATCGGGGAGGCGACCTCGTCGACGTGACCTTCACGCTCCGTGACGCGGCCGGGACCGCGGGACCGGCTGCGGGCGTGACGGTGCCCGCCGGCGGGCAGCGCGCCGTCTCCGCAAAGGATCTTTTTCCCGGGGCGGCCGGATCGCCCGGAACGCTCGAGGGGGTCGCGGCGCGGGACGTCGACGCCGTCGGGTTCTTCCGGCGCGCGAGCGGCCGGGGCGAGGACCTCCTTTCGGCGTTTCCCGTTCTGGACGCGGCGTCGTCCGCGGGGGGTGACGTCGCCGTCTTTCCGTTCGCGACGGACGGAGATTCCTGGCGGTCCACGTGGTGGTTCGTGAACTTCGGAGCCGGTCCTGTCGTCGGGCGACTGGACTTCCGCAACTCGGGCGGCGAGTCCGCCTACTTCCCGCTCCCATGACAACGAGCCTGCGACGCTTCCTTCCGCGACGCGCCCTCGTGGCGGCGCTCCTCCTGGCGGCGACGCCGTCTCCGGCGGCGGCGCAGGTCACCGCGTCGAGCCGGATCACGGTCGACTTCACCAGGATCCGCCGGGCTGTTCCCGACGCGCTCTTCGGCCAGAACCTGCAGGCGATCGGGCGGGGCGAGGGGCTGATCCGGACCGACGGATCCTTCGACCCGAACATTGCCGAGCTCCTGGCCGAGGCGCGGATCACGACGCTGCGCTTCCCCGGCGGGACCGCGGCCGACTACTTCCACTGGTGGCAGGCGATGGGCCCTCCGTCGCGGCGGCCGCTTCAGTCGAGCGGGTACGTCGGCGAGTACTACACGCCCGTGGTCGGACCGGACGAGTTCATCAAGCTCGCAACGGCCCTGCGCGCGGTGCCCTTCGTCACGGCCAACAGCGGAACCGGCAGCGCCGAGGAGGCGCGCGCGCTCGCGGCGGCGTTCAAGTCGCGGGGCTTTCCGGCGAGCTACTGGGAAATCGGGAACGAAGTCTACTTCGAGGGCCTGAACAGCAACGGCCTCGTCGGGCTCCCGCCCGACGTCTACTCCCGGACCGTGATCGCCTACGCTTCGGCCATCCGGAAGGAGATGCCCGAGGCGAAGATCTTCGCCGCCGCGGTCATCGGCCCGGGCGATCCCGACAGCTACTGGAACAACGTGGTCCTCGGTCTCGCCGGGCCCTACATCGACGGCATCAGCGTCCACAACGCGTACTTCCCGCTGTACGGCACCCGGCCCGACAAGACCGTCCCGCCGGACGACGAGCTCTTCACGTCGATGCTCGGGGCGACGAAGGTCGTCGACGGCACGCTGACGATCCTCGAAAGTCAGCTCAAACGGCTCGGCCGGCAGATCCCGATCTTCGTCACGGAGTACGACGGGATTTTCTTTCCCGACAAGACCGTCGAGGACCCGGCCCGGACGCAGCAGCGGAATCCGACCCTCGCCTGCGCGCTCTTCAACGCGAGCGTGCTGAATCTCTTCCTGCGCCATGAGCGCGTTTTCGGCGCCCACCACATGTCGCTCGCGGGGACGCAGTTCGGGAGCCTCGTCGGAGTGGACCGGGGGGTCTATTTCCGGAATCCGCAGTTCTACGTCCACCGGGAATACGCGCGGGAGGCGGGAAGCCTCGTGATGGAAGCGTCGGTCGATCCGGGGGACGCCGTCTTCAGCTCCAACCCGATCGCCCTCATCGGCGGCCAGACGAACGTCCCGATGCTGGATGCCGTCGCCACGCGCGATCCGGCCGGGACGCGCTACGCGCTTTTCGTCGTGAACCGCAGCCTGACGGCCACGGTCCACACGGCCGTGTCACTCGAGGTTCCGGCGGGACTGACCGGGACGGTTTCCGTCCTCACGGGCCCCGCCGCCGGCGCGCGCAACGACGCGGAGAACCCGACGCGCGTCTCGCTCCAGACCGGGCCCTTCGCGCCGGCGGCGTCGTTCCCGTTCGATTTCCCGCCCCTCTCTCTCACGATCTTCCGGTGGACCGCCCCCGGAGCCGCCGCTCCGTCGTCGCGGCCGAGCAAGCCGGTCGGAAGCAACACGGTCCCGTCAGCGCCCGTCAGCCGTGGTAGCGTGAGACATCCCTGAACATGCGCGCGACACGCTCCCCTGGCCCGCGGCTGAACGTCCTTCTCTACTACCCCTGGCTCTACCTGACGAGCGGGGCGGAGAGGACGATCCTGGAGATCGCGCGGCGAAGCCGTCACCGGGTCACGGTGTACACGAATGAATACCAGCCTGAGTCCACGTTTCCGGAACTTCGCGACGTGGACGTCAGGGTCCTCGGCCGGGTGCCGGTCGAGCGGACCCTGCGCGGGGCGGCCACGGCGGCGTTCCGGATCCTCCTTCAGCGAGTCGACGTGTCGGAGTTCGACGTCCTCCTCGTGGTCTGCGAAGGCCTCGGGGATCTGATGACGCTGCGGCATCCGAAGATCCCGGCGGTCTGCCTCTGCCTGACGCCCCTCCGGATCGTTTTCGACCCGGTCTACCGTTCGGCTTACCTTGCGAAGCACGGACTTCTCCACCGGACGGCAATCGGGGCCGCGAGCGCGGTCTTCCGGCTCGTGGACCGCCTGGCCTGGCGGCGCTACCGCCGCGTCTTTCCGATCAGCCACGAAGTCCGCCGCCGCATCGTCGACGGCGGCCTCGCCGACCCCGGCCGGCTTCGCGTGATGCACCCGGGTATCGACCTCTCGGCGTTCGCGCCGTCGCCGCCGCGCGAAAAGACGTTCTTCGTTCCAGGCCGCATCATGTGGACGAAGAACCTGGAGCTCGCCATCGACGCGTTCCGGCTGTTCCTCGCGTCGGCGCCCGACCGCGACGGCTGGCAGCTCCGGATCGCAGGCATCGTCGACCGGAAGAGCGAGCCCTACCTCGCAAGGCTCAGGGAGCGGGCGGCCGGCGAGCCGGCGATCACCTTCGAGATCCGGCCCTCGGACGCCCGGATGCGCGAAAGCTACCGCGACTGCTTTGCGACCCTCTTCACGGCCTTCAACGAGGACTGGGGCCTGGTGCTCATCGAGGCGATGGCGTCGGGCAAGCCGGCCGTGGCCGTGAACCGGGGCGGACCAACCGAGATCGTCCGGCACGGGCAGGACGGGTTGCTGGCTCCTCCCGACGCCCCTGCCTTCGCCGACGCGATGCTCCGCCTCGCGTTCGAACCGGGCCTGCACGCGGCTCTTGCGGCCGAGGGCCCCGCGCGCGCCGCCTGCTTCGGCTGGGAGCCGTTCATTCGCGACCTGGACGATGCGATCGAGATCGAGCTCGCGCCGGGCGCGCCGGCAAACGACGCCGTGTCATGGAAGGAAGCCCGGGCGTGAGCGCCCCGACGGGTGACGTCGCCGGGTTCGCGGAGACGCTTCGGCGCTTCGGCGAGCTCATGCGGCGGCGGCGGCGCGAGTTCTGGGCCGTATTTCTCGCAACCTTCGTTCTCGTTCAGGCCGTCGTCTTCTTCTGGCCTGCGACGTACGCGGCCCACGCCGCCGTCCTGATCCAGAAGACGAGACTGACGGCGAAGCTCGACGCCGACCCGACCGATCCCAGGACGGTGATCTCGGACGGCGTCACGGAACGGGACGTCAACTCGGAAGTCGCCATCCTGACGAGCGTCGAGGTCCTTTCCGCGACGGTCGCCGGGGCCGGGCTCGACCGCGTTCCGCCGCCGTGGTACCTGCGCGTGCTGTTTGCGCCTCTCCGGGCCTACGAGTCCGTTTACGCCGCCGCGCACGGCGTTCCCGCTCCCTCGGCGGCCGAGCGAGCGCTCCAGGGCCTCGCGAAGTCGATCTCGGCCGAGCGGCTGAAGGACTCGAACGTTCTCGTCATCGTGGTCGAGGCGCGGGATCCGAAAGGGGCGGAGGCGGTCCTCGAAGAGCTTCTCCGCCACTACTTCGATCGGCACCTGGCCATCCACGGTTCGGGCCCCGCCGTCGTCCCGTTCCTCTCGGCGCAGACGTCCCTTCTCGAAAAGGAGCTTGCGCAGCACGAAGCCGCCCTCCAGGCGCTGAAGCGGCGCGGCGGCGCCGTGGACTTCCCGAAGGAGAGGGAAATCCAGCTCCAGAGCGAGGCGAAGCTCCGCGAGGAGTCGGACCTCCTGGGCCGCCGGCTCCTCGAGCTCGACGGCCGGATTCGCTCCTACCAGGGCGCCGTGAGCGACGCGCTCTCGTCGCCGTCGTCGGCGGCCGCAATCGCGCCGACCGAGCCCACGCTGAACGATCTGAAGGCGCAGGCCCTCCGCCTCGAGCTGGACCAGATCCGGCTGGAGGCGCGCTACCGGGAAGACGCGCCCCCGGTCGTCGAGAACCAGAGGAAGCTCGAGGCGGCGCGCGCGGCCCTCGGCGCCGAGCGGCAGAGCGTCCGGGAACGGAGCCCCGCCCTCCTCGCCGCCGAGGAGGAACGCGTGAAGTTCGCGTCCGAGAAGGCGGGGATCGTGGAGAGGCAGCGGGTTCTCGAGGAGCAGCTCGCCCGGTCGCGCTCCCGGCTCCGGCAGCTCGACGAGGCCGCCGTCGAGGCGGCCCGCCAGCAGCGGCTCATCCATTCGGCGGAGGAGCGGTACCTCATGTACCTCGGACGGGGCGAGAAGGCGAGGATGGACGCGGCGCTGGACCAGAGCCACGTGACGAACGTCTCGATCGTCCAGAAGCCCTCGGCGTCGGCGAAACCCGTCCGCCCCAAGCGCCTCGTCGCCCTGATCGTCTCGGCGGCGGGCGCCCTGCTGGCCGGGCTTCTCGCCTGCCTCGTCCGCGAGCTCCGCGAGCGCGGGATCGAGGCCTTCCTGGCCTCGATCGCCCCTCCGGCCACGGCGTCGTGAGCGACCGGATCCCTGACCCGGCTGAAGCGAGGTCGTCTCCGGCCGGGGCGGCCCACGTCGGCATCCGGCGCGGCGGCGTCGAAGGGCTGAAGGTTTTCCTTCGCAGCCTCGCTCTTTTCGGAGCGAACCGGATCGTCGGCCGCCTTCCCGGCCACGCCCTCCGGCTCGCCTACTACCGCCGCGTCCTCGGCTGGGAGATCGGCGAGAAGTCCAGCGTGCACCACGGCCTGAAAGTCTTCGGCGGGCGCGGCCGCGTCCGGATCGGGGCGCGTTCGACGTTCCAGATGGACTGCCTCGTCGTGGGAGCCGGGATGGACGACCTGACGATCGGCGATGACGTCGCGATCGCGTACCGGGTGGCGCTCGTGATGGGAAGCCACGACATCTTCTCGCCCGGATTCGAGGGGATCACCGGCCCGATCACGATCGAGCACCACGTTTTCGTCGGGACCGGGGCCATCGTCCTCCTCGGAGTGACGCTCGGCGAGGGATGCGTCGTCACGGCGGGCTCCGTCGTGACCAAGAGCGTGCCGCCCTATACGATCGTCCGCGGAAACCCGGCGCAGATCGTGGCGAAGCGACCTCGGAACCTGCAGTACTCTGCGGAGCACTTCTGGCTCTTTCACTGACGCGCCCGCCGTCCGCCACCGGGAGGACCGAGACCGAATGATGGACTTCAGCTTCACACCCGAGCAGGAGGAGCTCAGGAAGAGCGTCGTCGACTTCGCGCGGAAGGAGCTCAACGGCGATCTTCTCCTCGAGGAACGGGAGGCCCGGTTCTCGCGCGAGAAGTGGCGGGCCGCAGCGCGCTTCGGCCTCCATGGGCTTCCGGTCCCGGACGCGTACGGCGGGACGGGGCGCGATCTCCTCACGACCGTCGCCGCGATGGAGGGTCTCGGCTACGGCTGTCGCGACAACGGCCTCATCTTCTCGATCAACGCACACGTCTGGAGCGCCGAGGTTCCGATCCTGCGCTTCGGTTCCGCGGCCCAGAAGGAGCGGTTCCTCCCGCCTCTCGTGAACGGGGACTGGGTGGCCGTTCACGCCATGACCGAGGAAGGGTCGGGTTCCGACGCGTTCAACGTCGCGACGACGGCGACGCGGCGCGGCGGCCGGTACGTGCTCAAGGGCTCCAAGATCTTCATCACGAACGCCCCCGAGGCCGACCTCCTCGTCGTCTTCGCGACGGTCGACGCCTCCCTGGGACCGGACGGGATCTCCGCGTTCCTCGTCCGGAAGGGGACGCCGGGCCTTTCGGTCAGCCGGAATCTCGACAAGATGGGCCTCCGGACCTCCCCCATGGGCGAGGTCTTCCTCGACGACTGCGACGTCGCCGCGGAGGACCTCCTGGGCGAGGAGGGAGCCGGCGCCGCGATCTTCAACAGCTCGATGGATTACGAGCGCGCATGCATCCTCGCCGCAAACGTCGGAACACTCGAACGGCAGCTCGAAACCTGCGTCGAGCGGGCCCGGACGTGGCGGCGTTTCGGGCAGCCCATCGGAAAGTTCCAGTCCATCTCGAACAAGATCGCCGACATGAAGGTCCGGCTCGAGACGGCGCGCCTCCTTCTCTATCGGACCGCCTGGCTCAAGGACCAGGGGAAGCGGGCGAGCATGGAATCGGCCATGGCCAAGCTCTACATCAGCGAGTGCCTGGTGAAGTCCAGCCTCGACGCGATCCAGATCTTCGGCGGATACGGATACATGACCGAGTACGGGATCGAGCGGGACCTGCGCGACGCGGTGGGGGGCACCATCTACTCCGGGACCTCGGAGATCCAGCGCCACATCATCGCGCGTCACCTGGGACTCTGAACGGTGGCGCTCTCGCTGGTCCACCTGCTCGAGCGGTCGATTCGCACCCACCCGCGCCGGATCGCCGTTTCCGTTCCCGGCGGCCCGGCGCTCACGTATGCCGAGCTCGACCGGGCCAGCGCCGGCGTCGCGCGGGAGCTCCTCGCGCGGGGCGTGACGCGAGGAGCGCGCGTGGGCGTCCTCGCGCCGAAATCGGTCGAGGCCGTGGTGGGAGTCTGGGGAGCGCTCCGGGCTGGCGCCGCCTACGTTCCCATCGACCGAATGGCGCCGCCGGCCCGCGCCGCGGCCGTCGCGGAGAACTGCGCCATGGCGGCGATCCTCGGTTCCGCGGAGACGGCGGGCGCGGTCGGAGCCGTCTGCCGCGCGGTCCCGGGGATCGCCTCGATCGAGATCCACCCCGCGCTCCCCCGGGGCGAGCGGACTCTCCCCGCCGCGCTGCCGTCCCCGAACGTCCGGGACCTCGCCTACATCCTCTACACATCGGGCTCGACCGGCGTCCCGAAAGGCGTGATGGTGTCTCACGGCGCCGCGCTGTCGTTCGCCGAATGGGGGGCGTGGCGATTCGACGTCGGCCCGGACGACGTCGTTTCGAATCACGCGCCTCTCCATTTCGACCTCTCGACGTTCGACCTCTTTTCCTCGGCCGCCGCGGGCGCCCGCGTCGTCGTCATCGACGAGGAAACGGCGCGTTTCCCCATGGCGTCGGCGGACCTCCTCGAGAACGAGGGAGTCTCGGTCTGGTACTCCGTCCCCGGAGCCCTCCGCCGGATGCTGCGGATGGGACGGCTCGGCGACAGGTCCTTTCCGGCGCTCAGAACCGTCCTCTTCGCCGGGGAGGCCTACCCGGCCGCCGAGCTGCGCGACCTGCAGCGCGCGCTCGGTCCCGGCGTGTCGCTCTTCAATCTCTACGGGCCGACCGAGACGAACGTCTGCACGTACTGGAAGGTTCCGCCCGCCGGCTCCTGGGATCTCGCAGCCCTTCCGATCGGCGTCGACTGCGAGAACTGCGAAGGGGTCGTCGTCGACGGCGACCTGAGGCCCCTGCCCGACGGGGAGCCGGGCGAGCTTCTCGTGCGCGGCGGCACGTTGATGGAAGGCTACTGGGGAGATTCGGAGCTGACCAAAAAGGGGTTCATCCCCGACTTCCTCCACCCGGAGCTGACGGATCGGCTCTACCGGACCGGCGATCTCGTCCGCCGGCAGGCCGACGGGAACTATTCCTTCCACGGCCGGCGCGATCACCAGGTCAAGGTGCGCGGCTACCGGGTGGAGCTCGGCGAAGTCGAGACGGCTCTGCACCGGACGGGCGAGCTCGGAGACGGCGCCGTCGTGGCGGCGGAAGTCGGCGGGCCGGAAGGGCGGGACAACGAGCTCGTCGCCTTCCTCGTCGCGCCTCCCGGCGCGGCCGGGGAGCGCGGGCTCGAGGCGAGCCTCCGCCGCCGTCTGGCCGAGACGCTTCCCAAGTACATGATCCCGGGCCGGTTCGTCTTCGTGGCGGCCCTGCCCTTGACCTCGACGGGAAAGGTGGATCGGCAGGCTCTCCGCGCCGCAGCCGAGGGAGCCGGAAAGGAACGTGAGCCACGATGATCGTCGTCGAGAGGATCCGCGACTTCCTCGAGAACGAGCTGAAGATCGCGGATGCGCGTTCCCTCAGTCCGGACCTGCCGCTCGTCCAAAACGGAATTCTCGACTCCATCGAGCTGCTCCGCGTGGTGGCGTTTCTCGAGACGGAATTCAGTTTCACGGTCGCGGACACGGAGTTCGTCCCTTCGAACCTCCGGAGCCTCTCCGCGATGGCCCGGTTCGTGGAGAAGAAGCGCGCCGAGAGACCGAGCGCCTGACACCCGGCGTCGACGACGCTTCGGGCCGGTTCGTCTTCTGGTCAGCGAGGCGCCGGTAACGCGCGGAGGCTGCCCGTTTGCACCGCCACCGAGGCCTTCGCCGCGTGGGACGCCGCTCCTGCCGTCCCGGTCACCACGAACGTCGTCGAGGCCGATGCTGCGGAAGCCGACGCGGCCAGCGTCAGCGTCGCGTTGCCACCCGAGGAAACCGCGGACGGGCTGAGCGTTCCCGTCACGCCGGGCGGCAGTCCCGAAACGGAGAGCACGATCGACATCGGGGCGCCCGACACCACGGACGTCGACACCGTGAACGTCGCCTGTGCGCCCGGCGACAGCGCGGCGCTGGAGGGCGACAGGGCGATCGCGAAGTCGTTCTTCGGCGCCACGGTGATTGCGACGACGCCGTGGAGCGCGTGCGTGACGGCGCTCGAGGCGCCCGTCACGGTGAAGGTCTGCGACCCCGGGGCCGCCGAGGCCGAGGCGGCGAGCGTCAGCGTCGTGCCGCCTCCCCCGGCGACGGAGGCAGGGCTGAACGAGCCCGACACGCCGCCGGGCAGGCCGGACACGGCGAACGAGACGGAGGCCGGCGAGCCCGACGTCACGTGCGTCGACACCGTGAACGTCGCGTGCCCGCCCGGTGGGAGCGAGACGCTCGCGGGAGAGAGCGACAACGCGAAGTCGTTCTTCCGCGGGGTCGCCGCCACCATCGTGCCCGTCTGCGCCCGCCCCACCGCGGGCGCCTTCACGGCGGTGGCGGCGCGGTCGTCCGCGGGCGCCCGGCGCGCCGCGAGGATGAGGAACGGGAGGACGAGCGCGTGCAACGACCGGTTCGTCATGGGCCAGGCCACGCCCCGTTCGCCTTCGCTTCGTCGTGCCATGGAGCCTCCAGTCGGAAACAGTCTAGCCGCCGACGGCGTAGAGTGCCTGCGGAGGCCTTCGCATGCGCTCGACCGCCCTTGCCCTCTGCTTCGGCGCCGCCCTCTCCGCCGTCGCCCTCCCCGCGCAAGCCGCACTTCCCCCCGGCGTCGACGACGCCTCGATCGCCGCGGCCGCCGTCGCGAGCTTTCCGGAGTACCTCGAGTTCCTCGCCCTCCCGAACGACTCCGCGAAGCCCGCCGACATCCAGCGGAACGCCGCGTGGCTCGAGACGGCGTTTCAGAAACGGGGCTTCGCGACGCGCCAGGTCGAGAACAAGGGCCGCCCGCTCGTCTTCGCCGAGTACGGCAAGGCCCGGCCGGCGCAAAGGACCCTTCTTTTCTACATCCATTTCGACGCCCAGCCCGTCGTGCCGTCCCAGTGGGCGCAGAAGGATCCGTGGCTGCCCGTCGTCAAGCGCCGCGGCGCGGACGGGAAATGGGCCGAGGTGGACCGCGCCGAGCTCCTCAAGCCCGGCTTCGACCCGGACCTTCGCGTCTTCGCGCGCTCGTCCTCCGACGACAAGGGGCCGATCGCGATGTTCCTCGCCGTGTTCGACGTCCTCCGCGCGAAGAAGATCGAGCCCGCCTCCCACGTGAAGGTCCTCCTCGACAGCGAAGAGGAAATCGGCTCGCCGGGCATCGCCGCCGCCGTCAAGGCCAACGCCGCTCTCTTTTCCGCCGACGCCGTCGTCCTTCTCGACGGGCCCGTCCACGCGTCAAACCGTCCGACGCTCTCCTTCGGAAACCGCGGCGTCGTCGCGGTCACGCTCACCGTCTACGGGCCGCGCGCGCCGCTCCACAGCGGGCACTTCGGAAACTGGGTGCC
The DNA here is from genome assembly GCA_036504335.1 of Thermoanaerobaculia bacterium. Classification (GTDB taxonomy): domain Bacteria; phylum Acidobacteriota; class Thermoanaerobaculia; order UBA5066; family UBA5066; genus Fen-183. Next base: position 68,508 of record DASXVJ010000022.1, read on the forward strand.
CAACCCGGCGCTGCGCCTCGCGAAGCTCCTCGCCTCGATGAAGGACGAGGACGGCCGCGTGACCGTCCCCGGGTACTACGGGCGCACGAATCTGACCGACGCGGACCGCAAGGTGCTCGCGGAGGTGCCCGACGACGAGGCCGCGCTGAAACAGAGGGTCGGCATCGCGCAGCAGGAGAAGGTCGGCGTCACGTACCAGGAGTCCCTGCAGTACCCGTCGCTCAACGTCCGCGGCCTCGCGTCGGCGAGCGTCGGCGAGAAGGCGGCGAACGTCCTCCCGCGCGACGCCGTCGCCGAGCTGGACCTCCGGACGACGCCCGAGTCCGACCCGGCGTTCCTTCTCGATCTCCTGAAGAAGCACGTCGAGGCGCAAGGCTGGCACCTCGTCGAGAAGGACCCCACCGACGAGGAGCGCGCCCGCTGGCCGAAGCTCGCGCGCTTCGACGCGCACCTCCCCGAAGAGGCCGCGCGCCAGGCGTTCGACGCGCCCGTGGGGCGCTGGGCGGCGGCTGCCGTCTCCGGCGCCTGGCCGGCCGCGCCCCTCGTGCGCATCCGGATGATGGGCGGCACGCTCCCGACGCACGCGATCGTCGGGCCGCTGAAGGCGCCGTTCGTCCAGATCCCCGTCGTGAATCCGGACAACAACCAGCACGCGTACGACGAGAACCTCCGCATGGGCCACTACCTGAGCGGCATGCGGACGATGGCGGCTCTCCTCACGGCGCCGTATCCGGAGTAAGAGAGAATTCGTCTCATGCGAACACCTCGCCGTCTTCCGTTGATGCTCGCCCTCTGCCTCGCCGCGCCCGCTCTCGCGCAAGGCCGGCCCGACGCCGCCGCACTCCTCGCCGCCCAGAGGGACGCGCTGAAGGCCTTCGCCGCAATGGACGGCGTCTGGCGGGGCCCGGCCTGGACGATTCTCCCGAACGGCGAGAAGCACGCGATCACGCAGACCGAGCGCATCGGCCCCTTCCTCGACGGAGCCGTGAAGGTCATCGAGGGCCGCGGCTACGAGGCCGACGGCCGCGTCGCCTTCAACGCGTTCGGAACGATCTCCTTCAGCCCGGCGAAGAACGCGTACACGCTCCACTCGCACGCCATGGGCAACGTCGGCGACTTCACGATCAAGCCCACGCTCGACGGCTACACGTGGGAGATTCCCGCGGGGCCGATGACGATCCGGTACACGGCCGTCATCAAGGACGGGACGCTCAAGGAAGTCGGCGACCGCCTCGAGCCCGGCAAGGACCCGGTGCGCTTCTTCGAGATGACCCTCACGCGCATCGGCGACACGAGCTGGCCCGCGAGCGGCGCCGTGCCGCCGAAGTAGCCCGCGCGTTCGGTCCGCCGCTACTGGTCGCAGCTCCCGTATTTCGCCATCGTGAGGAGAGGGCGCTGCCCCATCGGCCCCGCGAGGCGCCACTCGAGCGTGTAGGTCAGCGAGTCGATCCCGCTGTAGTGCCAGTGGACGGCGGTCCTGAGGTCGCTCCCGGACGGCGGCATCGTGACCGCCGCGCCGCGCCACGCGTTGTCGGGCGACAGATCCTGCGGAGACGTGCCCGACATGGCGCTCTTGACGGCCGTCGACGTCACGGTCCAGCCGGGCCCGAGCCCGACGCTCACGCCGACGAGGTCGTCGCCGGACGTCTGCGTCTGCCAGTTTCCGGCGCCGACGCGCGGCGTCGAGGGATTCCCGAGCTTCGCGTTCGCATTCGAGAGATTCGTCGAGCCCCACGGGGAAACCGAGCCGACCCCGGCGACCTGCGGGGATTGGTCGATCGTGACCGAGACCGTCGCCGTCCCCGTGTCCGGCAGGAGAGTCACTCCATACGGCGCCGTCGCGACGTTCTCGAACGAGAGCGTCATCTGTGCAGCACGCGCCTGGCCGACCGGAAGGGACGGAAACTGAACGGTCACATAGTAGGAATACGCGCCGCCAGAGGGCGGGAGGGCGGGGAGCCCCATTTGAAAGCTCGGGTCATCCGCGGCTGCGGCCATCGCATGGATCGGGTCCAGCGCTGCCGCGCAGCCGTAGCTCAGGGACGTCGACGCGGCGCTGAACGCCGGACCGCTCTTGACGGAGATCTTCTTGTTCGTCCTCACGAGAAAGTTGTACAACCCGGGAAACAGGTTTCCTCGTTGAGCCGAGATCGGCCGATTCCCGGGGAGAGGCGCCGCCGAAACGTCATAGGCCGCGACGATCGTTCCCGGAACGGGCAGTCCGTAAAACCGCGCGCTGGACGCGCCGCCCGACACCCCCTTCGACGCGATGGATTGCTTCGCGCTGCCCGCACCGCCCGAAGACGCGGCTGTCGAAGACATGACGTGCGCCCGCGCGTATCCGGCGCTCGCGCCGGCCGCGAGCGACCGGAGCTTCGCCCCGAGGTTCGGGTCCTTCGGGTCGAGGCCCGCCTTGCGCAGCCGCTCCGCGGCTTCCGGCGAGACCGCCGCCCCCGCGGGCATGGCGAGCGCCGCCGCCGCGGACGCCGGAGCTGCCGGCTGTTTCACCGTCGTGACGGGGGCCGCGACGCTTCCGCCCGCGAGGCCCGTCAGGACGGCGGACAGCACAACTCCCGGAAAGACCCTCGTCAAGCGGTTCGGCACGCGGCTCATGTTGGCTTCCTCCGTCGTCGCCTCAAGATAGGCTTGGGAGCGCGTCTCCTTCAAGGCTCGCGCATGGTCCCGGAGCGTCATGACGTGGCTGGCGGGCGACAGGTGGGACAATCTGCCATGCGGACATGCCGTCTCGGTGCGTTTACGCTCTTCGTGTCGTGCGGTCTCTCCGGTTCGGGCGCCCTCGCCGCGGACAAGGCCGCCACGCAGTCCCAGGCCATTGCCGCTCCTCAAGCGCCCGCTCAGACCTCCGCCGTCAAGGCTCACCGGCGGGTTCCTGCGGTTCCGGCGGACCTCAAGGCACGCGGCGAGCAGCTCAGGAATGCGGCGTCACCCGCCGTCAAGGCGTGGCTTGGCCAGAACGCCGACGCCATCGCGAACGGGACCGGCGACCCCGAGTCCCTCGCCCGGGTCGCCGTCCACGCCCGCTGGCCGAATCTCCGCATCGCCGGTGCGGCCGACGCCCTTGCCTTTCTCGCGGTCTACGAGGCCGAGGAGATTCTTCGGGTATGGATCGGCAGGACGGACTCCGTAGCCGAGCTGAGCACGATGAATCAAATGAGAATGCAGCAGGTCATGGATCGCAGAACCAAGCTGATCGCGATTCTCTCGAACCTCCTGAAGAAGATGTCGGACACTTCCGCCGGCATTCTCCAGAACCTGAAGTGAACGGGCCCGGCCGGCTGATGACGACGACCGCCCGCCGAGACTTCCTGCGCTTCCTCGCCGCGAGCCCTCTCCTCGCCGCTGCGCGTCCGCCGCCTCGCCGGAGCCCACGCGCCCGACACGTCCGTCTCGCTCTTCGGCACGGCGTGGGAGACGCCCATCGTCCTCTGCCCCGTGTCCAGTCAGCACGCGTTCCACGAGGATGCCGAGATCGCGACCGCCCGCGCCGCGCGCTCGCGCAGGACCCTGCAGATTCTTTCCACGCTCTCGTCCACCGGTGTCGAGGACGTCGCCGCCGCGCGCGGCGGCCCCGTCTGGTACCAGCTCTACCCGACCGACCAGTGGTCCGTGGCGCAGGGCCTCATGAAGCGGGCCGAGGCCGCCGGCTGCCCTGCGCTCGTCCTCACCGTCGACCTGCAGGGCGGATCCAACCGCGAGACGCTCGTGCGTAGCCGCCGCGTCGACACACGCGACTGCTCGTCGTGCCACGTCTCCGACCCGTTCGACGTCATCGGCGCGCTGCCGTACCGGGCGATGTTCAAAGGGCTCGACGTCTCCAGGGTGACCCGCATCTTCCCGGCCGACGCCACGTGGGACTACGTCGCGAAGCTGCGCGCCGCGTGGCCGCGGAAGCTTCTCATCAAGGGCATCGTCACGCGCGAGGACGCCGACCTGTGCCTCGCGCACGGCGTGGATGGCATCGTCGTCTCGAACCACGGCGGGCGCGCCGAGGAGAGCTCCCGCCCGTCGATCGACAGCCTCGTCGAGGTCGCGGCGGCCGTGAAGGGGCGCATCCCCGTGATCCTCGACGGCGGCATCCGCCGCGGCACCGACGTCATCAAGGCGCTGGCGCTCGGCGCGCATTTCGTCT
>DASXVJ010000023.1:0-357043 GCA_036504335.1 Thermoanaerobaculia bacterium
GGACGATTAGCTCTCGACTTCGGGGGTTCGTCTTTGCTCTGCTATGGCAGTTCATCCGGGTTTCTCCGATGGCCTGCTGCTGTTTCGCACCAACAGCTTCCCACCGGCTAACCCGGGTGAACAACCTCCTGAGTCTTTACAGCTAGCTCCTCAGGAACGACAGGACGTGCGAGAAGTCCTTCGCGCCGAGCCCCGCTTTGCGCGCGCGTGCATAGTCGGCCCGGGCGGCCTCGACGACGGGCGCCGCGGCCGGGCCGCCGCCCGCTTCGACCATCAGGCGCAGGTCCTTCTCCATCAGCGCGAGCCCGAAGGCCGGCGGCTCGCCGCCCGCGGCGAGAAAGTCCATCTTCGCCCTGAGGTACGGCGACACCGAGGGGATGGAGAGGAGCCACTCCGTCGTCTCCTTCTCCGGCAGGCCGAGCTTCTTCGCGAGGCCCAGCGCCTCGCCGAAGGCCGCGAGCGTCACGCCGAAGAGAAGGTTGTTGACGAGCTTCATCGCGGAGCCCTGCCCGACCGCGCCGAAGTGCAGGACGCCCTTCGAGACGGCGTCGAGGACGGGCCTCCCGCGCTCGAGGTCCGCCGCGTCGCCGCCCGCGAGGATCTTGAGCGTGCCGTCGACGGCGGGTTTCACGCTGCCCGCGACCGGGACGTCGCAGAAACGCGCGCTCTTCTCGCGGGAGCGGGCCTCGAAGGAGCGCGACGCGGCGGGCGTCACGGTCGAGAAATCCAGCCAGAGCGCTCCGGGCGCGAGGCCCGCGAGAAGGCCGTCGGGCCCGGACGCCACGGCCTCGACCGCTTCGGGGTCGGACAGCATGGTGCAGACGATCCCGGCCGCCGCGGCCGCCTCGCGCGGTGTCCTGGCGACGGAGGCTCCGAGCGCCGCGAACGGCGCCGCGCGCTCCGCGTTGCGGTTCCAGACGGTCGTGGGAAGGCCGGCGGCGAGGATCCGCCGGGCCATGGGGGCGCCCATGGCGCCGAGCCCGAGAAAGGCGACGCATGTCATGGGCGACATCTTAAGATCGTCGCGTGGCGCGGCGCGAGATCTCTCCCGAGGAAGCGCGCGCCCTGACGGCGATCGTCGGGGAGACGCACCTCCTCGCGGCCGCGGACGACCTCGCGCCGTACGCGAAGGACTGGACACGCGATCTCGTCGCGATCCCCGCAGCCGTCGCGCGGCCGCGCACGACGGAGGAGGTTTCGCGTCTCCTCGCGTTCTGCAGCGCGCGGGCGATCCCCGTCACGCCGCAGGGCGGGCGTACCGGGATGTCGGGAGGCGCCCTCGCGGTCTTCGGCGGCCTCGGCCTCGCGCTCGACCGGATGACCTCCATCCTCGAGATCGACGCCGACAACTTCGTCGCGGTCGCGGAGGCCGGCGTCGTGACGCAGACGCTGCAGGAAGCGGCGGAAGAGAAGGGCCTCTACTACCCTCCCGACCCGGCCTCGCGCGGCTCGTGCACGATCGGCGGCAACGTCGCCGAGAACGCGGGCGGCCCGCACGCCGCCAAGTACGGCGTGACGGGGCGCTGGGTGATGGGACTGGAGGCGGTCTTCGCGGACGGCTCGATCGCGGTGACGGGCGGCAAGACGCGCAAGGACGTCGCGGGCTACGACCTCACGTCGCTCCTCGTCGGGAGCGAGGGGACGCTCGCGGTCGTCACGAAGGCGTGGCTGCGCCTCATCGCGAAGCCGGCCGCGTGGGCCACGGTGCTCGCGCCGTTCCCGTCGCTGGAGTCCGCCGCGAAGGCCGTGTTCGAGATCCACCGCCGCGGCCTCGTGCCGTCCGCATGCGAGATCGTCGACAGGCCGGCAGCCGAGGTCGCGTCGAAGAAGAAGGGCGTTCCCGTGCCGTTTCCCGAGGCGGAGGCGCGCATCCTCCTCGACTTCGACGGCGCGGCGGAGGAGGAGGTCGAGCGCGAGGTCACGGCGGCGGGGGAGGTCCTCCTCGAGTGCGGAGCGCTCGACGTGGCGCTCGCGGCCGACGAGCCGCGCCGCCGCGCGCTGTGGGACGTGCGCCGCGGAATCGCCGAGGCGATCCACGAGCTCGGCGTGTCCTTCGAGCTGGACCTCGCGGTGCCGCGTTCGGAGCTCGTCGCGCTCGTGACGGGCGTGAGGCGGCGCGCCGCGGAGGCGCACCTCCGCGCCTTCACGTACGGCCACGCGGCCGACGGCAACCTCCACGTGCGCCTCCTGCGCGAAGGGAGCGCCACATTCGACGAGGCGGCGGTCGAGGCCGTCATGGCCGCGGTCTACGAGGAGACCGTTCGGCTCGGGGGGACGATCACGGGCGAGCACGGCGTCGGCCTGACGCTCCGGAAGTTCCTGCCGCTGCGGCGCCCGCCGGCGTTCCTCGCCGCGATGCGCGCCGTGAAGGCGGCGCTCGACCCGAAGGGAATCCTGAACCCCGGCAAGCTCGTCCCGGACGCCGGATGAGCGCGGCGCCTGCGCCCGCAACCGACCCGCCGGGCCGCTGGCGCGTTCTCGTCCTCCTCTCGGCCGCCGAGCTCCTCGGGATGTCGCTCTGGTTCTCGGCGTCCGCGGTCTCTCCGCTCCTGAAGGCCGAGTGGGGCCTGTCGGACTCCACGGCGACGTGGCTCACGCTCGCCGTCCAGCTCGGCTTCGTCGCGGGGACGCTCGCGAGCGCGGTCCTGAACCTGCCGGACGTCTGGGCGCCGCGGCAGCTCGTCGTCGGCGCGAGCCTCCTGGGGGCGGCGGCCAACGCGTGCCTGGCGCTGTATTCACACGGCCCGGCGTCCGCCCTCGTCCTGCGTTTCCTGACGGGCTTCTGGCTCGCGGGCGTGTACCCGCCCGGGATGAAGATCCTCGCGACGTGGTTCAAGGCGCGGCGCGGCCTCGCGCTCGGCGTCCTGATCGGCGCGCTGACGCTCGGCAAAGGCGTCCCGTACCTCGCGAACGCCGTCTTCGGCTCCGCGTGGCGCGCGACGCTCCTCGCGACGTCGGGGGGCGCGGTTCTCGGCGCCCTGCTCGTCTTTCTCTTCGTCAGGGAGGGCCCGTTTGCGCCGGCGCCCGCGCGTTTCGACCCGAGTCAGGTCACGAAGGTCTTCGCGAACCGCGGCGTGCGCCTCGCGAGCTTCGGCTACTTCGGCCACATGTGGGAGCTCTACGCGATGTGGACGTGGATCCCCGTGATGCTGCGGTCCAGCTTCACGCTCAGCGGCCTGCCGCGCGCCGCCGCGGAGGCGGCGTCGTTCCTCGTGATCGGCTGCGGAGCGGCCGGCTGCGTCGCCGCGGGCCTCGCGGCCGACCGGAAAGGGCGGACGCTCGTGACGTTCGTCGCAATGGCCGTCAGCGGCGCCTGCTGCCTCGCGATCGGCTTCTGCTACGGAGGGCCGCCGCTCGTCCTCCTCGCGGTCGCGGCCGTGTGGGGTTTCTCGGTCGTCGCGGACTCCGCGCAGTTCTCCGCGGCCGTGACGGAGCTGGGCGACGTCTCGTACATGGGCACGGCGCTGACGCTCCAGACGTCGATCGGGTTTTTCCTGACGGCGATCTCGATCGACCTCGTGCCGACGTTCCTGCCCGTGCTCTCCTGGAAGTGGGTCTTCGCCCTCCTCGCGCCCGGGCCCGCGCTCGGCGTCCTCGCGATGCTGCGCCTGAGGGGCCTGCCCGAGGCCCTGAAGATCGCACAGGGCCGGCGCTGACGCGATCCGAAGCCACGCTCCTCCGCTACACTCGCGGGATGCCGACGTCCCCGTTCGAGCCGGTGATCGGGCTCGAGGTGCACGCGCAGCTCAAGACGAAGAGCAAGACGTTCTGCGCCTGCCCCGTGACGTTCGGCGCGCCGCCGAACACCGCGGTGTGCCCGGTCTGCCTCGGCTACCCCGGCACGCTGCCGGTCCCGAACCGCGAAATGGTCACGCTCGCGATGCGCGTCGCGCTCGCGGCCGGGTGCGCGATCCAGGCGCGGTCCGTCTTCGAACGGAAGAACTACTTCTATCCCGACCTTCCGAAGGGCTACCAGATCTCGCAGTACGAGCGGCCGCTCGCGACCGGGGGCCGCGTCGCCGTCGAGACGGACGCGGGGCGCCGGGAGATCCGACTGAACCGCATCCATCTCGAGGAGGACGCGGGCAAGTCCATGCACGAGGTCCCGTGGGACGACGTGTCGTCGTCCGCCTCGCTCGTCGACCTGAACCGCGCGGGCACGCCGCTCATCGAGATCGTGACGGAGCCCGAGATCGCCTCGCCGGAGGAGGCGTTCGACTACCTCCTCAGGCTGCGCCGCCTCGTGCGCTGGGTGGACGCCTCGGACGGGAACATGGAGGAGGGCTCGCTGCGCTGCGACGCGAACGTGTCGCTCCGGCTCCGGGGCGCCGTCGCGCTGGGCGTGAAGGTCGAGATCAAGAACCTCAACTCGATCGCCCACGTGAAGAAGGCTCTCGAGCACGAGATCGCGCGGCAGGCGGCCGTCCTCTCCGCGGGCGGCACGGTCGTGCAGGAGACGCGGCTCTTCGAGCCGGGCACCGGCGCGACGAAGACGATGCGGACGAAGGAAGAGGCGATGGACTACCGCTACTTCCCGGATCCCGACCTCGGCGCGCTCGAGGTGGACGCGGCGTGGGTCGCCGCGGTGCGCGCCTCGCTGCCCGAGATGCCCGAGCCGCGCGCGGAGCGGCTCGCGGCGCGGTACGCGCTGCCGGCCGCGGACGCGGAGCTTCTGTGCTCGTCGCGGCCGCTGGCGGACTGGTACGAGGCGGCCGTCGCCCTCCACCCGTCGAACCCGAAGGCGGTTGCGAACTGGCTCCTCTCGGACCTCCTCGGCCGGATGTCCGACGCGGACCGGCAGGCCGGTCGCGTCCCCGTTTTGCCGGGTCACCTCGCGGCTCTCGTCGCGCTCATCGACGCCGGGACGATCTCCGGAAAGATCGCGAAGGAGGTCCTGCCGGACGTCATCGAGACCGGGAAGGCGCCCGCGGACCTCGTGAAGGAGAAGGGCCTCGTCCAGATTTCGGACGAGGGCGCGCTCGGACAAGCCGTCGCGGCGGTGATCGAGGCGAACCCGGAGCAGGTCGCCGCGTACCGGGGCGGGAAGGCCGCGGCGTTCGGGTGGTTCGTCGGACAGGTCATGAAGGCGACGGGCGGCAAGGCCGCTCCGGCGGTCGTGAACCGCCTGCTGAAGGAACGGCTCGGGCCTCCCGCGTGATCGAGTTCTACCGCGTCGCCAAGGAATACCAGGGCCGCCGCGTCCTCAAGGACGTCACGTTCCAGGCGAAGAAGGGCGAGTTTCTGTTCCTGACGGGGCCCTCGGGCGCGGGCAAGACGACGCTCCTCCGGCTGATCTTCCGCGCCGAGGCGCCCACCGAGGGCCAGATCATCGTGAACGGGATGAACGTGAGCGGCATGCCGCCGTCGCGCGTCCCGTCGCTGCGGCGCTCGATGGGCGTCGTCTTTCAGGACTACAAGCTCCTTCCGCGGCGGACGGTCCTCGAGAACGTCACGTACGTTCAGAAGTTTCTCGGCGTCCCCGCGGCCGAGCGCCGGCGCCGCGCCTACCAGACGCTGCGCCTCGTCGAGCTGCACCACCGGATGTCGGCGCTCCCCGAGGAGCTGTCCGGCGGCGAGCAGCAGCGCGTCGCGCTCGCGCGCGCGCTCGTGAACGACCCCGTGCTCCTCGTGGCCGACGAGCCGACGGGCAATCTCGACCACCGCCTCGCACAGGAGGTCATGAAGCTCCTCGTCGAGATCAGCCTGCGCGGGACGACGGTGCTCGTCGCGACGCACGACCAGGACCTCATCCGGGAAGCGGGGCGGCGCTGTCTCACGCTGGACGGCGGCCGGGTCGTCGACGGGCTCGTGGAGGGGGCGCTCCCCCCGCAGGCCGCCCACCGGCGCGAGGACGCCCCGCGATGAAGGGCGCGGCGTCGCTCGGCGCGCTGTGGAGCGAGACGGCCGAGAGTCTCGTGAGGGCGCGCCGCATGACGTCGCTCTCGGTCGCGCTCATCGCGATTTCGATCGGCCTCGTCGGCGCGTTCTTTCTCGTCGCGGAGAACCTCCGGGGCGTCGTCGAGACGGTGCGGGACGAGTCGGCCGTGACCGTGTTCCTGCGGCCCGGCGTGACGGACGCGGACCGGGCGGACCTCGAGCGCATCGCGCGGGACTCGCGCCTCGTCGCGAAGACGAAGCGCGTGACGCCGGAGCAGGCGCGCGCGCGCTTCTCGGACTGGTGGCGCTCCCTCGCGCCCGCCGCGCGCTCTCTCCCGACGAACCCGTTCCCCGAGTCGCTCGAGCTGGAGCTCGAGCCGTCCGCCGTCGCGTCCGAGGCGATCCCGGGCTTCCTGAAGAACCTCGCCGCGCACCGCGCGGTCGAAGAGGTCCAGTTCGACGTGGACTGGATCCGCCGGCTGCGGGGCGCCGTGCAGCTCGCGAAGATCGCGGGCTTCGTCCTCGCGGCGCTGCTGACGCTGGGCGCCGCGTTCACGATCGCGAACGTGGTGCGGCTGACGATCCTCCTCCACCGCGACGAGATCGAGATCCTGCGGCTCGTCGGCGCGCCCGAGCTCCTGATCCGCGGGCCGTTCGTCCTCGGCGGCCTCGCGCAGGGCCTCCTCGGCGCGGCGCTCGCGGTCGCGGGCCTCTGGCTCGTGTACCGCGGCGTCATCGCGTGGGTGGCCGCGACGAAGAACGCGTTCCTCGGCGTCTTCGCCGTGCGCTTCCTGCCGGGGTCGACGTCACTGCTCCTGCTCGCGTTCGGCGTCGCGGCCGGCGTCGCCGGCGGCCTCCTCGCGGTGCGGCGGAAGAACCTGGCCGGCTAGCTTGGTCTCACGTCTACCTGAGTATTTCTCTTAGGGCATTTACGATGGCCCAGACGTGTGTGGGGACGCTCTGTCGAACAGCCTTGTCTGCCCGGGCAGTTCTGCGCTTGTGCGCGTTCCGAACTCGATCTTTGTTGATTCGGGCGAGAGCCTGCTGCGCCACTTGATCTCTCTTGGTCTGCGACGTAATCCGATCAAATACGTCGATTAGGGGCCCGATCGGCATTGCTCCGATCTGCGCCGGGGTCGGTACTCGGCCCTTGGAATTAGGCTGAATCTTTATGGATCCCGCCTTGACCCCTTTCTGAAGGTATTTTCTCGCCGCTTGCTCCAAGGCCTGACAGGCCTCGTCGAATCCCTCCTGCCAACGGCCCGCTTCGAATGCCTCGTAGGCAGGACCCAGGGCAGTACGTACGGTGTGAGGTTCGCCTGCTAGCGGCGGTTTCGATGAGAGCTCAAGGCCAAGGTCAACGTGATCGACAACAACCGCGATCTTGCTTCCATCTGATCGGAGTATTCCAATCCCCATTGCCTTCGCGCTCGCCATTACCGTACTGCTGAGCACGACTTCGCCCGGTACACAGAATGCGCAACGGAAGTCGGCGCCGGTGGATCGTCCATAGTCACGCCACGCCCGCATTGCTGCATCGGACGGGGTTGAAGTGACTTCGATAACTAGAGTGGTGCTCTTTCTGCGTGCATATAGAGCGGGCATGGAAGGGTACGAAACGTCGGCGTATTCGAGTCGGACTTTGTATCCCATACCACTGAGGTAATCCCGGCACACCGTCGCGTGCTCCTCTAACCCGGTGGCTAGAGTGCGAAACGTAACCATCCGCTATCCGAGAAGTCGATCGATAGTTGTGCGGAGGCGGAGAAGGACGGTTCGTAGAGACTCGGACACCCTGGGCGGAGAGATCTGTTCCAACCTCTCGATGAGACGCGAGACAGTCATCTCCGCCTGATGCTGTGCCTCGGATGCCGCCACCGTCTCCTGGTATGCCTGCTCTACGTTGAATTCCGGATCCCGAATGAGCCGCATGGCGCTGGCTCGGGCGACGTCCCGGGTGACCTCGCCTCGAGCGACGCTGCGTGCGAGCCGTGTGAGTTTTCGCGGTTCGACGGTATTCTTGATTACTCGCGTACGGTACTTAGAGAGAATGGAATCGCGGAGCGAGTCCTCTTCCTTGAAATTCAGAATGTCTCGCTTTCGCAGCGACTCTGCCGCCTTTGTCGCTTCCAAGACATGGTCGACGGTGATCTCCTGCTTGCTTCGAGGCTTTTCGAGTTCCGCACGGAGCATTGACCTGTACTTGTCCGGCAAGGAAAGGAGCTTCTTCAGGCGGCGTACTTCACCCCGTGACATGGACGCGGCACTAGCGAGCTCACCTTCGGTCGGCTTGCTGCCTTCATTCCTCTTCGTGAGCTCCTTCTCGATTTCTTCCAGTTTGTAGGCTGTCGGAAGCGGATCCCAGTCGCGTCTAGCGTTGTGAATCGCGAACATCATCAGAAGATTGCGGAGTCGGTCCGGCTTCTCCTGAACGATGGCGGGCACTTGCTTTAGATTGAGCTTTAGGGCGCAGCGCCAACGGCGTTCGCCGTCGAGTAGACGGTAGTGGCTTGCTTCACGATAGACAGTGAGTGGTACGAGGATCCCTTGGTGCTTGATGCTTTCCTGCAGAGAGGCCAGCTCGTCCTCGCGGAAAATCAGGCGCGGGTTTTCCGGGTTCTTTTCAATGCTGCTGGTCTGAAGAAGCGTAACGCGGGCGTCGGCCATCGTTAGATCCTCGGCGGCTTTCGCGTTGAGAGTAAGACCTCGGAAACTGAGCGGCGCTTCGAGACATCGTTAGCAAGAGTGGATGCGCGCGTGATGACGCTTCGATGAAAGCCGGGATACAGGTCGATCACGCTGTCGTGATCTGCGTTGCTCACGATGACCTGCGCCCCACGATCAGCGAGCCGAACAGCGAGCGACGCCAGATCGCGTTGATCTGCCCAGCTGAAGAGTTTCTCGTTATATTCAACGAAGCCGTTGTTGTTGTGCATTGTGACGTACGGTGGATCAAGGTAAACGAGATCGCCGGCCTTTACGCCTTGAAGCGCCTTCCGAAAGTCGCTGTGTCTGAGCGAAACAGCGCGCTTTCTGAGCGCGGCAGCACAGTCCTTGAGTAACTTCGGATCGATGATGTTCCATGTTTTCGGACGGCCGTAGGGGACGTTGAATTCACCGGCGAGGTTGACTCTATAGAGGCCGTTCCAACAGACCTTGTTCAGGTAGATGAACCTCGCAGCATCGAAGAAGGGATCAGATGCGCTCATCCGGCGCCACTCAAGGAAACGTCGCTTCGATGGGCGGAGCCCTGACAGGTGACTGAGAACTTGTTGTACGTCGTTCTTGACGGCGAGATATGTGGCGACTAGGGGCTGGCAGGTATCGCTTAGTTGAGCCGAGGGCGGCCGAAGCGAGAAGAAAAGGGCGCCAGAGCCAAAGAAGGGCTCGAAATATCGGTTGAAGGTGGAGGGAACAACCGGGAGTATTTGCGGCACGAGCAGGCGCTTTGAACCGGCCCAACGAAGAAAGCCGCGAAGCGGCTCTTCGACTCGACTTGCCGGCGAGCGCGGGCTGAGCACCTCTTTAGACCTCGACGGAGCCAGCATGTGACTAGGAGTCTACGGCAGCCCACCACACATACCAGGTGAGCGACGGACTCAGATAACCGGTGAATTACAGATTGGCCAACAACGACTCCGGTTCCTCCGGCGGCTCCGGGTCCGGCGTCCTCTCGCCGAGGAGCGCGGCCCACGGCGCGTAGCGCTCGAAGCGCTCCGTGACGACCTTGATCGTCGCGGTCAGCGGCACCGCGAGGATCGCGCCCGGCACGCCCCAGAGGATGCCCCAGAACAGAAACGCAAAGAGCACGGCGAGCGGGTGCAGGCGCACGCGGCTCCCGACGATGAACGGCGTCAGGACGTTGCCCTCGAGAAACTGGACGACCGAGTAGAAGATGAGGACCTTCACGGGGAGCGCTGCGTCGCTCGACGCGAGGATCGCGACGAGGAACGCGGGCGTCGTCGACATGATGACGCCGACGTACGGGATGAGGACGCACACGCCGGCCATCGGCCCGAGCACGTAACCGTAGGGGACGCGCAGGACGAGGAGGCCGGCCGTCGTGACGCAGGCCGTGATGAGGACGACGAACACCTCGCCGAGGACGTAGCCCGACAGGACGCGCGCGACGCCCTCGGCGAAGTCCTGAGCGGCGCGTCCCCCCTTCAGCCGGAGGATCTTCGCGACGGCGCCGCCGTACTTCTCGCGGTCCTTGAGCATGAAGAAGGAGAGCATCGGGACGGCGGCGGCGTAGAGAAGAAGGGAGAGGATGGTCTTGACCTGAAGGGCGACGCGCGAGAGCGCGTCGAAGGCGTCCGCCTCGAGACGGACGGAGCGCGTCGTCCGGTCGGCCTCGGGCAGCAGCGAGCGCGTGCGCTCCTCGAGCTGCGCAAAGAGCCCCTGCGCCTTGGACGTGAAGGCGCGGATCTTCGTCTCGTAGGACGGAAGGTCGCGCGAGAACGCCTCGATCTGGCCGAGGGCGTTCACGACGAAGAAGACCACGAGCGCCGTGAGGAGCAGGATGACGACGAGCACCGCGAGCGTGCGCGGCAGACGGAGCCGCTCGAGAAGCCCGACGAACGGCTGGAGCGCGAAGGAAAGGAACAGCGCGAAGAAGAAGGTCACGAACAGGACCTTGCCCGCCCAGAGGAGCCCGACGACCGCGGCCGTCGCGAGGACGACGAGCGCGCGGGACCGGAACACGCCGCCGCCCCCCGGACCGGCGCCCGTCGAAAACGTCCCGGTGGAGAAGAGCCCGCTCGATCCCGCGTCCACGGCAGCGTCAGTGTAACGCTGCCGTGGCGGGCCGATTCAGGGGAGGCTCAGGGGAACGTGACGGAGACCACCGCCCGGCGGTTGCGGGTGGCGTCGCCGGCGTCGCCGTCGCCCTTCACCTCGGTCGCGATGCGGGAGCCGTCGATCCCGTGCCGCTTCATGAGGTAGTCCTTCGCGGCCTCGGCGCGAGCCTTCGCGAGCGCCGCGCGGTCGCCCTTCTCCTTGGCGTCCGTCCAGGCGGAGACGGTGCACGCCGCCGCAAGGTTGTTCTTCAGGCGGAGGGCGACGCCGTCGAGGATCGCCTTGGCGATGTTCGTGAGGCGGCTCTTGGCCGGGTCGAAGAGGATCTCGTCCGTCGTCGAGGTCGCGGGGCGCGCGGCGGGAGCGGTCACGACGGCGGTCTCGGCCGGGGCCGGCGCGGGCGCGACGACGGGCGCGGGCGCGGGGGCCGCGGGCACCGGCTCGGCCGGCGGCGGGGGCTCGTCGGGCAGGACGATCTTGGTCTTCGCGGGCTGCAGGACCGGGGGCGCGTAGGCGAACTGGACGAGTCCGCCGATCGGGCTGGGGGTCGACCCGTACTTGGACCACTGGTCGATCGCGATGCGGACCGCGCCCGAAGCGGAGAAGTCGCCGAACCAGACGCGCCCGCCGACGAGCGCCTCGGAGTAGTCGGAGGCCTGGGTCGTTCCACCGTCGTAGTGGACCCGGTTGATCTCACCGATGGCCTTGAAGACCCTCGGCACGATGGGGACCGCGATGCCGACGGCGTTCCGCCACTCGTTGGAGAGGGTGTAGCCGCTCGGGAACCCGCCCGGCGAGGGCGAGCCGGTCCCGACGGTCCCCTTGAGCACGTAGCTCGTCTGGAACGTGACCCAGCCGTACGTGAACGAGGCGCCGAAATCGTAGTCGGCGCGATTCGTCCCGATCGCGTTCGCGTCGTTCTCGGACTGCGTGGGGATCGCGATGCCGCCGAAGATCGTGGCGCGCACCGGATCGCGCGGGTTGAGGAGGACCTTCGTCCCGATCCGGACCTTGTCCATCTCGGAGTGCGTGAAGCCGCCGTAGAGGGCGCGGCCGTTGATCATCCCGTGCCAGTTGTCCGAATCGGCGTTGTACCGGTTGCCGCCGGTCCCGAACACGATCTCCCATCGGTCGGTGAGACCGTAGCCGACGCTGCCGCCGATGCGCTGGAGGGAGTAGCGGAGCGGGTCGTCCGGATACGGCGACGAGCTGGGGATCGGCGCCGCCGTCCGGGGCCACATGCTCCACGAAAGGCCCAGAGAGAACCGGCCGGCCGCGATCATGTCGGCGGTCGTGATCTCGAACAGGCCCGTTTCGCCCGAGAGGGTCGGGGCGACCTGTGCCCGCGCCGGGAGGGAGAGCACGAAACACACGGCCGCGGCGAGGGACAGTCGGGTCCGCATCCGTCTCATCGAATCTCCTTTGCCGCCTGCATCGGGCGTGAGGGCCCGGGTTTGGCGGGGACTTGCCTCGAACCGATGCTCAGAAGACGGGAAATTGCCGATTGAGTCTAACCCGTCCCTGCCTTCGAGAGCAAACGAGGGGAAGGACTTAACGGTCAGAGGAGGGGATTCATCTTCTCGCGGAACCCCCGGGCGGCCGCCGGGCCCCGCAGCGCGGCGATCGCCTCCTCCAGGGTCCGGATCAGGTCGCGCACGACGTCCAGGCCCCGGCCGCGGTCGAGTTCGGCCAGCGCCGCGCGGTAAGGGCGCTCGATCGAGGCGTCCCCGGAGGCCGCGGCCGCGACCTCCGCTTCCTGCTTCACCTTGGTGCAGAGAATCTGCAGGCTGCGCTTTTCGTCGCCTTTCGAGAGGGCCTGGAAGGCGCCGTTCGGCGTCGAAACGTTTGCGACGCTCTGGCCCGTGGCGGGCGGCATGGCCGGCGCCGCGACCGTGGAGAGGACCCGCGCCGGGGCGGCGGCGGGGCGCGCCTTCGAGATCTCGACGAGCTCGGCCGTCACGAGGCCGTAGAGGGTCTTGGCGACGTCGAAGGACGAGAGCTTCAGGCCGCGGGCGATGTCTTCGATCGAGCGCTGGCCGTCCGTCTTCGTCACGACGCGCCATTCGAGGGGCGTCAGCGTGACCGGGCCCGTCATTCCGTCGCGCGCGATGAGGACGGGCACGGAGTCGGTCGCCGGAATCTTGCGCGACAGGATCTTCCACTCGTCGCTGCGGCGGGCGGCCTCGAGGAGCAGATTCGTGTTCGAGCGCGTGATCGTGTGCGCGTCGCTCTCGACACCCGGGGAGAACTGGAACGTGCCCTGGTTCCAGAGCGAGAGCGCGTAGATCGCGTCGTCGCCCTCGACGTCGCCGACCTTCGCGTGCGTGATCTGCCCGTTCTGGAGGTAGACGTATCCCTTCTCGGACGCACGCGTCATCGAGAACATGCCCGTCTTGCCGGAAACCGCGACCAGCTGGACGATGTCGGCGAGCGGCAGCTCGTTCAGAGAACCTTGAAAAGACATCAGTTGCCGTGCGGACGATAGCAGCCGGGGGCGGCTTTCCTCAACACGCGTCAGCCCGCGGGGCGCCGGACGACGACGCGCGCGGCGGCGGTGAGCGCCTCCGGGCCGCGCGTCGCGCCCCGCCGGGCGACGACGAAGCCGTGCGCGAGGGCCGCCGCGGCCGCGTCCGACGCGTCGAGGGCGAGGCGTTTGCCCAGGAGCGAGGCGACCATCCGGCGGACCTGCTCCTTCTCGGCCGTGCCCGAGCCCGCGACGGCGCGCTTGATCTCGGCGGGTGTGATCTCGGCCGGAGCGAGACCGGCCTGGGCGAGCGCGAGCAGGAGGACGCCGCGCGCCTCGCCGAGGGTGATGAGGCTCTGGGCGTTGACGCCCGCGAAGACCTTCTCCACGACCGCGGCCTGTGGCGCCTCGCGCCCGGCGATCTCGGTCAGGGCGCGGTGAAGGTGCGCGAGGCGCTCGGCGAAGGGGAGGGACGCCGGGGGCCGGATGACGCCGGCGGCCACGAGGCGGGGCGCAGCCGTGAAGTCCACGACGGCCCATCCGGCCGCGCGGCTCCCCGGATCGACGCCGAGGATCTTCATCTACTCCTGAAGGTACTTCTCGTCGATGTCGCCGTTCGACCAGACCTTCTGCACGTCGTCGTTGTCCTCGACCATCTCGAGGAGCTTGATGAGCGCGGGCGCCTTGTCCTCCACGGCGACCGTGTTCTGCGGAACCATCTGGATCTCGGCCGTCTGGACGGCGATGTTCTTCGCCTCGATCGCGGCCTTCACGGTCTCGAAGGACATCGGGTCCGTGTAGACCTCGAAGACGTCCGAGTCCTCCGCCTTGAAGTCCTCGGCGCCCGATTCGAGCGCGAGCTCCATGAGCGTGTCTTCCTTGACGGCGCTCTTCTCGACCGCGATGTAGCCCTTCTTCGAGAACTGGAACGCCACGGCGCCCGAAGCGGCCATGTTGCCGCCGTACTTCGTCAGGAGGTGGCGGATCTCCGAGGCCGTACGGTTCTTGTTGTCCGTCATGACCTCGATGAGGAGCGCGGCGCCGCCGGGGCCGTAGCCCTCGTACATGAGCTCCTCGTAAGTGACGCCCTCGAGCTCGCCCGTGCCGCGCTTGATCGCCCGGTCGATGTTGTCCGACGGCATCGAGGCCTTCTTCGCGGCGAGGACCGCCGACCGGAGGCGCGGGTTGGACTCCACGATGCCGCCTCCGACCTTGGCGGACATCGTGATTTCCTTGATCAGCTTCGTGAAGAGGTTCCCGCGCTTGGCGTCGGCGGCGCCCTTCTTGTGCTTGATCGTGCTCCACTTACTGTGACCGGACATGACTCACCTCGACTTTTTCGGGGGGCGAAGTCTAGCAGGGATGCGCTTCCAGCGTGCCGTCCTCCGGAGATGCGGCCAGGCGGACGGCGAGCCGGCGGCCGGGCGCGGCGTCGGCGTCCGGGAGGCGGAGTCCGACCTCGAGGTAATGGTCGGTCAGGCCTCGTCCGCCGCCCAGGACGACGAGGTCCGCGACCGTTCCGGACGCGCGAGCCGCGAACCCGGCGGCCTTCGCGTCCCCGAGGCGGCGAAGAGCACGCGTCCGCTCCGTCACCTTGCGGGCCGGCACGGCCTCGTCGCGGTGCCATGCGGCCGCGTCGGTCCCGGCACGCGGGGAAAACGGGAAGACGTGCAGCGAGGCGAACGGGAGTTCCTCGACGAAGCGCAGCGTCTCCTCGAACTCGGCGTCCGTCTCGCCCGGGAAGCCGGCGATGAGGTCGGTCGCGAGGTGCAGGCGCGGGTTCGCGCGCACGGCCGCGCGGGCGAGGGCGCGGTAGCGCGAGGGGACGATCCCGCGGCGCATCCGCCTGAGAACGGAAGCGGACCCCGACTGGAGCGGAAGGTGCAGGTGCGGAACGACGACGCGCGACGCGGCGACACGCGCCGCGAGCTCGACGCCGGCCTCCATCGGCTCGAGGGAAGAGAGCCGTACCCGGCACCGAGGAACATCGCGCTCGAGGTCGTCGAGGAGGGCGAGGAGGGCGCCGCCGCCGCGTTCACTCCCGCCGAACGCCGCGAGGTGAATGCCCGTCAGCACGACCTCGGGGACGCCCGATGCGCCCAGCGCCCGCACGGCGTTGGCGACGTCGGCGCGCGAGGCGCTGCGCTCGGCCCCGCGCAGCTTCGGGACGATGCAGAACGCGCAGCGCCGGCGGCAGCCGTCCTGGATTTTCAGGAACGCGCGCGTGCGGCCGGCGTCGAGGAACGCCGACGCGGCCCGTCCCTCGGCCGGCATCGCGAAGAGTGCGGCGCCGCGGGTTCCGTCGTCGCCCGCGATCTTGCCGGGGAGGAGACCCGCGTCGCGGGCGTCGAGAAGCGCCCCGAGGCCGGCGCGCGCGGCGAGAGGGACGACGAGGTCGACCTCGGGCATGGCGGCGAGGCCGCGGGCCGCGTCCTCGGCAAGGCATCCCGACACGACGAGCGTCGCGTCCGGGCTCTGGCGGCGGAGCCGGCGGACGGCGCGCCGCCCGTCGCGCAAGGCGCGCTCCGTGACCGCGCAGCCGTGGAGAAGGACGACGTCGGCCCCCGCCGGCGCTGCCGCGCGGGCGAAAGGCGCCGCCGTCGCGCATGCGTCGACACGGCTCACCTTGCAGCCGAGCGCCTCGACGAAGAGGCGCCTCTGGCGGGGATCCGTTGACACGCCCGACATGCAGGCGATAATAGATTTTTCGAATAATGAAATTTCTGTTGATCGAGTACGAACCGCGGTATCTCGACCGCATCCGGGGATTCCTGCTGACGCAGCCGGACGTCGAGCTCGTGGCGGCGCGCGACGGCGAGGAGGGCCTCGAGGCCTACCGCCGCGTCCGTCCGGACCTCGTCCTCGTCTCGTCCGTTCTCCCGAAGATGCGGACGCCGGACGTCATCAAGGGCATGCAGGCCATGGGGCCGACGCCGCCGATCCTGCTCATGATGTCGGGCTACAAGGGGCGCAACAAGCGCGCGGACGCCCAGCGCGTCGGCGCGACGAGCATTCTCGAGAAGCCCTTCACGGAAGAAGTCTTCCAGGCCGAAGTCGCGATGGCGCTGGGACTGCGCCCGGTCCTCGACATGTCGCCCCCCCCGGGCGCCAGCGACCCCGCCGCGCCTCTTCTCTCGGCGTACGACATCTTTTCGGACGTCCTGACCGGGCTCGGCGAGGGCGGCTCGAACGACACCGTGCCGTCTCCGATGGTCACGACCGGCGTGCCTCCGGCGCGCTCCTCGTCCGCCACGAACCCGGCGTTTCCGGCTCCGCCGGCGAAGCGTGTCTCGTCACCCGCGGCGGACCCGGTTCTCCAGAAGCGTCTCGAGGACACGCTCTCGGGCCTCATGCCCCCTCCACGGAAGCCCGTGAGCGACCCGTTCCCCGCCGCGGGCGAGCCGCTGCGTCCCGCCCCGACCGAGCGGACCGCCCGGGTCAACGTCGAGCAGGCGCTCGGCGCGCTCGCGCACTCGGCCGCGTCCGGATCCGCCCGCCCGGCCGAGCCCGCCTCGAACGCGTCGGTGGACAAGCTTCTCAAGGACACGCTCTCGGGGCTGATGCCGATTTCGAAGGCGGTCCGCCCGGCCGCGCGCGAGGTCTCCGGCGAGACGCTGCGGCTCAAGACTCCGCCCCTCGAGCCGCCCGCGCCGCGGCCCGTGTCCGCGCCCGCGGCGCCGGCCCCCGTCGCGCCGGCCCCCGTCGCGCCGGCCCCCGTCGCACCGGCCCCGGCGCCGGCTGCGCCGCCTCGCGTGGCGGCGCCCGCCGCCCCGGCGAGGCGCGTCACGCCCGCGCCCGGTCAGTTCGGGCGGTACCAGCTCCTCGAGAAGATCGGCTCCGGCGGGATGGCCGAGGTGTTCAAGGCCCGCATGCGTGGCGAGGAGGGCTTCGAGAAGATCGTCGCGATCAAACGCATCGTCCCGCACATGGCGGCGAACGACGCGTTCATCACGATGTTCATCGACGAGGCCAAGCTCGCGGCGCAGCTCAACCACAACAACATCACGCACATCTTCGACCTCGGCAAGGTCGACGCGTGGCACTACATCGCGATGGAGTTCGTGGAGGGCAAGGACCTCCGCACGCTCCTGAAGCTCGGCAAGGAGAGGTCCTACCCGCTGCCGCCCGAGCTCGCGCTCTTCGTCGCGGCCAAGATCGCGAACGCGCTCGACTACGCGCACCGCCGCCCCGCCGCGGACGGCACCGAGCTGAACCTCGTCCATCGCGACGTTTCGCCGCAGAACATCCTCATCAGCTACGAAGGCGACATCAAGCTCTGCGACTTCGGAATCGCGAAGGCCGCGAGCAAGGTCTCGACGACGATCTCGGGGGCGCTCAAGGGCAAGCTCCAGTACATGTCCCCGGAGCAGGCGTGGGGCAAGCGCGTGGACCGCCGCAGCGACGTCTTCTCGCTCGGCGCCGTCCTCCACGAGATGCTCACGGGGGCGCCGCTCTTCGAGGGCGACACGGACATGTCGATCCTCGAGCGCGTGCGCGAGGGCGAGGTCGAGGCTCCGTCGGTGCGCGGCGTCGAGGTGTCCAAGCGCGTCGACCAGATCGTCCTCAAGGCGCTCGCGAAGAATCCGCAGGACCGCTACCAGAACGCGTCCGAGATGGAGAAGGACCTCCACGCGGTCCTCTACGCGTTCCAGCCTTCGCCCGGGCCCGCGGACGTCGCGATTTACCTGCACCGTCTCCTCGAGGCCCCCGAGTCGTCCCCGACGGGCGACGAGATCGACGCGGCGTTCGACGCGGCGCGCGACTCGGTGCCCGCGCCCGCGGCGGCTCCCGTGCTTCCGAAGAAGGGCAAGGGCCTTCTCATCCACCAGACCGGGGAGATGCAGATCCCGTACACGCCTCCGGCGCCCGCGCCGCGCGAGAGCGCCGCCGTGCCGCGGCGGGAGGCGCCGCGCGCGGCCGCCGAGGCCGCGGCGTCGATTCCGGCGGCGGGCGAGTCGAAGGGGAGCCGCACGGGCCTCGTCGCAGGAATCGGCCTTGCGGCCGCCGCGCTCGTCGGCGTCGCGCTCTTCATGACGAAGGACAGGTGGTCGGGCCCGAAGGCCGCTTCGCCGGCTCCCGCGCCGAAGACCGAAGTCTCGGCGCCCGCGCCCGAAACGGCCGCCGCCGCGGCTCCCGCTCCCGCGGCCGAGGGGCCCCGCGTCGTCGACCCGAAGGCCGTCGAGGCCGAGGCGCGCCGGCTCGCCGCCGAGCGCGAGAAGGCCGCGAAGGAAGCCGCCAAGCAGACGGCGGCCGGGAAGGCGGGCGCCGCGCCGGCCCCCGCGGTCCTCACGCTGCAGCCCGCGAAGACCGCGGCCGAGGCTCCGAAAGAGGCGGCTGCGAAGGCGCCCGAGCCCCTCCCGGTCGCGGCGCCGCCCGTCGTCGCAGCGCCGCCGAAGCAGGAGCCCGCGGCCGCCGCGCCGGTTCCGACGGAAGTGTCCGCGCCGGAGAAGGCGCCGGTGATTCCGGCCGCGACGAACGCGCCCGTCAAGGAGGGCGAGCTCGTCGGTCCCGGTGAAGGCGTCGTGGAGCCGAAGCTCGTGCGCCTGGGGCCGATGAGCGGCCTGCCGATGCAGGCCCGGCAGGTCAAGCGGTCCGCGGACGGATCCATCGGGACGCCCGTCCTCATGGCTCTCGTCGACGAGAAGGGCGCCATCGTCGAGACCCGCCTCATCCGGCCCTCGAGCTACAAGTTTGCCGACGACGCGGCCGCGCGCGCCCTGAAGGGTGCGACAATCGAGCCGGCGACCAAGGACGGCGTGAAGGTCAAGATGTGGAAGACCTTCCCGATCGCCGTTCGTCCGTGACCGTTCGCCCGAGGAGTAGCGCATGAGCCTTTCCGAAGAGCAGAAGAAGTTCTACGAGCACACGCGGTCGGTCACGAAGGCCGAGATCGACCAGCTCGAGGGCGACATCCAGGCCGAGCTCTCCAAGGTCAAGGAAAGGCTGGCCGAGCTGCAGAACGCCCAGAAGGCCGCGCGCCAGATGTACGCCGCCGCGTGCCTGAGGCTGGGCGTCCCGAACGACCTCGAGGAAGCCGAGGAATCCTGAGCCTCCGGCTCCTCCTCTTGGCGGCCCTTCTCGCCGCCCCGGTCCCGAATCCCGCTCCACCCCGGCGCATCGTCGCGCTCGCCCCTTCGGCGGCGGAGATTCTCTTCGCTCTCGGCGCGGCGCCGCGCGTCGTGGGCGTCAGCGACTTCGCCCGCGACCTGCCCGGCTCCGCGGGCAAGGCGCGGCTCGGCGGCTTCGCGCCGGACCTCGAGCGCGTCGTCGCGCTCGCGCCGGATCTCGTCGTCGTCTCGCGGGACGGGACCGACCGCGCGGCCTGGGAGAAACTCACGGCGATGGGGCTCAACGTGCTCGTGACCTCCGGGACATCGCTCGACGGGGTTCTCGGCGACGTCGCGCGCGTCGGCGCCGCGATCGGCGAGCCGGAGCAGGCCGAGGCCCTCGTCGCGTCGCTGAGGAGCCGCATCGCGGCCGCCGAGGCGCGCGGGCGCGCGCACCGCGGGAAGACGGCCCTCGTCCTCGTGTGGCCCGACCCGCCGGTCGTCGCGGGCCGGGCGACGTTCGTGGGCGACGTGCTCGCGCGTGCCGGGTTCACGAACGCGGTCCCGGCGGCCGCGGGCGACTGGCCGCGCGTCTCGCTCGAGACGCTCGCCGCGTGGAATCCGGACCTCGTCGTCCGGCCCGCCACCGCCGAGAACGCGGAGGCGTTCGGCGCGGCGCTTCGGGGCGGCGCGTTCCGCGTCGTGCCCGCGGTGAGGGACGGGCGCGTCGCGACGCTGCCCGGCGACCTCCTCGAGCGTCCGGGGCCGCGCCTCGTGGATGCGCTCGAGGCGCTCGCGGCTCTCGGGAGCGCGCCGTGACGCCGGCCCCGTCCGGCCGTTCCCTGTGGGCGGCGGCGGTCCTTTTCGCCGCCCTCGTCGCCCTCGTCGGAACCTCGCTCCTCTTCGGAAGCGTGCGGCTTTCGCCCGGCGAGGTCTGGAACGCGCTCTTCGGCTCCGGCGACGCGCAGGCCGTCACGATCGTGCGCGAGTTGCGGCTTCCGCGCGCGCTGCTCGGCGCGCTCGTGGGCGGCGCGCTCGCGGTCTCGGGCGCGGCTCTTCAGGCGCTCCTCGGAAACCCTCTCGCCGACCCCTACCTCCTCGGCGTCTCGGGCGGCGCCGCCTGCGGGACGCTCTTCGGAGCGCTCCTCGGCCTCGGCGCGCGCGGCGCGTGGGGCGCCTCGTTCGCGCTCCCGCTCGCGGGCTTTCTCGGCGCGCTCGTGGCGGTCCTCGTCGTGGGCGCCGGCGCGTCCGTCGGCGGACGGCTGGACCGGGGGCGCCTCCTCCTCTCCGGCGTCGTCGTGAACGCGCTCGCGTCCGCGATCCTCCTCTTCCTCCTGTCCTTCGGCGACGCGGCGCGCACGCAGTCGTTCGTGTTCTGGATGCTCGGCTCGCTCGCGGGCGCGACGCCCGGCGCCGTGAAGGCGCTGGCCGTCTATGCGGCGCTCGGGCTCGCCCTCCTCCTGCCGCTCGCGCGCGCGTTCGACGCGCTCGCGCTCGGCGAGGAGACGGCCGCGACGCTCGGCGTCCCGGTCGAGACGGTGAAGCGCATCGCGTACCTCGCCGCCTCGCTCCTCGCCGCCGCCGCGGTCGCGACGACGGGAATCATCGGCTTCGTCGGCCTCCTCGTCCCGCACGCCGTGCGCCGCCTCGCGCCCGGGCACCGCGCGCTCCTCGTCCTGTCGTTCCTCGGAGGCGCGGCCCTGCTCGTCGCCGCCGACGCCCTCTCGCGGTCCCTGTTCGCGCCGGCCGAGATCTCCGTCGGCGCCGTGACGGCTCTCCTCGGCGCGCCCGCGTTCCTCCTTCTCCTGAGGGCACGCCCGTGACGCCGCGGCTCGAGGCGCACGGCCTCTCGGCCGGGTACGGCGGGAAGGCCGTCCTCGAGGGCGTCTCGCTCGGCCTCGCGCCCGGCCGCGTTTCGGTCCTCCTCGGCGAGAACGGTTCCGGCAAGTCGACTCTCCTGAAGGCCCTCGCGGGCGTGCTGAAGCCGCAGGCCGGCGACGTGCGGCTCGCCGGGCGGAGCCTGGCGTCCGTGCCGCGCCGGGAAGCGGCGCGCGCGATCGGCTACCTTCCGCAGGGTTTCGAGCCCCTCTTTCCGATGAGGGCGCGGGACCTCGTCCTCCTCGGCCGCACCCCGCACCTCGGAGCCTTCGGCGTCCCGGGCGCGGGCGACCGTGCCGCGGCGGAGGCCGCGCTCCTGGAGATGGACGCGACCGCGCTCGCGGACGCGGACATCCGCGCCATGTCCGGCGGAGAGCGCCAGCGCGTGCTCCTGGCGCGCGTCCTCGCGGGATTCCCGTCCGTCCTCCTCCTCGACGAGCCGACGGCGAACCTCGACCCGCGCCACCGGTTCCTCGTCCTCGACGCGATGCGCCGCCGCGCCGCCGAGGGCGGGTGCGTCCTCTTCTCGACGCACGAGATCGACGTCGCCTCCGAGGGAGCCGACGACGCCGTCCTCCTTGCGGGAGGGCGCGTCCTCGCCGAGGGTCCCGTCGCCACGACGCTCACGAGCCGGCTGCTCTCGGAGCTCTTCGCGGTCTCGGCGCGCGTCGCCTCCGGCCCGGCCGGCAGGCCTCTCGTCTCGTTCGGCCCCCCTCCGGCGCGGTAACATCCACCCCCACCCATGTGGTTTCGCAAGGACAAGGGCCCGCGCGCTCCGCGCGACCCCAAGACCGCGGCCTCGCTCGGCGAGGGGCTGTTCCTCAAATGCGAGGGCTGCCGCGAGACGCTCTATCTCAAGGAGCTGGAGCGGAACGTGCGTGTCTGCCCGAAATGCGGGTTCCACTTCCGGATGCCGGCGGCCGAGCGGATCAAGCTCCTCCTCGGCGACGGCGCGCAGCCGCTCTTCGAAGGCGTGCGCCCGGTCGACCCGCTGAAGTTCAAGGACGGCAAGCGCTACCGCGACCGCCTCCGGGACAGCGAAGCGAAGACGGGGCGGCCGGACGCGATCCAGGCCGCACAGGGCGAGATCGACGGCGTTCCGGCCGTCGTCGCCGTCCTCGACTACGCGTTCATGGGCGGTTCGATGGGCTCGGTCGTGGGCGAGGTGCTCACGCGCTGCGCCGAGCACGCGCTCAAGGAGCGGAAGCCCTACGTGATCGTGAGCGCGTCCGGCGGCGCGCGCATGCAGGAGGGCATCCTCTCGCTCATGCAGATGGGGAAGGTCTCCGCGGCGCTCGCGCGGCTCTCGGCCGCGCGGATTCCGTACGTCTCCGTCCTGACGGATCCGACGACGGGCGGCGTCACGGCGTCCTTCGCGATGCTCGGCGACGTGAACATGGCCGAGCCGAAGGCGCTCATCGGCTTCGCGGGCCCGCGCGTCATCGAGCAGACGATCCGCCAGACGCTGCCCGAGGGCTTCCAGCGCTCGGAGTTCCTGCAGGACCACGGCTTCGTGGACCTCGTCGTCCCGCGGCCCGAGCTGCGCGCCACGCTCGCGCGGGTGCTCAGGCTGCTGCAGACCGCTTGAACGTCAGACACGGGGACGAAGATTCGGATTCTGATTTTCTTAGAAGGTTGATGGGGCTCGGGACTTGAGTGCCGTCGTCGCGTCTCCGGGGCTGGCGTGGCTGGACGCGCTCGGCCCGCAGCGCATCCGTCCCGGGCTCTGGCGCACCCGCGCCCTTCTTTCCTTTCTAGGAAATCCCGAATCGTCTTTCTCTTCGATCCTCATCGGAGGAACGAACGGGAAGGGGTCCACGGCCGCTTCCGTCTCCGCGATCCTCACGGCCGCCGGCGTGCCGTGCGGGCTCTACACGTCGCCGCACCTCGTTTCCGTCACGGAGCGCGTGCGGCTCCACGACCGCGACGTCTCGTCCGCGGCTCTCGACTCCGCTCTCTCCCTCGTCGCCGCCGTCTCGGCTCCCGGCGACCGCTCGCCGACGTACTTCGAGGCGATGACGGTCGCAGCGTTCGAGCTCTTCCGCCGCGCGCGCGTCGCGGTCGCCGTCGTCGAGGTCGGGATCGGCGGGCGGCTCGACGCGACGAACGTCCTCGAGCCGGAGGTCTCCGTCGTCACCAACGTCGCGGCGGATCACCTCGACGTCCTCGGGCCTGCGCTCGAGGACGTCGCGCGCGAAAAGGCGGGCATCTTCCGGAAGGGGCAACCGGCGCTGGTGGGTGCGGGGGGGACGGAGGAGGGGCCGCGCGCCGTGCTGAACGCCGAGGCCCGCCGGCTCGGGGCGCGCCTCGTCGAAATTCCGGCCGCGGCGCATTGGGAGGGCCTCTCGCCGCTCGCCGGCGCGCACCAGCTCGGCAACGTGTCCCTCGCGGTCGCCGCCGCGCGGGCGGTCGCGCCTCTGGACGACGCCACGATCGAGAAAGGCCTCCGCGCCACGCGCTGGCGCGCGCGGCTCGAGCGGATCGAGACTCCGGGCCGCCGCCCGCTTCTCGTGGACGGCGCGCACAACCCGCCGGGCGCCCTCGCGCTCGCGGCGCATCTCGATGCCGCCTGTCTTTCGGGCCGGGTGGATCTCCTCTTCGGCGGGATGGCCGACAAGGACCTCGGCGCGGTCTTCGCGCCGCTGGCCGCCCGCGCGCGCCGGATCGTCCTCGTGGCACCGGCGTCGCCGCGAGCCCTGGACCCGGAGCGTCTCGCCGCGCGCCTCGGCCGGACCGACCTCGAGACCGCGCCGTCCGTGGCGGAAGGGCTTGCGCGCCTCGAGGCCGGGGGCGGCTCCGCGCCGATCCTCGTGGCGGGCTCGCTCTACCTCGCCGGCGAGGTGCTCGGGCTTCGAGGCGGACTGCGGCCGAATTCGGAAGGCTAAGATGCCCGCCGTGAGCGAATCCTCCGGGAAGAGTCTCGTCCCCGCGTACGACAAGAAAGCCCTCGAGGCGCTGGAAGACGCGCGACTCGCCGTCTACGCGTCACGGGCCGCCCGCGCCGTGCGCCGCTATCCGGTCGCCGAAGAGGGGAAGACCTACGACTACCGGACGGAATACCAGCGGGACCGCGACCGGATCATCCACTCGCGCGCGTTCCGGCGCCTCAAGCACAAGACGCAGGTCTTCATCCCGTTCGAGGGCGACCACTACCGCACGCGGCTCACGCACACGCTCGAGGTCACGCAGGTCGCGCGGACCGTCGCGCGGGCCCTCGGCCTGAACGAGGACCTCGCCGAGGCCTGCGCGCTCGGGCACGACCTCGGGCACACGCCGTTCGGCCACTCCGGCGAGAAGGTCCTGAACCGCATCCTCGCCGGTGCCGACCCCGCCCTCCCCCTCGAACCCAAACTCGCGGCGCAGGTCGGCGCGTTCAAGCACAACTACCAGGCCGTGCGCGTCGTGGACGTCCTCGAGAAACGCTACGAACACCCGGGCCTGAACCTCACGAACGACACGCGAGAGGGGATCCTCAAGCACACGACGTGGCGGCGGGACTTCCCGTTCCCCGACGTGGACGCCGAGGGGCTCAACCTCTCCTCGGGCGGCCACCTCGAGGGGCAGGCCGTCGCATGGGCCGACGAGTACGCGCAGCAGGCGCACGACCTCGAGGACGGCCTCAAGCTCGTCGACTTTGAAAAAGTCCTCGGACTGTCCATCTCGAAAGCCGTCGTCGAGGCGCTCGGCCCGGCGTGGACGGGCGCGACGGACAAGGCCGTGCGCCAGGGAATGCTGATCCGCGGGATGATCCACCTCCTCGTCACGGACCTCATCACGTCCTCGCGGACGGCGATCGGAAAGTGGCTCGAGGCGAAGTCCGTGAAGACGCCCGACGACTTCTACGCGCAGCGGCGGAAGCTCCCGGGCTCGCTCGTCGCTCCGTCGAAGGCGGGCCAGCGTTTCTACGACGAGCTCAAGGAGTTCATCTACCAGCACATCATTCACAGCCACCGCGTCGCGCAGCACGACGGGCGCGCCCAGCTCGTCGTGGCGGCGCTCTTCTCGGCGTGGTACCGGAACCCGCGCCTCCTGCCCGACTACGTCCTCCTGCGCTACCGCGACCTCGCGGGCGTGACGTATCTCAGGGACGTGCCTCTCAAGCGCCTGGACGCCGAGATCGCGGGGAACTACCTGAAGAAGCCGCTCTTCCTGCGCTCCATCGCGGACCACCTCGCGGGCATGACCGACAGCTATGCGCTTTCGGAGTACGACTCGATGTTCTCGGCGTACCCGCGCCACGCGCCCGGGACGCCGTAAGATCGCGGCTCCGGAGGACCCATGTCGACCGCCGTCCGTCCCGCCGCCCTCCTGAACCGCTCCCTCGCCGAGGCCGATCCCGAGATCGCCCGCATCGTCGCCGCCGAGACGGCGCGCCAGAACGAGGGGATCGAGCTCATCGCCTCGGAGAACTTCACCTCGCGGGCCGTGATGGAGGCCGTCGGCTCCACGCTCACGAACAAGTACGCCGAGGGCTACCCGGGCAGGCGCTACTACGGCGGCTGCGTCCACGTGGACGAGGCCGAGTCCCTCGCGATCGCCCGGGCGAAAGCCTTGTTCTCGCCGGGGAACCCGGACGCGATTCACGCGAACGTGCAGCCGCACGCGGGCTCGCAGGCGAACACGGCCGTCTACATCGCGTGCCTGAAGCCGGGCGACACGATCCTCGGGATGTCGCTCGCGCACGGCGGGCACCTCACGCACGGCCACCCGCTCTCGATCTCCGGCAAGCTCTACCGCGTCGTTTCCTACGGCGTCTCGAAGGACACCGAGACGATCGACTGGGACGCCTTCGCCGCGACGGCCGCGGCCGAGAAGCCGAAGCTCATCATCGCGGGCGCGTCCGCCTACCCGAGGACGCTCGACTTCCCGCGCTTCCGCGCGATCGCGGATTCCGTCGGCGCGCTCCTCATGGTCGACATGGCGCACATCGCCGGCCTCGTGGCGGCGGGCGTCCATCCGTCCCCGGTGGGCCACGCGCACTTCGTCACGACGACGACGCACAAGACGCTCCGGGGGCCGCGCTCGGGCCTGATCCTCTGCACGCCGGAATGGGCGAAGGAGGTCGACAAGGCCGTCTTCCCCGGGATCCAGGGCGGCCCGCTCGAGCACGTCATCGCGGGCAAGGCCGTTGCGCTCAAGGAGGCGGCCGAGCCGGCGTTCGCGGCCTACCAGCGGCAGGTCGTCGCGAACGCGAAGACCCTCGCGGCGAGCGTCGCGGCGGAAGGCTTCCGCCTCGTGTCGGGGGGCACGGACAACCATCTCTTCCTCGTGGACGTCGGCAAGAAGAACCTGACGGGCAAGGTGGCCGAGAAGGCGCTCGACGCGGCCGGGATCACCGTGAACAAGAACGCGATCCCGTTCGACCCGAATCCGCCGATGGTGACGTCGGGCCTGCGCATCGGGACGCCGGCCGTCACGACGCGCGGGATGGGGGAGGGCGAGATGAGGACGATCGGCGGCCTCATCGCCGAGGTCCTCGCGGCGCCCGAGGACGCCTCCGTGCAGGCGCGCGTGAAGGCGAAGGTCCGCGACCTGACGTCCGCGTTCCCGCTCTACTGACGCGCGCGCGTCGTGAAGCGGATCCGGAGGACGTCCCAGTAGGCCTGGGCGCCGCCGAGGAGCGTCACGCGCGAGTCGGCCGAGTTGAACCAGAGGACCGGCACCTCGGCGATCGCGTAGCCGAGCTGCCGCGCGAGGAGGAGCGCCTCGACGTCGTACGCGAAGCGGTCCACCTTCGCGCGCGAGAAGATCGCGCGCGCGGCCTCGTGCGAGAAGAGCTTGAAGCCGCACTGCGTGTCGTGGATGCCCGGCACGGCGACGAGGCGCACGAGACGGTTGAAGAGCTTGCCCATGGCCTGCCGGAAGAAGGGCTGCTTCTCCTTCACGAGCGCCTCGTCGAGGGCGCGCGATCCGATCGCGACGGGCGCGCCGGCCGCGGCCAGCTTCTCCCACTCGTAGACCGGCGTGGAGAAATCGGCGTCCGACACGAGGACGAGCGCGCCGGCCGCCTCGAGACAGCCCGCGCGCACCGCGGCGCCCTTGCCCCGGTTCTCCGCGAGCCTGAGAACGCGCAGGGGAAGGGCGTGCCGCCGCGCGGCCTCCTCGGCGCGCGGGCCCGTCGCGTCGGAGGAGCCGTCGTCGACGACGAGGACCTCGACTCGGGGGCCGGACGTCCGGGCCGACAGGTACGCCGCGATCGTGCCGAGGGAAGCGGGCAGCCGCGCCTCCTCGTTGTACGCGGGGATCACGATCGTGAGGTCGACGGCGTCGCGCGAAGGCGCGGCCTCCCGCCGTGTCCGGGTGTCGAGGGCGCCGGCGCTCACGCGGGGGCCGCCTCGAAGACGAACTGGTACCCGAAGAGCGTCGGCCAGGCGGCCGCGGAAAGGCGGGCTGCTCCGCGGACCACCGCGGCGAGAGGCGGCGTCCCGAGCGCCGGGAGCGCGAGCTCGACGGGCATCGCGGTCGCCGTCTCCCAGGCGATCCGCAGTCCCGAGTCCGCGAGGAGGCCGCGGGCCGAGGCGCGCGTGTAGAAGCGCAGGTGCGTGCGGTCGAGGATGCCGCGGTCCGCGTACGGGAAGCGGCCGGCGAGGAGCGCGGCGCGCACCGTGACGTTCGCGACGTTCGGGAGCGAGACGAGGAGCGTTCCGCCGGATTTCAGGAGCGGCTTGAGCGTCGAGAGGAGTTCTTCGGGGCGGGCCAGATGCTCGAGGACGTCGCCCGCGACGATGACGTCGAACGGCTCCTTCCAGGGCGTGAAGATTCCTTCGAAGATGTCGCCGGTCACCGCGTCGTCGAAGAAGCGGGCGCCTTCCGCGGCCGCGCCCGGATCGAGCTCGAGGCCCGCGAGGTATCGACACGCCGGGCGAATGCGTTCCGCGAAGTGGCCGGCCCCGAACCCGAGGTCGAGAACGGCGAGGCCGCTTCCCCGCGCAAGCACCCTTTCGAGGAGGATGACGTGCGACGACCCCGGGATCTCCTTCCAGGGATAGGTCGGCGCCCCGGCTGCCGCGGAGCTCACAGGGGCGACCTCTGGGCGATCGGCACGCGGCGCCCGGACCCGAACGCCTTCGCGGAGACCTTCAGGCCCGGCGCGGCCTGCCGGCGCTTGTACTCGGAGAGATCCATCATCCGCGCGATCCGCTCCACGAGCGCGCGCGGGGCGCCCGTGGCGCGCGCGGCGGCGTCGAGCGTGAGGTTGCGCTCCACGAGGCCCTCGAGGATCGCGTCGAGGACGGGGTACGGCGGAAGCGAATCCTGGTCCGTCTGGCCGGGCCGGAGCTCGGCCGACGGCGGCTTCTCGAGCGAGGCGCGCGGGATGAGGTCGCGTCCTGCGCGCGCGTTGAGGTGCCGCGCGAGCGCGTAGACCCGCATCTTCGGGAGGTCCGAGATCGGCGCGAGGCCGCCGCACATGTCGCCGTAGAGCGTGCAGTAGCCGACGGCGAGCTCGCTCTTGTTCCCGGTCGTCAGGACGAGCGCGCCCCGCTTGTTCGAGAAGCCCATCACGAGCAGCCCGCGGAGGCGCGACTGGATGTTCTCTTCCGCGACGTCCTCGGGGCGCCCCTCGAAAACGGGCCGGAGCGCAGCCTTCGCGTCCTCGAAGAGCCTTCCGATCGGCAGCAACTCGAAGCGGATCCCGAGGTTCGCGGCGAGCGCGCGCGCGTCCGCGACCGAGCCCTCCGACGAGTACGGGGAAGGCATCCCGAGGCCGGTGACGTGTTCCTTCCCGAGCGCGTCCACGGCGAGCGCCGCGACGAGCGCCGAGTCGATCCCGCCCGAAAGGCCGAGGACGGCCGTCCGGAACCCGCACTTGCCCGCATAGTCGCGGATCCCGAGGACGAGCGCGCGGCGGAGGGATTCGAGCGGCTCGCCTCCGGCGTCGTCGCCGGAGTCCGCCGGAACGCCGCCCGACACGGGGACGACCCGCGCGCGGCCGTCCGTTCCGCGCACGACGTCCGCGACGAGGAGGTCCTCCTCGAAGTGCGCGGCGCGCGCGCCGACACGGCCGCGGTCGTCGAGCACCATCGACCCTCCGTCGAAGACGAGCTCGTCGTTGCCGCCGACGAGGTTCAGGTACGCGACGCTCACGCGGCCGTCTCGCGCGAAGCGCGCGAGCATCCGCCGGCGCAGCCGCGCCTTGCCTTCGGAGAACGGCGACGCGGAGATCGAGACGATCAGCGTCGCGCCGCGCCGGACGAGCGCCTCGCCCGGGTCCTCGTGGTAGAGGCGGCGCGCGCGCCAGAAGTCCTTGTCGTTCCAGAGGTCCTCGCAGACCGGCAGCCCGAGCCGTTCCCCGCGGAAAGGCACGACGGCGCAGCCGGCGCCCGGTTCGAACCAGCGCCCCTCGTCGAAGACGTCGTACGTCGGGAGAAGGGTCTTCTTCGCGAGGGCGCACACGCGCCCGCGGTGGAGCAGAGCGGCGACGTTGTGGAACGGCTTGCCCGTCCTCGAGCGATTCGGGGCGAAGGTCCCGACGAGGAGCGCGGTGCCCTTCGTCCTTTTCGCCAGCGCGGCGAGTGCCCGTGCGGCTTCGCGCTGGAACGAGGGGCGCTCGAGGAGGTCGCGCGGCGGGTAGCCGCAGAGAGCGAGCTCGGGCACGGCGGCGAGGTCCGAGCCGGCCGCCTCGGCGCGCGCGAGGACCGCCTCGATTTTCGCGGCGTTCCCCGCGAAGTCCCCGATGGTCGTGTCGATCTGGCCGAGGGCGAGCCGCACGCGGCCTCCTACGGCTGTCCGGCCGGTTCGGGCGCCTCGACGCCCTCGATCGTCGTGCCGGAGAGGAGGTCCGCGAGCGTGCGCCCGCGGCGGTCGAATGCCGCGACGAGGAGGGGAACGCCGGCGAGCGCTCCCGTCAGCAGGAAGCCGAGAAACCTCCGGAACGCAGCGGCCAGGGTCGGCGAACCCCCGTCGCGCGCCCGGATGCGAAGGTCCGCGAGCGCCATTCCCGGCGTCGTGCCCCAGACGAACGGCGCGAGAACGAGCAGGACGAGCGCCGCGAGGAAGAGGAACGCCGCGAGCGGCACGAACGCCGGGGGCGGGAAACGCAGGTCGAGGAGGAGCGCGCCGGCGGCGAGCTCGACCGCTCCGACGAGCGCGAGGATCAGGAGGTCCGCGAGTCCCGCCGCGACGCGGCGCGCGAACGCCACGGCATGGGGGCCTTCGTCACCGGGCTCGGGCTCGACCTCGTCGGGCCGCGGCGGTGCGAGGATCTCCTCGGCGGGGCGGACCGCCGACCGCGCGCGCTCGCGCTGCTCGGCGTCCGCGCGGGTCTCGTCGCGGGGCGGAACGCCGGCGCGAAGCGGTGCCTCGGCCGCGTCGCCGAACAGATCCAGCGTCCGCCCGGCCGCCCTCTTCCGCGCGCTCTCCGGCTCCGGAGCGAGTGGGTGCTCGGCGAGGGGATCGCGCGGCGGCTCGGCCATCTGCGGCGGCCCGGCCTAGGGCCGGACGGCGAGGTGTTTGATGAGGATCTTCGAGAGAAGGTCGGTGGCGCCGCGCGGGTACTTGCGGGCGAAGCGCAGCAGCCTCTGGGCTTCGGCGTCGCCCGGCCGCAGCTCGGTGGCTTCCTTGAGGGCGGCCAGGGCCTTCGCCATGTTCCCGGCCTGCAGGGCCTGGATCGCGGCGTTCACGTAGGCGTTCACGAGGTACTCCTCGACGTCCTGGTTCTT
Organism: Thermoanaerobaculia bacterium; assembly: GCA_036504335.1. Lineage (GTDB taxonomy): Bacteria > Acidobacteriota > Thermoanaerobaculia > UBA5066 > UBA5066 > Fen-183. Next base: position 30,723 of record DASXVJ010000023.1, read on the forward strand.
CGCGTCGCCCTTGCGGGCTTCCCAGAGGAGCTTGATCGCGCTTTCATAGTCGCCCTCGTTGTAAGACCGGACCGCGCTCGAGAGCGAGGCGACCTGTTCGAGAGCTTTCTTGAGACCGGCCGCGGCCTCGGTGTCCTGCGGGCGCGTCTTCACGACGGGATCGAGGTTCCTGACGGCGTCGATGTAGCGGCTCGACGCGATTGCGGCGAACCCGGCGACGCGCATCTCGTCGAGGGCCGCCTCGCTCGGAGCGGCGGGCGGGGGCGTCGGCGCCGCGGAGGACTTCATCTTCTCGATCCGGACGAGGGCCTCGTTGTGGCGCGGGTCCGCGTCGGGAATCTTCACGAGGATGCCGATCGCCTCGTCGATCTTGCCGGCGTCGAAGAGCGCCTGCGCTTTCAGGAACGGGTCGTCGACCGGCCGGGCGGCGCCGCCGGGCTTCGGGGCGCCGGGGCCCGCGGCCGGCGCGGGCGCCGGTCGGTTTCGGCGCAGGAACCAGTACGTCCCGGCCCCGACGACGGCGAGGAGGACGAGGCCGGCGGCCAGAAGGACGCGCAGGTCGACGCGGCTCCTGACCCTCGGGAGGGTCGCGCGCTCCGGAGGGGACCCCGAGGCGGACGGGCCTTCGTCGATCGGCGAAACGTCTTCGGCGAACGACGGGGCGTGCGGCGCCTCGATCTCGTTCCGCATGAAGTCCGAGTCGGGCGTCGAGGTGGACGCGGGCGCGCCGCCCGCGCCGGGCGTCGAGAGCGCGGCCTCGATCTGGTTCAGATAGCCGCGGGCCGTCGCGTCGTGCTCGGAGAGCGCGAGGACGTCGAGGAACTTGTTGCGCGCCCCTGCGAGGTCGCCCGCTTCGTACGACTGGACGCCCTCGGAGAGGAGCATGTCGATCTTGCGGGCGGTCTCGGCCTGTGCTTCCCGCGCCGAGTCGATGCGCCGCGAGGCCTCCTCGTTCGAGAGGTCGATGAGGAAGACGCGGCTCCAGAGGTCGATCGCCTCCTGCGCGTTGCCGCGGGCGAAGGCCTCGTCGCCCTGCTTGAGGAACTGCGTGATGCGCGCGTCGGCCTGGCCGCCCGCGCCGGACACGGGGCGCGGCGCGGCGGCCGGCTTCGCCTCGGGCGCTTCCGTCGGATCGGCTTCCGGGACCGAAGGAGGCATCGGCGGCGGCGCGCCGGGCGCGAAGGAGGCCGGGGCTTCCAGGGACGCGCCGACCAGCGAATTCCCGCTTCCGCCGAGCCTCAGGTCGTCGAGGCCGGCGAACGGGTCGCTGCCGGCCACGGGGGCGAACGAGGGGGGCGGCGGCACGGCGGGCGAGGGCGGCGGGGTCGGAGGAGCCGCCGCGGCCCGGGGCGCGGCCTCGTCGCCGAAGACGAGGTCGTCCATGCCGGCATGGGGGCCGGACGGGGCCGCACCGGGGAACGCGTCCCGGAGAGGCGGCGCGGGCGCGGCTTTCGGGACGGCCGCCGGCTCGGCCGAGCCCGGCAGCTCTTCGACGGCGCTCTCGAAACCGAGGAACTCCGAGAAGCGGTTGACGTCCACGGGCGCGCCGGGCGCCGCGGTGCGGAGCGCGTCGAGAAGCGCACGGGCCGGCGCGAAGCGGCCGTCCATCTTGAGAATGAAGTCGCAGCCGAGAAGGGCCTCGTCGGCCTTGCCGGACTGGGCCAGAGACAGGGTGTGCCGGAAGGTCTGGAGGACCTTGTCCCGCGCCTCCGGCGAGAGGGCGGCGCTGCCCGCGTACGAAGCCATTGGACGAATGCTAGCAAGAACCTCCCGCCGACGCGTCGGGTACGATCGCGGCTTCGCGGGAGGCGACATGGCACGGCTCATCGAATGCATCCCGAACGTCAGCGAAGGTCGGCGCGACGAGGTCGTCGCGGCCATCGCCGCGGCGGCCGTCAAGGCGGCGCCCGGCGTCGTCCTGCTCGACCGGACGTCGGATTCCGACCACAACCGCTCGGTCCTCACGTTCCTCGGCGACGGCGAGCCGCTCGTCGCCGCGATGACGGCGCTCGTGGAGGCGTCGCTCGCGGCGATCGACCTGCGGACGCACACGGGCGCGCACCCGCGCCTCGGGGCGGTGGACGTGATCCCGTTCGTTCCCGTGCGCGGCGCCACGAGCGCCGAATGCGTCGAGCTCGCGAAGACGCTCGGAAAATCGCTCGCCGAGCGCTTCGGGCTGCCCGTCTACCTCTACGAGGACGCCGCGGCCGTCCCCGAGCGCCAGAACCTCGCGACGATCCGCAAGGGGGAGTTCGAGGGTCTCGCGAAGAAGATGGAGGACCCGGCCTGGAAGCCCGACTTCGGGCCGGCGGCGCCCCACCCGTCCGGCGGCGCCGTCGTCGTCGGGGCGCGCGCGCCGCTCATCGCGTACAACATCAACCTTGCGACCGCCGACCTCGCCGTCGCCGACCGTATCGCGAAGGCGATCCGCCACCTCTCGGGAGGCTACCGCTTCGTGAAGGCGATGGGCGTGAAGCTCGAGGCGCGCGGTCAGGCGCAGGTCTCGATCAACATGACGAACTTCGAGAAGACCCCTCTCCACCGCGTCTTCGAGACCGTGAAGAGCGAGGCCGAGCGGCACGGGGTCGCGGTGGTCGGCTCCGAGATCGTCGGCCTCGTCCCGCAGGCCGCGCTCCTCGCGGCCGCCGGCCACTACCTGCGCCTCGAGGCGGATCCCGGCCCGCACGTTCTCGAAAACAAGCTTCTCGAAAGGCTTTCATGAAGACGTTCGCCCTGTGCCTTCTCGCCGCCGCGCTCGCCGCGGCCCCTCTCGCGTCGGCCCCGCCGCTGCTGACGGACGGCATGCGCGCGGACGTCGCGTCGCTCGCGGCGTCCGGGAAGGCCTCGGACGGCGCGTACGAGACGATCCGCGAGCTGCTCGAGGCCGCGGGCCCGCGCCTCGCGGGCTCGCCCGGCGACGCCCTCGCCGTCGGGTGGGCCCTGCGTGCGCTCGACGCGCGCGGCTTTTCGAACGTGCACGCGGAGCCCGTGACGGCGCCGCACTGGGAGCGTGGCGAGGAGAGAGGGGATCTTCTCCTCCCGATCCCTCTCCGCCTCTCGCTCTGCGCGCTCGGCGGCAGCGTCGGGACGCCGCCCGAGGGCGTCGAGGCCGACGTCGTCGAAGCGACGTCGCTCGAGGGTGTCGACGCGCTCGGCGAGAGGGCGAAGGGAAAGATCGTCCTGATCTGGAAGGTCATGGAGCGCGCAAGCGAGGGCTCGGGTTACGGCGCGACGGTGCCGATCCGCTCGAACGGAGCAAGCCGGGCGGCGAAGGTCGGCGCTCTTGCGGTCGTCATCCGGTCGGTGGGCACGTCCGACGCGCGCTTTCCGCACACGGGCGCGCTGAACTATGCGGAGGGCGTCGCGAAGATCCCGGCGGCGGCCCTCGCCGTCAACGACGCGGACCTCCTCCACTCGTACCTGTCGAAGGGGACGCGCGTGCGCCTGAAGGTGACGCTCGGCGCGCGGACGCTCCCGGACGTGCGGACGGCGAACGTCGTCGGCGAGATTCCGGGTCGCGAGAGGCCCGAAGAGATCGTCCTCGTCGGCGGCCACCTCGACTCGTGGGACCTCGGGATGGGGGCCGTCGACGACGGCGCGGGCTGCGGGATCGCGATCGAGTCCGCGCGCCTCGTCGGGAAGCTTCCGCGGCATCCGCGGCGGACGATCCGCGTCGTCCTTTTCGCGAACGAGGAGAACGGTCTTGCGGGCGGACGGGCCTACGCGAAGGCCCACGCAGACGAGCTCGGCAAGCACGCCGCGGCCGTCGAGACGGACTCCGGTGCGGGCCGCGTGCGGGGCTTCGCGTGGACCGCGGGCCCGGGGACGGAGCCCCTCGTGAAGGAGCTGGGCGCGGCGCTCGCGCCGTTCGGGCTCGGCGAGGTGAAGAAGGGCGGCGGGGGCGCCGACATCGGCCCGATGCGCGCCGCGGGCGTCCCGATGTTCTCGCCGCTGCAGGACTCCTCGCGCTACTTCGACATCCACCACACGGCCGACGACACGCTCGACAAGATCGACCGCGAAGAGCTGAACACGGGGGTCTCGGCGATCGCGGCGCTCCTCTACACGCTCGCGGAGACGGACGCCCCGATCGAGAAGATCCCGGAGGCCGAGCGCGAGCGCCGGAGGCGGGCCCCCTAGTCCTTCTCGCCGTCGAGGCCGAGGGACTTCATCTTGCGGTGGAGCGTCGTGCGGTCGAGGCCGAGGCGCTCGGCCGCACGCGAGACGTTGCCCTTCGTCTCGGCGAGGACGCGCGCGAGGTACTTTTTCTCGAACGCGTCGCGCGCCTCGGCGAGCGGCAGGACGCCCGAGATGTCCGAGACGGCATGTGATCCGGAGACGGGGCGCGGCGCGCCCTCCTCGGGCGGAAGGTCCTGGAGCCGCACGGAAGGACCGGACGTCATGAGGAGGACGCGCTCGACGAGGTTCTGGAGCTCGCGGACGTTGCCGGGCCAGCGCCGTCTGGCGAGCGCGTCGAGCGCCGCGGGCTCGAACGTCTTCGCGCGGCGTCCGCGCCTCCTGGCGACCGACTCGGCGAAGTGCGCCACGAGGAGGGGGACGTCCTCGGGGCGCTCCGCGAGCGGCGGAACCGTGAGAGGAACCACGGCGAGCCGGAAGTAGAGATCCTCGCGGAACGCACCGGCCCGGATCATCGCGGGCAGGTCACGGTTCGTCGCCGCGACGATCCGCACGTCCGTCGCCACCGTCTTCGTGCCGCCGACGCGCGTGATCTTTCCGTCCTGGATCGCGCGGAGGATCTTCGCCTGCGTGCGCGGCGACATGTCTCCGATCTCGTCGAGGAAGAGAGTGCCGCCGTCGGCCTGCTCCCACTTGCCCTTGCGGTCCTCGAACGCGCCCGTGAACGAGCCCTTCACGTGGCCGAAAAGCTCGCTCTCGATGAGCTCCTCGGGGATCGCGGCGCCGTTGACCTCGACGAACGGGCCCGCGGCGCGCGGCGAGGCGCGGTGCAGCGCCCGGGCGACGAGCTCCTTGCCCGTCCCGCTCTCGCCCGTGATGAGGACGCGCGCGTCCGAGGCGCCCGCCCGCGCGATCTCGGACTTCAGGCGCGACATCGCGGCGCTCTCGCCGAGGAGGACCTCCCCCTCTGCGGCCCGCGCGTCGCGGTTCGCGAGCTCGCGCCTGAGGTCGTCGCGCTCACGCGCGAGACGCGTGCGCTCGAGCGCCTTCTCGAGCGTCAGGAGGACCCGCTCGAGCGCGAGGGGCTTCTCGAGGAAGTCGTCCGCGCCGCGCTTGACGGCCCCGACGGCCGTCTCGACCGTTCCGTGGCCGGAGATCATGACGACGGGGCCGGCGAAGCCGCCCGCGCGGAGCCGGTCGAGGACCGCGAGGCCGTCCACGTCCGGCAGCCAGACGTCGAGGAGGACGGCGTCGGGCGGCGCGTCGCCGAGCGCCCGCCGGACCGCGTCCTGCCCGAGCCCGACCGCGTCCACGGCGTAGCCCTCGTCGCCGAGGATCTGGCCGAGCGTCTCGCGGATCCCGGGCTCGTCGTCGCAGACGAGGACGCGCGGCGCACTCATGCGCGCCTCACGCCGCAGGCCACTCGAGGAGGAATCGGCATCCGTGGGGAGCATTCTCCTCCACGCGCACCGTGCCGCCGTGCTCGGCCGCGATCCTCGCGACGATCGCGAGGCCGAGGCCCGAGCCGCGGCCCTTCGTCGAGTAGTCCTGGTCGAACACGCGCTCGCGGTCCGCGGCTGCGATTCCGGGGCCGTCGTCCTCCACGGAGACGACGGCGCGACCTTCCGCGACGCGCACGGCCACCCGCACATGCCCGCCCTCCGGCGCCGCGGCGACGGCGTTGTCGACGAGGTTGATGAGCGCGCGGCGGAGCTGTCCCGCGTCGGCGCGCGCCAGTCCGAGCCCGTCCGCCGCCTCGGCGGTCACGGCGATCCCGCGCTTGACGCCGTCGTAGAGCTTCGCGACCTGCGCGACGACCGCGCCGAGGTCCGTGGGCGCGAGGACCGCCGCGGGCAGGCGCGCGAAGCGCTGGAACGTGTCCACGAGCGCCGAGAGCGCGGTCACCTCCTGGACGATCGTGGAGGCGCCCTCCTCGACGACGCGGGGGAGGCCGTCGCCGGAGTCGGCCGAGGACGCCGCGCGGCGGCGCATGCGCTCGGCCGCAAGACGGATCGGCGTGAGCGGGTTCTTGATCTCGTGGGCCATGCGGCGCGCGGCCTCTTCCCATGCCGCGGCGCGCTCGGCGGCGACGAGGGCGGTCGTGTCCTCGAGCGTGACGATGCTCGGGCCGGCGCCGCCCGAGCCGGCCGGCGCCTGTGCGAGGTGCGCCTCGAGGACGCGCCGGCCGATCTTGAGCGTCTCTTCGCGCGGCCCGGCGCCGCGCGCGCGGGCCAGGAAGTCGCGGAGCGGCGCGAGCGGGGCGGGCGCGAGGAGGTCGTCGATTCGCTCGACGGCGCCCGCGGCCTCACGGTCGAGGAGGCGTCGCGCCGTGTCGTTCAGGAAGGCGAGCCGGCCGTCCTCCCAGAACGCGATGACGCCCGCGTCCAGCCGCGCGAGGATCGAACCGAACCTCTGACGCTGCTCGTCCAGCTGCTGGTTCGTGGCCTCGAGCTCCGCATTCGCCGCGACGAGCTCGGCCCGCCGCCGCCTGAGCTCGGACGTCATCGAGTTGAACGCGCGGGACAGCGCGCCGATCTCGTCTCCGCCCTCCACCTCGACGAGCGCGTCGAAGTCGCCCGCGCCGACGCGGCGCGCCGAGGCCGCGAGCGCTCCGATCGGTCGCGTCACGCGCCGCGCAAGGAGCAGGCCGACCCAGACGGCGGCGAGGAGGACGACGAACGCGAGGAGGAGGAAGAGGAGGATCTGGATCGCTTCGAGCGAGGAGCGCTCGGCCTTCAGCATGGCGTATGCGGAGGTCGCGCGGCCCAGCTCCCGGATGGGCTCGGCTTCGGCGGGGGGCTCGAACGTTCCGATCAGGAGCGTGCCGGACGGCGAGGCGAAGAGCGATCGCTCCGTCTGCCCGCCGTCGTGCGTCGCTTCGATCCGGCGCGAGACGCCGCGCGCCTTCGCGTCGGCCAGCCAGTCCGCCCCGGCGTCGGCGACTTCGCGGACCGGCCAGCGCGGCGAGCTCACCGCGACGGGCGGGCCGCCGGCCCGCCGCCATTCGAGGTAGTCCACGCCGGACTCCTCGCGGGCGGACGACAGGAGCGCGACGAGGTCCTTCTCGGGCGAGACCGCGAGGCGCGGCAGGAGCCGGTCGGCCGTGCGGCGCTCGAGGGCGGCGGTGCGCGCGCGCACGAGGTCGGCGACCTGCCGCCCCGCGCGGATCGTGTTCTCCACGGGCGGCGCGAACCAGCGCTCGACGCTCTTCTGAAGCAGACCCGTCGTCGGGAGGATCAGGAGCGAGATCGGGAGCAGCGCGAGCCCGACGTACGCCGCGACGACGCGCGCGCGAAAACGGGAGCCGAAGACGCCCCGCCGCGACTCGAGGACGAGCTTGATTCCGTTGCGCACGAGGACGAACAGAAGCACGAGGATGAGGACGACGACGATGTAGAAGAGGACGAAGATCAGGACGCGGTTCGTCGCGGCGGCGGCCGTGAGGTCGCGCGTCCTGAGGACGAGCGCGTACCCGCCCGCGAACGCCGCGCCGAGCGCGAGGCCGATCGCGAGGAGAATCCGGTTGTCGCGCGTCCACCGGTACGGCGGGACGGGCGGCACGGATTCCGTCAGCGGGCGCTCGCCGCCGTCCATTCGAAGATCCCCGATCGTGCCCAGTCGGTCTCGTCGCTCGTCGGCACGACGCCGAGCGCGACCCCGCTGCCGTAGCGGCAGCGCAGGCGCACGACGAGCTTCTTGCCCAGGAGGTGGTCGCCCATCGTGAAGACGGGCAGGCCCGGCACCCGCGCGAGCGCCGCGGCGGCTTCGTCCCGCGCCGGGACGACCTGCGTGTCGAGGAGGCGCGCGTCGAGGCGCCGCTCGACGAGGAAATCGGACGTGTCGGGCCGGTACGTCGCCGTCACGGCGTAGAGGCGCTCGTCCTTCAGCGCGTCCCACCAGAGGTTGCGGAAGACGAAAAGGCGGATCGTCCACGCCACGGTCGTGGGGAGCCCGGACGCGAGGCGCTGGCGCACCGCCTCGGGCAGACCCGGGGAGAGCCTCGCCTCGACGTGGAGCTCGCGGCCGGTCAGCCAGCTCGAGACGCCCGGGACCTCGGCGGCGGGAGGAACCTGCGCGAACGCCACCCCGGCGAGGGCGAGCAGGGCACCGAGGAGGAAGGGGGCCGTCGGCCCTGGGCGCGTGCGCACCCCGGAACTTTAACGGTTTGCGTGTCTGGCTGCGGCCGCGGGGGCGGGGGAAGGCACGTGCCGCTCCGCGCGAACCTCTTCGCGGAGGAGCGCGGCGAGGCCGGCGTGCATCGCGTGCCCGGCCTTGTGGGCGACGACGTGGCCGGTGACGGGGCGCCCCACGAGCGCGAGGTCGCCGAGCAGGTCGAGGACCTTGTGGCGGACGAACTCGTCCGGGAAGCGCAGCTCGCCGTTCTCGACGCGGTCCTCGCCGATGACGATGCAGTTCTCGGGCGAGGCGCCGCGGGCGAGGCCGTGCTGCTTCAAGAGCTCGTACTCGGACAGGAACCCGAACGTGCGCGCGGGCGCGACGTGCGTCGCGTACGTCTCGGGGGAAAGCACGACTGTGAGCGACTGGCGCCCGACAGCCGGGTTCGGGAAGTCGATCGTGTACGTCACGCGCAGGTCCCGCGCGGGCCGGATCTCGAGCTTCCTGCCGCCCGCCGCGGTCAGCGAGAGGACGCGCGACGGCGTGAACGGCGCGCGGAGCGCCGCGAGCGGAGCGACGCCGGCCTTCGAGAAGGCGTCGAGCCACGGCAGCGCGCTCCCGTCGAGGATCGGGACCTCGGGTCCGTCGACCTCGACGAGCAGGTTGTCGAGCCCGGCGCCCACGGCGGCCGAGAGGAGGTGCTCGACGGTGCTCACGTCGCGGCCGCGCTCGCCGAGCGACGTCGCGTGATCGAAGCGGCCCGCGGCCTCGGCGATGGCGGGGACGAACGCGTCCACGTCGGTGCGCCAGAACACGATCCCGTGGTTCGCCCCCGCGGGACGGAGCACGGCGTGGACGTGGCGGCCGCTGTGGAGGCCGATTCCCGAGATCCGGACCGGCCGGGCGAGCGTCGTCTGCACGAGCATCGCTCGGCCTTTTTGCACGGGGGGTGCCATGGCCGTCCCACCGTGTTTACAAGGAGTTGCGCGCAGCCTGCGTCCGGCCAGGGTGGGCCAAGTGCGGCAATCCCGCGGCTCGTGCGGCGGAAGCGCCACAGTCCCGCTCACGCCCCGTCCGGCGGCCGCCGGCAGGGTCTCCGGGACGCGGCTGCTATTCTCTTCACACTCCCGGAGGAACGTGTGCTCGCGCCCGAGGAAGAAAAATTCTATCAGGACTTTCTGGCCGTGGTGGCCCAGAAATGGCGCCCGGCGAAGGCGGCGTTCTACACGCTCGACCCGGGCGGGGCGGTGTTCCGCCTGAAGGCGCAGTTCGGCTTCACGCGTGGCGACCGGCTCGCCGAGCGCTTGGGGCGCAACGAGCCGCTCGTCAACCAGATCTACGAGCACCGCGAGCCCACGTTCGTCAACAACGTGAACCAGGCGGGCCGCCTCGCGGACGCCATGATCCAGTCGACGTCGACGCGCCTTCTCGTCGCGCCTCTCTACCTGGACGGACGGATCATGGGTCTCGTCGACATGCGCGACAAGGCGGGCCGCGTCGCCTTTTCGCACGACGACGCGCTCGAGATGACCGACCTCCTCAGACGCTTCGCCGTCGAGCTTCGCCGCCTGAGCGACGCGAGGGCCGTCGGCGCCATTCTCCGGGAGCCGCCCCCGGTGGTCGAGCGGCCGCTCGATCCGCCGGCGCCTCCCTCCGCCATGCCGTCGCCCCTCGAGAAGACGTCCGGGTTCGCCGCCATCCAGGCCGCGACGTCGGGCGTCTACCGCCGCGCGCCGCAGCCGCCCTCCGTCTCCGAGCCGGTCGACACCGCGCTGCCCGGCGTGGCGTTGCGCACGCTGCGCCTCGTCGAGGAGACGCTCGCACGCGGCGGCGCCCAGCGCCTGGCGGCGGCTCCGTCCGGGGGGCTCTCGCCGCGCGAGGCCGAGTTCGTCCATCTCTACCTTCCGACCTGCCTGAACTACGACGAGGTCGAGGTCGCGGCCGTGTCGTCGTTCCTGCCCTCCGTCGGGATCGTGACCGTCACGTCGCGCCGCCCGCTGGACGCCGACGTCGTCCCGGCGCTCACGGAGAACCTCGAGAAGATCTTCGCGAAGACGGCCGTGCCGTTCGCCTTCACGCGCGAGCCGGTGGTCCGGCCGCTCGACGCCCCCGGGGAGGGGCGGCCCGTGCGCCGGGCGGACATCGCGGCGATCCAGTCCTCCGTTCTCGACAGCTCGCCGGACGGCGTCGTCCTCTTCTCGCTCTTGTACCGGCACGGGCCGAACCCCGAGGCGCGCGAGGCGCTCCGCTCGGCGCACGTCGTCCTGCGCAACGTCCTGGCGGGGACGCGCGGAGAGACGCGTTTTCGCGAGAGCTATCGCGGCCTCGTCAACAAGCTCCTCGAACCCGGGCTGCTCAGGCGCACGGCGCTCAAGACGCATTCGTTCAACGTCGGGCGCATGGCGCGCAAGCTCGCCGTCCAGATCGGCGTCGCGCCCATGGACGTCGAGCAGATCACCGTCGCCGCGATCCTCCACGACGTCGGGCTGCGCGAGCTGAACTACGACACGCTCTACGCGAAGCGCACGCTCACGGACGAAGAGCTCACGCTGCTGAAGACGCACCCCCGCGTGGGCGCCTACCTCGTCGAGGACATCCCGTGGCCCTACCCGGTCGCGCCCCTCATCAAGCACCACCACGAGCGCTGGGACGGCGGCGGATACCCGGACGGCCTGCGCGGCGAGCAGATTCCGCTCGGCTCGCGCATCATCCATCTGTGCGAGGCCTTCGACGCGATGACGGCGCCCACGTCCTACCGGGCGGTGCTCTCGGACTACCAGGCGCTCGACATCATCGAGTCGAAGGCGGGCACCCAGTTCGACCCCGAGCTCGCTCCCGAGTTCAAGCGCATGGTCGAGGGCCCCTCGGACTGACGGGGCGCGCGTGAAGTCGCGGCTGGACCGCGAGGAGCGGAAGAAGGACGCGCGCGCCGCCGCGAAGAACTCGGGGACGCGCCCGATCGCGACGAACCGGCGCGCACTCCACGAGTACTTCGTCGAGGAGAAGTTCGAGGCCGGCCTCGCGCTCACGGGCAGCGAGGTCAAGTCGCTGCGCGAGGGCAAGGCGAGCCTGCAGGACGGCTACGTCGCCGTCGAGGGCGGCGAAGCCTGGCTCTGGAACGTTCACGTGCCGCCGTACGGCGCCGCGAGCTACAACAACGTCGACGCGAAGAGGAAGCGGAAGCTCCTCCTCCACAAGCGCGAGATCGTGCGGCTCGCCTCGAAGATCCAGAAGTCCGGCGCGACGTGCATCCCGCTGACGCTCTACTTCAAGGGCGCGCGCGTGAAGGTCGAGATCGCGCTCGTCACGGGCAAGAAGCTGCACGACAAGCGCGAGACGATCCGCCGCCGCGAGGCCGACCGCGAGGCGCGTTCCGCGATGAAGGACGCGCGCGCGCCAAGGCGCTGAGGTCGGGTCCGGGACCGGGTCAAATTTCGAAGGACGGGCGCCGGCCGGCGAACAAATTTTGACGGATTCCGGGCGTCCATCCGGGTCTCCGCGGCCGCCCTTTCCCCCGTTCCGGTGACCCAAATCACGGAAGAAGCGTGATTTCCCGTGGGCCCGGAGCACTCCCCGGCGAAGGCTCCAGGCCGGCACGGGTCCCGCAATGGACGGTGCAGCGAGGGGACACATGGCGCTCCATTTGCGGTGTACGGCTCGACGTGTCGCCACTCAGGCTCTCGCGTTGCTGGCGGCGCTCGTCCTCGGCGGGCCGCTCGAGGCCGCGCGTTCGGACACGACCCTGTCCGCCGGCGCCCCCGGGAAGATCGTCGACCTTCGCGGCGGGCGCGGGGAGGGCGAGCTCCTGCATCTCGACGCGAGGCTCGTCCCGGCGCTCCTCGCGCTCGCGCCTGAAGAGGGCGTCGCCGTCCTCGACTGGCCGTTCGCCCCGGGCGTGCGCCGCGCCGTGCGCGTCGAGAGGCACGAAGTCTGGGCCGAAGGCGCCAAGGTCTTCCGCGTCGACGCGGGAGGCCGGACGGAGGTCCCGCGCTCGCGGCTCGCCTTCTTCTGGGGCGGCGACACGGAGGGCGCGGGCGCCCGCGTCCTCGTCGCCGTCGATCCGTCGACGGGCGCGCTGACGGCGCTCGCTCACGGCCCCGAGGGCGTGCACGAGATCGCGCGCGATCCCGCGGACGCCGCGGGCCGCCACCTCCTCGCGGCGCCCGTACGCCCGGACTTCGCGGGCGTGCGGTGCGGCCAGGAAGACTTCCCGGACACGGCCTCACTGCCCGCGTCCGTCGCCGGGCGCGCGGCGCTGGGCCGGACGGCCGCCGTCCTCGGATCGCTCTACAAGGGAATCCTCGCGATCGACACCGATAAGGAGTACCTCGCCTCGTTCGGCAACAACACGACGAACGCGACGAACACCATCGCGACGCTCGTCGCGAACATCAACGTCATGTACGAACGCGACCTGAACCTGCGCCTCGTCGTCGGGACGACGATCCTCCGGGTCGGCTCCGACCCGTGGACGCAGACGGGCTCGGGGGCCAGCTTCAACCAGCTGAACGAGTTCACGAACACCTGGAACACGAGCTATCCAAAGGCGACCTACCCGAGGTCGTTCGCGGCCTTCTTCTCGGGCAAGAGCACGTCGGGGCTTTCGGGCATCGCGTGGGTCGCGGGCTCGGTCTGCGGCGGCGGGAGCGATTACAGCTTCAACCAGATCTCGGGAAACGGGAGCTGGCTCTGGGGCGACACGCTGATCGTCGGCCACGAGATCGGCCACAACATGGGGTCGCCGCACACGCACTGCTACGCGACCCCGTCCCCCGACCGGTGCTACGCGGGGGAGGGCTGCTATTCGGGCGCGACGGCCTGTCCCGCGTCCCAGACGATCAACGGCGTCGCGAACGTGACCGGTACGATCATGAGCTACTGCCACCTGTCCGGGATCTCGGGCTGCAGCTCGTCGCTCGTCTTCCACCCGCTCACGATCACCCGTTACGTGGGCCCGGCGCTCGACACGGGCGCCTCGTCCGCGTGCATCGCGCTCGTGGTTCCTCCGCCTCCTCCGCCACCGCCCGTGTCCGCCGCGACCGGATTCAACGCCGTGACGCCATGCCGCCTGCTCGATACGCGCAACGCCGTCGGGCCGCTCGGCGCTCCGGCGCTCGGGGCGCTCGCCTCCCGGTCGTTCATGGCGACCGGAAACTGCAACATCCCGTCGGGCGCCGTGGCGATCTCCGCGAACGTCACGGTCGTGAACCCGACGGTCGCCGGCGACCTCGTCGCGTACCCGAACGGCCTCGCGTCGCCTCCCGGAAGCTCGACGATCAGTTTCCGCGCCGGACGCACGCGCGCGAACAACGCGCTCGTCTACCTCGCGGGGGACGGCAGCTTCCTCGTCACGAGCAGGGCCGCCGGCCCGCTCGACTTCGTCGTCGACGTCAACGGCTACACCAAGTGAGGCCAGGGGTTCGCGCGGCCGCCTTCGCCGCCCTCACCTTCCTCCTCGCGGGCGCGCCGCTCGCGGCCCAGCCCGTGCAGGGCGGGCCGCTCCCGGGGCCGCTGCCGCTCTTCCCGGCCGACAACTGGTGGAACGCCGACGTGAGCGCCGCGCCGGTCGACGCGAGCAGTGCAGCCCTGATCGCGTGGATCGGCGCGGCGAGAGGGATGCATCCCGACTTCGGCGGCGACGTCTCGACGGGATCGACGGACATTTACGGCATGCCGTACGTCGTCGTACCCGGGACGCAGGCGCTCGAGCCGATGGCGTTCGACTACGCCTCCGAGAGCGACGCAGGCGCGCCGGGCCGCCCGGCGGGGTATCCGATCCCCGTCGAAGCGAAGACGCAGCCGCACTGGATCGAAGGCGGGTACCCCGGGAACTGCGACTCCTCGTACGCGGGCTCGCCCTGCCGCGGCGACAAGCACCTCCTGATCGTGGACGCCGACCACCGGCTCCTCTTCGAAACGTGGAACACGCGCTGCCTGCCCGCGGGCTCGCCGTCGTGCGCGTGGAGCGCGGGTTCGGGCGCGGTCTTCTCCCTCGACTCGAACGCCCGGCGGCCCGACGGCTGGACGAGCGCCGACGCGGCCGGTCTCGCGATTCTCCCCGGCCTCGTGCGCTGGGACGAGGCGTACGGCGCCTCGCCCATCCGACATGCGTTTCGCGTCACGGTGCGCGCCACGAACGGGTACGTGTACCCGGCCTCCCACCGCGCCGGGACGAACGCGAGCGCGCCGCCGATGGGCGCGCGGCTTCGCCTCAAGGCGTCGAAGGACATCTCCGGGTTCACGGCGCCGGTCCAGCGCATCTTCCAGGCGATGAAGACGTACGGCCTCATCGTCGCGGACAACGGGTCGGACATGTACGTGCAGGGCACGTACGACGTCCGCTGGGACAACGGCATCCTCAACCCCGCGTTCTCCTCGATCCACGCGGGCGACTTCGAGGTGGTTCAGCTTGGCTGGGTGCCCTCCGCGCCACCCGTCGCGACGAGCTTCCGGGCGGTTTCCCCTTGTCGCACCGTGGACACACGGACCGCGCAAAGTGCGCCCTCGGTCGCGGCGAACGCCACGCGCACGTTCGTCCTCACGAACTCCTGCGGCGTTTCGCCGACGGCCGTCGCCCTATCGGCCAACGTGACCGTCGTCACCCCGCAGGCGTCCGGAGACCTCGTCTTCTTCCCGGCCGGAACGGGCGTCCCGAACGCCTCGACGATCAGTTTCCGGGCGGGACGGACCCGGGCGAACAACGCGCAGATCCTCCTGTCGTCGGACGGCACGGGGCGTGCAACGGTGAAGAACGGGTCTGCTGGATCGCTGGATCTCGTGGTGGATGTGAATGGCTACTACGAATAAGTGTCGGATCGCCCTCGCGGCTGTCGCCGTGGTGTGCCTGGCGGGAGCGATCACGAGCTCGCCAACATCACCGTCACGACATGGCCGGGAGCGGGCAGGACCGGGGCGAACAATGCGCTCGGCCGCCATTTCGCTCAGGCTGCAACCCTCAGTGTTTTCAACAATTGCGGTTCCAGCATCGATTTCAGCCTGGGCGGCAAGGGATACTCGGGTGAGGCGCCGACACTACCAATCGAAATTCAATCTCAGTTAGACTCCGTTCAGAGACCGTGACCGGAAAAAGGAGACAGCCATGAGTAATGTTCGGATCCAGCGTACTCTTCTCTTCGCGGCTTTCGCAGCTGCGGGCCTTTTGTCCCGGCCGGTCGAAGCGCAAACGGGGCTCCAGTTTTACGCAGTGACGCCGTGCCGTGCGGCCGACACTCGCTCGGGCTTCGGCGGCATCATGTCCGCATCCACCCAGCGAAACTTTACGATCAAGGGCGTCTGCGGGGTTCCGGTGACCGCCAAGGCCGTGTCGCTGAACGTCACGGTCGTCAGCCCGACCCAGGACGGTTTCGTCAGCCTCTGGCCGACGGGCGGCGCCTTCCCGGTCGTCTCGACCGTCAACTTCAACGCCGGCGAGCCGGCCCTTGCGAACGGCGCCATCGTGCCTCTCGCCGTGGCGACGCCGGATCTCGCAACGGTCTACGGCACCGGCAGTGGCTCGGGCACGATTCACACGATTCTCGACGTCACCGGGTATTTCCAGTAAGCCCGCCGCCGGAGGGTCAGCCTCCGGGTTAAATTGACGGCGTGTCACGAGAGCGGCTTCGGGCGTCCCTGCCTTACGCCGCTCTTTTCGTTCTCTGCGGTGTTTCGACGGCGTGGTGGATTGCCTCCGCGCGCATCCCGCGCAGCGCCGACCAGGCTGTCGTCGCTCTCATGGCGCGGCACATTCTCGAGGGCCGCGGGCACCCCGTCTTCTATTGGGGCGCGACGTACGGCGGAACGCTCGAGCCGCACCTCCTTACGCCGGTCTTCGGGCTCTTCGGTGCGACCCCGGCGGCCTTCCGCGCCTTCTATGTGGCTATGTGGGCCTTCTTCGCGGCGGGCACGGCCGGGTACGCGGCCCGGTTTTTCGGGCGTCGCGCCGGGCTCCTCGCCGCGGCGTACCTCGCGTTCCCGCCGTTCTTTCTCCCGTACAAGATCCTGACGTCCGACGGCGCCTACGCGTCGGTCGCGTTGCTCGGCCTCGCCGTGCTGTGGCTCGCGACGGAGGCCGACGCACGGCTCGGGGAGGACCGCTCCGTCGTCGTGCTCCTCGCCCTCCTCGGCCTCGCCGCGGGCGTTGGCCTCTGGGTCACCCCTGTGACGCTGCCGGTGGCTATGGTCGCGGTGGCGTGGCTCGTCGCGCGGTCGGGCCGCCGAGCGGGCGTTGGTGCATTCGCCGCGTGCGCGGCCGGGGCCCTCGCGGGCGCCGCGCCGTCGCTCGTCTGGAACCTCAGGCACGCGGGTCAGAGCATCCGGGCGCGCGAAATGGCGCCGGCTTCGGGCGCGGGCCTCTTCTCGAACATGGCCCGGTTCTTCGGCGAGTCTCTGCCCGTCCTCCTCGGTGCGGCGCGCCCGAATTTCGGCGACGTGACGACGCCCTCGTTCCCGGGTGCGTTTGCGTTGGTTCCCATCGTCGCGGGTCTCCTGCTCGCGCCCGCGCTTTTCGCCGCGCGGCGCGACCGCCGACTCCGTCTGCTTTTCGCCGCCCTCGGAGCGCTCGCGGCGGCGACGATCCTCGTCGCTCGGCTGGCGCCCCGAGAGCCACGCTACATGATCGCGGCGTACGCGGCGTTCGTCCCGCTCCTGGCCGTCGGTGTGGCCGGCGCCGTGAGCGGCCCCCCGCGAGCCGCGGCGGCGGCGGGTTTCGCGCTGCTCCTCGCGAGCAACCTGTCGGGCGCGGCGAAGGCCCGCCGGCACACCGAGGACGTGGACGACGCGCAGGTCACGGGTCCTCTTGAGCCGCTCCTCACCGAGCTGCAGGCCCGCGGGATCACACGCCTGTGGACGAACTACTGGGCGGCGTACCGGATCACATTTGAGTCCGGTGGCGCGATCCTTGCCGCGCCGGTTCCTCTTGAGGACGCGGACCGCGTGGCGACGATCCAGGACGCCGTGAGGACCTCGCCCGAGCCCGCGGTCGTCCTGCTCCCTCCGCGCGATGATTGCTTTCGGGCCGCGCTCGTCGAGCGCGCGGAGCCTTACTCCGAGAGTCGGTCGGGCGCATTTGCGATCTTCTACGAACTTCCGGAATCCATTCGCGCCGTCATTCGCTCGGGATCTATCCCCATGCCGGCGGAGGCGTACCGACCGTCCTGGGGCGCGTTCGACATCCCGGGTCGTCTCGCGCCCGGCGCCGAGGAGACCGTTTCGGCGCGTGTCACGAACGCGGGGCCGTGCACCTGGATGAACAACGTGCGGCTCGTTGTTTCGTGGAGCGGACTCGGAAGGCACGAGACGGCCTTTCCCGTGTCGGACCGCCGCGTCGCCCCCGGTGAGACGGCAGTCCTGAGATTCGTGCTGCGCGCGCCGGAAACACCGGGCGTCTACCAGCTAGCGCTCGACCTCGACCAAGCCGGGATCGCCCGTTTCTCGGCGAAAGGCGGCGCCACTTTCAACACGCGCGTGGTCGTGGCGCCCTGATCACGGCAGGAGCTTCGCGAGGCCGACGTCGCCGTGCAGGTAACGAGCGGCGCGCGGATCCGGCGGTCCCGGCAGGATCAGGTCACGAGGCCGATAGCGGTAGAGCGGCGGCGGCAGGTCGCCGAGGAGAACAGCGGGGATCTCGTCCTCAAGGCGGAAGCGCCCCTCTTCGACTCGCCAGGTCAGCAGGATGATTTCTCCCCAACTCAACCTCTTGCCGGGACACGCACCGGAGTCGAAGCATTCCTTCTCCTCGGGCATGTAGCACCGGAAACCCTCGAGGCTGGCGACGCACGATGTCATCGCGTCCACGGACCACAGGAAGGTCTGGGGGCGTGTCGCGCCGTCCTCCCAGAGAAACTCGCTCCATCGTCTGGCGAGATACGGCACCTCGGTTGCCTGGTATGCGGGATCGTGCGGCACGACCAGAAGGAGGGTCGCGGCTGGTTTTGCGCGAGGCACCTCCTCGACGAGCGACGAGAGCTCGACGCGGTGCCGTCGCCACGTCGCGAGATACATGTCCTGGCGTTCCATTCCGCCCGCGACCCCGAAACCCGTGAAGAGAGCCACCAGAGCGAGTCCGGCGATCCGCGGGGCGCCGTTCCGCGCGAGGAGCCGGCTCGCAGCGAGACCGATGACCGTCGAGACGAGCACGCGCGAGAGGACCTGGGTCCGGTAGAAGTACTGAGAGAACACGACACTGGCCCACGCCGCGTGGAGGGCGACCGTGGCAAACACGCACCATGCCGCGACGAGAAGCTCGCGCCGGGGAGCCGGGGCTGGCGGGTCGTCGGGAAGCCGCGCGAGCCCCCGCGCGACCAGGAAAAGCCCGAGTGAGGCTGCGGCGGCCCAGAGCCACACGGGGATGGCGCGCGGAGGCGGGTCCCCGAACGGGACGCGCGAGAAGGTCCAGGTCCACGGGAAGAGGTCATTCGACGTCAGGATCCACGTGCGCCGGATGCGGTCGACCACGGTGAGTGGGAACGTCGAGGAGCCGACGTACGTCGCGGGGTCGTGGAGCGCACCGATGAACAGGAGCCCATAGGGTGCGAGGACGGCGACCCAGGCCGCGGCTGCAGCTGCGACGCGCCTCCCGAGCCCTCCGACCGCGAGAAACAGCAAAGGCGCGAGCGCGAGCACGACGCTCGCGCCGTCGACCGTGAACACGCTCGCGGCGGCGCTCGCGCATCCCGCGACGAGCCACGGCCACGGGCAGCCCCGGACGAACCTCAGGGCGCACCAGAGGCCGACGAGGGCCAAAAACGTGCAGACCTGATAGCCCAGCGCGACGGGACTCCCGGTGAGGTAGTCGCCGGTCGCGCAGACGGTCAGCGTGCCGGCCATCCACGCGGCGCGCGGGCCTCCCGGGAACAGTTCGACCGCGAGCCGCCACGCCGCCCACGCGACGGCCAGCCAGGAGAGGCCGTAGAGGAGCTGCAGTGCGAAGACGGGCTCGGGCGTGACCCACGCGATAAAGAAGGGCACGGCGAGAAGTCGGCGCGTGGGCGAACCCATCGGTGCCAGAAGCCCAGGAAGGCCGGCCGACGTCCAGGCCTCCTTCGCGTGGGCCATCTGCGAGCCGTCGTCCTGGTACAGGCCGCGGTCCGGCGCGAAGAGGCCCCAGACGAGAAGGGTCAGGACCACCCAGAGTCCCCATGGCGCGCGGGCCCTCACGCCGCCGGACCTACCAGTATCGCGCGCGGTGCGCGCGATAGTAGGCGAGCGTCTTTTCGAGTCCGTCCGCCAGGGGCGTCACGGGCTTCCAGCCCAGGATCCTGCGGATCTTCGAGACGTCCGAGTAGAAGTCTCCGGGCTCCTGTGCCTTGCGCTCGGCGGAAAACGGCGCGAACTCCCAGTGCGCTCCCGTGAGCGCCCCGAGCGTCTCGGCGACCTCCCGGAACGTCGTCGGCTCGCCGCCCCCCACGTTCAGGAGCTGCCCGGACGCCGCATCCGAGGCCGAAAGGAGGATCGCCTCGACGCAGTCGTCCACGTACAGGAAGTCGCGGAGGATCGTCCCCTCGCCGAAGACGGGAATCGTCGCGCCGTCCAGCGCGAGACGCGCGAACCAGTTCACGACGCCGTAGCGCGAGTGCCGCATCTGGCCGCGCGGCCCGTAAATGTTCGAGAGGCGCAACGTCGTCCCGCGGATTCCGTGGACGTGCCCGTACATCTCGACGATCTTTGCGGCCGCGAGGTTCGAGATCTCGTGGAGGCCGCGTGGGTTCGTCGGGGCGTCCTCGGCCACGGGCAGCGAGTCCGCGCTCCCGTACTCGCCGCGCGTCCCGGTGTAGACGACGCGGGCGGTCGGCGCGTGGCGGCGAATCGCTTCCATGACGACCGTCGTACCCCGGATGTTGATGTCGATGTCGGGGTACGGGTCCGTGAGGGAGAGGACGTGGTCCATCTGGCCCGCGAGGTGGAAGACGTAGTCCATGCCGCGCACGGCGCGGGCCATCGCCTCGGGATCGCGGATGTCCGCGGTCTCGACGGTGACGGATCCCTGGACCGGCTCGAGGTTGAAGAGGTTGCCGCCGTAGCCCGGAATCATCGCGTCCACGACGCGAACGGATGCCCCGGCCCGAACGAGCGCGATCGCGAGATTCGAGCCTATGAAGCCTGCGCCGCCCGTGACGAGGACGTGCGCACCGGAGACGTCTGGGGCGACGGTCACGCGTCGAGCATAGCGTCAGGGCCGGGCCGTGTATCGTTTCTCGCAGGAAGCGGGATCGAGGAACGATGAAAGAGTCGTTTGCGAAGAACGTGAAGTGTCGTGGGTGCCGGCAGTCCGCGTGGAGTCTCTCGATCCGGCAGAGCGACGAGCGAGAGGTGCGGGAAGGCGAGCTGGAATGTCGCGGCTGCGGCCGCCGCTTCGGAATCGAACGCGGAATCGTCGACATGCTGGATCCGGGGGACGAGGCGCTCGCGCGGGAGATCAACGGCTGGCACGAAATGGCCGGTCCGCTCGAGGAATCGCTCGTGCCGACGATGACCGCACTGCCCTGGTATCCCCATGAGCCGTGGACGCACGTCGCCCCGGACTTCTTCCAGCTCTTCGAGCACGTCAGTTTCGCAGGGCTCCGGGTGGTGGACCTGGGAGCGGGCCGCACGTGGTCGTCACGGTTCCTGATGGCCGTCGGGCGGGCTGCCGAGCTCGTCGCGGTGGACGTCCTCAAGAAGCGATTTCTCGGTCTCGAGACCGCGGACGTCTTCTTTGGCCAGGACGGGATCTTCTTCGAGAGGGTGTGCGGAGACCTCCATGAGATCCCTCTGCGGGACGGATGGGCGGACGCCGTGTTCAGCTGCGCGGCGATCCATCATTCTTCCGACCCCGAGAAGGTGTTCCGGGAAGCCTGGCGCGTTCTGAAGCCCGGCGGGCGATTCGTGTTCATCTCGGAGCCCGTGAAGAAGAGGTCGATCCTGGCCCGTCGGCCGGACAACGAGGAGACGCGGCACGGGATCAACGAGCACATCTACACCTTCGACGAATACCGTGACGCATGGCGTGCGGCAGGCTTCCGGGGGAGACAACTTTCACCTCGAACCGTTCGCTACCGGGCGCTCTATCCCGACGCGGACTTCCAGGAGGGCTTGCCGTTCTTTCTCGCCCGCCTCACACGTTCGAATTCCGGGAGACGGCTCTTGTGCCGGCTCCTCGGCGGGCGCTACACGGGCCCTCTCGTCTACCGGTATGCGAGCCTGCCGCTGACATGCATCCTCACCAAGCCCGCCGCAGACTAGGAATGGCGGTGGAGCGGCAGGGCCGAACCGCGGCGCTGCTGGCTTGCATCGCTTTCCTCGTGTACAACGCAAATTTCCGTGGAATCACCGCCGGAGATAACTATCCGGCTCGCTTCCTGCCATTCTCGATCCTGACGGAACAGTCGCTGAAACTGGATTCCGTGTACGAGGCGACGCGGATGAGCGATCCGCGGCCGTACTGGATCATGAGGTCCGTCGACGGGCACGCCGTATCGATGTACCCCATCGTCACACCGGTTCTCGTGACGCCCCTTTACGTGCCAGCGGTCCTGTTCTGGACCGCCAGCGGTCGAGACGAACTCGTCCTCGAAAGGCTCGGCGAGATGACGGAGAAGTTCGCCGCCTCGGTCGTCGCAAGCCTTTCCGTGGCGTTGGCCTATCTCCTGATTCGAAGACGCCTCATCCGGACGGATGCGATCTTTCTCGCCCTCGCGTTCGCGTTCGGGACGAACACGTGGGTGACGAGCAGTCAGGGCCTCTGGCAGCATGGAGCGGCGGAGCTGTTGCTGCTGGGCGCCCTCCTGGGCGTTACCTCCGCGCCATCGACGCGCGCTGCTCTCGCGATCGGGGTGTGCTCCGGGCTCCTCGTCGCCAACAGGCCGCCCGATCTCTTTCTTGTGCTGGGTGTCCTCGTGTTTGCCTCACTTTTCTGGGCGCCCCGAAGGGTGTGGCTCGTGGCACTGGCCGCGGGCGTGGCCGCTTTCCCGTTCTTCCTCTACAACTGGCTCACGTTTCACGACTGGGGCGGTGGCTACGCCGTGACGTTCAAGGTGACTCTGGGCGGAACCGGAGGGTTCTTTCGCAATCCACTTCACGTCGGGTTGGCTGGTCTTCTGATCAGCCCCGGCAAGGGGCTCCTCGCGTTCTGCCCGTTCTTCGTGTTCCTGGCCGGACTGCTTCGATGGCGCGCCGCAAGACCTGAAGACCGTCGCCTCGCGGCGTGCCTCGCGGCCGGCATCACCGCACAGCTTTGCCTCTACGCGCTGACGGATTGGCGCGGTGGTTACTCCTACGGCCCTCGCTTCCTCACCGACATGGTGCCGGCTCTCATGTTCCTGTTGATCCCGGTCGTCGCCGCGCTCTCTCTCCGGCTGCGGCTTGTCTTCATCGCCACCGTCGTTGTCGCCGTCGGGATCCAGTCCGTGGGAGCGTTCTGCTACCCGGCCGGAGCCAGTGACGTGAACGGCGACGTCTGGAAGCCGGCGGACGCCCCTTTCGTTCGAGAAGCGCGCGCCGGCCTGATGCCGCCGGTCTTTCTCCGCTACCTCGAAAAGGGTCTTCGGCGCTACTGGTAGTACCCGCTGACGTCGAGAATCACGTGAACGAATCCGAACGGCTGCTCGACGCGCACGGTCAGGTTCCCGCTGCCTTCGAATGAGAGCGCGACGGTGGCGTTGTTGGCTCTCGTCTGCGCCGCGCCGTAACTGATCGTGCTTCCGGTCGGAACGCCGTTGAAGCTCGGGTAAAGGCGCAACAGGCCGGCCGCCGCTGCCCCGGTCACCGTCACGTTCACGGCAACCGCTTTGGCGCCCAGAGGGACTCCGCAGACGCCCGGAAGCGTGATGACACGCTCCTCGTTGTACGCCAACGCGGGGCCGCCGTAGGTGAGGTAAGCGTTGTTCCGCGAGTCGGAAACGCGGCAGGGCGGCAACGGGTAGAACCGGGACGTGGGAGGCGTGGGAGCGCACGCGGGTGGCGTGGATGCGGCGCCCCAGCCGTTTCGGCGCTCGTCGCGATGGAGCATGGGCCAGGGAGTCGCATTCTGACCCGGCGTTCCGATGTTCCACGCGAACACGCCCGCGTTGAGGCCTCCCGCGCCAAACTTTGGCTGGGAAGCGGCGATGAGCGTGAGCTGTCCCGTGCCGTCGAGATCCGCCACGATCGGACTCACGACCGAGTTCCCCGTCGTGTAGGTCAGCTTGCCGCCGTGGGTCCCGTCGTCGGAAATTGCGGTGCCGGTCTTCGAGACGATCGTGACGTCCCAGCCGACGTTGCCGATGAGGATCGCCGGGTTGTTCGCGCCGACCTGCGCGACGATCGGTCCCGAGGCCGTGACGGCCGTGGCGCCGGTGTACGTCTTCGGCCGGAACGGAGGGAAGATGAAGCTGGGTGGCGTCGTCTTTCCGTTGATCGCATAGAGGTACCCGCTGAGGTCGACCGCGACCACATCGAGCGTTCCGTCTCCATTCAGGTCCGCGAGAGCGGGGGACGCCTCCACGTGGTCGTTGAGGAGGACGGGCCAGCCCGCGACGGTCGAGCCATTGCTGTGGAAGGCATAGAGGGCCTTCTCGGCGGGAGAAAGCGAGTTGCCCGTCCCGACGATGATCTCCGGGCATCCGTCGCCGTCGATGTCTCCGATCGCCGGAGAGGACACGATCCCGACCGCGGCCTGGCCGGGTGGAGGCGTGATGAATTGCGGGAAACCCGGAAAATTCGTGCCGTTCGCACGAAAGACAAATAGGGTTCCGCCCGCCTTCCAGTTCACGGGCGGGCCTTCGGGGTGGCTGTCGGCTCCGATGATGATCTCGGGGACGCCGTCTCCGTCGAGATCCGCGATCGCCGGCGAGCTCCACACCGAATCTCGGGCAAACACGGGCCAGCCTGGGAGAGGAAGCCCCGTCTTTCCGTCGAGAACGTAGACGTTGAAGTCCCATGATCCGAAGACCACGTCCAGGGCGCCGTCGCCGTTGAAGTCGTAGAGGGCGGGGGTGGACCAGACGTGGTCCGGCTGTCCGTTCTTGTCCGTGTCGAGCGGACTGAACTTCCAGATCTGATTTCCGGATCGGTCGAACGCGATGAGGCCACCCGGCAACGACAGATCAGTGTTGGAGCCGTATCCGATCACGATGTCGGGATTGCCGTCTCCGTTGACGTCGCCGACGGCCGGGCTGGATGCAATCTCCGCCGGCAACTGCTTGGGCCAGCCGGGGCGGATCGTGCCGTCGCGCTTGATGACGTACAGCCATCCGCCGGTTCCAACCCCTGCGGTTCCCACGATGATCCATTTCGTCCCGTTCTTGTCGAGGTCGGCGGCGACGGGTGTGCTGAACCTCACAGGTCCGGCCGTTGAGAGGAGCACGGGGAAGCCGGAGCGAGGAGTGGCCTCCGTCTGCGCTTCGACGTTCCACGCCAGCGCCAGCACAAGCGAGGCGACAAATATCCGTCCTCGGAAGCCCACGCTCATCGCATTCCCCCCTGTAACCGCAAGAATAAGCAGTTTCGGTGCCGCCAGACGAGGACACGCCACCCCTCATCCGATCGCGTCGAGGCGCGCCGCGATGCGGCGCGCCGCGTGGTCCCACGTCCACGCGGCCGCCATTTCAGAGGCCGCGCGGCGGCCCTTCGCGGCGGCCTCGTCGCGATGCTCGAAGACGTGGCGGAACAGGTGCGCGAGGTGCTCGGGATCGGGGTCGGCCCAGCGGAAGCCCTTGTAGTACGGGGCGCGCGCGTCGGCCG
This sequence comes from Thermoanaerobaculia bacterium, assembly GCA_036504335.1. Lineage (GTDB taxonomy): Bacteria > Acidobacteriota > Thermoanaerobaculia > UBA5066 > UBA5066 > Fen-183. The sequence goes on from DASXVJ010000023.1 coordinate 55,671, forward strand.
GCACGAGGCCGCGGCTCTTCAGCGGATAGGAGATCCCGTCGTGCATGAACTCCGTGTGCGCGCCCCAGTCCGTCGCGATCGACGGCAGGCCGCACGCCATCGCCTCCATGAGCGGCATGTCCCAGCCCTCGCCGCGCCCCGCGGACACGTAGCAGTCCGCCGAGCGGTAGAGCGCGCCCAGCTGGTGGTACGGGAACTCCCGGTTGTGGAGGAACGCGATGCGCCCGCCGCGGGTCGAGAGGCCGAGCGCCTCGATCTGCGCCTTCACGTTCGTCGCCGCGTTGACGTTGATGACCTTGCAGACGAGGGCGACACTCTCCGTGCGCCGGAACGTCTGGTTGAAGACCTTGAGGATCATGTCCGCGCGCTTCCTCTCGCCCCACTCGAAGTTCGCGAGGAAGACGAAGTCGCCGGCGGGATTTGGCACGCCGCGGATCGCCGGGTGAAAGTGGTCGACGTCCACGCCGAGCGGCATCACGTGGACCGGTTTCTTCAGGCCCGAGGCGAGGAAGCCGTCACGGTTGAACCGGGACGGCACCCACACCTCGTCCATCCCGTTCGCCTGCCGCACCCATTCTTCGGGAAAGCCGTCCACCTCGAGCATCGTGTAACCGATCCGGTGGCGGCCCCTGTTGCGGTGGAATACGTCTCCCTGGCCGTAGACGACGGACGCGCGCGGCCGCCGGCCGCTCTTGCGCGCGGAGATCACGTTCAGGACGTAGTCACGGGCGTTCTCGTCCTCGCGCACCGGGAAGGGCGTGCCGGGGCCGTAGACGTACTCGTAAGCGGCGCGGATTCCTACCCGCTCGCATGCCCGGAGGATCTCGCGGCAGCTCATCGCGTAGCCGGTGGGGAAGTTCAGGATCGACTGCCAGCTGAGCTCGTGCCGGTACCGCGCCTCGAGCGTCTTCCCCCAGAGGCCGCGAAACGTCTTGCGGCTCTCCTGGAACACGGCCTCGAACGTCTGGGGGGCGTCGGCGGTCGACCCGTGCTCGTGGTGGACGAGCGTGACGGCGCCGCAGACCACCGTCCGGAACCCCGCGTCCCTCGCGCGCAGGCAGAAGTCCGTGTCCTCGAAGTACGAGCGGAACTTCTCCGAGAGGCCGCCGATCCGCGCGAGGACCTCGCGCTTCACGTAGGCGCACGCGAAGACGATGCCCTCGACGTCGCGCGTCGCGGCGTATTGGTTCACGTCCATCTCGAGCGCCCCGATCTGCTGGCCCCAGAACGTGTCGGGCAGGATGAACGTCCCCGCGTGGAGGAGCCGCCCGTCCGGCAGGACGAGCCGGCAGCCCACGATCCCGACGTCCACGGACGCGTGGGCCGTTTCCCTCAGCGCGTCGAGCCAGCCGTCCTGGTGGATCTCCACGTCGTTGTTCAGGAGGACGACGTCGGCGTCCGCCGGCGCCGCGGCGATGCCCGCGTTGTTCCCGCGCACGTACCCGAGGTTCGTCGCGTTCGTCACGACGCGCACCCACAGCAGCTCGGCGAGGCGGGCGGGCGTCTCGTCCGTCGAGCCGTTGTCGACGGCGATGACGTCTGCCTCCGCGAGGTCCGTGTGCGCCTTCAGCGTTTCGAGGCAGCGGCGCGTCAGGTCCCAGCGGTTCCAGCAGAGGACGACGATGGCCGCCCGGCGGGGCGTCACGCGCCCTCCCGGGCCGGGAGGCGCCTCCACAGGAGCGCCATCTCGGGCGCGACGTCGGAGCGCGTCATCTCGATCGTCTCGTTCCAGGGCTCGAGCGGGTACGGCGCGTCGGCTCCGGCGTCGCCGCCCCTGGCGAGCGCGAGCGCCGCGGGCAGGGGCAGGGTCGCCACCGCGCGCGCGAGGGCCGCCGAGAGCTCGCGCGAGACGGCGCGCAGCTCCGCGGCCTCCTTCCTCAGGCGCTCCAGCTCGTCGGCGTCGCTCACCATTTCCGGCCCACGAGGCCGCGCAGCCACTGGATCACGCGCCACGGGGCCGACGCCTTGACGGCCGCGACGTACGCCTCGGCCTCCTCGGTGCGGTTCTTCAGCGCCACGCGGTCGGCCTCGAGCTCCGCGACGCGATACGCGAGGCGCCGGACCTCGTCCTCGAGCCGGCTCGCCGCGGCGAGCGCCATCTCGCGCTCGTGCCGCGCCTTCTCGACGCGCGCCGAGATCCACTCGTCGTCGGGAACGTGGAGGGTCACGCCGGAAGTATAGGAGGCGGGCCGGTCCGCGGCGTCAGGCGCCGATCTCGCGCAGCCGCTCCTCGACGCGGGCGGCCGTGTGCGCCCACGTCCACTTCGCGGCCGCCTCCTGCGCGGCCCGGGCGCCCTTCGCGCGGGCCTCCTCGCGGTGCGTGAAGACGTGGCGGAACCGGGCCACGAGGTCGTCGAGGTCGGGCTCGGCCCAGCGGAACCCCTCGTAGTAGGGGCATTTCGCGTCCGCGGGGACGAGGCCCTTCACGGCGATGGGGTAGCCGACGTCTTCGCTCAGGAACTCCGATTGCCCGCTCCACGGCGTCGCGATCACCGGGAGGCCGCAGGCCATCGCCTCGAGGATCGGCATCCCCCAGCCTTCGCCGCGCGACGGCAGGACGAACGCGTCCGCGCTCCGGTAGAGCATGGCGAGCTGGTTCGCGCGGATGTGCGTGTTGTAGAGGAACGCCACCGGCGGGCCGTTCCGCGGCAGGCCGAGATCCTCGATCTGCCGGGGCACGTCGACGTGCCCGTCGTGGTTGTTCGCGCGGACGACGAGGAGGACGTCGTCGGCCCCCGAGAACGCCGCCGCGTAGGCGCGCAGCAGGATCTCCGGCGCCTTGCGCTCGCCCCACTCGAAGACCGAGAGGAACGTGAACCGCGAGCTGGCCCGGCGGGCCCCCACCTCCGGCCGGAACCGTCCCGCGTCGTAGCCGAGCGGCACCACGCGGATCGGCTTCGTGACGCCGCTCTCGGCGAAGCGCTCGGCGCCCCAGTGAGAGGGCGTCCACACCTCGTCCATCGCATTGCAGGCGTCCGCCCACGCGCGCGGGATCCCGTCGACCTCGAGCATCGTGAACCCGACGCGGGTGCCGCGGTGGGCCGTGTAGAAGAGGTCGGCCTGCTCGTAGCTCACCTGGGGCGCGTCCTCGTAAGGAGGGCGCCGGGAGATGGCCTCGAGGACGGGGTCCGCGATGCGGGCCGTCCTCGGCCAGGGCGTCGGCCGGAACGCGAGGTCGACGTCGCGCGCGAGAAGCGCCCGCGCGAGTTCCTCGGAGGTGCTCGCGTACCCGATCGGCAGCCCCCAGCGCGACTGCCACGTCACGCGGAGGCGACGCCCGTCCGTCACGGCTTTCCGCCCCCCCGCGCCTCGAGCTCCGCGATCCTTCTCTCCAGATCCGCGACGCGCGCCCTCAGGCGCCGCTGGTCGGCCATCAGGATGTCGATCACGCTCGAGACGGCGTGCTGGTACTCCGAGACCTGCCCCCACTGCGGGAGGCCGTACCACCAGAAGGCCTTCGTGAGCGCGCGCCGGAAGAGGTTGATCGCGGGCGCGAAGAACGCCCGCTCGGTCTCGAGGACCGCGTCGTTGAAGATCTCCGAGTGGAAGCGGAGAACGCCGAGCGCGCCGGCAAGCGCCGGGCTCCCGTGGTCGCCCTCCGCGACCTGGCGCGACACGGCCTCCAGGGCGTTCCCGGCGTCGTCGTCCGAGAGGATCCAGTAGACGTTCACGATCGGTCTCGCCGGCAGGATCGAGCCCTCCGGGCGGGCGTGTCAAGCGATCCGGCTAGACTCGCCCCGTGACGTCCGCGAACCCGGCTCCGACCGTCTACGACAGCGCCCGCGGAGGCCTCCTCTTCGTCGAGGAGGCGAAGGCCCTCTGGCTCTACCGCCACCTCGTCGCGGAGATCGTCGCGCGCGACATCAAGGTCCGCTACAAGCGCTCGGTCCTCGGCGTGGCGTGGACGATGCTGAGCCCGCTCCTGAACATGCTCGCGATGACGTGGGTCTTCTCCCTCGTCATGCGGATGGACGTGAAGAACTTCCCCGTCTACTTCCTGACGGGCTCGATCTTCTGGGCCTTCTTCGCCGGCGCGACGAGCCACGCGGCCTCGCTCACGATCGACGCGGCGGAGATCACGAAGCGCGTCTACATCCCGCGCTCGGTCTTCGTCGTCTCGGCGGTCGGCGTCGCGCTCGTGAACCTCTGCCTCTCGCTCGTGCCGCTCTTCCTCATCATTCTCTTCACGGGGTTCCCAATTCACGCGTCGTGGCTTTTCGTACCCGTATCCATCCTGATCGGCGCGCTCTTCACGACGGGCGTCGGCCTCGTGGTGTTCACGCTCGCCTCGCGCTTCGTCGACATCAAGGAGACGTACCTCGTCCTCGTGGGCGCGTGGTTCTTCGTGACGCCGATCGTCTACACGCCGTCGATCGTCCCCGAGCGCTGGCGCTTCATCGTCCGGTACAACCCGATGACGTACCTCGTCGAGGTCTTCCGGGCGCCGCTCTACGACGGCTGGCTCCCGGGGCCGAAGACGCTCGCGTTCGCGGCGCTCGCCGCCGTCTCATCGCTCGCCGTCGGCTGGCTCTTCTACGCCTCCCGCATCGAGGAGTACGGCCGTGGCAGCTGAGCCCGCTGTCGAGCTCGCGGGCGTCTCCCTGAGCTACCGCATCCCGAAGGAGGCGGTGCAGACGTTCAAGGAGTACGCGATCCGGAAGCTCCAGGGCCGCATCGAGCACGGCGAGCTCGTCGCGCTCCGCGACGCGACCTTCTCGATCGCGCCCGGGGAGCGCGTGGGCGTCGTCGGCCCGAACGGCGCGGGCAAGAGCACGCTCTTCCGCGTCATCGCCCGCGTCCGCCGGCCCACGCGGGGCCGCGTCGTCGTGCGCGGGCGCGTCGCGCCTCTCCTCGAGCTCGGCCTCGGCTTCCACGGCGAGCTCACGGGCCGGGAAAACGTCGTCCTCCACGGTGCCGTCATGGGGCACTCGCGCCGGGACATGGAGCGGCGCATGGACGCGATCGCCGAATTCGCGGAGCTCGAGGCCTTCCTCGACGCGCCGCTGCGGACGTACTCCACGGGCATGGCGGCCCGTCTCGCCTTTGCGGTCGCGACGGACGTCGACCCCGACATCCTCCTCGTCGACGAAGCCCTCTCGGTGGGCGACGAGCGCTTCCAGGTGAAGTGCCACGCCCGCATGGCCGGGTTTCACGAGCGCGGGAAGACGTTCCTTCTCGTGTCGCACTCGCTCTCCGAGATCGTCTCGAACTGCTCCCGTGCGCTCTGGATCTCGGGCGGCTGCATCGTGCAGGACGGTCCCGCCGACGCCGTCTGCGCCGCGTACCACGCATGGGCGCAGGGTGGGACGCCGGCGTAAGCCGAGTCCCCTACTGCCAGTACCCCGTGACGTCCACGATCACGTGCACGGTCCCTGACGGGATCGTGGTCGTCACGGTGACGCTGCCCGCCGGCGTCCCGAAGAGCCCGAGCACCGCGTTGTTCGCGCGCGTCTGCCCGGCGCGAAATTGCACGGTGTCGAGCGACGGCGTCGTCCCGGCGGGCCCCAGGCGCACGCCTCCCGCCGCGCTCGAGCCCGTCACCGTCACGTTCGCGGCCACGGCGGCCGCTCCCGCGGGGACGCCGCAGCGCCCCGTCATCACGAATGTTCGCGTGCCGGCCGCCTGCAACGCGGGCGCGTCGTTCCCGCGCGTGTCGATGGCCCGGCACGGCGTCAGCGTCGTCAGCGTCGCGGCCGGCGGCAGCGTCACCGCGTAGTCGATGCGGCGCACCTGCCCGCCGCCCGCGTACGTCGTGTAGTAGAGCGACGTCCCCGTCGGCGACGGCCCGAATTGGAGGTCGACGACGGTCGACGAGCCGAGCCCCGTCGCGAAGTCGGACGCGGCCGGAGGGCCGCCGGGCGTCAGCCGCGCGATCGCGCCGCAGTTGAAATCCGCGAACATGTACGTCCCGTCGTAGCTCGCGGGCCACGCGCCCGCCGGCACCCACGCGCCGCCCGTGATCGACCCGCAGCCCGACGTCGTCGTGCCGGGGATCGTCCCGTGTGGGAACTCGAAGTACGGGTCGAGCATGCTCGAGGGCGTCGGGCTGCACTTGTTCGTGGTGAGCGCCGTGTGCGCGCCCTCGCGGCAGGGCCAGCCGTAGTCGCCCCCGGCCACGATCGGGAAGTCGATCTCTTCCCACGCGCCCTGGCCCACGTCGTTCACGGAGAGGGCGCCGTCGCTGGGCCGGAAGTTGAAGCGAAAGGGGTTGCGCAGGCCCCACGCGAACGTCTCCTGGCAGACCGTGCCGGGCGCCGACGGGCCCGTGTTGCAGCGGGCCGTCCCCGCGCCGAGGAACGGGTTCGTGGGCGGCACGGAGCCGTCGGTGGCGATGCGCAGGATCTTCCCGTTCAGGATGTTCCGGTCGCGGGACGCGTCGTTCGCGCCCGCGCAGCCGCTGTCGCCCGCGTAATCGCACCCGCCGTCGCCGATGCCGGCATAAAGGTACCCGTCCGGCCCGACGCGCAGCTGCCCGCCGTTGTGGTTGCCCGCGAAGTTCGTGACGCCGTCGAGGAGGACGACCTCCGTCGCCGGGTTGATGACGTTTGCCGTGGGGACGTCCAGCGTGAAACGCGAGATCCGTTCGACGGGGCTCGCCGTCGAGCTCGTCGGGCAGCCCGCCGCGTTCTTGTTGAACGTGTAGTACAGGTAGACGTAGTGATTCGCCGTGAACTGCGGGTCGATGGCGACGCCGAGGAGGCCGCGCTCGCCGTTCGAGCAGACCGCCGAGCCGAGCGAGAGCGCCGGCGTCGGAAGTAGCGTCCCGCCCGAGATCACACGCAGCGCCCCGCCCTGAGTGGCCACGAGCAGCCGCCCGTCGGGCGTGAACGCGAGGGCCGTCGGCGCCCCGACAGTCGCGACGAGGGCTTCGCCGAAGCCGGGGGGAAGGGTGACGGCGGTGGCCGAGAGGGCGAGAAACGCCGAAAAGGCCCCAGCAAGCAGCATTCGACCGTAGATACGCGGGAGTAGGGACATGGGGCCTCCGGGGGGAAGTGTTCGGAGGCAACGGGGCCGGGCGATTTCCCTGCTTCGGCCCATAATTCGTCCGGAGGGTTTCCTCCGTACGAGGATTTGATGGCAATCCAGGAGACGAGGCATGACACCAGGCGCTCCGGGGCCATCCCCCCGGAATGGTTGGAGGAGTTCGAGGCGGCTGCGCGGCGTTCGCTGAAGACCCGCTTTCGGTATGCCTTCATCAAGACGCATCGACCCGTTCTAGATGACGCCCCGTTTCGCGCCTTCGACTCGATGGAAGCCTACAGGCGCTGGTGCGAAGAGAACCTGCCGGATTGGCTCGGGTATGGGCGCGTTTGAATACCATCAGGCCGAGGAGATTCGTGACGCGTTTTCGCGCCACGGGGTGCGGTACCTCTTCATCGGAAAGTCCGGAGCCATCCTCCTCGGCTTCCCGGACACGACCCAGGACGCCGATCTCTTCGTCGAACGGTCGCCGAAAAACGGTGAAGCGCTTGCCGCCGCCCTTCCAGAACTCGGCTTCGACTTGACCGCTCAGCAGGCACAGGAAATCCGGTCGGGGAAGGACTTCGTCCAGCTCAAGAACGGCCCGTTCGACCTCGATCTCGTGTTCGCGCCCGACGGCATCGAGACTTTCACGGAGGCCTGGAATCGACGGGTCGAAGTGGAGGGATTCCCGGTGTGCCACCCGGACGACATCATCGCCAGCAAGGAAGCGACGAACCGCCAGAAGGACCGGGAATCCCTGCCCAGACTGCGCTCGTTCAGGGATTACTGGAAGGCTCGGCGATGAGGCTTACAGCTCTCTCAGCGCCCGAGCCGGCCGGATCCTGAGGGCGTGGACGAGCGGCGGGAGCGACGCGAGGAGACCGGCCGCGAGGACGGTCGCGATGCCCTCGGCGGCCGAGGCGGCGGGGAGGCGGGCGGGGATCACGCCTAGGAAGCCCGCTCGCGTCAGAAGCCGCAGGATCGCCGCGGCGGCCGGAAGGCCCAGCGCGGCTCCGCCCGCCGAAAGCAGCAGCCCCTCCGCGATCACGAGCCGGGCGATCCGCGCCCGCCGCCAGCCGATCGCGCGCAGGAGACCGATCTCGCCCGTCCGCTCGGCCACGTTCATCGAGAGCGTGTTCGAGATGCCGAGCGCCGCGATCGCGAGCGCCAGCAGGGCGAGGGTCCGCGCGAAGCGGGCGAAGCTCTTCAGCCAGTCCTGCTGCCGGGCGAAGAGGTCGGCGGGAATGGCTTCCAGCTCGGGCGTTGCGGCCGTCACCGCCGCGACGACGTTCTCCGGAACGGCGCCCGGAGAAATGGTGACGAGGGCGAGGTTGACGAGGTCCCCAAGTCGGAACGCCTCCTGGGCGTCGGGCCTGTCGAGAAGCACGCCGCCGTCGAGAAGCTGCCGGCCCGTCCGGTAGACGCCCGTCACGGTGAACTCGCGGCGGCCGATGATGGCCACGCGGTCACCTGGCTTCAGGTCCAGCTCCCGCGCCGCGTCCGCTCCTGCGAGGATCTCGTTCTTCCCCGGCGCAAAGGCGCGCCCGGCCACGACCTTGAGGCCGAGAACGCCCAGCGCCTCCGGCGCCGCGCCAAAGACGAAGAAGCGGGGCCGCGTCTCGAGTTTCGTCACTCCCACGACGACGGGCGTCAGCTCCGCGACGCCGGGGGCGCGGCGAATCGCCGCGACCTCGTCGGGACGGATCCGTGACTGCCACGGGATCGGCATTCCGGAGCGCTGCACGATGAGATCGATCCGGAGACTTCGGACGATCGACTCGGTCTCCTCGACGACCCCCGCCGATGCCGACACGAGGACGAGGTACGTCGTGACGCCGAGCGCGATGCCGAGGAGCGTCAGCGCGCTGCGGACGGGGCGGCGGAGGAGGTTGCGAAACGCGAATGGCATGGTGTCGAGGGGTCCCCTATAGTCGCTCACGATGCCGCCCGGTGTCTCGATCCGCCTCGAGAACGTCGCGAAGTCGTTCGACGGCGGCCTCGTGAAGGCGCTGCGCGGCGTCTCGCTTACGGTGGCAGCGGGGGAGTCGGTCGCCATCATGGGGCCGACCGGTTGCGGCAAGTCGACGCTTCTGTCGATGGTCGGCCTGCTCGATGAGCCCGACTCGGGCGCCGTCTTGCTCGACGGCCGCCCGGCCGCCGACTTCGAGCCCGCCGAGGACTTCCGCGCCACGCGCGTCGGCTTCGTCTTCCAGTTCCACCACCTTCTCCCGCACCTCTCGGTCGTCGAAAACGTCGAGCTGCCTCTCGCCGGACGCGCCGGCCGCGCTGAGGCGCGCGCCCGGGCCACGGAAGCGCTCGCACTCGTGGGGCTGGAGCACCGGGCGCGGACGCTCGCGGCCCGCGTCTCCGGGGGTGAGCGTCAGCTCGCGGCGCTGGCCCGCGCGCTCGTCGGGACGCCCGACCTCATCCTGGCGGACGAACCCACCGGCAGCGTGGACTCGGAGACGGGGGCTCGCATCCTCGCGCTCCTCGAAGGCTGGAACGCCCGCACCTCGGGGACGCTGCTCGTCGTCTCGCACGACCCAGCCGTTGCGGCGCGCTGCCGGCGGCTCGTAAAGATGCGGGACGGTGCCGTCGTCGACGACGCCTAGTGGCTTCCCACCTTCTTGAACGTCGGCGGCGGGTCGGGCTCGATGAGACCCCGTGCGTGGAACCAGTCCGAGAGCAGGTTGTTCTCGTAGGCCCGGATGCTGGGACAGTGCCCCTTCTTGTAGTCCCCGGCCCACTTGTAGTAGCCCTGCCAGTCGATGACTGGCGAGAGAAGGACGCCATCTCCCGTTCCGTTGTCGACCGTAGAGGCATAGACGAAGAAGGTCGGCTGGCTTTTCATCGCGTACTTCGTCGGGCACTTCGTCGGATCGCAGGGATTTGAGCAGAACGTGTCGGTGACCGAGGTGCAGGGATTGGCGACGAGCACGGGATCGAGGCGGACTTCGATACGGCCCGGCGCCGAGCCGAGGCTCGTGACGCCGAAGTCACTCAAGGCCCACTGCCTGAACGATAGGGCCTCGATTGTCTGAGTCGATTCCGGCACCACCAGGGTGCCGGCCCCGTTGAAGATCTTCACCAGGATTCTGATGCGGGCCGTCGAGAAGTTTGCCGCGGAGAGATTCGTACGGAAGCCCGGCGCGGCGGTCCCCGTGTGGCGAACGCCCGGAATCACCGAGGGGTAGGTCGTGTAGTTCATCCCGGTCAGATTCGGGTCGGCCGCCGTGCTGTAGGTCCCCTTCGGATCGCCCGTGTTGTAGGTCCGTGAGGTTACGGCGAGAAGGCCCGGGTAAGAAGTGGGAGGGCTCGAGACGTTGCAGTTGACTGGCGTGATGTCGGCGACAACCATGAATCCCTTGGTCCCGGCGGGAGCCGGAAAATAGGAGAGGTACTGACCGAGCACGTCCTCGAAGAACCTTGTCTGCCCCGGAAGAACGCCATCCCAGAACGGCAGAGAACCGTCGAACGTGTTTGCGACGTCCGATGGAAAGAACCTCATCCCGACCTTGACCGTGGATGTGCCGATATTGGAAACGGCAATGTCGCTCTGCCAGAAAGTGCCGTTGAGCCCCGGCGCCTTTACGACAACCGGGACGAAGTGAAATGAATTCACGAGTTGGGCTGCGGCACTCGAGGAAAGAAGAACGACGACGGCAGCGAGAGCCGGGACCGCCTTGCGCATGAGACCTCCCCTTCGAGGAGCCAGACCACTCCCACGACGTGGGCGACACGCTCACCCGACCGAGTTGCTCCTCAAAGATGAATTTAGGCCGAACAACCGCTGGCGGCATGGTGCAGATGCTTCAGGCCTCGTTTTCGCCCGTCCCGGCATACTTTCGGCCAGGTCACGCTTCCAGTCATGCTTCAGGATCTCTACAAGCTGATCCTCGCGAAAACGGACTTTCTGTACACGGTCCTCGTCCAGACGCCTTTCTTCTTTTTCGACATCTGGTCGATCGTCCACTTCTTCACGGGCGGGATCCTGATGCTGATCCTCGCGGCCAGGCGGATCTCGCGGCCGTTCTTCGTGCTGTTCCTACTTCTCTTCCTCTACGAGCTCGTCGAGCTCGAGTTCACCTACCTCGCCATCAACGTGTTCCGGCCGGAGATCCTCCTGGACCAGGTGACCGATATCTGGGTCGGGCTGCTCGGAGGCTTCGCCGCTTTGAGGCTGCGCAGGCGGCTCGCAGATCGGGAGCCCTTCTTGACGACCCGGACAGCTCCCGTCGTCCGCGACCTGGCTGTCGCCGTCACGGTGTCGGCCGTCTGGGTGGCGTTTTACGGCTACCGCTACAACGTGGACTTCTTAAACTCCCGCGGGATCAACTGGTGGGCGTTTCTCTGCTGGAGCGGCGAGCTTTTCACGATTCTCCGCTTTTTCGAATGGCTGCGGGGCACGGTCTACCCATGGTGGCTGGCAATTCCGGCGACGTGGGCCGCCTACGCCGCCACTCTCCTGACCGCCGAGTACATCGGGTACGCCCTTCTCGGGATCCGCGAGGTGCACGGTGAGCGCCCCCTGATCTTCGGCGTAATCCACGGGACGACGACGCTGAAGCTTTACTACTCCGTCGCGGGCCTGCTCGCGATCGCGATCGCGGCCAGCGTGCGGCGCCTCACCGGCGCCGGCGCTGCCGGCGAAAGGGCGGCCGCGGCTACTGCCAGTACCCCGTCACGTCCACGATCACGTGCACCGTGCCCGACGGGATCGTCGTCGTCACCGTGACGCTGCCCGTCGGCGTCCCGAAGAGGCCGAGCACCGCGTTGTTCGCGCGCGTCTGGCCTCCCCGAAATTGCACGGCGGCCCGAGGGCCACGCCGCAGCGGCCCGTCAGCACGAACGTCCGCGTCCCACTCGCCTGCAGCACGCGCGTCGTTCACGCGCGTGTCGATCGCGCGGCAGGGAGGCAGTGACGTCAGCGTCGCGGCCGGCGGCGGCGTCACCGCGTAGTCGATGCGGCGCACCTGCCCACCGCCCGCGTACGTCGTGTAGTAGAGCGACGCCCCCGTCGCGCCTCCCGCCACGTAGTGATGGGAGGCCACGCGGGATCGGTCGGTTCGAGCAGGTCAAACCAGATACAGGTCGTGATCGGGTTGACCGGACAGCCCGCGTAGAGGCCGGCCTCAGGCCAGCAGATATTCCGTAGGGTTTGCTTCGCCGGGAACGAGCGGCGAGGGCTGGTAGCCGAAGCCGCTCAAGAATGCGAGGCATGTCCGTCGCAGCTCGTCCGAGTGAATGGAAAGGAAGATCCTCGGATGCTTCGCCTTCAGGACGGCCTCGGCTCCCCGGAGCACATCGAGCTCGGCCCCCTCGACGTCGATCTTGATGACATCCGGGGACGCGCCTATCCGAACAGCCACGCCGTCGACGGTCACAGTCGGGACGAGGGTCCACCGACTCGGGTCGGGCAGGCTCTCCAGCTCGCTGGTTGGTTCCAGGTATCCCGTCGCGAAATTCGAGCCGGCGGAGAAATTGGCGAGAGCGAGACTGTTGGAACAAGCAGCCGCCACGACACTCACGTTCCGGCAGTCGTTCAGGATCAAGTGACGATGGAGGCAGGAGAGGTTTCGCAGGACCGGTTCGAACGCGAGAACCGAACCCGACTGGCCAACGAGACGCGAGCCGAGCACCGTGTAGTAACCGACGTTGGCGCCGATGTCGAAGAACAGCTGCCCCGGTCGAAGCGTGCCGACGAGCGCCGCCGTCTGATCACGCTCCATCTGATTGAGATACACGGAGGCGCCCCCACCTTCCCCGGCGAGAGTCCCGAGGACGAACCGCGCCCCCCTCAGTGGCCCGCGCAAGACGGGGTAGGCGATCCGCGGCAGTAGGCGCCCCGCGATGACTCGGCCGACCTTTCGCACGAAATCACTCAAATAATGCTCCTCCGTTCAAGCGGCGAAGCAGCATAGCGTCATCCAGGGTCTCGCCTTTTCGTATCATGTCCGAGTTCTCGGTGCTGCTCCGTTCCTCTGAGCACGAAGGAGTTTCGTGGCAACAAGGGTTCTCGTCACCGGCGTCGCGGGTTTCATCGGTTCCCACGTGGCCGAGCACTGTCTGAAGCTGGGATTCTCGGTCGTGGGGGCCGATGACCTCTCCGGGGGATTCCTGGAAAATGTCCCGGCGGAGGTGGACTTTCGGGAGGGCTCCGTCGCAGACCCGGCGTTCGTGAAGTCCCTGTTCGCGGGGTCTCGTTTCGACTACGTATACCACCTTGCCGCGTACGCCGCCGAGGGGCTGAGCCATTTCATCCGCCGGTTCAACTACGTCAACAACCTCGTCGGGACAGTCAACCTCGTCAACGAATCCGTGCTCGGCGGGGTGTCGAGTTTCGTCTTCACGTCCTCGATCGCCGTCTATGGGCCGAACCAGACGCCGATGACGGAAGAGCTCGTGCCTCGGCCCGAAGATCCCTACGGGATCGCGAAGTACGCGGTCGAGCTGGATCTCGAAGCGGCGCATCGAATGTTCGGACTCTCATTCGTCGTCTTCCGGCCTCACAACGTCTATGGAGAGAGGCAGAACGTTGCGGACCGGTATCGAAACGTGATTGGCATTTTCATGAACCAGGTCATGAAAGGCGAACGCATGACCGTTTTCGGGGACGGGGAGCAGACGCGCGCGTTTTCCCATGTCGACGACGTCGCGCCACTCATCGCCCGGGCGCCGCTCGTTCCCGAAGCCCGCAATCAGGTGTTCAACGTCGGTGCCGACAGGCCGTACACGGTGAATGCGCTCGCAGGGGCGGTCGCCCGCGCCTTCGGGGTGGCTCCCGCGGTCGACCACCTGCCGGCGCGCCTCGAGGTCGTGCACGCCTTCGCCTCCCATGAGAAGGCCCGGCGTGTCTTCTCGCCGTCGGAACCGATCGCGCTCGAAGCGGGGATCGAACGCATGGCGCGCTGGGCGCGCGCCCGCGGCCCGGTCCGCCCGGTGACGTTCGACGCGATCGAGGTGCCCGTCAATCTGCCTCCGTCCTGGCGTCCCGCCGAAAAATGAGGGCTGTGAGTGCCGGCGGTGCAGCGGACGTCTATCGGGAACGGGTCTACGAGAACGACGGACTCCCGGCGCTCGTCGCGCTGTTCCGGCCCGAGGATCGACGAATTCTGGACGTGGGGTGCGGCGCTGGCGCCAACATGCGCCTCTTAGCGGCGACGGGCCGGGATGTCGCCGGTGTCACCCTCTCCGAAGAAGAAGCGTGCGCGGTTCGCGCCAGCGGCTTCACCTGTCATGTCTGCGACGTGGAACGCGACGACCTTCCCGTGGAAGACGCCTCGGTGGATGCGCTCGTCTTCAGCCACGTCCTCGAGCACATGGCCTGGCCGGAGACAGTCCTGCGACGGCATCTCCGGGTGCTGCGGCCCGGCGGCAGCGTCTACGTCGTGGTTCCGAATCCGGTTCAATTCCGGCAGCGATGGGAGTTCATTCGCGGGCGATTTCGCTACACAGAGACGGGGATCATGGATCGGACGCATCTGCGCTTCTTCGACTTCGTCGCCGCGCGCGAGCTTCTGGTATCGGCGGGCCTCGAGGTCGTGCATCACGCGGCGGCGGGCCATGTCCCGCTCGGGCCCCTCCGCCGGGTCCTGCGCGGCCTGGCGCCTCGTCTCGACGCCGCGGCTTCCCGGCGATGGCCGGGGCTCTTCGGGTATCACCTGCTCGTCGCGGGTCGCCTCGCTTGATCGAGGAACCGGGCTCAGGCGCCGCACCCCGAAATTTCGGTGCGGGCCTCGCGGCAACCCTCTTGTCGACCATGCTGATGGCCACGGCCGGAGCCGTCTCGAGCATCGTGCTCGCGCGGACGCTGGGACCGGCGGATCGCGGGGAACTCGCGGCAATCCTCCTCTGGCCGCTCGCAATCGGCATCCTCGGCGAGCTCGGACTCAGCTGGGCCTTTTCGTACTACGCGGCGCGGGACGGCTCGCTTCTGGACGGGCTGTGGACTCTCGGCTGGGCCGTCAGCGTGGGATGGGGAACGTTGCTCGCGGTGGTTTCTCATTTTCTGCTCTCTCGGGCTCTCGTCCTCTCGGAACCCGCACGGGCCGGCTTCGCCTTTACCATGGCCACGGTCCCGATCAGTCTCGCGACCGCGCTCCAGTGCTTTCTCTTGCTCGGGATCGGAGCCCTCAAGGCCTTCAACGTGGTGCGGGCGACCGGGATCCTCCTGTATGTAGCGGGAGTGATCGGAATCGCGCTGCTCGGCAGGAGCGCAGTCCTGGCGTACGCGATCGCATGGACCCTGTCCCAGGTCCTGACGTTCGGCGTCGCGACCGCGTGGCTCTTTCTTTCGCGCCGTCCCCGCTGGGAATGGAGGCCAGAGCTCGTTCGGCCGGTCGCCGTGTACGGCGCGAAGACGTACGCGAGCAGTCTCACCGCCCAAATGACGCTGCGCCTCGACCAGCTCGTCATGACCGCCCTTGGCGCCTCGGCCGTGCTCGGCGTTTACGTGGTGGCCGTTGCAGTGGCGGCGACCACCTCTCCGCTCTTCACGGCGCTCGCGATCGTGGTTACGCATCGTTTCCAGGGCGGTGCTCCGGCAAGCGCGGGTCGCGGAATCGTGGAGCACCTTCAGCTCGCTTTCCTACTCGGAGTTCCGGCGAGCGTGGTCCTCGCCGCCGCGACGCCATGGCTTGTTCCGGTCGTCTTCGGGAGCGCGTATCGGGACGCCGTTCTTCCCGCCGCCATCCTTCTCGCAGCCTGCGTCTTCCAGGGTGCCAACGCGGTCCTGGGAAACGGTCTCCGGGCGATCGGTTTGCCAGGACGGCCGGCGCGCGCGGAGGCTGCGGGTTTTGTCTTGACGCTCGGTCTTCTGGCCCTGTTGCTGCCGCGCTTCGGTGCGACCGGGGCTGCAGTAGCCTCTCTCCTCGCGTACGGCGCGGTGAGTGTGATCCAGACCGGATTCCTTTGCCGGGCCGCAGGCGTTCCGGCGCGCACGGTGTGGGCGGTCGACCTGCGCCGGCTCGGCGCTGATCTCGGAGCGCTCCTCAGGCGAAGGTAACATGATCGTCTATGGCGTTTGACGCTCGCTGGATGCCATGAGCCCAAAAATCAGTGTCGTTGTGACGACGTTCCGCCGGGCGCGCCTGCTCGGCCGGACTCTCGAATCGATTGCCGCGCAGACCCGGCAGCCGGATGAACTGATCGTGAGCGACGATTGCTCGCCGGACGATACTGCGCACGTCGTCGAAACCTGGCGGAAGACGTTCCCGGGCCTCGTCTATATCCGGAACGAGAAGAACCTCAACATGCCGGGGAACCTCAACAAGGCGGTCGCAGCGGCCTCGGGCATGTACATCGCGAACCTCCACGACGGCGACACGTACGCCCCGACGCTTCTGGAAAAGTGGGAAAGCGCCCTTGATCGGCACCCATCCGCAGGGCTCGTGTTCTGCGGCCTTGCCGGGTGGCCGGCGAGGACGAAGCAGGGCGGCGGGATTCTCCTGTTTCCCATCGCTCCCTTCACGAAGGGCCGCGAGTTCTTCGAGCGCCATCTGCTCCCGGAAATCGGCTGCCCAGTCTGGGGTACGGTCATGGCGCGGAAATCCGCGTACGATGCCCTCCTTCCCTTCGACCCGGAGTTCGGATTCCTGAGCGACGTCGACATGTGGGCGCGGATGTGCCTCGCGTACGACATCGTGTACGTCGACGAGCCGATGATCGTCCTCGACCATACGCCGAGCGCGGAGCGGCGTCTCGGAACCTACAACTGGAACTGGCTGGAAATCACGCGGCGCATCCGCATTGCGAACATTCATCGCTTTTACGCTGGCGACGAGAGGCGGCGGAACACGGAGCTTCGCCGATACCGCCGTCTCTTCAATCGCTTTCTCGTAGCCCGGCTCCTCGGAAGGATCCGGCACGGAGACCGGGACGGGCTGAGAAAGGGCCTCGCGCTGGCGCGTCGACGCGGAGGGCCGCTGGCATGGCTGGGCGAGATGACGGGGTGAGCGAGAACCGCGGAGGCGGACGAGCCTGCGGCGCCGCAATCGTGCTGATCCTGGCGGCGTGGGGTGTTGCGGCGGTGTTCTCGGACCGTCCGCTGGGGGAAAAAGCTTCGCTGCTCGCGGCTCAGGCCGCGCTGACCGTCGTCGCATGCCTCCTCGTGTCGCGCCACGCAGGCGACGAACCGGCCGACCTCCGCGTCGTCCTGCCCCTCCACGCCCTTCTCTATTCGGGTCTTTCCAACGTCGTGCCCGCCCTTCTGCCGGCATTGCGCCCGGCCAGCCTCGCCGAGATCGTGTCCCTGCGGATGCCGGAGTCGGGGGCCGGCGACTACGCGATCGCCACACTCTCGGCCCTCGGGCTCCTCGTCGGCTGGGCGACGGGGCTGGAAATCGTTTCCCGCTGTTTTCCGGCGTCGCGAGGCGGGGCGGCGCGCCCGCTTGGGACTCCCCGGGATTCGACCGCCCTCGCGGCAATGCTCATTCTCTTCGTGCTCGTCGCAGCCGGAACACTGCGCTTCGGGCTGGAATACGCAATCACGCTGTCGGACGAGCGCGTGACGACGCTTGGGCTGGGCGATCAACTCCTTTTTCACGGCCTCTTCTCGTTCATGCCGATCGGGCCCGCTCTCGCGGCCATCGTATGGATGAGTCATGAGCGCCGCCGTCCGGCGGTGACGGCGGCGCTCGTCGGTGCGTCGTGCCTTTTCGTCGGCGTGCTGGGCGTCTGGCGGATGCGCTCGACGGCCATGCTCGCCGTGGTCCTTCCCATGCTGCTGTTGTCGTCACGCAGGAGAATCGACGTCCGCCGGTGGGCTCTGCCCGGCGTGCTCCTCGTCGTGGCCTCCTATGCGGCGATCACCGCCGTGCGGATCAGCGACCTCGAGGAAGCGGTGAGGGAAGGCGCGGGGCGGATGAGCGCGGCGGATTTCCTCGGCGCCGTCGGGCGCCAGCCGCCCGGCGAGTCCGTCTCCGGGCGAGCCCTCTTCGACGCCTCCTATCGCACTGCGGGTCTCGAGCCCGTCGCGGCCCTCGTCGCGGCGCAGGATGCCGGACGCCTGCCGCTTCAAGAGGGAAGGGTCCTGCGTGCCGGCTTCGAGCAGGCGCTTCCCGCCTCTTTGAGAACCGAATTCGAGGTGCCCGAGCGCGTGAAGACGGCGCCCTCCCTGTTCGGCATCTTCACCGAGGGCGATTGGGTGACGACCTTCGCGGCGGAGGCGGTCCTCGACTCGGGAGCGGCACTCACGTTTCTCCCCGGGGTCGTAGCCGGGCTCCTGCTGGGCCTCGTCGACCGCCTGCTGCTGCGGGCCGGCAACGCGCGAGGATTCGACGGCATCCTGGTCGTCCGGATGGCCTTCCTGCTTTATCCAATCGCCGTCGGCGCGAGCGTCGCGGACATGACTCTGCTCTTTCTGAAGGCCACGGTGGGGTATGCCGCGCTTTTCGTTCTGGCGAGTCTCTTCGTGTCGATGAGGCGGGCCGTGGCGTTCGGGATTCCTGAGATGAGGTCTTCGAGACGATGAACGCCGACCCGCCGGGACATGACGCCCGCGTGCTCGTCTATCGAACCGGATCGATCGGCGACATGGCCACCGCCCTGCCCGCTTTGAAGTCGATTCGCGCCTGGGCGGGAGGCGCGACGGTGATCCTTCTCTGCCAGTACGCGTCCTCGTCGCGGTTCTCCATTGCGCGAGCCCTCGTCGAGGGCAGCGCATTGGTGGACGGCTTCGTGGAGTACGGACACTGGGATGGCGAGTTCGGCAAGGCCCGAAATCTGGTCGAGGCCGCGCGGTTGCTGACGCGTCTGCGCGCGGCGCGCCTCGACTCCGTCATCTATCTCGCGCCCGCCCCGAGGCCCCGGAAGGCGCTCGCTCGCGACCGCGCGTTCTTTCGAATGGCGGGAATCCGGAGATTGATAGGGTTTAGTGCTGATTTTCGGGACCCGGGTTATCTCGCGAACGGTCGCGTTGTGCGGGTCGCGCGTGAATCCGAGGCGTTGCTCGCCCGGTTGGCGGCGGAAGGAATCCCGACAGAGGGGGCCTCGCCCGAATTGCGGCTCGGGGTTCATGAGGACGATGAAGTCGCGGCATGGCTTGCGAAACGGGAAATCTCATCAGGCGCCGGATGGGTCTCTATCGGAGCAAGTTCCAATCGACCGCAGCTCGTTTGGCCGGAGGAACGCTTCTTGGAGTTGGGCCGGTGGCTCTGGGAGAGGTGGCGGCTGTGGCCCGTCGTCGTGGGTGGCAGGGAAGACGCGGAGCAGGGGCGACGGTTGATCGCAGGCTGGGGTCGCGGTTTCGTCGCGGCGGGAGATCTGTCGGTCAGGGCGTCCGCAAGGGTCATTGAAAGGTCGGCGCTGTTCGTCGGCAACGACAGCGGCCCCATGCATTTGGCGGCCAGCGTCGGGCGACGTTGCGTCGCGATCTTCTCGGCACGCAACGCGCCGGGGCGATGGGAGCCATGGGGAAATGGACACGTCGTCCTCCGCAAGACGGTGCCGTGCGAAGGGTGCGGGCTGAACGTGTGCATGATCGAGGGGAAAAGATGTCTCATGGAGATCACGATCGCCGAGGCGCAGGCGGCCTGCGACGCGGTGCTTCTCGGGCAGGGCCGTACGCCGCAGCCGGCGTCGAACGCGGAGATGGCGGAGGACCGGCGTGAACGAAGCTTCTAAGACCCGCGCGCTGTGGGGCCCGCGGGAACGGGAGTGGCTCCGGGGGAACGGTCTCGACATCGGTTGCGGGCCGGACCCGATCCTGCCCGGCGTGCGCCCGTTCGACGTGGGAGACGGCGACGCGAACGAAATCACGGAGTACGTGTCGGACTCCTTCGACTTCGTCTTCTCGTCGCACTGCCTCGAGCACATGCACGACCCGCGGCACGCGCTCGGGCAGTGGTGGCAGCTCGTCAGGCCGGGGGGGCACCTGATCGTGATCGTTCCCGACGAAGACCTCTACGAGCAAGGCTACTTCCCGAGCGTCTTCAACCCGGACCACAAGGCGACCTTCACGCTCTCGAAGAACCGCAGTTGGTCGCCACGGTCGTACAACCTGCTCGATCTCGTACGGGAGCTGCCCGGAGGAACGCTCGTCGCGATCGAGATGCAGGATGAGGGACTGGACCGGCGGCTGCTCGGTCACGCTCGGATCCCGTTGCGCGTGGCGCGGGCGTTCGCGCGGATTCGCGCCGCCTTCCACGCGCGCATGCGATGGCCGGCGGCCCGGAAGGCGCTCGACTGGAGTTTTCGCATCCTCGGAATTCCCGTGGACCAGACGCTTTCCGCGGCAGTCGCTCAGATCCAGGCCGTCGTGCGAAAGGCGACGTGACCACGGGGTGAGGAGCGCATGCGGATAGGCCTGGACCTCCTGTTCCTGATACCGGGGGTCGTAGGCGGCACGGAAACGTACGCGCGCGGCCTCATCGCCGGCCTCGCCGCCGCCGGGCGCGGGCACGAGTTCGTCGTCTTCGTGAACGAGGAAGCGGCGGAGTGGCCGCTCCCCGAAGGCCCGTTCACCCGGGTGGTGTGCCCGGTGCGCGCCGAGTCGAGAGCCGCGCGTTACGCGTTCCAGCAGCTCCGCCTGCCCGCGTGGGCCCGCGTCGAGGAGCTGGATGTCCTGCACTCCCTGGGTTATGTGACGGCACTCGACGCCCCGTGCGCATCTGTCGTCACCATTCCCGATGTGAACACCGTTGCTTTTGGCGCCCAGTTGCCGCTTCTCAAGCGTGTGGCCCTCGGCGCTTTCACGCGCTGGTCCGGCCGGAGCGCCGACCGGATTCTGACGATCTCGGAATTTTCGAAAGGCCAGATCGTCGAACACCTCGGGGTCCAGCCCGGGAAGGTGATGGTCACGCTTCTTGCGGCAGACGCCCGCCCGCGGGCTCAACCGACGCGAGGAGGATCGGAGCCCTATATCGTCGCGTTCAGCAGCGCGAGCCCCAACAAGAATCTTCCGCGCCTCCTGGAGGCCTTCGCGGTCGCCCGGGCCAGGCACGACCTGAAGCACGAGCTCGTTCTGGTCGGCCACCGGCCTCCGGGAGCGCGGGATTCGGAAGGCATACGGTTCACCGGCTGGCTGCCCGACGCGCAGAGAGACGAGGCCCTCGCGGGCGCGGACCTTCTCGTCCTCCCGTCTCTCTACGAGGGGTTCGGCCTGCCGGTGCTCGAGGCGATGGCGGCCGGCGTGCCCGTGCTCTGCTCGAATCGGGCGTCGCTCCCCGAAGTCGGAGGAAGCGCGGCGGAATACTTCGATCCGGAGAATGTCGACGAGATCGCAAGAAAGATCGCCGCGCTCGCGACGGATTCCGCGAGGCGGGAACGGATGCGCGAGGCGGGGTTGCGGAACGCCGCACGTTTCTCGTGGGAGAAGACCGCGGCAGCGACGCTGGCCGCGTACGAGGAAGCCTTCGCGGCGTGGAGACGCACTGGCCTCGTGATCGTCAATCAGGGCGGCGGGCCGATGTTCCGGGACTTCGTGAACGCGGCGCCTGCCACGTTCGGTCGCGTCGACTACCGCACCTCGGACCCTGCGCCCGTCGGCGAGGGAGTTGTGTTGCACGCGTCCGCTCCCTTGCGGCCCTCCTCCCGGCTCCGGAAGGCGTTCGCCTGGGCTTCATTCGTCGTGCGGGCGGGCGCGAGCGTCCTCGCTCCGGGAAGCCCGAAGCGGATTCTCCTCGTGACGAATCCGCCGTTCTCGCCACTTCTCGGTCTCCTCGCGCGCACTCTTCGGGGGAGTCGCTACGTCCTGGTCTTCTTCGACGTCTACCCGCGGGCCCTGACGGCGCTCACCCCGGCGAGCCCGCGCTCGCCGGTCGTGCGCCTCTGGCATGCAATGAACCGCGCCGCGGTGGCCAGGGCCGAGGCTGTCGTGACGATCTCCGCAGACCTTGCGCGCGAGGTGGAGCGTTATCTCGCGCCGGACCGCGGGCCGCGACGTGTCGAAGTCGTGCCCACGTGGGTCGACGCGCGCCGCGTGCGGCCCGTCTCGAAGGCGGAGAACACGTTCGCCGTGCGGCACGGCCAGGCGGGTTGCCTGACGATCCTCTACGCCGGCAACCTCGGCGCCTTGCACGACCTCTCGCTTCTGCCGGAACTCGCAGAATCGCTCCGCGAGGATCCCCGCGTCCGGTTCCTCGTGGCGGGCGACGGCGCGGGTCGTGCCGCGCTCGAAGCGGAAGTCGCGCGCCGCGGCCTTCCGAACGTCACGTGGCTCCCGCCGCAGCCGGAGGCAGACCTGCCGCTGCTCCTCGCGACGGGGGACGTCGCGCTCGTCGCCCTCGCCCGCGGCGCGGAGGGTGTGTCCATGCCCAGCAAGACGTATTTCGCCATGGCGGCGGGCAGCGCGATCTTCGGCCTGAGCCGGCCGGGGAGCGACCTCGCACGCGTGATCGAGTCGTTCGACTGCGGCGTCAACGCCGATCCCGCGGATCGGGAAGGCGCCGTCGCGGCCCTGCGCGGACTTCTCGTGGACAAGGAGAAACTCGCCCGCTGCCGTGCGAACGCCCGGCGCGCTGCCGAATCGGAATTCTCGACCCTCACGTGTGTGCCGCGGCTGCTCGAGCTCGTGCGGAGCGCGCTCGCGTGAGCCTCTATCGAAGGGGCGGGAAACGGGCCTTCGACACGGCCCTCGCCGCCGCGGGACTTGCCGTCTTGTCTCCCGTGCTTCTCTTCGTCGCGGCTGCGGTTCGTCTCCGGATGGGACGGCCGGTGCTCTTCCGGCAGGTCCGGCCGGGTTGGAGCGGCCGGCCGTTCGAGCTTCTGAAGTTCCGGACGATGCGCGACGCGGGGGACGCGGAGGGACGGCCGCTGCCGGACGGGGAACGGCTGACGCCCTTCGGAAAGTTCCTCCGGCGCGCGAGCCTCGACGAGCTGCCGGAGCTCTGGAACGTGCTCCGGGGCGACATGAGCCTCGTGGGGCCGAGGCCGCTCCTCACGGAGTACCTGCCGCTCTATAGTCCGGAGCAGGCGCGGCGGCACGAGGTGCGGCCGGGAATCACCGGCCTCGTCCAGGTGAGCGGCCGCAACGCGTTGAGCTGGGAGGAGAAGTTCCGATTGGACGTCGCGTACGTGGACCGGTGCTCGCTGGCGACGGACCTGCGGATCCTCGCGCTCACGGCGGCGGCCGTCGTGACGGGCCGTGGCGTGGCCGCCAAGGGGAGCGAAACGATGCCGCGGTTCACGGGGAGGGGAGCGTGAAAGTCGTCGTCGTTGGGGCCGGCGGTCATGCGAAAGTCGTGGTCGCGACCCTTCAGGCCGCGGGGCACGTGATTGCTGGGATCTACGACGATGATGCGACGCGCCAAGGATCAGCCCTCCTGGGCATTCCGATCAGGGGTCTCGTCGAAGAGTCCTTTCAATGCGGCCTGCCGATCGTGATCGCGGTGGGGGACAACCACACCCGACGTGAGATCGCGCAACGACGGCCAGCCGAATTCGCCACGGCTATCCACCCTGCGGCCGTCGTTCACCCGACCTGCGTCATCGGCGCCGGCTCCGTCGTCTTCGCGGGTGCCGTCCTTCAGCCGGATTCCGTTCTCGGCGGGCACGTGATCGTGAACACGGGCGCGTCGATTGATCATGACGGACGCATCGGGGACTTTGCCCACCTTGCCCCCGGCGTGCGTCTCTGCGGAAACGTCTCCGTGGGTGAAGGCGCCCTTCTGGGCGTTGGGGCGTCAGCCGTGCCGGGCTCCCGCGTTGGAGCGTGGAGCATCGTCGGCGCCGGCTCCGTCGTGACGAAGAACGTCGAGCCGGGGCAGACGGTCGTCGGAGTCCCTGCGAGGCCGCGAGCGTGACGAAGCCGCCCCGCGTCTATCTCTCGCCGCCGCACCTCACGGGTGAGGAGCAGGCGCTCGTGGCCGACGCGTTCGCGTCCAACTGGATCGCGCCGCTCGGGCCGCACGTGGACGCCTTCGAGCGCGAGATCGCCCAGACCGTCGGCGTCGCCCACGCCGCCGCGCTCACGTCGGGAACCGCGGCCCTGCACCTCGCGATGCGCCTCCTCGGCGTCGGCCCGGGCGACGAGGTGCTGTGCTCCACGTTCACGTTCAGCGCCACCGTCAACCCGGTCGTCTACGAAGGCGCGAGCCCCGTGCTCGTGGACGCCGACGCGACGAGCTGGTGCATGGACCCGAACCTGCTCGAGGACGAGCTGCGGCGCCTCGACGCGGCGGGCCGGAGGCCGAAGGCCGTCGTCGCCGTGGACCTCTACGGCCAGTGCGCGGACTATCGCGCCATCGCGCCGCTCTGCGAGCGCTACGGCGTGCCGCTCGTGGAGGACGCCGCGGAAGCGCTCGGCGCGACGTGCGCCGGGCGGCCGGCCGGAAGCTTCGGCCGGCTCGGCGTCCTGTCGTTCAACGGGAACAAGATCATCACGACCTCCGGCGGCGGCATGCTCGTTTCCGACGACGCGGCGCTCGTCGCGCGTGCGCGCTTCCTCGCGACTCAGGCGCGCGAGCCGGCCGCGCACTACGAGCATCGGGAGCTGGGCTTCAACTACCGCATGAGCAACCTCCTCGCCGCGGTGGGCCGCGGGCAGCTGCGCACCCTCGCCGACCGCGTCGCGGCCCGGCGGCGGAACTTCGACGCGTACCGCGAGGCGCTCGACTCGCGGCCGGGCGTGACGTTCATGCCCGAGCCCGCGTACTCTCGCGGCAACCGCTGGCTCACCTGCCTGCTGATCGAGCCGGGAGCCTTCGGCGCGACCCGCGAGGACGTGCGGCTCGCGCTCGAGCGCGAGAACGTCGAATCGCGTCCGCTCTGGAAGCCGATGCACCTGCAGCCCGTGTTCTCGGCGTGTCGCCGCGTGGGAGGGGACGTCTCGGCGTCACTCTTCCAAAATGGAATTTGCCTCCCGAGCGGGTCCGGGCTCCACGCCGACGAGCGTGCGCGAGTCCTGGAGTGCATCTCGTCCGTCGGACGGCGAGCATAATTCGCTCGTGAACTCGCCGAATGGGCGCAGGCCCGCGGGCGTCTGGGCCCGCCTGAGAAACCGTCCCGTCCAGTACGTGCTGGACCTCGGAGTGCTCTCGGCGGCGTTCCTGCTCGCGTACGGCCTGCGCTTCGAGTTTGACGTGCCGCCGGGCATGCTGCAGCGGGCGGTCACGCAGCTGCCCCTCGTCATCCTCGTCCAGTTCGGCGCTCTTTCGATCGTCGGCGTCTATGCGTTCATCTGGCGGTACGTCGGGGTGCGGGAGCTCCTCGTGTTCGGCAAGGCCGCGGTTGCCGCCACGGCGCCCCTCGTCGTGCTTCGGCTGGCCCTGCCCGAGTCGCTGCAGGTTCTCCGCGTGCCGCTCTCGGTGATCCTCGTCGACGCGGTGCTCGGGTTCGGCGGCGTCCTCTCGCTGCGGGTCGCGCGGCGAGTGCTGTGGGAGAACTTTGAGAAGGACCGCGACGTTCCGGAGGCGGTCGAGCGGAAGCGGGCGCTCCTCGTCGGCGCGGGGAGCGCCGGCGTCCTCGCGCTGAAAGAGATCCTGGGCCGGCGGGACGCGGAGCTCGACGTGCGGGGTTTCGTGGACGACGATTTCGTCAAGAAGGAGTCCGTCATCCAGGGCGTGCGGGTGCTCGGTTCCACGTTCGAGCTGCCCGGGCTCGTGAAACACCTCGACATCGACGAGGTCGTCATCACGATCGCGCAGGCGCCGCGACGCGAGATCCGGCGCATCGTGCGGATCTGCGAGGAGATCCCCGTCAAGGTCCGGATCATGCCGGGCATCTGGGAGATCCTCCAGGGAAACGTCAAGGTGAGCAGCATCCGCGACGTGGAGATCGAGGACGTCCTCGGACGCGAACCCGTGCGCCTCGACGAGGAGCAGCTCCGCGCGTTCCTGTCCGGACGACGCGTGCTCGTCACCGGAGCCGGAGGCTCGATCGGTTCGGAGCTCTGTCGCCAGGTTGCGCGTCTCGCTCCGGAGGCGCTGCTTCTCGTGGAGCGCGCCGAATTCGTGCTCTTCGACGTCGACCGCGAGCTTCGGCGCCTGTGGCCGCGCCTGAACGTGATTCCGCTCGTGGGCGACGTGAGCGACGAGAAGCGCATGCGGGCGATCTTCGAGAAGCATCGGCCCGAGGTCGTCCTGCACGCCGCGGCCCACAAGCACGTCCCGATGATGGAAGTGAACCCGACGGAGGCGATTCGCAACAACACTCTGGCGACCCGGACGCTCGGGAGGGTCGCGGGTGAGACGGGGACCGAAGTGTTTGTCCTGATCTCGACGGACAAGGCGGTCCGTCCGACGTCCATCATGGGCGCCAGCAAACGTCTCGCGGAACTGGTGGTTCAGGATCTCGACCGCCGCTTCGCGACCCGTTTCCTCGCCGTCCGCTTCGGAAACGTCCTCGGCTCGACGGGTTCGGTCATCCCGATCTTTCGCGAGCAGATCCGGGCCGGCGGGCCGGTGAAGGTCACGCACCCGGACATGGTCCGTTTCTTCATGACGATTCCGGAGGCCAGCCAGCTCGTGCTTCAGGCGGGAGCGATGGGAAAAGGAGGGGAGATCTTCATCCTCGACATGGGCGAGCCCGTCAGGATCGTGGATCTCGCCCGGGACATGATCGCGCTCTCGGGGCTGAAGCCCGGCGAGGACATCGAGATTGTCTTCACGGGCACGCGGCCGGGCGAGAAGCTCTACGAGGAGCTCGCCGCCGCGACCGAGAACGTCGTGAAAACGGTGCATCCCAAGATCTCCGTCGGGACGATCCACGCCGTCGACTGCGGGTGGCTCGAGGCGGCGCTGACGGAGCTCGACGCGCTCGCGTGCGCGAACGACGAGGCCGGCATCCGCGCCGCGCTCGCCCGGGTCATTCCGGAAGCGACGCTCGGCGGCGCCGCGGCGGCCATGGCTATACTCGACCGGTGAGTCGCGAGTTCCGAATCCGGGCGACGGTCGTCGTGGCGCTCGCCGTTGCCGTGGCGCTCGTGACGTTCGGGGTGAGCTTCCTCTTCCCGCGGGTCTACGAGAGCCAGGCGCTCGTGAGCGTGACGGTTTCGGGGCAAGTCCTGTCAATGCAACTCGTGACCAGCCAGCTTCTCGCGAACCTCCCGACGCCGGCCGCGCTGGCCCAGGCCTTCACGCAACTCATTTCGACACGCGCCCTCGCCACGGCGCTCGGGACGGACCGCCCGGATCTGATCTACGAGGCTCGGTTCGACGAGAAGAAGAGCCTTCTCACGCTTCGGGCGAACGGCGGCACGCCCGCCGAGGCGAAGCAGCGGGCCGAGAAGCTCCTCGCGGTCGCGCAGACGAACCTGCAGGACCGGCTTACGGACGCGGCGCGCGCGAATGCCGGCTCCGCTCTCGAGCAGGCGCGCATCGACACGAAAACGGCCGCCCGCATCCTCGACGACCTCCGGCAGGTCCTGCGCGGTGCGCCGCGGGTCACGGCCGCGCCCGGGACGGCCGCAGGGCTGGAAGCCCTGAAGGTGGACCCGGCCATCGCGCGGTCGGCCAGCCCGTCTCTCACATACCTCAGCCTTCAGGAGGCTCAGCAGGAGGCGGCGCTCGCGCAGGCGCGGGCTCGCGCCGAAGCGCTGGAAGCCGTGCTCAAGGAGCCGGACGCCCTCCGCAGGCTCGTAGGTCAGGCGCTGCAGGTGCAAGTCCTCGCCCCGCCCGCCGAGCCTCTGTTCCCGGTCTCGCCGAGACCCTTCCGAGCGGCCGTACTTGCGGGATTCGCGGTCCTCTCTCTTGGGGCTCTGATCGTTCTTCTTGGCGAGTCGATGAAGGGCGACGCGGGCCCGACGCCGTAGCGCGGCTCGAGACCGGATTCGGGAAAACAAAGGGCCGCGGTTGCCCGCGGCCCACTCACCCTATCCTGGAATAGCTCCTCAGAAGCAGAGCCAGGTGACCCGACAATAGACGGTGGTCTGCCAGTTGACGTCGCCGGTGGAGCTGAGGTAGCAGCCGAGCTGCGTCGTTTCGTTGGCATTGATCTGGATGATGGAGTGGCGGGTCGCCATCGGGCTTCTCGTGAGCCCGGGCTGTGAGTACATGCCGAACTGGCCGTCGTTCACGGGCGCGGCTGCTCCGCGCTGAATGGCGATCCGGAAATACGGGCCCTGTGTCGTCGGGACGGTAGCGCCGTGGGTGAACTGGGTGGTCGCTGTTACGAAGCAGGCGCCCCCGTCGGGCATCGTGACCGATGAATTAAGTGGAAAGATGAAATCCTCGGTCGCCGCCTTTGCGACAGAAATGTAGTTGGCGAAATTGGGCAGCGTTCCCGTGGGGCCATAGTAGCCGTTGACGTCGACGAAGATGTCCGTGAGGGCAGCCGTCGCGTCCATCTGCACTGTGATGGCGCCGCCCGTTCCGAGCGGCACGACAGCAGCGTTCGCGATAGCGGCAATGCCCGGCTCCCAGTTCAGTGTCGAGACGGTGGGCGTGGCCGTGCCGCCGGGAAATACTCGAATGTCTCCGCGGCTGGTCGGGAACCAGACCGCAAAGTTGAAGGAAACTGCCGCGGCACCCGCGGGAACTCCGCATTGACCTGCAATCGTGAACGTCCGCTGCGTTCCACCGCCCGTGAGCGACGGGGGACCGTAGCCCGCCGGGAACCCGCTTCCCGAACGCGTGTCGATCACGCGACACGGCGTGACCGGGACGAACAAGACCGGTGTCGGCGGCGTGACGATCAGCGCGCTGCGCAGCCCCATCGCGGCTGCAGCTTCCGCATCCTGTCTGGCGCCTGCGGGATCCTGAGCCTGGGCTGGAGCCGCCCATGTCGCCGGCGCCTCCCAGTTCGGAACTACCTCGTTCGTTTTGCGATCTGCACCTGCGTTCGGCGAAATGGCCTGTGCCGTGGCGGAGACGATAGCGAAAGCGACGATGAGAGCCTTGGTTCCCAGATGCTTCATGTTCTTCTCCTTTATTGACACCTGGACTCTATCGCGGGTTTTAGTAAAGGAAAACTCGTACGAACCCGCGTGCGACAGAAAATGTAGGCCCCCTCGCGGCGGCCGGCCAGCCCGCCGTTCACGTATCTCGGCGCCAGGAGGCACTGGAGGGCGTTCCCAACTGACGGGGGCCAACGGCGGGAGCCCGAGCCCTTGACGCGAAGCGTAAGCGCGAGGCCGGGATTTGTCTTGCGTCGAGATCACCTTGGAACTAGATTGACCCCCAATCTCAGTCGTCCCGCGTTGATCCTGCCTCGACTCTGTGCAGCGACAGCCCCTAGAGGAGGTTCCCTTGAAGAAGAGCCTAGCGTTGGCCTCGATCATCCTTCTGTCCCTTTCTGTGGTCGCCCAGGCCGAGACGATCAAGAACTGGGGCGCGCCGTCGATCTGGACGCCTCCGGCGGCCCAGTCGGCAGGAGGGCGCGCCGCGCTCGCGAACTATCCGCCGGTAGCACTCACCCCCTTGGCGCCGTGTCGGCTGATCGACACGCGCGCGGGCAGCGGGTTCCCGGCTGGTTACGGGCCTCCGTCGATGACAGGTGGTGGCGCGCAGCGGACGTTCACGATTACCGGTCAGTGCGGAATTCCTGCCGGCGCGCAGGCCGTCTCGTTCAACTTCGCGGTCTGGTTCCCGACCAGCCGCGGAGATATTCGAGTATTTCCTGCGGGCACGGCCACACCCACAGTCTCGACGCTTAACTGGGAGGCGAGCATTGTCGCCCTCGCGAACGCGGCGGTCGTGCCGCTCGGAACGGGCGGCGCCATCACAGTGCAGATGGACGCGACGGCTGCCCTCACGGACATCTTCGTCGACGTCAACGGCTACTACGCCGGGACACAGGCCGCGGGCGGAGGGACCTTCAACCTCCACACGGACAACATCTACGCCATCTGGGGCGAGTCGACCGCGGCCTCCGGCGGTTACGGAACGATCGGGCGGGCGATCAGTGGAACCAACGGGATCGGCGCCTTCGGGCGGGGCAGCGGATACGGAGTTTTTGGGACGACCGAGACCGGCGCAAGCATCGGCGTCCATGGAGACTCCGGCTCCAATACCGCCGTCGAGGGCATTTCCACGAGCGGCCTGGGCGTGTTTGGACAAAGCTCGAGTTACAACGCGATCTGGGCCCAGTCAGCGACCTTTGACGCCATCGCCTCATTCGGCGGGCGGGACGGCATCTTCTCCCAGGGCGCTCGAATCGGCGTCCTGGCCACCACAACCGGGACCGGTGTCGTCGACGGCGTCCAGGGGACCCTTCAGGGAGCGGCCGCGGGCTCGGCGGGAGTCCATGGCATCGGCGCCGGTGTCGCGAATACCTATGGGGTCTGGGGTCAGCAGGGAGCGACGATCCCCGATGTTTTCGGTCAAGCCTCTGGTACGGGGGGATATTTCACCTCGCGGGGCACCTGGGCCGCCCTCGGGAACGGGCCCACCCGGGGCGTGCAAGGCTCTCGTGTCGACGCGACGACTGGCAACTTCCTCTCGGGAGGCGTGCTCGGTTATGCGGGCACGTCGGGCGTCCACTCGTTCAACGACATCACGGCGGCAGGAATCAAGTCGTTCGTCGAGCCGCATCCGACCGATCCCGGAAGGCAGATCGTCTACATCGCGATGGAAGGCCCCGAGGCGGGAACCTATTTCCGGGGCCGGGGCCGGTTCTCAGGAAGGACGGCGGTGATCGAGGTGCCTGAGTCTTTCCGCCTCGTCACCGAGGCAGAAGGGCTGACCGTGCAGATCACCCCGATCGGACAGCCGACGGCCGTCGGCGTCACCAGCGTGGACCTCAACCAGATCGTCGTGGAGGCGAACCGGGACGTCGAGTTTTCCTACCTCGTCCAGGGAGTCCGGCATCATCACGGGCAGTTCGAAGCGATCCAGCAGAACACGTATTTCGTGCCTGCGAGCGCCGACGCGAGAATGGATCCCTGGCCGCCGCAGATTCAGAAACTGCTCGTGGACCTCGGAATCTACTCCTCGGACGGAAGGGTGAATATGCAGACGGCCGAGAAGATGGGTTGGGCGCAGAAGTGGCGTGACGATGGAGCGAAGCTGAAAGCGGAGCAGGAAGCAGCGGCCGCGCAGGTAAGGGCGGCGACACCGCATCTGGCGCCTGAGCCCCTCGCGCACAGCAGCACGATTCCCTGAATCTCGTCTTCCCGAGAACGTCAAGGGCCGCGGGCAACCGCGGCCCTTTTTCTTTCCCCGCGTCAGATTCCGAGCGCGTAGCGCGAACCGAGGAGCGCAATCGCGGTCCAGACGTGCAGCGCGACCAGGACGGCGAAAACCAGACGAAGCGTGGGCTCGCGGCCTGGCTCAACCGCCCGCGCGAGCAGCGGAAGCGCCGCGAGCGCGAAGGCCGGGAGGATGAAGCGCCCCCACGGATTCGTCGGCGCGAAATAGCGGAGAGAATTCGTGACGACGCAAGCCGAGAGCGCCCAGGCGGACGCGACGAGGAGCAGGGCCGAGCGGCCCGGGCTTCGCCGCGTGAATCGCCAGCTCAGGACGGGGAGAGCGAGGAAGAGACCGACGCAGGTCCAGCGCGCGAGAGCGTAGAGCGCGTCGGGATAGGACACGTCCGCATAGCCGAAAACGCCCCAGTACATCTTCCAGGACAGGACGTCCTGGTCGAACGCGAAGTTGTTCGACCAGAAGGCGGACCAGTGGGCGGCCACCTCGTCGGGGTAGTCGAATCGTGTCGCCTCGAACGGGATCGCGGACCACGGTGTGAGGACGAACATCACGAGGAAGAGAACGGTGAGAGCGGCGGATCGGGTCCGGGCCGCTCGCTCGCGTCCTGTCTCCGATACGCCGCCCGCACGCACGATGGCGAGAGCCAGCACGAGGCTGACGACCAGGGGGGCGGCGGCCGCGGCGAAGAGCAGCCACAGCGAGGGATCTTCGAATCCGCCGAGCTCCTTCGGCAGCCGCGCGCCGAAGCTGGAGATCGCGTTCCGGATGCGACCCGTTGCGAGCGCGAACACGGTCGTCGCGGCGAGAGTGACTGCGGAGAGGAGCAATCCGGCCATGGCCGTCTTCCGACTCGATCCTGCCGGCATGCGGGAGGCAGCGTGGGCTGCGAGGAGCGCAAGGACGACGGTAGAGGGAACGGCGAAGAAGACAAAATCGTCCCAGACCCCGATTCCGATCAGGCTCGCCACGGCGAACAGGGCCGCCGCGAGAAGCCGCCGGCGGGCCGAATCGGCCATGACGCCGGCGACGAGACATGCGGCCAGGAATTGCCCGATCCCGATCGCGGGCGAGTAATTCGAGCAGCTCGCGACGACCCCGACCGAATAGGGCAGGAGCGCGACGAGACCATACGCGAGCTGAAGGGACGGAGCCGCGCCGGATCGCGAGAGGAAAAGCAGCCCCGCCACGAAGAGGAGAAGCGAAGCGACCGCAGACACTACGACATACGCTTCGAGTCGATCGAGGACACTCAGGGACCGAAAAAGGGGGCCAGGCGGCCTGAACGCGTAGTAGTAAAGAGAAGCGCGTCTGGTCGGATCCAGAGTCCGACCGTCCTCCGTGCGTGTTCCGGGGACGGCGGCTTCGTCGGCGAGCCGATTCTCGAGGATCGATGCGATCGCGGTCCGACGTTCCGGCGAGTCGACCGGAAGCGGTGTCTCCGGGTCTCCGACGAACCGGTCATACCCGATGGCGTCATGAACACGAGCAAGTGACTTTGGAAAGACGGGCGGGCCCTTCAGCATCGCAGGATTCCAGATCAAGGCCTCGGCGGTGGCCTCATGCGCGATCTCGTCCGCCCCTTGAAATGGAGGCAGGCAGCACGCGTGAATCAGCGTGACGGCCGGCACGAGCGCGGCGACGGCGCGCGTGAATCGTCCCTCCCAAAGCCACCACCAGCCCGTGAAAAGGAGCACGAGCGCGGCGATCCCGGCGACCTGCAGGACGCGGCTGCACGAGATGAAGAAGAAGAACCGTGCGAGCGTCTCGCCCGCGGGGACCGGGTCCGCGACGCGGAAGCGGTAGCGGACGATCGTGCGTGACGGCCGGGCGCGCGGAGAATCGGGCCGGCGGATCAGGAAGGCGTTGAAGTGCCCGGTCCCGGCGGCGTGCGGCTCCGCGAAGGCGAACGGGCCCGGGAGGAGGCCGTAAACCTGCATCTCCACCTTCGCCCCTTCGGCGGGCAGAGGGCCGAGATCGACCCAATCGCGGTCGCCGACGATCTGGAGACGGTGCCGGCGGCGAAGGACGTCCCACCAGGTGGGGCTCTCGGAGGGGTGCCCGGGGAGGACGACGAGAAGGCGGGTTCGGCCGCCCGAGGCGAGCTGGACCTCCAGCCGCGAGCCCTCGGGCACGTTCCACGGCTTGTCCTCGGGCCACGCCCACGTGAAGTCATAGACGTGGCCCGGGCTCGCGGTGGGATGCCAGAGGTCGATCTCGCGCTTGCCGGTCGAGAGGGCGGGGTGCGGGAGGTTCTCCGCGACGATCTTCTTCGCGTGCCAGCCGTTCCAGACGAGGTGGGCGAAGCAGGCCAGGAGGATGCCGGCCAGAACGAGGAAACGGAGGAGAAAGCGGCGGAGCACGAGGCGACGACGCTACACGAGCGCGGCGCGCAGCGCCGAGGCTACGTCCCGGCGATCGGCAGGGGAAAGCGAGCCGATGCGTTTGATCAGCAGGCGGTTGTCGAGCGTGAACAACTTCAACCGGACGATGCACGGGAGCGGGAGCCCGGCAGCGCCCAGCCCCGCGATTTCGACATCTCCGGGCCAGACTCGATGCGCCCGGGTCGTGATCATGGCGAGCATCGTGTGACCCGCCTTGTTGAAAGCCTGCCGACTGAGGACGAGAGCCGGCCGCTTCTTTGTGCCCGGTCGCTCGCTGAAGGGAAACGGGACGACGACGACGTCCCACGCCTCACAGATCACGGAACGCCTCTTCGTCGTCGACGGACCCCCATTCCTCGAGGGTCTCGGAGACGGCGGAGTGATAGGCGGCGTCGAACGGCTCGGCTCTTCGCAGGATGGCCCGGCCTTCTTTCACCTCGTATGCGACGAGGTCGCCCGCCTCGAGGTGAAGTGCCACGCGGACTTCGCGAGGAATCGTGACCTGGCCTTTGCTGGAGAGTCGGCTGGTCTTCTTCATTCTTTACTCTTTACGTAAAGAAATTTTGCCGGCGAAAGCATCCGGAGTCAAGTGCGAAATCAGCTCCGGGCCGTCAAGCCCAGCAGCTCGTGGTACTCGCCCGCCACGTCGATCTTCGCGTAGCGCTCCGCGCGCTCGACGCCTTTCGCCACCAGGCGGTCGCGCGTTTCGTCCTCGGTCCAGAGGCGGAGGATCGACTGCGCGATCCCGGCCTCGTCCGACGGGTCGAAGAAGAGCGCGGCGTCGCCCGCGAGCTCGAGCAGGGCAGGGAGGTCGGAGCAGGCGACCGGCGTCTTCAGCGCCATCGCTTCGAGGACGGGGATCCCGAACCCCTCGAAGAGCGAGGGGAAGACGAGCAATTCGGCGCCCTCGAGGAGGGCCGTCGCGTCAGCCTCGTCGAGGTACGGCAGGACGCGGACGAACTCGGTGAGGCCGGCCGCCTCGGCCTTCGCGCGCAGTTCCTCGCGCGCCTCGTCGAGCGCGCCGCAGAGGACGAGGAGGAAGTCCGGCGTTTCGCGCGAGACACGGGCCGCAGCCGCGAGGAGGCGCTCGTGGTTCTTGTGCGGCCAGAAGTTCGCGGGGTAGAACGTGTATTCGGCGCGAAAGAGGCCGAGGGCGTCGAGGCGCGCGAGGGTGTCGCGCGGGTCGAGGGCCCGGCGCGGCGGGCCGGCGATCGGCGGGAGGACCGAGACGTGCTCCGCCTTCACGTGGACGCGCTCGACGGCCATGAGTTTCGTCGCCTGCGAGATCGCGACGACGCGGTCGGCGCGCCGGAGGTCGCCGCGGAACTCGATGCGGCGCCGGCGCTCGTCGGCGTCGAAGAATTCCGGGTAGACGAGGTCCTGGAAGTCGTACGCGACGACGACGTGCGGAAGCCCCGCCTCGTGGAAGGCTGCGGTTCCGAGCGGGCTGAGGAGAACGTCCGCCCCGAGCCGCTTGAGCGACGCCCGGTCGGGCGCGGCGAGATCGAGCAGCGGCTGGAAGAAGCCGTGGAGGCGCCGGCGTGTGCGCAGGATCTTGCGGGGCTCCTCGACGTCGAGACCGGGTCCGAGGCGGTGGACGAAGGCGCCCTTCGCCGCGAGGGGCGCGACGGCGGCCTCCGCATCCGGTTTCACGAGGAGGTGGATTTCGTGGGGCGCGGGCCGGGAGAGGATCTCCCGGAGGAGGTCGAGGACGAAGAGACGTGCGCCGCCGTTCCCGCCGTCGGGCGAAAGGGGTGCGAGGTCGACGAAGACCCGCAGGCCCCGTCCCGTTGACATCGCGCTACTTTCGCACAAACTCGGGCCCATGGCACGCATCCTCATCACGGGAATCACGGGCCAGGACGGGTCTTATCTCACCGAGTCGCACCTCGCGACCGGGGACGAGGTGCACGGCATCGTCCGGCAGTCGAGCCTCATGCAGCGCACGCGGCTCGACTCGCTGCCGGCGCTCGCGGCGGCCCGCGAGGCCGGCCGGCTGACGCTCCACTACGCCGATCTCTCCGACACGAGCAGCCTCGTGTCCGTGATGCGGAACGTGGAGCCCGACGTCGTCTACCACCTCGCGGGGCAGAGCCACGTGAAGATCTCCTTCGACCTGCCGGAGTACACCGCCGACTCGACGGGCCTCGGCACCCTGCGCCTCCTCGAGGCCCTCCGCAGCGTCGCGCCCGACGCCCGGTTCTTCCTCGCCGCCACGAGCGAGATCTTCGGCGAGCCGATGGAGTCGCCCCAGACCGAGACGACGCCCATGCGGCCGATCAACCCGTACGCGGCGGCGAAGGTCTACGCGCTGAATCTCGTGCGGATCTACCGGAAGGCCTACGGCCTCTTCGCGTGCTCGGGAATTCTCTTCAACCACGAGAGCCCGCGCCGCGGCGAGAACTACGTGACGCGCAAGATCGCGCACGCGGCGGCGCGGATCGCGCGAGGCAAACAGACGGAGCTGCATCTCGGGACGCTCGAGCCGAAGCGCGACTGGAGCTTTGCGCCCGACTTCGTCGACGGCATGCGGCGGATCGTGTCGGCGCAGGGGCCCGACGACTTCGTTCTTGCCTCCGGCGTCACGCATTCGGTGGGAGATTTCTGCAAAGCGGCGTTTGCCGTGGTCGGGCTCGACCACAAAAAGTACGTCGTCCTCGACCCGAAGTACGTCCGCCCGATCGACATCACCGAGACGCGCGGCGACGCCTCGAAGGCGCGACGCGAGCTGGGCTGGGTGCCCAGAACGGGCTTCGACGAGCTCGTGCGCATCATGGTCAACGCCGAACTGGCCGCGCTCGATGAGCGCGGGGACGCGGCCTGAAACCTCCGGCCGTTCTCGTCCCCGCGTTCCGGCGCGTGGAGGCCTCGCGCCGCGCTCTTCGCTCGCTCGTGGCGGCCGGCGCAAAGCGGATCGTCTACGTGGACGATGCCGGCGAAGCGGGAGGCGGGGAGATCGCGCGGGAATTTCCCTCGGTGGACGTGATCCGGACGACTTCGCCCGTCTGGTGGACGGGCGCCATCGACCTCGGAATCGAGGCCGCGCGCGGAGGCGCCGACGACGGGGTCCTCTTCTTCAACCAGGACGTCACCTGCGCGCCCGATTACTTCGAGAAGCTCGGACAGGCCGTGGACGCCAACCGCGGCGCGCTCGTCGGCAGCGCCGTGATGTACGCGCAGGAGCCCGGGCGGGTGTGGTCGGCGGGCGGCGCTGTCGAGTGGTGGGGGCGCGGGATCCGCGTTCTCTTTCACGGCGCGCCGGCGGCCGAGCTGCCCGGGGCTCCGTACGGCGTGGACTGGCTCTTCGGGATGGGGACGTACGTGCCGATCGAGGTCTTCGACCGCATTGGCCTGCCGGACGCCGCGCGCTTCCCGATGGCGTGGGGCGACCTCGACTTCTCCTTGAGGGCGAAAAGAGCCGGAATTCCCGTTCTCGTGGCGCCGAAGGCGCGCCTGTTTCACGAGGTCGGCGACTACGACGCGCGCGTGGCCGGCGCACCGAGCGCGAAGCAGTACGCCAGATGGATGGCAGACCCGAAGCACAACCTCTCCCTCTCGGCGCACGCCGAGATCTGGAAACGCCACGGACCCAAACTCCTGTGGCCCCTCTCGCTGGCCCTCCGAACCCTGGTCCTCTTCCTCAACTTCTTTCGCATCCGTTTTCTCTTCCCCTCTTCACCTTCAAAGAAATCCTCTTCGAACGAAACCCGATGAGCACCCGCTTGCCGTCGATCTCGCTCGTGACTCCGAGCCTCAACCAGGGGAAGTTCATCCGAGCCACGATCGAAAGCGTCCTCTCGCAGAGCTATCCGGCGCTCGACTACCGGGTGCAGGACGGAAGCTCGACGGACGAGACGTTGGCGGTCCTGCGCGAATACGCGGGGCGCGTTCCGTTCGTCTCCGAGAAGGACGCCGGGCAGGCCGATGCCATCAACAAGGGTCTCTCGCGCGCGACGGGCGAGGTGCTCGGCTACCTCAACAGCGACGACGTCCTCGAGGCCGGCGCGCTCCGCGCCGTCGGCGAGGCCTTCGCGGCCGACCCGGACCTCGTCTTCGTCTGGGGGCGGGCGGCGTACATCGACGAGGCAGGCGCCTGCGTGTCGCCGTATCTCGCACGGCCCGACGCGATCGAACGCCTCGCGGACGCCTGCTTCATCGCTCAGCCGGCGGCGTTCTTCCGGCGCAGCGTATGGGAGGAAGTCGGCCCGTTCGACGCCTCCCTCCACCACACCATGGACTACGACTACTGGCTGCGGATCGCGGCGAAGTATCCGGCGTCGCGCACGCGCTTCCTCGACCGCGAGCTCGCCGGTTGCCGGATGCACGCAGACGCAAAGACGGTCGCCGGCTGGGGCCGCGCGCTGGACGAGATCATGGGTCTCGTGAAGCGCCGGACCGGCTACGTCTCGCTGTGGTGGTGCGTCGCGAAGTGGGACCACCTCACGGACGGACGCAGCCAGGCAACGGACCCCCATCCCGTAGCGTGGCGGGCCTATCCGCCCGCGATTCTGGAATTCCTGAGAAGGAATCCTCCGGCGCTGTGGGCGAGGGGTCTGAAGGGCGGATTCGGCGCACTCGGGAGACGGCTCGCCCGGGGCTGAGCGCTAAGACCCCACCCTGATCCTGATCCGGCCCGGCGGCGGAAGGCCGCCCGCCGCCGGGGGCCCGGCCGGCCGCGTGGAGGCCGGCACGACGCGGTCCGCGCTGACATACCCGAGCGAACGCAGGCGCGCGGTGAGCTCGGGCGGGTAGTTCGCGTTCTCGTGGGGCGTGCGGGGACCCGGTGCGACGGAGAAGACGACGGTGCCCTCCGGCAGGCTCCTCTCGCCGCGCCACAGAAGCTCGCCCCAGCTCGTCTCGCTCGTCGAATTCAGGCTCCTGCCGGCGGCCGTCTTGACGTCTCCGCAGCCGGTCACGTGCAGCCAGAGCGCCCGGTCGTCGCCTCCCGGCTGGATCGCGATCCAGACCGGCCCGTCCACCCGGCCGAGGTCGACGCTCTCGGTTCCGCCGGCCGTCGTGACGTGGACGTCCGGCGGCGCGCCGAAGAACCGGATGGCGGACTCCGTGGCGGAGCCCATGTCGAGGCGGCACGGACCGCCGCGCGGCTCGGCGCGGATCACGAAGTCGCCCGGGAACGACGACGCGACGTACCGGGAAGCTTCTCCCAGGAGCTTGCGCGCCCAGGGCTCGGTGCAGGCCGTCCCGTTGCGCTCGGCGGGGTCGCGGCCAAGGTCGAAGCACTCCTGCGTGGGCAGACGGTCCAGCCAGTCGCCGGTTTCCCAATGCCGGGCGCGGTAGCCCGGGCGGACGATGACCTTGTGGCTGCCCTCGAGGAGAGCGACGGCGCCGTAGGGCGCGGCCTCGGACACGACGACGCGCCCGGCCGGCAGCGGGCGCCCCAGCGACACGCCCGCCATGCCCGGCGGGATCGCGACGTCGAACAGGTCGAGGATCGTCGGCGCGACGTCCAGGTTGGAGACCGGCTGCGCGATCCGGCCGCGCAAGTCCTTCCGCCACGGCGCACGCAGCGCCAGCGGGATGCGGACGTGCTCCTCGTAGAGATAGGGGATCGTGTGGCCTCGCGCGGGCGCCGAGCCGGCGATCTTGAGCGGCCGCTCGCCCATCTCCTCGCCGTGGTCGGACGTGAAGACGAGCGCGGTCCTGTCCCAGAGCCTGCGCGCCTCGAGCCCCGCGACCAGCTCGCCGAGACTCTCGTCCACCTCGCGGATCGCGGCGTCGTACCGTGCCGACAGCCACGAGGTGATCTTCGCGTCGCCGTGCGCCGCACGGGCCTTGACGAGCTCGCCGAACGGCTCGGTCCAGCGGGGACCGAGCGGATCGGCGGAACCGAAGACGCCACGGGCGCCGCGCTCGGTCGCCTGGAAATTGTGGACCTGCACCGAGTGGAGGAAGAGGAAGAGCGGGCCCGGCCCCGCCTGGTCGATGAAGCGCAGGGCGCCCTGCACCTTGCGGTCGACGCGGTCCGTCGTGAAGAGGTAGCGCGCGAAACCTCGTGAGAAACCGAAGCCCGCGTCGACGTACCCACCCGATTGGATGCCGAGGCAGGAGACGCCGTTTTCCGTGAGGACCTCGGCCAGAAGGGGCACGGTGGAAGGCACCTTCTGAAGCGCCGTGCGCACGCCGTGTGCCGACACCGGCTGCGACGAGAACATGGAGGCGTGGGCGGGCAACGTCCAGCCCGCGCCCGTGATCGCGTGCTCGGCGACCAGTCCTTCGGCCAGGACGCGGTCGAGGTGGGGCGAGGTCGGCCGGACGTATCCGTAAGTCCCGAGTCGGTCGGCTCTCAGCATGTCGACGTCGAAGAGGATGACGATCCGGCTCGGACCGGAGGCGCCGCCGGGACCCGGGTTCGGGGCAGGCGTCGAACGCGTGCCGACCGCGACCAGCGCGATCGCGGACAGCAGGACCGTTGCGACCGCGAACGCCGCGACGCGCTTCAGGCGCATATGGCGTGTTGGACGCAGAACGTCACGCCCAAGTTTACGGCCGGGCCCCGCCTCGCGTTGAGACTCGGGCGCTGGCGCATAATCCCCGCCCCCCATGGACGCGATCGTCATTCGCGGTGCCCGCGAACACAACCTCAAGAACATCTCGCTCTCGATCCCGCGCAACGCGCTCGTCGTCCTGACGGGCGTGTCGGGCTCCGGG
This sequence comes from Thermoanaerobaculia bacterium, assembly GCA_036504335.1. GTDB lineage: Bacteria > Acidobacteriota > Thermoanaerobaculia > UBA5066 > UBA5066 > Fen-183. Next base: position 95,704 of record DASXVJ010000023.1, read on the forward strand.
AAGTCGTCGCTCGCGTTCGACACGCTCTTCGCGGAAGGGCAACGGCGGTACGTCGAGTCGCTCTCGGCCTACGCCCGGCAGTTCCTCGAGCAGATGGAGAAGCCGGACGTCGACTCGATCGAGGGGCTCTCGCCGGCGATCTCGATCGAGCAGAAGACGACGTCGAAGAACCCGCGCTCGACGGTCGGGACCGTGACGGAGATCTACGACTACCTCCGCCTTCTCTACGCCTCGGTCGGCAAGCCCCACTGCCCGTCCTGCGGGCGCGAGATCGCGGCCCAGACGATCCAGCAGATGGTCGACCGCGTCCTCGCGATGCCCGAGGGGACGAAGTTCCTCCTCCTCGCCCCGTTCGTCCGCGGGAAAAAGGGCGAGTACAGGAAGCAGATGGAGGAAATGGTCAAGCAGGGCTTCCTCCGCGCCCGCGTGAACGGGAAGATGGTCGACCTCGAGCACCCGCCCGAGCTCGACAAGCAGAAGAAGCACACGATCGAGGTCGTCGTGGACCGTCTCGTGGTCAAGCGCGACGACGACACGCGCCGCCGCCTCGCGGACTCGCTGGAGACGGCGACGAAGGTGGGGAAGGGGCTCGTCACGATCGGGTCGCTCGGCGCGAGCGCCGACGCGCCGACGTCGGACGAGACGCTCTCGACGAGCTACGCCTGCCCGGATTGCGGGACGTCGCTCGCGGAGATCACGCCGCGCCTCTTTTCCTTCAACTCGCCGTTCGGCGCGTGCCCGACGTGCAGCGGCCTCGGGTCGGTGCAGAAGGTGGACCCCGACCGGCTCGTGCCAGACGCGTCTCTCTCGATCCGCGACGGCGCGATCGCGCTCTACAAGCCCGGCTCCGCGAACTGGCGCCTCAGGCAGATCGAGCACCTCGCCAAGGTGCTGAAGTTCTCCATCGACGTCCCGTGGTCGAAGCTGCCGAAGGACGTCCGCGAGATCATCTTCCACGGCTCGGGCGACCGCGAGATCAAGTGGAAGTGGAAGTCCGAGAAGGGCGAGTACGCCTGGTCCTCGGCGTTCAAGGGACTCGTCCCGATCCTCGAGGCCAAGTACAAGGAGGTCGAGAGCGAGGACGCCCGCGCCGAGATGGAGAACTACATGTCGGCCTCGCCCTGTCCGGACTGCAAGGGGCGGCGGCTGAAGCCGGAGGCGCTCTCGGTCCTCTTGGACGGGCGCTCGATCGACACGCTCACGGCGCTCACGCTCGAGGACGCGCAGGCGTTCTTCACGAAGCTCCGGCCCACGCCGCGCGAGATGGAGATCGCCGGGAAGATCCTGAAGGAGATCCGCGACCGCCTCGGATTCCTGAACGACGTCGGGATCGGCTACCTCTCGCTCTCGCGAGCCTCGGCGACGCTTTCGGGCGGCGAGGCGCAGCGCATCCGGCTCGCGACGCAGATCGGGTCGAAGCTGATGGGCGTCCTCTACGTCCTCGACGAGCCGTCGATCGGCCTCCACGCGAAGGACAACCGCAAGCTCATCGACACGCTCGTCGCGATGCGCGACCTCGGGAACACGGTCGTCGTCGTCGAGCACGACGAGGAGACGATCCGCCTCGCGGACCGCGTCGTGGACCTCGGGCCCGGCGCCGGCATCCACGGCGGCGAGATCGTGGGGGAGGGCACGGCGGACGAGCTCGCGTCGTTCCCGCGCTCGCTCACGGGTAAGTACCTGTCGGGCGCGCTCCGGATCGAGGCGCCGAAGATACGCCGCAAGGGGACGGGCAAGACGCTCGCCGTCGTCGGCGCGACGGAGAACAACCTCAAGGACGTCACCGTGAGGTTCCCGCTCGGCGTCTTCACGGCGGTGACGGGCGTCTCGGGCTCGGGGAAGTCGACGCTCGTGAACGACATCCTCTACCGGGCCGCCGCGCGCCTTTTCCACGAGGCGACCGCGAAGCCGGGCGCCCACAAAAAGCTCGAAGGGCTCGAGCACCTCGACAAGGTCATCGACATCGACCAGTCGCCCATCGGGCGCACGCCGCGCTCGAATCCCGCGACGTACACGAACGTCTTCAACCCGATCCGCGAGCTCATGGCCCAGGTGCCCGAGGCGCGCATGCGCGGCTACGGCCCCGGCCGCTTCTCGTTCAACGTGAAGGGGGGGCGCTGCGAGAACTGCGGCGGCGGCGGCCAGATCGCCATCGAGATGCACTTCCTCCCGGACATCTACGTCACGTGCGACGTCTGCGGCGGCAAGCGCTACAACCGCGAGACGCTCGAGGTCCGGTACAAGGGCCTGAACATCGCCGACGTCCTCGCGCTCACGGCCGAGCAGGCCGGCGAGGTCTTCGCGAACGTCCCGCCGATCAGGACGATCGCGGACACGCTGAACGACGTCGGCCTCGGCTACATCCAGCTCGGCCAGCCCGCGACGACGCTCTCGGGCGGCGAGGCCCAGCGCGTGAAGCTCGCGCGCGAGCTGGCGCGGCGCGCCACCGGGCGGACGCTCTACATCCTCGACGAGCCGACGACGGGCCTCCATTTCGACGACGTGAAGAAGCTCCTGAACGTTCTCCACGCGCTCGTCGAGCGCGGGAACACCGTCATCGTGATCGAGCACAACCTCGACGTCGTCAAGACGGCCGACTGGGTCGTGGACCTCGGGCCCGAGGGCGGCGCCCGCGGCGGCGACCTCGTGGCCGAGGGGACGCCCGAGCAGGTCGCGAAAAGCGGCCGCTCGGCCACGGGCAAGTACCTGGCCCCTCTTCTCGCGCGTCGCTAAACGCCGTTTCCGCTAGAATTTGCGGTCACGTGATCACCGGATTCAATACGGACGTGAAACACGCCGAACGCGTGTACCACGTGCAGACGGAGGATCGCGGCGTCGCGAACCCCGTCGTCGAGTCGCTCGTGTACGTGGGCGGCGAGATCCTGCTGTCCAAGAAGAGCCCGTACAAGGACCTCATCGCGGGCGACCGTGTGGACGAGAAGGCGCTGCGGGAAATGATGGATCTGCAGCACCGGCGGGTCATCGAGGCGATCCGCAGGGGACGGCTCGACACGGGGAAGATCGGCGAGGCGCCGTCCGACTGGGCCGACGACACGCTGCCGTCCTCGGATCGGGTTTCCCCGGCGGCGCTCGCGGCCGTCCACGCCATCCTCGCGGCGCCGTCCGAACCTCTGCCCGGCAAGGCGCCCGCTCCGGCGCCCGTTCGGGGTCAGGCCCCTCCGAAGGTCTCGACGGGCCAGGCCCCGGCGTTCCCTCCTCCCGCGTCTCCTCCAGCTCGTTCCGCTTCGGTGCCTCCGCCGGAGCCCGCAAAGGCGCCGGCGCCGCCCGCGGTGGCGGCCCCGCGCAAGCCCTCGTCCGGGGCGTCGCCCGCGTCCGCTTCGGGCGCCGGCACGAAACGCCCCGGATCCGGGATGCGCTCGCTGGACCAGGTGATCGTCGACTATCTGGCGTCGGAAGCCGCGTCCGAGCACCTTGAGCTTTCGCTGACGTCGGACGCCGAGCTCATGTCGGGCGGGAAGGTGACCCTGACGCTCAAGGCGACGACGTCGCTCACCGAGAAGCCCCTCCCGGGCGTCCACGTGTCGATTCGCGTCGTCTCCACGGTCCGGCCGCCGCAGATCCTGTTCCGGGGCGTGACGGCAGGGGACGGCTGCGTCTCGTCCGTGTGCGCACTCCCGGACATCGGGACGGGCAACGCCGCCCTGATCATCGCGGCCTCGTCCCCCCTCGGGAACAACGAGATCAAGCAGCTCATCAAAAAGAAGGGGGGACCGGGGGGCGCTTGAAGCGCCCCCCGCCATCCGCTATATTCCGCCTCCCGTCCGGGTTCCCCGGATTCCGGACATACGGGCCGATAGCTCAATTGGCAGAGCAAGAGACTCTTAATCTCTGGGTTGTGGGTTCAAGTCCCTCTCGGCTCACCATTTCGTGACCAGGCCGGCCGTGAAAACGGCCGGCCTTTTTCTTGCGGAGGCCCGTGTGAACCGTTCTCTTCTCGCCGCCCTTCTTCTCGTCGCGGCTCCCGCCGCGTTCGGCGCCCGGCCGATGACGATCGAGGACAACCTCCTGACCGTGCGCGTCGGCGACCCGCAGCTTTCGCCCGACGGCAGGTGGGTCGCGTACGTCCGGACGACGACCGACCTCGCCGCCGGCAAGCGCAACGCGGACGTCTGGCTCGTGCCCGCCGACGGCTCGGCCCCGCCGCGCGCCCTGACGCGCCACGAGAAAGCCGACAACGCGCCGCGCTTCTCGCCGGACGGCAAGACGCTCGCCTTCCTCTCGACGCGCTCCGGGTCGCCGCAGGTGTGGCTCCTCGACCTCGCGGGCGGCGAGCCGCGCAAGGTGACGGACGTTTCGGCGGGAGTGCAGGACCCGCTCGTCTTCTCGCCGGACGGCAGGAAGCTCGCGTTCGTGTCGGACGTGTACCCGGCCTGCGCCGACGAGGCCTGCAACAGGAAGACCCGCGAGGATCTCGAGAAGGACCCGGTGAAGGTCCACCGGATCACGCGCCTCCTGCACCGCCACTGGGACGAGTGGCGCGAGAACGTGCGGCACCACGTGTTCGTCCTCGACGTCGCGTCGGGCGCTCTCACGGACCTCACCCCGGGCGACTTCGACTCGCCCCCGAACCACTACGAGGACGGCGGGATCGCCTTCTCGCCGGACGGCAGGGAGATCGCGTTCGTCTCGAACCGCGACGGCGCCGACAAGGAAGCGTTCACGACGAACAAGGACGTCTGGACGGTGCCCGTGGCGGGCGGCGAGGCCGTGAAGCTCACGGCCGGCAACCCGGCCGCCGACTTCGACCCCGCGTACACGCCCGACGGAGCCTCGATCCTCGTGCGCGCCCAGCGGCGCCCCACGTTCGAGGGCGACCGCTGGTACCTCGACGTCTACGACCGCAAGACGAGGGCGAAGCGGACCGTGTTCGAGACGCCCGACCTGTCCGTGGACGAGTTCGCGCTCTCGAAGGACGGCAAGACCGTGTACTTCACGGCCGAGAGAGAGGGAAGAAGAGATTTCTTCGAAGTGCCCCTCGCGGGGGGCACGCCCCGACTCCTCAAGAAGGGCGGGAACATCGGCAACGTGAGGGCGGGAGCGAAGGCCCTGGTTTTCACCGAGGCCTCCCTCACCGCGCCGCCGGAGATCTTCTCTTTACCACTCGAAGAAAAATCTTCTTCTTCATCGACCTCTTCTCCGAAGGCTCTCACCGACGAGAACCGTTCCTGGCGCAAGGACGTCGCGATGTCCGTGCCCGAGAGCCTGTCGACGACGGGCGCGGGCGGCGCACGCGTGCAGTACTGGCTGATCAAGCCGCCGATGTTCGACGCGGCGAAGAAGTATCCGGTCGTCTTCCTGATCCACGGCGGCCCGCAGGGCGCGTGGGAGGACGGCTGGTCGGCGCGCTGGAACCCGACGCTGTGGGCGGCGCAGGGCTGGGTCGTCGTGGCGCCGAACCCGCGCGGCTCGACGGGCTTCGGCCAGAAGTTCGTGGACGAGATCTCGGGCGACTGGGGCGGCAAGGTCATGACGGACCTCGACGCCGTCTTCGACGCGGTCGTCAAGCTGCCGTTCGTCGACGCGGCGCGGCAGGGCATCGCGGGCGCGAGCTACGGCGGCTACGCCGTGGACTGGATCCTCGGGCACACGAACCGCTTCAAGGCGGCCGTCACGCACGACGGCGTCTTCAACCTCGAGTCGATGTCCCTCGTGACCGAGGAGCTCTGGTTCTCGGGTTGGGAATTCGGCGGCATGCCGTGGAGCGAGGCCGCGCGGAAGCAGTATGCGAAGTGGTCGCCGCACCTCTTCGCCCAGAACATCCGGACGCCGACGCTCATCGTCACGAACGAGCTCGACTTCCGCGTCCCCGTCGACCAGGGCCTGCAGATGTTCACGGTCCTGCGCGGCAACGGCGTCCCGGCCGAGGCGCTCGTCTTCCCGGACGAAGGGCACTGGGTCCTCAAGCCGCTGAACAGCAAGCGCTGGCACGAGGCCGTGTTCGGCTGGATGAAGAAATACCTCGAGAAATGAGCTAACGTCCGCCCCTCCGGGCCCGCGGGGGTGGCGGAATTGGCAGACGCGCGGGACTTAGGATCCCGTGGGGCGACCCGTGAGGGTTCAAGTCCCTCCTCCCGCACCAGATTCCCCGAAACGAACGACAAGGACACACGATGCTCACCTCTTTCGTCGACGAATCCCCCACGAAGAAAGTCCTGACCTTCGAAGTTCCCGCCGAGGACGTGAAGGCGGCGACCGAGAAGACGATCAAGGCCTTCTCGAAGCAGGTCCGACTCCCGGGCTTTCGCCCCGGCAAGGCTCCCGCGCACATCATTCGCCAGCGGTTCACCGAGGAGATCAAGGGCGAGGTCCTCGAGCGCCTGATCCAGGAGTCCCTCGCGGGGGCGCTCCGCGAGAAGAACCTCATCCCGCTCGGCCAGCCGAAGATCGCGGACCTCAAGTTCGAGTTCGACGCCCCGCTCGCGTTCAAGGTCGACCTCGAGGTGCGCCCCGCGGTTGAGCCGAAGGACTACCGCGGCCTGAAGGTGCCGGAGGGCGCGACGGCCGTGACCGCCGAGGACGTCGATCGCGTGCTCGGGCGCATCCGCGAGGGACACGCGACGTACGACGCCGTCGAGGGCCGCCCCGTGAAGGACGGCGACCACGCGCTCGTCGACATCAAGGGGACGTTCCCGGCCGGCGACGGCGAGGACTTCAATCGCGAGAAGGTGCTCGTCGAGATCGGCGGCGAGGGCACGCTGCCCGAGCTGTCCGCGCACCTGCGAAACGCCGAGGCCGGCGCCACGGTCAGCTTCCAGAAGAGCTTCGCAGCGGACGTCTCCGACTCGGAGTTCGCGGGCAAGACGGTGCTCTACACGGTCCACCTCGTCGCGATCAAGACGCGCGTTCTTCCGGCCCTCGACGACGAGCTCGCCCGTCTCGCGCTCACGCCGCGCGAGGGCGAGGCGCCCGAGGGCGCGTCGCTCGCGATGCTCCGCGAGAAGGTTCAGGAGTCCGTGTCGAGGGAGAAAGAGCAGACCGTTCGCGAGCAGCGGCGCCGGGCCGCGCTGGACGGCCTCCTCGCGCTCAACGAGGTGCCGGCGCCCGAGTCCATGGTGGAGTCGGAGATCGACTCGGCGCTCAAGGAGTACGCCCGCCACATGGCGCGGCAGGGCGTGGACCTCAAGGACGCGCAGATCGACTGGAACGAGCTCCGCAAGGAAGCCCGCCCCTCGGCCGAGCGCCGCGTGAAGGAATACCTGCTCCTCGACGCGATCGGGGAGAAAGAGAGTCTCGCCGTGACGGACACCGAGCTCGACGCCGAGCTCAAGCGCCGCGCGCAGGCGATGGGGATGTCGTTCACGGAGCTCAAGGGCGCGCTCGTGAAGGCCGACCGCGTCGAGGGCGTGCGCGAGGAGCTGCGGATCGACCGCGTCGTCGACTTCCTCGTCGCCGAGGCCGTCGTCGCGGGCTGAGTAGACTACGGACGCTGGAGGAGAGCCCATGCTGATTCCGATGGTCATCGAGCAGACGAACCGCGGCGAGCGGGCGTACGACATCTACTCGCGCCTGCTCAAGGACAACGTCATCTTCCTGGGCTCGGCGATCAACGACGACGTCGCGAACCTCGTGATCGCGCAGATGCTCTTCCTCGAGGCGGAGAACCCCGAGAAGGACATCACGCTCTACATCAACTCTCCCGGCGGGTCGGTGTCGGCGGGCCTCGCGATCTACGACACGATGCAGTACGTGAAGTGCGACGTCGCGACCTACTGCCTCGGGCAGGCGGCCTCGATGGGCGCGCTCCTCCTCGCGGGCGGCGCCAAGGGCAAGCGCGCGGCGCTGCCGAACGCGCGCATCCTCATCCACCAGCCTCACGGCGGCGCCGAGGGACAGGCTTCCGACATCGAGATCCAGGCCCGCGAGATGCTGCGCACGAAGCAGCGCCTCAACGAGATCCTCGCCCTGCACACGGGCCAGCCCGTCGAGAAGATCTCGAAGGACACCGACCGCGACAACATCTTCGAGCCGGACGGGGCCAAGGATTACGGGCTCATCGACCTCGTGATCCGGCGCCGCGACGAGCTCAAGGTCCCGGCGTAGTCCTTCCGCTCTAGCGGAAGATGACCGATGCGAACGCGCGCCACTGCGTGGCGCCGCTCCGGTACGTGTCGTGGTCGTCGTACGTCGTGATCCTCTTTCCCCACGACCACGAGCCGCCGAGGGAGAACGGCCCGGCGACGGGAATCCGCCCCTCGGCCCGGAAGGACTGGAGGCTCGCGTTCCGCCCGATTCCGTCGGACGTGTGCATCCAGAAGGCCGAATAGGTGAGCGTCGCGAGGTCGAGCTCCTTGCGCCGGATCCGGACCGCGGTGTAGACGCCGGCGCCCGGGCCGTAGTCATACGCGCGGCCGACGAGCCCGCTCGATTCCTCGAGATAGTCGTTCTTCAGCGCCGCGAGGGGCACGACGGCGCCGAGCGCCTCGCCGCGCAGCTCGACGCCCCCGCCGAGGGAGCGCAGCGACAGGAGCCCGAACCGGAACGACTGCGAACTGAACATCCGCGTGTCGTTGTTCGTGTAGTCGAAGTCCATGAAGACGCCGAAGACGTGCCGGCCGCCGGTCGCGCCGGGGTCGACGTCCCAACCGGCGAGGAGTCCCCGGACCTCGACGCGCGTGAGCCAGGCCGAGCTCGGATACGACATGTCCACCCCGAGGTCGAAGAAGTCGAACGGGCGCGAGACGGAGCGGTCGAACGGGTCGCCGTAGCGGAGGGTCGCCGTGGCGAGGGCCTGGTCCGGGTCCGCCCGGCGGCTCGAGACGTAGTGCCGCCAGCCCGCGGCCAGCTCCGTGACGAAGCGCGACGGCTCCGCGTAATCGCCGCGCGCTGAGCGGACGGCCCAGGCCTCGCCCGTGAAGACGCGCGTGAGGAGCTGCGTGGGGTTCACGAGGCCCGCAAGGGCCTCGCGAAGGGCGCGGGCGCCGCCGCGGGCGCGGTCGTCGAGGATCATCTGCGAGAGCCGGTACGAGGCTTCGCCCATCGTGATGCCGCCGAGCGTCGTGTTCACGAGATCGTTGAGCGAGGGGCCCTGGGTCTCCGCGAACATCTCCCAGAAATAGCTGCCGGCGAGGACGAACGGAGCGGACTCCCAGAACGAGTAGCCGTTCGTACGGGCGGCGTTGAAGAACAGCCCGCCCGCGATCGGGTGGCCGAGCTGGTTCGTCGTGAACTTGTCGTTGTCGAACGAGAAGCCCGTGTCGAAGTTCCTCCGGACGGACTCGATCGAGATGCGCGCGTAGGCCTCGTCTTTGACGAACCGGTTCTGGGCGAAGGGCAGGAACTCGAGGATCCCGATCTCGGCGGCGGCGAGCCAGAAACGCTTCTCCTTCGCCTCCGGAAACAGCCGGAACGGGGAGGGGGAGGGGGCGTCCTCGGCCCGGGCGCCGGGCGCCGCCAGCGCGGCCGCCAGGAGCGCGGCCGCCGAGGCGCGTCGGGCCGTCTGCATCATCTCGACGGAGGGGATCATAGGGTAGGCTCCCCCGCCCCGGGGCGGCGGGAATGCCCGGACCCCGGAGTTTGTTCCGTAAGAACCCGAGGCGGTAAGATGCCTCCTCAGGACCTTCCAGGGGGGGCCGGGGTAGCGATGACGAAGAAAACGGGCACGGGAGACGTCCTGCGCTGCAGCTTCTGCAACAAGTCCCAGCGCGACGTGAAGAAGCTCATCGCGGGGCCGACGGTCTACATCTGCGACGAGTGTGTCGACATCTGTCTCGACATCATCGCGGAGGACCGGGTCCTCGACCAGGCCAAGCCCGAGACGAAGCTCCCGAAGCCGCGCGAGGTCAAGGAGTTCCTCGACGAGTACGTCGTCGGGCAGGAGACGGCCAAACGCAAGCTCGCCGTCGCGGTCTACAACCACTACAAGCGGATCGACTACTTCGAGAAGAACCGCAAGCTCGACGTCGAGCTCCAGAAGTCGAACATCCTCCTGATCGGGCCGACCGGCACGGGCAAGACGCTTCTCGCGCAGACGCTGGCCAAGATGCTCTCGGTCCCGTTCACGATCGCGGACGCGACGACGCTCACCGAGGCCGGCTACGTCGGCGAGGACGTCGAGAACATCATCCTCAAGCTCTACCAGGCCGCCGGGCAGGACAAGGAAAAGACCGAGCGCGGGATCGTCTACATCGACGAGATCGACAAGATCGCGCGCAAGGGCGAGAACCCCTCCATCACGCGCGACGTCTCGGGCGAAGGCGTGCAGCAGGCGCTCCTGAAGATCCTCGAGGGCACGATCACGAACGTGCCCCCGCAGGGCGGCCGCAAGCACCCCCACCAGGAGTTCATCCAGATCGACACGACGAACATCCTCTTCATCTGCGGAGGCGCGTTCGTCGGGCTCGAGGACATCATCGGCCGCCGCCTGACCGAGAAGTCCATGGGGTTCGGCGCGAAGATCGTCTCCAAGAAGGAGAAGCGCGCCGGCGACACGCTCGAGAAGGTCCATCCCGAGGACATGATCAAGTTCGGGATGATTCCCGAGTTCATCGGCCGCGTGCCTGTCGTCGCGACGCTGCACGACCTCGACCGCGACGCGCTCGTCGCGATCCTCAAGGAGCCGAAGAACTCCCTCATCAAGCAGTACCAGGCGCTCCTCGATTTCGAGAACGTGGCCCTGAGGTTCACGGACGACGCGCTCGAGTCGATCTCGGACGAGGCGATCGTGCGCAACGTGGGCGCGCGCGGGCTCAAGATCATCCTCGAGGAGATCATGCTGGACGTCATGTACCGCGTCCCGTCCGAGGAGGAGATCGAGGAATGCGTCATCACGAAGGACGCCGTCCTGCGCCGCGCCGCGCCGATTCTCTCGCTCCGGAAGGCGGGCTGAATTGGGGCTCGGTGACCCGGTGACACCCCCGACGTCCCTCGAGCCCGCCGCGACAGCTCCGCGCACGCTCCCGCTCGTGCCGCTCCGGGACATGGTCGTGTTCCCGCGGATGATGGCGCCGTTCGTCGTCGGCCGCGCCTCGTCGATCGCGGCCCTCGAGGCCGCGCTCGCGACGCCCGAAAAGAAGATCTTCCTCGCGGCGCAGAAGGACCCGAAGATCGACGAGCCCGCCGCGGGCGACATCCACGAGACCGGCGTCATCGCGTCGGTCGTCCAGTCGCTCAAGCTCCCGAACGGCCACATCAAGGTGATGGTCGAGGGCGTCGTGCGCGGGACGATCCGGTCGTTCTCGCCGGGCGTCGGCCACCTCGGGGTCACGGTCGAGCCCCTCGCGCCGCGCCCGCTCGGCGCCGCGTCCGGCGACGTCGGGCCGTATCTCTCGAAGGTGCTCGCCGTGTTCGAGCAGTACGCGAAGCTCTCGCACCACCTCGCGTTCGAGGGGCTCCTCTCGTCCCTGAAGATGGACGACGCCGACGCGTTCTGCGACATGCTCGCCGGCCACCTGCCGTCCTCCATCCCGACGCCGGAGAAGCAGGCGCTCCTCGAGGCGGTCAACCCGCTCGAGCGCCTCCAGAAGCTCCAGGACCTGCTCGAGATCGAGATCGAGAAAATCAACATCGATCGCCGGATCAACAACAAGGTCAAGAAGCAGATGGAGCGGGCCCAGAAGGAGTACTACCTCAACGAGAAGATCAAGGCGATCCACCAGGAGCTCGGCAAGAAGGACGACAAGTCCGACGAGATCGAGGAGCTCCGCGCCAGGATCGAGAAGGCCGGGATGCCGAAGGAGACGAAGGAGAAGGCGCTCGCCGAGCTCAAGAGGCTCGAGGCGATGCCGAACGTCTCCGCCGAGGCCACCGTCTCGCGCAACTACATCGACTGGCTCGTGACGGTGCCCTGGAAGAAGGCGACGCGCGAGGCGAAGGACATCAAGCGCGCCGAGAAGATCCTGAACGAGGACCACTTCGGCCTCGAGAAGGTCAAGGAGCGCATCCTCGAGTTCCTGGCCGTGCGGCAGCTCGTCACGGAGACGAAGGGCTCGATCCTGTGCTTCGCCGGCCCTCCGGGCGTCGGCAAGACGTCGCTCGCGAAGAGCATCGCGAAGTCGCTCAACCGCAAGTTCGTTCGCCTCTCGCTCGGCGGCGTGCGCGACGAGGCCGAGATCCGCGGCCACCGGCGCACGTACATCGGCGCGTTCCCCGGCCAGATCGTCCAGCTCATGAAGAAGGCGGGAACCGTGAACCCCGTGTTCCTCCTCGACGAGGTCGACAAGATGTCGATGGACTTCCGGGGCGACCCGTCCTCGGCGCTCCTCGAGGTCCTCGATCCCGAGCAGAACCACTCGTTCGTGGATCACTACCTCGACGCGGAGTACGACCTCTCGAAGGTCATGTTCATCGCGACCGCGAACGTGATCCACCCGATCCCGCCGGCCCTCAAGGACCGGATGGAGATCATCGTGCTCTCGGGCTACACGCCGAACGAGAAAGTCGCCATCGCGAAGCAGTTCCTCGTCAAGAAGCAGGTCAAGGAGAACGGCCTCCTGCCCGACCAGGCCGTGTTCGAGGACGGCGCGCTGTACGGGCTGATCGAAAAGTACACGCGCGAGGCGGGCGTCCGCAGCCTCGAGCGCGAGATCGCCTCCGTCTGCCGCAAGATCGCCCGCAAGATCATCGGCAAGGACGTCGAGACGCCCGTGACGGTCACGGCCGACAACCTCGCCGGTTTCCTCGGCAAGGCGAAGTACCGGTTGAGCAAGAAGGGCGAGAAGGCCGAGATCGGGCTCACGACGGGCCTCGCGTGGACCGAGACGGGCGGCGACGTCCTCCACATCGAGACGACGATCATGCGCGGCAAGGGCAACCTCGTCCTGACCGGCCAGCTCGGCGACGTCATGCAGGAGTCCGCGCGCGCGGCGCTCTCCTACGTGCGCACGCGGGCCGAGCTCTACGGCGCCGAGCCCGACTTCTACGAGAAGAAGGACATCCACGTCCACATCCCCGAAGGCGCGATCCCGAAGGACGGCCCCTCGGCGGGCATCACGATGGCGACGTCCATCCTCTCGGCCGTCACGCGGATCCCGGTCCGCAAGGACATCGCGATGACGGGCGAGATCACGCTCCGGGGCAAGGTGCTGCCCGTGGGCGGGATCAAGGAGAAGCTTCTCGCGGCCTACCGCGCCGGGATCACGACAATCGTCCTCCCGAAGGAGAACGACAAGGACCTCGACGACCTGCCGGAGGAGATCCGCAGCGTCATGGAGTTCCACCTCGTCGAGGACGTGGACGAGGTCGTGCGGCTCACGCTCGAGGGCGCGCCCTCGCCGATGGTGCCGAAGGACCTGGCCGCCGAGGCGGGGACGACGACTCCGCAGTGATCTGATAAGCTCTCTTCGCGGGCAGGTCCCTGCCCCTCTTACCTTCTAAGAAAACTTCTCTTCTTCCCCTCCCCGGGGAATTTGACTCATCCCATGAATGCGACGCCTTCTTCCGCGAGATCGCGCGCCGGCTCACGGCCCGGCGGCGCCAAAGGTGTGCTCGCCTCCGGCGCGGAGGTCCGCCTCGCCCTGGCCGGCCACCGCCCGGGCGAGCGCCCGAAAAATGCCCTTCCGGCGCTCGCGGTCCTCGGCCGCTCGAACGTCGGGAAGTCGAGCCTCCTGAACGCCCTCCTCGGCGTGAAGGTCGCGCGCGTTTCTCAGACCCCGGGCCGCACGCAGGCCCTCTACTGGTACCGCGTCGGCGACCGCTTCGACGTCGTGGACTGCCCCGGCTACGGCTTTGCGAAAACGGGAAAAGAGAAGAGGGAGAGCTTCGAAAGGTTGATCGAGTGCTTCCTGGTCGGTGCGGCCGAGGACGGCGGCGCGCTGGACCCCTCGCGACAGCCGGTCGCCGCGCTCCTTCTCGTGGATGGACGCCTCGACCCCCAGAGCTCCGACCTCTCCATGGCTCTCTTTCTAAGAGAATCTTCCGTCCCCACGTTCGTTGCCGCGACGAAGTGGGATGCGGTCAAGCCTTCCGAGCGCGTCCGCCGCGAGCGAACGCTCGCGGCCGCTTACCGCGACGAATTCCGCCCCCTCCTGCCCGTCTCGGCCGAGACCGGCGAAAACCTGCCCGAGCTCGCGCGCCTCCTGCGCGCGGCGCTCGCGCCCGCCCCGAAGGAGTAACCCCATGCCCCGACGCAAGGTCCCCGGCGCCGACTACGCCGTCCGCGACATCGATCCCCGCGACCTTCCCGCCGACGTGGAGGAGCAGCAGGCCCCGGCCGCCCCCGCCGAGCCGATGCTCGACATCCGCACCCTCCACAACCAGACGATGCCGCAGCTCCTCAAGATCGCGCAGGAGCTCGAGGTCGAGGGCGCGCCCGCGCTGCGCAAGCAGGAGCTGATCTTCAAGATCCTCCAGACGCAGACGGAGCGCCTGGGGCTCATCTTCTCGGAAGGCGTCCTCGAGGTCCTGCCGGACGGCTTCGGCTTCCTGCGCGCCCCCGAGTACAACTACCTCGCCGGGCCGGACGACATCTACGTTTCGCCGTCGCAGATCCGCAAGTTCGGGCTACGCACGGGCGACACGATCTCGGGCCAGATCCGCCCGCCGAAGGAAGGGGAGCGCTACTTCGCCCTCATCAAGGTCGAAGCGGTCAACTTCGAGCACCCCGACGTCGCGCGCGAGAAGATCCTCTTCGACAACCTGACGCCGCTCTACCCGCAGGAGCGGATCCGCCTCGAGACGCCGAACATGTCCTCGCGCGTCCTCGACCTCATTGCGCCCGTCGGCAAGGGCCAGCGCGGCCTCATCGTCGCGCCGCCGCGCACGGGCAAGACGATGCTCCTGCAGGCGCTCGCGAACTCGATCACGACGAACCATCCCGAGGTCACGCTCATCGTCCTCCTGATCGACGAGCGGCCCGAGGAAGTCACGGACATGCAGCGCTCCGTGAAAGGCGAGGTCATCTCCTCGACGTTCGACGAGCCCGCGACGCGCCACGTGCAGGTCGCCGAGATGGTCATCGAGAAGGCGAAGCGCCTCGTCGAGCACAAGCGCGACGTCGTGATCCTTCTCGACTCGATCACGCGCCTCGCGCGCGCCTACAACACGACGTGCCCGCCGTCGGGCAAGGTCCTTTCGGGCGGCGTGGACGCAAACGCGCTCCAGAAACCGAAGCGGTTCTTCGGCGCCGCGCGCAACATCGAGGAGGGCGGCTCGCTGACGATCATCGCGACGGCCCTCATCGACACGGGCTCGCGCATGGACGACGTCATCTTCGAAGAGTTCAAGGGGACCGGCAACATGGAGGTCCACCTCGACCGCAAGCTCGTCGACCGCCGCGTCTTCCCGGCCATCGACCTCAACAAGTCGGGCACGCGCAAGGAGGAGCTGCTCCTCGAGAAGCAGGAGCTCAACCGCGTGTGGATCCTCCGCA
This sequence comes from Thermoanaerobaculia bacterium, assembly GCA_036504335.1. Taxonomy (GTDB): domain Bacteria; phylum Acidobacteriota; class Thermoanaerobaculia; order UBA5066; family UBA5066; genus Fen-183. Next base: position 111,029 of record DASXVJ010000023.1, read on the forward strand.
AGGTCCTCAACCCGCTCTCCACGGTCGAGGCCATGGAGCTCCTCATCGAGCGCCTCGACAAGACGAAGAACAACGCGGAGTTCCTCGGCTCGATGTCGGCCGGCTGAGGCGTCGCCGGGCCGCCTGATGCAGGCGCATCAAGTCGTCCCGGCGCGCCGCGCATAAAGTTCTCCTCCAGAGATCGATCCCGATCCCAAGGAGGTGCCATGCGCATCCGGGCTGCGTGTTTCCGCGCGTCTCTCGTCCTCGTCCTCGCCGGCGTCCTCTTCATACACCGGCCCGCGTCCGGGCAGACCGTCGCGGGGACGCTTCATGGGATGGTCACGGACCCGGGCGGCGGCCCGCTGCCGGGCGCGTCCGTGGTCGTGCGCGCCCTCGAGACCGGCTTCGAACGCAGGCTCGTCACGAACGACCGGGGCTTCTACAGCGCGCCGCTGCTCCAGATCGGCGTTTACCGCGTCACGGCGTCGCTGCCCGGCTTCGGGACCGTGACCCGAGAACGCGTCGAGGTGAGCCTCAACGCGACGGCCATCGCGAACTTCACCCTCAGCCAGCGGACGGCGGCCGAGGTGAGGGTCGTGGCCGAGGCGCCCCAGATCAACACGGTGAACGCCGAGGTGAAGGGTTCCCTGACGGCGCAGCAGATCCAGGACAAGCCGAGCCTCGCGCAGGGGAGCTTCCTCGCGCTCGCCGAGACGTTCACGGGATTCCAGGAGAACCCGACGTCGGGCCAGAACAACCCGACCCTCTCGTCGGGCTCGTCCGTCAACTTCAACGGGACCGGGACGCGCGGCGCGACGTTCCAGATCAACGGCGTCAACAACGACGACTCCTCCGAGAACCAGAACCGCCAGGGAGCGTCTCTCGCGACGATCCAGGAGTTCCAGGTCCTCACGAACACCTACAGCGCCGAGTTCGGCCGCGGGTACGGCGCCGTGGTCCTCGTCCAGACGAAATCGGGGACGAACGACGTCAAGGGCGAGGTCTACTCGTACTTCCAGAACAACCGGCTCAACGAGAAGACGTACTTCGCCCAGACGCAGCCCAAGCCCGTCAACCACAGGACGCAGTACGGCGGCGTCGTGGGCTTCCCGGTCCTCCGCGACTCGCTGTTCGCGTTCGTGAGCTTCGACGAGACGGACCGGAGCGGCCGGCAGGACTACGCGCGCGACCTCTTCACGCCGGCCGAGCTCGCGCTGCCGCGGCTCACCCGGGCGAACAACACCGCCGCGAACCAGGCCTGGATCGACGGGATCCTCGCGCGCTACCCGACGGGCGCGACGCCGAACGACCCGCGGAGCAACCGGACCTTCGCGACGCAGCAGGGCTTCGACCAGCCGGACAAGGACTACTCGGCGCGCGCCGACTTCGAGCCCGCCCAATCGGACCACCTGACGGCGCGGTACCAGTACTCGCGCCAGCTCCGGGACTCCGACGACGTGATCCTCGGCGAGGCGGCGCTCCAGAACAACAAGCAGGTGAACCTCGGCGCGACCTGGACGCACGTCTTCTCGAGCTCCTTCTCGGGCGAGCTGCGCTACGGGCTCGGCACGAGGAGCACGCGCGTCGACATCAAGGCCGGGAACGACACGCCGATCGTCCGGTTCACGGGCTCGCCGGTCTCCGGGACGATCCTCGGCAACGCGGGCGCGTATCCGATCCACCGGGACCAGCGGGACAACCAGTTCGTCTACAACATCTACGGCCTCGTGGGCTCCCGCCATGCGGTGAAGGCGGGCCTCGACATCCGGCTCCAGCAGCTCGACGACCTCGCGGACAACTTCTCGCGCGGCTTCTGGACGTTCCGGGCCGCGTGCGGCGGCACGACGTACGCGAGCCCCTACGCGGCCTTCATGGACGGCTGCGTCTCGACCTACCAGAAGGGCTACGGGAACTTCTTCCTCGAGAACCGGATGAACGAGTACAACCTCTACCTCGAGGACCAGTGGCAGGCCCTCGACGCCCTCACCGTCTCACTCGGGGCCCGCCTCGAGTACGTGAAGACCCCGTTCGAGAAGGAGGACCGCGTCGTCTACGGCTTCAAGGACAACAAGTACGTGGAGCCCCGCATCGGAGTCGCGTGGACGCCAAACGCGAAGAGCGGGCTCCTCGCGGCGCTCACGGGCGGCCCCGGAAACGCCGTCATCCGCGGCGGGTTCGGGATCTACCACGGGCGCATCTTCCAGTCGATCTTCTCGCAGAGCGGCGCGAACCTCCGCTTCAACCCGCCGAACGCCGCCCTCCTCTCGTTCACGGACCAGCTCAACGTCTCCGACCCGACGAACGGCTTCGTCTTCACGCCGGGCCCGCAGACGGCGCGCGTGTCGCTCACCGAGGTCGACCCGAACCTGAAGATGCCCGAGGCCGCGCAGTGGAACGTGAGCTTCGAGCGCAAGATCCCGTGGGACACGACGCTCCGCCTGAGCTACGTCGGGAGCCACGGGAGCAACCTCCTGAAGTTCACGCCGACGAATCTCGCCGTGACCCCGGCCCAGGGCGGCATCGTCGTCGTGACCCATCCGTTCAACGCGCCGCGTCCCGGATTCCCGGACCTCCAGGGAGTCCTCATCAACAAGGTCGCGGCCGACTGGAAGTGCGCGGGGACCGGCTACATCCCGGGAGTCGCCGTCAACGCGACGTGCCCGGTCCCGGTCCCGATCGCGAACAACGAGATCAGCCTCCGGGTTCCGCGGACCAACGAGCGGCGGCCGAACCCCCTGTACACGACGAACCTCCTCGTCTCGAACGACAACTACTCGAACTACCACGCGTTCCAGATGGAGCTCCAGAAGCGCTTCTCGGCAGGCTTCGCGGGCCAGCTCTCGTACACGTACGGCAAGGCGCTCGACACGGGCTCGGACGCGACGAGCCCGGGCGCGGGCGACACGAACATCACGGGACCGAGCGAGAAGTTCGCCTACGGGTTCTCGCGGTTCGACACGCGACACCGGCTCACGCTCCTTGCGAGCTACGACCTCCCGTTCGGAAACGGGCGCCGCGACCTCGTCGGGCAGCTCATCGGCGGCTGGAAGATCAGCGGCACGTTCCGCTTCGCGACGGGGACCCCCTTCTCGGTCGTCGACACCGGGACGGGCGACATCGACTGGGACGGGTTCTCCGACAACCGCCCGATCCTCGTGGACGACACGATCCTCGGCAACACGATCGACCAGGCCGGCACGGCACAGGCGGAGCTTCCGCGCGGCGCCTTCCGGCGCGCGACGCCGCAGGACTCCGTGGACATGCTCGTTTACCGGAACGCGTTCCGTACGGACATGCTCCTCAACCTCGACCTCGGACTCTACAAAAGCATTTTCCTGCCCTGGGGCGGACACATCCTCATGCTCCGCGCCGAGGTGTACAACGTGTTCAACCGCGCCCAGTTCGGCATCCCGTCGAGCGACCTCGTCTCGGCGAACTTCGGGCAGATCACCGGCACGTCGATCAACTACATCCCGCGGACGTTCCAGTTCGCCGCCCGGTACGTCTTCTAGAGGAGAGGAACGAAGCCTCTCGCAAGCCTCAGGCGTGCAGCTCCACCACGTCCTTGTCCGCGAGGACGTGGTGGCGGTCCACCTGCTGGCCGTCGAACTTCGCGTGCCCCCAGATCCGCGCGAACTTCATCCGCTCGGCGATCTCCTTGTGGACGTGGACCGCGAGGTCGTGGATCGTCGACCCCTCCGGCAGGACGAACGGCCGGTCCATGTCCGGCTTGCGCCCCGGCTCCTTGCCGTAGACGCGGATGCGCCTCAGCTCGCGGAAGAGGACGCCGCGCAGCGGCTCGAGGCCCGCTCCCGTGAGCGCGGACACGCCGAAGAAGGGCAGGTCGGCCCCGATCGCCTCCCGCGCGATCGTCGCGAACGTCCCGTCGTCGTCCTCGCTCTTGTTCCCGAGGACGAGCACGGGCTTGTGCTGGAGAAACGAAGGCGCGTCGGGCGGGAGCGGGCGCGAGCGCGGCCAGACGCGGGCCCGGGCGAGGAGGTCGTGGAGGAGAGGCGCGCCGGAGTCGTCCGTGGTCACGTCCACGACGAGGAGGACCCCGTCCGCGTCGTGCGCGAGGTTCGGGAGGTACGCCTCGGTGTGCCCCTCCGCGACCGCCGGCGTGTCGACGAGCTGCACCTGCACGTCCTCGAATTCCAGCATCCCGGGCAGCGGCGCGCGCGTCGTGAAAGGGTACTCGCCGATCTCCGGGTGCGCGTGCGTGAGCGCCGCAAGGAGCGACGACTTGCCCGCGTTCGGCGGGCCGAGGAGCACCCACTGGCCGGCCCCCTCGCGCCGGACGTGCCCGATCTCCACCCGGTGCCCGTGGCCGCCGCGGGGCGCGGCTGCGGCCTCGTCTTCCAGCTTGGAGACTTGCTTGCGGAGGTGCGCGAGCATCTTCTCCGTGCCCTTGTGCTTCGGGAGGAGCGCGATCATCTCGCGCAGCGCCGCGAGCTTCTCGGCGTGATCGGTCGCCCGCTTGAATCGCTCTTCGGCGTCGTGGTACTGGGGCGTGAGATTTGCGGTCACGGACGAAGAATATGGCGGGGAGCGTTCCTGCGCCACGAGCGGGCGGCTCGACTACGATCGGAGGCCGATGAGGGACTTCTTCGAAAGGGTCAAAGGCCCGCGCCTGCGCCGGACCGCAAGCGCTTTGGCCGCGTTACTCGCCTTCTGGGCCATCCTCGGCTTTCTCCTCCTCCCTGCGATCCTTCGTCCCGTCCTCGAGAGGAAGATCGCCGAGGCTCTGCATCGGAAGACGACGCTGAAGGGCCTTTCCATCAATCCGTTCACGCTCTCGGCGACTCTTCGGGGGCTCGACGTGAAGGACCGCGACGGGACGAGCCCGTTCGTTTCTTTCGAGAGCCTTTACGTGAACGCCGAGGCGGTGTCGATCTTCCGCGGCGGGCCCGTGCTGCGGGCGATCACGCTCGTCAAGCCGGCCGCCTCGCTCGTTCGGAACGCCGACGGCTCGTACAGCGTCCAGGACCTGATCGAGGAGTTCTCGAAGCCGAAGGCGAAGGACGGCGCGCCGCTGAGGTTCTCGCTCAACAACATCCGCGTCTCGGGCGGCCGCGTCGACTTCGACGACCGGCCGAAGAAGACCCGGCACGAGGTCCGCGATCTGACGATGGGGATCCCGTTCCTCTCGAACATTCCCTCGAAGGTCGAGATCACGACGCAGCCCGCCTTCGAGGCGAAGGTGAACGGCTCGCCGTTCGCGCTGCACGGGAAGACGAAGCCGTTCAGCGAAACGCGCGAGACGTCGCTCGACCTCGACCTCTCGGACGTCGACATCCCGTTCTATCTTGCGTACGTGCCGACGGAGATCCCGTCGAGGGTCAAGTCCGCGCGACTGGACGCGAAGCTCGTCTTCGCGTTCACGCAGCCTCCGAAAGGGAATCCGGCCCTGATCGTGTCCGGTACGGCCGCGCTCCGGAAGGTCGGCGTGGAGCTGCAGGAAAAACCCCTCGTCAAGTGGGAGCGACTGGAGGCCGTCCTCGACTCCGTCGACGTCTTCGGCCGGAAGGCCCGGATCCGCAGCCTGAGGCTCTCCGCTCCGGAGCTCTGGATCCGGCGCGAGACGGGAGGCGGGCTCAACATCGCGAACACGCTCGGGTCGCCGGGAAGACGAGAGAGTCCTTCGAAGGTGAAAAAGCAGACGCCGGGGCAGACGGCACCGGCTGCCTCGTTTGCGGTGGACGTCGCCGACGCCGCCATTGAGCGCGGGACGCTGCATTACGACGACTTCGCCTTCCGACCCTCCTTCAATGCGCTCTTTTCCGACGTCGCCGCTTCCCTGAAGGATTTCTCGACCGTCCCGGGAAAACCCGCCTCGTTCGAGGCCTCAATGAAGAGCGACGCCGGCGAGACATTCCGCAGCGCCGGCACTTTTTCAATGGATCCCGCCTCCGTCGCCGTGGCCGGGACGTTTTCGGCCGACGGGGTTCCTCTCAAGCGCTACGGCGCGTTCGTCGACGAGCTCGTTCCCGTCTCGATCGACGACGGCGTCCTCGCCCTGAAGACGGGTTACACGTTCTCGACCGGGAAAGACGCGAACACGACGCTGTCGGATCTGGCGGTCACGGTCACGTCGCCCCGCGCGAGGAAGAAAGCCGAGAAGGAGCCCTTCTTCAAGGCGGCGACGCTCGAGATGGCCGGCTCCTCCCTCGACGTTCGCAAGCACACGTTCGTCCTCGGGAGCCTCGTCGGGACGAACGGCTTCCTCGCGATCGTCCGCGAGAAGGACGGCAATGCCGATCTCATGGAGCTCGCTCCGAAATCGGACCCGAAAGCGCCGCCGCCGCCGCCCTCCGCCCCATGGAACGTCACGCTCGGGAAGATCGACCTGCGTGGCTGGACCGTGAACATGGACGACCGGAGCCTGAGCCGGCCCGCGCGGTACGCCCTCACGAAGACCGACCTCGTTCTCGAGAACCTCTCGACGGCGAAAGGCTCGAAGGGGACGCTGTCCGTGAAGTTCGGCGTGGACGGGAAGGGCGTCGCATCCGCGAGGGGCTCGCTCGGCTTCAAGCCCATGTTCGCGGAGCTCCGCGTGGACGTGAAGGGCGTCGACCTCGTCCCGATCCAGGCGTACGTTCTGCAGGAGTTGCGCCTCGACCTCGCGAGGGGGTCGGTGGGCGCGGCCGGCCTCCTCGCGATCCGCGAGGACGCGGCCGGCAAGGCGAGCGTCGTCTACACCGGGACCGCGCTCGTCTCGAAGCTCCTCGCCGTCGACGCGTCGACGAGGTTCGACTTCCTCAGGTGGGAGGCGTTCTCCGCGACCGGGATGAAGGCCGGGTACAACCCTCTCTTCCTCGAGGTGAAGCAGCTCGCGGCCGTCGGGCTCGAGTGCGACGTCACGATCGAGCCGGACGGCACGATGAACCTCCGAAGAGTCACCGGGGCGCCGGCGCCGAAGGACGACGAGGAGGACGGCGCCGCACGGAGCGACGCGAAAGCCGAGGCCGCGCCGGCTCCACCGCCCGCTCCTGCGGCGGCCGCCGCAGCGCCGGGCGAAAAAGATTCTCGCGCGATGCCGATCCGGATCGACGAGATCACGCTCCAGGGCGGCCGGTTCGGGCTCCAGGACCGCTTCATCAAGCCGAACTACTCCGCGACGCTCGGGGACCTCGGCGGCCGCGTCACGGGGCTCTCGTCCGAGGACGGGACCGTCGCGACGCTCGACCTGCGCGGAAGCCTCGCGAACCACTCCCCGCTGCAGGTCTCGGGCACGATCAATCCGCTCGCCGCGGCGACGTTCGCCGACGTCAAGGTTAGCTTCCGCGACATCGACCTGCCGTCCTTCACGCCGTACTCCGGCAAGTACTCGGGGTACGCGATTGCGAGCGGGTCCCTCACGATGGAGGTCGCCTACAAGGTCCAGAACCGCAAGCTGATCGCCTCGAACCGCTTCCTCGTGAACCAGTTCGAGTTCGGCGACAAGGTCGAGAGCAAGGACGCGACGAAGCTCCCCGTGAACTTCGCGGTTTCGCTCCTGAAGGACAAGGACGGCCTCATCGACCTCGACCTGCCCATCGAGGGCTCGCTCGACGACCCGAAGTTCCGGATCGGGAAGATCGTCTGGCAGGTGCTCGGAAACCTGATCGCGAAGGCGGCGACGGCGCCGTTCGCGCTCCTCGGCAGGCTCTTCGGAGGGAAAGGCGACGAGCTGTCGTTCGTCGACTTCCCGGACGGCCTCGCGACGCTGGACGACGCCGGAAGGAAGAAGCTGGACGGCCTGGCGAAGGCGCTCGCCGACCGTCCCGCGCTGACGCTGCAGGCGACGGGCCGCTTTTCGGGCGCGGCGGATCTCGAGGGCCTGCGGTCGGCGCGCGTCGAGCGGAAGCTCAAGGCCCAGAAGCTGCCCGATCTCTCGAAGTCGGGCGCCGCCCCCGCGAGCGTCGACGACGTCGTCGTGGAGGCCGCCGAGCGCGAGACGTACCTGAAGAAGGTGTACAGGAAGGAGAAGTTCCCGAAGCCGCGGACGACGCTCGGGTTCGCGAAGGACCTTCCCGCCGAGGAGATGGAGAAGCTCATGCTCGCGAACGAGGCCGTCGGCGACGACGACCTCCGCCAGCTCGCTCTTGCGCGGTCGAACGCCGTGAAGGACTATCTGGTCGGGCCCGCCGGGGTCGCGGCCTCACGCGTTCTCGTTCTCGAGCCCGGCACGCAGGCCGCCGCACCGAAGGACAAGGCGCGCGCGAGCCGCGTCGACTTCACGCTCAAATAGAGGAGCGGAGCTTTCGGGGTCGTTCCTATACTGGCGCCATGTGGGAACGGACATTCCTGCGGGACCTCGCGGTCGTTCTCGCGGCCTCGTTCCCCGTCCTCTTCCTCTGCCGGCGGCTGAAGCTCCCGCAGGTCGTCGGGTTCCTCGTAACGGGCGTCGCGATCGGGCCGCATGCGTTCGGGTGGGTGCGCGAGGCGAGCCGGGTCGAGTCCATCGCGGAGTTCGGCGTCGCGCTCATCCTGCTCTTCGTCGGCCTCGAGTTCCCGATCAGCCGCCTGAAGACGCTCGGCCGCACGTCGCTCGTCGGCGGGACGCTTCAGATGGCGCTGACCTCCGCGGCGGGGTTCGCTCTCGCGCGCCTCATCGGGACGCCCTCGAACGAGGCCGTCTTCCTCGGCCTGCTCGTCTCCGTCTCCTCGACAGCAGTCGTCCTGCCGATCCTCAAGCAGCGTGACGAGCTCGCGGCGCCGTATGGGCGGCGCTTTCTCGCGGTCGCCCTCTTCCAGGACCTCGCCGTCATCCCGATTCTTCTCTTCCTGCCGGCGCTCGTGTCCGGGAGCGCGCCTGGGGCCGCCGCCGTCGCGGGCCGCGTCGTCCTCGCGATCGCCGGCGTCGGAATCCTCGTGGCCGTCGCGCGGCGGACCGCGCCGCGCCTCCTCGACGCCGTCGCGCGGATGGGAAGCCGCGAGACGTTCACGGGAGCCGTCGTCGTCCTCGTCCTCGCGATGATCGCCGTGGGCGAGAAGGCGGGCGTCTCGGCCGCGATGGGCGCGTTCGCGGCGGGAATCGTCCTCGGCGAGAGCGACCACGTGCACGAGGTCGCGGCGACGCTCGCGCCGCTCCACGACCTCCTCTCGAGCCTCTTTTTCGTCTCCGTCGGGATGCTCGTCGACCCGGCGTTCCTCGCCTCGCGCCCGTTCGCGGTCGCGGCAGGCGTCGTCGTCCTCGTCGCCGTCAAGGCCGCGGCCGCGTTCGTCGCGCTCCGGGCCGCCGGAACCGTCCCGCGCACGTCCGCCCGTGCGGCGCTCGCCCTCGCGAACGTGGGGGAGTTCTCGTTCGTCCTCGCGACGACGGGAGCCGCGCTCGGCCTCCTCACGGGCGACGAACGCCAGATCGTTCTCGCCGCGACCGTCGGGACGCTCGTCCTCGCGCCGTTCCTCGTCGCGGCCGGCCCGGCGCTCGTCGTGCGCCTCCCCGAGGCGGTCGAGGATCCCGGCGAGGAGGCCGAGGCGCCGCTCGCGAGGCACATCGTCGTCGTCGGAGCCGGCCTGAACGGAACGAACGTCGCGCGCGTCCTCCAGGAGACCGGCATCCCGTACGTTCTCGTGGACATCGACCCGGAGCGCGTCCTCGAGGCGCGTGCGGAGGGACTCAAGGCGCTCCGGGCGGACGCGACCGGCCTCGAAGGCCTCCACGCGGCCGGCGCCGCGCGCGCCCTCGGCGTCGTCGTGACGATCCCCTACCCGGACGCCTGCCGGCGCGTCGTGCGGCTCTGCCGCATGCAGGCCCCGACCGTGCGGATCCTCGTGCGGACGCGCTACGTCAAGGAGGTCGAGACGCTGCGCGCCCTCGGCGCCGACGAGGTCATCCCGGAGGAGTTCGAGACCTCGATCGAGCTCGTCGCGCGCGTCCTGAGGCTCCTGCACGTGCCGGGAAACATCGTCGCGACGCAGATCCGGGTGCTGCGCGACGAGGCGTATCGCCGCCTGCGCGATCCTCAGTCGAAGGCGGCGGGCGGGCGCCGGCTCGCGGCGCTGGTCGCGGCCGGGACGAGCGAGCTGTTCCTCGTCCTGCCGGACGCCGCCGCGGACGGGCGGCTCCTCTCCGAGCTGGACCTCGCGGCCGGACACGTCGCGGTGCCCGCCGTCCTGCGCGACGGCGTCCCGTACGCGCCGCCGGCCGAGGACTTCCGCATCTCGGCGGGCGACACGCTCGTCCTCGTCGGCGCCCACGAGGACCTCGCCCGCGTCCTCGCGCGTCTCGAGGCGGCCGCCACCCCGGCGGCCGGTTGACTCTTCGCCCGAAGGGGCGCAGATTGGCCGCTGCCTGGGGGTGGCCCGAGAGGGCCTGAGATCACACCCCGGAACCTGATCCGGTTCGAACCGGCGTAGGGAAAGGCAGAAGGACACTCCATGGCTTCCAGGTTCTCCCGGGCCCTTTCGGTTCTGGCCCTCGTGTGCGCGGGCCGCGCGGCCGCCCAGCAGCCGGTCCCGACTCCGACGCCCCCACCCGTCCCCGTCCCCGCGCGCTCCGAAAACGTCGTCGTGCAGGCGATCCGCGGCGAAGACGAGGCGCCCGTCACGAAGACCGACCTCGACCGCCCGGCGCTCGCGGAGAAGACGTGGGGGCAGGAACTCCCCGTGGTCCTCCAGGACACGCCGTCCGTGACCCAGTACTCCGAGACGGGCTCGGGACAGGGCTACGCGTACTTCACGCTGCGCGGCCTGTCGCAGACGCGCGTGAACATGACGTTCGACGGCGTTCCGCTGAACGAGCCGGAGGACTCGGCCGTCTACACGGCCGACTTCGGCAACCTCTCCCTGAACCTCGCGAGCGTCCAGGTCCAGCGGGGCGTCGGGACGTCGACGTTCGGCGCGGCGGCGTTCGCCGGCTCCGTGAACCTCGAGAGCCTCGATGCGACGCGCGAGAAGGGCCTGACCGTCTCGCTCGGCGGCGGCTCCTTCGGGACGGCGCAGGCGAGCGCCGTCTGGAACACGGGGACGTTCGGCGGGGGATGGCGGCTCTCGCTGCGGCCGTCCTGGCAGACGACGGACGGGTTCCGCGAGCATTCGGGCGTGCAGCAGGACAGCCTGTATTTCACGGCCGTCCGGGACTTCGAGACGTCGAGCCTGAGGATCTCGGGGTTCGTGGGCGAGGAGCGCATCCAGCAGGCGTTCTACGCGGTCGAGCCGGAGATCCTCGAGAAGAACCTCGCATACAACCCGATGTCGCCCGACGAGCGCGACCACTTCCACGAATACCTCGCGACCGCCCAGTGGACGCTCGCGCTCGGCGACGACTCGAGCCTTTCGCTCCAGCCCTACGCCGTGGGCGCGGGCGGCTGGTACCGCCTCTACGCGGACGCGGAACGCACGAACCTGCAGGAATACGGCCTGTCGTGGCTGTTCGGCGGCGGGATCGCGACGTACACGCGAAAGCTCGGCGGGTTCCGCCTGACGCTCGGCGCGAACGGCTACGGCTACAAATCCACGCACACGCAGGACGACGGGGACGGGACGCGCAACTACACGAACCACGGGACGAAGAGCGAGCTGAGCGGTTTCGTGAAGCTGCTCGGCGACCTGGGGCGATGGCACCCGTTCCTCGACGCTCAGGTGCGGCACGCGCGCCTCGGCTACGAGGGAGACGTCGGCGAGACGTCGCAGGGATGGACGTTCTTCAACCCGAAGGCGGGCGTCCGCGTGGACCTTTCGCCGCGCGCGAGCGCGTACGTCTCCGTGGGCCGCGCCGCGCGGGAGCCCGGCCGCAGCGACCTTCTCTACGGGGAAGACAACGCGTCGGTCCTCCCGGACCTCTCGGCCGTGAAACCCGAGAGCGTCTGGGACTTCGAGCTCGGAGCCGAGTGGAAGACGAAGAGCCTGCTCTTCAAGGTGAACCTCTACGACATGGAGTTCGAGAACGAGATTGCGGCGACGGGGGAGCTTTCGGCGATCGGCATGCCCCTCAGGCGGAACGTGGACCGGAGCTTCCGCCGCGGGATCGAGATCGAGGCCGCGTGGCAGGTGCGGGACGCCCTGCGGATCACGGCCTCGATGAACGCGAGCCGGAACCGGATCTCGACGTGGACCCAGTTCTACGACGTCTACGACGCGAACGGGGACTATGCGGGCGCGACGAGCCGGACGTTCCACGACGTCGAGCCGGTCGCGACGCCGCCTTTCCAGGCGACGCTCGCGGCCGAGACGACGGCGCTGCGCGGGCTGACGATCGGCGCGGCCGGCCGGTACGTCGCGGCCTCGTGGCTGGACAACACGAACGCCGAGGGCCTCGAGGCCCCGAGGACGTTCCAGCTGGACGCGACGCTCGTCGTCGACCTCGCGCGCTGGATTCCCGCCGGCAAGCCGCGCCTGAAGGTGCAGGTGAACAACGTCCTCGACAACCGGAGGCTCTGGCCGCGCGGGTATTCGTACCTCTACGCGAACCGGGCCGCCGGCGGCGCCGAGACCCTCGCGGGCGTCCCCTATTACTACCCGCTCGCGACGCGCAGCGCGTACGTCTCGCTGAACCTCGGATTCTGATGGAGGTGCGGCGCGTCGTCCTGACGGGAGGCGAGTCGACCGGCAAGACGACGCTCGCCCGGGATCTCGCGGCGCGGTGGAAGACCGCGTGGGCCCCCGAGGCGGCGCGCGAGGTCGCGCGCGCCCGCCGGGGAGTCCTCGGGCCGGAGGACGTCCCCGTGATCGCGCGGGCGCACGTCCGGCTCGCGGACGAAGCCGCCCGGGCGGCGGAGGCGGCCGGCCGGCCGCTCGTCTTCCTCGACCAGGACCTGCTCTCGACCGTCGTTTACGCGCGGCACTACTACGGGAGCTGCCCGCCCTGGATCGTGCGGCTCGCGGCCGAGAGGCGCGGAGACCTCTATCTCCTGTGCGCCCCCGACCTTCCCTGGGAGTCCGACGGGGTACGCGACCGCCCCGGGGCGCGTGACGCGATCCACGCGCTCTTCGAGGAGGCGCTCGCCGCCGCCGGCGCCCGCACGGTGCGCGTCTCGGGCGCCGGGGCCGTCCGCGCGATCCGGGCCTCCGAGGCCGTCACGGAGGCTCTCGGCGACCGGCGGGCCTCTACCCGGCCAGGAGCGCCTTCCTGACCGCGGCGAGCTCGCGGCTCTTCTCGGGCCCGACCTCGGGGTAGTGGAGGTCCAGGGAGTCCAGCGCGTCGATCACGGCCGCCGCGACGACGACACGCGTGAACCACTTGTTGTCCGCGGGGACGACGAACCAGGGCGACTCCTCGGTGGACGTCTCGCGGATCATCTCCTCGTACGCCCGCATGTAGTCCTTCCAGCGGGCCCGCTCCTTGACGTCCGCAGGCGAGAACTTCCAGTTCTTCTCCGGCTTGTCGATCCGCTCGAGGAACCGGCGCTTCTGCTCCTTGCGGGACACGTGGAGGAAGAACTTCCGGATGACGAACCCGTTGTTCGAGAGGTAGCGCTCGTAGCTCCGGATGTCGCGGTAGCGGTTCTCCCAGATGTCCTTCTTCACGAGCTTCGCCGGGAGCTTGGCGTTCCCGAGGAACTCCGGGTGCACCTTCACGACGAGGACGTCCTCGTAGTACGAGCGGTTGAAGATGCCGATGCGTCCGCGCTCGGGCAGCTGCTTGTTGCAGCGCCAGAGGAAGTCGTGGTCGAGCTCCTCGCTCGACGGGACCTTGAACGAGGCCACCTGGCAGCCCTGCGGGTTGACGCCCGACATCACGTGCTTGATGGCGCCATCCTTCCCGGCCGCGTCCATCGCCTGGAAGATCAGGAGGACGCCCCAGCGGTCCTGGGCGTAGAGCCGGTCCTGCAGCTCCGCGAGCGCCCGGATCCCGTTCTGCAGGGCCTCCTTCGCCTGCGGCTTCGCCTCCGAGCCGAGGCCCCCCGTGTTGCCGGGGTCGACGTGCCTGAGGCGGAACTTCCTGCCCCTGTCGACGCGGTAGGGCCGTGCGGATTTTCGGGCCTTCTTGATGAAGGCGGCGAGATCGGGCGCCGCGGTGCGGTCGTCTGCGTCGTTCTGCCTGCGGGACATGCGGGACTCCTTGCGGCGGATAGCCTACGCTCGAAGGACGGTCACGTGCGGCGACGGCCGGGCGACGCGGCGCCGCGAGGTCTCTAGCGGCGCCGCACCCCCAGGAGCGACAGGAGGAACGAGCCGAAGACGCCCTCGGCGCCGAGCACGAGGAAGAGAACGCCCGGAATCATCCAGCGCAGCGTCGCGCCATACGCGAGGTCGTGGAAGCCCGCGGCGCTCCAGGCCGATACGACGTGGCCCACGAGGCCCGCGCCGGCGAGGAGCGCGAGAACCGACACGGCGAGGCCCGTCTCGAGCGTGATCCACCGGTCGAAAAGGGACTCGAGGAGGGGATCCTGCGGCAGCAGGCCCTCCGTGATGCCGAAGATCTTCGCGCAGACGCCGAAGAAGACGGCCTGAGCGCCGACGAGAATCATCGCGGCGCCTCCGAGGATCGAGTGGACGTCCCAGGTCGCGCCGAACGCGACACGCGGCCCCGGCAGCAGCCACAGGATCAGCGCGGCGCCGCCGAGCGCGAGCAGCAGGCCCGGCACGAGGAAAAGCCAGCGCGGCGAGTACAGGAGCAGGAACCGCAGGTGGCGCCAGCCGTCCCGCCACGTTCGAAGATGGGGGGGCCGCGACCGGCCGTCCTTGCGGAGCGTGACGGGAATCTCGGCTATGGTGAGGCCGAAAAGGGCGGCCTTCACGACCATCTCGCTCGCGTACTCCATGCCGGTCGTCCGGAGGTCGAGCCTCTCGAGCGCGACGCGTCGGAGTCCGCGCAGGCCGCAGTGGAAGTCCGAGACCGGCGTCCGGAAGAAGAGCCGCCCGAGGCCCGACAGGACCGGGTTGCCGAGCCAGCGGTGGAGCGGCGGCATCGCGCCCTTCTCGATGCGCCCGGCGAAGCGCGAGCCCATGACGAGGTCCGCGCCCGCTTCGAGGGCCTTCACGAAGTCCGGCACGGCGCCGAAGTCGTACGAGAGGTCGGCGTCGCCCATGACGACGTACGTTCCGCGCGCGGCCGCGAAGCCGCCCGCGAGCGCCGCGCCGTAGCCCCGACCCGGAACGTCCACGACGCGCGCGCCGGCTTCCCGTGCGAGCGCCTGCGACCCGTCCGTCGAGCCGTTGTCGGCGACGAGGACCTCGCCGGCGAGCCCGCCCGCGGCGAGCGCCGCTCGCGCCTCCGCGACGCAGCGTGCCACGGTCTCGGCCTCGTTCAGGCACGGCATCACGACGGAAACGAGGGCCTCCCCGGCAGGCGGCATGGACGATTGTCGCCGACTCCGCCCGGAACCGGGCCGCGTAGTGTATTTTTGAAGAGGGCCATGACGACCACGTTCCGGGTTTCCCTCGTCGACTACGTCAACGCCTGGCCGCTGACGTGGGGATTCCTGCGCGGCGCCGTCGAGGGCGCGGACCGGATCACGGACGTCCCGTCGGCGTGCGCGGACCGGCTCGCGCGCGGCGAGGTGGACGCCGGCCTCGTCCCGTCGATCGAGGCGGCGCGCATCCCGGGCGTCCGCATCGTCCGCGGCGTCGGGATCGCGTCGAAGGAGCGCGTCCGGAGCGTCATCCTCGCGAGCCGGCGCCCGCTCGAGGAGGCGCGCACGGTCGCGCTCGACCTCTCGTCGCGCTCCTCGGCGGCAATGGCGCGCGTCCTCTTCAAGGACCTCCTCGGGACGGCGCCCGACTTCCACACGGCCGCGCCGGACCTCGCCGAGATGCTCGCGCACCACGACGCGGCTCTCCTCCTCGGCGACCCCGCGCTGAAGGCCGACCTCACGGGGCTCCACGTCCTCGACCTCGCGGAGGGCTGGCGGCGGCTCACGGGCCTGCCGTTCGTCTTCGCGGTCTGGGCGGTGAGGCCCGCGATCCCGCCGGAGCCGTTCCTCTGGTCGCGCGAGTACGCGAAGACCCACCTCGACGAGATCGTCGCGGCCGCCGTCGCGCGCACCGGGCTCGCGGCGGGGGAGCTCCGGGCCTACGTAGACGGCAACCTGCACCACGACCTCTCGTCCGACGACGAGAAGGGACTCCGCGAGTTCTACCGCCGCGCGCACGCGCACGGGCTCCTTCCCTCGCCGGACGCGCCGCCGTTCGTGGGTGTGCCGCTCGTCCCGCTGAGGGAGAGCTGAGTTGTCCGCCGCCCTCGAGGTTCCGGCCGTCCTCCCGAACGCCGCCGCGCCGGGGCTTGGCGGATCGCCGCGGGTCCGCGAGGTCCTCGCGCGCGCGGGCGCGGGCGGGCGACTGTCGTGGGACGACGGCCTCATCCTCTTCCGGGAGGCGACGCTGCTCGAGGCGGGCGGTGCGGCCGACGCCGTGCGCCGCCGCCTCCACCCGCCGGAGCGCGTCACGTACCAGGTGGACCGGAACATCAACTACACGAACGTCTGCATCTACCGCTGTGCGTTCTGCGCCTTCTACCGGCCCGCAGGCGACGCCGAGGGCTACGTCCTCTCCTTCGAGGAGATCGGGAGGAAGGTCGAGGAGACGATCGCGCTCGGCGGCACGGGCATCCTCCTGCAGGGCGGCGTGCACGCCGAGCTGCCGTTCTCGTTCTACGAGGACCTGCTCTCGTTTCTCCGCGAGAGGTATCCGCGCGTCCATCGGCACGCGTTCTCGGCGCCCGAGATCCACTTCCTCGCGAAGAAGGAGAAGACGGGGGTCGCCGACGTGCTCGCGCGCCTCCGGAAGGCGGGCATGCAGTCGCTCCCGGGCGGAGGCGCCGAGATTCTCGAGGACGAGGTGCGTAAACGCATCTGGGCGCTCACGAAGGCTCCGACGGAGAAATGGGCGGAGGTCCACCGCGCCGCGCACCGCCTCGGGATGCCGACGACCGCGACGATGATGTTCGGGGTCGGCGAGACCCACGAGCAGCGTCTCCACCACCTCGACGTCGTCCGCCGCGCGCAGGACGAGTCCCTCGCCGAGGGCGGCGAGAGCTTCACGGCCTTCATCCCGTGGACGTTCCAGGAGGAGAACACCGCCCTCGACGGCAGAGTCGAGACGGCGGGGGGCGCGGACTACCTCCGCACGCTCGCGATCGCGCGCCTCTATCTCGACAACGTCCCGCACGTGCAGGGCTCGTGGCTCACGCAGGGGGCCAAGATCGGCAGCGTCGCCGCGGCGTTCGGCGCGGACGACCTCGGCTCGATCATGATCGAGGAGAACGTCGTCGCGGCCGCCGGCTCGCACAACCGGATGGCGGGCGAAGGCGCCATGCGCGCCCTCATCGAGGGCTCGGGCTTCACGCCGGTCAAGCGCGGCTCGGTCTACGACCGCTGCCGCGACGCCTGCTGCCGGGACCTGCCCGCGCTGGCCTGACGCGCCCTGCGGGCATTATCCTCGCGCAAGAAACACTCAATGACGCTGTCTTCGGGGTCCCGCCTCGGCCCGTACGAGCTCCTCTCGCCGCTCGGCAAGGGCGGGATGGGGGAGGTCTACCGGGCGAAAGACACGCGCGTCGACCGGGCGGTAGCCCTGAAGGTGCTGCCGGAAGAGTTCTTCGAAAGTGAAGAGAGGAGAGGACGCTTCGAGAGGGAGGCCCGCATGCTCGCGAGCCTCAACCATCCGGGCATCGCTGCTCTCTATTCATTCGAAGAGATCCCCTCCTCCTCCTCCTCCTCCTCCTCCCGCCACCTCCTCGTCATGGAGCTCGTCGAGGGCGATGACCTCGCACGGAAGATCTCCGCGGGTCCTCTTTCCCTCGAAGAGATCCTTTCTTTCGCACGCCAGATCGCCGAGGCCCTCGAAGCGGCGCACGGAAAGGGAATCGTCCATCGCGACCTGAAGCCCGCGAACGTGAGGGTGACGCCCGACGGGCGCGTGAAGCTCCTCGACTTCGGGCTTGCGAAAAGGGCCGGCGCGGGCCCGTCCGGGAGCGAGGACGCCACCGCGACGGCCGGACTCTCGGAGGCGGGCGCCGTGATGGGAACGATCCCGTACATGTCGCCCGAACAGGTGTCGGGCCGCCCGCTCGACGCGCGGACCGACCTCTTCTCGCTCGGGGTCGTCCTCTACGAGATGGCGTGCGGCCGGCGCCCGTTCGAGGGAGACTCGTCGGCCGAGCTCGCGTCCGCGATCCTGCGCGACACGCCGCCGCCCGTCGGCCGCGTACGCACGGACCTGCCGGAGGACCTCGCCGAAGCGATCCGACGCTGTCTCGAGAAGGACCCTCGAAACCGCTTCCCGAGTGCGCGCGACCTGCTCGCCGCATTCGACATGCCGCGTCGGAGCGCGCCGGCGCCCGTTTCGATCGCCGTCCTGCCGTTCGTGGACATGAGCTCCGCGAAGGACCAGGAGTACCTGTGCGAGGGGATGGCCGAGGAGATCATGAACGCGCTCGTGGGGGCCGGGATCCGCGTGGCCGCGCGGATGTCGACGTTCCGCGCGGCCCGGCAGGGGGACGACCTCGCGGCCGTTGCGCGCGTGCTCAGCGTCGGCCACGTCCTCGACGGCAGCGTCCGCACCGCGGGCCCGCGAATCCGCGTCACGGCGCGCCTCACGGACGCCGCGACCGGCTTCCAGGTCTGGTCGGAGAAGTTCGACCGGGAGCTCGCCGACGTGTTCGCCGTCCAGGACGAGATTGCGGCCGGCGTCGTCGAGGCCGTGCGCAGCCGGCTCGGCGCCGAGCCGGCGGCCCTCCAGGCCCGGCGGCAGGTCCGGAACCTCGAGGCCTATCAGCACTACCTGATGGGACGCCATCTTCGGTTCACGAAGAACGACCACGGGAGCGCCCTGCTCAGCTTCGAGCGGGCCGTCGCTCTCGACCCGTCGCACGGCCCTTCGTGGGTCGGACTGGCCGACATCCACGTCCTCGCCGCGGCCTACGGCATGAGACCGTCGGCCGAGGCGAACGCGGCGGCCAAGGTCGAGCTCGCGACCGCCGAACGCCTGCAGGGCGAGACCGGAGACGCGTGCTACGTCGAGGGCATGATCGCGTTCGGCGAGCGGCGCTGGGCGGACGCCGATCGGGCGATGGCGCGGGCGATCCGGATCGAGCCCGGCAACGTCCAGGCGCAGTGCTGGCGCGCGATGCTGCATTCGAACCGGGGACGTACGGAAGCGGCGATCGAGGCGCTCGAGCGCGCCCGTGAGATCGATCCGGTCGCGCCCTATCCGTACGCGATGACCGGTTTCTGCCTGCTGAACCTGCGACGGGCCTCCGACGCGGCCAGGTTCGCCGGCCAGGCGCTGGCCTTCGACGAGGACAACCTCCTTGCGCTCTGGGTGGCGGGGGCGGCGGATGTCTCCGGGGGTCGGGCCGATCAGGCGGTCTCACGCCTCGAGCGGGCTGCGGAGCGCGCCCGCACGAATTCCTTCACGCAAGGCACGCTCGGGTGGGCGCTCGCGTCGGCCGGCCGGATCGGCGACGCGCGCCGCGTCCTCGAGGCGCTGCACGCCGGCGCCGTGCCGGGCGCCACGGTCCTGTCGGAGGCGTGGCTCCTCGCCGCGCTGGGCGACGCGGATGCCGCGTTCGAGGTGCTTCAGCGGGCATGCGACGAGAAGCAGCTGCTCGTCCCGTTCATCGGACTGCCGGGTCTCGACCTCTTGAGGTTCGACCCGCGGTTCGCGGCGTTCGTCGAGAGGCTCGGGTTGCCGCCTTCGGCGGTGGCGCCGTGACGGTCGCCCCCGGCTCCCGCCTCGGCCCGTACGAGATCGCCGCGCTCCTCGGAAAGGGCGGGATGGGAGAGGTGTACCGGGCGAGGGACACGCGGCTTGCGCGAGATGTCGCGATCAAGGTCCTACCGGAAGAGCTCTTCGAAGGCGAAGAGAGGCGGCAGCGGTTCGAGCGGGAAGCGAAGCTGCTGGCCTCGCTGAATCATCCGAACATTGCGGCGATCTATTCGTTCGAAGAGGTCTTCTCTTCGTTGTCCTCTTCTCGCCACCTGCTCGTGATGGAGCTCGTCGAGGGGGACGACCTCACGCACCGGCTCGCCTCCGGCTTGCTTCCCGTTGAGGAATCACTTTCGTTCGCCGGGCAGATCGCTGCCGCGCTGGCGGCGGCGCACGAAAGGGGAATCGTCCATCGCGACCTCAAGCCGGCGAACGTGAGGGTGACGCCCGACGGGCGCGTAAAGCTCCTCGACTTCGGGCTCGCGAAGAGGACAGAGCCCGGTGCGGCGCAGGACGTGACCGGGGCGCCGACGGTCTCGAAAGGCACGGAACCCGGCGTCGTGATGGGGACGTTCCCGTACATGTCCCCCGAGCAGGCGCTGGGCAAGCCCGTGGACTTCCGGTCGGATCAGTTCGCGTTCGGGACGATCGTGTACGAGATGCTGACTGGGAGGCGGGCCTTCGCCCGGGCGAGTGCTCCCGAGACGATGACGGCCGTGATCCGGGAGGAACCGGAGCCGCTCGAGCGCGCCGCACCCGGGGCGCCAGTCGCACTCCGCCGAATCGTCGAGCGATGCCTCGCGAAGAGCCCCGGGGGCCGGTACGCGTCGACGCAGGACCTCGTGGAAGCGCTCGGCGGCGTGAAGGGCCTCCCCTCGCCGTTCTCGGGCGCCCGGGCGGCTCCGGCCGAGGACGAGGACGTCGTTCCGTCCGTCGCCGTCCTGCCGTTCGTGAACATGAGCGCCGATCCCGAGAACGAGTTCTTCGCGGACGGCATCACGGAAGACGTGATCGCGCACCTCGCGAAGATCCGGACCCTGCGCGTCACATCGCGCACGTCGGTCATGGCGTTCAAGAAGCACCAGCAGAGCCTGCGCGAGGTCGGGGCGGCGCTCGGCGTCGGCATGCTCGTCGAGGGGAGCGTCCGCCGCTCGAAGAACCGCGTGCGGATCGTGGCGCAGCTCGTCGACCCGCGCACGGACCAGCATCTCTGGGCCGAGACGTACGATCGGGACCTCGACGACATCTTCGCGATCCAGACGGATGTCGCGCTCCAGATCGCCGCCGCGCTGCGCGCCGAGCTCACTCTCGACGAGCGCGCGCGGATCGGGCGCCGCCCGACACGCGACCTCGACGCCTATCAGCTCTACCTGCAGGGGCGGCACCACTTCCAGGAGTTCACGAAGGCAGGCTCCGCCCGGGCCCTTGCACTTTTCGAGCAGGCGGTCGCCCGCGACCCCCTCTTCGCGCTCGCCTACGCCGGCATTGCGCAGACGCACGTCGAGGGGGTTATTGGCGGGATCAGCGGCGTGGTGCCCGGAGAGGCGTTCGCCCGCGCGCAGGAGGCGGTGGACCACGCGCTGGCGCTCGACGACGGTCTGGCCGAGGCGCACGGCATTGCGGGGGTGCTGCGTTTCACACGCGATTTCGACTGGAAGGGGGCGGAAGCGGAGTCCCGGCTGGCTCTCAAGCTCAGCCCGGGCAGTGCGGACATCTGTTTGCAGCTCGGCTGGCTCTGCTCGGCGCAGGGGCGCTTCGACGAGTCCCTCGCCCTGATGCGGCGGGCGCGTGAGATCGACCCTCTGGCGATCCGCAGCGACTACCCCAATGAGCTGATGCGGGCAGGCCGGACGGAGGAGGCGCTCGCCGAATGTCAGCGCGCCCTGGCGATCGATCCCTCCTATCCGCGTCTTCATACGGTGTTCGGATGGGCCTGCCTGGGGCTGGGGAGGACCGCCGAGGGCCTGGCCGCGCTCGAGCGCGCCGTCGAGCTCCTGCCCGAAAGCACGATTTTCCGCGCGCAGCTGGGCCAGGCGCTCGGCATGACAGGGCAGGAGGCGAAGGCGAGGGCCATCCTCTCCGACCTCGAGGCCCTCGCCAGGACGCAATACGTGGCCCCTTATTACCTGGCCCACGTCCACACCGGCCTCGGCGAGCGGGACGCCGCCATGGACTGCCTCGAGCGCGCGCTCGAGGACCGGTCGGGAGCCATCTACGGCATCAAGGGCTCGTACCTCTTCGCCAGCCTGCGCGACCACCCGCGGTTCCAGGCGATGCTCAGGCGGATGAACCTCTGATCACGCCAGGTCGAAGACGAGGAACTCCGCTTCGCCGTTCGGCGCCTTGAACGCGAACGCCGTCTCGTCCGAGGCCGCGAGGCCGTCGCCGGCCGACAACGCCTTGCCGTTCACCTCGACCGTCCCGCGCAGCGCCTGCACCCAGAGATGCCGGCCTTTCGCGAGCGAGAGCGAGGTCTCCGCGCCCTTCTCGAGCACCGACGCATAGAGCCTCACGTCCTGCCGGATCGCGAGCGATCCGTCCGCGCCGTCCGGCGAGACGACGAGCCGGAGCCGGTTCGTCTTGTCGGCCTTCTCGAACCGCTTTTCGGCATAGCGGGGCTTATGGCCCGCGCGGTCCGGAAGGATCCAGATCTGGACGAAGTGGACGGGCTCCGTCTCGCTCCCGTTGAACTCGCTGTGCATGACGCCCGTGCCGGCGCTCATGTACTGGACGTCGCCCGGCACGATCTTCGAGCCCGAGCCCATGCTGTCCTTGTGCGCGAGCGCACCCTCCAGGACGTACGACACGATCTCCATGTCGCGGTGGCCGTGGGTCCCGAAGCCCTCGCCCGGCTGGACGGTGTCGTCGTTCAGGACCCGCAGGGCGCGGAAGCCCATGTGGCGCGGGTCGTGGTAATCGGCGAAGGAGAAGGAGTGCCAGGTGTCGAGCCAGCCGTGGTCGGCGTGGCCGCGCTCTCGGGCGCGACGGACGGTGATCATGCGAGGCGCAAACGCAAGAGGCCCTTCCTGTATTCCCGTCTGGTCTGAGCTACAGCTTCTGCCCCTTCGCAGCCTGGCCGCGAAGGAGGAACGTCTTTGGGAAGCGCCCCTCGCCACAGACCTTGAAGGAACCGAAGTCCTTGAACCAAAGGCCCTCAGGCGCTTCCGGTTCCGACTCCCTCCACGTCTTCAGCTGGTACAGGTCATCGACGGTGATCTTCCGTTCACGGAGCCGGTCGAACAGGTGATCGCGGAGCGCGGGTGGAAGGCCCGTCCACTGGATCTTCGGCACTACACACCGAAGGTCATCCGGGCGAGCTCTTCCTTGATGCGGGCCTGCTCCTTCAGGTCGTCCGAGCGGGCGAGGCGGTCGGCGAGGTCGAAGAACTCCTTCTTCTCCCTTTCTTTTGCCTCCAGCCCTTCTTCGACCAGCTCGACGATGACCCGGCTCGCGCTCGTGTGGCGACGCCTGGCTATGGCTTCGACCCGCCGGGCGACACCCGACGGAAGACTGACACTTTGTCGCTTGGGCGTTCGGGAGGCGCTCACGGGCACACGGTACACCAGTATGCACCAGAATGCACCTACGTGTGCAAACGGGCCGGGGCGGATAATCCTCTGTCGCGCCATGAGCCTTTCGCCGGGAGTCCGCCTCGGCCCGTACGAAATCCTGTCGCCGCTCGGCGCGGGAGGGATGGGGGAAGTGTGGCGGGCGAGAGACCCTCGCCTCGGACGCGACGTCGCGGTAAAGGTACTGCCGGAAGATTTCTTGGAAGGTGAAGAGTGGAAGCAGCGCTTCGAGCGGGAAGCGCGCATTCTGGCGAGCCTCAACCACCCGGGGATTGCCGCCATCCATTCATTCGAAGAAATCTTCTCTTCGTCTTCGGCCCGGCATGTCCTCGTGATGGAACTGGTCGAAGGAGAGACCCTCGCCCGGCGCCTCGCCTCCCGCCCTCTTCCACTCGAAGAATCTCTTTCCCTGGCCTGTCAGATTTCTGCTGCGCTGGAAGCGGCGCACGCGAAGGGAATCGTCCACCGGGACCTGAAGCCTGGAAACGTCATGGTGTCGAAGGAGGGGCGCGTCAAGCTCCTCGACTTCGGCCTCGCGAAGCGGACGGAGGCTCTTCCGGCGGACGACGTGACGAGCGCGCCGACGGCTTCGAAACAAACGGCGATCGGCGTCGTGATGGGGACGTTGGGTTACATGTCGCCGGAGCAGGCGCGGGGCCTGCCCGTGGACGAGAGGACGGACGTATGGGCCTTCGGCTGCGTCCTTTACGAGATGCTGGCCGGAAAGAAGGCTTTCGGGGGGGACAGCACCGCCGACACGCTAGCCGCGATCCTGACGAGGGAGCCGGATTGGAGCGCGCTGCGCGCGCCGGTTTCTTCGAAGGTGAGAGAACTGCTCGCTCGCTGCCTCAAGCGTGACCCCGAGGAGCGGCTCTCGAAGATCGCGGACGCGATTCCTGTTCTCGAAGGTGCGCTGTCGGAGGCAGGAAGGAGCGGCCGCCGCGTTCCGTGGCTGGCGCTCGGCGCAGCGGCCGCGGCCGTCGTCGCCCTCTCGGTGGGCGGGATCTGGCTCTCACGCCGCAAGCCGGCGTCACCCGCGGCTCCTTCTCCTGCTTCGGCTTCGCCGTCCATCGCCGTCCTGCCCTTCGCGAACCTCTCCGGGGACAAGGAGCAGGAGTATTTCTCCGACGGCCTGACCGAGGAGGTCATGGGGCTGCTCACGCGAATCAAGGATCTGAAAGTGACGGGGCGGACGTCGGCGTTCGCGTTCAAGGGGAAGAGCGAGGACCTGAAGGCGATCGGAAAGACACTCAACGTCGCGACGGTCCTCGAAGGCAGCGTGCGGAGATCTGGCGACCGCCTGCGCGTCGCCGCGCGCCTCGTGAATGCCTCCGATGGCTATCAGGTCTGGGCCGAGACGTACGACCGGAAGATGGGGGACGTCTTTGCCGTGCAGGACGAGATCGCCGGGGCGGTCGTGGCGGCGCTGAAGGTGAAGCTACTCGCGGGCGAGGTGTCTGCAAGCAAGGTGCATCACACGCCGAGTCCGAGCGCGTACGAGCAGTATCTCCTCGCTCGTGACCTCTTGACGAGGGGCGAGCCGAGCGATTTCGCGCGAGCCCGCGAGTTGCTGCAAGAGGCGGTCACGATCGACTCCCCTTACGCGAGCGCATGGGCGCTCCTGGCGCATACGGAGTATTTGCTTGCCGAGATCGCGGGATCTGCCGAAGAGATCGACGAGGGCCGGAAGAAGGCACGCGCGCTCGCCGACAAGGCTATCGCGCTTGATCCGGGTCTTGCGGCCGGTTACGTCGCGCGAGGCACCTTTCGAGTGTTCAGCTGGGACTGGGCAGGCGCGCATGCGGACGCCGCACACGCCCTTGCGCTCAACCCCGGCGGCAGCATGGAGCATGTTCTGAAGGGGGACCTTCTCAACATCTCGGACAAGACGGCGGAAGCGATCGTGGAGTTCCGGAAGGTACTTGAAATAGAGCCGCTTCTTCCCTACGCGTGGTCAGCGTTGGGCGGTCTCCTCGCCCGCAGCGCACAACTGCTGGAGGCGAGGCAGGCCTTCTCCCGCGCGCTCGAGATCGCGCCTGGACTCGGTGAGGGGCACTTCGGCCTCGGCCTGACTTTTCTGCTCGAGAACGACCCCAAGGCAGCGCTCATCGAGTTCGAGAAGGTCTCGCACGAGCCTTTTCGCCTGATGGGTGTGGCGATTGCCCAGCATGCGCTCGGTCGGTCGAAGGAATCACGGGGGGCTCTGGACACGCTGATCGCAAGGTACGCGGTGAATTCCGCGTATCAGATCGCGCTGGTCTATGGGCGGTTGGGAGAGAGGGATAAGACCTTCGAATGGCTCGACCGGGCGTACCGACAGCGCGACAGCGGGCTCGCGGCGCTCCTGACGGCACGGTCTTTCTTCTACCTCGACTCGTTGAAGGCCGACCCGCGCTACACCGCGCTCCTGAAGAAGCTCAACTTGCCCGTCGGGAACTGACCTACAGCAGCTTCTCGGAAATGCTCTTGGCCTGCAGGAACAGCCCGAGATAGTCGCGGCCGCCGGCCTTGCTGTCCGTGCCGGACATGTCGAAGCCGCCGAACGGATGCACGCCGACGAGCGCGCCCGTGCACTTCCTGTTGATGTAGAGGTTCCCGCAGTGGAGCCGCTTTTTCGCCTCGGCGATGCGGTGGCGGTCGCGGCCGAAGTACGAGCCCGTGAGGCCGTACTCGCTCGCGTTCGCGTACGCGATCCCCGTCTCGAAGTCCTTCGCCTCGGTCATTGCGAGGACAGGCCCGAAGATCTCCTCCTGGAAGATGCGCGCGGTGGGCTTCACGTCGTAGAAGACGGTCGGCGCGACGAAGTTGCCGACGCGTCCCTGCCACGTGCCGCCGGTCCCCAGCTTCGACTCGCGCTTGCCGGCCTTGACGTAGTCCGTCACGGTCTTGAGCTGTCGCTCGGACGCGACGGGGCCCATGTAGTTCTTGTGATCCCGCGTGGGGCCCTGCACGAGCTTTGCCGTCTTCGCCACGACGGCGTCGACAAAGCGCTTGTACAGGCGCTTGTGCACGATCGCGCGCGAGCAGGCCGAGCACTTCTGGCCCTGGAAGCCGAACGCCGAGGCGACGACCTGCGAGACCGCGAAGTCGAAGTCGGCGTCCTCGTCCACGAAGATGAAGTCCTTGCCGCCCATCTCGAGGACGACGCGCTTGATCCAGCGCTGGCCCTTCGCGACCGCGGCCGCCTTCTGGTTGATCGTGAGGCCGACCTGCTTGGAGCCCGTGAACGAGATGAAGCGCGTCTGGGCGTGCTCGACGAGAAGGTCGCCGACCTCGCTGCCGGGTCCCGGCAGGTAGTTGAGCGCGCCGGCGGGTACGCCGGCCTCCTCGAGGAGCGTGAACACCCTCCACGCGATGAGCGGCGTGTCGGACGCGGGCTTGAGAATGACGGCGTTCCCGGCGACGAGCGCCGCGGCGGTCATGCCCGTGAGGATCGCGTTCGGGAAGTTCCACGGCGGGATCACGGCGCCCGCGCCGAGCGCGACGTAGAGCGTCTCCGGAAACTCGCCGGGATAAGGCGTGACGGGGATCTCTCCGCCCCAGCGCAGCATCTCCCGCGCGTAGAACTCGAGGAAGTCGATCGCCTCGGCGGTCTCGACGTCGGCCTCGGGCCAGGACTTGCCGATCTCGAGGACCATCGTGGCGGAGAAGTCGTGCTTCTTCGCCCGCATGCGGGCGGCCGCGCGCAGGAGGACCGACGCGCGCTCGCGCGCCGGGAGCCCGGCCCACGGCTTCTGCGCCTTGACGGCCGCCTCGACCGCCTTGAGGGCGATCCTGCGGTCGGCGAGGTGGTGGCGGGAAAGCACCTCCGAGCGGTCGGAGGGGTTCGTGTTTTCGAGGAGACGGCCGGTCTTGAGCCGCCGTCCGCCCACGACGACGGGAATCTCGGCGCCCTTCTGGCGGTCCACTCGGTTGAGGGCCGCTTCGAACGCGGAGCGCTCCTCGGCGCGGCTGAAATCGGTGAAGGGTTCGTTGCGGAAGTCTTCAAGCATGGGAGGGGGATTCTATCGTTACACTCGGGGAGGAGGGGGACCGCATGACGGTGGAAGAGTTGAAGGGGAGACTGGATGCGGGAGAAGCGGTGTGCGTTCTCGACGTGCGCGAGGCGCGCGAGCTCGAGGTCGCCCGCTATCCCTTTGCGGTGCTGCACATTCCGATGAGCCAGGTGCCGGCGCGGCTGGACGAGATCCCGAAGGACAGGGTGGTCGTGTGCGCGTGCCGCAGCGGAAGCCGCAGCGCGCACATCGCGGCGTTCCTCAAATCCCACGGCCGGGACGCCGTGAACCTCGACGGCGGCATCCTCGCGTGGTCGGCGCGCCTCGACCCGTCAATTTCGCAGTACTGACCGGTCGCGCGGGCGGCCGCCCGCGCGTTTGATTTGTGTCCATCACCATGACAAAGTTGCTCATCGGGGAGGTTCACCTCATGGATAAGAACGTCGCGAAGATTCGCGGCTTCGTCACGGACTTGCTCAAGAAGAACAAGGCGCTCACGGAGCGCGAGGTGAAGGCCGCCATCGGCCGCGCCTTCAAGCTGAACCCGAAGACGATCAGCGCGGGCGTCATCCGCGACGTCCGCAAGAAGCTCGGCATCGACCGGCCGGGCGCGATCGCGTTCGCGAAGGCCCTGCTCGACAAGAACCCCGTCCTCGAGGCCAAGAAGGTCATCGAGGACGTCGGCACGCGCTTCGGCATCCGCCTCGGCGCTCCGGACGTCTCCCGCCTGCGTCCCGTGGGGGCGCGCCGGCGCCGCGGCGGTCCGAGGCCGGACCGCGTGGCCATGCGCCGGACCACGGCGCGCGGCGGCCGGAAAGCCGGCGCGATCTCGGTGACGTATCAGGGCAGCGGCCACCCGGAGGACCTCGCGGCCTTCTTCCGGGCGCTCGCGGGAGATTGACGAGGAGTTCTTAAGTTGGCTGGGGGGCAGGGATTTGAACCCCGATAGCCAGATCCAGAGTCTGGAGTCCTACCGTTGGACGACCCCCCAGCGAGGCGGGCGGCGGATTATGAGGGGGCGGCGCGCCGCGGTCAAACGGTGCGCCGCTCACGCTCTCCGTTCGAGACCCGACGTCCGGAGAATCCACTCTCCGGCCGCGGCCGCGAGGCCGACGCCCGCAACGTCCGCCAGAACGTCGCCGATCTCGACGCTCCGCCCGGGAACGAAGGATTGGTGGATCTCGTCCGAGCAGCCCCACAGGGCCGCTCCGAGGAGAAGGAAGACCGCGGTCTTCGCGAGTCCCCAGCCTTCGCCAAAGCGCGCCGCCCGCACCGCGAGGATGCCCGTCAGGAAGAAGTACGTGGCGTGCTCGAGCTTGTCCTTGCCGTCGAACCACGGCCCGAGGGACGGCATGCCCGACGGCGTCCGGCTCGAGAGGAAGAATTCGAACGCGAGGAGGAGGACGACGGGCGCCCAGAGCAGGAGCCGCCGCCGCGTTCTCATCCCGCTCCGGCGGCCTTCTTCTCGATTTTTCCCCAGGAGTCGCGCAGCGACACCGACCGGTTGAAGACGAGACGGCCCGGAGCGCTGTCCGGGTCCACGACGAAATAGCCCGTGCGCTCGAGCTGGAACGCCGTGCCCGCGGGCAGGGCCGCGAGCGCGGGCTCGACGCGCGCGCCGGCGCGCACGACGAGCGATTCCGCACTGAGGTTCGCCAGGAAGTCCTGACCTTCCGGCGCGTCGTCCGGATTCGGGACCGAAAAGAGGCGGTCGTAGAGCCGCGCCTCGGCCGGCAGCGACTCGGCGGCGGAGACCCAGTGGATCGTCCCTTTGACCTTCCGTCCCGGCGCCTCGCCGCCCTTCGTCGCGGCGTCGTACGTCGCGCGGATCTCCGTGATCGTTCCCGCGGCGTCCTTGACGACTTCCGTGCAGCGGATCACGTAGGCCCAGCGCAGCCGGACTTCCGTGCCCGGCGAGAGGCGGTGGTATTTCGGCGGAGGGACCTCGCGGAAGTCGTCGCGGTCGATGAAGAGCGTCCCGGAAAACGGCACCGCGCGCGTCCCCCGCGACGCGTCCTCGGGATTGTTCACGGCGTCGAGCATCTCGACCTTCCCCTCGGGCCAGTTCACGAGGACGACCTTCACCGGGTCGAGGACGCCCATGAAGCGCGGCGCGCGCCTGTTGAGGTCCTCGCGCAGGCAGTGCTCGAGGAGCTCCACCTCGACGACGCTGTTGCGCTTGGCGAGGCCGATGCGGTCGCAGAACTCGCGGAGGGCCTCGGGCGTGTATCCGCGGCGGCGGAACCCCGCGAGAGTGGGCATGCGCGGGTCGTCCCAGCCCGTGACGTGCTTGCCGGTCACGAGGTGGAGGAGCTTGCGCTTCGAGAGCAGCGTGTACGTGACGTTCAGCCGCGCGAACTCGATCTGGCGCGGCCGCTCCGGCAGGTCCAGAGCCTCGAGACACCAGTCGTAGAGCGGCCGGTGGTCCTCGAACTCGAGCGTGCAGAGCGAGTGCGTGATGCGCTCGATCCAGTCCGAGATCGCGTGGGCGTAGTCGTACATCGGGTAGAGGTGCCACGCGTCGCCCGTGCGGTGGTGGACCGTCTTGCGGATCCGGTAGAGCGCCGGGTCGCGCAGGTTGATGTTCGGAGACGCCATGTCGATCTTCGCGCGCAGCGTGCGCGCGCCGTCGGGGAACTCGCCCGCGCGCATCCGGCGGAAGAGGTCGAGGTTCTCGGCGGGCGACCGGTCGCGGTACGGGCTGTTCGTGCCGGGCTCCGTCAGCGTCCCGCGCGTCGCGCGGACCTCGTCGGCCGTGAGGTCGCACACGAACGCCTTGCCCTTGCCGATGAGCGTCTCGGCGAATTCGTAGAGCTTCTCGAAGTAGTCGGACGCGTAGAAGAGGCGGTCCTCCCAGTCGAACCCGAGCCACTTCACGTCGGCCTGGATCGAGTCGACGTATTCGACCTCTTCCTTGAGCGGGTTCGTGTCGTCGAAGCGGAGGTTGCAGGTTCCGCCGTACTCCTTCGCGATTCCGAAGTTCAGGCAGATCGACTTCGCGTGGCCGATGTGGAGGTACCCGTTCGGCTCGGGCGGGAACCGGGTCGCCACGCGCCCGCCGTGCTTGCCGGAGGCGGCGTCCGCGTCGACGATCTCGCGGATGAAGTCCTTGCCGGGAACGGGGGGCGCGGGCGTCTCTCTGTCGTCCATGGAATTCCTCAGTTCGGGGCCGCCGGCGCGGCGATCCGGTCGGCGAACGCGAGGAGCCTGCGGCGGGTCGTGCCCCGGCCGAGGACCTCGATCATCTCGAAGAGGGGGGGCGACGCGAGGGAGCCCGTGATCGCGAGGCGCGCGGGCTGCGCGATCTGGCCGAGCCCGATGCCCGCCTCGGCGGCGAGCGCGCGGGCGGCTTCCTCCATGCCCGCGTGGACGAACGGCTCGACCGCGTCGAGGCGCGCGGCGAGGGCGCGGAGGACGGGCGCAAACTCGGGCTTGCCCCATTTCTTCATACCGGCCTCGTCAAAATGCACGGCGTCTTCCCCGTAGATGGAAAGCCCCGCAGCGAGCTCGACGAGCGTCTTCACCCGCGGCCTCAGGAGCGCGATGCCCTTCGCGAGCGTCTCCGGGTCCCGCGCGGGCAGGCCGAACGGCGCGAGGAGCACGAGAAGGCGCGCGTCGGGCGTCTCCTGGATGACCTGCCCGTTCATCCACTGGAGCTTCTCGTGGTCGAAGCGCGAGGGCGACGGGCCGATGCGCTCGAGAGCGAAGAGGGCCGTCATCTCGGCGAGCGTCATCCGCTCGCGGTCCTCGCCGGGCGACCACCCGAGCAGCGCGAGGAAGTTCACGAGAGCCTCGGGCAGGAAGCCCTGGTCCCGGAACTCCTCGACGCCCGCCGCGCCGTGGCGCTTGCTGAGTTTCTTGCCGTCGGCGCCGAGGATCATCCCGAGGTGCGCGAAGACGGGGCACGGCGCCCCGAGCGCGCGGAAGAGCGCGACGTGCTTCGGCGCGTTCGGGAGATGGTCGACGCCGCGCACGACGTGCGTGATGCCCATCGCGACGTCGTCGACGCAGACCGTGAAGTGGTAGAGAGGGTGGCCGTCCGAGCGCACGAGGACGAAGTCGTCGAGCGCGCCCGCCGGAAACTCCGAGCGGCCCTGCACGACGTCATCCACGACGAGCGGCTCGTCGGGAACGCGGAGGCGCAGGACGAACTTCTCTCCCTGCGCGGCGCGGCGGTCGGATTCTTCCTTCGGGATCGCGCGGCCCTTGCCGTCGTACTTGAAGGACGAGCCCTCGGCCTCGGCGGCTTTCTTCTGCGCGTCCAGCTCCTCGGGCGTCTCGAAGGCGCGGTAGGCCTTGCCCTCGGCGAGGAGGCGGTCGGCGGCCTCGCGGTAGAGGTCCTGTCGCTCGCTCTGGAAGAACGGGCCCTCGTCCCACGAGAGGCCGAGCCACGTCATCGCGTCGAGGATCTGCTGCGAGAGCTCCTTTTTCGAGCGCTCGACGTCCGTGTCCTCGATGCGCAGGATGAACGTCCCGCCGTGGCGGCGGGCGAAGAGCCAGTTGTACAGGGCGGTGCGCGCGCCGCCCACGTGGAGGGAGCCCGTGGGCGAGGGGGCGAACCGCACGCGGGGCGCGGTCATGGGTCGGCGAGGATACCAGCCCGCGCCTCGGGCATGATGCCGTCCGATGAGCGCCGGCCCCCGTTCCGTCCCGCGCCGCGAGGCCCTCACGGCCGACCTCGTCCTCGTCGTCGTGACGGCGATCTGGGGCTCCACGTTCATCGTGAACCGCGTCGTCATCCAGACGGCGCCGCCGCTTCTCTTCGTCCTCGCCCGGTTCGCGCTCGCGGCGGCGATCCTGTGGCTGATCGCGCGCGGGCGCCCGCGAACGCCGAATCTCGTCCGGGACAGCGCGGCCGTCGGGCTCCTGCTCGCGGCGGGGATCGGGTTCCAGGTCGTCGGCCAGCTCTTCACGACGGCCTCGAAGGCCGCATTCGTCACGGGCCTCTCCGTGCCGCTCACGCCCGTCGCGGGCTACCTCATGACGCGGAAGAAGCCGTCGCGCGAAAACCTCGCCGGTCTCGTGATCGCGGCGCTCGGGTTCGCGGTCCTGACGTGGCCGAAGGACGCGTCGGCCGGGTTCAACACGGGCGACCTCCTCATCCTCGTGACGGCCGTGTCGTACGCCGTCCTCATCGTGATCGTGAGCGAGACCGCCGGGACGCACGACGTGAGGTGGTACTCCTTCGGGCAGATCGTCTTCGCGGCGATCGGCGTCGGCGCCGTGCGCCTCGTGCTCACGCCGTTCATCCACGGGTCGGGTGCGTTTCTCGCAGCCGAGGCGCGGCCGCTCGTCTTCGGCCGGACGGTCGTCCTCGCCATCCTCTGGATGGCGCTCGTCGCGACCGTCGTGACGTTCCTCGCGCAGACGTGGGCGCAGGCGCGCATGCCGGCGACGCACGCGGCGATCATGTTCGCGCTCGAGCCCGTCTTCACGGCGCTCTTCGCGGCATTCTTCCTCGGCGAGCGCATGTCGCGCCGCGACTGGGCGGGCGCCGGCCTCGTCCTCCTCGGAATCGTCGTGTCGGAGCTGCGCGGGCGGGACTGAGCTATTCCAGCCCGAAGGTCAGGTTGTAGACATACGGCTCGCGCAGGACCGACAGCACGAGGCTCGAGCGCGAATAGGCGTTCTCGCCGGCCTTCGAGATGTCGTCCAGCGTCCGCACTTTCACGTTGTTGACGGCGAGAACGACGTCGCCCCTCTCGAGGCCCTTGGCGGCGGCGGGGGAGCGCCCGACCACCGAGGCCACCATGAGGCCGCCGCGCGTCTCCTTGAAGACGAGCCCGATCTCGCGCCGGAGCACGTCCAGGCCGAGATCCTCGGGCGTCCGTTCCGTCGTGACACGCGCCGCCCTCTCCGCGCCCTCGCGCCTGTACGCGACGGACAGGGCCTTCCCGGGCCCGACCGACGCGAGCGCCGTGTCGAAATCCTCCCGGCTCTCGACCGGCCGCCCGTCCAGCGCGACGACGACGTCTCCCGGGACGAGGCCCGCCTTGGCGGCCGGCGACCCCGGCCACACGGACCGCACGCGCAGGCCCTGGCCGCGCGCCGACGGGCGGCCGTTCCCCGCGGTGGCGGTCGTGCCGCGCACCCCGAGCCAGACCCGCTTGACCTCCTTGTAGTTCAGGAGGTCGTCCGCGACGCGGCGCACGCGGTCGATCGGAATCGCGAAGCCGATCGTGTTCGCGCCGCCCACGATCGCCGTGTTGATTCCGATGAGCTCGCCGAGGATGTTCACGAGCGCCCCGCCCGAGTTGCCGGGGTTGATCGCGGCGTCGGTCTGGAGGAAGTCGGAGTAGTTGCGGCCCGACTCGCCTTTCACCGTGCGGTGGACGGCCGAGACGATGCCCGTCGTGACGGTGTTGGAAAGCCCGAACGGGTTTCCGATCGCGATGACGGTCTCGCCGATCATGAGGTCCGACGTCGTGCCGAGCGCGGCAGCCTTCAGGCCCTTCGGGTCGACGCTCAGGACCGCGAGGTCGTTGTCCGCGTCGGCGCCCTCGAGCTTCGCTTCCAGCTCGCGGCCGTCCGACGTCGTGACCCAGATGCGCGAAGCGCCCGAGATCACGTGGTCGTTCGTCACGACGACGCCGGGCGCGATCACGACGCCCGAGCCGAGCGACTCGCTGCGCGACGTGCGCGGGCGGGTCTCGCCCCCGAAGAAGAGGTCGACCGGACTGCGCCGCTGCTGGACGACGCGCTCGGCCGAGATGTTCACGACCGACGGGCTGATCTTCTCGATCGCGGCGACGATCGGGGTCCGGCGCTCCTCGCGCCCCGCTGCCTCAAGGGGCATCGAGACCGCGAGCGCGGCGAAGGCGAAAGCGAGGCGGGTTGACTTCATTTTCAGTCGTTTCATAATTAAGTCGATATACCGGAAAGGAATTTTAAGTATTCTCAACACTCGGCAGAAGAAAGCGGTCCAGGCGCTCGTCGAACTCGTCTATCGCGCGGGTCCGGACGTGCCGTCGGGCCAGCTCGCGACGTGGCTGGACCTCTCGCGCGACTCGGTCCACCAGCTGCTCCTGCCTCTCGTGAGGAACGGCTGGGTGGCGGCGGGCCGCGGGCGCAACGGCGGCTACCGGGCGACGCCGGTGGCGCCCGGCGTGACCGTCCTTTCCGTCGTGTCGCTCTATTCGCGCGAGGGCCGCGACCCCACGCCCGACGACCCGGCCGCGCCGCGGTTCATCCGCAACCTCGACCAGCGGGCGTCCGAGCGCTATCGGCAATATCTTTCCTCCGTGACGGTGGGGGGCCTCGTCGCCGAGGTCCGCGCCGAGCGCGAGGAGCCCACCTACTCGATCTGACCCTCTCGATCCGACTCTAGCAAGGCGCGCGCCCCGCCGCTGCGGCGCGGCGACAGAGGAAAGCACATGAAGATCGCATCGGACATCACGAAACTCGTCGGCGGAACGCCGCTCGTCCGCCTGAACCGCGTCACCGCGGGCATCGCCTCCGGCGCGACGGTCGGCGCGAAGCTCGAGTTCTTCAACCCGGCCCACTCCGTGAAGGACCGCATCGGCGTCGCGATGATCGAGGCGCTCGAGAAGCAGGGAAAGATCGCGCCGGGCAAGTCCGTCCTCATCGAGCCGACGTCGGGCAACACGGGGATCGGCCTCGCGTTCGTCGCGGCGGCCAAGGGGTACCGCCTCATCCTGACGATGCCCGAGACGATGTCGATCGAGCGGCGCAAGGTCCTGAAGCTCCTCGGGGCGGAGGTCATCCTGACGCCCGGCCCGCTCGGGATGAAGGGCGCGATCGCGAAGGCGCAGGAGCTGCTCGCCGAGTACGGCGCGAACGGGGTCCAGCCGCAGCAGTTCGAGAACCCCGCGAATCCGGCGATCCACGAGGCCACGACGGCCGTCGAGCTCTGGAACGACACGGAAGGGAAGATGGACATCTTCGTCGCCGGTGTCGGGACGGGGGGCACCATGACGGGCGTCGGCCGGTACTGGAAGCCGAAGAAGCCGGCGGTCCGGCTCATCGCGGTCGAGCCGACGGCGTCCCCGGTCATTTCCGGGGGCGCGCCCGGCCCGCACAAGATCCAGGGCATCGGCGCGGGCTTCATCCCGAAGAACCTCGACACGACGCTCGTGGACGAGACGTTCCAGGTGTCGAACGACCAGTCCTTCGCGATGGCGCGGCGCCTCGCGAAGGAAGAGGGCATCCTCGGCGGCATCTCGTCGGGCGCCGCGGTCCACGCGGCCGTCGAGATCGCGAAGCGGCCCGAGAGCGCGGGGAAACTCATCGTCTGCGTGGTTCCCTCGACGTCCGAGCGCTACATCTCGACGGATCTCTTCAAGGAAGAGGAGGTTCCGTCGGGCGCGGCCGCTATTTAGGGATTGGCAGGGGGCAAACCGGTCCCCGGTTTTCCCCCTGACCCCCTTTCGGGGTTGATCCTGATGGCCTTCGGCTTCGTCTCCTCGCGCTTGGGCAGCTCCACCGTGAGGACGCCGTTGTGGAACGACGCGACGATCTTCTCGTTGTCGACGTTCGCGGGAATCGTGAAGGAGCGGACGAACTTTCCGTAGCTCCGCTCGACGCGGTGGTAGTTCTCGTCGGCGTTCTCCTTCTCGAACTTGCGCTCGCCTTCGAGCGACAGGATCCCGTCCTCGAAACGCAGCGCGATCTGGTTCTCGTCGAAGCCGGGCAGCTCGGCCTTGAGAACCGTCTTCTCCTTCGTCTCGAAGATGTCCACGGGCGGCGCCCACGTCCCCGTGAAGAGCTCCTCCTGCTGTTCGCGCCCGCCGCGGGCGAGGGTGGAGTCGAAGGCGCGGTTCAGGCGGTCCTGAAGCGTCGCGAGGTCGCGGAAGGGGTCGTTCCAGCGGATGACGGGCATGGGTCTCGTTCCTCCTTCATCACCTTGTCTTTTTCGCCGGCGTCTCGGCCGGCTCGGTCCGGAACTCGAGGGCGCCGCCGCCCGGGGCGAGGGCGATCGCGACGGGGGACCCGTCGCGCACCTCACCCGCGAGAAGCTTCCACGCCAGGGGGTCCTGGACCAGTTTCTGGATGTTTCGCTTGAGGGGCCGCGCGCCGTAGACGGGGTCGTACGCCTCGCGGGCGAGCCACGTCGCGACGGGCGCCTCCCACGAGAGCTTGATCCCGCGCGGCGCGACGAGCTCGGCGACCTTGCGCAGCTGGATCTCGACGATCCTCTCGATGTCGCCGAGCTCGAGGCGGCGGAACGTCACGATGTCGTCGATGCGGTTGAGGAACTCGGGCCGGAAGTGCGCCCGGAGCTCCGTCTCGATGCGCGCCTTGAGCGCCTTCTCGTCGACGCCCTGGAGCTCCTGGATGAGATGCGACCCGACGTTCGACGTCATGATCACGACGACATTCTTGAAGTCCACGACGCGGCCCTTTCCGTCCGTGAGCCGGCCGTCGTCGAGAACCTGCAGGAGCGTGGACCACACGTCGGGGTGCGCCTTCTCGATCTCGTCGAAGAGGACCACCGAGTACGGGCGCCGGCGCACGGCTTCCGTGAGCTGGCCGCCCTCGTCGTGTCCGATGTAGCCCGGTGGGGCCCCGATCATCCGCGAGACCGTGTGCTTCTCCTGGTACTCGGACATGTCGAGCCGCACCATCGCGTTCTCGTCGTCGAAGAGAAACTCGGCGAGCGCGCGGGCGAGCTCGGTCTTGCCGACGCCCGTCGGGCCGAGGAAGAGGAACGAGCCGATCGGGCGCTTCGGATCCTTCATTCCGGCGCGCGCGCGGCGCACGGCAGCCGCGACGGCGTCCACGGCCTCGTTCTGCCCGATGACGCGCAGGCGCAGCCGGTCGCCCATCTTGAGGAGCTTCTGCGTCTCGCCCTCCACCATCCGCGAGACGGGCACGCCCGTCCACTTCGAGACGATGGAGGCGATGTCGTCCTCGTCGACCTTCTCGCGGAGGATCGCGCCGCCCTTCTGCATGTCGTCGAGGCGCGCGTGCGCCGCCTCGAGGTCCTTCTGGACCTTCAGGAGCGTCCCGTAACGCAGCTCGGCGGCCTTGTTCAGGTCGCCCTGCCGCTCGGCGACCTCGGCGGCGACCTTCGTCTCGTCGAGCTTCTTCTTGAGGTCGCGGATCACGGTGATCGCGTCCTTCTCGGCGCGCCACCGCGTCTTCATGACGCTCGAGCGCTCCTTGAGCTCGGCGAGCGTCTTCTCGAGGCCTTTCAGGCGGTCCTTCGCGGCCTTCGCGTCGTCCTTCTGGAGCGCCTTCCTCTCGATCTCGATCTGGAGGATGCGACGCTCGACCTCGTCGATCGCGGTCGGCATCGAGTCGATCTCCATCTTGAGCTTGCTGGCGGCCTCGTCCACGAGGTCGATCGCCTTGTCGGGGAGGAAACGGTCCGCGATGTAGCGGTCCGAAAGCGTCGCGGCCGCGACGAGCGCCGCGTCCGTGATCTTGACGCCGTGGTGAAGCTCGTAACGCTCCTGCAGCCCGCGGAGGATGGCCACGGTGTCCTCGACGGAGGGCTCGCCCACGAGGACCGGCTGGAAGCGGCGCTCGAGCGCCGGGTCCTTCTCGATGTGCTTGCGGTACTCGCCGACGGTCGTCGCGCCGATCGCGCGCAGCTCGCCGCGCGCGAGCGCCGGCTTGAGCATGTTGCCTGCGTCCATCGCGCCCTCGGCGGCGCCCGCGCCGACGAGCGTGTGCAGCTCGTCGATGAAGAGGATGACCTTTCCGTCGGACTCCTCGACTTCCTTGAGGACGGCCTTCAAGCGCTCCTCGAACTCGCCGCGGTACTTCGCGCCCGCGAGCATGGAGCCGAGGTCGAGAGAGACGACGCGCTTGTCCTTCAGCGTCTCGGGGACGTCGCCGGAGACGATGCGGCGCGCGAGGCCCTCGACGATCGCCGTCTTGCCGACGCCCGGGTCGCCGATGAGGACCGGGTTGTTCTTCGTGCGGCGCGTGAGGACCTGCATGACGCGCCGGATCTCCTCGTCGCGGCCGATGACGGGGTCGAGCTTGCCCTTGCGGGCGAGGTCCGTGAGGTCCTTCGCGTACTTCTTGAGCGCCTGGTACTTGTCCTCGGCGCCCTGGTCCGCGACGCGGCTGCCGCCCCGCACATCCTTGAGGGCGGCGAGGACGGACGCCTCGGAAAGACCGAGGGCGAGGAACGCTTTCGCGGAAGCGGACTTCCCGTCCTTGAGCAGTGCGAGA
The DNA here is from genome assembly GCA_036504335.1 of Thermoanaerobaculia bacterium. Lineage (GTDB taxonomy): Bacteria > Acidobacteriota > Thermoanaerobaculia > UBA5066 > UBA5066 > Fen-183. The sequence continues at coordinate 149,292 of DASXVJ010000023.1, forward strand.
AAGAGGTGCTCGGAGGCGACGTAGTCGTCCTTGAAGTCCGACGCGATCTTCTCGGCGAGGTCCAGCAGCTTCACGAGGACGGGGGAGAAGCGCGGCTCGGCGTTCTCGCCGGCGACGTGCGGGAGCTTTGCGAGGAGCTTTGCGAGCTCCTGCGCGGCCCGGCCCGGAGCGATGCCGACACGCTCGAGGAGCGCGGGCACGACGCCGCCTTCCTGCCCGAGGAGGCCGTCAGCGAGGTGTTCGGGCGTGACCTCCGGATGTCCGCCGGCGCGGGCCGTCTGGGCGGTCTTCTGGAGGACTTCCTGGGCCTTGTGGGTGAAGCGGTCGAGGTTCATGACGCCAAGAATCTAGTATCTGAGTCTCATGATGTCAAGTGTGAATCTACAGCAATGACGAAGATTCATATAAGTCATTTTCTATGAATGGTTAATGGGTCCGATGCCCCGTGCTAGGCTTTCGCGGCGATGAGGCGCCGGGGCGCTGCGGAAGAAGAGAGCCGGGGCCGCGGGCTTCTTCCATTCATAGGAATCTTCTTCCTCGCTTTGGTCGTCCGTCTCGCGGTTTCCTCCTCACTTTCTTCCCTCGGCCTCTGGCAGAACCCGCAGTTCGATGCGCACGAGAACCTCGTCTGGGCGCAGGCGATCGCGGCGGGCGATTTCACGTGGCCGTCGCCTCCCACGCACGGCCCCGCGTACCCGTTCTTCCTCGCCCTCCTGCTCAAGGTCTTTGGGTCGATGAACGCGGCGCGAATCGCCCAGGCCGCGCTCGCGTCCGTGACGTGCGTTCTCGTCGCGAAGACCGGGGAGATTCTCTTTGAAAGGAGTGCGGGGATCGCAGCGGGACTCCTCCTCGCGGTCTCCGGGCCCCTCTCGCTCGTGGACACGAGCTTCTGGGAGGAGTCGTTCGTCGGCTGCCTTCTTTCATCGGCTCTTCTCCTTCTCGTGAAGAAGAAGACGACGGCCTCGGCGCTGGTCGTCGGCGCTCTTCTCGGCGTCGCATGCGCGGCGCGGCCGACTGTGGGGTTGTTCGTTCTCGCGGCCCTCGCCGCCGTCCTCCTCCTCGAGGGATGGGCGCGGCGCGTTCCCGCGGCCCTCGCCGTCGCGGCGGGCGTGGCGCTCGTCCTCGTGCCGGCGGTCGCCGCCTCCTCGAAGGCTTCAGGCCGCTTCGTCTTCGTCCGCGCGTACGGCGCGGTGAACCTCTGGCTCGGCAACGACCCGGCTTCCGGAGGCGTGCAGAACGCGCGTCCGAACGGGCCGTGGGACAGGCTCGCGGCCGAACCCGCCCGCGCGGGCGTCCCGCCCGCGGGCGAGGAGGCGTACTTCACGAGGAAGGCCGTCCGGCGCGCGACGTCGGATCCGGCGGGGCTCGTGCGCGTCGTCGTCTCGAAACTCGGCTGGCTCACGCAGGCTGAGGAGCCGCGCGACAACCACGCGTTCGCGTTCTTTGCCGGGGGATCGGGGATTCTGAGAATGCTCCCCGGCTTCGGCCTGCTCTTCGCTCTCGCGGCCGCATCCGTGCTCGCCGCGCCGCCCGTGCGCCGAGTCGCGCTTCCACTCATGTGGATCGCCGCGGCCTCAGTCCCGCCTCTCGTCGCGCTCGCGGGAATGAGGTATCGGATTCCGATCGTTCCGCCTCTTGCGCTTTTTGCGGGCGCGGGAGCCGCGCTTCTCCTCGAGCGAATCAAGGCGCGCGACCCGCGGCGGCTCGCGGCGCCGGCTGTCGTCGCGCTCCTTGCGCTTCCTGCGACCCACCTGAGAAGACATTCTCCGTCTCACGTCTTCTCGGAGGAATGGACCCTTGACGGAAACGCGTGGATGGAGATGAGAAAGTGGGACGAGGCCGAGCGCTCACTGCGTCGCGCCGTCGACGCAGACCCGCAAGCGGCGCTCCCCGTCGAATTCGTCGGCCGGCTCCGCCTCGCCCAGGGACGGGCCGTCGAAGCCGCGGGCGCCCTCGAACGATCTCTTCGAATGGACCCCGACTCGCGGTCGGCTCACTTCTTTCTGGGACAGGCGCGCGAAGCGCTGCGGCGCTTCCCGGACGCGGCCGCGGCGTACCGCGAGGCGCTTGCGATTTCGCCTGCGTTCTTCCCCGCGCAATTCCACCTCGGGCGCGCGCTGATCCTCGCGGGAGATCCCGCGGCGGCGGTCCCGGAGCTCGAGAAGGCCGTCGCCCTTCAGCCCTCCGAGCAGCCTCCGCGCGAGCTCCTCGAGCGGGCGCGCGCCCTCGCCCTCACACCGCGCTGATTACCCGAGCCGGGCGTCCCGCTCGCCGGCCTCGGCGAACCCCTTCGCGCGAAGCAGGCACGAATCGCACGCGCCGCAAGGCCTTCCCGTGGGCGAAGGGTCGTAACAGGACGTCGTGAGGCCGGGGTCGAGGCCGAGCGCGAGCGCGAGGCGGACGATGTCCGCCTTCGCGAGCGCGAGGAGCGGCGCGCGGATCGCAAAGCGCCGCCCCTCGTCTCCCGCCTTCGTCCCGAGGTTCGCGACGCGCTCGAACGCGCGGAGGAACGCGGGCCGGCAATCCGGGTAGCCCGAGTAGTCGAGCGCGTTCGCGCCGATCACGATCTCGGTCGCGCCCGCGGTCTCGGCCGCGCCGAGCGCGAACGCGAGAAAGAGCGTGTTGCGCGCGGGGACGTACGTGACGGGGATGCGGGCCTTCCCGAGCGCCTTCTTCGGGACGCGGATGGAGCGGTCCGTGAGCGCCGAACCGCCGAGTGCGCCGAAGGAGGGGATCGCGATCACGCGGTGCGACGCGACGCGGTAGCGGCGGGCGAGCGAGCGAGCGGCGCGCAGCTCCACGCGGTGGCGCTGGCCGTAGTCGAAGGAGAGCGCGTGGACTGTCCACCCCCAGCGCGTCACGAGCGCGAGGCAGGTCGCGGAATCGAGGCCGCCGGAGAGGAGGAGGACGCAGGTCCTCCGCCCCTCGGCCGGCGCGTGGGGTATCGCCGCTGAAATCTTTCTCTTCATCTTCCTGGAACATCTCCCCAAAGGACCTTGTGCACCTGGAGGTTCAGCCGCAGTCTTCTCTTCGAGTCGCGCACCCATTCGGCAACCTCGGGGGCGATCCTGGATTCTTTCCCTTCGAAGACGGGCGAAATCAGGACGGCTTTCGTCTCATCCAGGCGGTGCTTCTCGACGAGCGCTTCGGCCCATTCGAAGTCTTCCCGATCCGCCACGACGAACTTCACCTCGTCCCTCGGCCCGAGGAGCGCCAGGTTCCCGAGGTCGTTGCGGCTCTCCATGCCCGAGCCGGGGCACTTCACGTCGACAATCTTGATGACGCGCGCGTCCACGCGACCGACGGGCACGTGGCCGCCCGTCTCGACGAGGACGGTGTAGCCCCGGTCGCAGAGCGCGGACGCGAGCGCGTAGAAGCCCTCCTGCTCGAGCGGCTCGCCGCCTGTGAGCTCGACGAGCGGTGCCCCGAGGCGATCGACCTCGGAGAGGACCTCGCCTTCGGTCATCTCCGTCCCGCCCGAGAACGCGTACGCGCTGTCGCACCACGTGCAGCGCAGCGCGCAGCCCGTGAGCCGCACGAACGTGCACGGCAGGCCCGCGAAGGACGACTCGCCCTGCAGGCTGCGGAAGATCTCGGTGACGAGGAGGGGAGGGGCGGCCATCGCGCGGACGATAGCGCGGCCATAATCGTCCCGTGCGGTTGAAGCTCGAGATTGCGTACCTGGGAACCTTCTTCGAAGGCTGGCAGGTGCAGGCGCCCCGCGAAGGCGGCGAAAAGCCGCGCACGGTCCAGGGCGAATTGGAGATTTCTTTGAATGAAATACTTCAGAGGGAGATCCGGGTACACGGCTCCGGCCGCACCGATTCCGGCGTGCACGCGGACGCTCAGGTCGCCCATTTCGACGTTCCCGAGGGTGCGCCCCTCTTACCCTCTCAGAAAATCCCCCGTGCCCTGAATTCCAGGCTTCCATGGGATGTGCGGGTCCTGTCGGCGTCCGAGGCCTCGCCGGACTTCCACGCCCGCTACTCGGCAAGCGGCAAGGTCTACGTCTACCGCCTCCGCCGCGGTGACACCCTCCTCCCGCACGGAGGTCTCGTCGAGGCGCTCGCGGGAGAGCCGCTCGACGTCGGCGCGATGCGTGCGGCGGCGGACCTTCTCGTCGGGACGCGCGACTTCGCGCCGTTCTCGATCACGGGCTCGGACCCCGGGACGACCGTGCGGACGCTCCGCCGTCTCGACGTCGCGGAGGACCGCTCGCTCCTCGTGATCACGGCGGAAGGCGACGGCTTCCTGCGCGGCATGGTGCGGCGGCTCGTGGGGACCCTCCGCGACGCGGGCCGGGGACACATCCGCCCGGACGAGGCTCTCGCCCGCCCGGGCCCGACCGCCGAGGCCCGCGGGCTCACGCTCGCCCGTGTGCTGTACGCGCCGGACGCGGCGGGGGCGCCGGGGCCGTCCCGGCCGCCCGCGCGATAGAATTCGCCGTTCGGGCGCATCCCGCCCGGCTGGATGATCGACAAGGATTCCATCGCCGCCGCCGGTTCCCCCGATCGAGCCCTGCTCGACGGGCTCGACCTCGCGCGACTGCCCCGGCACGTGGCCGTGATCATGGACGGCAACGGGCGCTGGGCGCGCCAGCGCCGGCTGCCGCGCGTGGAGGGCCACCGCGCGGGGATCGCCTCCGTGCGGGCCACCGTGGAGACGGCCGCGCGCCTGAAGCTGACCGCGCTGACGCTCTACGCGTTCTCGACGGAGAACTGGAAGCGGCCGCACCTCGAGGTCGCGACGCTCATGGCGCTCCTCAAGGAGTACCTCAGGCGCGAGCTGAAGACGCTGCTCGACAACGACATCAGGTTCCGCGTCGTGGGCCGCATGGACGGGCTCGACCCTTCCGTGCAGCGTGAGCTGCAGAGCGCGCTCGACGCGACGGCGCACTGCAAGGGGATGGTGTTCAACATCGCGCTCAACTACTCCGGGCGCACCGAGCTCGCGGACGCGATGCGGTCGCTCGCCGCCGAGGTGAAGGCCGGACGCCTGCAGCCCGAGGAGATCGACGAGGCGGCGATCGAGGCGCGCCTCTACACGGCCGGCCTTCCCGACCCGGACCTCCTGATCCGGACGAGCGGCGAGATGCGGATCTCGAACTACCTGCTCTGGCAGATCGCCTATTCCGAGATCTACGTGACGCCGGTCCTCTGGCCCGACTTCCGGGCCCGCGATTTCCTCGAGGCGATCGCGGAGTTCCAGAAGCGCGAGCGGCGGTACGGCGGCGTGCCGGAGACCGAGCCCCTGCGAGAGGACGGCCCGCGCCCGGCGGCGGCCACGCGGTGAGGTTCCAGAGGGAAGTCACGGCCGCCGTTCTCATCCCGGCGGTCCTCGCGGTGCTGGTCTTCGCGCCGACGTGGGCGTTCTCGCTGCTGGTCGCAGCGGCGGCCTGCGTCGCGCTCCTGGAGTTCTACGCTCTCCTCGCGGCCGCGGGCTGGATCGTGCCCCGCGCCGCGGGGCTCGTCCTCTTCGTGGCGCTCCTCGTTGCCGCGCACCTCGCCGCGCCCGTCGCCCTGCTCGCGCTCACGGCCGCGACGCTGCTTCTCCTCCCGACGCTCGTGATGTTCGCCTCGCCGGCCGAGGCGCTCTACCTCCCGTCGTCGGCGGGCGCCGTCTTCGCGACGCTCTACGTCGCGCTCGGCGGAGCCTCGATCATCGGGCTGCGCGCGCACGGCTGGCAGCCCGTGGTGTTCCTCCTCGCGGTCGTCTGGGCCGGCGACTCGGCGGCGTACTACGTGGGCCGCCGCTGGGGGAAGCGCAAGCTCGCTCCCGTCGTGAGCCCGAAGAAGACGTGGGAAGGCCTCTGGGGCCAGCTCGCAGGCGGGGCGCTCTTCGGGGCGGCCGCGGCGTTCCTGATCTCCCCGGGCGCGCGGGGCGACGCCTCCGTCGCCCTCGCAGGCGCCGCGTTCGGCCTCGTCGTGTCGGCCACCGCCGTCGTCGGCGATCTCGTGGAGTCGACGTTCAAGCGGAGCGTGCACGTCAAGGACTCCGGCGGCCTCCTGCCCGGCCACGGCGGCCTCCTCGACCGGCTGGACTCCTTGCTCTACGCTTCGCCCGTGCTGCTCTTCACCCTGACCCTCCTGCCCGGAGGCCCTCGTTGACCGCGAAGAAGCGAATCGCGCTCCTCGGAGCCACGGGCTCGATCGGCGACTCGGCGCTCTCGGTCGTCGCCCACTTCCCCGAGCGCTTCGAGGTCGTCACGATGTCGGCGGGCTCGAACCTCGAGAAGTTCCTCCCCGCGATCGCGGCCGTGCGGCCGAAGGTCGTCTCCGTGAAGACCCGCGAGGACGCGGCCCGCGTGCGGCAGGAGTTCCCCGGCATCTCCGTCGGATTCGGCGAACAGGGCCTCGTGGACGTCGCGACGCACCCCGACGCCGACGTCGTCCTCGGCGGAATCGTCGGCTCGGCGGGCCTCATCCCCGCGTACGAGGCCGTCAAGCTCGGCAAGACGCTCGCGCTCGCGAACAAGGAGACGCTCGTCGTCGCGGGCGAGCCGCTCATGCGCGCGGCCCGCGCGGCCGGCGCCGCCGTCCTCCCCGTGGACTCGGAGCACTGCGCGCTCCACCAGGCCCTCCGCGCCGGCGCCGCTTCCGAGGTGAGGCGCCTCGTCCTCACCGCCTCCGGCGGTCCGTTCCGGACGCGGCCGTTCGAGACGTTCTGCGCGATCACGGTCGAGGACGCGCTCCGCCACCCGACCTGGAAGATGGGCCCGAAGATCACGATCGACTCGGCGACGATGATGAACAAGGGCCTCGAGGTCATCGAGGCCCGCTGGCTCTTCGACGTCGAGGTCGAGCGCATCGGCGTCGTGATCCACCCGCAGTCGATCGTCCACTCGATGGTCGAGTACGTGGACGGGTCGGTCCTCGCGCAGATGTCCCCGAACGACATGCGCTTCCCGATCCTCTACGCGCTCTGCTACCCCGAGAGGATCGACACGCCCCTGCCGCGCCTCGACCTCGCGGCGCTCGGGACGCTCACGTTCGAGGCGCTCGACGAGGGGCGTTACCCCGCCGTCCCGCTCGCGTGCGCCGCTCTCAGGACGGGCGGCTCGGCCCCCGCCGTGCTGAACGCGGCGAACGAGGTGGCCGTCGAGGCGTTCCTCAAGGGGCGGATCCCGTACCTCGGGATCGTCGAGACGGTCGCGCGGGTCCTCGCGCGGCACAAGGTCCTTCCGATTTCCTCCGTCGCGGCGGCCCTCGAGGCCGACGCATGGTCGCGGCGCGAAGCCGAGACCCTCCTCCCGGCGCTCGAGCGGCCGGCGGCAACCAATCGCGCCGTTCCGGCGTAATCAACCCGAGGTTTCATGAACATCCCGACAAACGTCCTTGCCCTCGTCTTCGTGCTCTCGTTCCTGATCGTCTTCCACGAGGGCGGGCACTTCGCCGTGGCGAAGTTCTTCAAGTTCCCGGTCGAGATCTTCTCCCTCGGCTTCGGAAAGCGGCTCTTCGGCTGGAAGCGCAGGGAGACGGACTACCGCGTCTCGCTCATCCCGCTCGGCGGCTACGTGAAGGTCGTGGGCCTCGGGCCCGACGAAAGCGACATCGTCGCCGGGGAGCATGCGGCGCCCGCGCAGCCCGGCACGCGCCTGCAGCGCCTCCTCATCCTCTTCGCCGGTCCCGGCGTGAACCTCGTCTTTGCGGTGCTTCTGACCATGGGTGCGTTCATGATCGGGATCGAGCTGCCGCGTTACTTCGAAGAGCGGCCCGTCGTGACGTTTGTCGACCCGGGCAGTCCCGCGGAATCCGCCGGGGTCAAGCCCAACGACCTCATCACCTCACTGTTTGGCAAGCCGGTGACGACATGGCGCGAGGTGGAGTTGCAGACGGGTCTGGGCTCGCGCCAGAAAATCCCGATCGAAGTGCTTCGTGACGGCCAGACGGTCACGCTGACGCTTCAGCCGGAGCCCAAGACCGAAGAGCAGAAGAAGTACGACGTCGGGTTCACGGGTCTGCACGCGGCGGTGCCCGTTTACGTCGGCAGCGTGCTGGCCGGCTCGCCGTCGGCCAAGGCCGGCCTGAAAGTGGACGACCGGATCGTCTCGGTGGGAGGCCACGAAGTGTCGTGCTTCTCTGCGGTGGTCTGGCGCATCGCCCAGGAAGCCCAGGACTTCAAGGAGAAAGGCGCGCGGCCGATCGACATCGGCGTCGAGCGAGAGGGGGCGCGGCTGACCATTCCCGTCACCCCGCGCGCAGAGGGCGCCGCCTGGAGAATCGGGTTTGGCGCCAAGTTTCTCGACACCGTGAGGCGATCCCTCCCGGTAGGGGCCGCCTTTGAGTCTTCGGTGAGAGAACTGCGGGATCAGGTTCGCGCCACGGGAACCATTCTCGGCCGGCTCTTCGCATTCAAAGGATCTTTCCGACAGCTCTCGGGCCCGATCGACATCGCCAAGTTCTCCGGGGAAGCCGCCAGGGCGGGCGTCGCCCCGTTGCTGAGTCTCATGGGCGTCCTCTCGCTGCAGCTCGGCCTCCTGAACCTCCTGCCGATCCCGCTCCTCGACGGCGGCCAGATCTTCGTGACGCTTCTCGAGGCCGCCGCGCGGCGCGACTTCTCGATCAAGGTCAAGGAGCGCCTCCTGCAGGCCGGGTTCGCGTTCCTCGTCCTCATCATGGTCACCGTCCTCTACTTCGACGTCATCAAGAACGTCTCGTTCTGATGCCGCGTCCTCGCACGGTCGGCGTGCCCGTCGGAGGGATCCAGGTCGGCGGCGGCGCGCCCGTGGTCGTCCAGTCCATGTCGAACACGGACACGGCGGACGTGGACGCCACGGTCAAGCAGGGACTCGAGCTCGCCGAGGCGGGCTCGGAGCTCGTGCGGATCACGGTGAACGTGGACGAGGCCGCGCAGGCCGTCCCGGAGATCAAGCGGCGCCTCCTCGCCGCCGGCTGCGGCGTCCCGCTCATCGGGGACTTCCACTACAACGGCCACGTCCTGCTGACGAAGTACCCGGAGATGGCGAGGGCCCTCGACAAGTACCGGATCAACCCGGGCAACGTCGGAACGGGGAAGCGCCGGGACGAGCAGTTCGCGACGATCTGCGGCGTCGCGCGCGACCTCGGGCGGCCCGTGCGCATCGGCGTGAACGGAGGCTCGCTGAACCAGGAGCTCGTCATGCAGAAGATGCAGGAAAACACGGACCGGGACCTCGGGAGGACGTCGGAGGAGATCGTCGCCGAGTGCATGGTCCTCTCCGCGCTCCAGTCCACCGAGCTCGCGCTCGAGTGCGGGCTGAGGAAGGACCAGATCATCATCTCGTGCAAGGTGTCGCGCCCGAGCGACCTCGTCGCGGTGTACCGCGACCTCGCGGCGAAGACGGACCAGCCGCTGCACCTCGGCCTCACGGAAGCCGGGATGGGGACGAAGGGCCTCGTGTGGTCGTCGGCGGCGATGGGGATCCTCCTCGCCGAGGGCATCGGCGACACGATCCGCGTGTCGCTCACGCCGCGCCCGGGCGGCGACCGGCGCGAGGAGGTCTACGCGGCGTGCGAGCTCCTGCAGGCGCTCGGGATCCGGAGCTTCGCGCCGTCCGTCACGGCCTGCCCCGGGTGCGGGCGCACGACGTCGACGACGTTCCAGGAGCTTGCCGAGCGGATCCAGGGCTACGTGCGCGAGCGGATGCCCGTCTGGAAGGCGGAGCGCGAGGGCGTCGAGACGATGACGCTCGCCGTGATGGGCTGCATCGTGAACGGGCCGGGAGAGTCGAAGGCCGCGAACATCGGGATCTCGCTCCCGGGCACGGGCGAAGAGCCGAGCTGCCCCGTGTACGTCGACGGCCAGAAGTTCGCGACGCTCAAGGGCAACTACGACGAGCTCTCCGCCGCGTTCCGGAAGCTCGTGGACGACTACGTCGAGACGAAGTACCCGCGCAAGGGCGCGTCCTCCTAGCGTCCCGAGTCCCCGGAGAAGCCCTTTCGGTCGAAGTGCGTCTTGAGGCGCCGCGAGAGCGCGAGCTGCTTGGCGTAGTTCAGCGAGTAGACCGCGGCCGGGACGCCGGCCGCGTTGAAGGGCACGGACGCGAGCGCGATCAGGAAGTGCCGCGCCTTCTGCATCGCCGTGAACTCGGGGTTCTTGAAGTCCACGACGGTCGTGTAGTACTTCCCGAGCATCTTGTAGACGTCCCCGAGGACGTTTGTGAAGCCCATCTCCGTTCCCCACGACAGGCACTCGCCCTCGCGGACGCAGCCGAGGAACTCCCTCCACGTCGCGCCGGGCGCCATCGTGAAGACGCTCGCGACGGGCGGGTACGTGTGTGCGTCCGAGCCGCCGATGAGCGCAAGCGAGCCGCGCTTCTCCTTGGCGGCCGTCAGGAGATCCTCGACGAGCGCATTGTGCTGGTAGGCCATCGAGCCGTTCTTCACTTCGAAGACGTCGAAGAGCTCGAGCATCTTCGTGAAGAAATCCTCGGGGGCCTGGCGCATGCGGTAGGACTGGAAGAGGTGGTTCGCCGAGTAGAGGAGGCTTTCCGCGCGGAGGTACTCGACGAGGTCGAAGATGTTCCGCCTCTTGACGTTGATGACCTTCCACTGCGCGAGCGTGAGGTCGAAGACGTTGACGTGGATGCGGTGGCCGGTCTTCGGGAAGAACGTCTCGATCTCGGCCGAGACGAAGAAGTCGGTGTAGTCCGGGTGGCGGTCCCGGAATTTCAGGCAGCCGTCCACGGTGTCGTGGTCCGTGAACGTGACGAAGTCCATGCCGCGCGCTTTCGCGAGGCGGTACGTCTCGTCGGGGTCGTTGTAGGAGTCGCGGGTGTTCCCCGCACGGAAGTACTTGAAGATCGAGGCGTTCGTGTGCAGGTGAAGGTCCGCCCGGGAGAGGGGGAGCGCGGGAGAGCCCGGATCCGGGGCGGCGGAATCGACCATGGGGCGACGAGTCTCCGCGCCTCTCCGGGGCGAGTCAAGGAGCCGCGCTCCTGCTAGAGTGCCGCCATGGGAGGGGTCTTCGGAAGAGTGCTGTACGCGCTTGTGCTGGCCGGCGTCCTCGCGACCGCGACCTGGGTCTCGTTCACGCGCTTCGTCGCGGGCAAGTCCCTCAAGACCCCGAGCTTCGTGAGCCTCACGCCCGACGAGGCGGCCGCCCGCGCCGCCGAGCTCGGCCTTTCCGTGCAGGTGGACGCGGCGCAGGAGGCGTTCGACGACGCCGTGCCCGCGCACCGCGTCCGCGCGCAGCTCCCGGCGGCCGAGACGGCCGTCAAGAGCGGCCAGACGATCCGCCTCTTCCTCTCCCTCGGGCCGCGCGCCGTGCGCATGCCCGACCTCACGGGGCTGCCGGCGCGCGCGGCGACGCTCGCGCTGGCGAAAGCCGGCCTCAAGGAGGCCGCCGTCGCGTCGGCGCGCCTGCCGGGGCCCACCGGCGTCGTCGCCCAGGGCGTCTCGGCGGGCGCGATCGCGGGGCCGGACACTCCGGTCGACGTTCTCGTGAACCGCGGAGCGTCCGACGTCGCGTGGGTGATGCCGGACCTCATCGGGCGCGACTTCGAGCGGGTCAGGACCGCCTTCGAGGAGCGCGGCTTCCGGATCGGCGGCGTGAGGAGCCAGGCCTACGAAGGCGCGGCGACCGGCACGATCCTCCGCCAGTTCCCGCTTTCCGGGGCGCCCGTCACGCGGCGCGACGCACTGAGCTTCGTGATCGCGTCGCCGGAGGCGGCGCCGTGAGCGCGGCGAAGGTCGCCCTCGCCCCGTCGATCCTCTCGGCGGACTTCGCGCGGCTCGGCGAGGCGGTCGCGGCGTGCGAGGCGGGAGGCGCGGACTGGATCCACTTCGACGTCATGGACGGACACTTCGTTCCGAACCTCACGGTCGGGCCGATCGTCCTCGAGGCGCTCGCGAAGGCGACGAAGGTCCCCTTCGACGTCCACCTCATGATCGAGGAGCCGTTCCGGACGCTCGACCAGTACCTCGACGCCGGCGCACGGCGCGTCGCGGTCCACGTCGAGGCCGAGCCGAACCTCCATCGGTTCGCCGAGCACGTGCGGAGCCGCGGCGTGTCGCCGGGGGTCGCCATCAACCCCGGGACGTCGCTCACCTCCCTCGACGAGGCCGTGCGCTTCGTGGACTTCGTCCTCGTGATGTCGGTGAACCCCGGATGGGGCGGTCAGTCGTTCATTCCCGGGTCCCTCGAACGGGTCGCCCGCCTCGCCGAGTCGATCCGGAGGGCGGGCTCGGCGGCGACGGTCGCCGTGGACGGCGGAGTGGGCGATGCCAACGCCGGCGCCCTCGCGGCCGCCGGGGCCACGCATCTCGTCGCGGGGGCGTCCGTCTTCGGGGGAGGCGACGTTCCGGCTGCGCTCGCACGGCTCGCACGGGCGGCCGGCCGCGGGCACGGAGCTTGAAAGAAACCCCGCCGCCGTGCATTCTCCGACGTCCGTGACACCCCTCCCCGTCCTCCCGCGCCGCCTCCCCGCGCTGATCGCCCTCGCCATCCTCCTCGGAGGCGCGGCGGGCTGCGCGAGCACCGACTCCGCGGCCAAGATGACGCGGGAGCTCCTCTCCATGCCGAAAGAGGAGGCCTACGCGAAGGGCGAGTCCCTCGTCCAGCAGAAGAAGTACGAGCTCGGGCGGCAGTACCTGCGGTTCGTCGCCGAGAACTACGCGAACGACGCGATCGGCAAGCAGGCCGCCCTGCGGCTCGCGGACTCGTTCTTCGACGAGAAGACGCCGCTCGGCTATCTCGAGGCCGGCGTGAGGTACAAGGACTTCCGGAACCGCTACCCCTCGCACCCGCGCTCGGACTACGCGCTTTTCCGGCTCGCCCAGTGCTCGGACAAGCAGGCCGAGAGGCCGGACCGCGAGCAGACGAACACGCGGACCGCCGCGCTCGCATACCGCGAGCTCGTCCTCGCGTACCCGGATTCGCCGTACGCCACGGAGGGCCGCCTGCGCCTCGGCGCGATGCGCAACCTCCTCGCCGAGCATGAGTACGTCGTCGGGCATTTCTACGTGAAGCGCCGGGCCTGGCGCGCGGCCAAGGGCCGCATGGACACCGTTCTCGCGTCCTATCCGGACTACGCGAAGCTGGACAAGGTGCTCTTCGACTCGGGCGTCGCGGAGAACAAGATGGGGCACGAGGACGAGGCCCGGCAGCTCTGGGACCGCCTCGCGCGGGACTTCCCCTCCAGCCCGCTCGTGAGGAAGGTGCCGCGTCCGGCGGCTGCTCCGTCCGCTCCTCCCGCCAAAGCCGCCGGCGGCTGAGCCCTCGTCCCGCCCCTCGGGTTGACGCAAGCGGCTCCAGCGAATTAAGATACACCGTCCATTCGTCCCCTTTTCGCGCCCCCGTTGTCGATTCGGGGACACGGGTTTCGAGCAGGAGGTCGTCATGCGTCACCGTCTCGCAGCGCTCTCGGCCGGCGTCCTGATCGCCGTCTCGTTCGCCGCCCGCGCCGACGATGCGCCAAAGGCGCCCGCCCTGACCGTGCGCGAAGGCGCCGCCCCGGCCGCGCCCCAGTCGCACCTCGAGAAGCTCGGCCGGCCTCCCGCTCCGATCACCGGACCACTGCCGGTGGGCGCCGAAGTGGACGTCTACTGCTCCGGCTACCTCGGGGACCGCGACGAGGCGTTCGTCGGACGCATCGTGAACGCCGAGAAAGAACGAAACCAGTCGATGTTCATGGCCGGCGACGTCATCTACATCGACATCGGGGCCGAGAACGGCGTTCAGGCCGGGATGGAGTTCACGATCGTCCGGCCGAGCCGCCTCGTGAACCGCTGGCGATCCGACCGCGAGGTCCTGGGCCGCATCTACATGACGCCCGGGCGCGTGCGCGTGCTCTGCGCCCAGGAGAGATCCTCCATCACCGAGATCATCTACTCCTGCAACGAGGTGGAGGTCGGAGACTTCGTCGCGCCCTTCGAGCCGGTCCCGGTGCCGCTCGTGCGCCGCACGCGGCCCACGACGATCTGCGACACGCCGAACGGCAAGGCGATCGGCCACGTCGTCGACACGCGGGACGCGGTCACGCCCGTCGGGACGGACACGATCGTGTTCCTCGACCTCGGCGAACAGGACGGGCTGAACCCCGGCGACTTCCTCACGGTCTACCACCCGTCGACGCAGGCCCAGGGCGTGCGCACGGTGCTGGGCGAAGCGGCGATCCTCACGACCCGCACCCGGTCGTCGGTCGCGATCATCACGTCGATGGTCGACTTCATCGCCGTCGGCGACGCCGTCGAAGTCAAGTAAAGCCTCTCTTTTCGGCTCGCTCAGAAAAGACTTGCGGGACGAAAATCCCGTGATAATTTCCATTTCCCCCAAGCGGCCACAAGGCTTGCAAGTGTGCGGGAGGAACGTGTCTGTGACGATCGACGGCCAGCTGCAGCGCATCATCGACGAGCTCGTGTCGAAGGGAATTCCGCTCGAGGCCGCCAAGCGGGAATTCGAGAAGAAGTACGTGTCCGCGGCCGTCATGCGTGCGTCCGGCAACATGGGCCGCGCCGCCAAGTCGCTCGGCATTCACCGCAACACCCTGCGGGCGAAGATCTCCCTCCTGAAGGTCAAGCCGCCGCTGCGCGGCCGGGACAACAGCTAGCGCCTAGCTGGGGCGCAGCCCGCCGCGCGCCATGGCCTCGAGGCGTGCGACGCGCTCCTCGGTGGGCGGGTGGGTCGAGAAGAGGCGCGCGAGGCCTCCCGCGAACGGGTTCACGATGAACAGGTGCGCCGTCGCCGGCGAGCCGTCCATCGGGAGCCGCTGCGACGCGGCCTCCAGCTTGCGGAGCGCCGAGGCGAGCTCGAGAGGCCGCCCCGAGAGCGCCGCACCCGTCTCGTCGGCCCGGAACTCCTTCTGACGGGAGATCATGGCCTGGACGATCATGGCCGCGATCGGGGCGAAGACGATCGCGAGGATCCCGACGAGGCCGCCGCCGCCTTCGCGGTCGTCCCGCCGCCCGCCGCCCGTCCACATCGCCATCTGGGCCAGGTGCGTGAGCGCGCCGGCCAGCGTCGCGGCGATCGCCCCGAGGAGGATGTCCCGGTTCGTCACGTGGCCGAGCTCGTGGGCGAGGACCGCCTCCAGCTCGTCGCGGTTCAGGATCTTCAGGATGCCCTCGGTGGCCGCGACGACGGCGTGCCGCGGGTTGCGGCCGGTTGCGAAGGCGTTCGGGGCGTCCTGCGGGATGACCGCCACGCGCGGCATCGGGACGTTCGCCTTCGCCGCGAGCGACCGGACGACCGCATGGAGCTCGGGCGCTTCCTCTTCCGTCACGACACGCGCGCCGGTGCTCGCGAGGACCATCTTGTCCGAGAAGAAGTACGTGAAGAGGTTCATGACGGCCGCGATCACGAGGGCCATGACCGCGCCCTGCGAGCCGTAGGTGGCCTGCCCGACCGCGACGAGCAGAACCGTCAGAAACGTCATGAGGAAGACGATCTTCAGCGTGTTCATCGTGCTTCTCCGGACCCCGGGGTGTGTGCGTCCCGTGAACGGGAGTGAGACGGCCCGCGCTACTTGGGCTTGTTCTCGTCGTCCTTCTTGTCGCCGGACTCGCCCTGGCGCATCGCGTCCTTGAAGTTCTTGATGCCCTCGCCGAGGCCCTTGCCGAGCTGCGGGATCTTCCCCGCGCCGAACACGAGAATCACGATCACGAGGATGACGAGCAGTTCGGGGAGTCCGAGATTCGGCACGGGTGCCTCCTGAAGGGGTTGATCTTACTCCGGGCGGCGGTCAGAGAAACTCGAGGAGCCCCTCGAACGGCCCCCCCGGGGAGGTGCGGCGGCGGATGACGCGGCGCGCCGTCTCGCGGTGGGGACGGTAGAACGGGCGGCCCTTGAGGAGCATCTTCTCGAACGTCCCGAGGACCTTCCACGCCCTCTGCAGGAGGACGGCCTCCGACACGGCCCCGGCATCGGCCTCGACGGACGCGCCGGCGCGCTCGAAACGGAGCGACGCCGAGTCGTAATCAGGGGGCCCGAGACGCAGGTCCTGGAAGTCGATCGGGGCCAGCCGCCCGTCGGCGGTGCGCATGAGGTTGTTCGCGTGGTAGTCCCTGTGAGTCGGCACGGCGTCGCCGGTCGCCGCGGGGTCGGCGGC
This sequence comes from Thermoanaerobaculia bacterium, assembly GCA_036504335.1. Taxonomy (GTDB): domain Bacteria; phylum Acidobacteriota; class Thermoanaerobaculia; order UBA5066; family UBA5066; genus Fen-183. The sequence goes on from DASXVJ010000023.1 coordinate 165,316, forward strand.
GGCCGCCGCGAGCGCGCCCGAGAGTCGGGCCCACTCGGCGGCGCGCGCGGGAGGGAGAGGGTCCTGCCCGTCTTTCTCGAGGGCCCAGTGGCGGGTGTGCTCGAGCTCGGCTGCGAAGAAGGCCGCGTCGAACGCGGGATTGCGCGTCGCGGCGGCGCGCGCAATCGTGCGGATCGGGGTCAGGATCTCCTCGGCTTCGTCGAGGAGGCGGGGCCGGTCCTCGCGCGGGGCGTCCGCGAGGTCCATCGAGAGGTCGCGGTCGCCGAGGTCCTCGATGAGGGCGGAGCCGAGCTCGGGCGCGTCGTCGACGAGCGCGGGAACCCGCACGCCCGCGTGCGCGAGCGCCGCCCCGATCGCGGCCCAGTTCGCCTGCGCGGGCGATTCGGGCTGCGGGTACAGGACGACGAGGACGCTGCCGCCGCCCGGCGTCGCCTGGCGGAAGTACCGGCGCGCGCCGACGTCGCCGGCCAGCGGGACGCTCGGCGGACCGGCCGCGAGGCCGAAGCGTTCCCGCGCGCGCGAAAGGCGCTCGGCCTCTCCGTTCCGGGAGGCCGCCGTCACGGCTTCGGAGCGGGAGCCGGGGCGGTCGGCGCCGGCGCGGGCGCTTCGTCGAGGAGCTCGACCGACAGGAGCTTCTGGGGGTTGCGCGGCTTGCCGAGCGGCGTGTTCGACGGATCGGGGTCGGAGGCGGATGCGATTCGGTCCACGACGTCCATCCCCTTCACGACCTCGCCAAACGCGGTGTATTGGTGGTCGAGCGACGGGTAGTCCTTGAGGACGACGAAGAACTGCGACGAACCGGAGTCCGGCGCCGAGGAGCGGGCCATCGAGACGATGCCGCGCTTGTGGACCGTGTCGTTGAACTCCGGTTTCAGGGTCACCGGGTTTCCCTTCGCGTCCGTCTTTCCCGCGTTGCCCCAGATGAAGGCGTTCTTCGGGTCCTTCGTGAGGGGGTCGCCGCCCTGCACGACGAAGTCCTTGATCACGCGGTGAAAGAGGGTCCCGTCGTAGAAGCCGGACCCGGCGAGGTCGACGAAATTCTTCACGTGGTTCGGGGCGCGGTCGTTGAAGAAACGGACCGTGAAATCGCCCTGCGAGGTGCGGACGAGCGCGAGCGTGTGCGCGTAGTCACGCGCCTTCGCCGCCGCCTTCGACGGTGCCTTCTTCTTCGGCTTCGCGGGCGCGGCAGGGGCCGCGGCCGCGGACGCCGCCAGGAGGCCCAGGGCGAGGGCCGCCAGAATCCGGTTGCGCTGCGGTCTGCGGGTCATCGGGCTGCGTCCTCCTCGTGCCGACGCTCCGCCCTTGCAGGCGAGCGCCGGCAGCCCTGATGATAGCCGCGATGCTGGCCCGGACCTTTCTCAGCCTCGTCGAGAAGGTCACCGAGGACCTGGACGTCGAGAAGCTCCGGGCCGAGGTGCAGTCGTTCTCGGCGAAGCACGCGGACCTCACGACCCGCGAGAAGGGCGAGCGGCTCGTCGCGGTCGCCGCCCGCCGCGCGGCCGCCTTCGGCGCCGCCGCGAGCCTGCCGCCGGGATGGCTCTCGCTCGCGACCGTCGCGCCCGAGCTCTCGGCGGTCCTCGTCCTCCAGAGCCGGCTCATCGTGTCGCTCCACCTTCTTTACGGAGGCCCCATGACGCCCGAGGAGCGGGCGCTCGAGGTGCTTGCGGGGCTCGCGGCGGGGGCCGGGATGAGCGTCGGGCGGCGCCTGACGACGCGCGCGGCCGAAGAGGTCGCCGCGCGCCTCGTCGTCCGTCTCGCCGGACGCGAGCTCGCTCACGTCGTTCCGGTCCTCGGAGCGCTCGCAGGCGCGGGCCTCAACTACGTGGCCGTACGCGCCGTCGGACGCGCGGCGCTCGCGCGCATCCAGCGCCTGCACGGTCCGCCCGAGATCCCCGGGAAGGGAGCCGTTCTCGACGTTTCCGGGCGGGTCGAGTAACGTCGCACGCGGCGCGTGTTAAATTCCCCGCTTCACGGGCCATCCGTTGAGAATGATTCTCCTCGGGGGCGGGGCCGTGTATCTTCGGAGGATCTACATGCGGAAGGTGGTCTACAGGTCCATTCGCGGTGCGGCCAACACCGCCTGGAACGTGTTCCAGGCCGTGAACCGCCGCGTGCCCGCGCGTTCCTTCCAGCCCTCCTGGTCGCCCGAGCCGCTCCCGAAGAGCCACGAGCGCACAAAGCCGCCTCTCGGGTTCCCGCGCCGCACGGACTCCCTCTGCCCGACCTGCACCCGGGAGGTCCGCGATGCGATCGTGGGCGGCACGCGTGAGCTCTCGGAGCTCATCGACGGTCGCCCCGGCGAGATCCCGGCCGACATCGTCCAGCGCGGCAACGAGATCTGGATGGTCAAGACGTGCCCGAAGCACGGCACGTTCGAGGACCTCATGGCGAGCGACGCGCGCTTCTTCGCACGCCTCGAAGAGAACTTCTTCGGCCGCGACGTGAGGATCGCGAAGGACAAGCTCCACGACCACGGCTCCTCCTCGATGCGCTACGGCCGCGGCGCGGTCCTCACGGTGGACCTCACGAACCGCTGCAACATGATGTGCAACCCGTGCTTCATGGACGCCAACCAGGTCGGCTACGTGCACGAGCTCGGGTGGGACGACGTCAAGGAGATCCTCGACAACGCCGTCTCGATCAAGCCGCAGCGCCAGATGTCCGTGCAGTTCTCGGGCGGCGAGCCCACGATCTCGCCGTTCTTCATCGAGGCCACGCGCTACGCCCGCGAGATCGGCTACTTCTCGGTCCAGTGTGCGACGAACGGAATTCGCTTCGCGCAGGAGCCGGAATTCGCGAAGGCCGCGTACGACGCGGGGCTCCGGCTCGCGTACCTCCAGTTCGACGGCGTCGGAGACGAGGCCAACGAGCACCGCGGCGTCGGGAACCTCTACGACGTGAAGCTCCGGGCGCTCGCCAACCTCCACGCGGCGGGGATCGACGTCACGCTCGTCACGACGATCGTGAACGGCGTCAACGACGACCAGGTCGGCCCGACCCTGAAGTTCGCGATCGAGAACATCGACAAGATCAACGCCCTCTCGTTCCAGCCCGTGTCCTTCACGGGCCGCGACGAGGAGATCGACGACGAAACGCGCACGAAGCAGCGCTATACGCTCGCCCATCTCGCGCACGACGTGAAGGACCAGGCCGGCATCGGCGAGCCGATGCGCGACTGGTTCCCGCTGTCGGCCTCGGGCCCGTTCTCGGACCTGAAAGACCTCCTCGGCGGCCTCGAGGCGCAGTGGGGCTCGCTCAAGTGCGGCTGCCACCCGAACTGCGGGATCGCGACGATGATGCTCGTGCGCCCGGACACGGGACAGGCCGTGCCCCTGACCCAGATCGTCGACGCGGACCGCCTGCTGCGCGACCTCACCGTCGTCACGGACGCCGCGCGCGGAAAGTTCCTGACGGTCCTCCAGACGGCGCTCGCTCTCGCGCGCAACATCCGTCCCGAGGGCGTTCCCCACAACCTCGGCGTCTGGGAGACGCTCAAGGTCATGGACGGCCACACGGGCAAGGGCATGGGGATCGCGAAACAGGGCCGCTATCCGTGGCGCGTCCTCCTCGTGGCCGGGATGTGGTTCCAGGACCTCTTCAACTACGACTTCCGGCGGACGGAGATGTGCATCATTCCGTACGGAACGCAGCTCGGCGAGATCTCGTTCTGCGCGTACAACACCGGCGCGGGATGGCGGAAGATCGTCGAGGAGATGCACCAGAGCGCGACGCTCTCCGAGTGGTACAAGGACAAGGGCCGCCACCCCGTGTACGCGCACGGCAAGCGCGTGCCGCTGCCCGCGTTCAACCCGGGGGCGCGCCCGTCGACGCTGCCGGTCTACGAGCCCGCGGCCGCCCGCACGGGCGACCTCCCGGCCGCCGCGATGCTTCCGAGCTTCGGCGCCGCTTCCGGGAAATAGCGCCCGGCCTCAGGGCGCGCGGAGAGCCGCCTCGGCGAGCGACGCGAGGCCTGCGGCCGCCTCGTCCGGCTGCTCGAGCGGAACCATGTGGCCGGCGCCCGGCACGGTCAGGAGCCTCACCCACGGCGCGTGCGCCGCGACGGCCGTCATGGCCTCCGAGTCGGCGGGCGGGGCGATCGCGTCCTCCTCGCCGACGGCGACGAGGAGAGGCCGGTCCCACGCGGAGAGAACCTCGAAGCCCTCGTCGCGCACGGCGAGGCCCGCAAGGTCGGCCATGGCCGTTTCGGGCGGCGTCGCGAGAACCATCCGAGTCACGAGGTCCTCGGCCGGCGTTCCCTTCGAGCCGTGGGCGAGGAGCTTCGGAAGCATCGCGGAGAGCACCGCCTCGATGCCGTCCTTGCGGATGGCCTCGATGGCCGCCTTCCGGCCCGCGCGTCCCGCGGTGTCGTCGGCGGAGGCCTTCGTGTCGAAGAGAGCGAGGCCACGGAGGCGGCCCTGAAAGCGCGCGCCGTGTCGCTTGATGAGCTCGAAGCAGACGTAGCCGCCCATCGAGAGCCCCGCGAGGAGGAAGGGCGCGTCGGCCGGCAGCGCCGCTCCGAGGTCGCGCGCGACGTCGTCCGCGAGGAGCGACATCGCGTGCGTGGCGGCGGCGGGATGCGGCGACCGCCCGCGCCCGCGCAGGTCCGGGGCGAAGACGGACGTGATCGGGCCGAGCCGGCCGTCCGCGGCCCGTTCGGCGAGCGGGTTCCACATGCGCCGGTCGAGGGGGTAGCCGTGGAGCGCGACGAGGTGCATGGCGGCCATCTTAGCGGCCGGCGGCGGGCACGACCCGCCACTCCGCGTCGCCGGCGTTTCCGGCCGGCCGTGTCCTCTCCTTCACGAAGGCGTAAACGGCCGTCTCGCGAATACGCTCGACGTCGGCGATCGGCTCACGGAAGAGGATCGGCAGGCCTGGGCTCGCCGCGAGAGCGTCCACGAGCCGCTCGTTGCCGCGGTCGCGCCTCAGGCAGTACCAGAAGGACGGGTTCACGTAGAAGCGGCCGGGTGCGCCCGTGCCGGTGAGAGGGTAGAGGTTCTGCAGCGCGCCGTGGACGAGAAGCGTGCCTCCGGCGGGAACGCGCTCTCTCACGAGCGCCGCGGCGGCCCGGCTCGCCGAGTCGTCCCAGTAGAAGACGGGCCCACCGGCCCGGTCGAGGAGCAACGGCCCCGCGCCGAGCGCGGCGACGGCGAGGAAGACGGCACACGCTGCGGCGCCGCCGGCGGCCCCGAAAAGGCGAAGAGGTCCGCCCCGGCCTTTCCGGAGCCGGCGGAAGACGACGGGCAGAACGAGGGCGAGCCGGGCGGCCGCGAGCGCGCCGAGCCCCGTCAGGGCCGCGAGGTGCAGGAGGCCGGGACGCGGCCAGGCCATCCCGACTGCGCCGAGCGCGACCGCCGCGAGCGGCGAGCGCAGACGGCGCGCCGGCAGCGCCGCGGCAGAGAGGCCGAGCGCGGCGAACGGCACGAAGAGCACGAGCGCCTCGTGCGCGTCCGCCCCGGTGAGCCGGACGGCGATCTCCCGCGACATCCCGGAGAAGACGGGGTAGATCAGCGTCCAGGCGAGGTGCCGAGTCGTCCGGAACGCAAGGGCCCACGAGAGCGCGAAGCCGAGGTAGGGAAGAGCGGCCGCTGCGCCGAAGAGAAGCGCGGCGCGCCGCCGGCCGCGCAGAGCGACCCACAGGAGCGCGGCGAGCGCCGCCCACGCCGAGGTCTGTTTGACGAGGATCCCGGCGCCGAAGACGAGGCCCGCGGCCGCGACGTCGCCGAGCGCACCGGTGCGTTCGTGGCGCTCCAGGAGGAGGACGCCCGCGAGAAGGAGGGGCGCGAGGAACGGCTCGGGCCAGATCGCGGGACCTTCCGCGTAGACGGTCAGGAGCGCGAGGACGGGGACGCCGAGCGCGAGCGCGGCCCGCGGGCCCGATCGTGCTCGGCGGTGCGGGCGCGTGCCGAGCACGACGAGGCCGCCCGCCGCCGCCAGCGAGAGGGCCGGGATCGCGCGCAGGACGTTCGGGGTGAAGCCGAACAGGGCGCCGGCGGCGGCCGTCAGGAGAATCAGGAGAGGCGTGTGCGGAAAGAGGATCCCGTCATAGAGCCTGACGCCGCGCGTCACGAACCACGCGGGCGTGACGATCTCCGGCCAGGCCGTGACCGACACGACGAACGGGAGCGCACCCGCGAGAAGGGCCGCGAGCGCGGCGATCGGGGCGGCCGCGCGCGCCCCTCTCACTCGGGCCGGTACGTCACGCTGTTGCGCGGGCCCTCCCAGACCGTGACCTCTTCGAGCCGCGCGCCGTCCCCGAGGAGCGCCGCCTTCCCGATCTCGTCCGCGACCCAGAGCGCGACGTTCTCGGCGCTCGCATTCCTGCGGTCGAACGGCGGCACGGTGTTGAGGTCGCGGTTGTGGAGGCGCGAGGCGAGCTCTCTGACGAACGCTTCCGTCGGCACGAAGTCGACGGCGAGGCCGTACGGGCCGAGGCGATCGACCGAGAGCGCGACCTCGATCTTCCAGGAGTGGCCGTGCACGGGCTCGGGGCCGCCGACGTAATCCACGAGATGGTGCGCGGCCTCGAAAGTCGCGTGGCAGCGGACGGTCCAGCGCATGGCCGCCAGTCTACGACGCGTGGAACGGCCGCGCTCAAACGGTTTCGAGGTAGCGGTGCACGACGCCGACGGCGCCGGAGCCCTCGCCGACGGCCGCGGCGACTCTCTTGCCCGAGCCCGCGCGCACGTCGCCGGCGGCGAACACTCCCGGAACGCTCGACTCGAAGAGGAACGGGTCCCTCTCGAGCGTCCAGCCGCGGGGCCGCCGGCCCAGGGGCGTCAGATCGGGCCCGGTCACGACGAAGCCCGCCTCGTCGATCTCGAGGAACCCGGCGACCATCTCGGTCTGCGGCCTTGCACCGATGAAGATGAACATCGCCGCCGCGTCGAGCTCGCGCTCGTCCCCCCCGGCGAGGCGGCGGACGACGATCTTCTCGAGCCGGCCGTCGCCCCGAACTGCGCTCACTTCGACGCCCGGCACGACGTCGATGTTCGGCGTCGCCTCGATCCGGTCGATCAGGTAGCGGGACATCGACTTGGCGAGGGAGTCCGCGCGGACGAGCATCGTGACGCGGCGCGCGTAGCGGGAGAAGAAGAGGGCTCCCTGGCCGGCCGAGTTCCCCGCGCCGACGACGCACACGTCCCGGCCACGATAGGTCGCGGCCTCGGTCATCGCCGCACCGTAGTAGACGCCGATCCCGAGGAGCGCCTCGGAGCCGGACGTCTCCAGCTTCCGCACGGCGACGCCTGTGGCCAGGACGACGGCGTAGCAGCTCACGTCGGTCCCGTCGGCGAGCCGGGCGACGCGATACGGGTCCTCGCGGCGCAGGCTGACGACCTCCTGGGCGATCACCTCGGCGCCGAAGCGCCGCGCCTGGGTCGTGGCGCGGCGGGCGAGGTCGGCCCCGGATACGCCCGACGGGAAGCCGAGGTAGTTCTCGATCCTCGAGCTGGTGCCGGCCTGGCCGCCGGGCGCGCTCTGCTCGACGAGGGCCGTGCGCAGCCCCTCCGACGCTCCGTAGACCGCCGCGGCGAGGCCCGCCGGGCCTCCGCCGACGATCAGCAGGTCGTAGAAAGGCAGGCGCGCCTTCGTCTGCATCCCGGTCTTCTCCGCGAGCTCGCGGCTCGTCGGAGCGGCCAGGAACGTGCCGTCCGGGAAGAGGACGACGGGGAGCTTCGTCTCGGCGCCGAACGAGCGGATCAGCTCCCGGGTCGACGGGTCCTGGTCGACGTCGATCCACTGGTAGGGGATCTGGTTGCTCGACAGGAATTCCTTCACCGCGAAGCTGCGAGGCGACGACTGCGCGCCCGCGACCCGGATCCCTTCGTAGGGAAGGCGCACGTGCGCCGTCCAGTCGGACAGCAGGTCGTCGAGGACCGGGTAGAGCCGCTCGGCGGGAGGGTCCCAGGGCTTCAGCAGGTAGTGATCCAGTCCGACGTCGTTGATGCCGGAGATCGCGGCCTGCGTGTCCGCGTACGCCGTGAGGAGGACCCGGCGCGACTCGGGGTGAAGCTTGATCGCCTCGCGCAGGAATTCCGTGCCCGACATCATCGGCATCCGCTCGTCGGCGAGGAAGAGCGCGACCGGAGTTCCGCGCTGCTTGAGCTGGCGGGCGGCCTCGAGCGCTTCGCCCCCGGACACGGCCTTCAGGATGCGGTAGTCGCTCCGGTAGTGCTGCTTGAGGTCGCGCTCAATGGCGCCGAGCACCTCGGGGTCGTCGTCGACCGTCAGGATCACCGGTTTGGCCATCCCTCAGCCCTTTCCTGCGTCGAGAGGGAGCGTCACGCGGAACTCGGTGCTCCCGGGGCGCGAGTCGGCCTCGATCTCTCCCTGGTGTTTGCGGACGATGCGCCGCGCGATGTCGAGGCCGAGGCCGGTGCCCTGGCCGACCGGCTTCGTCGTGAAGAACGGATCGAAGATGCGCTCCCGGATCTCCGGGGGCAATCCAGGCCCGTCGTCGACGACGCGCACGACGACGGACGGGCCCTGGCGCGCCGCCGAGACGTCGACGCGGCCCTTGGCCGCGTCGAGCGCGTTGTCGACGAGATTCGCCCACACCTGGTTGAGCTCGCCCCCGAATCCCGGGATGCGCGGGAGGTCGGCCGGGGCGTCGAGGCTCACGCTCACGGACTTGCCGCGGGCCTTCGCGTTCAGCACGGCGAGCGTGTCGGCCAGCCCCTGGCGGACGTCCACCGGTTTGGGCATGGTGGCCTGGTCCATGTACGTGAAGCCCTTCACCGCCGCGACGAGATTGTGGATCTTCGTCGCGGAGGCCTCGATCTCGGACGCCAGCCGGTACGTCCCGCAGCCGGCCACGAGCCAGGGGAGGGTCGCCCGGAGAGCCTCGGCGTCGAGCGCCCCGGCGAGCTCGTCGAGGGATTCGAGAGTGACCGCGGACTCCGCGAGCGCCTCGGCGGCGGTGACGTCGGCGCCGTGACGCGAGAGCCAGCCGGCGAGGGCGTCTTCACGATCCGCCTGCTCGATGGGAGAGCGCCCGAACGTCGCGCCGGCCGCGAGCTGGCAGAGATTGCGCGCCCGGTCCACCGAGGCCCGCTGGGCCTCGGTGAGGCGGGCGGCGCCGAGCGCGCGGGACGCCGTTTCGAGCTCCGACAGCCCGAGCCGGAGTCCCTTGGCGCTCCGGGCGACCGCCGACGCCGGGTTATTCAGCTCGTGCGCGAGCCCCGCCGCCAGCTTGCCGAGGGAGGACATCCTTTCTTCGTGAAGGTCGCTCGACGTGAACTGGCGGGCGCGGTCGACCATGACGTGCACGAAGATCGCGGTGAGGTCGTAGCAGTCGCGAATCAGCTCGGGGATCTCCTTGCGCGGGATCACGAGGATTTCCGTCGGCGCCTCGGCCTTCACGTCGCCCGGCGACCCGGCGAGACGCGAGTACGGCAGGACGCCGCTCACGTCACCGCCGCGCCACTCCATGACCTTGTGGGGCCCGGCGCCCCGGTCGACGTAAATCGACAGGTGGCCCGAGAGGATGATGTAGAGACCCAGCACCGCATTGCCCTTGGCCGAGAGGACGTCTCCGGTCTCCAGCTTGACGAGGTGGCCGCGGGCGGCGAGCCAGGCGAGCTGGTCGGAAGGGGCGCCGGCGAGCAGCCGGTGCGCGGACAGACGATCGAGGATCGAACTCTCCATGGTGAGAGTTTATGCGCCGAGGACGGTTTCGAGCCGCGTCACGCGCACGGCGTGCTGGCCCTCGGGCGGGACGCCGTATTCTTTCTCGAGGAATTTCTTCGGCGTCGTGGCGGTCGCTCCCATGAGCGAGAGGCGCTCTTCGCGCGTCTCGCCGTTCGGAAGCGTAAACGCGTAAACGGCCTCCGTCACGGCCCTTCCGAGCGACTTCGCGCCCTTCGGGAGCTCGACAGAGGACGTGATCACGAGGCCCGGAGGGAGCCGGTCGTTCACGGCGGAGACGTGGGCGTCCGTCAGCGCGTCGAGGACGTCCACGTCGAAGAGCTCGTGTTTCGACTCGTGCCCGAGCGGAAGGGCCGGACCCATCGACAGGCGCAGGTGCGGGTTGTAGCCCTCCGTGTAACGCACGGGCGCGCCCGAGGCGCGCAACGCGCGCTCGAGGACGTCCATCGTGTTGCGGTGCGAGAGGTACCGCGCGTCGCCGAGCTTCTCGAACGAGAGGCGGTACGTCCGCGCGGACTCCGGCACGGGAGCCGCGACGCCGCTCGCGGGCGAGCGGCGCTCACGCAGCGGGAGAAGATCCGGCGTCGACTTCATGCGGTATGCCGCGCCCTTGGCTTTTTCGGTATAGGCGGAGGGGAGGGGAAAAGACTCTTCTGCTGAAGAAGAAGAGGGGAGAAGAGTTTCTTCGAGTGATTGTGAGGGCGATGCGCCCGCGCCCTGCGCAGGCGCGACGGGCAACGCCCCGCCGCCGAGGCTGCCTCTCTTACCTTCTAAGAAATCCGAATCCGAATCCGAAGCAAAATTGAATTCCTTCGGCAGCGGATTCGCGAGGACGATGTCCTCGCCGTTGCCCGGGACGCCGCAGGCGTAGCAGTGCCCCCACTTGCAGTCGTCCGTGTGCATCTCCTTGAGCGCCTTCTTCCACTCCACGACGAGGAAGGGCTTGCGGATGGACGCGTCGACGACGTCCCAGGGGAGCGTCTCCTTGAGGTCCTTGTCGCGGAGGTGGCGGAACTTCGGGACGCCTGCGGCCTCGAGCGCCTCCGTCCAGCGCTCCCACGAGAAGTGCTCGCTCCACGCGTCGAAGCGTCCGCCCCTCTTCCACACGTCGAGGACGGCGCGGCCCATCCGCCGGTCGCCGAGCGAGAGCATCGCCTCGATCTCGGCTTCCTTCGGCTCGTGCCACGTCATCTTCGCTCCCTTGACGGAGCGGAAACGGTCCTTCAGGTACGCGATCTTCCGCGAGAGGTTCTCGACGCCGTCGAACCCGAACCACTGGAAAGGCGTGAAGCTCTTCGGGATGAAGCAGCCGACCGAGACGTTCACCTGCGGTCTCACGCCGTGCCTGCGGCCCTGGGCGAGGATGTCCTTCACGAGCGTCACGAGCTCGTCGAGGTCCGGGTCGGTCTCCGTCGGGAGGCCGATCATCGTGTAGACCTTGATCATGTCCCAGCCGCGCCCGAAGGCGACGTCGGCGGCCTGGACCATGTCGGCGTTCGTGAACGTCTTGTTGATGACGCGGCGGAGGCGGTCCGAGCCGGTTTCGGGCGCGAACGTGAAGCCGGACTTGCGCACCTCCGAGACGGCATCCGCGAGCGCGACGGAGAAGGCTTCGGCGCGGAGCGAGGGGAGGGAGATCGACACCTTCGTCTTCGCGAGCTCGGGCGCGAGGCACGCGACGAGCGGCTCGATCTGCGAGTAGTCCGCCGAGGAGAGCGAGAGGAGCCCGACCTCGCTCCAGCCCGCCTCGTCGATGAACGCCTTCGTCGCCTTCGCGACGTCGGCGGGGTCCAGCTCGCGCACGGGGCGGTACCAGTAGCCCGCCTGGCAGAACCGGCAACCCTGCGTGCAGCCGCGCATGATCTCGAGGCCGAGGCGGTCCTGGACGATGTCCACGGACGGGACCATGGGCTTTGCGGGATAGACGTCGGCCGAGAGCTTCTCCACCCAGACCCGCTTGACCTCTGCGGGAACTCCAGCCGTGTTCGGCGCGTACGCGGCGACACGATCCTCGTCATACGTCACGTCGTAGAGCGACGGGACGTAGATCCCCGGGCAGGCGGAGAACGCGAGGAGGCGCTCGCGGCGGGGGAGGCCCTTCGTCCGCGCGACGGCCCCGAGGAAAACGGGCAGCGCTTCCTCCGCGTCGCCGATCAAAAAGGCGTCGAAGAAATCGGCGAGGGGTTCGGGATTCGCGACGCAGGGGCCGCCGCCGATCACGACGGGGTGCGCGTCGCCGCGGTCCGCCGCGAGGACGGGGATCCCCGCGAGGTCGAGCATGTTCGGGACGTTCGTGTAGTTCATCTCGCTCTGGAGCGAGAGGCCGAAGACGTCGAAATCGCCCACGGGGGCGAAGGACTCGACGGAGAAGAGCGGGACCTTCTCCCGGCGCAGGACCGCCTCGAAGTCCGTCCACGGCGCGTACGTCCGCTCGCAGGCCCAGGCCGCGCGGCGGTTCACGATCTCATAGAGGATCTTCGTGCCCGTGTGGCTCATCCCGATCTCGTACGCGTCCGGGAAGCCGAGGCAGACCGTGACGTCCATCGCGCCGAGATCCTTGCGCACGACGTTCCGCTCCAGGCCGAGATAGCGCCCGGGGCGCTCGACGGCGAGGAGGAACGGCTCGAAGCGGGGGCGGACGGATGCGTAGCGCAAGCGGGCTCTCCGAACGGGGCAGTCTAGCGGATCACCTGAGACGCTGTCGCGTGGCCGCGTCAGGCCGTCTTCAGGCCGACCGGGCAGGACACGCCCGTGCCGCCGATCCCGCAGTAGCCGTCGGGGTTCTTCGCGAGGTACTGCTGGTGATACTCCTCGGCGTAGTAGAAGGGCGGAGCGTCGAGGATTTCGGTCGTGATCGCGCCGTAGCCGGCCTCGGCGAGCTTCGCCGCGTACGCGGCCTTCGACGCCTCGGCGGCGGCCTTCTGCTGCGCGTCGAACGTGTAGATCCCGGAGCGGTACTGCGTGCCGGCGTCGTTGCCCTGGCGCATGCCCTGCGTCGGGTCGTGGCTCTCCCAGAAGATCCTCAGAAGACTCTCGTACGAGACCTGCGCCGGGTCGAAGGCGACGAGGACGACTTCGTTGTGACCCGTGCGTCCCGTGCACACCTCGCGATACGTCGGGTTCGGCGTGAGGCCCGCCGCGTACCCCGCCGCCGTCGTGAAGACGCCGGGCGTCTGCCAGAACTTTCTCTCCGCGCCCCAGAAGCAGCCGAGGCCGAAGAGCGCGATCTTCGTCCCGGCGGGGAACGGCGGCTCGAGCGGGTGCCCGTTGACGAAGTGCTTCGCCGGGACGGCCATCTTCTCCGCGCGTCCGGGGAGCGCATCTTCGGGGGTCGGCATGCGGAGCATCTTTCCGGCGTAGAGCAAGGCCGTCGATTCTGCTCCTCGCGCGCGCGAAGGGGAAGATCCCCCCTCCGGCAAAACCGAACGTCCCGTTTCCCGCATTGACTCGCCCCGGTGCTCGGCCTAGATTGCCGACCGATGGCGCTCGACGAGAAACTCCGCGCGTATCTCCGCGAGCTCGGAGCCGCACTGAACGAGGCCGTGTCCTCGTCCGACAAGGTGCACGAGATTCTCGCGAAGGTGAAGAGCGAGGGCTACGGCGCGTATCTCTGTCTCGACGCGACCGTCGCGCTCGACAAGCGCGGGCGCCGCTCGTCGGCCGCGCTCCCGTCGATCCGCCGCGGCGGCCTCAACGCGTCGAAGGAAGAGCGGGAAGCGGGCGGCATGGATACGGCCGTCTTCCAGATCAACGTGAAGGACCTCGGCTTCCTGCGCTCCGTCGGAATCGACCCGACGCGCCCGGTCCGCGCGCGCCGGAATCCGCAGGCGGCCGTCACGATCCGGTCGACGGTCGCGAAACGCGGCTGACGTTGCCCCCGCAGGATCTCCTCGGTCTCACCGCGCTCGACCTCGCGCGCGCCGTGCGCGACGTGGCGCCGGAGCCGTACCGCGCGGCCCAGATCGCGAAGTGGATCTACGAGCGCCGCGTGGCGAGCTTCGCCGAGATGTCCAACCTGCCGAAGTCGATGCGCGAAGCCCTTGCGAAGGATTTCACGATCGGGCTCCCGAAGGTCGTCGCGCGGACCCCGGCGCCGGACGGCACCGAGAAGTTCCTGTTCGAGCTCGCGGACGGCGCGCGGGTGGAGGCCGTCTACATCGTCGAATCGAAGAAGAAGCCCTCCTGGACGGACCCCGACACGCCGGAAGCAGCGCGCGTCACGATCTGTCTCTCGTCCCAGGCCGGCTGCGCCGTGGACTGCGCGTTCTGCGTCACGGGCCGCATGGGCGCCGGCCGGAACCTCACGGCCGGGGAGATCGTCGGGCAGTACCTCGTGATCGCGCGGGAGAAGGGCTTCGGGCCGCACGAGGCGAACGTGGTCTTCATGGGGATGGGAGAGCCGCTCCTGAACGTCGGAAACGTCAGGCGCACGCTCGACCTGCTCGAGGAGGAAGTCTCGCCGCGGCGGACGACCGTCTCGACCGCGGGCGTCGTCCCGGGCATCGAGGCGCTTGCCGCGCGCGCGCGCCGGCCGAACCTCGCGGTCTCCCTCTCGGGCGCGGACGACGAGACACGTTCGAAGCTCATGCCGATCAACCGGACGTACCCGATCGCGGAGCTCTTCGCCGCCCTCAAGCGCTGGCCGCTCGAGCGCGGGCGGAAGATCACGTTCGAGTGGGTCCTCATCGCGGGTGTGAACGACCGTCCCGAGGACGCCTCGAAGCTCGCCGCGCTCGTGAGACCTCTCCCGTCGAAGGTGAACCTCATCCCTCTCAACGAGTCGGAGGAGTGGCTGCCGGGGCTCAAGCGCCCGTCCGACGCGACCGTGGACGCGTTTGCGCGGGCCGTCGCGGCGGGCGGCGTGCCCGTGACGGTGCGCTGGTCGAAGGGCCTGCAGGCGGACGCGGCCTGCGGTCAGCTCAAGGGGCGTGAGACGCCCCGCCGCCCGGCGCCGCCGGCGCCTTGACCGGCGGCGCGGGTGCCGTCCCGAGGTAACGGTCCGTCCACTCGAGCAGCCGCGCGCGGATGTCCCTCACGTGCCTGGGCTCGGCCGGGCCGTGCGGCTCGCGCGCGTACGTCACCATCTCCACGGGCACGCCGCGCTTTTTCAGCGCGAGGTAAAGCTCGCGCCCCTGGGCGGGCGGCACGCGCGCGTCCGCCTCGCCGTGGAGGATGAGAGTCGGCGTCTTCGCGTTCTTCACGAACCACATCGGGCTGTGCGCCCTGAGGACGTCGAAGTCGTCCCACGGCATCGCGGCGAAGTAGCTCTCGATGAACTCGGGGATGTCCGCCGTGTAGTAGAAGCTCCAGAGGTCCGTGACGGGCGCGCCGGGCGAGACGAACCTGAAGCGGTCCGTGTGCGTGAGGATCCACGACGTCATGAAGCCGCCGTAGCTCCAGCCCATGACGCCCATGCGCGCGGGGTCGACGGTTCCCTTCGCCACGAGCATGTCGACGCCCGCCATGAGGTCGAGATAGTCCTTGCCGCCCCAGTCGCGGGCGTTCGCCTTCTTGAACTTCTCGCCGTAGCCGCTGCTGCCGCGCGGGTTGACCTGGAGGACCGCGATGCCGCGCGCGACGAACGCGTCGATCGGGTAGATCCGCGAGAACGCCGAGTGGCTGAATGCGAAGCGGCCCGCGGGGCCTCCGTGGATGTTGAGCACGAACGGCAGCTTCACGGCCGGACGGTCGGGCGGCAGGTGGAGGAGGCCCTCGATCGGGAGGCCGTCGGGTCCCTTCCACGACACGACCTCGACCTTCGGCCGGAGCGCGCCCGCGACGGACGGGTTCGTCGCCGTGAGGCGCCGCGGCGCCGGCTTCGCGTCCGACGGCGTGAGGACGTTCACGTCGGGCGGCTCCGCCGCGCTCTGGAGGACGAACGCGAGCGTCTTTCCGTCGCCGGCCGCCGTGAACGAGCCGAGGACGTGCGGGCCGGAGGTCAACGCCTTCGGAGCGCCGCCCGCGGCGGGCACGGAGAAGAGCTGCGTCGACATCCTCTGTTGCGCCGCGAAGAGAATCGACGCGGAATCCGGCGTCCACGCGAAGTCGTCGGCCTCGAGGTCGGCGGCGCGCGTGAGGTTGCGCACGGGCCCGCCCGCCGCGGGAACGACGCAGATCTCGGTGCGGTGGCCGGGCCAGTCGTTCACGCGCCCGTCGCCGCTGAAGAACGCGACCCACTTCCCGTCGGGCGAGAACGCGGGGCTCGAGTCGGGCCCGGGCCGCTTCACGAGGTCCGAGGCCTTGCCGTTCTCCTTCGCCTCCCAGACGACGAGATCCGTGTTGAACCCGTCCGGCACCTTCGGCGTCGGCGCCACGGCGCCCACGAGGCGCGTGCCGTCGGGCGACCAATCGGCGGAGACCACGTGGCCGGAGCCGGAGGAGACGCGGACGACCGTCTTCGCCGCGACGTCCGCGATCCAGAGCGCCGCCGGTTTGACGTCGTCCCGATCGACGACGTTCGCGTCGTCCTTCTCCTCGCGCTTCTTCTTTTCGTCCGCTGCGGGCGGCACGGCGGCCGTGAAGGCGATCCGCCTCCCGTCGGGGCTCCACGTGAACGAGGCGACGGGGGAGCCGTGGCTCGTCAGGCGCGAGGCCTCGCCGCCGTTCGGGGCGATGAGCCAGACCTGGCGCGTCTCCTTTGCGTCCTTTTCGTCGCCGGCACGCCGTTCCGAGAGAAACGCGATCGTCTTCCCGTCCGGGGAGAAGCGCGGCCGCTCGTCGCGCTTCGGCGAGGCCGTCAGCTTGCGCGAGGCGCTCGTCGCGACGTCCACGAGCCACACGTCCGTGTCGAGGAGGTTCTCCTTGAAGTCCCAGGCGCCGACGACGTACGCGACCGACTTCCCGTCGGGCGCGATCTGCGCGTCCGAGACCGTCTTCAACGCGAACAGGTCCGCGGCGGGTGGAGTCTGGGCGAGCGCGAATCCGGAGCACGCGAGGACGAAAACGGCGGCGGCACGGCGCATGGAGCCTCCTGCGGACGAAGTGCGACGAAGGGTATCAGGTGGGAAGGCGCACGACGCCGGTGAGAATGCGCCCCGCCCCCGGCCCGTCCCGCCGCCACGACGGCAGATCGTGCGCTACGGCGTTGCAGAGGCCGGGCCGGCGGATCCGCGCGGGGTCGAGGCCGCGGGCGAGCAGCGCCGCCTCGTTGAACGCCGCGACGTCCACGAAGGCCTTGCCGCCCGCGCCGGCCGCGACTGCGCCCTCCGGCGCGGCGCCGTAGGCGTCGAGGAGCGCCGCGACGACCTCGGGGCCGACCTCGTACCGGTCGCGCGCGATCGAGGGGCCGAAGGCGGCGGAGAGGCCCCGCAGGGCGACGCCGCGGGCCTCGAGCGCGTCGAGGGCCGCGTCGAGGACGCGGAGCGCCGTGCCCCGCCACCCGGCGTGGATCGCGGCCATCCAGCCCGTCGCGGGATCGGCGAGGACGATCGGGACGCAGTCGGCGGAGGCGACGGCGAGGAGGACGTTTGGCTGGCTGGCCGTGAGCACGTCTCCATCTTCGAGGAGGGTGTGCCCGCGCTTGCGCGCGGGTGCTTCGAAGGTAAGAACACGCGAGCCGTGCACCTGCACGAGCCTCACGACTTCCGCCCCCGGCGCGCCGAGCGCTTCGGCGAGGGCGCGGCCGGCGAGATCGGGCGAAAGCGATCGGGCTGTCAACGCGCCGCGCGTGAAACCCGCAACGAACCCTGGTGCGCCGGGCAAGGACAGCCGCGAAACCGCGCCGGCCAGGGTCGTGTGCGCGGCCGGATGCCCATCCACGTGTCCATTCTAGGAAATCTTCTTCTTTCTCTTTTCTTTCCCCCTCTAGAATCCCCGCGTCTTGAAGAACGCGACGCTTCGCCTCCCACGCTCTCTGCGGTCGCCCGCCGCGATCCAGCGCTTCCTCGACGGCCTCCGCTACAACAAGGAGAAGGACGGCGAGACGGCGCGTTCCCCACGCCGCGTTCTCGAGACGAAAGAGGCGCACTGCTTCGAGGGCGCGCTCTTCGCGGCGGCGGCGCTTCGCCGGCTCGGGCACCCGCCGCTCGTCGCCCAGCTCCACGCCGTGCGCGACGACGACCACGTCCTCGCGCTCTTCCGGGAGCGGCCCGGCGCGGGGTGCTGGGGCGCGGTCGCGAAGTCGAACTACTCGGGCCTGCGCTTCCGCTCGCCGGTCTACCGCTCGCTGCGCGAGCTCGCCATGAGCTACTTCGACAGCTACTACAACCTCGAGGGCGAAAAGAGCCTCCGGTGCTTCGGGCGGCCCGTCGACCTCGCGCGCTTCGACGCCCGCGGCTGGGAGACGGCGAGAGAAGACCTCTGGGACGTCTCGACGCACGTCGCGACGCGCCGTTTCACTCCCCTCGTGAGCGCCGCGCAGGCGCGGCGCCTGCCGCCGATGGACCGGCGCCTCTTCGACGCCGGTCTCGTCGGGCGGCGCGTCTAGAACCGGTAGCTGGCCCGCGTGTAGGCGAACGTTCCGTTGTACCCGTAAGGGGAGTTGTTCGGGTACCGGTTGATGCCGCTGTTGGAGTTCACGAAGAGGGTCGAATCCGGCGTCGCATTCCCGAGGTTCTGGGCGCCGATCGCGACGCGGAGATGGCTGAACACCCAGGAGAGCTCGAGGTCGAGGAGCCACTGGGCCGAGAACGTCTGGTCGGCGGCCGTGCCCGGGCCGAACGGCGCCTCTCCCGAGCCGTTCGCGATGCCGCAGAACGAGCCGTAGCGCGTGGCGTTGACGACGACGTTCAGCGGCCCCCTCGTGTAGTCGACCGTCCCCCTCACGACGTCCTTCGGCTGGCCACACTCGAGGCGGCGGACTTCCAGGCGGTCGAAGAGAGTCGTCTGGAACGCAGCGAGCTGGGGCGGCGTCGAGGCGATGTTCGTCACGCTCGTCTCC
Organism: Thermoanaerobaculia bacterium; assembly: GCA_036504335.1. GTDB lineage: Bacteria > Acidobacteriota > Thermoanaerobaculia > UBA5066 > UBA5066 > Fen-183. The sequence continues at coordinate 183,839 of DASXVJ010000023.1, forward strand.
GCGTGCGTCCACGCGGCGAGCAGGCGCACGGCGCCGTTCGATCCCATGTCGACGCGGTAGTTCGCCGACAGGTCGACGCCGTCCGTGCGCGTGTCGATCGCGTTCGTGAAGAACCGCACGCCGCTCGCGCCGAAGGGCTGGAGGATCGGGTTCAGAGCCGCGCCCGTGAAGTTGCCCGAGAAGATGATCCGGTCCTTGATCGCGATGTTGAAATAGTCCGCCGTGACGTCGAAGTCATGGCTCGGCGACAGCACGAGGCCGCCCGCGAAGTTCACGGAGTCCTCCGGCTTCAGGGGCGTTGCGCCGAGAGCCTGGGCGACGCCGCTGTCGACGCGGGCCGTCAGGATGTCGAACGGCTGGTTGACGCCGTTGATGTTCAGGAAGTTCGTCGAGACGGTCGAGAAGTAGGACTGGTGAAGCGACGGGGCGCGGAAGCCCGTCGACGCCGAGCCCCGCGCGATGAGCCACGGAAGGACCTCGTAGCGCAGGGTGCCCTTGTAGTTCGTCGAGTTGCCGAAGTCCGTGTAGTGCTCGAAGCGAATCGCCGCGCCGACGCGGAGCTGCTTCGTGACGTCGGCCTCGGCGTCGGCGTAGAGCGACACGTTGCTGCGGTTCGTGTCGATCTCGTTTGCCGGGCGGAAGCCGGGGAAAACCTGCGAACCCGGAGGTGCTGCCGAGCCGTCCTGCGCCTTGACGCCGCCGTCGACGTACGAGGCGGGCTCTCCGGCGATCTGCCGGTAGCGCTCGTTGCGGAACTCTGCGCCGAGGGCGAGGTTCAGCGGCCCGGCGAGGCCGATGGCGAACTGGCGCGTGACGTCGAGGTTCGCGAGAAACTGCCCGAAGACGAGCGACCCGGCGTCGAAGGAGGTCTGGTTCGGCGGAATCGCCGGGCCGAGCGACGTGTTGAGGCTGTCCACGACCTTGAAGTCGAACTGGTTGCGCCCGTACTGGACCGAAGCGTCCCAGAACCAGCGATTCGCGAGGACGCCGCGCACGCCCGCGGTCGCCGAGTAGTCGATCGTCGTCGGCGTGATCTTCGGGAGGAACCCGTTCGGGTAGATCGTCCGCCAGTTCTGTGCCTGCAGCGCGCGCCGGAAGTTCCCCGCCGAGTCCGCGTAGCGGTGGCTCGCGCCGCCGAAGAGATAGGCGCTCACCGCGCCGTCCGCGCTCAGGGGCAAGACGCCGTTGAGGAAGCCGAGATAGTCGGTCGTCGCGGGGTCGCCGTAGCGCGTGTCGGGCTGCGTGATCGGGTCGCGGGAGCCCTGCGCCCGCGGGTCGTCTCCCGCGCGGTTCGTCGCGTTGCGGCGACGGAACTCGCCGGTGACGTTGATCGAGCCCCCGCCGACCGGGAACCCGCCGCTCGCGTTGAGGTCGAGGACCGATCCGTCGCCATGGGTCGTGATGCCGGTCGTCGCCGTGACGTCGAGCGGCGCCGGGCCGGAGCGCAGCCCGAGATTCAGAACGCCCGCGATCGCGTCCGAGCCGTACTGCGCGGCGGCGCCGTCCTTCAGGACCTCGATGCGGTCGAGCGCCTGCGCAGGGATCGCGTTGAGGTCGACGCCGGCCGAGCCGCGTCCGATCGTCCCGTTCACGTTCACGAGCGCGCTGGGGTGGCGCCTCTTTCCGTTCAGGAGCACGAGAAACTGGTCGGGCCCGAGGCTTCGGATCGAGGCGGGCCGGGTCGTGTCGGTCCCGTCGGAGATCGTCGTGCGCGGGAAGTTGAACGACGGCTCGAGCTTCTCGAGAATCTGGAACACCTCGCCCGAGCCGCTCGCCTTCTCGATCGCGGACGCGGGAAACACTTCCACGGGGACGGCCTTCTCGACGTCGGCCCCGGCCGCGCGCGAGCCGACGGTCACCTGAGCGCTCACGCCGAGCGCCATCGCGAAGTCCTGCGCCACGGGCCCGGGCGCGAGCGTGACCTTCGTGGACTTCTCCGCGAGCCCGGGCGCCGTGACGCGCACGTCCACCGTGCGGCCTTTTCCGATTCCCGCCGGAACACGGATTTCGTAGCGGCCGTTCCGGTCCGCATGGGCCGTGAGCTCGAGGGCGGGGACGCTCACGGTGGCACCGGGGTACGGCTGCCCGTCCTCCTTCGTGGTGACCCGGCCCGACAGGACGGTTGCGGAGTCCTGGGCCTGAACAGCAGCGGACCCCAGCAGGAATGCGAACGCGAACGCAAAGAATTGCTTCATGAATCTCTCCTCCCGGAAAGTAAAAAGAGGCCCGGCACCGGATAATTGAAGCGACTCTGTCGCAGATAGCGCCGCGGGTCAAGGGGCGTGCGGCGCGCCCCCCGCCCCCGCGATCGCGTTCGCGTAGTACCGGAGGAGCGGCAGCTCCGCGGCGACGGGCCGGAAGAGACCGCCGTCCGCGAGGACGACGTGCCGGAGCATGAGCGCCCTGAGGCCGACGGACACGGCGTAGTCCTGGTCGCCGCGCGGCACGTGGACGTATGCGCCCCCGGCTTCGAGAGCGCGCCAGCGGGCGAGGACCTCGGACTTCAGCTCGAGCTCGCTCCACGCCCGCTCCGGCGCGTCGACGAGGACGCTCGCGACGAGCGAGACGGGCAGGACCGGAATCACGCGCGCGATCCGCTCCATGAGGTCCTTCGCGAGGCCCTCGACGGCGGCGAACCGCGCCTCCCGCGAGACGGTCCCGAGGTCGAGGTCCTTCCGTGCGAGCCACTCCCGCGTCGACACAGGAGACCCGAAGCTCACGCAGGCATAGCCGAAGCGGCGCCACTCGTTCGCGATCACGAGGCGCGCGTTGCGCCGGACGAAGCGGAGCGTCTCGGCGAGGGTGTCGGCCGGAGAGGCTTTGCCCTGCGCCGGGGAGCGGTCGAGGAGGAGCGTGCGGTCTTCGAGGACGCGGTCGTAGTTGACTCCGACCGGGATGAAGACGAGATCGCGCGGACCCTTCGGGTCGAAGCCGCGGAGCATGTAGTCGAGGAGGCCGAGCTTCGGGGGGCGCAGCGCGCCGTCCTTCGAGAGCCCGCCCTCGGGGTAGACGGCCTGCGGAACGCCGTTCGCCGTGGCCATCGCGACCCAGCGCTCGAGGACGCGCCGGTAGAGCGGATCCTTCGAGTCGCGCCGCACGAAGTACGCGCCGGTCGCCCGCAGGAATCCCTGGATGGGCCAGATCCGCGCCCATTCGCCGACGGCGTAGCTGAGAGCCGTCTTCTCGGCCGCCAGGTACGAGAGGAGGAAGTAGTCCATGTTGCTCCGGTGGTTCATGACGAAGACCACCGTCGAGCCGTCGGGGATCGCCCGCAGGCCGGCGTCGTCCGCCGTGCCGAGGCGCACGCGGTAGAGCGAGCGCGCGACCGCGCGGGCGATCGCGTAACCCGCGCGAAAGTAGATCCACGCGTTGAAGGCCGGGACGATCTCCCGCGCGTCGCGGTCGACGCGTTTCTGCACTTCGTCGCGGGAGAGGCCCGACTCCTTCGCGAACGCGTCGGCGGCCTCGAGGACCTTGAGGTCGAAGCGGAGCTGGTCCACGAGAACCTCGCGCTTCGTCATCTTGAACGGCGGGAGGCGCACGGGGAGGCGCGCGTTCAGCTCGTCGATGACGCGGTTCGCGCGGCGGCGCATCACGGCGCGGGCGGCGGGGCGGAGCAGCCGGTCGAGAACCGCCCAGCCCGCGAGAGATGCGAGCAGGACGAAGGCCCAGAGCGGGACTGCGACGGAGGAGGACATCGGAATTTTCTCCGAAGATTAAGGCATGAGAGCCGAAGCGAGGTCTAATCGCCTCCATGGAAGCGCGGATTCCATCCTTCGCGGCGCACGCCGTACTCGCCGGGCTCCTCGCGGCGGCCCCCGCCGTGCATGCCCAGATCCTTCCGGCCGAGCCTGCCTCGGGTCACGCCATTCTCGGAGATTTCCGATTCTCTTCGGGCGAAGTGCTCCCCGACGTCCGGATTTCATACGTGACGTACGGCCGGCGCCTCGACGACGGCCGCGGAAAGACCGCGAACGCGGTGCTCGTCCTGCACGGGACGGGCGGCTCGTCGGCGCAGTTCCTCGGGCCGACGTTCGCCGGCGTGCTGTTCGGCCCCGGCCAGCCGCTCGACGCCTCGCGCTACTACATCGTGATCCCCGACGGGCTCGGCCACGGCGGCTCCTCGAAACCGAGCGACGGCCTGAAGGCGAAGTTCCCGCGCTACACGTACGACGACATGGTCCGCGCGCAGTACCGGCTCCTGACCGAGAGCCTCGGCGTCACGCACCTGAGGCTCGTGATCGGCACGTCGATGGGCGGGATGCACACGTGGGCGTGGGGCGAGGCGTATCCGGACTTCATGGACGCGCTCCTGCCGCTCGCGAGCCTGCCGGCGCCGATCGCCGGGCGCAACCGGATGTGGCGGAAGATGGCGATGGACCTCATCCGCGGGGATCCCGAGTGGAGGGGCGGCGGCTACACGGCGCAGCCGCCGGGCCTCCGCGGCGCGCTCTCGCTCCTCCTGACGGTCTCGGGCAGCCCGCTCGGCTGGATGCAGCAGGCGCCCGACCGTGTCGCCGCGGACGCGGCCGTGGACAAGTACATGTCGGAGCGGCTCGCGAAGATGGACGCGAACGACCTCCTCTGGGCGCTCGACGCCTCGCGCGACTACGATCCGTGGCTCGGCCTCGAGAAGATCAAGGCGCCTCTCCTCGCGATCAACTTCGCGGACGACGCGATCAACCCGCCGGAGCTCGGGATCCTCGAGAAGGGAATCGCGCGCGTGAAGAACGGGCAGGCCGTCGTGTTTCCGCTCTCGGAGAAGACGCGCGGCCACCAGACGCACACCCTCGCGGACATCTGGAAAACCTACCTGAACGAGCTTCTGGTCCGGTCTCGGCCGTAGGCGCGGCCCTCAGCGCAGCGCGCGCGCCAGACGCGCCACGCCCTCGGCGAAGACGTCGGGCGGGGGGAGGAGGCTCAGCACGAGCCAGGCCTCGGAGGGGAACTCGTAGAAGTAGCCGGGGTGGACGAGGACGTCGTGCGTCTCGAGGAGGTCGAGAACGATCTCTTCCTCGGGTCTCACGGCCGGGACCCTCAGGCACGCGGCCCATCCCGCGGCCACCGGCGCGACCGTGACGGCGCCGCCCGCGGGGAATGCCGTCTTGAGCGCGCGCTCGTTCCTGAGGACGCGCGCCCAGATCGACTCGACGGCGCGACGGCTGCCCTCGAGGAGGCGCGGGAGCGCGAGCTGCACGGGCGTCCCGACGGAGAGGTACGCGTCCGCGACCCACTCGAGGCGGCGCAGCGCATCTTCGAGCGGTCCCGCCGGGCCGTTCGCGAGGATCCAGCCGAGCTTGAGCTGGGGAAGCGCCGCGGACTTCGAGAGGCCGCCGAGCGAAAACACGAGCGCCTCGCTCCGCACGGCCGCGACCGGCGCGTCGTCGGGGCGGTCCGAGTAGCGGTAGTCGACGAAGACCTCGTCCGAGATCACGGCGAAGCCCTTCTCCGCCGCGAGCGCGAGGAGCGCGTCGAGCTCGGCGGCGCCGATCGAGCTGCCCGTCGGGTTGTTCGGGTTCACGACGACGACGGCCGCCGTGCGCACACCCGCCACCGCGAGGCGCGTGACCTCGTGCGCGACGGCCGAGGCGTGCACGCGGAAGCCATCCTCGGCGGCGAGCGGGTAGCGCGCGAGCGTCACGCTCTCGAGGCCGGCGAGGGCGTCGAGGAGCGGGTACGACGGGGCGGGGACGAGGACCGCGTCGCCGGGGTCGGCGAGGACCTTGAAGAGCCAGCCGTAGGCCTCGCTCGTCGAGGCGGTGAGGACGAGCCGCTCGGGTGGTGCGAGGACGCCGTGGACGGCCGCGTACCAGTTGCTCACCGCGAGGCGCGCGCGCCGCAAGCCCCGGGGGTCCGGCTCGTAGACGAGGCCGCGCGGGTCCGCGAGCGGCGCGAGGAGGCCGGCGTCTTCCGGGACGTCGAGGAAGAGGTCGGCGCCGCCCGAACGCAGGGCGACCGCCGTGGGGTTCGAGACGGTCAGGTCGAGGTGCGGCCGCGCGCGCGCCGCGAGGGCCCGCGTGACGCGGTTCTCCTCGTGGACGGGCGGCAGGCGCTTCGAGAACACCGGCCTTCAGCGCCCCGCGACGAGGTCTTCCGGCTTCCACGGCGACGGCGGGCCGCCGAGCCACCGGGCGAACCAGTCCAGGTGGGCCGCGTAGTAGAGAGCCATCTCGAATGCGCTCGGCCAGTGGCCCGCCTTCTCGAAGACGATCAGGCGCGACGGGACGCCGCGGGCCTGGAGGTCCGTGAAGAACTCGAGCGACTGCGTGTACGGCACGCGGTAGTCCTTCTCGCCGGTGACGACGAGGCACGGCGTCCTGAACGCCGTCACGTACTCCGACGGGCTCTGCGAGCGGTAGAGGGCCGCGTTCTCCCACGGGGCGCCCCTGAGGTCCCACTGGGGGAACCAGACCTCCTCCGTCGAGGAGTACATCGCGCGCAGGTCGTAGACGCCCATCATCGAGGCGAGCGCCTTGAAGCGCGTCGTGTGGCCCTCGAGCCACATCATCGCATAGCCGCCCCACGACCAGCCCATCGCGCCCATGCGGTCCTTGTCGACGTAGGGGAGCTTCTCGAGCGCGTCCGTCACCTTCTCGACGTCCGTCATCACCTTGCCGTTCCAGTCGCCGGAGATCGCGGACGTGTAGGCCTGGCCGAAGCCGGTCGAGCCGTGCGGGTTCGGGAACGCGACGACGTAGCCCGCGCCGGGGTAGACCTGCCAGTCGCCGCGGTAGGCGTCCGCCCACTGCTGCTGCGGCCCGCCGTGGACGTTCAGGATCAGCGGGTACTTCTTCGACGGATCGAAGCCGTGCGGCTTGACGATCCACACGTGGACGGGCTTTCCACCGGCGCCCGGCACCGTGATCTCCTCGGCCGGGCGGACGTCGACCTCCTTCTCGAAGGCCGCGTTGTGCGTCGTGAGGCGGGTGCCGGCCCCGTCGCCGCCGGACGCGACGCCGAGGCGCCACAGCTCGTGGGGGCTCCCGATCCGGCGTCGGGCCGCGACGGCGAACGAGGCGTCGGGCGCGAGCGCCCACGCGTCGATCGCGCCGACGGACGACACGGCGCGCAGCGCGCCCGTCGCGAGGACGATCTCGAAGAGCGGCGTCCGGCCCTTCACCTCGGCCGTGAAGAAGATCCGCGTCCCGTCCCTCGAGAACTCGAAGTCGCGGACCGTGTCGTCGAAGGAAGCCGTCAGGTCTCGCTCGGCGCCGGTCGCGCGGTCGCGCAGGACGATCCGGAACCGGTCGGCCTCGTAACGCGGCGTCGCCTGGCGCTTGAACGCGAGGGATCGGCCGTCCGGCGAGTAGCGGGGCGAACCGTCGAAGCCCTTGTTCGCCGCCGTGACGTTCTGCGGGGCCGCGAGGGAAGCGACATCGGCCGGCACGCGTACGGTCCAGACGTCCGCGTTCGTCGAAAAGGCCCCGTCGGCATCGCGATTGGACGAAAACGCGAGCTCCTTGCCGTCGGGCGAGAGGTCGAAGTCGCGCCCGCCCCCGACCGCGAAGACCGGCGAGTCGAAGTCGCCGGGCGTCAGGTCGCGGATCGCCTTGCCCGCGTCCGCCTCGGCGAGGTCGAGGACAAGAACGTGCGTGCGCTTGCCGTCCTTCCAGTCGGTCCAGTGCCGGTAGAGAAGGGAATCGGCGAGGTGGGCCTTGATCTTGTTCGCGTCCCGCGCGTCGGACGCCTTCTTGTTGCATGCCGCGTCGGCGCCGCAGGACGGCGTGACGTCGGCCGCAAACATCAGGAAGCGGCCATCCCGTGAGAACGCCGGCCCGTCGATCCCGCCGGGGAATCTCGTCTTCTGCTCGGCTTCGCCGCCGCCGAGCGGCAGGAAGAAGACCTGCGGCTCGCCCGTACGCGTCGAGACGAAAGCGAGCGTCCTTCCGTCGGGGGAGAAGAAGGGATGCTCGTCGCGCGCGTCGCCGGAGGTGAGCGGCCGGGCGTTCGAGCCGTCGGCGTCGACGCGCCAGAGGGCCACGGTCTTCTTCTTCGCGGCCCAGTCGTTCGTCGTGACGGCGTAGACGATCGTCTTCCCGTCGGGCGAGATCGCGGGCTCGCCGACGCCTTTCGTCCTGTAGAGGTCCTCGAGCGTGAACGCGCGGCCGGAGTCGGCGGCGGGGGCGGGGGAGGCGAGAACGGCGAGGAGGGCGAGGGCGAGGGGCGCGGACCTTTTCGGCATGCGCCGAGTCTATCGGCCCGCGCCCTTCGTCGGCAGCCTCAGCTCGTGAGGCCGTCGCGCTTCTTGAGGATTTCGTCGAGGAACCAGCGGTTCTTCTGGTGCACCTGGACGAGGCGCGTGTAGAGGTCGGCGGTGCCGATGTCGCCGGCGTCCGTTGCGACCTCGGCGTCCGTGTGCATCTCGGCGATGATGACGTCGAGGGCCGCGCGGGCCTCGGTGAGCATCTCGCGCATCCCGAGCACGCCTTCCGAGGGCTTCACGGTCGCGGCCGGGAGGTAGTCGGCCGGATCGCCGATCGGGGCGCCGCCGACCATGATCGCGCGCTCGGCGAACTCGTCGATCGCGGCGAACGTCTGCGCGGCCTGCTCGTCGAGGAGCAGGTGGATGTCGCGGAACAGCGGCCCGTAGCTGAGCCAGTGGTACTTCTTGTAGTTGAGGTAGGCGACGAGGGCGTTCGCCTGCTGACGCTGGAGCGTCGCGACGACGGCGTCTGCGCCGTGGCCCTTCTTCCTGTTCTTCTTCGGCATTCGGGAACCTCCGATCCTTAATTTAGACTAAGTCTAAAGAATGTCAAGCGGGCGGATGCTACATTCCCGCCCCCGACAGGGCAGACAGGAACCCAATGGCCGAACAGTACATCTTCACGATGCAGAACCTGCGGAAGGTGGTCCCGCCGCAGCGCGAGATTCTCCGCGGCATCTACCTCTCGTTCTTCCCGGGCGCCAAGATCGGCATCCTCGGGCTGAACGGCGCCGGCAAGTCCACCGTCCTGCGCATCATGGCGGGGCTCGACAAGGAGTTCACGGGCGAGGCGTTTCCGGCCGAGGGGACGCGCATCGGGTTCCTTTCGCAGGACCCGCAGCTCGACCCGAAGAAGACCGTCCTCGAGAACGTCGAGGAAGGCGTCGCGCCGGTCAAGAAGCTGCTCGCGCGCTTCGACGAGCTGGGCGAGAAGATGGGCGAGAGCCTCCCCGACGCCGAGATGGAAAAGGTCATGGCCGAGTACGGGAAGGTGCAGGACGCGATCGAGGCCGCGAACGGCTGGGACCTGGACCGCACGCTCGAGACGGCCATGGACGCGCTCCGCTGCCCGCCCCCCGACGCGGACGTCACGAAGATCTCGGGTGGCGAAAGGCGCCGCGTCGCGCTCTGCCGCCTCCTCCTCCAGAAGAACGACATGCTCCTCCTCGACGAGCCCACGAACCATCTCGACGCCGAGTCCGTCGCGTGGCTCGAGCAGTTCCTCAAGGAGTTTCCGGGCACCGTTGTCGCCGTCACGCACGACCGCTACTTCCTCGACAACGTCGCGGGCTGGATCCTCGAGCTGGACCGCGGCGCCGGAATCCCGTGGAAGGGCAACTATTCGTCCTGGCTCGAGCAGAAGGAGGCGCGCCTCGAGATCGAGGAGAAGACCGAGAGCGCGCGCCAGCGCTCGCTCAAGCGCGAGCTCGAGTGGGTGCGCATGGCCCCGCGCGCGCGCCAGGCCAAGAGCAAGGCGCGCCTCATGGCCTACGAGCAGCTCGTCTCCGAGAGCGGCATCGAGGCGCGGGGCGAGACGAACGAGATCTACATCCCGCCCGGTCCGCGCCTCGGAGACGTCGTCGTGCGGGCCGAGCGCGTGAAGAAGTCCTTCGGCGACAAGCTCCTCTTCGACGACCTGAGCTTCGACCTGCCGAAGGGCGGCATCGTGGGGGTCATCGGCCCGAACGGCGCCGGCAAGACGACGCTCTTCAAGATGATCATGGGGCTCGAGAAGCCGGACGGCGGAAGGCTCCAGGTCGGCGAGACCGTCGTCGCGAGCTACGTGGACCAGAACCGCGAGAAGCCCGACGCGAAGAAGACCGTGCACGACGAGCTGTCGGAGGGGAACGACCTCGTGATGCTCGGTAAGCGCGAGATGCCGAGCCGCGCGTTCTGTGCGATGTACAACTTCAAGGGCGCCGACCAGCAGAAGCTCGTCGCGAACCTGTCCGGCGGCGAGATGAACCGCCTCCACCTCGCGCGGACGCTCAAGAGGGGCGGCAATCTCCTCCTCCTCGACGAGCCGACGAACGACCTCGACGTCGACACGCTCCGCGCGCTCGAGGAGGCGCTCCTCTCCTTCGGCGGCTGCGCCGTCGTGATCAGCCACGACCGCTGGTTCCTCGACCGCGTCGCGACGCACATGCTCGCGTTCGAGGGCGACAGCAAGACCGTCTGGTACGAGGGCAACTACCAGGACTACGAGGCCGACCGCCACAAGCGCCTCGGCGCCGAGGCCGACCGCCCGCACCGGATCAAGTACAGAAAACTGTCCTAGAATCCGGGCGATTGCCTGAGATAGAGATCCGATCGCGATCGAACCGCATCGACGCCCTCGACGTCGTGCGCGGGCTCGTCATGGTCGTGATGGCGCTCGACCACGTGCGGGCTTACGTCTCGAGCGTCCCGTTCGACCCGGTCGACATGGCGCGCACGTACCCGGCGCTCTTCACCACGCGCTGGATCACGCACTTCTGCGCGCCCGCGTTCAGCTTCCTCGCGGGGACGGGCGCCTTCCTGTCCCTCTCGAGGGGGAAGACGCCCGAGAGCCTCGCGTGTTTCCTCGCGAGCCGCGGCCTCTTCCTGATCGCGCTCGAGTTTGTCGTCCTCAGGTTCGTGTGGCTCTTCAACCTCTGGCCCATGGGCTTTCTCGCGACGCTCTGGTCGCTCGGGATCGCGATGCTCGTCCTCGCACTCCTCGTGCGGATGCGCCTCGGACCGTGGCCGATCGCGGCGGCCGGGGCCGTCCTCGTCGCGGGGCACAACGCGTTCGATTTCGTCGACAGACTGCCGCTGACGGGCTTCGCCGCTGCCGCCTGGAAGGTCCTCCACGCGGGCGGGATGATCCCGTTCGGGACGCCGCCGCCCGGGTTCCCGCTGCCCGGACTCTTCACCCTCGAGGTCGGGTATCCGGCGATCCCGTGGCCCGGCGTCATGGCGCTCGGCTACGCGTTCGGCGCCGTCCTCGCGAAACCGGGGAAGGAGCGCCGGCGCGTCGTTCTCGCTCTCGGCTTCGCGGCGACCGTCGCGTTCGTCGTCCTGCGCCTCGCGAACGCTTACGGCGACGCGCGGGCCTGGGCGCCGCAGAGGAGCGCCGCGATGACGCTCGCCGCTTTCCTGAATTGCGAGAAGTACCCGCCGTCGCTGTGCTTCCTCCTCATGACGCTCGGCCCCGTCCTGATGGTTTTTGCGTGGTGCGACCGGACGCCGGGCCCAGCCGGGCGCGCACTCTCCGTCTATGGGCGCGTCCCGATGTTCTTCTACGTCGCGCACCTGCCCCTCGTCCACCTCCTCGCCGTCGCCGTCGCGGCCGTGCAGGCGGGCGGTCTCTCGGGGCCTCTCGTGCGCTGGGCGGCGTTCCAGTCGCCGTCGTTCGTCGTCCCGCCGCCCTCCGGGTTCGGCCTTTCCCTCCCGGGCGTCTACGCGCTCTGGATCGGCGTCGTCCTCGCGCTCTACGTGCCCTGCGTGCGCTACGGCGCATTCAAGGCGAAGAGCCGCGCGGTCTGGACGACGTACCTCTAGCGCGGCCGCTCAGCCGGCATTCGAGACGGGGCGCAGCGTCCGGAAGAAGCCGCGGACGAGCGTGGACGCGACGTGCGCCCGATAGGCCGCGGTCGAGCGCACGTCGTCGATCGGCGCGATGTCGCGCTGCACCGCGGCGTCGAGCTGGTCGTCGGGCACGGCGAGCGGGCCCGGCGACACCGCGAGAGCCCGCACGGTGGGAAGCGCCACCGTCACGGGCGCCACGGAGCCCATCCCGAGCCCGACCCTCACGCAGCGGCCGCGCTCGTACTCGCCGACCGCCGCGAGGGCGACCTTCGAGATCGACTGCGCCGCGCGCGTCCCGACCTTGCGCCAGAGCTGGTGCGCGCCGGACTTCGGCAGGGTGAACTCGACCCGCACGAGGATCTCGTCGGCGGCGCGCGCCGTGCGCCGGTAGCCCGTGAACCACTGTCCGATCGGGACGCGCCGCTCGCCGAGCACGCTTGCCAGGACGACGTCCGCGTCGAGCGCCATGAGGGCGGCGCTCCCGTCGGCGGCGGGCGACGCGGTCGCCAGGTTTCCGCCGAGCGTTCCACGCGCCTGGATCTGCACGGCGCCGACGTCGCGTGCCATCGCCGTGAGCATCGGAACGCGGCGCGTGAGGACGGCGTGATGACGCACCTCGAGGTACGTCGCCGCCGCCCCGATCACGGCCCGCTCGCCCGCGATCTTCACTCCGAGGAGCTCGGGGACGCGCGAGACGTCGAGGACCAGCGGCAGCTCGCCGCCGAGCGAGAGCGGCGCGAGCCGCTGGGAGACGATCCAGTCGGTGCCGCCCGCGACGAGGACGGTCTCCTCCCCCTTGCCGGCGCGGCGCGAAAGCGTCGCGCAGGCCTCGGCGAGGGACGCGGGCCGCTCGAAGGCGTGGAGGGGCAGCTCAGCCAGGCTCACGCGACGTCCTCTCCTTCGCGGCGGCTCGCACGGCCTCGACGATGCGCTGGTAGCCGGTGCAGCGGCAGAGGTTGCCCGCGAGCGCCTCGCGGATGTCCGTCTCGCCCGGCTGTGGAATCGCCGCGAGGAGCGCCTCGGCCGAGACGAGGAAGCCGGGCGTGCAGATCCCGCACTGCGCGCCGCCCTCCTTCACGAACGCCTCCTGGAGGGGCGAGAGGTGCTCGGGATCGCCGAGGCCTTCGACGGTCGTCACGGCGCGCCCCTCGACCTGTCCGAAGAGGACGAGGCACGCGTTCACGGGGGCGCCGTCGAGGAGGACGGTGCACGATCCGCACTCGCCTTCGCCGCAGCCCTCTTTCGTGCCCGTCAGGCCGAGCGCCCCGCGCAGGACGTCGAGGAGCCGCGAGGAGGGCGGCGCGTCGACCGCCGCGGGTCGCCCGTTGAGGACGAAGCGCACGTTCACCGCCGGGTCTCCTTCGAGAGCGCGAAGAGCGTCTCGGGCAGGAGCGGGAGGTCGTCGCAGACGATTCCCGTCGCGTGCTCGACGGCCGCGGCGACCGCGGGCGCGCCGCCGTCCATCGGAATCTCGCCGAGGCCTTTGGCGCCCCCGCCGGGACCTCTCGAGAACGGGTCCTCGACGAGGAGCGTCGTGAAGCGCGGGGCGTCGAGGATCGTCGGGATCACGTAGTCCGTCAGGCGGGCGTTCACGACGCGGCCCTCGCGCATCACGAGGTTTTCCTGGAGCGCCCAGCCGATCGCCTGCAGGAGGCCGCCCTCGATCTGGCCCTTGCAGTTGGTCGGGTGAATGGCCCTGCCGACGTCGTGCGCGCTCCAGAGGCCGAGCACGCTCGTCTCGAACGTGTCGAGGTCCACCTCGACCTCCGCGATCGCGCAGCCCCAGCCGTACACGGGGTACGCGTCGCCGCGATACGTGGCGTCGTCCCACGCGAGGCCCGGCGGCGGCTCGTACTCCCGCTCCACAGTGACGGTTCCGTGGGCCGCGAGGAGACGGCGGGCCGCGTCTTCGAACGAGCCGCCCTTCTGCTGGCGTTCTCCCTCGATCTGCGCGAAAAGCGACCGGGCGGCCGCCTCGAGGACGCCGCCCACGATCATCACGGTGCGCGACGCGACCGTCGGCCCGGAGTCGGGCACGGCCGCCGTCGACGGCGTGGCGAACTCGACGCGATCCATCGAGACCCAGAGAGCCTCGGCCGCGATCTGACGGAAGACCGTCTCCGTGCCCTGTCCGATGTCCGTCGAGCCGCCGCGGACGCGGAAGCGGGCCCGGCCCGTCTGCGGGTCCGCCAGGAGGTCGACCGCGATGCGCGCGCGGTGCGCGAGCTCGCCCGAGCCCGTGAAGCCGGCGCCGTGAAGATAGACGCTCGCGCCGACGCCGCGGGCCTTGCGCGCCGTCACGGCGCCGGGCGGCGGGAGGCGGAACATGCCGGAGGCCGCCGGCGCAGGTGACGCGCGCCTTTCCTCCCACCGGCTCGCCTTCTTCGCCTCCTCGACGCAGCGGGCGACGCCGACGGACTCCTTCAGGAACTGGCCGGTCGGCGTCGTGTCCCCGACCCGCAGGAGGTTCTTCTCGCGCAGGAGAAGCGGGTCGAGGCGCAGCGTGCGCGCGATCCGGTCCATGTGCCGCTCCATGGCCCAGATCGTCTGGGGCGCGCCGAACCCCCGGAAGGCGCCGTTTGGAGGCGTGTTCGTGGCGACGGCCTGCGCCTCGATCGCGACGTGCTCCCAGCGGTAGGCGCCCGCGGCGTGGAGGGCGCCGCGCGAGAGGACGACGGGCGAGAGCGTCACGTACGCGCCTCCGTCGAGCACGATCCGGATGGAAGCGGCGCGGAGCGTCCCGTCGCGGTCGCAGCCGGACGTGATCGACACGGAGGACGGGTGGCGCTTCGTCGTCGCCTCGATGTCCTCCTTGCGGTCGTAGATCATCTTCACGGGCCGGCCGCTCGCCTTCGCGAGGAGAAGGGCGTGCAGCGCGAGGATCGTCGGGTACTCCTCCTTGCCGCCGAAGCCGCCGCCCGTGACGGCCTGCGTCACGTCGACCCGCTCGTCCGTGAGCCCGAACGTCCGCTTGATCCCCTTGTGGATGTAGTACGGGCACTGGCACGAGGACAGGACGTGCGCTCCGCCGTCCTCGTCCCAGTGCGCGAGGACGCCCTGCGGCTCGAGGTAGACGTGCTCCTGGTGGGGCGTCGTGTACGTCCCCGAGAGCTGGACGGGGCAGGCCGCGATCGCGGCCGCCGCGTCGCCCTTCGCGATGTGGACGGTGCGGAAGACGTTGTCGGACCCGTAGATCTGCGCGCTGCGGGAGAGCGCGTCCGCCACGGTCAGGACCGGAGGCAGCGGCTCGATGTCGGCCCGGAGGTGCTGGAGAGCGCGTTGGACCCTCAGCCCGTCCTCGCCCGCGACGAGCGCGAGCGGCTCGCCCGCGTGCCGGACGTCGTCCGCCGCGAGGACGGGCTGGTCCTCCTCGATGAGGGCGACGACGTTCGCGGGGACGTTCTCCGCCGTGACGACCGTGAGGCCCGTCCAGTCGAAGGAAGGGTCCTTCGCGATGCCGCGCAGGCGGCCGCGTGCGACCGTCGAGCGCAGCGTGGCGCCCACCAATGTCCCCGGCACGGCGACGTCGTCGACGTAGCGCGCCCGCCCCGTGACCTTCGCGGGTCCGTCCGGGCGCGGGACGCTGCGGCCGACGAGCGCCATCAGTCTCCGACGACGTCCTTCAGCGCGGGGAGGACGTCCTTGAAGCGGAACGTGAACCCGAGGCCGAGGGCTTTCCGGGGGACGACGCGCTGGCCGTCGAGGACGACCGTCGCCATCTCGCCGAGCGCGAGCCGGATCGCGGCGGCGGGGGCCTTCGCGAAGCTCGGGCGGTGGAGCGCGCGGCCGAGAGCGGTCGCGAAGTCGCGCATCGTGACGGGGTTCGGCGCCGTCGCGTTGACGGGGCCGGCGACCGCGGGGTTCTCGACGGTCCAGAGGTACATCTCGACGAGGTCGGCCTGGTGAATCCACGACATCCACTGCCGGCCGCTGCCGAGCGGACCGCCGACGAACGCCTTGAACGGCGGGAGCATCTTCGCGAGGGCGCCTCCGCCGGCGCCGAGGACGACCCCCGTCCGCAGCATCGCGACCCTCGTGCCGAGCGGCTCGAAGGCGCGCGCGGCGGCCTCCCACTCGACGCACAGGCGTGCGAGGAAGTCGTCGCCGGGGGACGCGCTCTCGTCGAGGATCTCGTCGCCGCGCGGGCCGTAGAAGCCGACCGCCGACGCGTTCACGAGGACCGCGGGCTTCTGCGCGGCCTTCTCGGCGGCCGCCTTCAGGCGCGCGGCGGCGTTGAGGCGGCTCGTCGCGATGCGCTCCTTGGCCGCGGCGGTCCAGCGCTGGGCGATCGTCTCTCCGGCGAGGTTCACGAGGGCGCCGGCGCCGTCGACGAAGCCCTCCCACGCCGCGCCTTCCGCCCACGAGACGACGCGGACCTTCGGATGCACGTGGTCGCGCGAGCGCGACGCGTCGCGTGTGAGGGCGATCACGTCGTGACCCTTCGCGACGAGACGCTCGCACAGCTTCGGCCCGATGAAGCCGGTTCCACCGGTGACGATGACGCGCATCCGCTCTCCTTGTCCCCCGATCGTACCGAAATCGGACGGGCCGGGAGCGCCGTATCCTTTCGGGGGTGAGAGTTGTCCGCCGAGCCGCCGCCGCCGGATTCGCCGTCGCGCTTGCCGCGGGGCCAGCGGGCGCGTCCGACGTGGATCCGGTCGAGCTGATCCGGCGGGTCGTGAGGAGCCAGCGGCGAGTCGAGGCCGTCTTCGAGGGCGTGACGTTCGACCAGCGCGAGGTCCAGATCACGTGGGGGGCGAAGGGCCGCCCGGAGAAGGTCGAATCGCGCCTCTTCTACGTCTTCGCCGGCGAGAACGGCGCGGAGGGCTCCCGCGAGCTCGTCGAGGTCGACGGCCGCCCGGCGACGGAGGACGAAAAGAGAAAGGCCGCCGAGCGGGACGAAAAGAGCCGGAAGCGGCGCGTCGAGGAGAAGGCCGAGGCGGCGGCGAAGGCCCCGCCGCGCATAGCCGGCGACGAGGACGACCCGCTCGTCGGCTCGCGCCGGCTCTCGGAGCTCATCGGCCGGTATACGATCCGGCTCGTGGGCGAAGAGGTCATCGAGGGGCGGCTCGCCTACGTCCTCGACTTCTCCCCGAGCCCCACGGCCCCGGCTCCGAAGGGGCTCGGCGACCGCGCGCTGAACGCCCTCGAGGGCCGCGCCGTGATCGACGCCTCCACGTTCCAGGTCCGGTCGGTCGAGGCCCGCCTGACCCGGCCCCTGAAGGTCGCCGGGGGCCTCGCCGCGAACGTGAAGGACGCGGACGTGTCGTACACGGGCCAGCCCGCCGGGGGCGGCCTCTGGTTCCCGTGCGCCGTGGACTTCCGCGTGACCGGCAAGACCGCGCTCTTCTTCCGTCTCGACACGTCGTTCCGGGCGACGTTCACGAACCTGAGGCGTTTCAACGTCGAAACCGAAACGGACGTCCGCCCGGAGGCGGACGCCGGGAGCACACCATGACCCCTTCCCGCCGCCGCTCCGTTCTCCTCGCCGCCGGCGCATTCGTCGCCGCCGCCATGGGTTACGCCTACTGGCTCTCGCTCACGCCGGCCACGCACCCGGACCACGACCACGGGATCCTGAACCTCGACGCGGGGGGACGCCTCGTCGTCGAGACGCGCGACGGAAAGAGCCGCAACCTCGTCGGAAAGCCGGGCCATGCGCTCGTGCTGCACTTCTTCTCGACGGCGGCGCCCGGCGCCTCCGACGAGCTCGCGGGAATCTTCCTCCAGCAGGAGGCGCTCAAGGGCGACACGAGCGTCGAGTTCGTCCTCATCGCGCGCGAGAAGGATTTCGCTGCCCTGGACGCGTGGCTCAAGGAGAAAAGCCTCGTGCCGCCGTTCCCGCAGACGCTCGTGCTCGACCCATCGGGCGACGCGACGATGAAGCTCAACTCGAAGCGGCCGAGCGAGACGATGTTTTTCGCGGCCGACGGCAAGCTCGCGTCGCAGGCGCGCGGCTCGCTCCGCTGGCCCGACGGCGCCGCCCCGCACCTCGCGAAGGCGCGGAGCGGCGAGGCGATCGAGTAGCGGCTACTTCTTGGCCGGCGCGGGGTCGTCCGACGCCTGGTCGGAGACGTACTTCCAGGAGCCGTCCTTCTGCTGGGCGGCGACCGCGCACCACCTCCCGACCTCCGTCGTCGGCGCGCCGCCGGCCTTCGGCACCGTCGTGATCTTGAAGGCACCCCAGCCCGCCGACACCTTGCCGGACGACCGGTAGTGGTTGTCCATCACGGCGGCTTCCGTCACCTTGACTTCCTTGAGCCAGCCCGCGTAGGCGTCCGCAATCGCCTTCTTGCCCTTGATCGCGCCGCTCCCGGGAAGGACGAGGACGGCGTCGTCGGCGTAGAGCGCGGCGCACGCCGCCGCGTCGTTGGCGAGCATCGCCTTCGTCCACGCGCTGTCCAGGGTCATCAGTCCGTGCCTGGGCGCCTCGTCGGCCGCCAGGGCGGGACCGGCCGCGAGAGCCACGCACGCGAGAAAACACGCCAGGATCGTCTTCTTCATGGATTCTCCTTCCGTCTTCGGTTGGGACGGAGATTCTATCTCAGCGAATCAGCGTCGCGACTCGCCGAGCGTGATCAGGACGACGGCCCCGACGATCACGGCGGCGGCGACGAGCGTCCGCGTCGAGACCGGCTCGGCGGCGAGGAGCCAGCCCAGGAACACGGCGACGACCGGGTTCACGAACGCGTACGTCGAGACGAGCGCCGGCGAGGCGGCGCGCAGCAGCCAGATGTACGCCGTGAACGCGACGAGCGAGCCGAAGACGACGAGGTAGGCGACGGCCGCGAGCGACCGGCCCGAGACGAGGGAGGGCGAGAAGCGCGCCCACTCGCCCGCGAACCCGGAGGCGCCGCCGAGGAGGGCGCCGCCCGCGAGCATCTGAAGGGCGGTCGCCTGGAGCGGCGACGCGGACGGCTGGAAGTGGCGCGAGAGGAGGGAGCCGAGCGCCCACGCGAAGGCCGCGAACAGGACGGCCGCGGCGCCCCCGAGGTCCACGCGCTCGCCCCCGAGGCCGGCCGGCCCCACGAGGAGAACGACGCCGATGACCCCGAGCGCGACGCCGAAGAGAGCGCGGCCGGACGGACGCCGCCGCTCCTGGGGGAGCGTCGCCTGCAGGAGCACGATGAAGAGCGGCTCGACGGCGACGAGGAGGGCCGCGAGGCCGGAGGCGATCCGCAGCTCGGCCCAGACGACGCCGCCGTTGCCGCAGAGGAGCATGAGCCCGCCGGTCAGGAAGGCCGGGCCGAGGTCGCGAAGGGCGATGCGCGGCGCGCCGCGATATTTCACCCATGCGAGGAGGAGGCTGCCGGCCACGAGGTACCTCGCCGACGCCATCGTGAACGGCGGAATCGTCTCGAGGGCCCAGCGGATCGCGAGATACGTCGAGCCCCAGACGACGTAGATGACGAGGAGCGCGGGGGCGACGCCGCGTTTCACGGGGCGATCATCGCCTCCCAGACCGCGCGGGACATCTTCCGCGCCGCGGCGTTGACGCGCTCGCGGCCCGTTTCGTTCGCACCGAAGTCGTTCGCGAGGAGGACGAGGACGTACTCCCGCCCGTCCGGCAGGCGGACGACTGCGGCGTCGTGCTGGACGGACGAGATCGAGCCCGTCTTGTGCGCGACGACGGCGCCCGACTGCGGGTGCAGGCCGGCCGGAATCTCCTCGTTGAACGTCTGGCCGATCAGGATCTCCCAGGCCTTCGCCTTCGCGGCCGCCGAGAGCTTCGGCGTCCGGACGACGGCTTCCATGACGGCGCCCATCCCCGCGGCGTCCGTTTCGTTGTTCATGCCCTTCTCGAACGCCCTGGTGTCCTCGACGCAGCGCCGCACGTGGACGGTCGGCGCCCCGAGCGTGTCCGTGAACCTCTGGACCTCGGCGGGGCCGAGAAGCGTCAGGAGGATGTTCGTCGCGAGATTCGACGAGCGGACGATCATCTCCCGCGCGAGGAACTCGAGCGTGGCCGTCTTTCCGGCGCGCGCGACCGTCGGACCGTCGTTGTCCTCGAGGCCGATCGAGAACGGCGAGCCGTCCACGAGGCTCCTGAACTCGTTCTTCACGGGCAGCTCGTCCGCGAGCTTAAGCGACCCCTCGTCGACTCGCCGGAGCAGCTCGAGGAGGACGGGCGTCTTCATCGTGGACGCGGCGTGCATGACCAGAGAGGGATTCTGCGAAACCGAGAGACCCGTCGAGAGGTCTTTGAACCAGATGCCGAAGCGCGCCCCGCTGGCGCGAGAGATTTCTTCGAGTGTGGATTCGAGCCGGCGCACCTTCGCGGCGTCGAGACGCGCCCCGAAGCCCTCTTCACCTTCTAAGAAAGTCTTCTCCTTCTCTTTCTTCAATCTCCTCGCGTACCGGAACAGAGGCTTCAGGAACGGGCTGTCGTAGGGCGTGATCTGCACGCCCGGCACGTTGTGCCGCGTGGATTGCAGCACGGTCCCGTCGCCGATCCACATGGCCTCGTGGTCGATCTTGTCCTCGGTGCCGAAGAAGAGGAGGTCGCCGGGCCGGAGCTTCTCGAACGCGACGGGTACGAGCTGCGGGTCCTGGAACGCCTGCTCGAAGCTGTTGCGCCGAAGGGTGACGCCGTGCTCCGAGAAGATCCGCGTCATGAGCCCCGAGCAGTCGAAGCCGAGAGGCGTCGTCCCGCCCCACGTGTAGGGCGCGCCGAGGAAGCGCTTGCCGAACGCGATCCAGTCGGAGGGGGACTTGAGAGGAAGAGAAGACGAAGATTCTTTGAAAGGGAAGATGGAGACGTCGCGCGCGGCGACCCAGCCCCTGCGCCCGTCCGGAAGAAGCGCCCTCACCCAGGAATACGCGCCGCTGGCCCCGCGCTCTTCACCTTCTAAGAAACCTCCGACTTCCAGCGTCACACCGACCGGAGCCGTGAGAAGCGGCTTCTGCTTCGTGAACGAGGGCGACGAATAGATGTGCGCGAAGGTCGAAGAAACACGTACCACTTTCGCATGCTGGGGTAGCGCCTGCGCGCCGTCATCTCGACGGATCGCCCGTTCAGGAATCCAAGCCACCTCCCCCGCGGCGGTCCTCACTTTCGCAAAGCCGGCCGCGTCCTCGAGGACCGTCACGCGGTCGCCCAGGATCGCCTGGTCGTCCACGCTCGACGTCTCGTCGGGTCTCACGAAGAGGTCCTGGACCGCCGCGACGACGATGGCCGTCTTCGCAGGTGCGGGTGTCGCGCCGGGAGATGCGGAGAGAGAGTTTTCTTCGAATGAGAAGAGAAGAAGGGCCGCGGCGAGCGCGCGAATGGCGGAGGTGCGGCGAACGGGGTTTCCTTCGAGGCGCATCCCGGGATTCCACCATAATCGCCGCATGACGCAGCCCATTTCCCGCCGCGGACTCATTCTCTCTTCCGCCGCCGCAGCCGCCTCCTCCGCCCTCCCGGAAGCCCTGTTCGCGGAATCCCCGTCCCGTCCGTCTGCGGCCCCGGTCTCCCTGTCCTACCGCCCGCTCATCCTGAAGCTCGCGCACACGTGGACGATCGCCCGCGGCTCGTCGGACGAGAAAAAGAACGGGCTCCTCACGATCACGTCCGAGGGAGTGACGGGCTACGGCGAGGCCGCCGCGAACAAGCGCTGGGGCCAGAGCTGGGAGACGTCGGAGGCCGCGTACGCGAAGGTGGAAAAGGCCGTCGCCGGCCTGTCGCCGTGGGACCACCTGACGTGGCTCGAAAAGGCCGAGGCCGCCGCCGGGAACGACCACGAGGTCGTCGCGGCGCTCGACATCGCGCTCTGGGACTGGAAGGGCAAGCGGCTCGGGCGCCCGGTGCACCAGCTCCTCGGCGTGCCCGCGCACGGGATGCCGGTGACGACGTTTTCGATCGGCATCGACACGGCCGACGTCATGAAGCAGAAGACGAAGGAAGCGGCCGCGTTCCCGAAGCTCAAGATCAAGATCGGCCTTCCGAGCGACGAGGAGAACATCGCGGCGATCCGCTCGGTCTCGAGCCAGGCGCTCACGGTGGACGCGAACGAGGGCTGGGCGACGGTCGACGAGGCCCGCAGGAAGATCCTCTGGCTGAACGGCGTCAAGCCGCTCTACCTCGAGCAGCCGATGCCGGCCGCGCTGGACGCCGAGATGGTGAAGCTCAAGGGCCTCGCGGCGTACCCCGTCCTCGGCGACGAAGGGGTCCTGACGGCGGCGGACGTCGCGAAGAAGGCGGGCCTCTTCGACGGCGTCGTCGTGAAGCTCGCGAAGGCGGGCGGCATCACGCGCTCGTGGGAACAGGTCGTCGTCGCGCGCGCCGTGGGCCTGAAGACGATGTGCGGCTGCATGATCGAGTCCTCCGTCGGGATCGCCGCGGGCCTCGCGCTGGGCCCGCTCTTCGACTGGCTGGACCTCGACGGGAACCTCCTGCTCGCGAAAGACCCGTTCACGGGGCTCCGGATCGACAAGGGCGTCTGGGCGATGCCGGAAGGCCCGGGCCTCGGCGTGACGCCGGTTCAGGCCTAGGCGGGGAGAACCAGCCGCGGCCGTTCGCCCGAGCGCGTGCGGCCGCGCGACTTGAGGAGGGCCTGGTCGGCGCGCGCGATCGTCTTCTCGAGGGCCTCGCCGTCCTCCCGCGCCGCCCAGCCCATGGAGAACGGGACGATCAGCTCGCGGTCGGCCGTGGCCTGGAGGCGCCGGGCCGCGAACTCCGTCGCCGCCGCGTCGGCCCCGTCGAGCAGGAGGAGGAACTCGTCGCCGCCCATACGGACGGCCGTTTCCTCGGCGCGCGTCTGGCGCATGAGGAACCTGGCGACGCGGTTCAGGACGGCGTCGCCCGCCTCGTGGCCGAACTCGTCGTTGTACTGCTTGAAGTAGTCGAGGTCGACCATGATGCAGCCCCACGCACCCGAGAAGGACGGATGGGAGCCGCTCGCGTGTCGGCGCTCGAACTCGTTCAGGTACCGCCGGTTGAAGCAGCCCGTGAGCGGGTCGCGCAGGCTCTGGTCGAGGAGGCGCTGCTCGAGGAGCTTGCGGTCCGTGATGTCGATCAGGATGCCGTGAAAGAAGACCTCGCCGGTCGCGGGGTCCTTCGCGCACGTGGCCGAATCGATGACGGTGCGAACCTCGCCTCCGGCGCGGCGGATCTCCATCTCGAAGTCGCGGACCACGCCCTCCCGGTGGAGGATCTCGAGCTCGGCCTCGCGGCGCGCGACGTCGACGACGAGGTCCGCGGCCCTGCAGGCCCTGAGCGCGTCGAGCGACGACACGCCGAACATCGCGAGAAACGCGCGGTTCGCGTCGAGAACGTGTCCGTCGCGGTCCGTGACGTAGATCCCCTCGCGGAGATCCCGGACGAGGCCGCGCAGCGTCTCGGCGTCGTCGAGACGGGAAAGCCTGCTGGGCATGATGGGCGGGCGCATCCTATAAGAGACCGCCCCTCGGAAATCAATCCCTTCCGGAAAGGCCCTTTTTTCGCAGGAACTCGGACATTTCGAGTCCGCGGCGGATGACGTCGTTCCACGGAAAGAGGGCGCCCGGGTCGTCCTTGCGATCCGGAGCGATGTGCTCATGGCCGGCGATCCAGGGTGCGGGGATGTCGAACATCGCCGTCAGGACGCCAACGAGGCGGACGACCGTCTCGATCTGCGCCGGCGAGAACGGGACCTTGTTCCCGTCGCCGGTGATTTCCACGCCGACCGACGTCCGGTTCAGCGCGAGGCGGCCGTGGAGCGTCGAGGGCCCCGCGTGCCAGGACCGGTGCTCGAGCGAGACGAACTGGTAGAGGCGGCCGTCGCGCCCGACGAGGAAGTGGGAGGACACGCGGCTCTCGGGCTTCTGGAAGAGCGCGATGCACTCCTCGTCCGTGGCCTGTGACGTGTGGTGGAGGATGAGCGCGGAGATCGGCTCGATCTTCGACGGCCGGAACCCTTCCCACCACGAGTTCGGCATCGGGATCAGGCACGCGTCGCGCGTCTCGCCGCCCGCGAGCGCCCACGCGTCCCAGAAGCGCCGGTCCGTGTCGCGCCAGACGCGGACGAGGTTCGACGGCTGCGCCGCCGCGCGCGCCTCGGCGAGCGTCGTCTCCATGCGGGGGACGGCCGGACGCAGCGCGGGAACGGCGGGCGGCTCGGGCGGGAGCGCGACGTCCGGAAGCGTCTCGGACCACGCGTTCACGACCGCCGCGGCGATCTCGCCCATCGCGCGCGTCGCCTGTGCGGTCGCGCCCTTCTCGTCCGGGATGCGATCGGCGAACGCGACGAGGACGAACCGGCCCTTCTTCGTCGTGAGGATGCCCGAGTCGTTGCGGACGCCGCCGTAGCTGCCTGTCTTGCCGGCCCAGGTCGAGCTCTTTTCGTCGAGGAGCAGGCGGGGCAGCCGGTCGCGCGTGTGCTGGACGGCAAGGAGCTTCGCGACGACGCGGTCGGAGGCGGGGTCGAGGAGCGTGCGCGTCGCGACGCGGCGGTAATACTCGGCGGTCGCGTTCGGCGTCATGACGCCGAGCGGCGCCCATTTTCCCTCGCCCTTCCCGAGGTCCGGGATGCGGCCGACGAGGCGGATGTCCGGAAGGCCGAGCTTCGCCATGCGCGCGTTCACGGCGTCCGCGCCGAAGAGGTCGATGAAATGGTTTGCGGACGTGTTGTCGGAGATCGCGACCATGAGCGAGAGGAGATCGCGGTTCGTGGGCGTGAGGCCGGGGTCGAATTCGTCGAGCATCCCGGAGCCCGCGGCGAGGCTCTTCGCGGAGAGCTTCCAGCGGTCGGTCAGGTCCAGCGTGCCTTCGGCCTCGCGCGCGGCGGCCTCGGCGAGGAGGGCGATCTTGATGACGCTCGCGGCCTCGAAGGGCTCGGCCGCGTTCAGCTCGAAGCGGCGCCCGCTCTCGACGTGCAGGGCGACGATCCCCATGTGCGCCCCGCTGCCCGCCGCGAGCTTCGCGACGCGGCGGGCGAGGGGCGCGTCCGCGGGCATCACGTGCAGCGACGCCGGGATCGTCGTGCAGGAGGAGAGAGAGAAGAGGATGCTGCTCAGGAGGAGAGAATGAAGAAGAAGAGGAGAGGAGGAAGAAGAGCTTCTTAGAAAGTGAAGAGGGGAGGGGACCCGCCGTTGCATCGGGGGCCACCCGCGCCGCTGCTGCTGCCATGCACATTCACCTTCTAAGAAAATCTTCATCTCTCTCTTCTCCCCGTCCCCCGTTCTAACATGCGGTCATCGAGAAGGAGCAGCGTCTCGCAGCCCTCGACATGTTCCGCGGCCTGACGGTCGTCGGGATGGTGTTCGTGAACAACCCCGGCGACTGGGGACATCTGTACGGACCGTTCGACCACGCCGAGTGGCACGGCTGGACGCCGACGGACCTCATCTTTCCGTGGTTCCTCTTCATCGTCGGCGTGGCGGGCGTGTTCTCGCTCGAGAAGCGCATGGCGCAGGGCGCCGATCGCCGCGAGCTCGCGCGGCACGCGTTCCGGCGCGGAATGACGATCGTCCTCGTCGGATGGCTCATGGCGTTCTTTCCGTTCGTGCCGTTCCTCGAGCGCCTCGCGCGGCTGCGCATCCCGGGCGTCCTCCCGCGCATCGGGCTCACGTACGTCCTCGGCACGTGGATCCTGCTCGCCGTCTGGAAGCGGCGCTGGGCGGGCGTGGCGGCGGCCGTCACGGTCCTCCTCGCGCTTCACACGTGGATCCTCCTCGGGACGGGCTACGACCTGACGCCCGCCGGCAACGTCCAGCGCGCCGTCGACCTCGCCGTCCTGAAGGGCCACCTCTGGAAGAACGCGCAGGGCTGGGACCCCGAGGGGCTCGTCTCGACGCTGACCGCGATCGCGACGATGCTCACGGGGACGCTGACCGGCTTTCTCCTGAAAGGCGACGCGACGGTGAGGGAGAAAGTCTCGCGGCTCTTCGCGTGGGGCGCGTTCGCGACGGCCGCCGGGACATTCTGGAGCCGTTCGCTCCCGGTCAACAAGAACCTCTGGACGGGCTCGTACGTCGTCTTCACGTCCGGCGCCGCCCTTCTCACGCTTTGCCTTTGCGTCCTCGTGATCGACGTTCTCGGCTGGAAGAAGCCGTTCGCGCCATTTTTCACGTTCGGCACCAACCCTCTTCTCGTCTTCGTCCTCTCGGGCCTTCTCGCCAAGACGATGGGCCTGATCAAGGCGCCGGACGCGGCGGGAAAGGCGATCAGCCTCCACACGTGGCTCTACCGCGCGGGCTTCTCGTGGATCGCGGACCCCACGCTCCGCTCGCACGCGTTCGCGCTCGTCACGATCCTCGTCTGGTGGGCCGTCCTCCGCGTCTTCGAGAAGCGGGGCTGGTTCTGGAAGATCTGAAGGGCGATCCGGATATGATGCGCCGAGCTTCACTCAGGGGGTTCCGGACGAACGCGAACGGGCTCGTGATCGCGCTCCTTCTGGCCGCGCCTCTGTCCGCAGAGACGCCGGGCTCTGCCCCCGCGCCGAGGGGTCCCCTCACCGCGACGTCCAACCTCATGGTCGAGCAGGAGGTTTCGGTCACGACGCGCGTGAGCGGAGTCGTCGACAGCATCGCCGCCGACCGCGGCGAGCCCGTCAAGAAAGGCCAGGCGCTCGCCGTCCTCGACCAGCGGGAATTCGTGCTGGACCGGCAGGCGGCCGAGGAAACGCTCCGTGTGTCCCGGGCGGACCTGGACCGTTTCGAGGAGCTTTCCCGCCTGGGCCTCGCGAGCAAGGCCGAGCTCGAGCAGAAGAAATCGCGTTTCGAGCTGGCCGCCGTCGAGGTCGAGCGGGCGAAGCTCGTGATCGACCGCTCCGTGATCCGGGCCCCCTTCGACGGAATCGTCGCGGACCGATGGGTCCGCGCCGGCGAGAAGGTCCTCCTCGATGAGCACAAGCCGCTCTTCAAGGTCATGGCGCTCGAGCCGCTCCTCGCGCGCGCCTACCTTCCGACCGCCGCGCTGGGGTCGGTCCGGGTGAACGACGAGGTGGTCGTCTCGTCGACGGAATTCCCGAACGTCCGTGCGGCGGGGCGGGTTTCCTTCGTGAGCCCCGTCGTCGATCCCGCGAGCGGAACGATCCAGGTCCTCGTCCGGGTGCCGCGCGACGCGAAGAAAGTGCTGCGGCCCGGACTCGGCGTGAAGCTCGTGTTCGCGCCCTCCGCGCGCTGAGGGTTCCGCGATGCCGGCGCGTCCCCGCCCCTCGAAGAGGCGCCTCAAGTCCACGATGGACTCGGTCCTCCTGCACGACATGCGAAACATGGGCTTCCGCCTCGGCCTCGTGCTCGAGAACCTCGAGGAGCATTTCGGCGACCCGGACTTCAAGCGCAGCGTCGTCGAGCTCCTCGAGGGGACCCGGGAAAGGCTCGACGCGATGGTGAGCCGCTGGACGGCGCACGCGGACTCGATCCTCATCAAGGTGGAAGTCGACGTGAACGACCTCGTTCGCGAGGTCCTCCGGGTGGCGCACGTCCGCGGCGCGCGCGGACAGGCGCCGCCACACGTGACGGCCGAGCTGACGCCTCTCCCGCTCGTCTGGGGGGACCCGCACTACCTGAAGGATGCGCTCCTCTCGGTCGTGCAGAACGCGCTCGAAGCCGTCGCTCCCGAGGGCGGGCGCGTCGTCGTGCGCACGTACGAGGAGCGCCGCGGCCGCAAGCGCATGGTCGTCGTCGAGATCGAGGACGACGGCCCCGGGATGAGCGAGGAGTTCACCCGGGACCAGCTCTTCCGTCCGTTCCAGACGACGAAGCCGCAGGGCGTCGGTCTCGGCCTCTACACGAGCAGCCAGATCCTGCTCTTCCACAGGGGCGATCTCGTCGTGAAGAGCCGGCCGGGCGCGGGAACCCTCGTGCGGGCGATTCTGTCCGTCGAAAGCGCGTCGTGAGCGGGCGGGAGGGGCGCCTCGCGATCGTCGAGGACGACCGCCTCCTGCTCGACCAGCTCGTCTTCGCCCTGAAGGGCGCGTTCGACGTCGTCACCGCGCCGGACGCCGTGGCCGGACTCGCCCTCGTCGCGCGCGAGCCGGACCTCTTCCTCATCGACCTGCGGCTGCCGCCGTCCCGCGAGGCGGAGGAGGGGCTCGGCCTTCTCGCCGCGATCCGGTCGAAGCGCCCCGAGGCCGCCGTCGTCGTCATGACGGGCGAGACGGACCGCCGTTACGCGCTGAAAGCCGTCGAGCTCGGCGCGTTCGACTTCTTCCGAAAGCCCGTCGAGAAGGCCGACCTCCTCTTCGTCCTCGGCCGCGCGCTCGAGCGCGCGCGCCTCCTCGCCGAGAACCGGGCGCTGAAGGACGAGATCCTGGGCGGGCGCTCCTTCGACGGCCTCGTAGGCGCGAGCGCACCGATGCGGGCGCTCTTCGCGAAGATCGGGCGTGTCGCGCCCTCCGACGCGACCGTGCTCCTGCAGGGCGAGAGCGGGACGGGGAAAGAGCTCGTGGCCGAGGCGATCCACCGGGGGAGCCCGCGCAAGGGCGGCCCGTTCGTCGCCGTGAACGGCTCGGCCCTCCCGGAGTCGCTCGCCGAGTCCGAGCTCTTCGGCCACGAGAAGGGGGCGTTCACGGGCGCCGCCGAGGCGCGGACCGGGAAGTTCGAGCTCGCGAGCGGCGGGACGCTCTTCCTCGACGAGGTCGCGACGCTCACGCCCGCGATCCAGGCGAAGCTCCTCCGGGTCCTCGAGGGCCGCACGTTCGAGCGGGTCGGCGGCAACCGGACCGTCACGGTCGACATCCGCCTCATCGCGGCCGCGAACGAGGACCTCGCGCGGCTCGTCGCGAAGGGCGGCTTCCGCGAGGACCTGTTCTACCGGATCAACACGGTCGTCCTCGAGCTCCCCCCGCTCCGCGAGCGGCGCGACGACATCCCGCTCCTCGTGGAGTTCTTCGCGATCCGCGCCGCGCGGCGGCACGGGCGGCCTGCCAAGGCGTTCACGCCGGAGGCGCTCGAGGCGATGAAGGCGCGTCCCTATCCCGGAAACGTGCGCGAGCTCGAGCACCTGGTCGAGATGCTGACCCTCATGGTGGAGGAGGACGCGATCCTCCCCGGCCACCTGCCCCCGTCCGGGCCCGGGGCGGCCGGAGGCGGCGACGGCGAGCTCCCGCTCGCCGCGGCGGTGGCCCGGTTCGAGAAGGAGCTCCTCGTCCGGACGATCGCCCGGACCGGCGGGGTGAAGGCGCGGGCGGCCCAGGCCCTCGGTCTCGACCCGAACCAGATGAAATACCTCTGCCGCAAGTACGGGCTCTGACGGTTGAATTCCTCAACCCCGCGGTTGAAAAAGTCATCTGCGCCCGAGACTCCGTCTCGGTTCGCCTCGCCCCTTCCTCGCAATTGGCGGGGCTTCGGACGTCCGCGCCGGCTTCGAGAGGTCTGGCAGGGCCCTTGCGATGGTCGGAGCGACCCAAGAGAACCGAAAGGGAGGATGCGATGGCAAACGAAGTACGAATCAAGCTGACGGCCGAACAGAAGGCGAAGATCAAGTCCGCGACGGGGAAGGTCGTGAGCGAGATCCGCGTCGGCAGCCTGGGCGGCAACCCGGCCGTCTCCTCGCCGAGCGCCATCGCCGCCCGCTCGGCCCGCGAGGTCGCGAGCGCCCGCTCCGCGCGGAGCGTCGAGAGCGCCCGCTCGGCCCGGAACGTCGAGAACGCGCGCTCGGCTCGCAACGTCGAGAACGCCCGTTCGGCCCGGAACGTGGAGAACGCGCGCTCGGCTCGCAACGTCGAAAACGCCCGTTCGGCCCGGAACGTCGAGAACGCGCGTTCGGCGCGCGAAATCGCGAGCGCCCGTTCGGCCCGCTCCACGGAAAACGCCGAGTAAGCCCCTTCGGCGAGTCTTTCACTCACCTTCTGAGCAATCGGGCGGCCGCGCAAG
This sequence comes from Thermoanaerobaculia bacterium, assembly GCA_036504335.1. Lineage (GTDB taxonomy): Bacteria > Acidobacteriota > Thermoanaerobaculia > UBA5066 > UBA5066 > Fen-183. The sequence goes on from DASXVJ010000023.1 coordinate 213,369, forward strand.
CGGCCGCCCTTCGTTTCTTCGGCCCCTCACCAGAAGACGGACTTCATCCAGCGGCCGACGACGCGCACGCCGCGCGCGGCCCAGGAGCGGCGGGGTCCGGCGATTTTGGCGCGTACGGGCGAGCCGGGGCGCAGCGTCTCGCCGGGATTCGGAAAGAACGCGAGCGCCACGAAGCGGTCCGGCATCTCGGCGGGCAGCGGCGGCTCGACGCCCGGCCGCGCGGTCTCCGGGTGGCCCGCGGACGCGGGCGCGATGTGCCGGACGGTGCCGTGGATCGCCTCGAGCGGCCTCTGCCGGACGTACGCGGTCACGGCCGCTCCGACCGCGAGGTCGTCGTGGAGCCTCTCGGAGACCGGGAGCGCGACGACGAGCTCACGGCAGTCGCCGACCTCCAGGAGCAGGCTGCCCTTAGGCACGAAGCGGCTCTCGAGGTCCCCGGTGCGCGGCGTGAGAACGCGCCCGGCGAGCGGGCTGCGCACGGCGAGCTTCTCCAGCCGCGCGTGGGCTCCGGTGAGCGCGACTCCCGCGGAATCCGCCTTGCGCTCGTCCCGGTAGGCGTCGCCGGCCTCGCCCTCGGCGCGCGCCGCGCGCGCCGCTCCAGCCGACCGCTCGCGGTCGCCGGCGGATTCCGCCGCGGCGGCGGTCGCGGCTGCGCTCGACATCCTCACGAGGACGTCCCCCGCGTTCACCGCGTCGCTCTCCTTCGCGAGCACCTCGTCGACCCGCCCGTCCTCGGGCGCCTCGACGCGCAGCCGCACGGCGGGGGAGAGGACGCCCTCGCTCGTGAGGGTCTCGCGGCTGAACGGCACGACGAGGAGGAGAAGGAGAGCCGCCGCGAGAGCGGCGAGGCGGGGCCGTGCGGCGCGGGACATGAGGAACTCCTTCTTGTCGAGGTAGGCGAGACGCGCGGTCTTGAGCACGAGCCGGACGCGCTTCTTGAAGATGAACGCGAGGGAGGCGACGAGCAGGACGACCGCGAAATCCGGAACGGTCTTGCGGAAGAGGTTGTTCAGGACCCCGGCGATGAACGACATGACGACGCCCACGTACGCGAGGGCGAGGGGGCCGTAGATCCAGTAGATGCGGCGCCGCCTGCGCGTCGTGACGGGGACCTGCACGTTCAGCCTGAGGACGTGCTTCTGGAAGACGAGGCCGATGTAGCGGAAGGACTCTTCGCGCAGGTCGGGCATCTCGAGGAGGCTCGTGAGGGCGTGGTACCCGTCGATCTTCACGAGCGGGTTCACGTTGAAGAAGATGGTCGAGATCCCCGTGAAGAGCATCGTCTTGTACGCGAGCTCGTGGAGGAGCGTGTCGGGATACGACACGACCCAGAGCGCGGTCGCGGCCGCGCAGACGAAGCCCTCCACGTAGATCCCGGCCGTGTTGACCCACAGCCGGTGCCACTTGTTCTCGAAGAGGAGCGCGTCCGTCGTGTCGCAGTAGAACGCGGGCGTGAAGTAGAGGAGCGCGATCCCGATGTCGTGGACCTCGCCGCCGTAGATCTTGACCGCGTAGGCGTGCCCGTATTCGTGGAAGAAGCCGAGGAACGAGAGGATGAAGAAGAACTGGATCGCGTCGATGAGCGGCTTGCGGAGGAACGCATAGAGCTCGTACGTTCCCGCGAAGATCGGGTCCCAGTGGAGGATGAAGACCCCGATCGTCCAGAGGACGGCGAGCGACCAGACGACGACGACGGGCGGCGTCCAGATCCAGCGGACGTATTTCACGGTCCGCTTCAGGAACTCCTCGGGGTCCAGGACGTTGAAGAGGAGGAAGAACGGGTTGAAGCCCTCGGCCTTCTCCTCGGCCGCGCGCACCCGCGCCTCCTTGGCGTGGGCGAGAAGCTGCAGGCCCCTCTCGGCGCCGGACTGCTCGATGAGGTCGATCTTGCGGAGCATCTCCTCGTAGTCGAGGACGAGCGCCTCGTCGATCGGGTCGAACGGGTAGCGGGCGTTGTAGTCCGCGACGATCCCGGCCCGCGTGCGCGTCCCGTCGTAGAGCTCGATGAGGCGCCACTCGTAGTCCGCGAAGACGTAGTACTTCGTCCGGTCCGGGTCCTTGACCATGATCCGGGTCTCGCCCATCTGGACCTGCGGGCGCGCGATGAGGTTCTTCTTGAGGGAAGGCTTCTCACCGCGCGTCCCGAACCTCTCGGCGAGGAGCCGGGTGCCCCTCTCGGCGGCCAGCGCGGGCCGCGAACCGGCCGCGGCGCTCACGGCAGGACCGGCCAGAGCTTCCCGTAGAGCCAGCGGGCGGGGCGGCGGAGCACGAGCGTCGCGATGTTGCTCCACCCGACGCGGACCTTGCCCTTCCCCTGCATGCCGGTCTTCAGGAGGCCGTCCGGGTTCTGGACCCCGACCTCGGCGACGACGAAGCGATCCTTGCTCTCCTCGCGCACGAGCGCCCCGACGCGCGTCACGGAGCCGGCGAACGTCCGGCCGGGGTACGTGTTGACCTTGACCTCGGCGGCCTGGCCGGGCTGGAGGCGGGCCGCGTCCTCCTCGGGGATCGCGACCTCGGCGACCATCGTCGTCGTGTCGGCGACGACGCAGAGCTCCGCGCCGCGCGCGAGGTTCTGTCCCACGCGTTCCTGGACGCGCGGCGTCACGATGACGCCGGAGACGGGCGCGACGAGGCGCGTCCGTGCGAGCCGTTCGTCCTCGAGGGCGATCCGCGCGGCGAGCTCCGTGCGGTGCGACTCGGCCTCGAACGCGGCGGCGGCGTCGCCGGCCGCGCGGAAACGCGAGACGTCCGCCTCCGCGATGTCGTACGCCGAGCGGGCCGCGGCGGCCGCGGCGGCGTACGTCTCGTTCTCGAGCACGGCGACGACCTCGCCCGCCTTCACGGAGTCGCCCTCGAGTTTGAGGACCCGGGCCACGGTGCCGTCGACGCCCGCCGTGACCGAGGCGCGCCGCGCGGGGAGCACGCGCGCGTTTCCCGTGAGCCGGAAACGCCACGGGACGACGAAGAGCACGACCAGAAGTCCGATCGCGCCAAGGCTCCACGTGATGCGGCGGGAGCGCGAGACGCCCAGGAGCTTCTTCTTTCTTTCGAGGAGGGGCTGGAGGAAGCCGACGAGCGGCACCTGCCGGTAGAGCTGCGCGTTGCGCACGGCCACCGTGGCCTGGTTGACGAGGATCTGGAGGAGACTGCGCGTCTCGTCGTCGAACACCAGCCGTTCGGAGCTCTCGAACCCGAGGACGCCGAGCGGACCCTCCTCGTCCTTCAGGAGGATCCCGTGGAACGAGTTCAGCTTGCCCTCGGCGAAGAAAATCCGGAACTTCTCCGTCGTCTCGGCCCGGTCGGTCTCGAGCGTCCCGTCCTCGTTCTCCACGACCGAGACGTCTCCTCCGCTGCCGTAGACCCATTCGAGGATCTCCGCGGTCCTCTTCAGGTCGGGCCGGCCGCGGTCCAGCTCGAGGATCCCCGACACCGCGCCCAGCCGGAGGCGGCCCCTGTCCTGGATCCCGATCGCGCACCGGTCGTACCGGACGAGCGCCCCGGTCGAGTTCACGATCGCGTGCATGACCTTGTCGAGGTCGAGCGTCGACGTGATCTCGCGGCTCACCGTCAGGAGGGCGTCCAGCTCCGCGACCTTCTTCTCGGCCTCGTACTGGCGCGCGTTGTGGAGGGCGCGCACGGCCTGGCGGGCGAGGTCGAGGAGGAGCTCCTCGTCCCCGTCGTTGAATTCCGGGTGCCGCCCGCGCTTGTTCGCGAGGACGAGGGCGCCGATCGGCGTGTCGTCCTCGAGGAGGGGGACCGCGAGGAGGGAGCTGACGGGATAGGCGGGATCCGCCGTGCGGATCGGGTCGTCGTCCGGCAGCACGTTCAGCCGCATGGGAGTCTCGGTGTTCGCGAGGACTTCCGCGATGACGGCGGCGCCGACGGACACCGGCGGCGTGTCGACGTCGTAGTTCGGGTTGACCGCGGTCGCGGCGAGGACCACGTCGCCGCCGTCGCCTTCGAGGAACCACAGGGAGGCCGTCTCACAGGCGCAGAAATCCGCGGCCTTCTGGACGATCAGGGCGTCGAGCTCGACGAGGTCGATCGTCGAGCCGAACGCCTTGGAGAGGTCGAAGAGGCTCGTGAGCCGCTCGATGGCCTGGAGCATGCCCGCCGCCTTGCGGTCGGCTTCGCGGGCCGTGTCGACTGCTGCCGCCGCGTGGCGCAGGAAACGCTCGAGCGGGGCGAGGCGCTCCCGGCCGGGTGCTTCGCGCAGTCCGAGGGCGACGACTCCGGCGGCTCCCCGCTCGAGGGGAAGCGGCGACACGCACACCGCGGCCGCGCCCGCGGACACGGCAAGGACGAGGGGGTCCTCGCGGGCGCCGGCCTCGTCCACGCGCACGACGCGGGTCGCCCGGTCCCGGAGGACGTCGCGTGCGAGACCCGAGTTCGAGGGGACGCTCCGGCGCAGACTGCGGGCGGCCGCCTCTCCGAATACGCCGGTGCACAGGAGAGAGGACCGGACGGTATCCAGGACGAAGATTCCGCCCGCATCCGCGCCGGAGAGGCGGCAGGCCCACCGGGCGGCCCACGTGGAGCGCTCGCCGAGCCCCGTGCAGCGCACGAACTCCGCGAGCATCGCGGCATCGGTCTCCCCGGATTCGCGTCTCCCGGTCTCTTCCGCCATCGGCCCCGTCCTCCCCGGCTCGCGGCGTTCGCTCGACTCAGAAGCTGGAGACGGCCTGCTCGCGGTTGTCGAACATCTCGAAGACGGAGTCCAGCCTCGTCATTTCGAGGAGCTTCCGCATGTGCGGCCCGACCCCGAGCAGCTTCGTCTGCCCGCCCTCGTGCTGCGACGTCGTCAGGGCCCGGACGAGGGCGCCGAGTCCCGTCGAGTCGACGAAGCGCAGGCCCGTGCAGTCGATGAGGAGATGGACTTTGCCTTCCTCGAGCAGCCGCGACACCGTCCTCTTGAAGAGCGTCTCGGAATCGCCGATGCCGAGGTCGCCCTTCAACGTGAGAATCGTCACGCGTCCGTCGTCGCGGGTTTCGAGTTCCATATGGTTTTGTGGCGAGAGGATCTCAGAAACGGCGGGCTAATGCTAGCCGGACGCGAGAATGCGGCGCGGCACGTCCGACGCGGCGCGCCCCGCGATCTCTTCCGGGAGGCCCGTCGCCGCGAGGCGCCGCACGCAGTCGTCGAGGAGCGCCGTCGACCCCGCGAGCGCGCCCGCGGCGTTGCGCGCCGTGCCGTCCTCGACGGTGAGCGTTTCGCCCCAGACGGAGTAGTCGCCGTTCGCGAGGCCGGCGGCCGGCATCGCGTCGCTGATCAGAGCGACGCGCCCGTCGCCCTTGGCGCGGAAGACGAGCTTCAGCATCTCTGCCGAGAGGTGGTGGCCGTCGGCGATGACGTCCACGCTCACGCCGTCCGTCACGAGGCCCCAGCCGATCGGTCCCGCCTCGCGGTGGTGGAGGGGCTTCATCGCGTTGCCGAAGTGCGTCATGTGCCGCGCACCGGCCGCGCGCGCGGCCTCGAGCGACGCGACGCCGGCCTCCGTGTGGCCGATCGAGACGACGAAACCGCGGCGGACGAATTCCTTCACGACCGCGATCCCGCCGGGGATCTCGGGCGCGAGCGTCGTCACCCCGCGCCCCGGAGCCGAGGACGCGATCTCGAAAAAGGCGCCGAGCGCGAGGTCGTCGGTCCCGTCGAGAAAGTCCTTCCGGTGGAGCGCGCCGCAGCGGGCGGCGGAGACGAACGGGCCCTCGAAGTGGAGGCCGAGAGGCAGGGCCCCGCGCCCGTCGCCCGCGGAGCGCGTCCTCATCCACGCCGAGAGGCGCGTCACGGCTGCGGCCATCTCCGGCAGCGGCAGCGGGACGAGCGTGGGCAGGAAGGCCGCGACGCCGCGGGCCCACAGTCCCGCGGCGAGCGCGTCCATCTCCGCCGCCGACGCGGTGAGAACGTCAACGCCGAACGCGCCGTGGATGTGGAGGTCGACGAAAGAGGGGACCGAAGACGGGCTCTTTGCTCCCGAGCTCATCCGCGGCCTCGCTCGGGGGGCGAGGTCAGCGCTTCGGCAACGTTGTATTTCTTCTTAGAAAGGTGAAGAGCGGCCGTCTCGGCATCGACCCCCCATTTCGCCGCGATGAGTGCGGAAGGCAGATGCCAACTAACCCTTCTAAGAAAATCTTCGGCCTTCTCTTCGGATATCTTCGCGAATTGCGCCACGATTCTCGTGGCGCGCTTCCGGAGCTTGTCGTTCGTCGGCTGCATCGCGACCATCTCGCCTTCGTACACGAGTCCGCGCCTGGCCATCACCGCGGTCGAGAGCATGTTGAGCGCGATCTTCTGCGCCGTTCCCGCCTTCAGCCGGCTCGACCCGGCGAGGATCTCTCTCCCCGTGTCGAGGAGGACGCCGATCTCCGCCTCTGCGAGGAGCGGCGTCCCGGGCCGGCAGACGATGGAGACGGTCAGCGCGCCGCGCGCCTTCGCCTCCTTCAGCGCGCCGCGCACGTAAGGCGTCGCGCCGCTCGCGGCGATCCCGACGACGGCGTCGCTCGCCGTCAGCCCGGCGCGGAGGAGGTCGACGGCGCCGGCATCGGCGTCGTCCTCGGCGCCCTCGACCGCCTCGAACATCGCGCGTTTTCCGCCCGCGAGGAGCGCGACGACGAGCGAGGGATCCGTCCCGAACGTGGGCGGGAGCTCGGCGGCGTCGAGGGCCCCGAGCCTTCCGCTGGTGCCGGCGCCGGTATAGAACCAGCGGCCGCCGGCGTCGAGCCGCGCCGCGATCGCGTCTGCGGCGCGGGCGAGGTCCGGAAGCGCCGCGCCGACAGCCGCCTGCACGCCCGCGTCGGCCGCGTGCATCCGGGCGAGGAGAGCGCCGGTCTCGCTCATGCGCGGGCGCCCGACCGGGCGCGCGCGAGGCGGATGGCGCCCACCTCGGGCGGGAACGCCGGCGGGCCCACCCGCGCGCCGGGCGCGACTGCGTGAAGCTCGGCCGCGAGCGGCCCGAGGAGGATATCGCCTGCCGCGAAAACGCCGCCGACGGTGGAAACAGGAAACGTCTCCGTCTCGAGGCGAAGCTTTCGAATGACGGTGATCGCCGCGAGAGCGAGCTCCCTGCCGGCTTCGGCGAGGATGCGGCGCGCTTCGCCGTCCCCTGCCTTCGCTGCCGAGAGGACGAGCGGGAAGTACGCGGCGACGTCTCCGGCGCCGCCCTCGGACCGGTAGACCTTCGACAGGAGCTCCTCGAGCGTGTGGATGCCGCGCTCGGACTCGAAGAGCAGCCTCCGGATCTCGGTCTTCGGGCCGCGGCCGTCGAGCTCGCGGACGACCGCCGCGAGGCCCTGCCGCGCGATCGCGTAGCCGGAGCCCTCGTCGCCGAGGAGGGGCCCCCATCCGCCGGCGCGCGCCTCGACGCCGTCCTTGCCGCGCCCGAAGGCGATGGCGCCCGTCCCCGCGATCAGGACGACCCCCGGCCCGTCGGGGTCGCCCGGGGCGGCGCCCGCGAGGGCGATGCGCGCGTCCGTCGTCACGAAGACGCGGCCGGCCCCGAAGTGTTCCTCGAGGGCGGCGGTCAGCGGCTGGACGAGCCCCGCGGACTCCACTCCCGCGAGTCCCACGCCGACGCGCTCGGCGCGCCGGATGGAGACGACGGCCGACGTCGCGGCGTCGCCGGCGGCTTCGAGGATCGTCTCGACGACGAGCGGGAGTGGCCGCGTCGCCGCGTTCGCGGGGCCCGAGGCGCCGCGTCCCATGGGGACGAGATCCTCGCCCGCCACGACGGCGCGCGTGCGGGTGCCCCCTCCGTCGACGCCGATCCAGAACGCGGACATGCCGCCAGCTTAGCAAGGCGGGGGAGGTAACCTCCTCCCCGATGAAGAGCCTGTATGCCCTGCTCGCCGCGACGCTCGCCGCGAAGGCGGCGGTGCTGGCGCAGCTGGGGAATCACCCGTTGCTCCAGCCGTACGGCGAGATCGACAGCGGCGTGTACGCCCGGCTCGCGCACCGCATCGCGAACGGCGATCTGGTGCTGCGCGGCGAAGGCGCGGTGCCGTACTTCGTGAGCCCGCTCTACGCGTATTTCCTCGCGGCGACGGGGCCCTCGTTCCCGGTCGCACGCGTCGTCCAGATCCTCCTCGGCACCGCGGCCGTCGCCCTCGTGTTCCTCACGGCGCGCCGGCTCTTCGGCGAACGCGCCGCGCTCGCCGCCGGCGTCCTTTACGCCCTCGCGGGCGTCGTGACGTTCCACGAGGTTCTGATCCTGCAGGCGGCGATCGACCCGTTCCTCACCGCCCTCGCCTTGTTCCTGCTTGCAAGGGCTGTCGGGTCGGAAGAGGAAGAGAAGATTTCTTTGAAGGTTAAGAGGGTAGAGGCGCCGGGAGGCGTCTTGCCGCGCTGGGGTGCGTTCGCGGCCACGGGTGCGGCGTTCGGCCTACTCTCCCTCAACCGCCCGAACGCCCTGCTGTGTGTCGCAGCGATCGGCGTGGCCCTTGCTCTCTTCACCTTCAAAGAAAATTCTCTTCGAAGGGTGGGCCTCATTGCGGCCTTCTTCGCGGGCACGGCCCTCGTCGTCGCCCCTTTCACTCTCAGGAATTTCCTCGTCTCCCATGAGTTCGTTCTCGTTTCTTCCCACGGCGGCCTGAACTTCCTCGTCGGGAACGGGCCGGGCGCCACGGGCGCCTACCGCGAGATTCCCGGGATCACGCCCGACATCGGCGGGCAGGCGAAGGATTCCAGGAAGGTGGCAGAGAAGGCCGAGGGACGCGAGCTGTCGTCACGGGAAGTCTCTTCGCACTTCGCCCGCGAGGCGCTCCGCTGGATCCGTACGAACCCCGGCGCCGCTCTTTCCCTCTTTCTAAGAAAGATCCATCTTCTTCTTTCGGGCGACGAGGCCCCGCTCAACTTCAGCTTCACGTGGTACCGCGAGAAGAGCCTCGCGCTGAAGCTGCTTTGCGTCGGGCCGGGCCTCCTCGTGCCGCTCGCGGGCGCAGGACTCGTCTTCGGCCTCCTCGGGGCCGCCGGCGCCGTGAGCGAGCGGCGCCTGGCGCTGCTCGTGTGGGCCGCGTTCATCCCGGCGTACGTCTTCGCGGTCGCGGCGTTCTTCGTCGCGACGCGGTACCGCCTTCCCCTGCTCGTCGCCGTCGCCCCGCTCGCCGGCGCCGCGGTGACGCGGTTCGGTGCGGCGTGGCACGCGAAGGGCGCGCGCCTCGCGGTCGCCGGGGCCGTGGCCGCGGTCCTCGCGGCGATCTCTCTCCGGCCGACGGGCCTCTGGGACGGTGCGCAGGACGAGGAGATGTACCTCGTCCTCTGGGAGGTCGAACGGGGCGACCCGGCGGCCATGCGGCACGCCGAGACGGCCGCGCCGAGCCACCCCGAGCCGGGGCGCTTCTGGCTTCGGGTCGGGAGGTCGTTCGAGGATGCGGGGAAGAGCGACGAGGCCATCGCGGCAGTCTCGAAGTCGCACGAGATCGCCCCGGGTCCGGGCTCCGCCAGGATTCTCTCGTCGCTGCTGGAGAAACGCGGCCTTGCGCGCGCGCTCTCGGGAGACGCGCCGGGCGCACGCCCGGATCTCGAAGAGGCCCTCCGGCTGGATGCGACGAGCGCGGCCGCCCGGGTGAACCTCGCGGTCGTCCTCGCCCAGATCGGGGAGACGGACCGCGCCCGGTCTCTCGCGCGGGAGGCGCTCGGCCTCGACTCCGGCTACGAGAAGGCCCGTGCGCTCCTGGCGGCACTCGACCGGTTGAAATGAAACGGCCCGGCGTTTCCGCCGGGCCGTCTGGGAAAACCGGGTAAGGCGCGTCCTAGAAGTCGAGCCGCGCGGTGACCGTGAACCGGCGGGGCGACGCCCAGCTCGTGGCGTTGCCGAAGTTCGGGTTCGGCTGCGTGGTTTGCTGCCAGCCGAGGTTCCCGGCCGGGTTGCCGTCCACGTACCCGTCGAGGTACTTGGTCGACGTGACGCCGAGGACCGTCTGCGTGTCGAAGACGTTCGTGACGCGAGCTTCGATGCGGGCGGCCATGTTCCCGCCGAACTTCAGGTTGTAGGCGAGGAGCAGGTCGACCGTCGTCCACGTCGGGAGGCGGTTCGTGCCGGCGGGCTCGAGGTAGCGGCCGCTCGCCGTCGACGGAGTGCCTCCGCGGGCTTCCCACGGGGTCCCGCTCTGGACGCGGAGGAAGCCGCCGACGACGAAGCCGAGCGGCAGGTCGTACGAGCCCATCAGCTTGAAGATGATCGGGCGGTCCTGTCCGAGATGGCCGTACCGGTTCGGGTCGGCGCTGTTCCAGCCCGGCTCGTCCTCGAGGAACGAAGACGTGTTGAAGAGTCCGGTGCCGTAGTCCTCGTCCCAGTTGCCGTAGAGCCTGCTGAACGTGATGTTCATGTCCGCGTACCAGCAGTTCGCGTAGCGCTTCTGGAGGTCGAGGGTGAGGGCGTCGTACGTGCGGCGCGCGCCAAAGAAGTTCTTCGCCTGGAAGGAGCCAAAGTAGTTGTTCACGTCGATCGGCGCGTCTTCAAAGGCGTTCTTCAGGTTGCGGTACTGATAGTAGACGTCGAACGTGAGGTCTTTCGTGGCCGCCGCGGAGTAGCCGAAGGAGAGCTCCTCGTACTTGGGAGGCTTGAGGTCGGTCGGGATGAGCTTGCCGCCCGACGAGCCGCGGTACTGCGAGCCGAGGAAGACGCCGGTCGTCCCGTTGAAGTAGGCCTGGTCCTGACGGATGCGGTACGGGGCGAACGAGCGCGCCGTCGACTTCTGGTCCACGCCCGCGTACTCGCCGTACGTGCCGTAGAACTTGTCGCTGGCGAGCAGGTTCGGGTTCCAGGTGATGCCGATGCGCGGCTGGATCTGCTGGCTGAAGTCGAACGTCATGAAGTTGTAGCGCACGTCGGACGTGTTGGGCGCCGTCGAGGACGAGCCGCAGATGTTGCCGGCCTTGCAGACCTGGGCGAATTCGTCCTTGTTGACGAGAACGCCGAGGTAGATCGTGAGGTTCTTCATCGAGATCGTGTCCTGGAGGAACGCCGAGTACGTCCGCGCCCGCGAGTACTGGACGGGCTGGGACGTGTAGTACCGGGCGCGAACCGCGCCGGGCACGGCAGTGCCGCAGACCGACGCCGGACACGTCTGGCCGGTGGCCCAGATGCCCCAGCCGTTCGTCGCGCGCACGGTGTCGTTCTCGGCCTCTTCGTAGCCGCCGCCGAGCTTGAACGCGTGCTGGGTGGAGCCCGCGTCGAAGTACTGCGTGAGCGCGGCCTTGACCTCGCTGCGCTTGTACTTCTCGCCCGTCTCGGCGAACTCGGGCACGCCCACGTTCCCGAAGTTGCGGGCCGGGTCGAAGTACGCGCCGTAGGCGCCGAGGTTCTTGGGGTTGATGACCGCGGGCTGGAACGGCGCGAGCACCGTCTGCGCCGCCGACGTGTCGTTCTCCTCGAGGTAGACGTACTTCCCCTCGAGGATGGTGTTCTTCGACAGGAACCAGTCGACCGAGAGATTGCCGACGTAGTTCGTCGTGTCGGCGCCCTGCGCGGCGGTCGGCAGGTCGTAGATCGAGCCGAACTGGTCGGTGGACTTCGCCGGGAGGGCGCGGAAGCCCGCGTTGACGAGGAGGGCCTGGCCGCCGAAGAAGGTCAACTTCCCGAAGTAGTCGCCGTTGTGCGACTTCGAGTCGGGCTGCGTCGTCGTGACGCCGCCGACCGTGGCCGACTGGCCCGAGGTCTTGGCGTCGTAGTAGGCGCCGGACACGTAGCCGAACAGCGTGTCCTTGATGATCGGGAACCCGATGTTCGCCTGGGCGTTGACGAGGTCCGTGTCGGACTGCGTGTCGAACTGCCGGCTCGCCTGGAACGAGGACGGCGAGTAGTTCACCTGGACGGAGCCGGCGATCTGGTTCGTTCCCGACTTCGTGACGACGTTGATCATCGCGCCCGACGTCCGGCCGAACTCGGCCGTGATGCCGGCCTTCTTGACGTTGAAGTCCGCGATGTCGAGCTGGTTCGTGTCGACGCCGAGGGCGCCGTAGCCCGGGTTCGTCACGTTGACGCCGTCGAGGAGGTACTTGTTGTCCTGGCGCGTGCCGCCGGACATGGAGACGTAGCCGATTCCGCTCGTGTCGGTGGGGGCGCCCGGGATGATCTTGATGACGCCCTGGTACGTCCGCGAGAGCGGGAGGTCCTTGAGGGTGTTGTCGGTGTAGTTGAAGTTGACCTCGGAGGCCTTCTTGTCGATCTCGGCGACCGAGCCGGTCACGACGACCTCGGCCTTCGCGGCCGACACGAGCGTGAGCGTCACCTGCGCGTCGTTGTCGACGAAGACCTTGACCGACTGCTTCGCCGAGCCGAGACCCTTGAGGTCAGCCGAGACGACGTAGTCGCCGGGCAGAAGGACCCCGAACTTGAACGCTCCGTTCGCGTTCGAGACGGTCGTGTAGGGCGCCTGCGCGCCGGTGATTTTGACCGTTGCGCCGGGGACCGCCAGGCCGCTGCCGTCCTTGACGACACCGGAGACCGAGCCGGTCTCACCGGCCCACGCCGCCGTCGCGAGGACGGTGACGAGGAGCACGAGACAGATTCGCGAGATCAACCGCATTTAAAGAACCTCCTCCAAATAAAGGTAAGCGTTCAAACCGAGTCTTACCACGATTCTAACGCGTGATCCGCGTCAACTTCTCCGTCTCCAAGCGATTGGATCGACTGGATTGTGTCTCTGCCGGATTTGTTGACGAGGCGTCCAAGTCCCCGGCAACGGGGCGAGGGGAAGGCGCTGCTAGAGTCGGTTCGTGGCGTCGACGTCGACGATTCTCTACCTCCACGGCCTCGCGTCCTCTCCTCGCGGCCGCAAGAGGGCCGTGCTGGAGGATCGCTTCGGCCCGGACCGCATCGAGGTGGTCGCCCCGGACCTGAACGTCCCGACCTTCCGTGGATTGAATTTCGTGGAGATGGTCGAAGCGGCTCGGGCCGCATGCGACCGCGCCGAGCCGCGAGTGATCGTCGGCAGCTCGCTGGGCGCTCTCGTCGCTCTTTCACTCTCAAGAATCCTGGGTTCCCTCTCCTGTCCGCTCGTCCTCGTCGCGCCGGCTCTCGGCTTTCACGAGCGGTGGAAGGAAAAGCTGCCCGAGAGCGACGAATTCGACCTTTTCCACCACGGCGAGGAACGGCCCCTGCCGATCCACCGGCGCTTTTTCGAGGAGATGGCGCTCGTGCGTGTCGACGACGATCCTCCGCCGGTCCCGGTCTCGATCGTCATGGGGACGGACGACGAGACCGTGCCGTACGCGCAGGTTGCGGACGCCTGGGCGCGCTGGGAGGCGTCCGGCCGGCTCGCGGAGGGCTCGCGCTTCCACCGCGTCGCGGGCGGCGACCACGGTCTCGTCGCGCACGGCGACACGATCGAGAGCGCCGTGAGGGAACGGCTGGCGGGCTAGGTCGTCTTCCGGCCGACCGTGAGGTAGTAGACCGGAATCCCCGCCGCCACGACTCCGAGGACGGCGAGCGTCGACCACCTGCTCTCGGGCTGCACGATCGCGTTGCCGAGGAGGTAGAGGACGGACGCGAGGAAGACGAGCGGCAGCACCGGGTAGAGCGGCACGCGGAACGTCGGGGCGTAGCCGGGTTTCTTTCTGAGCCGGAAGATCGACGCGACCGCGAGGGCGTAGAACGGCAGGAACGCCGTCACGAACGCGTCCGCGAGCTGCTCGAAGTTGCGCGAGAGGACGAAGACGATCCCGAGGCCGGCGGTCATCGAGATCGAGATCCACGGCGTGCCGAAGCGCGGATGGACGGACGCGACGGGAGCGAAGAAGAGGCGGTCGGCCGCCATCGCGAAGAAGACGCGCGGGCTCGTGAAGAGGACCGTGTTCAGCGTCCCGAACGTCGAGACCATCACCGTGACGGACACGAACGCGGCGCCCGCCGACCCGAGGACGACCTGGGCGACGTCGGCCGCGACGAGCTTCGAGACGCGGATCTTCTCGATCGGGAGGACCGCGAGGTACGCGACGTTCGCGGCGAGGTAGATCGCGACGACGAGGAGCGTCCCTCCGATGAGGGCGCGCGGGAGGTTCCGCTGCGGGTCCTTCACCTCGCCCGCGTTGTAGGCGAGATCGGCCCACCCGTCGAACGCCCAGAGCGTCGAGACGAGCGCGAGGCCGAACGCCGCGACGTGGAAGCTGCCGGCCGGCACGGCGGGCGTGAAGTTGCCACCCGTCCTGGGGAGCCCGACGAAGAGCGCGACGAGGACGATGAAGACGAGGCCGCCGTACTTGGCGACCACCGTCACGTTGCTCACGTTCGACGCGAAGCGGACTCCGAGGATGTTGAATCCCGCCGTGAGCGCGATCGCGAAGGCCGCGAACCAGCGCACGGCCATGACCTTGTCCGGCGCCTGCGGGTTCTGGCCCGTCACGCGGAAGAAGTACTCCGAGAACGTGATCGCGATGGCCCCGAGCGACGCCGCGCGGATCATCGAGAACTGGCCCCACCCGAACAGGAACCCCGCGAGCCGCCCCCAGCCGTCGCGGCAGAAGACGTACATGCCGCCCGTCTGGGGAAGCGCGCTCGCGACCTCGGCGAGCGTGAGCGCGCCGCAGAGGGCGAAGACGCCGCCCGCCGCCCACACGGCGAGCATCGGGAGCGGGCCGGGCAGCTTGTCCGCGATGCCCGCGGGCGACCGGAAGATCCCGGAGCCGATCGTCGACCCGATGACGACGGCGACGGCGCTCCAGAAGCCGATGCGGCGAGCGAGTGCCGGGGCGTCGCGACCGGAGGCGGTGTCGGGCATCCGGGGATGTTACGTCGGAACGTTCAACGCCCGCGCGACGCGGCGCCGAAGAGGAAGCCCGCGAGCGTCTCGGCAGCGTACAGGCCGGGGAGGACCGCGACGGCCTCGCCCACGGACGCGCGGTCGAAGACGAGCCACAGCCACAGGAGCGTTCCGGCGCCGACGATCGCGCCGCGCGCCGCCTCGAACGGGTTCGACGCGAGGCGTTTCGTCGCGCCCACGAGCAGAAGAATCCCGGTCAGGAAGAGCGCCGCGGCGGGATAGGCGAGGAGAACGCGCGCCGCGCCCGGCCACTCGCCGCGCGCGATCTCGCCGGGCGCGACGGCCGCGAGGAGAGGCAGGAAGACCCAGAGAACCGCGAGAGAGAGCTTGAGGAGGCCCGAGACGAGGCGCGCTCCGCGGCGTACGGGCCGTGTCTTCGCGCGGCCGGCGGCCTTCAGGTCCTTCGCCGCGCTCGCCGTGAGACCCGTCTCCTTCGCGAGGCGCGACGGGTCGAGGAGGTCGGCGATCGAGAGGCGCAGGCACAGCAATCCCAAGAGCGCCGCGGGCCCGAGAACGCGGCCTTCGCCGAAGAAGACGAGGGCCGCCGCGCCGAAGAGGACGATCCCCGTGAGCTCGAGAAGCCAGCGCGTGCCTTCGAGGAGGCGCGAGGCGGCGCTTTCCCTGCGCCGGCGCGCGAGAGCGCGGTGCGCGAGGCCCGCCCCGAAGACGAGGACGAGGACGCCGCCTCCGAAAGGGCGCGCGAACCCGGCCGGGACGAGCCGCGCCGCGAGGAGCGGGAGGAGCGCTCCGGCGAGGAGCGTCACGACGCGGAACCCCGCGACGCGGCGGTCCGGCCCCGCCGCGAGGGACGCGTAGAAGAGGAGGACGGCGGCACCGAGGAGCCCGAGCGCCCACGCGGCGCGCGGCGCGAGCGGGAGCGCGGCGGGGAAGAGCGGCAGCGCCGCGAGACGCGCCGCCGCGCCCGTCCGGTCGAGGACGAGGAAGAAGAAGTCGAACGCGCGGGCGAGGAGGGCGGTCAACGGGCCGGACGATACCGGTAAGCGGACCACGTCGCCGCGACGTCACCTCTTCGCGAGTCGCTCCCGGATCTGCTTCAGGTGGTTGACGTCGTGCCCCGCGAGCATCTCGACCATGCGCGTCACGGTTTCCTTCCCGCGCTCGGAGTGCATCCCGTAGAGATCCCAGCTCTTCCGGGGAAGGCTCTTCAGAAGCCGCACCGTCCGCTCCCGGCTCACCCGGAAGGCCTCCAGGGAGAGGGAAGGATCGTGCCTTCCGTAGTCCGAGAACGCCGCCCAGGAGTCCTGGTCGTAGGCGGGGATGGAAGTGCCGCTCGCTCCGAGGACGAGGCGGATGCGGAACCCGACGACGAGCTCGGCGTCGGCCAGGTGCGCGAGGATCTCCGCGACGGCCCACGTGTGGGGAGCGGGACGGCGCGAGAGCTTCTTCTTCGGCACGCCCTTGACGAGGCGCGCGATCTGCCGCGGGGTCGCGGTCAGGATGTCGAGCGGCTTTCTTCCTTCGAGGTTGCCGAGGATTCTCTGCGTGTATTGCTGCGGCGTTTCCGGCATGACCCCCCCTGTCGTCTCGAGCTCGACGCTATCAGAGGCGGGCCGCTTGACCCCGGGCGCTTTTCGCCTCACCCTCTGCCCGCCTCATGGCCACCACCTACACCGCCCGCGACATCACCGTCCTCGAAGGCCTCGACCCCGTCCGCAAGCGCCCCGGCATGTACATCGGGGGCGTCGACACGCGGGGCCTCCACCACCTCGTGAACGAGATCGTCGACAACGCGATCGACGAGGTCATCAACGGCTACGCGACGCGGCTCGAGGTCACGCTCTTTCCCGACGGCAAGGAGATCGAGGTCACGGACAACGGGCGCGGCATTCCGGTGGACGTCCACCCGAAGTACAAGAAGAGCGCGCTCGAGCTGATCCTCACGACGCTGCACGCGGGCGGGAAGTTCGAGCAGGGGAACTACGTCCACTCGGGCGGCCTCCACGGCGTCGGGTCGTCGGTCGTCTGCGCGCTCTCGTCGGAGATGACCGTCACGGTCAAGCGCGACGGCCACACGTGGCGGCAGACGTACGCGAAGGGGAAGGCGACGTCGAAGGTCGCGAAGATCTCGGGCGGCGAGAAGGTGCGCGGCTCGGGCACCACCGTGCGCTTCCGGCCGGACGCCGAGATCTTCGGCAAGCTCGCGTTCGACGCGGCGGAGATCCGCGAGCGCCTCGAGGCCAAGACCTATCTCCACCGCGGCCTGCGCGTCGTCTTCACGGATGAGACGCAGAAGCCGGCAACCCGCGAGGAGCTCGCGCACGAGGGCGGCCTCGCGGACTGGCTCACGCACGTCGTTGCGCAGCGCGGCAAGGCCGCCACGCACGCGGGCGCGTTCGTCCTCGAGCGGCCGGAGGAGCCGCGCCTCGAGCTCGCGCTCGTCTGGACCGAGGCGACGGACGAGCAAGTCCGTTCGTTCGTGAACGGCGTCTCGACGCCGTCCGGCGGCACGCACGAGAACGGCCTGCGCTCGGGCGTCACGAAGGCGGTGCGCAACTACGTCGAGACGCACGAGCTCCTCCCGAAGGGCGTGACCGTCACGGCGGAGGACATCCGCGAAGGCATCGTGGTGCTCCTCTCGGCCTACGTCCTCGAGCCGCAGTTCCAGGGCCAGACGAAAGACCGCCTCAACAACCCCGAGATGGCCGCGGCCGTGGACGGCGCGGTCCGGCCCGCGCTCGAGAAGTGGCTGAACGAGAACCCGACGCTCGCCGAGCAGATCGTCGGCCGCATCGTCCTCGCGGCCCGGGCGCGCGAGGCGAGCCGGGCCGCCCAGCAGGTCGCGAGAAAGACCGCCGTTTCGCACCGGCTCAACCTGCCCGGCAAGCTCGCGGACTGCTCTTCGACGGACCCCGGCTCGTCCGAGCTCTTCATCGTCGAGGGCGACTCGGCCGGCGGCTCGGCCAAGCAGGGCCGCGACCGGCGCACGCAGGCGATCCTCCCGCTGCGCGGCAAGGTCCTGAACGCCGAGCAGGCGAACGCGGCAAAAGTGACGGGCAACCGCGAGCTCTCCGACATCGTCTCGGCGCTCGGCTGCGGCGTCGGCGCCGACTTCGACATCGAGAAGCTGCGTTACGGGAAGATCTTCCTCCTGATGGACGCCGACGCGGACGGGCACCACATCTCGACGCTCCTCCTGACGTTCTTCTGGCGCCACCTGCCGAAGCTCGTCGAGCGCGGGCACGTCTACCTCGCGCAGCCGCCGCTCTACCGCATCGACGCGGCGCGGGAGACGCACTGGGCGCTGGACGAGAGGGAGCGCGACGCGATCCTCGCGAAGCTCCCGAAGAACGTGAAGCCCGAGATCATGCGGTTCAAGGGTCTCGGCGAGATGATGCCCGAGCAGCTCAAGGCGACGACGCTCGACCCGCAGCGCCGCCGCGCGCTCAAGGTCACGGTGCCGAGCGTCCTCGAGGCCGAGAAGACGCTCGGCGAGCTCATGGGCAAGGACGCGTCCCTGCGCTACAAATTCATCATGGAGCGGGCGCGGGACGCGGACGACCTCGACGTCTGAGGCGCCGCGTCCCGCCGGGCGGGCCGGTCCCGCTCCTTACTTGACGAGCGTCGACGTCGTGACGTTGTTTCCTTCGTTGCTCTCGGCAACGGTGTTGCCGACGTCCTCCGTGGCGGTGAAGTGGTAGGTCCCCTTCGGCCAGTTCAGGTTCGCCCACCACGGCATCGTCACGTGGAACTCGCCGTGGCACGGGATCGCGGGCACGCTGAGGCCGAGCGCGTCGGGCGTCGCGAAAAACGGCGCCGAGATGGCCGAGGCGGGCACGTCCACGCAACCGCCGCCGGGGCCCGTGTGACCTTCCTTGACGCACTTGATCAGGAGGCGGGTCGGGCCCGCGTTGCCGTTGCCGACGTTCTTCACCTGCACCCAGCCGTCCATCGGCGTGTGGAGCGCGGGAACGAGGTCGGGCTTGCCGTCGCAGTTGGGGTTCGGATGAGTGGGGCCCGTCGGGTTGCCGCCACCGCCGCAGTCGAGCGTGAACGGGGCGGGCTTCGAGCTCACGTCATTCGGTGCCAGGACGTGGAGCGTCACCGAGCCGTGGAAGGGATGAAACGCGGGCATGACGGCGCCGAGCGTCCAGGTTTCCGTGACGATCGCCGGATGAGTGCCGTCGTACGCGGCGGTGTGCGGGCCGGTGGTGTCGACCGCGCCGTCGCTGCGCTCCCATTTGTACCGGAATTCACCCCTTCCGTTGAGCGTGACCTTTCCCGTGAACGTGAACTTCACGGGGCAGGGTCCCCTGCTCGACGTGGGCGAGACCGAGAGACTGACGGACGTGACGGACAGGGCCGAAGCCGGCGGGGCCGCGGCCGCGAGGGCCGCGGGCAGGAGGATGGACGCGAGGCTCTTCATCTTCATGGTGTGCTCCCTTCGCCCGGCAACATGCGTCCGGACCGGCGTGGGGGGCAAGGGCGCCGCATGGCCCAGGCGCGCCGAAGTGCGGTCTGCACGCGTCATGAGAGAGAATCAGACTCATGAAGAGTCCGCTCCAGAAGTACGAACGAGACGGCCTCACGGTGACGTTCGACCCCCGCGTCTGCACGCACTCCGGGGTCTGTGTCCGGGGCCTCTTCGACGTCTTCGACGTGAGCAGGCGGCCGTGGGTGAATCTCGACGGGGCGCCCGCGGAGCAGGTCGTCGAGCAGGTGAAGCTCTGCCCCTCGGGCGCGCTTCAGTTCAGCCTCGGGGCTTCGAAGGGCTGACGCCGAGTCCGCGCCGGAGCGCGGCCAGCGCCCCGAGGAGCAGCGTGACCTCGCGCGTGGTCGGCTTCCCGCGCTTCACGAACGACTCGATCTCGGCGATGACCTCGCGGGAATGGCCCCGGCCCGGGTAGCCCGAGAGAGAGAGAGTCTCTTTGAGTGAAGAGAGGAGGCGGCGGATGTCCTTCGACGGCGCCAGCGGTTCTCCGGGGAGCGGCGTTGCGTGCCTTCGGCGCGAGGATTCTTCGAATGGAAAGAGATTCGAGAGGGAGATTGCGACGGACTGCGCGAGGTTCAGCGTGGGGAACACATCCGATGTCGCGATCCTCAGCCGCGCGTCGCACGCCTTCAGCTCCTCCGTCGTCAGCCCCCCGCGCTCCGGCCCGAACACGAGGGCGACGCGGCGGCCGCGCCGGAGGGAAGAGGAGATTTCCTTGAAAGTGGTGGGGGGCGGCAGCCCCCGCGAGGCCCGCCCGCGCAAGGACGAAAGGGCGACCACGACGTCGGCTCGGGCGCCGAGATCCTCCACCGCGCCGAGGGTCTTCACCTTTCTAAGAAAGTCTTCAGCCCCGGAGGCGAAAGCCACTGCGTCGGGGTGCAGCAGGTCCGCGCGCGGGTCGACGACCAGCAGCTCCGCCCCGAAATTCTTCGCCGCGCGCGCGGCGGCCCCGAGGTTGCCGGGGTTGTGGGTCCGGACCAGAACGGCGAGAACGGGCATCGGGGGCGATCTTGGGTCAGAATCCGGCCCATGTCGAAGGGACGATCCGAGGACGAACAGAAGGCCGTCGAAACGATCCTGTGGGCCCTGGGCCACAAGCTCCAGCGCCTGAGGGACGAATACACGATGAGCGCCCAGAGGGGCGAAGAGCCCGCGGGCATCGAGAAAGGCCTCGAGCTCGCCCTGCGCGAGGTGAACGACCTTCTCCCGCGCCGCAAGAGACTGAAGGGATAGAAACTCCATGCTGAAACCCGTCGAGCTCGAAATCGAGCTTTTCTGCCTTGGAATGCGCATCGATGACTCCTGCCACGTGGACGAGGACGGCCGCCGCATCTCGCGCACGCGCGCCGGCCTCGGTTCGGGCCTCGAGCTGCTGCTGCCGTCCCCGCGCAAGAAGATCTGGATCAACGTTCCGGTCGTCGAGCCGTTCGCGGCGAGGTCGCCTCTCCTCCTCGTCAAGAGCGGAGCCGCGTACGCGATCACGGACACGCGCACGGGCGATCACTACCCCGTCGAGGTGCCGCCGGAGCCCGAGTGGTACTCGTGGAGGACGAAGACGGGCGCGGAGATGAGCCGCATCGGCGTCCTGCAGGGCACGTACCTCGGGATCTACGTCTCGAACTCGTGCCTCTACTGGAACCTGCCCGCATCGCCGGCGTGCGCGTTCTGCACGACGGGCCGCAACGTGGGCGAGGCCGAGGAGTCGCGCAAGAAGGTCGGGGACGTCGTCGAGGTCGCGAAGGCCGCGCGCGACCGCTCGGGCTCGATCTTCACGCACCTGAACACGGGCTATCACTTCGAGGACATCGACAAGCACGAGTCGCTCCACGGCCTGAGGCAGTGCGAGCCTTTCGTCAGGGCGATCCGCGCCGAGGTCGGCGGGTTCATCGGCGTCCAGGCCGTGCCCGTCCCGCGACGCAAGTTCCAGGAGTACGACGACCTCATCGCGGCCGGGACCGACCATTTCTCGTTCTGCTACGAGTTCGAGGACGCCGAGACGTTCGCGCGGCTCTGCCCGGGCAAGGCGCAGACGGTCGGCCAGCAGGCGTTCTTCGACGCAATGGAGTACACCGCAAAGAAGCTGGGGCCCGGCAAGGTCTCGGGCGAGATCATCGCGGGCCCCGAGCCGATCGACGCGACGAAGCGCGCGATCGACCGCATCGTGAACGCGGGCGCCTTCCCGACCGTGTGCATCTTCCGGCCCACGCTCGGCAGCGCGATGGAGCACGTCGACCCGCCGAAGCCGGACGACATGAAGGAAGTCTTCGCGTACCTCTGGCAGGCCGTCACGCGCGTCGGCCTGCCGGTCGGGATCCTGCCGGGCATCCAGGTCTCGCTCGTCGTCCAGCCCGAGGAGGCCGCCGAGCTCGTCCCGCCGACGCTCGGATCGCGCCTCTACGAGACGAAGCTCGCCGCGATGCGCACGCTCGCGAAGCCCTACGTTGCCTGGAAGCGCCGGCCGAGGGGCGGCGTCGCCGCCGGAGCCTGAGCCCGCCGTCGGGCGGGAAAGTGGCGGGCTCTATGACGCCCGTCATGAGGGATGGCCCCGCCCCGGGACAAGGTGCGTCTCGAACGAGGAGGATGTCATGTCCCGATTCACGCAAGGGTCCGTCGTCGTCGCCGCCGCGGTGTGCGCGATCCTGTCCGCCCGGCCGGCGCTCGCCCACTGCGACACGGCCGACGGTCCCGTCGTCGCCGATGCGAGGGTCGCTCTCGACAAGGGAGACGTCACGCCCGTCCTCAAGTGGGTCAAGCCGGGAGCCGAGGCCGAGGTGAAGGCGGCCTTTGCGCGCGCTCTCGCGGTGCGCGGGAAGGGTCCGGAGGTCCGATCCCTGGCCGACGAATACTTCTTCGAAAACCTCGTCAGGATCCACCGGGCCGGCGAGGGAGCGCCCTACACCGGCATCCTGCCGGCGGGAACTCCCGTCGAGCCCGCGATCGCGCTCGCCGACCAGGCGCTCGAGAGCGGGAGCGCCGACAGGCTCCTGAAGGGCGTCGCGCACCACGTCGACGAGGGAATCCGGGAACGCTTCGCGCGGGCCGCCGCGGCGAAGAAGAACGCCGCGGCGAGCGTGGCCGCGGGCCGCGAGTTCGTGGAGGCGTACGTGGAGCTCACGCACTACGTCGAGCGCCTGCACCGCGACGCGACGACGTCCGCCGCGCACGGCGGGAAGGCGCCTGCGGGCGGGCACGAGCACTGAGCGTGACGGGCCGCTGGGAGGACGCCGGAGTCGTCCGGGGCTTCTCGGCGGCCGCTCCCAACCAGGTTCTTCTGGCCTTCGTCCGTGCCGCGCTCGCCGGCCGGCCGGGGCTGCGCGTCCTCGACCTCGGCTGCGGCGCCGCCCGTAATGCGGTTCCCATGGCGGCGGAGGGCGCCGCCGTCGTCGGGACCGACATCGCGTGGCCCATGCTGGCGGCGGCGCGCGGGCGGGCCGCATCCGAAGGCGTCGCGGACCGGGTCACGCTCGTGCGCGCCCCCATGGACCGACTGCCCGTGGCGGACGCGAGCGTCGATCTCGTCGTGGCGCACGGAATCTGGAACCTCGCGAGGTCGGCGGCCGAGCTGCGCCGCGCGATCGCCGAAGCGGGGCGCGTCGCCCGGCCGGGCGCCGGCCTCTTCCTCTTCACGTTCTCCCGCGCCACGCTCGCCCCGGACGACCGGTCCGTGGCGGGGGAGCCGTTCGTGTTCACGCAGTTCGCGGGCGAGCCCCAGACCTTCCTGACCGAGGCGGAGATTCTGGAGGAGCTCGCGCGTGGCGGGTTCGAGAAGGACCCGCCGGGCCGGCTCACCGAGTACAACCGCCCGCCGGCCGGCGCGCTCGCACGCGGCGGCCCGGTGATCTATGAGGGCACGTTCCGGAGGGTCGGGGCCGGTTCGTAGGTGCCGGGCGGGGTTCGGAAGGGGATCGCGAGCCGGTTCCAGGCGTTGATCGCCACGACCACCCAGTTGAGGTCGACGAGCTCCTTCTCGGAGAAGTGCCGCCTCGCCTCCTCGTACACCTCGTCCGGCACGTGTGTCTCCGCGACCCGCGTGACGGACTCGGCCCAGGCGAGCGCGGCCCGCTCGCGGGGCGAATAGAAGGGGGATTCCCGCCAGGCGTCGAGCAGGTAGAGACGCTGCTCCGCCTCACCGGCGGCCCGGGCGTCCTTCGTGTGCATGTCGATGCAATAGGCGCAGCCGTTGATCTGGGACGCACGCAGCTTCACGAGCTCGATCAGGGAGCGCTCGAGACCGCAGCGATCGAGATAGCGCTCGAGCGCCAGCATCGTTTCGTACGCCTCGGGAGTCGTGACGTGCGCGTCGATCCTCGGCTTCGTGTTGTCCACACCACCTCCGTTTCACCCGGTTGTCTGGCCTCACCTTACAGCGACTTCAGGTACTCGACGAGGTCCCTCTTCTCGGCCGGAGTCAGAGAGAGGCCCTTGAACGAATCGTATTGATTCACGACGTCGAGAAGGGTCGGAAAGCGCCCGTCGTGGTAGAAGCCGCCCTTCGACCGCGTGAAGAGGCCGCGGAGGGGCGTCGTGCGATAGCCCCTGCCGGGGGAGCGGCGCGCCTGGAAGTCGTCGATGCCGATCTCCTCCGGCGTGTGCATGTTCCAGCCCGGCTCGGTCGTGAGCGGCTCCGTGTGGCAGGACGCGCACTGCCCCTTCCCGGCGAAGAGCATGCCTCCCCGTCCGGCGGCCGCCGCGTCGAAGCTGCCGGCGCGCGGCGTCGGCGCCGGAATCGAGAGCTGGTACGCGTGCAGGGCCGCGAGCTTCGAGGTGACCTGGTCCTCGCCCTCGGCGACTTGCGTGTGGCCGGAACGGGCGCGGGCCGCGACGGGGAACTGCACGGCGTCGTCGAGGCGCGGGTCGAAGAAGTTGCCCTTGCCGTGCATCTCGAGGACCGCGACGAACGCGTTCCAGTACGGGATCGAGCCCCAACCGGTGTAGGTATGAAGGTTCACGCCCGCGAGGCCGAAGGCGGCCGGGATGAGCGTCGCGGCCGACTTCCCGTCCGGCCGGAACGCCTTGCCGTCGAGGAAGAGCTCGGCGTCGAACTTCCCGGGGCCCCAGCTCGCGAGCACGGTGCGCGTCGTCGCGTCGCTGACGCCGAGGAAACGGTCGACGGCCGAGAGGTCCGGCGAGAGAGCCACGATCGCGCCGACGTTGAGATCGCGGTTGGGCCATCCGTCGAGGCGACGACCGATGCCGGGAGCGAAGGAGTCGTCGACCGTGGAGTGACAGAACGCGCACTGGATTCCGAGGGAGACGATCTTCCCGCCCGGGGAGAAGCGGCCGGTCACGCCCACGACGGCGTTGAGCTGAAGAAGCGCCAGCGTCGTCGCCGGGTCGTCCAGGTTGACCGCGCCGGACTTGATTCCCTTGACGACGGTCGAGGGCAAGGCGTCGGAGTCCACCTTCAGGCCGACCGCAAGCGCGGTCCTCGGGCTCACGCCCGGGCCCACGCCTCCGTTCGCCGAGCCGGCGATCGCTTCGTGGAGCCGGAGCGTGTCGCCCCAGAACGCCTCGTCACCGAAAGTGTCGTTGCGGAAGATCCGCCGTCCCTCGTCCAGCATCCGATGGCTGCTCGCCATGATCGAAAGGTCGGCGTCGCCGGCCGATTCCGTCGAGCGCGCCGCCACGTCGTGCGACGGCGCCGCCGACTGGGCGAGGGCGGCGCGGTCGCAGCGGAGCGTCGCTGCGAGGACGACGGCGAGAGGAACGAACGCGAGGAGCGTGAAGAGGGAAGTCTTTTTCGTCATGGCCGCGCGTTGCAGGATCGCCGGCGAACGCAGGTCGTGTCTCATCGCCGTCAGACCGAGGACGTCCGGAGCCCGGCGGCGCGGGCGGCGGAGGAATCGGCGGCGTGCGTGCGGACCTGGCTCAGTCGGGCGAGAGTGAAGGCGCCGCACGCCATCACGAGGTCCCGCACCGCCACGTCGAAGAAGCGTCCCGACGTGACGAGGCTGAGCGCGATCAGCGTGAGCCACGCGGCGACGACGGTGCCGCCCAGCCGCGTGATCCCGACGAGGATCGCGATCCCGGCGGCGATCTCGATCACGCCCGCGACGCGCATGAGCGCTCCGGCGGAGAGGGGGATCACCTTCAGGACGAGCGGGCTCGCGTACTGCTCCCAGTTGGTCAGCAGGTTCAGGAACTTGTCGAGCCCCGCGAGGAAGGCCGTGAGCCCGAGGGCGATCCGGAGCGTCCAGAAGGCGGAAACGAGTCGGGTGTCCATGCAGTTCTCCTCCAGGTTGGTCGATGCGTTGACGGTTTGCACAGGCGAACGGATCCGTCCGCGTCAGAACTTCGGGGTGGGCTTCAGACGCCCGGGACTCGTCCCTCCGCGATGCGGTGCAGGACGGTCGTGACGACCCGGGTGCAACGGGAGTCTCCGAACGAGTAGGCGGTTCGGATCCCCTCCCCGGCGCGCGTGAGCAGGTGGGTCTCGATCTGGCGGCGCGCCCGATGCAGCCGCGTCTTGACAGTCTCTTCCTTCAGCCCCAGGCATTCCGCGGTTTCGGCCTGGCTCATCTGCTCGATCTCCCGCATGACGAAGACCTCGCGGAAGATGTCCGGAAGGTGGTCGACCGCCTCCTCGATCAGGCGCCTGATCTCGTGGCGGGAGGCGTTCTGCTCCGGGTCGGGAAGGGCGCTGCGGAGCTCCGCGACCCGGCTTTCGTCGTCCCCCACGGTGACCTCCAGCGGCTGGAACCGTCTGCCCTTCCGGGCGCGGGCCACCGCCTCGTAGACGGCGATCTTCGTCAGCCAGGTCGCGAAGCTCGACCGGCCCTCGAACTGGGCGAGATGGCCGTACGCCTTCAGGTACGTCTCCTGGATCACGTCTTCCACGTCCGAGTCGGTCCCGAGGATGGACCGGATGATCCGGTAGAGCCTCTGGTTGTACCGGCGCATCACGATCTCGAAGAGGGCGATCTCCCCCTGTTTCACGCGGCGGATGACGGTCTCGTCGTCCAGGATCGCGAGCGGGAGGGGGTTCGAGTCGGCCTGCATGCCCGTACAGAGTCCGCAGGCAGTCTAAAGGTTCCCGGCCCGGAGGCGCGTCAGCCCGCTTCGGCGTACGCGATCTGGCGGAGCGCCGCTTCGTCGCTCACGACGAAGCCGTCGGGCGTCGTCGTGACGAGATCCTCCTTGCCCCAGCGGCTCATGACGCGGATGGCCGTCTCGACGGTCGTCCCGGTCAGCTCGGCGATCTCCAGGCGCGAGAGCGCAAGCGGAATCGAGACATGCCCGGCTTCGGCGCGGCCCATCCGGCCCGCGAGCGTCAGGAGGAGGCGCGCGATGCGCCGCTCGACCGGAGCCGAGGCGTCCGCGAGGCGGCGCGTGATCTCGAACTGCCGAACCATGAGGCCCTGCAGGAGGCTCCGCGTCATCTCGGGATGCGCGTCGATCGCGGCGAAGAAGGCGCGCTCGGGGACGCGCAGGACCGTCGAGGGCTCGAGAGCGACCGCGGACGCGGGGAAGCGCTTGCCCTCGAAGACGGCGACGGCGCCGACCGGTTCGCCGGGGCCGAACAGGCCGAGGATGACGTCGCGGTCGGGCCCGGCCTTGACGACCTTCAAGCGGCCGAGGACGACGAAGCAGAGATCCTCGGCGGGTGCGCCCTCGCGGAACACCTCCTCGCCCTTCTCGTAGGCGACCGCGCGGCAGACGGGCGCGAGCAGCCGACGCTCCTCCGGCTTGAGGAACTGGAAGAGGGGAACCGCGTCGAAATGGGGGAGAGCGGGAGACACCGTCTCAGGATATCGCGGCAAAGGACGATGCGGGCGGCGCGCCCGGTCACGCGCCGCCCGCGAGATCGCTCCGGCCTGGCGCCGGAGCGCGGTTCCGGGAACCCTCGCGCTATTTCTTTCCTGCCGCGAGGGGCTTGGGCGAGCCGGTCCCGATGGGAATGGCCTTCGGCTTCGCCTCTTCCCGCTTGGGAATGTCGATCCTGAGCACGCCGTCGGCCAGTGAGGCCGTGACCTTGCCCGCATCGACGTTCATCGGAAGCGCGAACGAGCGGAGGAAGTGCCCGTAGGCGCGCTCGATCCGGTGATAGTTCTTGTCCTTCGTCTCCTCCTCGAACTTGCGATCTCCCTCGAGGGACAGGATTCCGTTCTCGACGTGGAGGGTCAATTCGTCCTGGCGGAACCCGGGCACCTCGAAGGAGAAGCTCAGACGATCGTCGGTCTCGACGACGTCGGCCGGCGGCGCCCAGTTGGCCGTCGGCATGTCGTCCGGGCGGAGGCCGGCGGGGAAGTCCCCGAGCATCCGCGTGACCTGGTTTTGAAGCGTCTTGATGTCCTTGAGCGGGTCGTTCCAGCGCGTCAACATGCGAGCCTCCCCATTTCCTGCGTCGTGCGCAAACGGGGAACGCGACCCGGGTCTTTCGTCCTCCGTCCCATTAGACGCATGGGCAATCCGAAGCCCCGCGTCAAGTGATGCAGGCGCATCAGGCCTTCGCGGGGGCGCCGGCAGGGGCGGGAAGCGACGAAGCCTCAGATCCCCAGGGCCATCACGACGAGGCCGGTGACGGCGATCAGGCCGCCAGCGACCGCGTCGCCCCAGTGGTCGAGCCAGGGAAACCGAAGCCGCTGGAACCCGGCCCGGGCCGGCAGGACCAGCACGATCATGGTTCCGATCGTCGCCGCCTCGTAGAGGAGGACCAACCCCACGGTCGGCGCGGTCCCGAGCGGCGCCGCCGCGAAGAGGAGCGGGATCACGGCGACGCAGGGGTCCGCGGAGAAGAGAAGAAAGAGCGACCACGCCGTCGTCTTCGAGGCGTCGTGCACGTGGTCGTAATGGACGTGCGCGTGGCCGTGCACGCGGCGGCCCGCGGCGCGGCGCATTCCCCAGACGCCGTACGCGAGGCCGAAGCCGACGAGGAGGATCCCGGCGACGGCCTCCATGCGCGCGCCGGCCTTCTCGAAGATCGCGCGCCCGAAGACGAGTCCGAGGAGGCCGAGGAGAGCCGAGACGGTCACGTGGCCGAAGCCGCAGAGAACCGTGACGCGGGCCGTCTTCGCGGCAGACCACCTCTGCGCACGGGCGAGCGCGGCGAACGGGACCCAGTGGTCGGGCGCCAGCGTGTGGAGGGCGCCGACGCCGGCGGCGGCTCCGGCCAGTGTGAAGAAGAGTCCGCCCGCCATCAGGCCCCCACGATGAGGTCGTCGCCGTGGACGGCGACGGGGACTTCCGCGAGGCCCTTCGTCGGCGGGCCGGAGACGACGGCTCCGGCCGCGTCGTAGACCCCTTCGTGGCACGGGCAGAGGTAGGCATCCCTCTCCTCGTGCCAGGCGACCGTGCAGCCGAAGTGCGAGCAGAGGAGCGAGCGGGCGGAGACGCCGTTCTCCGTGCGGCGAAGCTCGACCGGCCTGCCGGCGACGAGAATCTTCGTGCGGCCCGTCTTCGGGATCGCGGAGAGCGGGATCAGCGCCTGCGTCGGCTTGAGCGCCGGCTTCCTCGAGCAGCCGGCGAGCGCCGCGGCCAGCGCGCCGCCCCCGAGCGAGAGGAAAAGGGCGCGCCGGTCGACGCCGCCGTTCACGAGGCCACTCCGGTCGCCGGAACCCCCGCGCGCTTCTTCGCGAGCGCGCCCGTGAGGAGCGAGAGCCAGGCGTCCATTCCCGCGCCGCTCGTGGCCGAGACCTCGACGAGCCGGCCTTCGGGCGCGAGCGCGGCGACCTGCTCGCGCACGGCGGGCAGGTCGAACGGGACGTACGGGAGGAGGTCGATCTTCGTGACGACCGTGACGGCCGCCTTCGAGAAGATCGCCGGGTACTTGAACGGCTTGTCTTCCCCCTCGGTGACGGACAGGAGGACGATCTTGAAATCCTCGCCGAGGTCGTAGCCGGTGGGGCAGATCAGGTTTCCGACGTTCTCGATGAAGAGGATGTCGAGGTTCGAGAGGCGGCCGCCCTCGTCGGCGAGCGCGCGCTCGACCTGGCGGGCGTCGAGGTGGCAGGAACCGCCCGTGAGGATCTGCCGCGCCGGGATGCCCATTTTCCTCAGGCGCTCGGCGTCGCGCTCGGTCGCGATGTCGCCCTCGAGTCCGCCGAGGTTGAGCGATCCCTTCAGCGCGGCGACCGTTTTCTCGAGGAGCGTCGTCTTGCCGGAGCCCGGCGAGGAGATGAGGTTCACGACGAGAGTCCCGGTGCGCGCGAAGGCCTCGCGCAGCCCGGCCGCCGCCGCGGCGTTCGCGGCGAGCACCTTCTGTTTCACGTCGATCTCGGTCACCTCACCCCTCCTTGAGCTTCACGTTCTACAGGATCCTCCTCCTCGAAGACCACCTGCAGGACGTCGAGGTCGTCCCCTCCCGTCACGCTGAGGAGGCCGTCGCAGCGCGGGCAGAGCCGCAGCCAGGTGCCGGGCGCCCGCCCGGGCAGGTTGCCGCAGGTGCGGCACGTCTGCGTCGCGGGCCGCCAGTCGATCTCCAGGGTCGTCCCTTCCTCGGGCGTGCCCTGCACGAGCGCCTCCCACGCATACCTCAGGAGCTCGGGTTCGATCGCCGCGAGGTCGCCGACCGCGAGGCGCACGCACGTGATCCGGCCGGGGCCGCGGTCGGCGACGGACGCGCGCGCGATGCGGCGCACCTCGGCGGCGACGCCCATCTCGTGCATCTCAGCAGATCCTCGGAAGCTGCTCGCCCGTCAGGAGGTCCACGATGCGCGTTCCCCCGATGCGGCTCTTCAGCGTCACGCGGCCGGGGCCCTCGGCGACGACCGTGCCGATCGCGGCGGCCTTCGCCCCGAGGGGGTGGGCCCGGAGCGCCCGGAGCGCCGCGTCGGCGGCTTCCGGCGCGACGATCGCGAGGAGCTTGCCCTCGTTGGCGACGTAGAGGGGGTCGAGGCCGAGGATCTCGCAGGCGCCGCGCACTTCTTCGGCGATCGGGAGCTTCGTCTCTTCGAGGCGGATGCCGACGGCCGCCTGGCCGGCGATCTCATTCAGCGTCGAGGCGACGCCGCCGCGCGTGGGGTCGCGCAGGACGTGGACGGCGCCGCCGGCCGCCGCGAGGAGGTGCGCGACGAGGCCGTTCAGCGCCGCCGTGTCGCTCTCGAGCGTCGTCTCGAAGCGGAGGCCCTCGCGCAGCGACATGATCGCGATGCCGTGGACGGCGATCTCGCCGCTCACGAGGACGACGTCGCCCGCACGCGCGCGCCGCGGCGAGATGACGATCCCCTCGGGGACGATCCCGACGCCCGTCACGTTCACGAAGACGCCGTCGCCCTTGCCGCGGTCGACGACCTTCGTGTCGCCCGTGACGATCGAGACGCCCGCGCCCGCGGCCGCGCGCTGCATGGAAGCGACGATCCGCTCGAGGTCCGCGACCTTCAGCCCCTCTTCGAGGATGAGACCCGCCGAGAGCGCGAGCGGCTGTGCGCCGCACATCGCGAGGTCGTTCACGGTGCCGTGGACGGCGAGGGAGCCGATGTCGCCTCCGGGGAAGAACAGCGGGTGGATCACAAACGAGTCCGTCGAGAACGCGAGCTTCACGCCGCCGGCCTCGAGGATCGCCCCGTCGTGCAGCTCGCGGAGCGCCGGGTTGTCGAAACTCTTCAGGAACAGGCTCTCGATGAGGCGCTGCGTGAGGCGCCCGCCGCCGCCGTGCGCCATGAGGATCGTCGCGGCGGCGGCCGCCGCGGGCACGGGGCAGGAAGCGGCCGCGAGGGCGGCGCCGAGGTCCTGCGGGGAAGGCGGCTTCGCGTCGGCCATCACGCCCTCGCGTAGAGCCAATAGGCGGCGCAGGCGCCCTCGGAGGAGACCATCGGCGCGCCGAGCGGGTGCTCGGGCGTGCAGCGCGTCCCGAACGCGGAGCAGGCGCTCGGGCGCTTGAGGCCCTGCATGATCTCGCCGGCGATGCATTCTTTCGGTTCTTCGGTCGTGATCGCGCCGACCTCGAACTTCAGCGTCGCGTCGTAAGCCGCGAGCTCGGGGCGGAGGCGGTAGCCGCTCTTCGGGATGACGCCGATGCCGCGCCAGGCTCGGTCGCACGTCTCGAAGACCTCGTTCACGACGGCGCGGGCGGCGAGGTTGCCTTCGCGCGAGACCGTGCGCACGTACTGGTTCTCGACGCCGGAGCGGCCGCTCTCGAGCGCGTCGACGGCCATGTAGATGCCCTGGAGGAGATCGAGCGGCTCGAAGCCGGTGACGATCATCGGAATCCTGAAGCGCTCGCCGAGGGGCTCGTACTCCGTCCAGCCCATCACGGCGCAGACGTGGCCCGCGAGGAGGAAGCCCTGCACGCGGTTCTGCGGCGACGAGAGGATCGCCTCCATCGCCGGCGGGACGAGGACGTGCGAGGCGAGGACGGAGAAGTTCGTGAGGCCGAGCGCCTTCGCGTGCTTGACGGCCATGGCGTTCGCGGGCGCCGTCGTCTCGAACCCGACCGCGAAGAAGACGACTTCCTTGCCGGGGTTCTGCCGGGCGATCGTCACGGCGTCGAGCGGCGAATAGACCATCCGCACGTCGCCGCCCTTCGCCTTGACCGTCAGGAGGTCGGTCGTCGAGCCGGGCACGCGGAGCATGTCGCCGAAGGACGTGAAGATCACGTTCGGGCGCTCGGCGATCGCGAGCGCGCGGTCGATCTGCGTGAGCGGCGTGACGCAGACCGGGCAGCCCGGCCCGTGCACGAGCGTGATTTCGGGCGGGAGCATCCGGTCGATGCCGGAGCGCAGGAGCGTGTGCGTCTGGCCCCCGCAGATCTCCATGAGCGTCCACGGACGGGTCACCTTCGCGCGGATTGCGCGGACGAAAGCCTGCGCGTCCTCTTCGCGCCGGTACTCGTCCACGAACTTCACGGCGTGCCGCCCCCGGACGGCTGCGGGATCTCGAGGTCGCCGAGCTCGCCCATCTCCTTGAGCGTCCGGAAGACCTCGAGGGCGTGGTCCTCGTCGAGCTTGCTGATCGCGAAGCCGACGTGCACGAGGACGTACTCGCCGACCTTGACGTCCGGCGTGTAGGCGAAGCAGACCTCTTTCGTGATCCCGGCGAACGAGACGACGCCCATCGGCATGTCGACCGCGCTCGCCTCGATGCTCACGACCTTACCCGGGACGCCAAGGCACATCGTGCACCCCACGGCGGGGAGGTTAGTGCGGACCGCGTCTCAATCCCCCCGATGCAGATGCTTCAGGCGCTCCGCGGCGACGAGGACCTGTCCGACGCCGATGCCGCCGTCGTTGGGCGGAACGGCGCCGTGGAGCAGCACCTCGAACCCCTCCGCCTGAAGCCGCGCGACGGCGAGCTCGGTCAGGAGCTTGTTCTGGAAGCAGCCGCCCGTCAGCGCGACGCGGCGCGTCCCGGCGTGTATCGCGGCCGCGAGGATTCCGTCCGCGAGCGCGGCGTGAAATTGGGCGGCGAGGAGCGAGGGGGGAAGTCCCAGAGAAGATTTTCTTAGAAGGTCGAAGATGAGCGGCTCCCAGTCGAGGACGGCCGACCCGTCGGGGGCGACGATGAGACGGAGAGGATCCGGGATGTGGCCCCCGCTTTCGGCCCCACCCCGCGCCTCGAAGGCCGCCGCCTCGAGGGCCATCGCCGATTGACCTTCAAAAGAAGTCTTCTGCGCGATTCCGAGAAGCGAGGCGACCGCATCGAAGAGACGGCCCGCGCTCGTCGTCACGGGCGCGTTCAACCCCGAAGAGATCATTCTCGAGAGGACCGCTCGTTCGCCCGCAGAGAACGATCGCACGCACTCGAGGTCTTCCCGATCGAGCGCGTTTTCTCCGAGCAGCTCGAGGAGGATCGCGAGCGCCGCCCGCCGAGGCTCCTTCACGGCGGCATCCCCGCCGGGCAGCCGGAAGGGGCGCAGGTGCGCGACGCGCGCGAACCCGGAGGCGTCGCCGAGAAGAAACTCGCCTCCCCAGATCGTCCCGTCGGTCCCGAGTCCCGTGCCGTCCCACGTCACGCCGAGCGCCGGCCCTTCCGTCTCGTTTTCCGCGAGGCACGCCGCGAGGTGCGCGTGGTGGTGCTGCACGGCGACGGCGGGGATTCCGCGCTCCTCGGCGATCCGCTTTGCGAAGGCCGTCGACGCGTAGCCGGGATGCAGGTCGTGCGCGACGGCGGCGGGGGCGGCCCCCCACAGTCTCTCGAAGTCCGCGATCACGCGCTCGAACGCGTCGAGCGCCTCGGGCGTCTCGAGGTCGCCGACGTGCTGTGAGAGGAAGACCTGCCGTCCGACGGACAGGGCCACGGCCGTCTTCATGTGCGCGCCGACGCCGAGGATCACGGGGAGCTCCACGGAGACCGGCACGGGCAGCGGAGCCCAGCCGCGCGCGCGGCGCAGGAGCCGCGGCGCGCCCGCGAAGACGCGCGTGACGCTGTCGTCGACGTGCCGCGCGATGGGCCGGTCGTGGACGAGGAAGAGGTCCGCCATCCCCGCGAGGCGGACGAGCGCCTCGCGCTCGTCCGTCGCGATCGGCTCGTCGCTCCGGTTGCCGCTCGTCGCGACGACGGGGAAGCCCGTCTCGCGGAGAAGCAGGTGGTGGAGCGGCGTCGCGGGCAGCATGAGACCGAGCTCGGGTCGGCCCGGCGCGACGCCCGGTGCGACGGCCGCGTCCGTGCGGCGCGGGAGGAGGACGATGGGAGCCTCGGGCCCCGAGAGAAGCGCCTCGGACTCCGCGGAGACCTCGCAGAGGGCGCGCGCCATCGCCACGTCGCGCACCATGAGTGCGAGCGGCTTTTCCTCTCTCTGTTTCCGCCGCCGGAGGGCGGCCACCGCGTCCGTGCTGCGCGCGTCGCACATCAGGTGGAACCCGCCGAGGCCCTTCACGGCCACGGCGTCGCCGTGCCGGAGCGCGTCGGCGGCCGCGAGGAGCGCCTCGTGCCGGCGCGCGAGAACCTCGCCGTCCGGCGACCAGGCTTCGAGCGAAGGCCCGCACGCGGGGCACGCGATGGGCTGGGCGTGAAAGCGCCGGTCGCGCGGGTTCTCGTACTCGGCCCGGCACGCGCCACAGAGCGTAAACGCGGCCATCGTCGTGGCCGGCCGGTCGTACGGCAGGTCCGTCACGATCGTGAAGCGCGGGCCGCAGTCCGTGCAGTTCGCGAAGGGGTAGAGGTGCCGGCGGTCTCTCGCGTCGAGGACCTCGGCGAGGCACGCGGGGCACGTCGCGACGTCCGGGAGGACGAGCGTGGTCCTCGAGCCCGCGTTCTCGCTCGGGAGGATGCGGAAGCCGTGTTCCTTCGTCGGCTCCGTCGAAGATTCGATCACTTCGCGGATGCGCGCGAGCGGCGGCGGCGCGCCTTCCAGCGCGCGCCTGAACGCGGCGAGCGCGTCGTCCCCGCCTTCCAGCTCGATGAAGACGCCCGCAATGTCGTTGCGTACCCAGCCGGCGAGGCCGTGCTCTTCGGCGATTCGGAAGACCCACGGCCGGAACCCGACTCCCTGGACCGCGCCCCTGACTTCGAGCCTCACGCGCCGCATCGGCGCCGACTGTAACCCGCCGAAGAGGGCGCGAATGATTCATCTGCACGATGCCAACCGGCCGCGCGGCAGGGCTTCATTACGCGACACATCGCGGAGGGTCACATGCAGCTTGACGGATTGAGCGGACGCGAGCCGCTTCTTGTCGACGTTGAAGGCTCCAACCGGCGCGATTTCGTGAAGGTCGCGCTCATGGCGGGCGCCGCCGTCGGGCTCCCCGCGGCGCTCTCCGCGCAGATTGCCGAGGCCGCCGTGAAGGGCGTCAAGCCCTCGGTCATCTGGCTCCACTTCCAGGAGTGCACGGGCTGCACGGAGTCGCTGCTCCGCACCTCGCACCCGGACGTTGCGGAGCTGATCCTCGACCTCATCTCCCTCGACTACCACGAGACCCTCTTCGCCGCCGCCGGCCACCAGGCCGAGGCCGCGCTGAAGAAGACGATGAAGGACCACGAGGGCAAGTACGTCCTCGTCGTCGAGGGCGCGATCCCGACGAAGGAGAACGGCATCTACTGCCAGATCGGCGGCCGCACGGCCGTCGACATCCTGAACGAGGTCGCGGGCAAGGCCGGCGCGATCATCGCGATCGGCTCGTGCGCCTCGTGGGGCGGCATCCCGTCCGCCGAGCCGAACCCGACCGGCGCGACCGGCGCCCCGATGATCCTCAAGGGCAAGACGGTCGTCACGATCCCCGGCTGCCCGGCGAACCCGTACAACCTCCTCGGCACGGTCCTCCAGTTCGCGACGCTCGGGACGCTCCCGGCGCTCGACGAGAAGGGCCGCCCGAAGTTCGCGTACGGGCGCACGATCCACGAGCACTGCCCGCGCCGCGCGCACTTCGACGCCGGCCGCTTCGTGCAGAAGTTCGGCGACGAGGGACACCGGCAGGGCTGGTGCCTCTACAAGACGGGCTGCAAGGGCCCCGCGACGCACGCGAACTGCTCGGTCCTCCCGTTCGCCGAGGTGCCGGACGCCTGGCCGATCGGGATCGGGCACCCCTGCTTCGGCTGCACGGAGCAGGCCCTTGCCTTCCGCAAGCCGCTCCACGACACGGTCGACGTCGAGCGCCCGACGCCGCCCGACACGTACGCCCCGCTCCACGCCCCGATGGGCAAGGTCGCCCCGATCGCGACCGGCGTCGCGGGCCTCATCGGCGGCGCGCTGCTCGGCGCCGGCTGGGCCGCCTCGAAGAAGCTCGGGACGACGGAAGAGGCCTCGAAGGAACCCCGGAAGGAGGCCTGAGATGACCCTCGACAGGCGCAGCCTCCTGACGGGCGCCGCCGCGACCGCGGCGACCGCCGTCGCCGTCGCGACGCGCGGGGCGGAAGCCGCGGTCCCAACGGCGCCGCCGGACGCCGTCGGCCTGCTGTACGACACGACGCTCTGCATCGGATGCAAGACGTGCGTCGTGGCGTGCCGCGAGGCGAACGGCAAGAAGCCCGACACGTCCAACTCGAACGGCCTCTGGGACGCGCCGCTGGACCTCAACGGCCAGACGAAGAACATCATCAAGCTCTACAAGGACCCCGACTCGCCGCAGCGGTCGTACTTCAAGGCGCAGTGCATGCACTGCGTCGACCCCGCGTGCGTCGGCGCCTGCATGATCGGCGCCCTCCAGAAGCGCGAGAAGGGGATCGTCACCTACAAGCAGGAGTACTGCTCCGGCTGCCGCTACTGCCAGGTCGCGTGCCCGTTCGAGATCCCGAAGTTCGAGTGGTCCGCCAAGGCGCCGCTCATGGTCAAGTGCGAGCTCTGCAACCACCGGCTCGCCGAGGGCAAGCTCCCCGGCTGCGTCGAGGTCTGCCCGCGCAAGGCCGTCATCTACGGCACGCGGGAGGCGCTCCTCGCCGACGCGAAGAAGCGCATCGCGGACCACCCGGACCGCTACCGCGGCTACAAGGACGGCGACGCGCCGCGCGTCTTCGGAGAGACGGACGGCGGCGGCACGCAGTGCCTCGTCCTCTCGCACGTCCCGTACGAGAAGCTCGGCCTGCCCGCCCTCGAGGAGACCTCGCAGGCGAACGCGACGCGCTCGATCCAGCACGGCATCTACCAGGGCTTCATCGCGCCGATCGCCCTCTACGCGGTCCTCGGCGCCGTCGTGTTCCGCAACAAGAAGAAGCAGGACGAGGACGGAGGTGCCGCATGAGCGCCGTCCTCCACCGGCCCGCGCCGCTCGGCGGCCCCGTCCTGACGAAGGGGACGCGCACCCTCGTCGTGCTCGCGACGATCGGCGTCGCCGCGATGATCTTCCGCTTCGCGGCCGGCCTCGGCGGCGCCACGGCGCTGAACGACGGCTACCCGTGGGGCCTCTGGATCGCGTTCGACGTCGTGACGGGCACCGCGCTCGGCTGCGGCGGCTACGCGGTCGCGCTCCTCGTCTACGTCCTGAACAAGGGCGAGTTCCACCCGGCCGTGCGGCCCGCGCTCCTCACGGGCGCGCTCGGCTACTCGCTCGCGGCCGTCTCGATCCTCCTCGACGTCGGCCGTCCCTGGCTCCTCCACCGGGTTCCGCTCTACGTGAACCACTGGAACTACAACTCGGCCTTGTTCGAAGTGGCCCTGTGCGTCATGACGTACGTCGCGGTTCTCTGGGTCGAGGTCTCGCCCTCGTTCCTCGAGGCGTGGAAAAAGGGCCCGGCGGGCCTCAAGAAATCCCTCGGAGACAATTTCCTGCCGGTCGTCGAGAAGGCTCTCCCGTTCGTGATCGCGCTCGGGCTCCTCCTCCCGACGATGCACCAGTCGTCCCTCGGGACGCTCATGCTCCTCTCGGGGAAGAAGCTCCACGCGCTGTGGTCGACGCCGCTCCTCCCGCTCCTGTTCCTGATCTCGTGCCTCGCGATGGGCTACGCGGTCGTCATCTTCGAGTCGACGCTCTCGAGCGTCGCCTTCCGGCGCCCCCGCGAGGGGAAGATGCTCGCGGCCCTCGGCAAGGTCGTCGTCCCGTTCCTGTGGGCGTGGGCCGGCATCCGGCTCGTGGACGTCGTGCTGCGCGGCAAGCTCGCACTCTTCGCGAAGCCCGACGGCTACGTCCTTCTCTTCCTCGTCGAGATGGCGCTGATCGTCGTGCCCGCCGTGATGCTCGCGTCACCCGCGCGGCGCGCGGACGCGGGCGCGCTCTTCCGGGCCGCGCTCCTCATGATCCTCGCGGGGACGCTCTACCGGATCGACACGTTCATCGTCGCGTTCCGGCCCGGAGCGCAGTACGCGTACTTCCCGAGCCTGGCGGAGATCCTCGCGACCGTCGGCATCGTCGCGATCGAGATCCTCGCCTACGTCTTCTTCGTCAAGAGATTCCCGATTCTGACGGGAGCGGCCCCGGCCCAGACGGCCGCCGCGTCCCAGGTGAGGTAACCCATGTCGCGAATCGTCGTCGACCCGATCACCCGCATCGAGGGCCACCTCCGCATCGACGTGGAGGTCAACGGCGGAAAGGTCACGAACGCCTGGTCCTCGGGCCAGATGTTCCGGGGGATCGAGACGATCCTGAAGGGGCGCGACCCGCGCGAGGCGTGGCTCTTCACGCAGCGGTTCTGCGGCGTCTGCACGACGGTGCACGCGATCGCGTCCGTCCGCACCGTCGAGAACGCGCTCGGCCTCGAGATTCCGCTGAACGCCCAGCTCATCCGCAACATGATCGTGATCGCGCACGCGCTGCACGACCACATCGTCCACTTCTACCATCTCTCGGCGCTCGACTGGGTCGACGTCGTCTCGGCCCTCAAAGCCGACCCCGCGAAGGCGTCCGCGCTCGCGGAGAGCCTCTCGAGCTGGCCGAACAACAACACGAAGAAGCTCGCGGCCGTGCAGGCGAAGCTCAAGGGCTTCGTCGAGGCCGGGCAGCTCGGCATCTTCCAGAACGGCTACTGGGGCCATCCGGCGATGAAGCTGCCGCCCGAGGTGAACCTCCTCGCGGTCTCGCACTACCTCGAGGCGCTCGACTACCAGCGGCGCATCAACAAGGTGGTCGCGATTCTCGGCAGCAAGACGCCGAACATCCAGAACCTCGCGGTCGGCGGCGTCGCGAACGCGATCAACCTCGACAACGAGGCCACGCTGAACATGAACAAGCTGTTCATGGTCAAGGATCTCTTCGACGAGATCACGGCCTTCATCCAGCAGGTCTACTTCCCCGACGTCTGCGCGGTCGGCGCCCTCTACGCCGACTGGCTGCCCTACGGCGGCGGCGTGAAGAACTACCTCGCCGTGCCGGACCTCCCGCTCGACACGAAGGGCACGAAGTTCGACCTCCCGGGCGGCACGATCATGGACGGCGATCTCGGGACGATGAAGGAGATCAAGACCTTCGGCGACACCTACTTCCGCGACAACGTCACGGAGTCGGTCGCGCACGCCTGGTACGAGGGCGCCGCCACGAAGCACCCGTACGAGGGCGAGACGAACCCGAAGTACACGAAGTTCGACGAGAACGGGAAGTACTCCTGGGTCAAGGCCCCGCGCTTCGGCGGCAAGGTCATGCAGGTGGGGCCGCTCGCGCAGGTCCTCGTCGGGTTCGCGCAGAAGCACGAGCCGACGGTCCGCTGGGCGACGAAGACGCTCGAGACGGCGGGCTCCATCGCGAAGACGAAGCTCTCGCCGGCAATCCTGCACGGCACGCTCGGCCGGCACGCGGCCCGCATGATCCGCGCGAACGTCCTCGCCGAGCTCGGGCAGAAGCACTGGAAGATGCTCGTCGAGAACATCGGCAAGGGCGACACGACGATCTTCAACGAGCCGGTCTTCCCGAAGGGCGAGCAGCGCGGGTTCGGCTTCCACGAGGCGCCGCGCGGCGTCCTCTCGCACTGGATCGTCATCAAGGACGGCAAGATCGGCAACTACCAGGCCGTCGTCCCCTCCACGTGGAACGCCGGCCCGCGCGACGAGAAGGGCCAGATGGGGCCCTACGAGGCCGCGCTCATGGGCAACCCGGTCGCGAACCCCGAGCAGCCGCTCGAGGTCCTGCGCACGATCCACTCGTTCGACCCGTGCATCGCGTGCGCGATCCACACCCTCGACCCCGAGGGCAACGAGATCGCCCGCGTGAAGGCCCTCTAGGAGCCCGTCGTGGAAACCGGCGCGCCGCTCGTCCGTGTCCTCGGCCTCGGCAACGTCCTCATGGGCGACGACGCGCTCGGTCCGTGGGTCATCCACCTCCTCGAGGCGACGTACGTGTTTCCGCCCGAGGTCGAGGTGGTCGACGTCGGGACGCCGGGGCTGGACCTCGTCCCGTACGTCGCGGGCCCGTGCGGGATCGTCCTCGTCGACACCGTGCATTCGAAGGGCGCGGAGCCCGGGACGATCAGGATCTTCGACCGCGACGCGCTCGTGAAGTTCGGGCCCAAGCCGCGCCTCTCGCCGCACGACCCCGGCGTCACGGAGGCGATCCTCGCCGTCGAGATGGCGGGGGAGGCGCCCGCCTTCGTGAGACTCGTGGGCGTCGTGCCTGAATCCGTCAAGGCGGGCGTGGGATTGACGCCCGCGCTGCAGGACGCCGTCGTGCGCGCGGCGGACGAGATCGTCGTCGAGCTCCTCGCGCGCGGCTTCGACGTTCACCGCCGCAATGCCGGCGCTGCGTCGGTTCCGCTCCCCTGGTGGGAAGCGCCCGTGATCGCGCCCGTTCCGGCGCCCGAGCTCGTCCTCGTGTGAGCGCGACGCGCCTCGAGCGCCTCGTCGTCCATCTTGTCGCGCTGCACAGTGTCGCCGTCGGGCTGGGCCTGATCTTCCTGACGCGCTGGGGCGCCGCGTTCGGCGGCTGGCCGACGGTGACCCCTCTGTTCTTCGCGCGGCAGGCCGGAATCTTCCACTTCGTCGTCGTCGCGGGCTATCTCCTCGAGTACCACCGGTCCGGCGGCGTGACGTTCCTCCTCACGACGAAGTCGATCGCGGTCGTGTTCCTCCTCACGATGACGGCGGTCGACGGCGGGCCGTGGATGGTTCCCGTCTCCGCGGCCGGCGATGCCCTCATGGGCGCCGCCGTGTGGGCCCTTCACCGCCGCGCGGTCGCCGAAAGGGCCGGGGCGGCCGCGTCAGCGGCCCGAAGCTGAGGAAGCGTCGCCCGTGGCCGCGGCGCGTGCGCGCCGCGCATCGGCGGCCGCAAGGGTCTCGTAAGTCTCCTGGATGCGGTCGACACCCCACTTGAGCGGCGTCGAGACGTCGTCGTGGATCTCGGCGGCGAGCGCGGCCGCGTCTGGGTCGCGCGCGAGGACGCTCGTGCAGACGCCCTCCAGCGCGGCGATCGCCCGGCAGAGGTCCTCTTCCCGGAAGCCCTTCCGATAGCGGCGCTCGGCGAGGTCGCCGCAGTACGTCACGAGGACGTGGCGGTCCTGCGTCCTGACGGCGTTCATCATCTGGCGAAGGATCATCTTGTGGTGCCACTCGTGGTCCTCGGGGCTCACGTGCTCGTAGGAGGGGAGGCGCGCGTCGTCGAGCGCTTTCGAGTACGCCTCGACGAGCTCCGCCTGGTGCCGCTCGAGGAGCTGGTAGAGCCTCAGGTTCTGCGGCACGTGAACCGTCTTCATCGCGGCGCGGTTCAGACGGTGCCAGTCGAGCGGGTACGTTCGGCGGTTCTCGAGCAGGAACGGGAGGCGGCGGATCACTTCGAGGCGGTCCCGCGGCGCCCAGCCCGTGCGCGCCCGCGTCTTGCTGGCGTCGATCGCCATGACGGTGTCGATGTACTCGGCCATCCACGGGCGCTCGAACGGGCGGGCGCCCAGGAGGCGCCCCGCGAGGTCGCGCGCCCACATTCCGGGCCCGCACAGGACCTTCGGCATCAGGATCGGCGGGGCCGGGAGCGGGCTCTCGTGGGCCATCGTCGCGGCGAAGAGCTCGCTGTGACTGGTCGCGCCATCCGGGCTCGCGATGAGGACTTCCCTCGGCTTCCAGTCGCGCCGCCGCTCGAGGAGGCGTGAGAGGAGCGCGACCGCGTCCGACACGTGGAGGTACGGGATCGCGCTCTCGCCCCTCCCGCCGAGGACGTGCCGGTTCCATGCGTCCGAGAGCCACGTCTCGAAGAACATGTAGAGCGGCGGGTACTCGCAATGGTCGGAGAACATCGCCGCGAAACGCACGATCACGGGCGTGAAGCGGTCCTTGTAACCGCCCACCATCGTCTCGCCGATGCGCTTCGTCTGGGCGTAGATGTGGCGGCCGTCGGGCGGGCTCGTCTCGTCGAGCGCTTTCCCGGGCGGCGGCAGCTCGCAGGCCGCGACGGAGCTCGAGAAGAAGAACTGCTTGACGCCGGCCTCGACGGAGAGGTCGAGCGTGTTGCGCAGGCCGTCGACGTTCGTGCGGAAGTACTCGGGGTGTTCCTCTCCCGTGAAGTCGTAGTGTGCGGCGAGGTGGACGACGACGTCCGCGCCGCCCTCGGCCTTGATCTTTCCGAAGACGCCCTCGAGCGCCTCACGGTCGCCGATGTCCACCTGAAACCACGTGAGGTTGGGGTGCACCGGGGCGCCGCACCGCGCCTGCGAGCGGCGGGCGATTCCGTAAACGATCCAGTCGTCGCAGATCGCCTCGAGGAGATGGCGGCCCACGAAGCCGGACGCACCCGTGAGAATCAGTCGCGGCAGTGTCATGTGTGCGCGTGCTCCGCGCCGTTTCTCAGTCTAGCGCGGGCCGTCGCGCCGGCGCGCCGCGGCGTGGCATGATTCCGCCGATGACCCGCGAAGAGATCGCACTCGTCAAGGAGAGCTTCGACAGCCTGCGGCCCATTCCGAGGGGCGTCGGGCGCTCGTTCTACGAGAAGCTGTTCGACCTCGACCCGACGCTGAGGGCGCTCTTCAAGGGCGACCTGGACGCCCAGGGCGCGATGTTCGTGAGCGCTCTCGGCCTCGCGGTGGCGGGCCTCGAGGACGCTCACTCGGGCGAGCGGCCGCTGCGCGATCTCGGGCAGCGGCACGCCGCCTACGGCGTGACGGACGCGCACTTTGCGACATTCCGCGAAGCGCTCGTGAAGACCCTGCGCGACCAGATCGGCGCCGGTTTCACCGAGGCGCACGCGGCGGCCTGGCGGCACGCGTTCGACCGGATCGGCCGCGTGATGGGCGACGCGGCCCGCGTCTGAACCCGGCGCGAGGAGGCCGGGAGAATTCCCTGGAAGGCCCGAGCCCGCCGGATTAGGATTCTGAGATCAAGTTTCAGGAGGGATTCCATGAAACGTGTCCTCGTTCTGGTCGTTGCGGCGTTCCTCTTCTTCCTCCCTCTTGCGGCTTCGGCCCGCGAGGCCGAACGCGAAGGGCCCGGCTCCGAGCCCTTCGTACTCGAAGGGCGAAGCTGGGTGAGCCAGAAGGCGTTCATCGACAGCGGCGCCCGATGCGCCACGCGGCCCGTGGACGAGGAGGAGGCCGACTTCATCGAGCAGGAGGTCGCGAGCCTCCTCGCCGAGCGGCCCGGCCGCAGCGCGCTCGTCACCGGCGCGACGATCAACGTGTACGTCCACGTCATCACCAGCTCCTCGGGAGCCGGCGCCCCCACGTCGGCTCAGATCTCCGACCAGATCAGCGTCCTGAACGCGGCGTACGGAATCTGGGGATGGCAATTCCAGGTGGCGGGCTCGGACACGACGGCCAACGACGCGTGGTACACCGCGCAGCCGGGCACGACCGCCGAGAGGGACATGAAGACGGCGCTGCGCCGGGGCAGCGCGGACGACCTGAACATCTACACGAACAACATGGGAGGAGGCCTCCTCGGGTGGGCGACGTTCCCGTCGGACTACGCGGGCAACCCGACGGCCGACGGCGTCGTGATCCTGTATTCCTCCCTGCCGGGCGGATCGGCCGCGCCATACAACCTCGGCGACACGGCGACGCACGAGATCGGCCACTGGATGGGCCTCTACCACACGTTCCAGGGCGGCTGTAACGAGAAGCGGGGCGACTTCGTGAGCGACACCCCCGCGGAGAAGTCGCCCGCGTTCGGCTGTCCCGTCGGGCGCGATTCCTGCTCGGCGCGCAAGAACCCGGGTGTCGACCCGATCACGAACTTCATGGACTACACGGACGACGCGTGCATGAACACGTTCACCGCCGGGCAGGACGCCCGCATGGACGCGCAGTTCACGGCGTACCGCTTCGGAAAATAGGAAGATCGAAACCGGGGGGAGAATTCCAGTCTCCCCCCGGACCCCCCACGGACGTCAGTCGCCATGGCGGACGTGGGCTTCCTTCTGCGCGGGCGTCCCGGCGTGACGGAAGGCCTTGTTGAAGGCGGCCGTGGCGAGGAGCGCGAAGCCGATGACGGGGAGGAAGACCACGAAGGCCGCGCCGAGCACCGGAGCTCCGGCGAGCATCGCGATGGCGGGGATCCGGAGGTAGCCGGCCTTCGCGTCACCGGGCAGCACGCCGCCCTTCTTGCCGCTGACCGTCACGATCTCCCAGTTGGCCTTGTTGAAGTAGAAGCCGGCCGGAACCTTGGCGCCGCCGCTGAGATGGCTGTTGTTTTTCATGTTGCCCCCCTTTGTCTCTTTCCACAGTGAAGATGGGGCCCTCGGGCTGCGGAAGCACTCGGGAAAAGGGAACGGAGGGAGAGGAAAGAGTCCGGAGAAGGGACAGGGAGAACTCCTGAGAAGGTGAAGAGTGCGCGGGCGCAGGCGGGAGCCGGGCCGCGGCCACGCGGACGGCCGCTGCCCGCTAACCCTTTCTAGGAGAATTCCTTATCTTCCTTTTCTTCCAGCCCGTATTTCTCGATCCTCGAGTACAGCTGGGCGCGGGTGAGGCCGAGGAGCTTGGCGGCCTTGCTCTTGTTGAAGCGGGCCTTCGCGAGCGCCTCCTTCACGTACTCCTTCTCCATGGACTCGAGATCGACGCCGCCGGGCGGGAACGGGCGCCCGGCGCCGGACTCCGGCGCCCTGACGCGAGCCGCCTCGTGGCCGGAGACGGAGATCGGGAGGTGCGCGGCCGTGATCAGGCCGCCGTCGCAGAGGATCGCGGCCCGTTCGAGCGCGTTCTTGAGCTCGCGGACGTTGCCCGGCCAGGGGTAGGCGAGGAGGAGGTCCTTCGCTTCCTTCGAGACGCCCGCGACGGGCCGACCGATCGCGGGGCCGAGCTCGGCGAGGAAGACCTCCGTGAGCGGAAGAATGTCCTCCACGCGCTCGCGGAGCGGCGGCAGCGCGATCTCGAAGACGGAGAGGCGGTAGAAAAGGTCCTCGCGAAACTCCCCGCGCGCGATCGCCTTCTTCAGGTCGCGGTTCGTGGCGGCGACGATGCGCGCGTCGGTCCTGAGCACCTTCGTCCCGCCCAGCCGCTGGAATTCCCTCTCCTGGAGGAGCCGCAAGAGCTTGGCCTGCACCGCGG
The DNA here is from genome assembly GCA_036504335.1 of Thermoanaerobaculia bacterium. Lineage (GTDB taxonomy): Bacteria > Acidobacteriota > Thermoanaerobaculia > UBA5066 > UBA5066 > Fen-183. The sequence continues at coordinate 258,268 of DASXVJ010000023.1, forward strand.
GGCTCATCTCGCCCGCCTCGTCGAGGAAGAGCGTGCCGCCCGCCGCCTGTTCGATGCGGCCGGGCTTGGCGGCCGTGGCGCCCGTAAACGCGCCCCGCTCGTAGCCGAACAGCTCGGACTCGAGGAGCTGGTCGGGGAGCGCCGCGGCGTTGATCGCGACGAACGGCCCCGTGGCTCGGGACGAGGCGCGGTGGATCGCGCGCGCGAGGATCTCTTTGCCCGTGCCGGACTCGCCGGTGAGGAGGACGGTCGTCTCCGTGGGCGCCACCTTCGAGACCTGTACGAGGATGCCCTTCCAGCTCTTCGCCACGCCGACGATGCGCCCGAAGCCCTCGCGCGACGCCAGCTCCTCCGTGAGGGACGCGACGCGCTCCTCGAGCTTCTTCGCCTCGCTCATGGCCTCGGTGGCGCGGCGCGCCTCGCCGGCGAGCCGCTCGTGCGACAGGGCGAGCGCGATCTGGTCCGCAACGTGCTGGGCGAGCGGGACGTCGCTGTCGCCGTAGGTGCCGGGCGCCCGCGAGAGGAAGAGGAGGCCGCCTGCGAACTGCCACTGGCCCTCGAAGAAGATCGGGACCCTCAGGAGCGAGCGGATGCCGTCCGCCGCGAGGTGCCGACACTTGTCGGAGTCGGGCGGGACCTCCTTCTCGACGTCCCGCACGATTTCCGTGGCCCAGTCGTTCACGCGGGCGAGGTCGTCGCGCGAGATCCGGATCGGCGCGCGCATCTCGGGGGGGAATCCTTCTCCCGAGACCGCGTAGACGTTCACGGCCGACCGGTCCTCGTTCAGGAGGCCGATCGCCATGCGGTCATGCGGGACGACGGGCCGGACGATCTCCGAGATCGCGTCGAAGACCTCCCTCACGTCCAGCGCACGCGCGAGCACGGGGGAGAGCGCCTGGAGCGCCTCGTAGCGCCGGCGCCGGTCCTGCTCGCCGGCCGCGAGGCGCGCGTGGGCGACGGCCATCGCGACGACGTCGGCGATCGGCGAGAGGAGCGCGAGATCGTCCGTCCGGAAGGCGCGCGGCGTGAGGCTCAGCAGGGAGAGGTAGCCGAGCGTCCGCGAGCCGGCGTGGAGAGGGGCCCGCAGCATCGCGCGCACGCCGGAGTCCGCGAGCTCGCGGTCGCGCGGGAACGTGCGATCGCACGCGGCGACGACGTCCTCGATGACGCCCGCCTGCGTCAGGGTCTCCCAGAGGCCGGGCGAGTATTCCGACCGCGGGACCGTGCGCGAGTAGGAGCGCCGTGCGGCGTCCGTGACCTCCGACCCTCCGATCGAGTAGAGGACGAAGCCGTCGACCTGGTCCGTCAGGGTGACGGTCATCGCGTCGAAGGCGAGGACGCGGCCGGCCGCCGTCGCGATCCGGTGAAACACCTCCGGAAGGTCCAGCGTCTCGCCGGCGACGCGCGCGATCTCCGACAGGACGGGCACGAGGGCGGGAGGGGCTTCCGGCGTGGCCATGGGAGCGTCATTCTAGGTCCCCGCGCCTCGTCTACACTCGGGAGGAATGCCGGTCCCTGCCAGCGCCGCTGCCCTCGCCGAAGGGGTGCTCCTCGGCCGCGTGCCCGACGTCGCGCGGGCGATCTCGTGGGCCGAGAGCGCCGACACCCGCTTCCCCGACCTCCTCGCGGCCCTCTTCCCGAGGACGGGCCGCGCCCGTGTCACGGGCCTCACGGGCTCGCCGGGGGCGGGCAAGTCCACGCTCACGGCCGCTCTCGCGCGGCGCGCCCGCGCGCGCGGGCGGAAGGTCGGGATCGTGGCGGTCGACCCGTCGTCGCCGTTCTCGGGCGGCGCGATCCTCGGCGACCGCATCCGGATGCAGGACCTCTACACGGACCCGGGCGTCCTGATCCGTTCGATGGCGACGCGCGGCCACCTCGGCGGCCTCGCGCGCGCCTCGGCCGACGCCGTCGACGTCCTCGACGCGGCGGGTTTCGACGACGTGCTCGTCGAGACGGTGGGCGTCGGGCAGGACGAGGTGGACGTGTTCCGGCTCGCCGAATCGTGCGTCGTCGTCCTCACGCCCGGGATGGGCGACGACATCCAGGCGATCAAGGCCGGCCTCATGGAGGTCGCGGACCTTTTCGTCGTGAACAAGGCGGACCGTGACGGCGCCGACCGCGTCGTGCAGGAGATCCTCCAGATGCTCGAACTGGGCGAGCACGGCGCCTGGATCCCGCCGGTCGTGAAGACGGTCGCGACGACGGGCGCGGGGCTCGACGAGCTGGAGGCGAAGCTGGCGGAGCATCGGGCTTTCCTGGACGGGCCCGAGGGCCTGCGCCGGCGTACCGAGCGGACGCGGATGCGTATCGAAGGGCTGGTCAGAGAAGATTTTCTCAAAAGGGTGAAGAGCCTGCGCGGCGACCATGGCGCGCTCGACGCGGCGGCGGCGCGCGTCCAGGGCCGCTCGGAAGATCCGATCGCGGCCGCGAGGGGCCTGGTGGGCCGCATCGACGATGGCGCCGCCCGCGCCGCCGCGCCGCCCGTCCCCTCTTCACCTTCAAAGAAATCTTCGTCTTCCTCTTCTCTCGTCTCCCGCATTTCCCATCTGGGAATCTCCGTCCCCTCCCTCGAGCAGAGCGGGAAGTTCTGGGACCTTCTCGGCCTCGTCGAGGAGCGCCGCGAGGAGGTCGCGTCGCAGAAAGTCCTGACGTCGTTCCGCGCGGTGGGGGAGTCGCACCTCGAGCTTCTCGAGCCCACGTCGCCCGACAGCCCGATCGGAAAAGCGCTCGCGACGCGCGGGCCGGGGATCCACCACCTCTGCCTCGAGGTGACCGACGTCCGCGCGGCCCTCGCGCGGCTCAAGGTCGCAGGCGTGAAGCTCGTGAACGAGGAGCCGTTCGACGGCGCTCACGGGTGCCTCGTCGCGTTCGTGCATCCGTCCGCGACGGGCGGAATCCTCCTCGAGCTGTCCGAGAAAAAGAAGACCTGATTCAGTTCGGTCTGCCCGTGTCCGCGACCGGCGGCGGCCGGAGCACGTCGCGCACGTCGCGGCCGACGATCACGAAGAACCTCTCGGTGTAGCTCGCGACGCTCCCGACGCGCGTGTCCTCGAAGATCTTCTCGACGCGGTGGAGCGGGACGAAGAGCGTCGTGACGCCCAGCTCGGCGTCGGCGCCCGGCCGCTGCTGGCGGGCCCACTCCTCGAAGAGGTCGAGCTCGAGGCCGCGGAGCGTCAACCCCGCCGGCGAGAGCGCTTCGAGGAGGCCCCAGTACTTCTCCTTGGGAGCGACGAGATGGACGAGGACGAGCGTCCCGGCTTCCACGAGCGCCCTAGAAGATCACGTTCGAGACGAAGAAGCGCGAGGGCGTCACGCGGCCGGTCAGGAGGTTGTCCGCGTCGTTCGGGCTGAGGTCGAACCGGGCCGCCGTCTCGCCCGTGGACGTCGTGAACGAGACCTCGGCCTTGTCGAGCGGCTTGCCCGCGGCGCGAGACTCCTTGAGGCCGCGCGCGCACGCGACGAGCGCGAGGAACACCTGCTGCTCGGTTTCGGTGGTGGCCGTCACCCGAACGCCGGAGGGAATCTGCGTGAGCTTGACGCCCTTCACGCTGCTCCCGTCCATGGCGCGCATGAACGCCTCGGTGATCTGCGGGTCCATCACGATCACCGGCGCCTCGGCCGCGATGGCGGCCCGCGCAGCCGCGCGCATCTCGCCCTCGACGGGGCGCTGCTTCACGAGCTCGCCCTGCTTCGAGTCGGGGCGGGACGAGTCCATGTCCTTCTTGCCGTGCTGCTTGATGTACTCGGAGAGCGACGGCTTCTTCGCCTCGGGGTTCGGGAGCGACGAGCGCTGTCCGCTGGGGTCGTCGAGGGGGTACGCGTTGCCGAGGCCTTCCTTGTTCACCCTGTCGCTGCGTTCCTGGTCGAACTCGTCGACCGCGATGGACTGCGGGCTTCCGAGCGGCGTCAGGAAGGTGAGGCGCTTGCCCTTCAGGATGGGCCTCTCCTGCGCCTCGATGCGCTTGCCGTCCTTCGTGTAGATGACGTAGGTCGCCGTGGCGGTGCCGGCCCATCCGAGGGCCAGCGCCAGGAGGAGGGCGGCGGCGCGGGCAATTCCGTGACGGGGCATCGGGACCTCCGGGGCCGCGCGGGAATCGGGAATCGCGGCGAGATGAAGTATAAACGTGGCCGAGGGAACGCCAGCCGTGCTCATCGTCATGGACCGCACCGCCACCGGGATCGACGTCGAGCGCGTCGTCGCCGCGGCCGAGAGGCTCGGGCTCAAGGCGCATCCCATCCCGGGAGCGCAGCGCACGGCCATCGGCATCACGGGAAACAAGGGCACCGTGGGGCCGGCGGCCTTCGAGAACCTCCCGGGCGTTCTCGAGGTCATCCGCGTTTCGCACCCGTACAAGCTCGTCTCGCGCGAGTTCCACCCCGAGGACACGATCGTCTCGATCGGCGGCGTCCCGGTCGGCGGGACGCGCCTCGTCGTGATGGCGGGCCCCTGCGCCGTCGAGAGCCTCGAGCAGACCGTCACGATCGCGAAAGCCGTCAAGGAGCTCGGCGCGCACCTCCTGCGCGGCGGCGCGTACAAGCCGCGCACGTCTCCCTACTCCTTCCAGGGGCTGGGCGAGGAGGGGCTGAAGATCCTCGCCGCGGCGCGCGAGGCCACCGGCCTTCCCGTCGTGACGGAGGTCCTCGACACGGCCACCGTCGACCTCGTCGCGCGCTACGCGGACTGCCTTCAGATCGGCGCGCGCAACATGCAGAACTTCGAGCTCCTCAAGCTCGCGGGCCGCTCGGGCAAGCCCGTCCTCCTGAAGCGCGGGATGTCGGCGACGCTCGAGGAATTCCTCCTCGCGGCCGAGTACGTCCTCGCCGAGGGCAACCCGAACGTCGTCCTGTGCGAGCGCGGCGTGAGGACGTTCAACGACTTCACGCGCAACACGCTCGACCTCGCCGTCGTCCCCGCGGTCGAGCGCCTCTCACACCTCCCGATCCTCGTCGACCCGTCCCACGGCACCGGGCGCCGCGACAAGGTTCTGCCGATGTCGCTCGCGTCCGTGGCTGCCGGCGCCGACGGCGTCGCGATCGAGGTCCACCATCGGCCCGCCGAGGCGCTCTCCGACGGCCCGCAGGCCCTCACGCCGGAGCTCTTCGCGGACCTCATGGCCCGGGTGCGACCCGTCGCCGCCGCCGTCGGGAGGACGCTGTGAGCGCCCGCGCGGTCCTGCTCCTCGAGGACGGCCGCAAGTGGGAGGGCCGAGCCGTCGGCGCGCCCGGAACCTCGTTCGGAGAAGTCGTCTTCAACACAGGGATGGCGGGCTACCAGGAGACGCTCACGGACCCGTCCTACCGCGGCCAGATCGTCGTCATGACCGCGTCGCACATCGGCAACTACGGCCTCAACGACGAGGACGTCGAGTCGGACCGGATCCAGGTGGCGGGCTTCGCGGCGCGCAACTTCCCGGACCGGTTCTCGAACGCACGCGGCAGGGAGTCCGTCGCCGAGGCGCTCTCGAAGGCCGGCGTCCCGGGGATCGACGGCCTCGATACGCGGGCGCTCGTCATGCACCTCAGGAGCGCGGGCGCGATGCGCGGCGCGATCTCGTCGGAGGTCGCCTCGGACGCGGACGCCGCGGCGCTGCTCGAGAAGGTCAAGGCGCAGCCGGAGATGGCGGGAGCGGCCCTCGCGCTCGCCGTGTCGACGCCGAAGGCGTACGAATTCCCGATGCCGCCGGGCGCCGCCGTCAAGGGGCGCATCGCGGCGATCGACTACGGAATCAAGACGAACATCCTCCGGATGCTCGCCGCCCGCGGCCTCAGGCCCACGGTGTTCCCCGCGACGACCCGTGCGAAGGAGATCCTCGCGCAGGGGTTCGACGGCATCTTCCTGTCGAACGGGCCGGGCGACCCGGACGCGCTGCCGGGGCCGGTCGCGAACGTGAAGGACTTCGTCGCGTCGGGCAGGCCCGTCTTCGGGATCTGCCTCGGGCAGCAGCTCCTCGGCCTCGCGGTCGGCGGGACGACGTACAAGCTCAAGTTCGGCCACCGCGGCGCGAACCACCCGGTGAAGAACCTGCGGACCGGCCACGTCGCGATCACCTCGCAGAACCACGGGTTCTCCGTCGCGGCCGACTCGCTTCCGAAGAACGCCGAGCTCACGCACGTGAACCTGAACGACGGCACGTGCGAGGGCTTCCGGCTGACGGACAGGCCCGTCTTCGCGGTGCAGTACCACCCGGAGTCCGCCCCCGGCCCGCACGACTCGGACGCGCTCTTCGACGAGTTCGTCGGCCTCGTCGCGCACGCCGCGCGCTGACCCGCGGTCTCTCTTTCAGCGGCTGATACCATGTCTCAACGGTCTCGGCACACAGGAGGATCTCCATGAGCGCTCGCGTGCGCACGTTGCTCGCTCTCTTCGCGGCCCTCGGGCTTCTCGTCTCCCCGGCGGCCCTCGCCGCGGACGGCAAGGCCGAGGGCACGATCACGGTCAACGGCAAGACGACGAAGCTCTCGTACGCGTACGCGCGCGCCGTGAAGGGCTTCTTCGACGCGACCAGGGAAGACGTCGAGGTGATCCTCACCGACGTGCCGCTCGAAGCCAAGGCGCTCGAGGACCAGTTCGAGCGCATCCACATGGCTGACGCCGGAAAGCTCCACGCGTTCGAGATCACGATCGGCGCCGCCGGCCAGCCGGTCTCGACCGCCTTCCGGGACAACGGCTTCAGGAAAGCGAGCCCGAGCGGGCTTTCGTCCGCCGACGTCTTCACGAAGAAAGTCTTCGACGGCAAGACGGTCGAGGGACGGTACAAGAGCGCGAAGGAGAGCGAGTTCTTCGGGGAAACGTACAGCTTCGACGTCTCGTTCAAGGCCGACATTACGCACGCGCCCAAGATCGTGCCGCCGACCGCCGCCGAAACGGCCTCCGCGCAGAAAACCCCGCAGGCCGCGGTCTACGCGGACTTCCTGAGGGCCCTTCAGAAGGAAGACCTCCCGGCGCTCCGGAAGCTCTTCACGAAGGAGCAGGCGAAGAACCTCGACGATCCGGAGGCGAAGAAGATGGTCGGGATGGTCAGGATGATGTCCCCGACCGGGATCAAGGTCCTCAAAGTCGTCGAGACGGGCGACAAGGCCGACCTCGTCGTCACGGGCAAGCAGGACGGAGGCGCCGCGAACGGCGTCGTCCACATGGTCAAGGAAGGCGGCGCCTGGAAGGTCGAGCGGGAGGAGTGGAAGAACTAGAACGTAAGATCCGCCCGTGCACGTCCCCGCCTTCCTCGCGAAGCGTTTCCTCGCGGGCTCGAGGCGGGGCCTCCCGAAGACGGTTTCCGTTCTTGCGCTCTGCGGCGTGGCGCTCGGCGCGGCGTCGCTCGTCGTGGCGATGGGCCTCATGTCCGGCTACCGGCACGACCTCGCCGAGCGCATCGCGGGCACGAGCGCCGAGATCATCGTGATGCCCGACGCGGCCACGGCCCCCGAGGAAGCCCGAAGAGCCCTCGAAGCCCTCCCGAACGTCTCCGCGGTCGCCCGCACCGGCTTCGCGCCCGCGCTCGTCCTGTCGGCCGCCGCGCCGCAGGGCGCCGACGCGCTCGTCAAGGCTCTCGACCTCCCGGCCGGTCTCGCGACGACGCGTCTCCTCGGGCGTGTCCCGGGGGTGGAGTCCGCGTTCGCCTCGCTGCGGGCGAAGGGGGAGACCCCGGTCCTCCTCGGCGCGGGCCTCGCGCGGCGGCTCGGCGTCACGGCCGGCTCGCGCGTCGTCCTCGAGACCGCGTCCCCGGCGCTGTCTGCGGGCGTCGCTTCGCCGGCGCGGACCGCGCTGACCGTCGCGGCCGTCGTGGAGACGGGATTCTCCGAGGTCGACGACACGTGGTCCGTCCTCGCCCTGAGAGACTTCGACCGCATCGCTCCTCCGGACGCGCGTGTGGGCGTCCTCGAAGTGAAGCTCGAGCGCTCCCTGGGGTCCACGGAGACCGTCGCCTCGGCGCGGGCGCTCCTCGGCCCGGGTGCGACGGTGCTCGACTGGAAGGTCCTGAACCGCGACCTGTTCCAGGCTCTCGCGGTCCAGCAGACGCTGCTCTTCGTCGTCCTGACCTTGATCGTCGCGGTCGCGGCCGGGACCGTCGTGTCGTCGCTCGTCGTCCTCCTCGCGGAGAAGACGCGTGACGTCGGCGTTCTCGCGGCGCTCGGCGCGCCCCCCCGCGTCATCGCGCGGACGTTCCGGCTCTCCGGTCTCATCCTCGGCGGCGGAGGCCTCCTGCTGGGAGTCCTCTTCGGCCTCCTCGTCTGCGCGTTTCTCACCACGTTCCACGTCGTGCGCTTCCCGCCGGAGATCGCGAAGGTGTACTACCTCGCGTGGATGCCGTTTCGTCCCGAGCCGCTGCACGTCCTCGCCATCCTGGGCGTCGGCCTGCTCCTCGTCCTCGCCGCGTCGGCGCTTCCGGCGCGGCGGGCGGCGCGACTGAACCCCTCTGACGCCCTCCGGTACGAGTAGCGCCGGGCGTAGACTTCGCGAAATGAAACCCGTCGCGGGACCGGTGGTCCTCGCCGCCGACCACGGCGGTTTCGTCCTCAAGGAAGCGATCAAACGGCACCTGAGAGCCCGGGGCGTCGACGTCCTCGATGTCGGGACGAGCTCGACGGAGCCCTGCGATTACCCCGTCTTCGCGCGCGCCGCCGGTGAGGCCGTCGCCTCGGGGCGGGCATGGCGGGGGATCGTCGTCGACGGCGCCGGCATCGGGTCCTCCATGGTCGCCAACAAGATCGCCGGGGTCCGCGCGGGCATGGCGTTCGACCCGGCGACGGCGCGAAACGCGCGGGAGCACAACGACGCCAACGTCCTGACGCTCGGCGCCGGGTATCTCCCCGAGGAACGCGCGCTCGAAATGGTGGACGTCTTCCTGTCCACCGAGTGCACCGTGGAGCGCCACAGACGCCGAGTCGCTATGATCGACGCCATCGACATGAGCCGCGGGAGCGCAACGGAGGACCAGCGCCGTCCGCCCAGCTCGAGGAGCTCGCCGTCCATGGCCTCACCTGATTTCGACTCGCTCGTCGGCCGGATCACGCAGATCCTGGCCTCGAACCCCTCCCTGCTCGTCCCGCCGACGTGCGCGGGTTCGGCGGCCGGGGGCGAAGCCTGTACCGGCTGTCCGATCGGGGGCCACTGCGCGACCCGCTGCACGGACGCGGTCCGTTCGATGATCGCGTGCGTGGGGCCGGGTTGCCGCGTCTCGGGCGCTCCGGGTGGCGGCGAGGTGCCGCTCGACCTGGCCGGCTTCATCGACCACACGCTCCTGCGCGCCGACGCGACCTACTCGGACATCGACAAGCTGTGCGACGAGGCCGCCCAGTTCGGCTTCGCGTCGGTCTGCGTGAATCCGGTCTTCGTCAGGCGATGCGCCGCCCGGCTCGCCGGAAAGTCTCCCGTCGTCTGCTCGGTGGTGGGCTTTCCGCTCGGAGCCGCATCCCGGGAGATCAAGTCGCTCGAGGCACGCCGCGCGATCCGCGACGGCGCCTCCGAGATCGACATGGTGATCGCGATCGGGGCGCTCAAGTCCGGCGACCTGCGCGCCGTGGAGGACGACATCCGGGCGGTGGCCGAAACCGCCCACGACGGCGGCGCGATCCTCAAGGTGATCCTGGAAACGGCGCTCCTGACCGACGACGAGAAGGTCGCCGCTTGCGTGGCGGCCCGCAAGGCCCGGGCGGATTTCGTGAAGACCTCGACGGGCTTCTCCACCGGCGGCGCCACCGCGCACGACGTGGAGCTCATGGCCCGCGCCGTCGACCGCAGGCTCGGCGTGAAGGCGTCCGGAGGAATCCGGTCGGCCGAGGACGCCGAGAAGCTCATTGCCGCCGGCGCCACGCGGATCGGAGCCTCCGTGGGCGTGAAGATCGTCCAGGAGGCGCGCGGGATCGCCCCCGCGTCGAAGGGCGAGGCGAAAGGGGCGAAGGGGACGTACTGATGGCCGACCTCCGGAGCTTCGTCTACCTCGACTCGATGCAGCCGCAGGTCGCGGCGTACATCGGGACGGTAGCCCGGGGGTTCCTCCCCGTCGCCCGCGAGGCCTCCCTGATCGTCGAGATCTCCCCCGGGATCGAGATCAACCGCGTGACCGACGTCGCCGTGAAGGCGACCGACGTACGGCCCGGCATGCAGGTCGTCGAGCGGCTCTACGGAATGCTCGAGGTCCACAGCGTCTCGCAGGCCCAGGTCCGGGCTGCGGGCGCCGCCATCCTCGCCGCCTTGTCCCTGAACGAGGCCGACCGGATCAAGCCGCGGGTCCTTTCCTCGCAGGTCATCCGGCGCGTCGACGCGCTCCAGGCGCAGCTCATCAACCGCGACCGGCAGGGGATGATGCTCGTGGCCGGCGAGTCTCTGTACATCCTGGAGGTCGAGCCCGCGGCGTACGCCGCCTTCGCGGCGAACGAGGCCGAGAAGGCTGCGGAGATCAACGTCGTGGACGTCCGGATGACCGGGGCGTTCGGGCGCGTCTACCTCGGGGGCGAACAGCGGGACATCGACGTCGCGTCGGTCGCGGCCATCCGCGCGATCGAGTCCCTCACGGGGCGCGAGGCGCAGAAGGGCCGGAGGGACTGAGCCCGTGATCGACCTCAGGAGCTACGTCTTTCTCGACTCTCTTCAGGAACAGCACGCGGCGTTCCTGGGGACGGTGGCGAAGGGCTTCCTCCCCGTCGGCGGGCAGGCCTCTCTCTTCATCGAGGTTTCTCCCGGGATCGCGGTCAACCGGCTCACGGACGTCGCGGTGAAGGCGACGTCCGTGACGCCCGGGATGCAGATCGTCGAGCGGCTCTACGGGCTCCTCGAGGTCCACCACGACGAGCAGGGTGAAGTGCGCCGCGCGGGCGAGGCGATCCTCAAGGAGATCGGCAAGACCGAGAGCGACCGGCTCAAGCCCGAGATCCTCTCCTCGATGGTGATCCGCGGCCTCGACGACCGGCAGACGCAGCTCATCAACCGCACGCGCCACGGGAACATGATCGTGGCGGGCCAGTCGCTCTACATCCTGGAATGCCAGCCCGCGGCGAACGCGGCGCTGGCGGCGAACGAGGCGGAGAAGGCGGCGCACATCAAGGTGCTGGAGATCGTCACCTTCGGCTCGTTCGGACGCGTCTACCTCGCGGGCCTGGACCGCGACATCGACGTCGCGCGGCCCGCCGCCGAGCAGGCGATCCAGGGCCTTTCCGGGCGTGCCGCGAAGTCCTGAGAAACGTCATGAAACGTCGAATCGTCACGAAAGCAGAATCGGACAGGGAGGATTGAAATGGCTGAAGCGCTGGGGATGATCGAGTGCCGCTCCTTCGCCGCGATGGTCGAAGCGGCCGACGCGATGGTGAAGGCCGCGAAGGTGGAGCTCGTGGGCTACGAAAAAACGGGAGGCGGGTACATCACCGCCGTCATCCGGGGCGACGTCGCGGCGGTGAAGGCCGCCGTGGACGCGGGCCAGAGCGGCGCGTCGAAGGTCGGCGACGTCGTCACGGTCCACATCATCGCCCGCCCGCACGTGAACGTCGACCTCGTGCTCCCGCTCGGCCGGAAAGCCGAGGTCGAGAAGGAGATCGGCTCGCACGGCGGCAAGAAGTAGGCGGGGCGGCGGGAAACGGGAGGCGGTGAGGCCATGCTCCTCGCAAAGGTCGTCGGGACCGTCGTGGCGACGCGAAAGGACTCGAAAATTGAGGGGCTCAAGTTCCTGCTGCTCCGGCAGGTGAACCCCGAGAACCTCAAGGAGGGCGGGTTCGTGGTCGCGAACGACGCGGTGGGCTGCGGCGTCGGCGAGTACGTCCTCTATGCGTCCGGCTCGTCCGCGCGCCAGACCGAGGTCACGAAGGACCGCCCCTGCGACGCGGTCATCATGGCGATCGTCGACACCTGGGAGATCGGCGGGCAGACGCTCTTCGAGAAGAGCTCGTCCGAGCACGGGTATCGGGGCGCCTGAGCATGGGGCGGCCTGACGCATGAGCTCCGTGCGCGACCCCGGGCAGATCCGGCGAATCGCCGAGGTCATCGCGAGGGAGATCGTCGCCCAGACGGGCGCGGGCCACTCGCCCCCTTCCGCGGAAGGCGGGGGCTTCCCGAACGTCGACGCCGCCGTTGCTGCGGCATCCGTCGCGTTCCGGGCCCTCGACGCGATCGGCCTCGAGAAGAGGCACGCGATCATCGACTCGATGCGCGAGGCGATGCGGGCAAGCGCGCGTTCCCTGGCCGCCATGGCCGTCGAGGAGACGGGCCTCGGGCGCGTGGAGGACAAGGTCCAGAAGAACCTCCTCGTCACGAACAGGACTCCGGGTCCCGAAGAGCTGACGCCCGCCGCCGCGTCGGGAGACCACGGTCTCGTCCTCGTCGAGCCGGCACCCTTCGGCGTCATCGGGGCGATCACGCCGGTCACGAACCCGTCCTCCACGATCATCTGCAACTCGATCGGGATGCTGGCCGCCGGGAATACCGTCGTGTTCAACCCGCACCCGTCCGCCGCGAAGGTCTCGCGAGAGACGGTCCGCCTTCTCGACGAGGCCATCGTGAAGGCGGGGGGGCCGCCCGGCGCGGTCACGTGCGTGGCCGATCCGACGATTCAATCGGCTGGCGAGCTGATGAAGCACCCTCGTGTCCGGCTCCTCGTCGTGACCGGAGGCGGCGCGGTCGTGGCCGCCGCGATGAATTCCGGCAAGAGGGCCATCTGCGCGGGGCCCGGAAACCCCCCGGCTCTCGTCGACGAGACCGCCGACATCGGGAAGGCCGGACGCGACATCGTCTTCGGGCATTCGTTCGACAACAACGTCATCTGCACCGACGAGAAGGAAGTCATCGCCGTCGACTCGATCGCGGACGCGCTGAAGGCGGCGATGACGAAGGCAGGGGCCTTCGAGCTGCCCGCCCGCGACCTCGCGCGTCTCGAAAACGTGATCTTCGAGAAAGGGGCCGGTCCGCGCGGCCACGCCGTCGTCAACAAGAAGTTCATCGGGAAGGACGCCTCGGTGATCCTGCGCGAGCTGGGCATCACGGCGGGGCCCGAGGTGCGAACGATTCTCGTGGAGGTCCCGAACGAGCACCCGCTCGTCTGGACCGAACAGATGATGCCGGTCCTTCCGCTGACGCGCGTGAAGAACGTGGGGGAAGCGATCGACCTCGGGGTCGCGGCCGAAGGCGCGTGCTTCCACACCGCCTCCATGCACTCGCACGACCTCGCGGCCCTTTCGACGATGGCGCGCCGCTGCAACTGCTCGATCTTCGTGAAGAACGGACCGAACCTCGCCGGCCTCGGGTACGGCGGCGAAGGGCACACGTCGTTCACGATCGCGTCCCCGACCGGCGAGGGGCTGACGAGCCCGCGGTCGTTCTCCCGCTGGCGCCGCTGCACGCTCGTCGACCATTTCCGGATCGTGTGAGGAGGACGTGATCGTGCCGACCTCCGGCCCCTCCCTCGCGATGGTTCTCCTCGGCGAGATCCCGCCGGGGCTGCGCGTTCTCGACGCCCTCGCCAAGGAGGCGGAGGTGAACGTCCTCCAGGCGGGCACGATCCACTGCGGCCGCTATCTGATCCTGTTCGGCGGCGAGGTCGGGCCGGTGGAGCGCTCGTGGCGCCGGGCGCTCGACATCGCGGGCGTGCACGTCGTCGACGAGGTGTTCCTCGCGCACGCGGAGGTCCGCCTCGCGCCCGCGATCGGGACGGGGGCGATCCGCTGGCCCGCGCCCGGCGACACGCTCGGCGTCCTCCAGGCCGCGACGCCGCCGGCGCTCATCCGGGCCGTCGACGCCGCGCTCAAGGGGGCGCTCGTCGAACTCGTGGAGCTGCGCGTCGGGGACGGCCTCGGCGGGAAAGCGATCGCGAGCCTCTGGGGTGAGACGCACGACGTGGAGGCGGCGGTCGATCTCGCGCGGGCCTCGTTCGAGAAGGCGGGCGCCGTAAACGCGTCGACCGCGGTCATCCCGCGGGCCGATCCGGCGGTCCGGGACGCCCTCGGCTCGCCGAGCCGCTTCTTCAAGGGATTCGCCGGGTGAGACTCGGGAGGGTCATCGGCACACTGGTGGCGACGGTGAAGCCCGACGCGATGAAGGGACTCAAGCTCCTGATCGTCCGACCGCTCACGGCCGAGCTGCAGGACGACGGCGAACCGTTCGTGGCCACCGACGCCTCGGCGCAGGCGTCGTCCGGAGACCTCGTCACGTGGGAGGCGTCCCGCGAAGCGGCCCTCCTTCACGACCCGTGGTTCATTCCGGTCGACCACGCCGTCGTCGGAATCGTCGACCAGCATTCTCTCGACGATCCGGGGCGCACCCGATGAACCGGAGAGCCGAGCCACAGGCGAGGATCGCAGGTACATGCGGCGGCCGAGCCGAAAGGCGAGGGCGCCGATGATCCTCGGACGCGTCCTCGGAACGGTCGTCTGCACCGTCCAGCACCCCTTCTACGCGGGGAAGAAGCAGCTCCTCGTGGGAGCGGTCCTGCCGGACGGAACGCTCGACGGCGCCCGGTACATCCTCGCGCTCGACATGGTCGGAGCCGGTGTGGGCCAGACCGTCCTCGTGGAAGACGAAGGGAACTCCGCGCGCCAGATCCTCGGCGATCCGAAGGCGCCGGTGAGGTCGCTCATCGTGGCGATCGTGGACGAGGTGGACGTGCCGGTGGCCGGGTCGCCTCAGAGGTCGTAGTAGAGCTCGATCTCGTACGGGTGCGGGCGGTTCCTCACCTCGCGGTCCTCTTCGCGCTTCTTCTGGATCCAGCGCGGGACGAGGTCGGCGGGGAAGACGCCGTCCTTGACGAGGAACGCGTGGTCGCTCTCGAGCGCGTCGAGCGACTCGTCGAGCGCCGTCGGGAGCGCGCGGATCTTCGCCTTCTTCTCCGGCGGCAGCGCCGCGACGTCGCCGTCGAACGGCCCGAAGCCGAGCGCCGTCGGGTCCATCTTCTTCTCGATGCCGTCGAGCCCGGCGAGGAGCTGCGCGGCCATCGCGAGGTACGGGTTGCACGTCGCGTCCGGCGGGCGGAACTCGAAGCGCGCGCTCTCGGGCCGGTTCGCGTACTTCGGGATCCGGATCGCCGCGCTGCGGTTCCCGAGCGAGTAGATCGCCGTGACCGGCGCCTCGAAACCCGGCACGAGGCGGCGGTAGGAGTTCGTCGAGGGGTTCGTGAACGCCATCACGGCCGCGCCGTGGTGGAGGAGGCCGCCGATCGCGAAGCGGCCGGTCTCGCCCACGCAGCCGTAGCCCGCGGGGTCGAAGTAGGCGTTCCGCTCGCCGTCGAGGACGAGCTGGTGGCAGTGCATCCCGCTCCCCGCCTCGCCGTAGAGAGGCTTCGGCATGAAGGTGGCCGTGAGTCCCATTTTTTTCGCCGCGCGTCGGACGACGTACTTGACCATGAGCACGGCGTCGCACGCGCCGAGGAGCCCCAGGAGCGGGATCTCGATCTCGCACTGGCCTGGCCCTCCCACCTCGTGGTGGTGGTACTTCACGGGGACGCCGACCGACTCGAGGATGCGCGAGATCTTCGTCCGCGCGTCGTCGAGGTGGTCCTGCGGCGGAAGCGCGTGATAGCCGCCGTGGCGCGGGATCGTGAACCCCGAGCCCAGCTCGTGGCTCCGCCAGTCGGCCTCGGACGACTCGACGCGGTAGCTCGCGACGTTGACGCCGTTCTCGTACGCGACGCCGTCGAAGAGGTAGAACTCGAACTCCGGGCCCCAGAGGCTGCGTGTCCCGACGCCGCTCGCGCGGAGGCGCTCCTCGGCGCGCTTGGCGATCGTGCGCGGGTCGAAGAGGACCGGCGAGCGGTCGTCGGCCTCGAGAATCCGGCAGAGGAAGCTGAGCGTCTTCTCCTCGGGGAACGGGTCGAGAAACGCCGTCGAGAGCTCAGGGACCAGGACGAGGTCGCCGGACTTGACGGACCTCAGGCCGACGGACGAGCCGTCGAATCCGACGCCGTCTTCCATGAGCTCGGGCGTGAAACGCTCGGCGGGGAGCGTGACGTGCCGCCACCGGCCCGCGAGGTCGCAGAACTTGAGGTCCACCATCGTGACGGCCTGGCCACGCACGTACGCGGCGGCCTCTTCGAAGCGCGAGAACATGAAGCCCCTCCGTCCCGACGTTAGGCCTCAGAATGGGCTCCGGCCATGGGCCGTTTGAACCACCCGGACCCGACATCGAACGAGACGCCGGACCTCTATCGGCGGCTGCAGGAGCACCTCGACGTGATGCCGGTCGGGTTCCCGGCCACGAAGAGCGGCGTCGAGCTCTCGATCCTCCGCCGGCTCTTCACCGAGGAGGAAGCGGAGGCTGCGCTCGTCCTTTCGGCCCTTCCGGAGCCGCTGTCGCGCATCCACCGGCGCGCGCGCGGGCGCTGGACGGCGGCGGAGCTCGAGGCGCTTCTCGACCGTCTCGCCGCGAAGGGCTCGATCATGGGCGGCCGCCACCGCGGCGCCGGGCGGAAGAAGGCGTGGAGCAAGGCGATGCTGGCCGTCGGCATGTACGAGTTCCAGGTCGACCGGATGACGCCCGAGCTGCAGCGCGACATGGAGGCCTACATCGCGGAGGGCTTCGCCGGCGCGTTCCTCGGGCCGAAGACGAAGCAGATGCGCACGATTCCGGTGAACGCGAAAGTCGTCGTGGAGCGGACGATCGGGCGCTACGACGACGCGCGCGAGCTCGTGGCGGCCGGCGAGGGCCCGTGGGCCGTGATGAACTGCGTGTGCCGGCAGGGCCGCGACGCCACGGGCGAGCCGTGCCGCCAGACCGACGTGCGGAAGACGTGTCTCGCGCGGGAGGGCGTCGCGCGCCACCTCCTCGAGACGGGAGCGGCCGAGGAGTTGTCGCGCGAGCAGGCGCTCGCGCTCCTCGAGAGGGCCGAGCGCGACGGCATGGTCGTCCAGCCCGAGAACGCGCAGGACCCGCTCTTCGTCTGCTTCTGCTGCGGGTGCTGCTGCGGCGTCCTGCGCATGGCGAAGGAGTTCCCGCGCCCCGCGGACGTCATTCATTCGAACTTCCGGGCCGAGGTGGAGGCCGCGGCCTGCATCGACTGCGAAGCGTGCCGCCCGCGCTGCCCGATGGACGCGCTCGACACCCGGGACGGGAAGACGGCCGTCGATCACGGCCGCTGCATCGGCTGCGGAGCCTGCGTCGGCGTCTGTCCCTCGGAGGCGCTCCGCCTCGCCGGGAAGGAGAATCCGGCCGCGCCGCCGGAGACCCACATGGCGCTCTACAGGAAGATCCTCGTCGAGCGCTTCGGGGTGCTGGAGACCGCCCGGATGATCGGGTCCGCGCTCCTCGGCCGCCGGGTCTGAGAGCGCGACGTCCCGCTCTCCGGGCCCGTGCGGTCAGATCAGGCCGACGGCCCGGGACGCGAGAACCGCGACGATGAGCAGGGAGATGAGCGACTGCAGCATCGTCAGGACCTTCGCCCAGCGCGAAAGGACGGGGGTGTCGGTGGGCGAGAACGCCGTCGAGTTGTTGAATGCGATGAAGAGATAGTCCACGAACCGGGGCGACCAGTTCTTCGGCCCGGGGCACCCGTCCATCATCTGCGGGAAGAAGAAATCACCCTCGGTGTGCGCGCCACGCCCGTCGCGGGCGAACGGGCCGCCCGCGTCGAGCCTCCAGTACCAGATCGCGAAGACGAGCACGTTCGCGATCCAGAGGCACGCCGCGGACTGCGCGAGTTCCGCCGGGGTCTCGGTCTTCCTCGGCAGCCCCGCGATGAGAAGCGCCAGGGATCCCACGAGGGTGAGCGTCACGACGCCGCTCATGGCGAAGCCCAGCGCTTTCGTGAGAGACGCGCGGCCCGCCCGGTGCGCGAGAACGGTCGGCACGGCGAGGACGACGAGGACGGCGAGAACGATCCATCGCGGGCCGAGGATGAGCGTCGGCGGCAGCGCGAAGTTGAGCAGTCCGAGCGCGAGGAGCGCGAAAAGTACGGGCCAGCGGACCTCCGACGGGATGACCTTCGGCGCCGTCATGGGGGCATCTTACCGGGGCCCTGGTCCGCTTCGTTCACGAACGGTGTCGTCGCTCCACCCCTCTTGGCACGTGTCGTGCGTCCGCTCGGGACGGAGGTCTCTATGTCTACTGAAACCATCGTCATCATCGTGGTCCTGATTCTCCTGCTCGGCGGCGGGGGGTTCTTCTGGCGCGGCAGGCGTTGATCGCTCCGGTGCACGAGGCACCGATGGGCCCTTGCGCCCGCCCGGAGAGAAGACCATGAAATGGATGGGTACATTCTTCCTCGGTTACGTGCTCCTGCTGGCCGGAATTCTCGCGGCACTCTGGAAGCTCGGAGTCCTTGCGAACGTGAGCGGCGTGTGGATCGCGATCGGGGCCCTCATCGCCGTGGGAGTCGGTCTCATGGCCGCGGTCGCCAACAGCGGCCGTAAGGAGACCATCCAGATCGACAAGTGACGGTCCGGTTCAGTTCGACGCGGGGGAGGCGCCGACCCTTCGCAGTTCCTGCGTCCGTAGGAGCCGAGACGCGTGCCGGGCGCGAGCGTCACCGGAAGGTGCCCACCCAGATGTCGCTCTCGGTCACGTTCCTCAGGAAGTACAGCGCACGGCCGTCGGGGGAGAGCGCGATGCGCTGGAGCGTCCCTTCCGCCGCCGAAAGGATGAGGCGGGACTGCTTCGTCGCGAGATCGAGGACGCGAACTCCGTCAGGCGTCGACAACAGGGCCCTCCGTCCGTCCGGGGCGAACTGGCCGACGTACGCACGCAGGCCGAGGCCGTCACACGCCTTCTTTCCGGGCGTGCAGAGGAGCGCCTCGAGCGCGAGATCGCCGCCCGGCCCCGCGGCGAGGAGGCGCGTGCCGTCGGGCGACCAGCTCCAGGGCCAGCGGGACACGAGCTCCGCGACCGGTGGACCGGCCGAGGGCGCTCCGTCCTTTACGGAGAGCGGGAAGATCGCCACCCTCGTGTCGAAGGACGCCACGGCGACGAAGCGCCCGTCCGGGGAGAGGGCCGGATAGAGGTAGAAGGGCGACTTCGGAGGCGTCAGGCGCGCGAGGCCGCTGCCGTCCGCCGCGATCGAGTAGAGGCCGTAGTCCCCGTCCCTCGTCGAGTAGAAGACCACGCGCGCCCCGTCCGCCGTGAAGGACGGCGCCCGATTCCGGAACTCGTCGTGGGTGAGTCGGCGAAGCCTCTGGCCGTCCGTCGAGACGAGGCAAAGATCCTCGAGGCGGCCCACGGTGCGCGTCGCGAGCGTGGCGCCGTCCGGGGAGGTCGTGAGGTCCTGGAAGGCGGTGGAGCTGCGCCGCAGGACCGCGGGCGGACCCTGGGGTTCGAGCGTCCGCGGGTCGAGCGCGAGCTTCTCGATCGTCATGAGCTCGGCGGGCGACGTGAACGCGATGCGCTTGCCGTTGCGGGATCCGCGGAACGAGCCCGGAAACGTGCCTGCCCAGGTGACCGGCACCGTGACCGGCTCGGGCACGCCGCGAACCGTGCCGGAGGATTCGTCGATGGCGATGCGCCAGAGGTTGAAGCTGCCCCCGCGGTCGCTGCCGAAGTAGAGGAAGGATCCGTCCGCGGACCAGAAGGGACTGAAGTCGACGGCGGCGTCGCTCGTGACGGGGACGGCCTTCTCGCCCGGCTTGAGGCCCGAGAGCGGCACGGTCCAGATGTCGCGCTGCGCCGTGTCGCCCACGAGTCCCCAGAACGCGACGCGCCTTCCGTGTGGCGAGACCGCGGGCTCGATCGCGTCCGGCCCGAAGATCTCCCTCTTCTTCCCGGTCGAGACCTCGACCGCCCAGATCTTCGCGCGCGTGCCGCGCGCGAGCGGCGAGAGCGACGCCTCCTCCGCGTAGACGATCTCCTTGCCGTCGGGCGTGAAGTCGGGGCCGTAGCCCGTGTCCGTCACGCGGCGCACGGACTCGCCGAGCGGGCCCATGACGAAGATGCCGCCGCCCTCCTTGCCCGAACGGAACGCGATGAGCGAGCCGTCCGCCGAGTAGACGGGATCGAACCGGTCGTCCTCCGGGGAATCCGCCGAGAGGTCGATGGCCTTGTCGCTGCCGACGCGCTGGACGACGATGTGGCGCTTTCCGCCCACGGACTTCACGTACGCGACCGTCTCGCCGTCGGGCGCGAGGGCCGGCGACCGCTCGATCCCGGGGTCCGACGAGAGCCGCTCAAAGAGGAGCGTCGGCGCCGGCGCGGACCTCCGGCCGATCCGCCCGGCGAGGAACCCGGCGGCGAGCAGGACGGCGGCTGCGGCGGCGAGGAGCACGCGCCGCTTCACGAGCCGGGACGGCGCGACGCCCGGCGCGACGGCGGCCCGCGCCGAAGAGTCCGCCGAGAGGCTCTCGAGCGCGAACGCGAGGTCGCCGGCGGACTGGAAGCGCTGTTCGGGACTCTTCTCGAGGCAGCGGCGCACGATGCGCTCGAGGCCCGGCGGCACGGTCTGGTTCGTGAGCGAGAGGTCGGCGGGCTCCTCGCGCAGGATCGCGGTGATCACGTCGGCGCTCGAGTCGCCGCCGAACGCCTTCCTTCCGGCGAGCATCTCGTAGAGGACCGCACCGAACGCGAACAGGTCGGTTCGCGCGTCGGCGGGCTTGCCGCGCACCTGCTCCGGCGCCATGTAGCCCATCGTGCCGAGGACGACGCCGGGCTCGGTTCCGCGGGCCGCGGTGGGAAGGTTCGAGGACTGCCCGTCGTCGGCGCCTTCGGAGAGCTTCGCGAGGCCGAAGTCGAGGATCTTGACGCGCCCGTCCTTCGTGACGAACAGGTTCTCGGGCTTGAGGTCCCGGTGGACGACGCCCTTGTCGTGTGCGGCGGCAAGTCCGCGCGCGACCTGGATGGCCCAGTCCACCGCCTTGCGCAGCGGCAGCTTCCCGGCCGCGATCGCCTGCCGCAGCGTCTCGCCCTCCAGCAGCTCCATGACGAGGATGTGCCGCCCTCCATTTTCTTCGAATGAGTAGATGGCGGCGATTCCGGGATGATTGAGCGCTGCGAGCAGCCGCGCCTCCCTCTCGAACCGCTGCTTCCTCTCTTCACCTTCAAAGAACTCTTCGGGCAGGACCTTGATCGCGACGTCGCGTCCGAGGCGGGGGTCTTTCGCCCGGTACACCTCGCCCATTCCCCCCGCTCCGAGTGGAGAGATCACCTCATAGGGGCCGAGGCGGGTGCCGTTGGCGAGCGTCAGAGCGAGAGAGTCTAACTTGCCGCCCGTCCTCGAGGCGCGCGGGCTAGAATCCCCGCGTGCCCCGGGCCCTGAGGCTTCCCGCCGCGTGAAGCCGCTCTTCTTCTTCGATCTCGACGACACGCTCGTCGACCACCACGCGGCCGAGGCGGGCGCGCACCGCGAGACACACGCCGCGCACGCGCCCGTGTTCGGCGCCGTCCCGTTCGACACGTGGCTCGCGGCGTACCGGAAGAGCAACCTCGCGCTCTGGGAGCGCTACGGCAAGGGAGAGATCGACCGGCCGACGCTCTCGCGCCACCGCTTCGCGGACCCGCTGGGCACGCTCGGCCTCGATCCGGCGCACGGGGAGCGCGTCGGCGATTTCTACATGGGCGCGTACGGCCGGAACTGGACGCTCGTCGAAGGGGCCCTCGAGGTCCTCGAGCATGCGGCGCGTTTTGGCGTCGTGGGAATCCTCTCGAACGGGTTCCGCGAGACGCAGCGCGGAAAGATCGCGCGCTTCGGTCTCGACCGCTGGGTCACGCACGTCGTGCTCTCCGAGGACGTCGGCGCCATGAAGCCGGCGCGGGAGATCTTCGACGCGGCGTGGAAGGCCGCCGGCGGCGGCCCCGGGCGGCGCGTCTACGTGGGCGACTCCTTCGCGACGGACGTCCTCGGCGCGCAGGCGGCGGGCTGGTTCCCGGTCTGGTTCGACCGGCACGGGCGCGGCGCGCCGCAGCCCGCGGTCTATGTACGCCGGCTCGTCGACCTGCTGCCGCTGCTTTCCTAACGCTTGCCGGGCGTCGAGGGCGGCGTCATCGCCGAGGGGAGCGTCTTCTTCATCGCCGCGAGGACCGGCTCGTTCCCCGCGGGCGGCAGGAAGCCGTGGTGCGTGAGGATGTGCCAGATCCGGCCGACGACCGCTTCGTTGAGGAGCGGCTTGCCGATCACGTCCGTCGCGCCCGACTGGATCGCGAACGCGAAGTGGCTGCGGTCGAGGCGCGCCGATGTGAGGACGACGGGCAGCGCGGCCGTCTGCGGCTGCGCCTTGATCACGCGCGTGACGTCGAAGCCGTCCATCCCGGGCAGCTGCACGTCCATGAGGAGGAGGTCGACCGTGTCCTGGAGGAGCCGCTCGAGCGCCTCGGGGCCGTCCTTGGCCTCGAGCGTCCGGCAGCCGTGGCGCCCGAGGAGGTCCGCGAGCGACTTGCGGCTCTTCGCGTCGCCCTCGACGAGGAGGATGACGGGCGGGCGGTTCTTCGCGACGGGCGGCGTCGGGGCCACGCTGGCCGGGACGACGGCCGTCGTCGGGCGGACGGGCGTCGGCATTCCCGCCAGGTCGAGCATCGCGCTCGCCTGCGTGACCGCCGGAGCGGGCACGCCGGGGCTCGGGCTCGCGGGGGGCGGAGGCGCGGGAGCCTCGAACGCGGGGGTCTCTCCGGAGACGGGCGCCCCCTCGCGGAACGGCGGGAGCATCGCGAGCTCGGCCTCGAGGTCGGCGGCGGAAGCGAAGCGCGCGGCGGGATCCTTCGCGAGCGCCCGGTACGTGATCGCGATGAACTCCGGCGCGATGTGCGTCATGTGGCGGAGGTCGTCGGGCGGCGGCTCGGAGACGTGCTTCATCGCGATCACGAGCGGCGACTCGCCGTCGTACGGCACGTGGCCCGTGAGGAGCTCGTAGGCCATGACGCCGATCGAGTAGACGTCGCTCCGCGCGTCCGTCGGGCGGCCGAGCGCCTGCTCGGGCGACATGTAGTGCGGCGTCCCCACCATGACGCTGTCGAGCGTGAGCTGCTCGGTCGTTTTCCCGCGTGCGAGGCCGAAGTCGAGGATGGCGACGGCGCCCGAGTCCTCGAGCATCACGTTCTGGGACTTCAGGTCGCGGTGGATGATCCCGAGCTTGTGCGCCGCGTCGCTCCCGAGCGCGATCTGCCGGAGGATCGAGATCGCGCGGGCCTGCGGGATGCGGCCTTCCGTCTGGATGACCGTCCTCAGGTCCTTGCCCGGGACGTACTCCATCGTGATGTAAGGGAAGTCCCCGCTCATTCCGAAGTCGTGGATGCGGGCGACGTTCGGGTGCTTGATCTTGCGGTTGAGGTTGATCTCGCGCTTGAACCGCTGGAGGAGCTGCTGGTCGTCCGTCTCCCAGTCGGGGGAGAGCACCTTGATCGCGACGACGTCCTCGAGGTCCAGGTCTTGCGCCTTGAAGACGATGCCCATGCCTCCTCGCCCGACGGTTTCGAGCCATCGGTAGCGGGTGAGCCCTTCGAAGAACTTCTGGCGGAGGCGATCGAGGTTCATGGTGGCGGCGGGGCCGGTGCCGTAGCGTAGCAACTTCGGGGGCGGGACGGGCGGACTCTCGTAATTCTGCGGAAGGGCGTAATCTCCCGCCCCTACGCTGCGTCTGATTCTCAAATGAACCTCGCTCCGAGCCTCGCCCTCCTGTCGATCCTGGCCATCGAGCCGGCGACGGGGCCAGAGTCCGTCGCCGGAGCCCCGGAGCCCGTTTCGGCCGCCGATTGCACCTTCGTGCCGTCGCACGCCGACCCGGACGGGCGCCTCCGGCGCGTGGCCCTCTCGCGCGGCACACAGGCGTTCGCGTCGTCCCATCCCGCGGCGGCCGGACCCGCGTTTCTGCCCTCCGCGCGCCTCCGCCGGGTCAACTACGTGGACGACGAGATCTTCGGGAAGATGGACGCGGCGCGCGTCGCCCCGGCGCCGCTGGCCTCCGACGCGGAGTTTCTCCGCCGGGTCACGCTCGACCTCACGGGCCGCATCCCGGACGCCGCGACCGCGGCCGCGTTCCTCGCCGACCCGTCTCCCGACAAGCGCGGCCGGATGATCGACACGCTCCTCGTTTCCGACGCCTTCGTCGACCGCTGGACGTTCTTCTACGACGAGATGTTCCAGAACACCGCGTTCGCGTCCAGCGGCCGCCTCTATCCCCAGGGCCGCAATGCGCTGCACGCGTACTTCCAGGACGCCGTGCGCTCCGGGAAGCCGTGGGACGTCATGGCGCGCGAGATCATCGGCGCGACGGGCGTGAACACGTCCGCCGGCGCCGCGAACTACGTCGTGCGCCAGATCCAGGCGAACGGGCCGGCCCAGGACACGTACGACAACCTCGCCGCCTCGACGGCGGCCGTGTTTCTCGGGACGAGCGCGGTCTTCTGCACGTCTTGCCACAACGGCCAGGGCCACCTCGACGCGATCAACCTCTGGGGCTCGGCCGTGAAGCGCCAGGACTTCTGGGGGATGTCGTCGTTCTACTCGCGCGCGACGGCCGTGCGCTCCGGCACGACGAACGCGGATTATTACTACACCGTCGGCGAGCGGCCGACGGGCAACTATCTCCTGAACACGACGACGGGGAACAAGACCGACCGCACGGCCGCGTACTACACGACGAGCCCTGCCGGGATGACGTCGATCAACCCGGCGTACCTGAGGTCGCCGCTCGCCCCGGGCGGCGGCGCGCCGGCGAGCGGCGAGGGCTTCCGGCAGGCGCTCGGACGCCTCGTGACGAACGACCCGCAGTTCGCGCGCGCGGCGGTGAATTACATCTGGAAGGAGATGTTCAAGGCCGGCATCGTCGAGCCCGCGGACGCCTTCGACCCGATGCGGCAGGATCCCGCGAATCCGCCGGTCGGGAGCTGGACGATTCAGCCGACGCACCCGGCCCTCCTCGCGAGGCTCGCCGAGGACTATGCGGGGCACGGCTGCGACCTGCGCTACATCCTCGGCGTGATGGCGAAGTCGAGCGCCTACCAGCTGTCGTCTTTCTACTCCGGGACGTGGAGCGAGTCGTACGCGCCTTATTTCGCGCGGCACTTCGCGCGCCGCCTGACCGCCGAGGAAGTGTTCGACGCGATCACGCGCGCGACGAACGTCGGGGCGAACATCCCGGTGAGCGGCGGCATGCCGAACGTGACGCTTGCGATGCAGCTGCCCGACGTCCAGGAGCCGGGTGGCGGCACCGTGATCGGAAATTTCCTGAACGCCTTCCTGCGCGCCGACCGCGACGGCGATGCGCGGTCGAACGAGTTCTCGGTGTCGCAGGCGCTCCTGATGCTTAACGACACCACCGTCACGAGCCGCATCAAGAGCGCGACGGCGGGATCCGCGGTGCAGAAGCTCGTCGCCGCGAACGCGACCCCTGCGCAGATCGTGACGTCGCTGTACCTCTCGACCCTGTCTCGCAACCCGAGCGCGGGAGAGCTCGCCGCGGGCGTCGCGCTCTTCTCGAGCCCGCCGAACGGGGAGACGAAGGCCCAGGTGGCCGAGGACCTCCAGTTCGCGCTCCTCAACAAGCTCGACTTCCTCTACAACTACTGAGGGCCGCCATGAAGACGCTCCTCCCGAGCTTTCCCGCTTCCGGCGCGACCCCGGTGAACGGCCCGGACCTCTCCCGCCGCGGCTTCCTGCAGTTCGGCGCGGGCGGCCTCGTCGCCTCGTGGTTCCTGAAGTCGCCCGCGGCGGCGTGGGCGGCGGAGTCCGCGGCCGTGACGACGCGGAACACCGCGAAGAACGTCATCTTCGTCTTCCTGCCCGGCGCTCCGAGCCAGGTCGACACGTGGGACCTCAAGGAGGGCGCGTGGACGCCGTCCGACTTCGCGCCGGCGGGCTTCGGCGGCGGGCTGCGCTTCCCCGCGGGCCTCATGCCGAACCTCGCGAACCGCCTCGGCGACGTTTCGATCGTGCGCTCGATGAAGTCCGCGGCGCTCGTCCACGGGCTCGGTCAGACGTGGGTCCAGATCGCCCGCAACCCGACGGGAGCGACCGGCGCCATCGCGCCGAACCTGGGCGCGGTCGCGGCTCTCGAGCTCGAGAAGCAGCGCGGGCCGAACGACGTCCTCCCGGCGTTCCTGTCGCTGAACACGCAGGCCGGCCTCTCGGGCGCGGGCTATTTCCCGTCCACGTACTCGCCGTTCGTCGTCCAGCCGTCCACGACGGGGCTCGCGAGCCTCACGCACCCCGACGGCGCGACGCGTCTCGGGACGCGCTGGAACGACCTTGCGCAGCTCGACGCGGCGCTCCGCTCCGGCCAGCCGCTCGGCAAGGCCGCGGCCGATGCCGTGAACTTCTACAACCAGGCCAAGGTGCTGATCGACACGCCGGCCGTGAACGACCTCTTCAAGTACACGACGGCGGACTCGCAGCGCTACGGCAACTCGTCCTTCGGCAACGCCTGCCTCGTCGCCAAGCAGCTCCTCGCGGGCGGCCGCGGCGCGCGCTTCGTCATGGTGTCCGTCGGCGGCTGGGACATGCACAGCAACATCTACGCGAAGACCGGGACGAGCCTCTACAGCCAGATGGGGCAGGTGGACCCGGCGCTCGCGAGCCTCATCGGCGACCTCAAGGCCGCGCCGGGGAAGACCGCCGGAAAGACGCTCTTCGACGAGACGCTGATCGTCATGGCGGGAGAGTTCGGCCGGACGGTCGGCGCCCTGAACGGCCAGGCCGGCCGCGACCACTTCGCGAACTACAGCGCCGTCTTCGCGGGTGGCGGCGTCAAGGGCGGGCAGGTCATCGGCGCGACGGACGCGACGGGCGCCACGATCACGGACTCGGGCGTGACGGGCCGGACCGAGCTCCGGGCCGAGGACCTCGCGTGCACGGTCTACTCGGCGCTCGGGATCGACTGGACGACGACGCGCCACGACGACCCGCTCGGCCGCGGCTTCGAGTACGTTCCGAACGCAGGCGCGGGCGTGTACGCGCCCATCGACCGGCTGTTCGGCTGAAAATACACGCGTGAGGCCCCTTTCGCCGCTGGCCCCGATGCTCGCGACGCGCGTCAAGGAGCCGTTCAGCCGGCGCGGCTGGGTCTTCGAACCGAAGTACGACGGCTGGCGCATCGTCGCGATCCGCCGGAAGGGCCGCGTCACGCTCGCCACGCGCCGGGGGATCGACCTCGCCGAGGACCTTCCGGACATCGTGAAGGCGGTCGAGGCGCTGCCCGGCGGGAATCTCGCGGTGGACGGCGAGCTCGTCGTCCTCGACGACCGGGGCGTGTCGAGCTTCCAGTTCCTTCAGCAGAGGAATGAGCCGGGCGCGAGGCCTCCGGCGCTCGTCCTCTTCGACTGCCTGGACGCGGACGGCGTCTCGCTGATGTCGCTCCCGCTCGGGGAGCGCCGCGCCGCCCTCGAGGCGCTCGTCGGGAAGCACCCGGCGCCGCCTCTTGCGCTCGCGGAGCGGCTCGGGACGGACGGCGCCGCCGCGTTCGCGAAGGCCGTGAAGAAGGGATGGGAGGGGGTCGTCGGGAAGGACCTCTCCTCGCCGTACGAGTCCGGCCGGCGCTCCCTGCGCTGGCTGAAGGTCAAGGTGCGGCGCGAGCAGGAATTCGTCATCGGCGGGCTCACGCTGCCGAGCGATCCGCGCCCGCATTTCGGGGCCCTCCTCGTGGGCCTCTACGAGGAGAAGCACCTGCGCTTCTGCGGCGCGGTCGGGACCGGGTTCTCCGACAAGATCCTCCTCTCGCTCCTCGAGAAGCTCGAGCCGCTGCACCAGGACGCGTGCCCGTTCTCGCCGGCGCCGCATGGCGTGAAGGACGCGGCGTGGGTCAAGCCGTCGCTCGTCGCGCAGGTCGCGTACGCCGAGTGGACGGGCGAGCTGCGGCTCCGCCAGCCGTCGTTCCTCGGACTGCGGGAGGACAAGGACCCGCGGGAATGCGTCTGGGCGGAGAGAGAGATTTCCTAGAAGGGATCGGAGCTCAGGGGACGATCGTGATCGTGGCTTGCATGTTGTTGTGGTCGTTCTGGTTCGGTGCGCAGGTCGTTTGCGTGCAGGCGTAGGTGTAGACGGGGCCCGGGAAGCCGAGCATGCCGGCGGTCGGCGTGAAGTTCACCGTGCAAGGCAAATTCGACCGGATGACGTCGCACGTCGTGATTCCGAGGACGGCGATTCCTCCGACGCCGTGCGTCTTGGCCTCGGAGGCGGGCGTCGTCCACGTGATCGTGTAGGGCTGGCCGACCTTCAGGTTCACGTTGTTGTTTCCGGCGCCGCTGCAGGGACCCGTCAGGCAGACGAACGTCCACTTCGTGTTGTTCGTCGTCGTCGCGGAGATCGTCACCGCGATCGCAGCCGCTGTGGCCACGACGACGTCCTTCGCCGCCGCGCCCGTCCCGGCCGCGTTGCCGGCGAAGTGGGAGGTCTTGTACGTTCCCGCGGCCGCGTAGGTGTGCTGAACCGTCGTTCCGGAGGTCGCGGTGGTGCCGTCGCCGAATGACCAGAGCTGGCTCGTCGGGGAGTTCGTCGACGTGTCCGTGAACGTGGCCGCCTGTCCCGGGGCGGGGCTCGCGGGCGCCACGGTGTAGGACGCGACGGGCGCCGGCGCGGAGACGTTCGGCTCGGCCGTCATGACGATCGCGAAGGGGTCGCCGGAGGCGTTGTTGATGACCGAAGCGAAGGATAGAACCGGCTGATCGCTCGTGAATTCGACCCAGAGGTTCGTGTCCGCGACTCCCGCGACGCCCGGGAAGGAGGCCCAGTTGCCGATCTGGACGAAGCCGTTCGCCCCGAGCGCCGGGAGCGTGGCCGACGAGAGCTGCGAACCGTCGCCCTTGCGGACCTTTGCGGTCACGTTCGCGTCCTGCGTCCCCGGGTTCGTGAAGACGAGGTTCGTCCGGTAGCCCGTCGCGAGGTCCACGCTCGCGGCGAGCTGGACGAGCGTGCCGTTCTTCAGGGCGGCCGTGGCGTCGAGGCCAGGCAGCCACTGTCCCGACACCGAGCCGTTGCCGCACGCGTTGTAGTTGTTGACCGACGAGGAGACGATGATCGCGCCGGACGTCTGAAAGCGGATCGGCCCGAACGAGCCGTTGTCCAGCGTGCGCCCGAACAGCGACCCGACGATGTTGTCGAAGGACTGCTGCGTCCGTGGCGAGAGGGTCTGAATCGCGGCCGTGAACGTCTGGCCGGAAACCTGGTCGTAGAGGACGGGCGTGTAGTTGATCGGCGAGTTCGTCGGGTTGAAGACGCGCACGTCGCTCCGGAACTCCGCCCCGCCGGCGCCGCGGCGGTATACCGAGGACGGGATCACGACGTCGGCCGACGCAGCCGGAGCGGCGAACAGGGCTGCGAGAGCGAGAACGAGAGCGCGCGATGCCATGCAATTCCTCCGTCGGACGGGAGTCTAGACGGCGCTCCGCCGATCGAGGTTGACGGACGTCACTCCATTAGACTCCGCCGCACATGAGCTTCTGGGCAGGCCGCCGCGTCCTCGTCACCGGGGGAGGAGGGTTTCTCGGGCAGGCGCTCGTCGAGACCCTGCGGCGACGCGGGGCCGGCGAGGTCCTCGCGCCGCGTGCGGCCGAGCTCGACCTGCGCGAGCGGGACGCCGTCCGCGCGGCGCTCGAGCGCGAGAAGCCCGATGTCGTCGTCCATGCCGCGGCCGTGGTCGGCGGCATCGGCGCGAACCGCGCCCATCCCGGCCGCTTCTTCTACGAGAACGCGATCATGGGGATCCAGCTCATCGAGGAAGCCCGACGCGCGGGCGTCGCGAAGTTCGTCTGTCTCGGGACGATCTGCGCGTACCCGAAGTTCACGCCGGTGCCGTTCCGCGAGGAGGACCTCTGGAACGGGTATCCCGAGGAGACGAACGCGCCCTACGGCCTCGCGAAGAAGATGCTCCTCGTTCAGCTCCAGGCCTACCGGCAGGAGTACGGCTTCGACGGGATCTACCTCCTGCCCGTGAACCTCTACGGCCCGCGCGACAACTTCGACCTCGCGACGAGCCACGTGATCCCCGCGATGATCCGGAAGTTCCTCGAGGCGCAGGCCGCGGGCGCCCCGGAAGTCGTCCTCTGGGGCGACGGCTCCCCGACGCGCGAGTTCCTCTACGTCGACGACGCAGCCGAGGGGATCGTCGCGGCGGCCGAGGCGTACGACGGGGCCGAACCCGTGAACCTCGGCTCCGGCGAGGAGATCGCGGTGCGCGACCTCGCGCGCCTCGTGGCGGGCGCGACCGGCCACACGGGCGCGATCCGCTGGGACGCGACGCAGCCGAACGGCCAGCCGCGCCGGCGCCTCGACGTCTCGCGCGCCGCGAGCCTGTTCGGGTGGCGGGCGAAGACGACGCTCGCCGACGGACTCAGGCGGACGGTCGACTGGTACCGGGCCACCTTCCGGCCCTGATATCGTCCGGCCGTGGCGCTCGACCGCGACCTTCGTCTCGACGTTCCAGCCATCGACGCCGAGCACGCGCTCCAGATCGACCTCGTCGAGGCGCTCGGCCGCGCGGTCGCGGAGGGCAAGAGCCGCGAGGTCGCCGACGAGATTCTCGAGAAGCTCCTCGACTACACGCGCGTCCACTTCCTCGCCGAGGAGCTCATGATGCGGATGGAGGGCTATCCCGGGTACGAGGCCCACCACGGCGAGCACGGCGAGCTCCTGGCCGAGCTCCAGAAGCTCCGCGCGGCGTACGAGGGCGGGCCGCTGCCCATGACCCATGTCGCCGTCGCCGGGCTGCGCTCGTGGCTCTCCGGCCACCTGAGGACCCAGGACCGGGCGTTCGCGAACTTCCTGGCCGCGAAAGCCGCGGGACGGTCCTTGCTCTGACACACGGACCGAGACGCCGTCTCAGCTAAACCGTTGCGCCGCAACGCGTTCGGCGCCGGGCCGTTTTCCGCGATAGGTGCCGACACTCCCGGCTAGAGATCCAGGTCACATTCAGCCGGTTGTCCGGCCGAACTGAACAGTTTCCATCGACGTGCGGTTAAGCCGCGGGAGTACGGGATGAAGTATTGCCTTTCGACCCGGTCGGTCGCTCTCCTGTCGCTGCTGGTGCCCGGGGCAGCTCTGGCCCAGTCGCCTCAGTCGAAGTTCTACCCGGTCACGCCCTGCCGCGCGGTCGACACCCGGAACCCGAACGGCGCCGCGGGCGGGCCGGCGCTCGTCGCCGGGACCGCGCGCGCCTTCCAGCTCGCGGGCGCATGCGGCATCCCGGCCACGGCGCGCGCCGCCGTCACGAACATCACGGTGACCGCGCCGACGGCAGCGGGCGACCTCGCGATCTTTCCAACCGGCACGCCCGGGCCCACGGGAGCGACCACAATCAACTTCCGCGCGGGGCAGACGCGTGCGAACAACTTCATCGCGCGCCTCGGGACGACGGGCGACATCGTCGAAGTAACCCAGATGCCCGCTGGGACCGTGCATCTCATCATCGACGTCTCGGGCTACTTCGAGGATCCGCCGGCGGCTCCGATCTCGACGTACGTCGCGACCGCGAACCTCACGACGTTCGGGGCGACTCCCCAGCTCGTCGCACACATCCGCGACGTCGGCGTGAACGGCTGGCTGAACGAGCAGTTCGCGGCGCCGCCGACTCTCTACCCCGCGATGGCGCTCCAGCCGACCACGATCCCGGGGACGTGCACGGGCACCTGCCAGCGGGACAACTACACGATGTACCCGCTCCAGAAGCAGTTCTTCCTGAACGCGCTCTACGGCAACGACCAGCTCCGGCAGCGCGTCGCGTGGGCGCTCCACAAATTCCTCGTGATCTCGGGTCAGCAGGAGATTCAGCCGAGCTACATGGTCCCGTACCTGAACATGCTCGTGAACAACGCGTTCGGGAATTACTGGGACATTCTCTTCAATCTGACCCTGAGCCCGACGATGGGCGACTACCTCAACATGAGGACGTCGACTCTCCAGAATCCTAACGAGAATTACGCACGCGAGATCCTGCAGCTCTTCTCGATCGGGCTCGTGCAGCTCAACACGGACGGAACGCCGAAGCTCGACCTCGGCGGCAACACGATCCCGACGTACACGCAATACGACATCAACGAGCTCTCCCGCGTGTTTACGGGCTGGCAGCTCCAGACTCCGCCGGCCACGGGCACGCCCAACTACCTCGACCCAATGTTGCAGTTGGCGAACGATGCGACCCACGACAAGGCCAAGAAATCGTTCCTGTGCGACTGGACGAACCCCGTGGCGCCCGTCAACTGCGCCGCGATCTTCCCGGCGAACCAGACGGCCTTCAACGACGTGATCCAGGCTCTCAGCACGATCGTGGCGCACCCCAACGTCGGGCCGTACGTGAGCACCCAGCTGATCCAGAACCTCGTGACGTCCAACCCGAGCGCCGCCTACGTCGGACGCGTGGCGGCGGTGTTCAACAACAACGGCTCGGGGGTCAAGGGCGACCTCGCCGCCACCGTGCGCGCGATCGTGACCGATCCCGAGGCCCTCGCGGGCGCCACGGACCCGAACTTCGGAGCGCTGCGCGACCCGGCGTTCTACACGATCGCCTTGCTTCGCGCCCTCGGCGCGACCGCCGCAAGCGGCACCGGGCCCTCCGACGGCGTCCTCGCTCCGCAGGTGCTGAACCTCGGCCAGAACGTCTTCAATCCGGACACGGTCTTCAGCTACTACCCGAACGAGAACCCCCTGCCCGGCAGCGCGACGCTCACCGGTCCGGAGTTCGGCATCCAGTCGGCGCTCACCGCGCTTCGCCGCGCGAACCTCGTGAACACGCTCGTCTACTCGAACATCCCGACGGGCGCGAACAACCCGCTGGGCACGGCTCTCGACCTGAGCGGCATTCAGTCGTTCTCGAACGACCCGGCCGCCATGGTCGAGGAGCTGAACCAGCGCCTCTGCCACGGCCTTCTCTCGGCGAGCGCGAAGGCGGCGATCGTCACCGCCGTCAACGCCGTCCCGGCGTCGAGCCCCCGGCAGCGCGCGCAGCAAGCGACGTATCTCGTCGCCACGTCCTCGCAGTTCCAGGTCGAGAGGTAAACATGACGAATCGCAGGGACTTTCTCAAGCTCGCGTGCGGCGCCGCCGGGTTCGCGGCCTTCGAACAGGGCCTCGACCGTTTCGGCCTCCTCGCAAACGTCGCGAACGCGGCTCCCCCGAACCAGTACCGGGCGCTCGTCTGCCTCTTCATGTTCGGCGGCAACGACGCGAACAACATGGTCATCCCGTTCGGCGCCGGTGGCGGCTCGGGGTACACGGCGTACGCGAACTCGCGCGGCGGCTCGCTTGCGATCCCGCAGGGCTCCATCCAGGCATTCGCGAGCGCGCTTCCGACCTGGGGCCTCAACCTGGGACTCCATCCGGCGATGCCCGAGCTGAAGGCGCTCTTCGACCAGGGCCACCTCGCCCTCGTCACGAACGTCGGCCCGCTGACGCAGCCCACGACGAAGGCCCAATACCAGTCGAATGCGGCCTTCCGCCCGTACCAGCTCTTCTCGCACAGCGACCAGCAGTCCGCGTGGATGGCCCCGCGCTCGGACGTGAAGACGATCCCCGGATGGGGAGGCCTCACGGCGGACGCCGTGGCCAGCCTGAACACGGGGACGGCGTTCCCCTCGTCCCTGTCCCTCGCGGGCAACAACCAGTTCAATCTCGGCCAGACGATTCGCCCCCTGAACGTGGCGTCGGCTCCGACCGCCCTCAACGCAATCTTCCCGCTGAACGGCTTCACGGCCGGGAACCCCATCGACGACGCCCGGAAAGCGGCGTTCAATTCGCTCCGTACGTTCGACACGGGCGTCCCCCTGATCAAGGCGACGAGCGACATCACGCAGCAGGGTCTCGACATCCAGGCGTCGCTCTCGCAGGATCCGGTCGTCGGAGCCTTCCCCGCCACGGGCCTCGGCAACCAGCTCAAGCAGGTGGCGAAGATCATCAAGCAGAACCAGGTCTCGCTGAACGTGAGCCGGCAGGTTTTCTTCTGCTCGATCGGCGGCTTCGACACGCATCAGGACGAGCTCGCATCCCACACGAACCTCTACGGGCAGATCTCGAAGGCGATGAGCGCGTTTTACGCGGAAATGGTCGCCCAGGGCCTCGCGAACAACGTGACCACGTTCACGATGTCGGACTTCGGCCGCACGATGGCGCCGTCGGGCTCGGGCACGTCCGTCGGCTCGGACCACGCGTGGGGCAGCCACCAGCTCGTCATGGGCGGCGCGGTCAAGCAGGCCAACATCTACGGCAACGTCGGCCTGAACGGGACGCCGTTTCCGGACCTCGCGCTCGGGACCGCGTACGACACGGACGGGCGCGGCCGCTGGATCCCGTCGACGGCCGTCGACCAGTACGCCTCGACGCTCGGCCTCTGGCTGGGAGCGACGCCAGCCCAGCTCACCGGGATCTTCCCGAATCTCTACCGCTTCCCAACGTACGATCTCGGTTTCCTGACGCCTTGATCGAGAGTCGGCCGCGCGGGGGGCGCTAAGCTCCCCGCGTGGTCCTGACTCCCTTCGATCTCTCGATCCGCTTCTTTCTCCAGCTCGTCGTGATCCTCGCCGCGTGCCAGGCGACGGGTTGGGTGTTCCGCCGGATTGGCCAGTCGCAGGTCGTCAGCGAGATGATCGCGGGCGTCCTCCTCGGGCCGTCCCTCCTCGGCTGGCTCTTCCCGTCCGCGGCGGCGTACCTCTTCCCGAAGGCGTCGATGCCGATCCTGTTCGCGGTCGCGCAGCTCGGCCTCGTGCTCTACATGTTCGTCGTCGGCCTCGAGTTCGACCTCGGGCTCATCCGCGCACGGGCGAGGGGCGCGGCGCTCGTGTCCGCGGCCGGCATCGCGGCGCCGTTCGCCCTCGGCGGGCTGATCGCGTGGCGGCTCCACGGGGACGCGTCGTGGCCGCTCTTCGGAGAAGGCGTGTCGCTGCCGCAGGCCGTCCTCTTCATGGGCGCGGCGATGTCCATCACGGCGTTCCCGATGCTCGCGCGCATCGTCCACGAGCAGGGGCTCTCGCGGACGGCGCTCGGGACGCTCGTCCTCGCGGCGGGCTCGCTCGACGACGCGGCGGCGTGGTGCCTCCTCGCGATCGTCCTTTCGGCCTTCGCGGGCGACCCGTGGCTCGCGATCCTCGCGATCGGCGGCGGCGGCGTGTTCCTCGTCACGATGCTCGGGCCCGTGAGGCGTCTCCTCGCGCCACTCGGACTGAAGCTCGAGCGGGACGGGGAGATGTCGTCCGGGCTCTTCGTGCGCGTCCTCGCGCTTCTCATGCTCGGCGCGTTCGTGACGGACGCGATGCGCATCTACGCCGTCTTCGGCGCGTTCCTCACGGGGGCCGCGATGCCGAAGGGCCGGTTCACCGAGGAGGTCGCGAAG
Organism: Thermoanaerobaculia bacterium; assembly: GCA_036504335.1. GTDB lineage: Bacteria > Acidobacteriota > Thermoanaerobaculia > UBA5066 > UBA5066 > Fen-183. The sequence goes on from DASXVJ010000023.1 coordinate 293,395, forward strand.
CGCGTCGAGCCGCTGACCGTCGGCCTCCTTCTCCCGCTCTTCTTCGTCTACTCAGGGCTCAACACGACGATCGGTCTCGTCGCGACGCCGGCGCTCGCCGGACTCGGACTGCTGATCCTCGCCACGGCGTGCCTGGGGAAGGGCGTCGCGTGCTGGGGCGCGGCGCGGCTTGCGGGCGCGGGCCCGCGCGACGCGCTCGCGACCGGTGCTCTCATGAACGCGCGCGGCCTCATGGAGCTCATCATCCTTAACATCGGACTCGAGCGCGGCATCATCCGGCCGGCGCTCTTCACGCTCATGGTCCTCATGGCCGTCGTCACGACGTTCGCGGCAACGCCGCTCTTCGAGCGCGTCTACGGGCGCCGCGCGGAGCGGCCGGACGCCGCGCTTCCGGCCGCCTGATCGCGAGGCGGGCGACCGCGTCGAGGGCGCCCGGCTCCTCGAAGAGGTGGGTCGCACCGGGGACGATCTCGAGCCGTTTCGGGCACCGTGAGCGTCGCGCCGAGGGGGCCGCGCTCGGAGAGGATCTCGACGTCGCGCCGGGCGAGGGTCGTCTTCATGCGTCCTCCCGCCACGCCCGCGCCGGGGAGGCGCCCGTCTGCGCCCGCGCGAGAAGGGCCGAGACCTCCGCGCTTCCTGCGGCGCAGGGCGCGCGCCGCCGCGCGCACGGTCGCGCCCGTCGCGAACCCGTCGTCCACGACGATCACGACACGGCCCCGGACGACGGGTGCAGGCCTCACGCCCCGGAAGCGTTCTTCGCGTGCGTGGGCTGCCGCCATCTCTTCAGACGTCGCGCGGCGGAGCGGCGGCGGCCATGAGGCACCTGAATCAGGAGCCGGTCACCCCAGGTACGCGTATGCGGGAAGCGTGAGGAACTCGGCGAACGCGTCGTCGAGGACGAGGCGGTCGAGAATCTCGACCGCGTCCTTCATCCGGCCGTTCGCGAGCCCTCCGACCTTCGGAAGCTCCTCGTCGCGCACCTGCCGGTAGAGGTCCTTCGTGACCGTCCGGCCGTCGGCGAGCGTCGCCTTGCGGTTGATCCACTGCCAGAGCTGCGCGCGGGAGATCTCGGCCGTCGCGGCGTCTTCCATCAGGTTGTAGATCGCCGCCGCGCCGTTCCCGAGAAGCCACGAGTTCAGGTACTGGAGCGTGACGTTCACGTTCAGACGGAAGCCCGCGTCCGTGATGGTCCCTCCGGGCACGGCGAGGTCCGTCAGGTTCCGCGCGTCGGCGACGACGTCCTCGCGCAGCTGCTCCTTCTGGTTCGGCTTCGTCCCGAACGCCTTCTCGAAGACCTCCCAGGCCGTCGGAACGAGATCCGGGTGCGCGACCCACGTGCCGTCGAAGCCGTCGGCGACCTCGCGGTCCTTGTCGGCCCGGACCTTCGCGAGCGCGCGCTCGTTCACCTCGGCGTCCTTGCGTGTCGGGATGAATGGCGCCATGCCGCCCATCGCGTGCGCGCCGCGGCGATGGCACGTCTTCACGAGGAGCTCCGCGTACGCACGCATGAACGGCACGCTCATCGTGACCTGTCCGCGGTCGGGCAGGACGTCCGCGTGGGCGCGCAGCTTCTTGATGAGGCTGAAGAGGTAGTCCCAGCGGCCGGCGTTCAGGCCGCTCATGTGGTCCTTCAGCTCGAACAGGATCTCGTCCATCTCGAAGGCCGCCGGCAGCGTCTCGATGAGGACGGTCGCGCGGATCGTCCCCGTCGGAATCGAGAGGCCGTCCTGCGCCGCGACGAAGACGTCGTTCCAGAGCCGCGCTTCGAGGTGGCTCTCCATCTTCGGGAGGTAGAAGTACGGTCCGGTGCCGCGCTCCTTGAGCGCGTACGCGTTGTGGAAGAGGTAGAGGCCGAAGTCGAAGAGGCTCGCCGAGATCGGGGCGCCGTCCACGAGGACGTGCTTCTCGGGGAGGTGCCAGCCGCGCGGCCGCACGAGGAGCGTCGCGATCTCCGGGGCGAGGCGGTACTCCTTGCCCTCCGGGCTCGTGAACGCGATCGTGCGGCGGACGGCGTCCTTGAGGTTCTGCTGGCCCTGGACGACGTTCGTCCACGTCGGGGAGAGCGAGTCCTCGAAGTCGGCCATGAAGACGCAGGCCCCGGAGTTGAGCGCGTTGATCATCATCTTGCGCTCGACGGGCCCGGTGATCTCGACCCAGCGCTTCTGGAGGTCGGACGGCGCGGGGGCGACCCTCCAGGCGGCGTCGCGGACGGCCTGCGTGTCCGCCAGAAAGGCCGGCAGCTCGCCGGCGTCGAACCGCTTCTGGCGCTCGGCGCGGCGCGCGAGCAGCTCCAGCCGCCGCGGATCGAACGTGCGATGAAGGCGCGCGACGAACCCGAGCGCTTCCTTCGTGAGGATCGCGTCCGTCGCCTCCGGCGTGCGCGACAGAACCTGGATGCCGTCCATCGAATTCCCTCCCTCAGCCCCACCAGGCGTCGTCGTCGGGCTTTTCTTCCTTCGGCTGCCCGAGCCGGTCGCCCTGGAACTGAGCCTCGTCGTCGCAGAGCTCGACGGGCAGGCCGCTGTCCATCACGAGCTCGAACACCGCCAGCGCCTGTTTCGTGGCCTCGGTGCGGGCGCCCTCGCGGTAGTAGCGGATGCGGGCCTTCTTCTTCTTCAGGCCGGGGAGCGCCTTCTTGAGCGCCGCGAGCGTGACCGGACTGCCGTCGAGAAGGACGCGGCCGGCGCGCTCGACCTTCACCCGGGCTACGGGGATGATCGCCATGCTCGTCTCCGTGGGAATTCTCCACGGCCCCTGCCGCGGGGAAAATCGTGCCATTGCATCAATCCTGCCGGACGGCGCCGGTTGCACATGATGCACGTGAATCCCTCGCGGCGCGCCCCTTCCGGCTCCCACGTTGCATTCAGCGGCGGTCCGCCTGCGGATCGCAGGATCCCGTGCGGGGTGCGGCCGCGAGGAGGCGTCCATGTACGTCCAGGACGTGATGAAGAAGAAGGTCGTGACCTGCCGGGAGAAGGACTCCCTCAAGAAATGCGCCGACCTCATGCGCGAATGGAAGATCGGGATGCTCCCGGTCGTCGACGCGAAGCACCAGCTCGTCGGCATCGTCACGGACCGCGACCTCGTCGTGCGCGGAATCGCGGAGAACCGTCCGCTCACGGCCGAAGCAAGCGACGTCATGACGAAGCGGCTCGTCACGTGCCGTGACGGGGACGAGCTGTGGTTCGCGGAGGAGCGGATGGCGGCCGAACGCAAGTCGCGCATCGTCGTCGTGGACGACGGCCGCCACGTCGTCGGCGTCATCAGCCTGTCGGACATCCCCATGGCCGACGAGGGCCCGCGGGCAGGCGAGCTCCTCCGGCAGGTCGCGCGCCGCGAGGCGGCGCCGCGGCCCGCGCGCCATTGACGCCCGGTCAGCCCTCCAGCATCCGCGGCAGCGTCGCGGCGTCGACGAGGCCGTTTGCGCCGTACATCGCGGGAAGGACCTTCTCCGGCGCGTGGCGGCGGCGCAGGCCCGCGACGAGCTCGGTGCCGGCGCGATAGGCGGGCAGGTACATCCGCCCGAGGAGCGGGTGGCGGCCCCACGCGCCCGAGAGCTTGTCCGCGCGCTCGGCGGAGACGAGGAACTCGCTCCGGAGGGTCTTCGCGACCTCGGCCTGCGGGAGCTTCTCCTTCCACGTCAGGTACGAGGAGTGGTTTTTCGCGTCGTCCTGCAGGAGCGCGAGGAGGAGACCGAGCTCGAGGTCGCGGTCCGGGAGCTCGTGCGGCTCCTTCACGCCGTGCGCCACGAGGACGCCGTTGTTCGCGATGCCCTCGAAGAGGACGGCCGCGCGCGTGTTCATCGTGAGGACGGACGCCTCGAAACCGACGAGCCCGCGCACGAAGAGGTCCTGCAGGTACGCGAACGTCGTCACGTGCCCGGGCACGACCTCGTGGCTCACGAGCTGCTGGAACTCGGGCACGGAAATCTGGAGCGAGGCGTTCAGCTCGTACGTCGCTTCGTACTCGGGCGAGCCGTCGGCCTTGCGCGCGTGGCCGAGGTAGTTCATCGAGCCCGAGAACCACGCGTTCTCGATCGCGAGGAACTTCACGTTCGCCCGCGGGACGCGGGCGAGCTCCTTCGGGAGGAACGGGAGCAGGTTCTTCGCCGAGAGCGCGTCGTAGTGCGCGATGAAGGCGTCGCCGAGCGCCGGAATCGACTTGCCCGGGACGAGACGCGCGTGGCGCCACGCGTCCACGGCCGCCAGGAGCGAGTCCCCGCCGCTCGACGGGTGACCGGCGTGCGCCAGGAGGTCCGCGACGCGGCGGCGTTTCTCTTCCGGCTTCGACGGCTCGGGCGCGCGGCCGAGAATCGTCTGCACGCAGCGCCCGTACGGCACCTCGGGCCCCTTGCCGAGGATCTCCATCCCGAGGTCCCACATGACCTCGCTGCACAGGCCGAGCCCCTCGAGGTACGCGCCGCGCGGGCCGCCCGCCTTGCGCCCGCCCTCGACCACGCGCCCGATCGCGCCCTTCACGTCCACGGCGGCGATGTAGGCCTCGATCGACGGCTTGTCGGGGGCCTTTGCGCCCACGCCGCCGTTCTCGCGCAGCTTCGCCGCCGACGGGTGGGTGTACGCGGCGGGCAGCGGCTCGTCCGAGAACCAGCAGTCCGCGATGAAGCGGCCCGTCCCGGACGGGTTCATGACGTCGCCGCCCCAGAGCGTGTCGATCCCGATGAGCGCGTCGGCGGTCGCGGCGTCGAGTCCCGTGAGCGACATGTTCAGTTCTCCCGGACCTTTCGGGTCGAGTCGATCCAGAGGTAGAGGCACAGACCCACGAAGAAGGCGATCGAGACCCCCTGCGAGACGGCGTCGTTGCCGTAGAACGGCGTTCGGATGTTGTCCTCGCCGTACCAGGAGAAGAGCCGGAACGAGGCGCCGAGTACGCCGCCGAGAGCACCTCCGGCCATCAGGCCCGAGGCGATGATCACGGCCCGCTCGCGCATCGTGCGCCCGGCGGCGCCGCCCGCCCTCTCGGACTTCTTCGTCACGAGGAACGAGATTGCCCCGCCGACGAGCGCGGGCGTGTTCAGCTCGAGCGGAAGGTACATGCCGAGCGCGAAGATGAGCGCCGGCACGCGCAGCATCTCCATGATCACGGCGATCACCGCGCCTGTCCCGAACAGGAACCACGCGATCGGCTGACGGTTCATGAACGTCTCGACGATGGCCTTCATGATCGAAGCCTGCGGCGCCGCGAGGACCTCGCGCGCGTCTCCGGGGGCGACCTCCCCGAACTGGTAGACCTTCGCGAGGAGGACGATCGTGATCCCGACCGCGATCGCGGAGGCGAGGACGCCCCAGAACTTCACCCTCTCCTGGGCGGCGGGCGTCGAACCGAGCCAGTAGCCGGTCTTGAGGTCCGTGATCATCTGGCCCGACACGGACAGGGCCGTGCAGACCATGCCCGCGAGCGCCATGACGAAGAACATCCCGGTCGTCCCCGACACGCCGAAGCGCAGGAGGATGACGGACGACACGATGATCGTGAGCATCGTCATCCCCGAGACGGGGTTGCGCGCCGTCGTCGCGATCGCGTTCGCCGCGACCGATGCGAAGAAGAAGGAGAAGACGAGCGCGAGAGCGAGGGCGACCAGAACGGCGGCGAGCGTCGACCCGAGCGTGCCGAAAAACGCCCCGACGGCCACGGCCGACACGATCGTCCCGAGGAGGATCGCCATCACGCTCACGTCGCGGTCTGTCCTCTCGCCCGCCGCGGCCCCGCCCGTCCGGAATGCCTTCGCGGCGATCGTGAATGAGCCGGCGACGATTTTCAGCGACTTGAGGATCCCGAAGATCCCCGCCGTCGCGATCGCGCCGACGCCGACGTACCGCACGTAGCCCCGGTAGATCTGCTCGGCCGTCATCTGCGCGATCGGCTTCACGGCGGGGTACACGGCGTCCGGCAGGTGGCGGCCGACCATCCAGATGAGCGGCACGAGGACGAAATTCGCGAGGAAGCCGCCCGCGCAGAGGATGAGCGACGAGCGGAGCCCCATGACGTAGCCGAGGCCGAGGATGAAGGCGATCGCGTCGAACTTCACGATGACCTTCGCCTTCTCGGCGGCGTCCTTCATGATCGGAAGAAACTGGAAGTCGACATATTCCTTCCAGACGTGGAAGGTCGTCACGAAGAAGTCGTAGATCCCGGAGATGAGCGTGGCTTGCAGGAGCAGCTTCGCCTGCGCGCCGCCCTTCTCGCCCGTGACGAGGACCTCGGTGATCGCGGTCGCCTCGGGGAACGGGAACTGCCCGTGCATCTCCTTCACGAAGTACCGGCGGAGCGGGATGATGAAGAGGATCCCGAGGCACCCGCCCGCGAGGCAGATGAAGATCGTCTGCGCCGGGTGCGGGTTGAGCTTGAGCGTGTAGAGCGCGGGAAGCGTGAAGATCGCGCCCGCGACGATGCCGCCTGCGACGCCGCCGATCGTCGTGACGATGACGTTCTCGAGGAGGTGCGACCGGCGCGTGTAGACGCGCGCGAGGCCGATCGCGAGGATCGAGATCGGGATCGCGGCCTCCATGACCTGCCCGACCTTGAGGCCCGAGTACGCCGAAGCGACGGTGAAGACGACGCAGAAGAAGAGGCCCCAGATCACGGAGCGCCCGGTCGTCTCCGGCGGGGACTGGATCGCCGGCACGACCGGCGCGTACGTCTCGCCGGGCTGGAGCGGCTCGTAGGCGTTCTCGGGCAGCGACTTCGAGTCGGGTGCGTCCATCAGTCCTCCGGTGCGCGGGATCTTGGCAGACCTTGCCAGTGTGAGCGTAGGAAGGAAGGCGGCGCGGAGGAAGTGAGGCAGGTGTATCAGGACGGCCGGGATCAGCGCTCGACGTAGAGGGCGTCGAGGACGTCCCGGTAGTGCTCCTCGACGACCTTCCGGCGGACCTTCATGCTCGGCGTCAGCTCGCCGGCCGCGACGCTGAGCTCGCGCGGCAGCACGGCGAACTTCCGCACGGCCTCGTGCGGCGCGAGGCTGTCGTTCACCTTGTCCACGTGCCGGCGCAGGAGCGCGAGAAGGCGCTCGTCTTTCACGAGATCCTCGTGCACACGATCCTCGAGGTCGTTCTGGGCCGCCCAGCCGCGGACTTCCTCCTCCGACAGCGCGAGGAGCGCGGTCCCGTAATTGCGCCCCTCGCCGTGGAAGACCGCCTGTGCGATGAGCGGCGTCTCCGTCGTGAGCCGCCCCTCGACCCGCTGCGGCGCGACGTACTTGCCGCTCGACGTCTTGACGAGATCCTTCTTGCGGTCGGTGATCGAGAGGTATCCGTCCGCGTCGAGCGTCCCGATGTCGCCCGTGTGGAACCAGCCGTCCGCGTCGATCACGGCGGCCGTCTCCTCGGGGAGATTCCGGTACCCGCGCATGACCCCGCGTCCGCGCAGGAGGACCTCTCCGTCTTCGGCGATCCTCACGTCCATGCCCGGCACGGCCGTCCCGACGGTGCCGAAGCGGTTCGCCCACGGCCGGTTGAAGAACGTCATCGCGGTCGACTCCGTCAGGCCGTAGCCCTCGGCGATCGCGATGCCAGACGCCGCGAAGAAGTCCGTGAGCCCCCGCGGCAGCGCGACGCTGCCGCTGAAGAAGAACTTGAGCCGCCTGCCGAAGCGTGCGCGGACCTTCGAAAACACGAGGCGGTCCGCGACGCGGTGCTTTGCATCGAGGAGCAGCCCCACGACCCGCCCGGCCTGCCGCCGCCGCGCGACGTCCAGCCCGACGTCGAGCGCCCACTTGAAGATCGCCGCCTTCGTGCCGCCCTCGGCCAGCGCCTTGCGGATGACCTTTGCGCGCGCCTGCTGGAAGACGCGCGGCACCGCGCACACGAACGTCGGCTCGATGGCGGCCATGTTGTCGCCGATCTTGTCCAGCCGGCCGTCGATCGCCGTCGGGAAGCCCATCTGAACGCCGAGCGTCAGGCACATCTTCCCGAAGACGTGCGCGAGCGGCAGCCACAGGAACTGCACGTCGCGGTATCCGATCGTCTGCGTCGTCTCCACGGCCGCCGCCTCGAAGACCCAGCAGTCGTGGGGCAGCTCGACCCCCTTCGGCCGTCCCGTGGTGCCCGACGTGTAGATCACGGCGGCGAGGTCCTCCGCCCTGACGGCGCGGATGGCCGCGTCGAAGCCGCCCGCGTGCGCGGAATCCCACGTGCGCCCGAGAGCGGCGAGCGCCGCGAGCGACGTGGCGCCCTCCACCGGCGTTTCGGGCGCGTCGAAGACGACGACGTTCCGGAGGCCGGGGAGCGCGTTCCGGTGGTTCAGCACCTTCTTCGCGAGCGCCGCGTTCTCGACGAACACGATCGGAGCCCCCGAGTCCCGGAGGATGAACTCCGTGTCCTCGTCTGAAGAGGAGGGATAAATCGTCGCCGTCGCACCGCCGGCGCAGCCGATCGCGAGGTCCGCGAGCGCCCACTCGAACCGCGTGGACGACGCGATCGCGACGCACTGTCCCGGCTCGAGGCCCGAGGCGAGAAGGCCACAGGCCAGCTCGCGGGCGCGGACCAGGGTGTCGCGCCATGTGAGCGTCTTCCAGCCTTTGCCGTCGGGGTGGAGGAACGCAGGGGTGTCGGGCGTCGCGTCGACGCGGGCCAGAAGGAGCTCGGGGATCGTCCTTGAAGCCAATGCAGAGCCCTCCAGGGTGCAATCCTGCGTCGGGGAACGGCGTTAAGCCCTGATTCATTAGCTTCATACCGGGCACTGATGCACCTGCCTCCTCCGCGGCGCCTCTGGGCCGGGGTACCTTTCAGATGAAGAGGTGTGTATGTCTCGTTACCGGATCGCGTGGCTTCCCGGGGACGGCGTGGGCGTGGAAGTCATGGATGCAACGCGCAAGGTCCTGGACGCCGTGGGCCTCGACGCCGAGTACCCGCACGGCGACATCGGGTGGGATTTCTGGTGCTCGGAAGGGGACGCGTTCCCCGCCCGCACGATCGACCTCCTCAGGAGCGTCGACGCCGCGATGTTCGGCGCGATCACGTCCAAGCCGTCGAAGGCCGCCCTCGAGGAGCTGGCGCCCGCCCTGCGGGCCCAGGGGCTCTCGTACCGCTCGCCGATCGTCCGGATGCGGCAGCTCTTCGACCTCTATGTGTGCCTGAGGCCCTGCAAGGGGTACGCCGGGAACCCGCTCAATTACAAGGAGGACCTCGACCTCGTCATCTTCCGCGAGAACACCGAGGATCTTTACGCGGGCGTCGAGTTCTCGCCGGTGCCGCCCGAGCTCTCGCAGGCGCTCGCGAAGCTCTCGCCATCCTTCGCGCCGTTCAAGGACCTCCGGCCGGACGACTTCGCGATCTCCTGCAAGATCAACACGCGCAAGGGCTCCGAGCGCATCGTGCGCGCCGCGTTCGAGTTCGCGCGGACGCACAAGCGGAAGAAGGTCACGGTCGTCCACAAGGCGAACGTCGTCCGCGCTTCGGACGGCATCTTCCTCGAGGAGGCGCGCAAGGTCGCGAAGGCGTTCCCCGAGATCGAGATGGACGAGGCGAACGTGGACGCGATCTGCATGTGGCTCCTCAAGAACCCGAAGAGCTACGACGTCCTCGTCGCCCCCAACCTGTACGGCGACGTCATCTCCGACCTCTGCGCCCAGATGGTCGGCGGCCTCGGCTTCGGCTGCTCGGGCAACATCGGCGCGAAGCTCGGGGTGTTCGAGCCGTCTCACGGCTCGGCGCCGAAGTACACCGGCCAAAACAAGGTAAACCCGATCGCGACGATCCTCGCCGCGAAGATGATGCTCGACTGGCTCGGCGAGGCTGCGAAGGGCCGCGCCGTCGAGGCGGCGGTCGCGAAGGTGCTCGCGGAAGGCAAGGTCCGCACGTACGACATGGGCGGATCCGCCACCTGCTCCGAGATGGGCGAGGCCGTCGCCCGCGCGCTGCCGAAGGAGGCCTGACGTGGGTTTCACCGCCGTCGAGAAGATCCTCGCCCGGGCCTCTGGAAAGGATTCCGTCAAGGCCGGCGACGTCGTCGAGCCCCGCGTCGACCTCGCGATGTCGCACGAGAACGCGGCGCTCGTCATCAACCAGTTCCGGGAGATCTACGAGGGAACGGGCCTCCCGGCGAAGCCGTGGGACCCGTCGCGGATCGCGATCATTTTCGACCACCGCGTCCCGGCCGAGTCGGCCAAGACGGCGACGAACCAGAAGAGGGTTCGTGCGTTCGTCGCCGAGCACGGGATCGAGAAGTTCCACGACGTCCGCGGCGACGTGGGCGGCATCTGCCACCAGATCCTGCCCGAGCGCGGCTACGTGCGGCCCGGGACGGTCGTCGTCGGGACGGACTCCCACACGACGAGCCATGGCGCGCTCGGCGCGTTCGCGTTCGGGATCGGCGCCACCGAGATGGCGAGCGCGTGGGCCCTCGGCGTGGCCCTGAACATCGAGGTCCCGGCGACGATCCGCGTCGAAGTATCAGGCCGCTTTCCGGCCCACGTGGGCCCGAAGGACCTCATCCTCCATCTCATCGGGCATCTCACGGCGCAGGGCGCGAACTTCCGCGTCCTCGAGTTCAGGGGCGAGACGATCGCGAACCTCTCGACGTCGGGGCGGCTCGTCCTCTGCAACATGTCCGTCGAGGCCGGCGCCACCGCCGGCATCGTGCCGGGCGACGCGGAGACCGTGCGGTACCTGCGCGAGGAGGTCGGCGTCACGGACCCGCTCGACCTCGTCACGAGCGATCCCGACGCCACGTACGAGAAGACGGTATCCGTCGACGTCTCGAAGCTCGAACCCCTCGTCGCGTGCCCGCACACGGTGGACAACGTCAAGCCCGTGTCCGCGGTCGCGGGCAAACCCGTGCAGCAGGTCGTGATCGGCTCGTGCACGAACGGGCGGCTGGACGACCTCGCCGAGGCCGCGGCGATCGTGAAGGGCAAGCACGTGGCCGCCGGGACGCGCATGCTCGTCTTCCCGGCCTCCGGGAAGATCTGGGCCGAGGCGATGAAGCTCGGCTACCTGTCCGACTTCATGGCCGCCGGCGCCGTCGTCATGAACGCCGGCTGCGGCCCATGCCTCGGCGTCCACGAGGGCGCGCTGGGCGACGGCGAGACCGCGATCTCGACGACGAACCGGAACTTCAAGGGGCGGATGGGAAACCCGGGCGCGGAGGTCTACCTCTCGTCGCCCGCCGTCGCGGCGGCGTCGGCCCTCACGGGCGTCATCACCGACCCGCGGAAGGAGCGCTGAAATGGCCCGCTTGAAGAAGTCCGTGACGCCCAGGGTCCGGAAGGTCGAGTCGGCCCGGGTGATCCTGAGCCTGGGCGACGACGTCTCGACAGACGTCATCTACCCCGGCCGCTTCATGGCGACGGTTCTCCCCTCCGAGACCCCGGCCCTCGCGTTCGCGGACCACGCCGAGTTCCAGGCGGCCGTGAAGGCGAAGTCGATCCCGAAGGGCGCCGTGATCGCCGGAGGGGAGAACTTCGGCTGCGGCTCGTCGCGCGAGCAGGCCGCGTCGTGCCTGAAGGGGCATGACGTCGTCGTCGTCGCGCGAAGCTTCGCCCGCATCTTCCTGCAGAACGCGATCAACCTCGGCCTGAACGTCGTCGTCGCCCCCGGCTTCACCGCGGACGAGGGCGACGAGATCGTCTTCGAGCGCGGCGGGGTCGAGAACCGGACGAAACGGACCGCCTACGACGTCGTGCCGCTCCCGTTCGCGCGTCAGGCGATCATCGACGCGGGCGGCCTCATTCCGTTCACGCGGGCGAGACTCGTGGCGCGGGCCTGACGCGAGGGATAAGCTGGCCCGGAAGGGGGCCCCCATGAGCAGCCAGGATTTCTCCCCGGCGCCTGCTGCGGCGCCCTCGACATTCGTCTTCGCGGCTGGCCGCGAGCCGCACGCGGCGCGCGCGAAAGAGATCCTCAAGGCGCACGCCGAAATCCGGAAGCTCGCGGGCCGCAACCCGTGGAGCGCCGTCCTGATCGCCGCGCTCGTCGTTTTCGAGACGGCGGCCGCCTGGCTCCTCTCCGGGCAGCCCGTCTGGGTCATCCTCGCCACGGCGTGGCTCGTCGGCGCGTTCGCGAGCCACGCGCTCTGGGTCCTCATTCACGACTGCGCGCACAACCTCGTCGTGAAGAGCGGCCCGTGGAACAAGGTCTTCGCGATGGCGGCCAACCTGCCGCACCTGTTCCCGAGCGCGGTGTCGTTCCAGAAGTACCACCTCAAGCACCACGCCTTTCAGGGCGTGTACGAGCTGGACGCGGACCTCCCGAGCCGCTGGGAGGCGCGCCTCGTGGGGCACTGGGCGCCCGCGAAGGCCCTGTGGCTCCTGTTCTTCCCGTTCTTCCAGCTCTCGCGGCCCCCGCGTCTGAAAGAGATCTCTCTCTTCGACGGCTGGGTCGTCGTGAACATCGTGGTCCAGCTCGCGTACGACGCGGCCGTCCTGTACTTCCTCGGGCCGAAGGCGCTGCTCTTCCTCGCGGCGGCCTTTTTCTTCTCGGTCGGCCTCCATCCGCTCGGGGCCCGGTGGATCCAGGAGCACTACCTCGTCCACGGCACGAACCAGGAGACGTCGAGCTACTACGGCTTCCTGAACGTCCCGGCGCTCAACGTCGGGTACCACAACGAGCATCACGACTTTCCGTGGGTGCCGTGGCACCGGCTGCCGCTCGTGCGGGCCGCCGCACCCGAGGCGTACGACACGCTCGCCTTCCACCGCTCGTGGACGAAGCTGCTGTTTCAGTTCCTCTTCGACCCTTCGATCTCGCTGTGGTCGCGCGTCGTGCGGGCCGACCGCGGCGGCGTCCCGGTCGTCCTCGCGGAGGCGGTGGTCGTCGCGGAGGCGGTCCCGGCAAGAGCCTGAGCCGGGCCTAGGCAGGGTCCGGCGGCGGCGCCTCGGCGTACAGGCTTTCGAGCACGTCGCGGTACTTCTCCTCGACGACGCGGCGGCGCACCTTCAGGCTCGGCGTCAGCTCGCCCGTCTCGACTTTCAGCTCCGCGGGCAGGATCGCCCAGCGGCGGATCGCCTCGTGCCGCGCCAGGTTCGCGTTGACGTGCTCGACGTGCCGGCGGACGAGCTCGACGACGCGCGTGTCCCGCAGGAGTCTCTCGTAGGCGGTGTCGGCGATGCCCTCGGCGCGCGCCCACGAGAGGAGATCCTCCTCGGAGAGGCTGACGAGCGCGGCGCAGAACCGGCGCCCCTCGCCGTGCAGGAGGACCTGGCCGATGACGGGCGTCTCGAGCTTCAGCATCCCCTCGATGTGCTGCGGCGCGACGAACTTCCCGCCCGACGTTTTGATCATGTCCTTCTTGCGGTCCGTGATCGTCAGGTGGCCGTCGGCGTCGAGGGCGCCGATGTCTCCCGTGTGGAGCCAGCCGTCGGCGTCGAGGGTGCGCGCCGTCTCTTCGGGCAGTCCGAAGTACCCGCGCATGACCCCGCGGCCGCGCAGGAGGATCTCGCCGTCCCCCGCGAACGAGACCTCGATGCCGGGGATCGGAATCCCGACCGTTCCCCACCGGTTCCGGTCCGGGAGGTTGGAGACGGTCATCGCCGTCGACTCGGAAAGGCCGTAGCCCTCGAGGATCGTGACGCCGAACGCGGCGAAGAACTCGGTGAGCTCGCGCGCGAGGGCGACGCTGCCGCAGATGAAGAAGCGGAGGCGCCCGCCGAAGCGCTGCCGGACTTTCTGGAAGACGAGGGCGTCCGCGATCCGGCGCTGCGCCTCGAGAAGCGCTCCGACGCGCCGGCCCTCGATCCGGCGCCTCGCCACGTCGATTCCGACCGACAGGGCCCAATTGAAGATCGCGGCCTTCGCCTTCCCGCCCGCGCGGGCCTGCTCGAGGATTTTCGCGTGCACCTTCTCGAAGATGCGCGGGACGACGCAGACGAACGTCGGCTTCACGGACGCGAGATTCGCGGCGATCCGGTCCACGCGGCCGTCGACGGCCGTGGGAAAGCCGAAGCCGATGCCGAGCGTCACGCAGACCTTGCCGAACACGTGCGAGAGGGGAAGCCAGAGAAACTGCAGGTCGGAGGGGCCCAGGAGTCCGAGCGATCCGATGGACTCGATCTCGAAGAGCCAGCAGTCGTGCGGCAGCTCGACGCCCTTCGGCCGGCCTGTGGTCCCGGAGGTGTAGATGAGCGTCGCGAGATCGGACGGTCCGGCGGACCCGGCAGCGGCCTCGAACCCGCCGGGGTTCGCCGCGTCCCACGCGCGCCCGAGAGCCGCGAGATCGAGTAGGGACTGCGTGTCGCCTGGAAGGCCACCCGACGCGTCGAACAGGACGAGATGGCGGAGGCGGGGGAGCGCGTCGCTGCGGCTCGCGATCCGCCGCGCCTGCGCGGCGTCCTCGGCGAAGACGATCGCGGCCTTAGAGTCGGTCAGGATGAAGGTCGTGTCCTCCTCGGTCGAGACGGGGTAGACCGTCGCCGTGACGCCGCCGGCGCAGCCGATCGCGAGGTCCGCGAGGATCCACTCGAGCCGCGTCGACGAGACGATGGCCACGCGGTCGCCGGGCGCGAGGCCGAGGGACAGCAGGCCGCAGGCGAGGTCGCGGACGCGCGAGGCCGTCTCGCGCCACGACAGCGTCTTCCAGGCGCCGTCCTCGGGATGGAGAAACGCGGGCGCGTCCGGCGTCGCGGCGACGCGCGCGAGGAAAAGGTCGGGGATCGACCGGTACGGGGGCCGTGTCACGGCGGCGCCAGTCTATGCCCGCGGGCGACCGGATCGCCAACACGCGTGGCATGATTCCGTGTCTCAAGGAAAAGACGGAGGCTTCTCGTGCCCACTCTTTCTCGGAAATTCCTCTCTTCATTCCTCTTCTCCGCTCTTCTCTGCGCGGCGGTGGCGCGCGCCCAGGCGCCGACGCCGACGCCCGCGCCGCCGAAGTACCCGGACTACCCAAGCGAGATCCCGGCGGCGTTCACGCCGACGAACGACGGGTTCGACCACGTGCGGCGCACCGCCGAGATCCCGATGCGCGACGGCGTGAAGCTCCACACGGTGATCCTCGTGCCGAAGGGCGCGAAGAACGCGCCCATGCTCCTGACGCGCACGCCCTACGACGCGGACGCGCTCACGAAGCGGAACGAAAGCGCACATCTCGGGATGTCGCTGGACGGCTACGACAACCCCGTCGAGACCGTCGTCGAGGGCGGGTACATTCGCGTCGCGCAGGACGTGCGCGGCAAGCACGGCTCCGAGGGCGACTACGTCATGAACCGGCCGCTCCACGGGCCGCAGAACCCGACGCCCGTGGACCACGCGACGGACACGTGGGACACGATCGACTGGCTCGTGAAGAACGTCCCCGAGTCGAACGGCAAGGTCGGGATCCTCGGCATCTCGTACGACGGCTTCACGCCGCTCATGGCGCTCGTGAACCCGCACCCGGCGCTCAAGTGCTCCGTGCCGATGAACCCGATGGTGGACGGCTGGCGCGGCGACGACTGGTTCCACAACGGCGCGTTCCGGCAGATCGGCGGGCTGTCGTACCACTACGACCAGGAAGCGTCGCGCAAGAGCGAGGTGAAGTGGTGGTCCTCGCACTACGACGACTACGCCGCGTACCTCGAGGCGGGCTCGGCCGGCGAGATGGGCCGCCGCCGCGGCCTCGAGCAGGTCGGGATGTGGCGGAAGATCCTCGCGCACCCCTCGTACGACGCGTTCTGGCAGGACCAGGCCCTGGACCGGATTCTCGCGGCGCAGCCGCTCAAGGTGCCCGTCCTGATCGTCCACAGCCTCTTCGACCAGGAGGACATCTACGGCGCGCCCGCGGTCTACAAGGCGATCGAGCCGAAGGACGCGAAGAACGACATGGTGTACCTCGTCCTCGGCCCCTGGCACCACGGGCAGGAGATCCGCGAGGGGAGCGCGCTCGGATCCGTGAAGTGGGACTCGGACACCGCGCTCTGGTTCCGCCGGAACGTCCTCGGGCCGTTCCTCGACGAGCACCTCAAGGACGGCGCCCCGAAGTCGGGAATCGCGCCCGTGACCGCGTTCGAGACGGGCACGAACACGTGGCGGCGGCTGAACGCGTGGCCGTCGGGCTGCGAGAGCGGCTGCGCGCCGAAGGCGACGCCGCTCTACCTCGCGCCGGGACAGAAGGCGTCGTTCGAGGCGCCGACGGCCGGCGCGGTGGCGTACTCCGAGTACGTCTCCGACCCCGCCAAGCCCGTGCCGTTCCGCGGGCGTCCCTATCCGGTGTCGAGCTACGAGAGCAACACGGCCTGGCGCACGTGGCTCGTGACGGACCAGCGCGAAGTCGCGACCCGGCCCGACGTCCTCGTCTTCGAGACGGACGTCCTGACGGCGCCCGTCAAGATCGCGGGCGAGCCCGTCGTGAACCTCGTCGCCTCGACGAGCGGGACGGACTCCGACTGGGTCGTGAAACTCATCGACGTCTACCCGCCCGAGGTGCCGCTGCAACCGGCGATGGGCGGCTATCAGCTGCCGGTCGCCATGGACGTCTTCCGCGGGCGCTACCGCGAGAGCTTCGGGACGCCGAAGGCGCTCGAGAGCGGCAGGCCGCTCGCGTACACGTTCGCGCTCCCGAACGCGAACCACGTGTTCAAGAAGGGGCACCGCATCATGGTCCAGGTGCAGTCGACGTGGTTCCCGCTCTACGACCGCAACCCCCAGACGTTCGTCCCGAGCATCTTCTGGGCGAAGCCGGCCGACTACGTGAAGGCGACCCAGCGCGTCTTCCATGCGCCGGGGCAGGCGAGCTTCGTCGAGCTTCCGCTCGTGACGGCGAAATGAGGGGAGAGGCGATGAAACGCACGCCGGCGATCGCCGCCGCTCTGTTCGCGCTCGCCGGCGCCGCGCATGCGGCGGACAAGGTTCCCCAGCCCGGCGGACCGGTCCCTGTGCCGTACCCGAACACGGCCACGTCGGCGTCCTCCGCGGCGCGCGACCCCCAGAGCGGCCTGCCGACGGGGAAGCGCATGCACAAGCCATGGGTCTTCTCCGCTTCCGACAAGAAGATCAATCTCGCGGACGGCCGCACGTTCGTCGTGAACGCCCAGACCGGCGAGGTCGTCTTCGGCGACGGCGCGCAGGGCAAGCGTCCGGAGGCCGGGAACATCCCGGTGGACGGGAAGTACCGGCTCGGCGGGGGAGCGGCGGGAAACGTCGAAGTCCGGTCCGGCCGGATCGTGACGCCGACACCCGCCCCGACACGCGCCCGATGACCGACGAGCGCTGGCCGCCCCTGCCCTACGACGCGTGGAAGGACACCTACGCGACGCTCCACATGTGGACGCAGATCGTGGGGAAGGTCGCGCTCGCGCTCACGCCGCCGCTGAACCACTCGTGGGGAATCGCATTCCAGGTGACGCCTCGCGGGCTTTCCACGAGGCGGCTGTCTCACGGCCGTCGGACTTTCACGATGGAGTTCGACTTCGTCGCCCACCGGCTCGTCGTGAAGGCGTCGGACGGAGAGGAGCGGTCGGTGCGCCTCGAGCCCCGGACGGTCGCGGACTTCTACCGCGCGGTCATGGCGCTCCTCGCCGACATGGGACTCGGCGTGAAGATCTGGCCCGTCCCCGTCGAGCTCCCGTCGCCGGGGATCCGGTTCGACGAGGACGTCGTGCATCGCTCCTACGACCCGGACTACGCCAACCGGTGCTGGCGCATCCTCGCGCAGGTCGAGGAGGCGCTCACGCGCGCCCGCTGCTCGTTCGTCGGAAAGTGCAGCCCGGCGCACTTCTTCTGGGGCGGCTTCGACCTCGCGCTCACGCGCTTCTCCGGCCGGCGCGCGCCGCCGCGCGAGGGTCCGGCGTTCATGAGGGAGGCCTACTCACACGAGGTGATCAGCCACGGTTTCTGGCCCGGCAGCGGGCCGCTCCTGGAGCCCGCGTTCTACGCGTACGCCGTGCCCGAGCCGCCCGGGTTCCGGGACGCGCGGCCGCGGCCGGAGGCGGCCTTCTACCATCGTGACCTGGGCGAGTTCATCCTGCCTTACGAGGCGGTCCGATCCGCCGCTTCGCCCGAGCGGGCGATCCTGGAGTTCGTGACCTCCACGTACGAGTCCGGCGCCGATCTGGCGGGCTGGGACCGGGCGGCTCTCGAGACGGCCACCCGCTAGAATCTCGCTCCATGAGCGGGCGGGAAAGCGTCGTTGCGCCCGGACCCTCCGGTGCGCCGCCCGTCCTCTCCCGATGGCGGGAAGGGCGGGCCGCGACGCGGCGGTTCTTCGACGAGACGCTGACGCCCGGAGCCTACGAAGCGCGTCCGATCGCGCTGCGCCACCCCTTCGTCTTTTATGAAGGGCACCTCGCCGCGTTCGGGGTCCTGAAGATCCTGCGCGAGGCGCTCGGACGGCCGCCGGTCGACGCGGGCCTCGAGGTCCTCTTCGAGCGCGGGATCGACCCGCCCGCCGAGGGCGGCGCCGCTCCGGCGGTCTCGTGGCCGAAGCGCGCGGCCGTTTCCGCTTACGTGAGCCTCGCGGACGCCGCTGTCGAGGAGGCGATCGTCTCGGGGGCCTGCGACGCGAACGGCGAGGCCGTCGCGACCGTGCTCGAGCACGAGCTCATGCACCTCGAGACGCTCCGGTACATGCTCCATCAACTGCCGTACGCGGAGAAGCGCGCCCCCGCGCGTGCGCCTGCTCCCGAAGGGGCGAATCCGGCGATGCGTCCGGACGCCGTTCGCGTCCCCGCGGGCGTCGCGACGCTCGGTGCGTCGCGGGACGAGATCCCGTTCGGATGGGACAACGAGTTTCCGAAGACCTGCCGGTTCGTCCCGGAGTTCAGGATCGACGCGCTGCCGGTGACGAACGAGGACTTCCTGGCCTTCGTCGAAGCGGGGGGCTACGCGGACGCCGACCTCTGGGCGCCGGGCGACGCCGCGTGGCTCGCGTCGCACGGCATCTCGCATCCGCCGTTCTGGCGGCGGCAGGGCGGCGTCTGGTTCTGGGTCGGACAGTTCGGTCTCGTTCCGCTGCCGCCGGCGTGGCCCGTCTGGGTCGGCCACGCCGAAGCGTCGGCCTACGCGCGCTGGAGGAACGGGCGCCTCCCGACCGAGGCCGAGTACCACCGCGCCGCGTTCGGGACGCCGGCCGGGGCGGAGCGCGCATTCCCGTGGGGCGACGCGGCGCCCGCGCCGGAGCGCGGAAACTTCGGCGGCGACCGCGACGATCCCGTGCCCGCGGGTTCCCGGCCCCGGGGCGCCAGCGCGTGGGGCGTGCACGAGCTCGTCGGGAACGGCTGGGAGTGGACGTCGACGCCGTTCGCGCCGTTCGAGGGCTTCGCGCCAATGGAGACGTACCCGCGCTACTCGGCGGACTTCTTCGACGGGCGCCACTTCGTCCTCAAGGGCGCATCGCCGGCGACGCCGGCGGGCCTGGTGCGCCGGACGTTCCGCAACTGGTTCCAGGCGCGCTATCCCTACGTCTACGCGAAGTTCCGGTGCGTGCATTCGTGAGCCTCGCCGCCGACGTGAAAGCCGGGTTCGCGAAGACGCCGCGCTCCCTGCCGCCGAAATACTTCTACGACGAGCTCGGCTCCCGGCTCTTCGAGGCGATCTGCCGGCTGCCGTGGTACCGGATCACGGCGGCCGAGACCCGGCTCCTCGAGCGGGCGGCCCCGGCCCTCGCGCGCTCGCTCGCGGGGCCCGTCCGCGTCGTCGAGCTGGGCTCGGGCAGCGGCGAGAAGCTCGCCCTCGTCGTGGACGCGCTCCGCTCGGGGCGGAAGAGACCGGACGTCCACGTCGTCGACCTCTCGGCGGCGGCCGTCGCCGCGTCGCTCGCGCAACTCGCGAAGATCCCCGGCGTCGCGGCGACAGGCCACCGTGCGCCCTACGAGCGCGGCCTCGCCGCCGCGACTGCGGCGCGGCTCGGACCGGGTACGTGCCTCGTCCTCTTCCTCGGCTCGAACATCGGGAACTTCGATCCCCCGGACGCGGCGCTCCTGCTCGCCGCCGTGCGTCGCCGCCTGCGCCCGGGCGACGCCCTCCTCCTCGGGACCGACCTCGTGAAGCCCGCGCGGGAGCTCCTCGCCGCCTACGACGACCCGCTCGGCGTTACGGCGGCGTTCAACCGGAATCTCCTCGTCCGCCTGAACCGCGAGCTCGGCGCCGACTTCGACGTCCCGGCGTGGTGCCATCGTGCCGTCTGGAACGCGAGGGCGCGACGCGTCGAGATGCACCTCGTGAGCCTGGTGCGCCAGCGCGTCAGGATCCCGGGAGCCTCCGTCGCGGCCGTCTTCGAAGCCGGCGAGACGATCCACACCGAGAGCTCGCACAAGTACCGGCCGGCCGACGTCGACCGGCTCGCCGCGGCCGCCGGCTTCCGCCGCGAGCGTCGCTGGATCGACCGGGCCGCCCGGTTCGCCCTGACCCTCTGCCGCGCCCAGGAGGAGACATGAAGGTGCCCGGTGCCTGCACCCACGTCGCGCAGCTCGAGAAGGTGGTGCGCGCCCGGAAGCTCGAGTGCGAGGAGTGCGTGAAGATCGGCTCCGAGTGGGTCCACCTCAGGACCTGTCAGACCTGCGGCGGCACGCGCTGCTGCGACGCGTCCCCGAGCCGGCACGCGTCGAAGCACGCGAAGAGCTCCGGCCACCCGGTGATCTCCTCCGCCGAGCCCGGCGAGAGCTGGCTCTACTGCTACCCGGACGACGTCCTCGCCGAGTATTGAGGGAACGACTCCTTCAGCGCGGCGGCGGGGGAGGCGCGGCCGGGCGGCCGCCCGACGCCGTCGCGTCGAACAGCTCCTTCATGCTCCCGATCGAGCCCATGACGCCCGCGGCCTCGAACGGCATGAAGACGATCTTCTGCGACCCCGCGGCGATCTGCGTGAGCGACTCCAGGTAGCGCTGGGCGATCAGGTACTGCGCGGGGTTGCCGGCCGCGCCGATCGCGCGGGCGACGACCTCGATCGCCTGGGCCTCGGCGGTCGCGACGCGCAGCCGCGCCTGCGCCTGCCCGTCGGCGGCGAGGATCGCGGACTCCTTCTGTCCCTCGGCACTCACGATCTGGGACTGCTTCTGCCCTTCGGCCCTCAGGATCGCGGACGACTTCTCGCCCTCGGCCTGCGTGACCGTCGCGCGGCGCGCGCGCTCGGCGGTCATCTGCTTTTCCATCGTGAGCTTGATCTCCTGCGGCGGGTCGATGTTCTTGAGCTCGACGCGCATGACCTTCACGCCCCACTGCTGCGTCGCGGCGTCGAGCGCGGCGCGCAGCTGCGTGTTGATCGTGTCGCGCGACGTGAGCGTGTGGTCGAGGTCGAGCGCGCCGATCACGTTGCGCAGGCCCGAGAGCGTGAGCTGCTCGATGCCCCACTTGAGGTTCTGGACCTCGTACGTCGCGCGGATCGGGTCGGCGACGACGTAGTAGATGACGGCGTCGACCTCCATCGTCACGTTGTCGCGCGTGATGACGGGCTGCGGCTCGATCTGCGTGATCTGCTCGCGCAGGTCGATCGTCGCGCGCACGGAGTCGAAGAACGGAAGGATCACGTTCAGCCCCGCCTCGGCCTTCTTGTGGAACTTGCCGAGGCGCTCGATGAGCTTCACCTGCTTCTGCGGCACGACCTGGACGGACTTGAGCAGGACGATGAGCGCGAAGAAGACGATGAGGCCGAGGAGGAACGAGGCAGGTGACGGCATGCGACCTCCGTTATTTCCGGTTGGCCGAGACGAGCAGGACGATCCCGTCGGCGCCGTCGACGCGGACCTCGGCGCCTGCGGGCACGGGCGCGGCGCTGCGCGCGGCCCAGTCCTCGCCGGCCACGTTGACACGGCCCGTGCCGCGGACGGGGTCGATCGCCTCGGTGACGTGCGCGAGCTTTCCCGCGAGGGCTTCGGTGCGCGAGGGCACGCCCGCCCCGCCGAGCCGCTTCGTGGCGAGGATCGGGCGGACGACGAGCAGGAGAAGCACCGCGGCGGCGGCGAAGACCACGATCTGGACTGCCGCCGAGGCGCCGAGCCACGCGAGCGCGGCAGCCAGGAGCGCGGCGAGGGCCACGAAGAGACACACGAGCGCCGGGACGATCATCTCGACGATCCCGGCGAGGAGCGCGACGGCCAGCCACACCGCGAGAAGGGTCATGTCGTCGACCTCACGAGCTTTCACGGTCAGCGTATCAGAGCGCCTAGAATTGACCGACCATGAAGGAGAGCCTCGCCACGCTCGTCCTCCTCGCCGCGGCCGGGGCGGCCGCCGCGCAGTCCCTGAACCCCGGCGGAAAGCTCGTGGAAACGAAGGACGGAATCGTCTTTCAGAAGAACACGCCCACTCCCCGCCCTGCCCGGGAGCCGGCGGACCGTTCCGCGGACGCCGGCGGAGGGCTCGTGACGATCGCGCCTTCGCGGGGGCCGACGGGGCCGGCCGTCGTGGACGCGGCTTTCGTCACCTTCCGGGGCACGGTCGTGCGGATCGAGAAAAGCGAGGCGATCACCATTCTCGACGGCCGCACCGGCAAGGAACGGCGTGTGCTGCTCGCCAAGGCCGCGGTCGTGGCCGAGGGCATCAAGGAGGGTGACGCGGTCGCCGTGCGTGTCCCCCTCGAAGAGGGTTCCGGCGCCCGCACCGCCGACCGGGTGGAGCTGCAGAAGGCGCCCCCGGTGGTGGACCCGAAGTCGAAGTTCACGCAGGCGACGGCGCCCGCGACGCGCTGACTCGCGATCAGCCGCGCGGCGGAGAGTCGAGGCGGCAGGCGTTCGACACCCGGTAGCGGTTCTCGGCGAAGGTCCGATAGCCGCGGTCGAACAGGCGGCGAAGGCCCGGCGTGACGGACAGAAGCCACAGCGGCGTCGCCCACCAGATGCGGCGGAACGCCCAGCGGTAGGCGTCCGCTCCCGGAATCACGTCTCCCGAGCCCGCGACGAGGATGCGCAGGTCGTCGAGGAGATTCTCCGTGGCCACCCCCTTCGCCGTGAGTCGCTCGACGACCCACGGCTCCTGAAGCGTCGCGATCCCGATGCCGCGCTTCGCGAGCGTGCCCTTCCAGAACGGGACCCACCGGCCGCAGAACCCGCACGCGCCGTCGTAGAGGACCCAGGCGAGGGGCTGCGTCACGGCTTCCAGCGCAGCGCCGCGAGGTCGAGACGGCCGTTCCGGTCGAAGCGCACCTTCTCCTTTTCGAGGAGGACGCGCTGCAGGACGTGGTGTTCGGAGCCGTCGCGGCGCGGGCTCACCTCGCCTTTCGCGTTCACGACGCGGTGCCACGGGACGGCGCTGCGCGGCGGAAGAGCGTGGAGCGCGTAGCCGGCGAGCCTCGCGTGGTTCGGAAGGCCCGCGAGCCGCGCGACCTGCCCGTACGTCGCGACGCGTCCGCGCGGGATCCTCTCCGCGACGGCCCAGATTTTCCGGTAGAGGGAGTCCGCGCGCGCCGACACGCTATTCGTCCTCCAGCCGGCTCCAGGCGGCCGAGGCGATCCGCCACCCGCCCTTTTCGGACTCGAGCCGCACGTCGAAACTCCAGCGCGAGGACCGCGGGAGGAGCCCGTCGAGCCCGCCCACGGCGCGCGGCCGCCCCGACATCCGCACCTTGAACTTCGCCTGCGCGGCCGCGGCGCCGCGCTCCATCGCGACATCGGAGAGCGTGAGGGAGAGGGACTCGTACGCGGCGAGATAGCGCCGGACGAGCGCGGCGGCGTCGGCCTTCGATCCGCCCTCGGCGTCGCGGAAGCTGTCGGCGACGCGGGACATCACGCCGTCCGCGTCGCGCTTCTCCGCGGCCGCGACCGCGCCCTTCAGGCAGTCCTTCACGGGATCCCCGGAACCGCGCGCGCAGGACGAGAAGAGAACCGCGGCGGCAAGAGCCGCGAACCGCGCGGGCCGTCTCGAGGAACCGCGGACTGCCGTCAGCCGCGCTTCTTTCCGCCCGGGGCCTTCTGAGCGGGCTTCTCTTCCGGTTTCTGATCTCCGATCACGGTTTTGACGGGGCAAAACGAGAAGATCGGGCACTTCTTGCAACCGACGGCGAGGGCGACGGGACAGAGAACCATGTGGCACTCCTCGGGCGCGATACGCACCCGTGGCCAGCCTACACCCGGCGCGCGATCAGCGCGCGAGCCAGACCGCGGCGAGCGCGAGGGCGCCCGGCAGCGCCTGGACGTAGAGGATCGTCTTTTTCGCGGTGGCCGCTCCGAAGACACCCGCGATGACGACGCAGGCGAGGAAGAAGACTTTCACGGCGAAGCCCGCGGGGCCGAGGAGGAGGCCCCACACCAGGCCCGCAGCGAGAAAACCGTTATAGAGGCCCTGGTTGGCCGCGAGCGGGGCTGAAGCCGCCATGACGTCGGGCGGAAGGCCGAACACGCGCCGGCCGGTCGGCGTCTTCCACACGAACATCTCCAGGACGAGGAAACCGGCGTGGAGCAGCGCGACGAGGCTGACGAGTACGACCGCGACAGTGTTCATGGAGGCGGACGATATCTCGGCAGCGGGTCGTTGGCCGACGAAGGCGTTAAAATGAATTTGATCCGCGATGGGCGATCCGCTGCTTCTCCACCGCCTCCAGTTCGCGTTCACGATCCTCTTCCATTACCTCTTCCCGGTTCTCACGATGGGCCTCGCCTTCCTGATCGTCGTCATGAAGGCCCTCGGCCTGCGCGCGGGAGGCGAGCGCTGGAACGACGCGGCCCGGTTCTGGATCCGCATCTTCGGGATCAACTTCGCGATCGGCGTCGTGACCGGCATTCCGATGGAGTTCCAGTTCGGCACGAACTGGGCCCGTTTCTCCCGCTACGCCGGCAACGTGATCGGCCACACGCTCGCCATGGAGGGTCTCTTCGCCTTCTTCCTCGAGTCCGCGTTTCTCGCGCTCCTCATTTTCGGGGAGAAGCGCCTGTCGCGGGTTGGGCACCTCCTGGCGGCCGTCGCCCTGTTCGTCGGGAGCTGGGTCTCGGGCTGGTTCATCACCGCGACGAACGCGTTCATGCAGCACCCGGTCGGCTACCGCGTCGCGGAGGACGGGACGCTCAGGCTCGAAGGCTTCTGGACGTTCCTCCTGAACCCGTGGGCGGTCGCGGAATACGCCCACAACATGACGGCGAGCGTCGTGACGGCTTCGTTCGTGGTCGCGTCGCTCGGCGCGTTCTACGTCCTGCAAGGCCGACACCTGGCCGAGGCGAAGCTCTTCTTGAAGGTCGGGACGACCGCTGGACTCGTCTCCAGCGTCCTCCTCGCGTTTCCGACGGGCGACGTGCAGGCGAAGCTCGTCGCGCGGCATCAGCCCGTCGCCCTCGCCGCGATGGAGGGACGTTTCGAAAGCGGGCCCCGAGCGGGCCTGAACATGATCGGCCAGCCGAACGTGACGGAGCGCCGCCTCGACAATCCCATCACGGTGCCGATCGTCCTGTCCGTCCTCGCCTTCGGCCACGTGACGAGCGAGG
Source organism: Thermoanaerobaculia bacterium (assembly GCA_036504335.1). Classification (GTDB taxonomy): domain Bacteria; phylum Acidobacteriota; class Thermoanaerobaculia; order UBA5066; family UBA5066; genus Fen-183. The sequence continues at coordinate 318,665 of DASXVJ010000023.1, forward strand.
TCCAGGGTCTGAATGCCTTTCCGGTCTCCGAGTGGCCGGACAACGTCGAGCTCCTCTATTACTCGTTTCACGTCATGGCGGGCCTCGGGACGCTCCTGATCCTCGTCATGGCGCTCGCGAACCTTCTCGCGTGGCGTGGACGGCTCGAGACATCCCCGCCGATGCTCTGGGCGCTCATGCTCGCGTTCCCGTTTCCGTACATCGCGGTGCTCGCGGGCTGGCTCACGACCGAGCTCGGACGCCAGCCTTGGCTCGTGTACGGGCTCCTGAGAACGGCGCAGGGGTCGAGCCCCACGGTCCACGCCGGCACGACGCTCTTCACGCTCCTCGGGTTCTGCGGGATCTACACGGTCCTCGCCTTCCTGTTCGCGTTCCTCGTGTCGCTGGAAATCGCGCACGGGCCGGGGGGCCGCGGTGCGGCGGAGACGTCCCATGCATGAGGCGTGGTACGGGATCGTCGTCTTCATGCTCACGGCGTATGTCGTGCTCGACGGTTTCGACCTGGGCGCCGGCGCGCTGCATCTCTTCGTCGCGCGAAGCGACGCGGAGCGCCGCCAGGTGCTCGCGGCGATCGGCCCGTTCTGGGACGGGAACGAGGTTTGGCTCCTCGCGGCCGGCGGCGCGCTCTTCGTCGGGTTCCCCCGCGTCCTCTCCTCGGGGATCTCGGGCTTCTACTTCGCGATCTTCCTCGTCCTCTGGTGCCTGATCCTGCGCGGGGTCTCGATCGAGCTTCGGAGCCACGTGAAGGACATGGTCTGGCGGAAGACGTGGGACGCGGGCTTCGCGGTCGCGAGCGTCCTCCTTCCCGTCTTCTTCGGCGCCGCGCTCGGCAACCTCATTCGGGGTGTGCCGCTGGATGCCGAGGGCTGGTTCGAGCTCACGCTCTTCACCGATTTCACGCCTGCGCCGCCCGCCGGAATCCTCGACTGGTACACCGTCCTCGTCGGTGTTTTCGCTCTCACCGCGCTCGCGGCGCACGGAGGCGCGTACCTCGCCTGGAAGACGGACGGCGTCGTCCGCGAGCGGAGCCGCCGGGCCGCGCGGACGCTCATCGCCGTCGTCGCGGCGCTGTGGGCTGCCGCGACGCTCGCGACGGCGGCCGTGAACCCGGACCTCCTCGGGGCGCTCTCCCGCCGGCCGCTCGCGACGCTTCTCGCCGCCATCGCGCTCCTCGGCCTCGGGGGGGCCTTCGCGTTCCTCGGGCGCGGGTGGGACCTCTCCGCGTTCCTGTCCTCCTGCGCGTTCGTGGGCGGTCTCTCGATCGCGACGGCCGTATGCGTGTGGCCCGTCATGCTGCGCGCCGAGCCGGACGGAGCGCGCTCCCTCACGGCCCTCAACGCGGGCGGCGACCCGGCGGGGCTGAAGACGGCGCTCGTCTGGCTCGCGATCGGCCTTCCGCTCGTCGTGGCGTACTACGTCTTTCTGTTCCGGTTCCACCGCGGCCGGGCAGTCGCCGCCGCCGAGGGCGAGGGTTACTGAAGGTGGCCCCGCGGCGATGGGCTCCCGGCCTCGCCGCGGCCCGCGACTACCAGCGCGCGTGGTTCCGGAAGGACCTTCTCGCCGGGCTCGTCCTGACGGCCGTTCTCGTTCCGGTCGGGATGGGCTACGCCGAGGCGGCCGGCCTTCCCGCCATCTACGGCCTTTACGCGACGATCGTCCCGCTCCTCGCCTACGCCGTCTTCGGCCCGAGCCGGATCCTGGTTCTCGGGCCGGATTCGGCCCTCGCGGCCCTCGTGGCGGCGGCGGTCCTGCCGCTTTCCGCCGGGAGCACGGACCGGGCGGTGACGCTCGCGGGGATGCTCGCGGTCCTCGCGGGAGTCCTGTGCGTTCTCGCCGGCTTCCTCAGGCTCGGCTTCCTCACGGACCTCCTCTCGACGCCGATCCGGTACGGCTACCTCAACGGCATCGCCCTCACCGTCCTCGTCGGCCAGCTCCCGAAGGTCCTCGGCTTCCCGGCGGAGGGCCCGGGTCTCGTCGGCGAGATCGCGGGCCTTGCGCGCGGCGTCGCGGACGGGCGGACGAACGCAGCGGCATGGGCGATCGGGCTGGGAAGTCTCGCGGTGATCCTCGGGCTTCGGCGCTGGGCCCCGAGGGTTCCGGGCGCGGCGGTCGCGGTGGCCGCCGGCACGCTCGCGGCCGCCGGACTCGACCTCGCCGCGAAGGCCGGGCTCTCCGTGGTCGGGGCGCTGCCGCGGGGCCTGCCCGCGTTCCGGGTGCCGGACGTCTCCGTGTCCGACATCCAGGCGCTCGCCCCCGCGGCGCTCGCGATCGCGCTCGTCTCCCTTGCCGACATGAGCGTCCTGTCCCGGGCGTTCGCGGCGCGCAACGGCGGCGCCACCGACACGGACCAGGAACTCGTCGCGCTGGGCGCCGCGAACGTCGCGACGGGGCTGTTCCAGGGGTTTCCGGTCGCGAGCAGCGCGTCCCGGACGCCGGTTGCAGAGTCCGCGGGCGCGAAGACCCAGGCGACCGGCCTCGTCGGCGCACTCGCCGTCGCGCTCCTGCTCGCGGGCGCGCCGGGCCTGCTCCGGAACCTGCCGCACGCCGTCCTCGGCGCCGTCGTGATCGCCGCATGCCTCGGCCTCGTGGAGGTGTCGGGCGTTCTCCGCCTCTACCGTCTGCGGCGGGGGGAGTTTGCGATCTCGAGCGTGTGCTTCCTCGGCGTGGCCCTGCTCGGCGTCACGCAGGGAATCTTCCTCGCCGTGGGCATCGCGCTCCTCGCCTTCGTGTGGCGCGCGTGGCGGCCCTACGACGCCGTCCTCGGCCTCGTCGACGGGCTGAAGGGGTACCACGACGTCTCGCGTCACCGCGAAGCCCGGCGCGTCCCCGGCCTCATCCTGTTCCGCTGGGACGCCCCGCTGTTCTTCGCGAACGCCGCGACGTTCCGCGACCACGTGCTCGACGCCGTGGCCGGGTCGCCGACGCCGACACGATGGGTCGTCGTCGCCGCGGAGCCGGTCACGGACGTGGACGTCACCGCCGCCGACGCCCTCGCCGCGCTGAACGAGACCCTGCACGCGGCCGGGATCGAGCTGTGCTTCGCGGAGATGAAGGGTCCGGTCAAGGACCGCCTGAAGACGTACGGCCTCTTCAGCCAGCTCGGGACGGAGAGTTTTTTCCCGACGCTCGAGCAGGCCGTGGACGCGTACCACGCCAGATTCGGAACCGAGGTGACGACATGCTCCTCCTGAACCCCCGCAACATCTCCTCCTTCGGCCTCGACGCGCCGTCGCGCGCGCTCGTCGAAGAAACCGTCGCGTTCTTCGAGAAGAAGGGCAAGAAGAAACTCAAGGACGACGACGCGGCCCGCGTCTGGTACCGCGACTTCCTCGACTTCCAGAAGGACCGCGGGCTCTTCGCGACGTTCCTGACGCCCGCGGCGCTCGGAAGCGGCGCGGCGCGGTGGGACACGTTCCGCAACTGCGCCCTCAACGAGGTGCTCGGCTTCTACGGCCTCGCGTACTGGTACACGTGGCAGGTCACGATCCTCGGCCTCGGCCCGTTCTGGATGAGCGCGAACGAGCCGGTGAAGAAGAAGGTCGCCGCGCTCCTCGCGGAAGGCGGCATCTTCGGCTTCGGCCTCTCGGAGAAGGAGCACGGGGCGGACATCTACGGGACCGAGACGGCGCTCGCCGCCGCGCCCGGGGGCGGCTGGGTCGCGAACGGCCGCAAGTACTACATCGGGAACGGCAACGAGGCGGCGCTCCTCTCGGTCTTCGGCAGGGTCGCGGGGACGGAGGACTTCGTCTTCTTCGCGGCCGACCCGAAGCACCCGGCGTACGAGCTCGTGCGCAACGTGTGCAACAGCCAGTCGTACGTCGCCGAGCTCGCGCTGCACGACATGCCCGTTGCGGACGACGCGGTCCTCGCGCGCGGCCCCGCGGCGTGGGACGCGTCGCTCAACACGGTCAACGTCGGGAAGTACAACCTCGGCTGGGCCTCGATCGGGATCGCGACGCACGCGCTCTACGAGGCGGTCCGGCATGCGGCCCGGCGGCGGCTCTACAAGATGAGCGTGACGGACTTCCCGCACGTCAAGCGCATGTTCACGGACGCGTGGGCGCGCCTCGTCGCGATGCGCCTCTTCGCGCTCCGGGCGTCGGACTACTTCCGGTCGGCCTCCCGGGAGGACCGCCGCTACCTCCTCTACAACCCGGTCGTGAAGATGAAGGTCACGACGCAGGGCGAGGCGGTCGTGGACCTCCTGTGGGACGTGATCGCCGCAAAGGGCTTCGAGAGCGACATGGCGTTCGAGATGGCCGCGCGCGACATCCGGGCGCTCCCGAAGCTCGAGGGCACGGTCCACGTGAACATCGCGCTCATCCTGAAGTTCATGCCGAACTACTTCTTCGCGCCCGCGCCGTACCCGGAGGTCCCGCGCCGGACGGACGCGGCCGACGACGGGTTCCTGTTCGACCAGGGCCCCGCGCACGGGCTCTCGAAGATCCGCTTCCACGACTTCCGCCCGGCGTTCGCGGCGTGGGACCTGCCGAACGTGAACCTCTTCGAGGAGCAGATCGCGGCGCTGCGCGGCTTCCTCGCGAAGCGCAGCGTGACGGAGGCCCAGCAGAAGGACCTCGACTTCCTCCTGACGCTCGGAGAGCTCTTCACGCTCGTCGTCTACGGGCAGCTCGTCCTCGAGAACGCGAAGCTCCTCGGCGTGGCGCCCGACGTCGTGGACCAGATCTTCGACTTCATGGTGCGGGACTTCTCGCGCTTCGCGGTCGAGCTGCACGGCCGCGCCGGCACGACGCCGGAGCAGGCGGCCGACTGCCTGACGATGGTGCGGAAGCCCGCGGCCGATCCCGCGCGCGCCGCGGCGATCTGGGCCCGCGAGGTCCTCCCGCTCGCGGACGCGTACGAGATGAGTCCGTAGCCGCGCGGCGGGCGCGCCCGCCGCGCGGCCTGGAGCCGCTAGGGTCCGATCGGCTTGGTGCCGCGCTCCGGGTCGTCGGTTGCGCCGGACGTCGTCGCGGCGCCGAGCCCGAGCAGAATCAGAAGCAGGGTGAGAGCGTCCATATCTTCCTCCTGTGGCGCACCGGTGTGCGGCGCGCGTGTGGAGGCGGGAGACATGAGCGCTCAGCTTTCCGCCTGTTACATCTCTAGAGACGGAGCCCGAGGGCGGTTTTCAACCGCCTGACGTCCCGGAGGAGCGAAATGAGGGATTACGCGCGCTTCGCGGCCCGGAAGGGGAGAACGTATCCGTCGAGCGCGTCCTCGAGGTGCCGGCGCACCTCCGCAACGAGGCCGGAGTTCACGTCGCCGGGGTCGAGGCGCGAGGCGAGCTCGCACCACGCCGGGTTGCCGCGCAGGTCGGTGACGTCGACGAGCCTGCCGATCTCGCGGAGGCCGGCGATCATCTCGACCGTCCGTCCGAGGCGGCCGAGACACTCGGCGGCGGCGAGACGCGTGACGATGCGGTCCTCGTCGAGGCCGAGTCGGTCGGCTTCCTCTGCGACGGCGCGGTAGGACGCGAGCGCCCCCTCGAGGTCCCCGCGGAGGAGGTCGAGTTCTGCGAGATTCTGCCGCACCCCGAAGACGAGGGCGTCGAGGTGGTGGCGGCGGGCGATCTGCAGCGCCTGCGCGAACCCCTGCCGCGCCTCGTCGAAGCGGCCGAGGATCGCGAGGCAGCGGGCGCGGTTCAGGTGCAGCGCGGCGACGACGTTCGGATCCCCCGCGCCGTCGAACCTTCCGAGAGCCGCGTCGTACGCCGCGAGGGCGCGCTGCGGCTCGCCGCGCTTGCTGAACGTCGAGGCGAGCGTCGCCTCGACCCGGCTGAGCCATCCGTCCTGAGCGTGCTCCGCGAAGACGCGGGCGGCGCGCTCGAGGAGGGACGCGGCCGGCCCGAAGTCGCCCTGGAAACCCAGGATGCTCGCCTCGAAGTAGTCGCATACCGCGAACGAGAAGGCGTCTCCGCCCGCATCCACGAAGGCGGCGCGCGCGGCGCGCGCCGCGTCCAGCGCCTCGGGCAGCCGGCCGATGCCGAGGAGCGCCTGCGAGGCGATCGCGCGGGCCTCCGCACGCAGGAGGTCGGCGTACGGCTCGCCCGGTCCGACGGTGCCGCGCGGCGCCGACGCGAGAACCGCGTTCGCGAGCGCGAGAGCCCGTTGCGGAAGAGCCGCCGTGAACGTCCCGCGCTGGAGGGCGTAGAGGAGAGCGAGCCGGCCCGCGGGCGAGGCCATCCGCGCGCGGACGAGAGCCTCGAGATCGGCATCCCCGGCCCGGGCCGACTCGAGAAGCGCGTCGGCGTCGCGCAGCGCGGCGTCCGATTCCCCGGCGAGACGTGCGAGTCGGGCGCTTCGCTCGGCGGCGCGGGGCGACGCGGCGTAGGGAGCGGCACGAGAGACCTCTTCCGTCAGCTCTGCGTCGAGCGCGACGGCGTCCGCGAGCGCTTTCAGCTCGGCCTCTCGCCGCTCGCACGTTGCGCAGCCCGCGACGTGGCCGCGCGTGCCGGCCGGCGCGTCCTCGTCCCGCCCGAGCGCGAGCGCGAGGAGGTCGACCTCGGCGGCGTGGGCCTTCAGGGCGCGAGGCACGTTCTCATCCTTTTGATGCACTGGTTGATCCGCTTCCATACGGCGGGCACCGTGCACCCGGAGTCCGCGGCGGCCTCTGCGAGGGAGACCTTGAGGACGCAGTACGACCGGATCAGGTGGCGGCAGACGGGGGTCAGGCGGCGGAACGCGCCGCGGACGTGAAACGCGTTCAGGAGGCGCTCGGAGCCGTCGGCTCCGGCCGGCGATGCGTCGAGATCCAGTTCGAGCGTCAACCGGCGGGCGCGCTGCTCGACGCGGTCGAAGCAGCGGTTGAAGAACGCGCTCACGAGATAGCCCTCCGGGTTCCTGACGCGCGGGCGCTTGACGAGGACGGCCTCGAAGACGTCCTGCACGAGGTCTTCGGCCTCCTCGGAGGTGCACCCGAAGCGCCGGACTCCGAGCGTGACGAGCCTGGGGCGTAGGTGGCCATCGAGCCCGTCCCAGTCCCAAGCGTCGGGAGGCGTGCCAATGCCGGCGTCCGCCCCGGGCGCCTCTGAACCCTGGAAAATGTCGTTTTGGCTCGCCGGGGGCGACATACGTAAAGCCCGCCTTCTCCGAGCGTACGACCGAAGACTCCTCACTTCAAGGAGATCGGTGGTGGTTGAAGAACGCCCGCGCCAACCGTCTATGGGGATGGAGGGCCCTCCGGCCGCCAGGCCGGATCCTCCGGGGAGACCGAGTGGAGCAGGACGAACAGGAGCGGACCCGGGCAGAGGCGCTGCGCAGACAGGCGGCCCGAATGGAAGCCGTGGGCCAGCTCGCCGGCGGGATCGCACACGACTTCAACAACCTCCTCACCGCGATCCTTGGCTACGCCCAGCTCCTGTCGGAGCGCCCGCTGGGTGATGCCGCCCTCGCCGAAGTCGCCGAGGTTCGTCGAGCCGCCGAGAGCGCAGCCTCGCTGACGCGGCAGCTCCTCGCGTTCAGCCGTCAGCAGGTCCAGAAGATCGCGGTTTTCGTCCTGAACGACGTCGTGTCGGACACGGAGTCGATGCTCGTGCGGCTCCTCGGCGAGGACGTGCGCATCCGCAAGGACCTCGCTCCCGACCTTGGGCGCGTGAAGGCCGACCCCGGCCAGATCGAGCAGGTGCTCGTGAACCTCGCCGTGAACGCGCGCGACGCGATGCCGAAGGGCGGAACGCTCCGGATCGAGACGCGCAACGTGGACCTCGACGAGGCCTACGTCGCGGCGCATCTCGCCGGGGCGCCGGGACCGTTCGTCATGCTCGCCGTGAGCGACGACGGCTGCGGGATGGACCCGGCGACCCTCGCGCGCATCTTCGAGCCCTTCTTCACGACGAAGCCGCCGGGGAAGGGAACCGGCCTCGGCCTCGCGACGGTGTACGGAATCGTGAAGCAGAGCGGCGGCTTCGTCTGGGTGTACAGCGACCTGGGCCAGGGCGCGACGTTCCGGATCTATCTGCCACGCGTCGAGGAGGCCCTCTCGACGCGGCGTGACTCCGGCACTCCGAGGCGCACGCCCCCGAAGGGAACCGAGACCGTCCTTCTCGTCGAGGACGACGACGCCGTCCGCCGCCTCGCGCGCGACGTCCTCGTGCGCAACGGATACACCGTCCACGCGGCCGCCTCGGGCAGCGAGGCCGTCCACGTCGCCCGCCCGATTGCCGCCGCGATCCATCTCGTCCTGAGCGATGTCGTGATGCCGGAGATGAGCGGGGCGATCCTGAGGCGCCGGCTCGAGGCCCTCGGCGTGAGAGCGCGTGTGCTGTTCATGTCGGGTCACTCCGCGGACGCGGTCGCCGGACGCGGGATCGCGGCCGGCGACGGCGCGTTCCTCCAGAAGCCGTTCACGCCGGGGGATCTCCTCTTCAAGGTGCGCAGGGTGCTGGACGGCGGGTGAAGGCGAACGATAATCGGTCATGCGCCGCGTCCCGTTCCCGGTCCTCGCCGCCGTTCTCGTTCTCGCCACACCCGCAATCGCCGAAAAGCCGGAGTGCTCGATCAAGGCGCCCCGCGGCGCGACGGAAGCGGACCTCCGGCGCCTCGTGAAGGTCCCCGTCAAGGAGGCCGAGGCGAAGGCGATCGCGTCCGTCGCCCCGGACAAGGTGAACTCGATCGTGTCGGGCGACGTGGACGTCCTCGACGGCTGTCTCGCCTGGACGTTTCTCCTGAGGTTCTCGAACCGGGGCGGCGTCACGGAGGTTTCCGTGGACGCGGGGGACGGGAAGATCCTGTCGTCGGTGTACGAGCCGCCAAAGGGCGCTTCGGCTGCGCCGGCCGCGCCGCCGGACGCCGCGGCTTCCGGTGCGGCCTCGGCTCCGGCCGTCGGCCCCGTCTTCGACCCCGCGGCGGAAGAACCGGCTCTCCGCAAGGCCGCGGACGACGAGGAGGCGGCGTGGAACGGCGCGGACGCGAAGGCGCTCGCGGCCCTGTTCCGCGACGACGCGACGTATGCCGACGCGTTCGGCGGCGTCGCGCGGGGACGCGCGGAAGTGGACAAGAGGATCGCCGAGGTTCTGTCGGCGTGGCGCGGGACGCGAATGGCGCTCAAGGTCCGCAAAGTCCGCGTCCCGAAGCCGGATGTTGCGCTCGTCGAGGCCGATGCGGAATTGACAGGCTGGAGGAAGCTGCCTCCCGGCTTCAGGGCCGACGCCGACCAGACACTCCGGATGCGGCTCCTGCAGGTCTTCCTCAAGGAAGCGGGCCTCTGGCGCGTCGCGGCCTCGTACGAGGTGGACGTCAAGACGAAGCTCGAGCTTCCGGCCGTTCCCGAGGAGAAGACGATCCGCGGACGCTGAGGGCTCTGGATCGACCCTCGGTGATACGCTTTCTCATCATGAGGTCGGGCCGGCTCCTCTCCTGCGCGTTCCTTGCTTTGGTGGCCGCGTCCGGTGCGTCCCGTGCCCAGCAGAAGGCGCCTCTCGGGCTGCCGAGACCCACGCCGATGCCGGCGGCTGTGGCGCGCCCCGGGCAGGGGGCTACGGGCCGGGCGGTGCCGACGGGGATCTACGACTACAACCCGCCGCGGGCGAGCATCGCGGCGCTGCCGGCAGACGACATCCACAAGACCTGCAAGGGCGACCTCTTTGCCGGGTCGAGAAGGCCCGCGTCCGACCTCACCGCGGCCTACACGGCCGAGAAGGCGTTCTTCAGCGAGCGGGATCGGTACGGATCGCCGTTCGAGGTGGGATTCACCCCGGAACCCGACGTGGGCACCTATTGCTGGAAAATCACCTTCACGATCCTCTCCAGGACCGAGTTTTTCGTGGCGGCGACGCCCTTCCGGCTATGGGACGGGATGCCCATTCAGGGTCCCAGCCTTTGTGTCGCGGAGTCCCAATCCCTCACCGGCCGTCCGAGTGGTCAGATCGGGATGGACGCCTCCGGCGGGCCCATCAACGACCTGGGACGCTGCCGCTCGCTGCCGCCGTACGCACCGCCGCCTCAGCAACGCCCGACCTCGACGCCGGTGCCGCGGAAAGTCGTCGCGCCGGCCGTGCACTGAAGACGGGTGCGCGTGGCCGTCGAAGCCTACGAGCGCGAGCCGTACCGCACGTCGCTCGCGACCGCGGTCATCGACGCCGGAGTGGAGGCGGGGAGACCCTTCGCCGTCCTCGAAGACACCATCCTTTATCCCGAAGGCGGCGGCCAGCCGCCCGACCGCGGCACGCTGAACGGCGTCGCCGTCCTCGACGTCCAGAAGAAGGACGGCGCGATCCGCCACGTGCTCGCCGCGCCCGTCGCCCCGGGCCCCGCGGACCTGCGTCTCGACTGGGAGCGCCGCTTCGACCACATGCAGCAGCACACGGGCCAGCACCTCCTCTCGGCGGTGGCGCAGGACCGGTTCCGCTGGGAGACGACCGCGTTCCACCTCGGCCCCGAGGTGTCCGACGTCGAGCTCGCCGTGGCCTCCCTCTCCGCTGCCAACCTTGCGCAGCTCGAGGAGGCCGTCGCCGCGGAGATCCGCGCCGCGCGCCCCGTCGTCCCGCGGCGCGTGTCGCTCGAGGAGTTCCGGGCGCTGCCGGTGAGGTCGCGCGGGTTGCCGGAGGGATTTTCCGGCGACGTGCGCCTCGTCGAGATCGCGGGCGTGGACCTGAACACCTGCGGCGGGACGCACCTCGCGAACACCGCCGAGATCGAGGTCGTCGCGCTGCTCGGGACGGAGGCGTTGCGCGGCGGGACGCGGCTCTTCTTCGGCGCGGGCGGCCGCGCGCGGCGCCGGCTGAAACGCCACGAGGACCGGAATGCAGCCCTGCGGGTCGCGCTCGGCGCCCCCGACGATGGCCTCGTCGACGCCGCGAAGGCGAAGCTGGAGCAGCTCTCCGAGGCCCAGAAGGCGCTGCGGCGCGCCGAAGACTCCCTGGCCGAGGCCGCGGCGGAGGCGCTCCTCGCCGCGAACGGCCGCGTGGCACGCGCGCACTTCGAGGGCCGCGACATGGCGTTCGTCCAATCGGTCGCGCGGCGGTTCGCGGAGAAGGCCGGGGCGCGGGCCGCGCTCGTCACGGCGACGGCGGGCGGCCAGCACGTCTTCGCGCTCGGCGCGGGCGAGGGCGTCGGCGACGTCCAGGCGCTCGGCCGCGAAGTCGCGGCTCTCCTCGGCGGCAAGGGGGGTGGTTCGGGGCGCGTCTTCCAGGGAAGGGCGGCGGGGCTCGAGGGCGCGGACCGCGCGGCGGCGCGGCTCGCGGCTACTTGAGGCCGAGCATCTTCTCGCGGCGCTCGCGCTCGGCTTTGTTCGCCTCCTCGACGAGCGGCTTGCAGACGACGTAGACCTCGGCCCTCGACGCGGAACCCTGAAGGTCCGTCCCGCGGAAGATCACCATCGTCTCGGTCGCGTCCTTCCAGACGAAGACGTTGGCGGCGGCCTTCTCGGGCTCGCCCCACTCGGCGGTGAGCGCCTTGAGGAGCTTCGCGCCCTGGCCGGCGTCGGTCTGGACGGTCGCGGAACAGAGCTGGCCCTTGTAGTAGCCGTACGTGACGCTCTCGAGGGCCGCGCCGTGCAGCTTCTTCGAGTCGTTCGGGCGCAGGTAGGCCGCGTTGTCGCCGTTCGAGACGTCTTTCTTGAGCTTCATGCCCGGGACGACGGCGGAGCGCCACTTCAGCCCGTGGAACCCGTCGGGCAGCGGCTGCGCGGCGGGAGCGGGACGGGAGGCGAGGAGGAGGAGCGGGAGGGCGAGCGCGGCGAAACGTCTCACGGGAGTCTCCTTCGGGCGCTCCATCTTCGCTCAGGAGACGTCGACGCGGTCGGGCAGCTCGTTCGCGTCGCCGCCGGGCGTCGCCGGGAAGTGCGCGGCGAGCGCGCGGCCCGCCGTCTCGATCCCGCGGACGAGGCCGCCGGTGAAGTCGCCGGCGCGGAACCTCTCTTCGATCGCGGCGGCGACTTCCTTCCAGAAGGCCTCCCCGACCTTCTCGTGGATCGCGGTGTCGCCCCAAACGAGGAAACTGCGGTGGGCCGGGTCCACGAGGACGAGGACGCCGTTGCGCCCGGTCGTATGCGTCATCCCGAGCTTGTCGGCCGCATGCACGACCGCCTTCTCGAGCCCGCCGCGGACGCGCGGCAGGACCGCGACGCGGATCTCGCCGGTCGTCCCACGTTCGGCCTCCCGGATCGCGGCCTCCAGCGCCGCGAGGTCCAGCCGCGCGAGGAAATGCTTCTGGCGCCTGCGAAAGACGAATGCCATGTTCACCAGCTCCCCGAGGCGCCGCCGCCTCCGAAGCTTCCTCCTCCGCCCGAGAACCCGCCGCTCGATCTGCCGCTCCCGCCTCCTCCGAAGAGACCGCCGATGACGGCCTCGGCGAGGTTCACGCCGATCCAGAGGAGGACGGCCTTCGGGTTCGTGAACAGCATGTAGAGGAAGAACGAGACGAGGAAGACAAGCACGAGCCCGATCACGACCCCGAGCACGAGCGGCGCGGGGTCCTCGTCCTGCCCGCCGCCGATCGTCTCGAGCGGGTGCTTCCACTCGACCCACGGCGGCGGCGTCTTCCCCTCGGCGAGCATCCCGATCTCGCCGACGGCGCGCGCGAGCGTCCGCGGGTAGGAGGAGTTCGTCATCGCCCTTTCGACCTGGCTGCGCAGCCGGTCCCGCTGGTCTTCCGGGAAGCGGTCCTTCAGGCCGTCGGGGACGGCGAGGACGACCGAGAAGTCATGCCGGAAGGCGGCGAGGATGATCCGGCCCGGCCACGCTTCCGCGAGCTTCCCGACGCGCTGCTGCGGCGAGTCCATGCCCTTCGCGGGATTGAGGACGAGGACGATCGGGTGCCCGGCCGTGGAGGCGCGCCGGACGGCCTCCTCGAGCATCGGGGTCGAGGACTCGTCCGTGAAGTCCGGGTTGCCGTAGACGGGCCCGCCCGGCCCGGCGGGCACGGGAGGCGAGTCGAGCCACGACGTCGAGTCGGCCCGCGACAGGCTCTCTCCGATCCGGTCGATCACGCGGGAGATCGCACCCTCCGGCTCCGGGCCGAAGACCGCCTCGAGGTCGGGAGCGAGGTCGTCGAGCGCCTCTTCGGTGCTCGCGGGAGCGCCCTGGCCTAGCATGACGAGCGCCTTCTTCTCGTCCCGGAAGACGAAGACCGTCGCGAGGCCGTCGTAGATCTCGCGGTCTCTCATCTTCCAGCGTCGGTAGAGCTCCTGAGTTGCGCCGCTCGGCGACCCGTTCGCCGAGCGCAGCGTGTAGACGTAAAGCCGGACGAAGGGGTGGGTTTCCTTGAAGAGCTTGAGCTTCGCGGCGAGCCGCGTTTGCGCTTCGTCCGGAAGGAAACGAGCGTTGTCCGTGACGTACGCGTTCGGCGCGGGCGGGAGCGAGGTGAAGATCTGGGGGGCGCCGAGAAAGCCGAAGGCCAGAAGGAGGGAAGCCCCCGCGATCCGTGTTCTCACGGCGTGCATCTTAGTAGGACGGCAGGCGAAATCCTCAACGGAACGTGAGGAGCGCCTCGTTCGGGCCGGCGAGATGGGCGTGGTCGTTGAACACCGCCAGTGCGGATCCCGTCGGCCCGATTTCGAGCGTCGTGACGCTCGCGTTCGCGAGGCGGAACGCGTGCGCGAAGACGGCCGCGGCGTCCGCCGCGCCGAGGTGCGCGCGGCACGCGGCCGAGATCGGGCCGCCCGACGTGAAGACGAGGACCGTGCCGTCCCGTGAGAGGGGGAGCCGCGCGAGCGCGCCGTCCACGCGCGCGAGGAAGCCGGGCCACGTCTCGCGGTACTCCGCGTCGTGCGCGCCGGCCGTCCAGCGGGCGACGGCGGCGTGGAACGCACGCTCGAAGGCGCCGGCGAACGCCGCGGCCTCGAGGTCGCGGTGGAGCCGTACCTGGTCCGCCCAGCGCGGCTCGTAGACGCGCAGGACCTCCTCGTGGTCGAACTCGTTCCACGCGGCGTCCTCGACCCACGGCGGCGCGAGACCCATCGTCTCGAGGCACGCCGTGGCGGTGTCGCGCTGCCGGCGCATGGAGCCCGTGACGACGGCGCGCACGTCCCCGATCCGTCCGCGGAGCGCCTCGCCGGCGACCCGGGCCTGCCGCCGCCCCGTCTCCGAGAGGACGTCGTAGTCGGCGGCGCCGAACGACGCCTGGCCGTGGCGAACGAGGACGACGGAGGTCATGCGCGCGGGATTATCCTCGGAGCGGCATGGCCGGACCGACGATCGCCGACGCGACGCACGAGGAACGCCTGTGGGCGGGCCGCCTCATGGCCGCGAGCGAGCCCTGGATCACGCTCGGCCGCGGCGAGGACGCGTGCCGCGCCGCCGCGCTCGACCCCGCGTACGTCACGCTCGTCGCGCGCGGGGACGCCGCGCCGCTTGGCTTCGCGCGCTTTCACCCGCGCGGCGCCCTCGGCTCGCCGTACCTCGCGTCGATCGCGGTCGCCCCGGAGGCGCGCGGCCTCGGCGTGGGCTCGGCGCTGCTCGCGGCGGGGGAGGCGCGGTTCCCCGGCGCGCGCTGGATGTTCCTGTGCGTCTCGGACTTCAACCCGCGGGCGCGCGCCCTCTACGAGCGGAGCGGCTACCGGTTCGTCGGCGCGCTGCCGGACTACGTCGCGGACGGGTTCGCCGAGCACCTGATGGTCAAGAGGCTCGCCTGAGCCGCGCGGCGCTCGTCGCCCTTCTCGCGGCGACCGCGACGGCGAGCTACCTCGCGCGCGTGAACGTATCGGTCGCGGGCGCGCTCATGATGAAGGAGCTCGCGCTCACCCAGATCGAGATGGGGCGCGTCTTCAGCGCGTTCCTCCTCGGGTACGCGCTCTGCCAGGTGCCGGCCGGGATGCTCGCGGACCGCCTCGGCGCCCGGCGCGTCCTCGGGATCGCGGCCCTCTCCTGGGTCGCCGCGACGGCGCTCATGGCCTTCGCGCCCGCGGCCGCGGCGCTCCCGGTCCTCCTTGGCGCGCGCTTCCTCCTCGGGATCGGCGAGGCGCCCACCTTCCCCGCGGCGGCCGAGGCCGTCTCGCGCCACGTCCCCGTCGCGGCGCGCGGCCGCGCGAACGGCTTCGTGATCGCGGCGATCGGCCTCGGCTCGGCGATCGCGCCGCCGCTCGTCACGGCCGTCATGGTCGGGTTCGGCTGGCGCGCGGCTCTCGGGGCGTCGGTGCTTCCGGCCCTCGCCGTCGCGTGCGTCTGGCTCGCGGCGAAGAGGATGCCGCCCCCGGTCGCGGGCGGCGGGGACGCGGAGGCGCCGGCGCCGGCCGGGGACGGGAGCCTCGCGACGCGCTCGTTCGCGCTCCTGACGGCGAGCTACACGCTGCAGGGTTACGTCGGCTACATCTTCGTCTTCTGGTTCTACCTGTACCTCGTGGACGTGAGGAAGTTCGATCTCCTGAGGGGCGCCCTCTACGCGAGCCTGCCGTGGCTCCTCTCGATCGTGTCGATCCCGCTCGGCGGCGCCGTCTCGGACGCGTTCGTCGCGCGGCTCGGGCCCGCCTGGGGGCGGCGCATCGTCCCGATGGCGGGCCTCATCGGCGGGGCTGCGTTCCTCTCCTACGGCGCCCGGACGCCGGACCCGCAAATTGGGGCGGCGTGCCTCGCGCTCGCCACCGCGCTCGTCCTCTCCGTGGAGGGCCCGTTCTGGGCCGCGATGATGGACGCCGCGGGCGGCCGCAGCGGCACGGCCGGCGGCGTCATGAACATGGGCAGCAACCTCGGCGGGCTCGTCTCGCCGGCGCTGACGCCCGTTCTCGCGGCGTCGATCGGCTGGGAGAACGCGCTCCACGTTGCGGCCGTTCTCTCCGTCGTCGGCGGGCTCCTGTGGCTCGGGGTCGGGCCGCGGGCCCGGAAGTCTTGCCCTTGACGCGAGATGTTCCTATCGTCCGGTCCATGAAAGCTCCCAGGCTTCTCGCTGTCGTTCTCGCGTCCCTCGTCCTCCTCGCCGCCGCGTCCGGGCCGGGCATCGACCTCGACGGCATGGACCGCTCCGTCGCGCCCGGCGACGACTTCTTCCGCCACGCGAACGGGACGTGGCTCAAGGAGACCGAGATCCCGGCCGACCGGTCCGCGTGGGGCGCCGGAGGCATGCTCGACGAGCTCACGTCGAAGCGCACGCGCGAGCTGATCGAGAAGGCGTCGTCGTCGCCGGCCCCCGCCGGGTCCGACGAGCGCAAGATCGGCGACACGTTCGCGACGTTCATGGACGAGGCGGCGATCGAGGCGAAGGGCCTCGCGCCGCTGAAGGCCGACCTCGACGGCGCCGCCGCCCTCGCGGACAGGACCGCGCTCGCGCGGGCCCTCGGCGGGACTCTCCGCGCCGACGTCGACGTCCTGAACAACACGAACTTCTATACGCCGAACCTCTTCGGGCTCTGGGTCGCACAGGACCTCGACGAACCCTCGAAGTACTCGCCGTTCCTCCTCCAGGGCGGCCTCGGGATGCCGGACCGCGATTACTACCTGGATCCTGCGCCGCGCATGGCCGACATCCGGACGAAGTACCAGGCGCACGTCGAGAAGATGCTGACGCTCGCCGGGTTCCCGGATGCCGCCGCGAAGGCGGCGCGGATCTTCGCGCTGGAGAAGAAGATCGCGGCGGCGCACGCGAGCCGCGAGGACTCCGAGGACGTCCTGAAGGGAAACAACCACTGGTCGCGCGCCGATTTCCCGGCGAAGGCTCCGGGCCTCGACTGGGACGTGTACTTCGCGGCGGCGGGGCTGGGCTCCCAGGCGTCGTTCGTCGTCTGGCAGCCAGGCGCCGTCACGGGCCTCGCCGCGCTCGTCGCGTCCGAGCCGCTCGACACGTGGAAGGAGTACCTCGCGCTGCGGGCCCTGTCGCGCGCCGCGACGTTTCTCCCGAAGGCGTTCGTCGACGAGCAGTTCGCGTTCTACGGCACGACGCTCACAGGCGCGCCGAAACTCCGCGACCGCTGGAAGCGCGGCGTCTCCGTCACGGACGCCGCGCTCGGCGAGGCCGTCGGGCGCCTCTACGTCGCGAAACACTTTCCCCCGTCGGAGAAGGCGCGCGCCGAGGAGATGGTGAAGAACGAGATCGCGGCGTTCGGCCTGAGGATCGACCGGCTCGACTGGATGGCGCCGGCGACGAAGGCCCGGGCCAAGGCGAAGCTCGCGGCGCTGAAGGTCGGCGTCGGATACCCGGACAAATGGACCGACACCTCCGGACTCGAGGTCGTGAAGGGCGACGCGCTCGGGAACGCGCGCCGCGCGTCGCTCTTCCGCACGACCCGCGCCATCGCCCGGCTCGGAAGGCCGGTCGACCGCGGCGAGTGGGTCATGAACCCCCAGCTCGTGAACGCGGTGAACCTCCCCGCGATGAACGCGCTGAACTTCCCGGCTGCGATGCTCCAGCCGCCGTACTTCGACCCGAAGCGGCCCGCCGTCATGGACTACGGCGCGTCCGGCTCCGTGATCGGGCACGAGATCAGCCACAGCTTCGACGACCAGGGCGCGCTCTTCGACGCCGAGGGGCGGCTGAAGAACTGGTGGACGAAGGAGGACTTCGACCACTTCACGGCGTCGGCGCAGGCGCTCATCCGGCAGTTCAACGCGTACCGGCCGTTCCCCGACCTCGCCGTGAACGGCAAGCTGACGATCAGCGAGAACATCGCGGACGTCGCGGGCCTCGCGGCGGCGTACGACGCCTACCGGATCTCGCACGGCGGCAAGGAGGCGCCCGCCTGGCGCGGCGTGTCGGGCGACCGGCAGTTCTTCCTCGCGTTCGCGCAGAGCTGGCGGTCGAAGTTCCGCGAGGCCGCGCTGAGGCAGCGGATCGTGATCGACAGCCACGCGCCGGCCGAATACCGCGCGGACACCGTGCGCAACCTCGACGCGTGGTACGAGGCTTTCGCCGTGAAGCCGGGGCAGAAGCTCTACCTGGCGCCGAAGGAGCGCGTGAAGGTCTGGTAGGAGCGCCCGGGGCGTCCGTCGACGCCCCTTCGTTGGCCCGTTCTGCTGCAGGGCAGTAACGCGCTCGGATCCCGGACGCTTCCGGCTCTCCGCAGACCAATCTCCTGAGACCCGGGCTTCACCGGTCCGGGCGGAGAGCGTCCACGCCACGCGGGGACGGCACGCTTTACCGCACGAATTCGGAAACATGTGCCGGCCCATCGGCCCGTGCTCGTTCCAGATCGAGAAACGGCTCGGCACACAACTTGCGGTTCGACAGGGGTTGAGAATCGCAGCATCGAGTCGAGTGATCACGTTCGCAACACTGGTGGCCGGCGTGTTCTGGATCGCAGCACCGCTCGCAAGCGCCCAACCGGCGGCCCGGACTCTCGACGTCGCGGAGGTCGCCACCGGCGAAGGCAGGTGGGAGGTGGATCCGCCTGCTCCCGCGGGGGAAGCGCAGCCCACCCGTCCGCCGGGCTTTCCGAAGATCGTCCTTCTGGACACGGGACACGTCCTGACCTCGCCGATCCGCTGGCGGGGGCGCGAGTGGGCCGCATTCTCCGCGTCGGTCGGGGCGCTCGCCGTGCTCTCGCTTGCGGACGAGTCGATCAGCGACGCGGCGCGCGAGCACGGGCCGACGCTGGGCTTCGCCGGGGACACGCTCGAAGGGCTGGGCGACGGACGCTCGTTCCTGCTCCTCGGCGGGTTCTATCTGGCCGGCGCGATCGGGCACGACTCGAAGGCGAAGAACGTCTTCTTCGACGGGCTCTCGGCCAGCCTGATCGCGAGCGGCATCATCACGCCGGTCCTTTCCTCGCTCGTCGGACGCGAGCGGCCCACGGCGGAACAGGGCGCGTATTCGTTCCATCCGTTCGAAGGGCGTTCCTTCCCCTCGGGTCACGCCACCCAGGCTTTCGCGGTCGCGTCGGTGATCGCGACGTCGTACGACCAGGCCTGGGTGAAGGTGGCCGCGTACGGGGCGGCGTCGGTTGGCGCCTACGCGCGCGTGCGAAGGGGCAAACACTTTCTCACGGACGTCGTCGCGGGGGCGGCGATCGGGACGCTCGTCGGGCGCTCCGTCGTCCATCTCAACAACAGGCTTCGGTCGGGAGAGAAGGAGCCGGAACGCACGGGCATCCGCCTGTCGGTCCTTCCGTTCGTGGACGGCACCACCTTCGGCGCGACGGCGAGCCTCGACTTCTGAGCCCGAAACCGCGGGACGGAGAAAACATGAACGTCAGGAAACGACGGCCTCGAAACTCGGGCTTCCCGTGGCTCCTCGCCGCGACGCTCGTCGCGGGTGCCGCTCTTGCGGCCTCCCCGGCCCGGGCGCAGGACACGGGCCGGTGGGAAGTTGGCGCCTTCGCCGGCGGGAACTTCGGGACCCGGATTTACCTGGACGAGGGCACCGACATCCGGATCGGGAGCGCTCCCGCGTTCGGACTGCGCGGCGCCTACAGCCTCGACCGCAGGTTCAGCCTCGAGATCACGCTGTCGAAAGCCAGCCCCCGGCTCGTCGCGGTCGCCCCGTCCACCGGGGCCTCGCTCGCGCCGTCGGCGCCGGTCGACGTCAACACCTACGAGATCAACGGCCTCTACGGCTTCGGCAGCGGGCGCGCGCGCGCGTACATGGGGCTCGGAGTGGGCGCGATGACGATTCATCCGTTCGTCCCGGGCGTCGAGACGCACCCGGACACGCGGCTCGTCGTGAACGTCGCGCTCGGCGGGAAGCTCTACCTGAGCGACCGCCTCGCCCTGAGGGCCGACGCCCGCTATCGCTGGAGGAGCGCGAGTCCCGGCACCGGCGTCGTCTGCGGAAGCCAGGGCTGTTACGGCTTCACCACGGACCTCTACTCGAGCGCCGAGGTCACGGGCGGGCTGTCCTACCGGTTCGGAGGGGCGCGCATCTGGGATCCCCCGGCCGCTCCCAAGACGCCGGGTTCCACCGCCGTCCTGGCGGCCCCGACGAAGCGTCCCGAGCCGCAGGAGAACTTCTTCCTGGCCGCCGGCGAAATCGGCCTCATGGAGCTCCTGCCCTGGGCCTTCGACCGGTACGTCACGAAGGAAGACTTCGCCTACATCTCGACCCGGACCGTGAAGGAGAACTTCCGGAACGGTTTCGGCTACGACCGGGACGACTTCAACACCAACCAGGCCGCTCATCCGTTCCACGGCAGCCTCTACTTCAACGCCGCGCGGTCGAACGGGTACGGCTACTGGGAGTCGGGGGCGTTCACGCTGGCGGGGAGCTTCCTGTGGGAATGCTGCATGGAGAACACCCAGCCCTCCATCAACGACATCGTGAACACGACGTTCGGCGGAATGTCCCGCGGCGAGATGGTGCACCGCATCGGAGTCATGATCCGCGACAACACGGCGAGCGGGTTTCCGCGCTTCTGGCGTGAGCTCACCGGCGCGATCGTGGATCCGATGGGCGGCGTCACCCGGCTCGTGAGGGGCGAAATGTTCCGTCCGTTCCCGAACCCCGACGAGCGCTTCCCGAGCCGCTTCAGCGTGGTGGCCGACCTCGGCTACCTGCACGTCGGCGGCGGGGCCCCCGACGCCAACCGAGGGTTCGGCTCCCTCTCCGTCGTCTACGGCGACGCGTTCGCCGGCGAGATCCGCAAGCCCTTCGACACGTTCTGGCTCGAGGCCGACATCGGCACGACGGTCGGCGTGTCGCGGGTCGAGGGGCGCGGAGTCCTGAAGGGCTGGGAGCTGGGCGACCCGAAGGCGCGGGTGCGGCACATTCTCGGCGTCTTCCAGGAGTACGAGTACTTCAACAACGAGTCGCAGGTCTTCGCGGCGCAGATCTTCAGCGCCGGGCTTCTTTCGCGGTACAGCCTCACGCCGGACCTGAAGATCAGCACCGACGTCACCGCGATCGTGTTCCCGCTCGCCGGCATCCGGACGACGGACTTCCTGAACCCCGAGACGGGGCGGACCTACGACTACGCGCCCGGCGGAGGGTTCCGCGTGGCCGCCCGCCTGTACCGGCGGGAGTGGGAGATCGTGAGGTTCGGATACGGCGTCGCATACGCGCGCACCGCGAACGGGAGCTCTTCCAGCAACACGCTCCAGTTCTTCCGGGCCTCCGGGCGTCTCCCCCTCACGCGGTCCCTGGGCCTGGGCGCCGGCTACTCGTGGTACAGCCGCAGGACGACGTACCCCGGCGGCTTCCAGGAAGCGCAGCAGACCCAGTCCGAATGGCGCGCCTTCGTGAGCTGGAGCCTGTGAGAGTCAGCTCCATGAGGACCACCCGTAGGCGATCGAGGGAACCGTTGAAGAGTCAATGAAGTGGTGGAGCTGATCAGGATCGAACTGACGACCTCCTGAGTGCGATTCAGGCGCTCTCCCAAACTGAGCTACAGCCCCACCCGAGCCGGAGAGGACGCGGAGATTAGCGGGAAGCCGTGGGGCCGTCAAACGCGGCCTCCCGAGGTCCTCAGTTCGGAGTCTCGACGAGCTTGCGCTTGACGGCGCGGAACACGCCCTCGACGAGCGCGTCGTCGAGGTCGAACGTCCGCACGGCGAACCGCAGGAGCCGCCCGTGCACCTCCGCCTCCTCGGTGACCGTGAGTTTCGTGATCTGCGCGGTCTCGAGCTCGAGCTCGAACGTCCACGTCCCGCCGTAAGAGACGTCCGGCTCGGTCGTCCTGACGACGAGCAGGCGCGGCGGCCGAAACGTCTCGAACGTGATCGCGACGGGCGACCCGATGACCTCGATTGCCGTGGGCGGCGCCGTCGCGACGCCCTGGTCCACGGCGCGCAGGTCCGAGCGGTCGACGGGCAGCTGGCGGATCGAAAGGAGCGCGGACCAGACCCGTTCCGGCGACGCCGCGAACGACTTGCGGCGCGTCACGACGTGCTTCTGGGGCAGGCCGGCCCCGACCATCGCCATGACGACGACGGCGACGACGCAGAACGCGAGAAACCTGAGGGCGGCCTTCACGGCGCCACGATCGCCTTCACGGTCGGATTCTGCTCCATGGCGCCGGCCGTGAGGAGGTCGTGGAGGCTCGTCCCCTGCAGGACGGCGCGCTCCTCGCGCGCGGCCTTCCCGAAGATGCGGTGCAGGCTCGTGGCGACGGCGTCGGTCCCTTTCGGAACGGCCCGCGCGGCCGACTCGCCGATCGCGCGCGCGACCGCGTAGAGCGAGATCGTCTCCGGAGCCCGCGTGAGCGAGAAGACGCCGCCCTCGCCGGCCGCGACGAGGCCTGCGTGCCGCAGGTCGCGCACGAGGGGCACGACGTCGGCCTCGGGCCGCGCGAGCTCGTGCGCGAGCGCCGTGAGCGTGCGCGTCGCCCGGTCGTTCCGCCAGGCGACCGTCAGGACGAGGAGGAGCCGCACGGACTCGTAAAGCCGGCCTCCCTCCTCCGTGCGCTCCGCGAGGGCGTCGTGGTCGAGGAACTCGGCGCGGAACTGGATCGCGTGGGCGAGCGAGATCCCGAGCAGGAACAGGACGAAGACGAAGCCCACCGCGACGACGAAGATGATGGCGGCCGTCAGCGGGCCGTAGACGGCGCCGCCGCCCGCGAGCTCCGCGAGGCCGCGCGCGATCGCGACGCGGAGCCCCGTGATCGCCGCCGCCGCGAACGTCGCGCCCGCGAGCGCGGGGCCCCACTGGACGCCGGCGCCCGGAAGCGTCCGGTAGAGGTAGACGAGGAGGACGAGCGTCAGGACGGAGCCGAGGGGCCGGATGCCGGAGAAGCTCGACCCGCTCTCGAGGAGGAGCGACGTGAGGACGCCGATCGCGATCGGCCCGAGGATCATCACGGACAGCGCGGTGCCGAGCCGCCGGAGCGGCGGCCGCGGCGTCACGGTCGTCCCCCACAACGCTTGCGCGGCGCCTTCGACGAGGAAATAGGTCCGGAGGGACGTGACGAGGAAGAAGATCGTCGCCGTCCCCGACACCGACGCGTAGCGCACGATCGTCTGGATGTCCCCGACGACCTCCCGCCCCGCGCCCGGCAGGGCGAGGCGGAGGATGCGGTAGATGCCGACGCCCGAGAGGCCGAAGAACGTCGACGTGAGGACCGTGACGGACGCGATGAGGGGGACGAGGCTCAGGAGCGACGAGTATGCGAGGCTGGAGGCGAGGTCGACGCCGCGGGCGTCCCAGAAGCGCCGCGCCGTGCCTCGGCCGACCACGCCGAGCGTCTCCCAGAGGTTCTGCCGCCAGGGGCGGGCGAGCCGGAGCCGCGCCGTCGTCGGGTGCATGCCGCCTTCCATCGTAACCTTCCGCCCGCGCGCGGGCTGTGACAAGATTCGGCCTCCCGAAGGAGGGCCTCATGGCCAACAACACCGTCGAAGACGCCGCCCGGGCGGTGGAGCAGAAGATCGACGCGACGCGCGAGGGCGCGGGCCGGGTTCGCGAGCGCGTCTCGGAAGTCGCGGACAACGTCAAGGCGCGCGCCTCCGCGCTGCGCGACAAGATCGCGGACACCGAGTGGGAGGACGTGAAGGCGAACGTTTCGGGCTACGTCCGCGACAACCCGGGCAAGTCGGTCGCGATCGCGCTCGGCGTCGGGTTCGCGCTCGGGCTCCTCATGAGGCGGAGGGACGACTGATGGACGCCGCCGCCCGCCCGCCCGCTCCCCACGGCGCCTCGCCCGAAGGCCCGGTCGGCGCGCCCGGCGAGCCGTTCGGCTTCATCGCGTCGGGCGACTGGCAGAAGACCGTCCTCGAGACCGTCCAGAAGCACCCCATCCCGTGCCTCGTCGGCGCGGCGGCGGTGGGCTTCATCGTCGGCCGCTATCGCGGCCGCGCGATCGTCGGCGCCCTCGCCGGCGTCGCGACGAACATGGTGCTGCGCCAGATCGGCGAGTCGTTCGTGGGCGGGGATCTCGGCTAGCAGCTTCGCGCGGTTCCTCCCGCGTAGACTCATCCCATGGAGAAGTCTGCGAAGGCTCATCCGTCGATCCTGACGTTCGCGTCGTCGGCGGGTTGAGCGTGCAAGCTGGGTCAGTCTGACCTGGTGAAACTGCTGGGTGCGCTGCCGCGGGTCCACGACCCGCGCGCTCTCGTCGGATTCGACTCGTCCGACGACGCTGCCGTATTCCGGCTCGGGGCGGCCGGCGACGCCGATGCCGAGTGCCTGCTCGCGACGACGGACTTCTTCACGCCGGTCGTGGACTCGCCGTTCGACTTCGGCCGCGTCGCGGCCGCGAACGCGCTCTCGGACGTCTGGGCGATGGGCGGCGAGCCGCTCTTCGCGCTGAACCTCGTCGGCTTCCCCGTGAAGGCGCTCCCGATGGAGGTCCTCGGCGAGATCCTCGCGGGCGGCGCGGCGGTCGCAGGGGACGCCGGGATCCCGATCCTCGGCGGCCACTCGACGGACTTCGACGTCCCGGTCTACGGCCTGGCCGTGACGGGGCGCGCGAGACTCTCGCGCCTGCGCCGCAACGTCGGCGCCCGGCCGGGCGACGCGCTCGTCCTCACGAAGGCGCTCGGCACCGGCATCCTCACCTCCGCGCTGCGCGCGCGCGTCCTGCGCGAGGGCTCGATCCGCGCGCTCCTCGGCCGCGGCGAGGGCCCGACGCCGGAGGAGGAGGCGGGGGCCGTCGCTTCGATGGTCCGGCTCAACCGCGCGGCCGCGCGCGCCGCGGACGCCTTCGACGTTTCGGCGTCGACGGACGTGACGGGCTACGGGCTCCTCGGCCACCTGAAAGAGATGCTCGGCGGCGGCGGCGTCTCGGCGGAGGTTTCCGCCTCGGCGCTGCCCGTTCTCGCCGGTGCGCGGCGTCTCGCCGCGGCGGGCTTCGCGCCGGACGGTTCGCGGCGGAACCTCGCGGCGGCGCGGCCCGTCCTCGACGTTGCGTCCGGCGTCGCCGAGGACGATCTTCTCCTTGCGGCCGACGCCCAGACGTCCGGCGGGTTGCTCCTCGCCGTCCGGGCCTCCGAGGCGGAGGCGCTCGTGGCGGCGCTCCGCGCGGCGGGAGACGCTCCCGCGGCGGTCGTGGGCCGGTTCCACGAGAGACGGCCGGGTGCACCGGCGATCCGTGTGATCGCTTGAAGGAGGCGGAGATGGACGGGACGAAAGACGAAGAGCGCTGGGAAGGGGTCACGTCGGCGGCGAACGAGTCCGAGGCGGCGCTCATCGCGGGATTCCTCGAGAGCCGCGGAATCCCGGCCCGCGTCGTGGACCGCAGCTTCCACCTGACGCCGACCGAGAGCGAGGACCTGTCCGGCGTGGAGGTCGGCGTCCCGGCCTCGCGCGTCGCCGAGGCGCGCGGTGAGCTCGCCCGCCGCGAGAAGGCGTACGACGAGGCGCCTCCCGGATCGGATCTGATCGGCGACGACGAGCCGTCCGGCGGCTGACCGCGGCGCCCTCGGGCGCCTCCGCTAGAATCCGGCGCCGGAGTCTCAGTGCAGCCCGAACAGATCGGTCGTTACGTCATCCTGCGCACGCTCGGACGGGGCGCAATGGGCGTCGTCTACCTCGCGCGCGACCCGCAGATCGAGCGCGAGCTCGCCCTGAAGACGATCCGCTTCGACGACGCGGAAAAGAGTTTCAGCGCCGACGAGGCCAAGGCCCGCTTCCTGAAGGAGGCGAGGATCTCGGGCCGCCTCCAGCACCCGCACATCGTGACGGTCTTCGACGTCGGCGAGGACCAGGGCGTGCTCTACCTCGCGATGGAGCTCGTGCAGGGCGGGAGCTTCTCTCGGCGCCTCGCCGAACCGGCCGGCTTCTCCATCCGCGACCGCGTCCGCGTCGTCGCGGAGGTCGCCGAGGCGCTCGCGCACGCCCACGAACGCGGCGTCCTGCACCGCGACATCAAGCCCGCGAACATCCTCCTCTCGCCGTCGCTGTCGGCGAAGGTCACGGATTTCGGGATCGGCAAGCTCCTGACGGGCGACACGGAGCTCACGTCCACGGGTCAGATGGTCGGCTCGCCGGCGTACATGTCGCCCGAGCAGATCAAGGGCGACAAGCTGGACGCGCGGACGGACATTTTCTCTCTCGGCGTCGTCCTCTACCAGGCCCTGACGCTGCGCAAGCCGTTCCCCGCCGACACCCTCACGACGCTCGTCTACCAGATCCTCCACGAAGAGCCTGCCGACCCGGCCGAGGTCGCGGGCGACCTGCCCGAGGGCCTCGCGGCGATCGTGAGCCGCTGCCTCGCGAAGGACCGCGCGAACCGGTACTCGGACGCCGCCGACCTCGCGGACGACCTGCGTGCGGTGCTCGGCTTCTCGCCGGTCGGCTCGACGGCCAGCTTCTCGGAAAGCCGCGTCAAGCGCTTGAAATCCTCGCCGTCGTCGCCTGCGATGCCGCCGCAGCCGCCTCCGTCGCCGCATGCGTCCATGGCGCCCACCGCGGCCATGCCGGTCATGTCCCCGGGGCCCGTGGGCGCCGCTCCGTCGGCCTCGGACTCGGAGTCACCGACGATCACGACCGGCCGCCGGATGGGCGAGCTCGCGAAGAAAGCCGAAGCGCGCGTCGGCCCGCCGGCCGCGAAGAAGGGCCTTTCCCCTGCGGCCCTGGGCGCCCTGGGAATCGTCGCCGTCCTCGGCATCCTCGTCGCCGTCGCGCTGAAGAAGGGCGGGGCCACGGACGCGCAGCGGGTCAGCTCGCCGGCCCCGGCCGCGACGTCCGCGGCCGCACCTCCGGCCGCCGCGCCGGCGCCGCCCGCCTCCGTTGCGGCTCCGTCCACGGGCGGCCCCGCCGGCGCGGTCGTCGAAACTCCGGACGCGAGCGCGGCTCCCGCCGCCCCCGCCGCTCCCACGCCGCCGCCGGCTTCGAGGAAGACGAGGGCGAAGCCGACGCCGAGCGACGCCGCGGCCTCCGCTTCCGCCGCGGCCGCAAAGCCGACCGTGTCGGCGGCCAGGCGCGCCGATCTCACGTACACGATCCGCCGTTTCCTCAAGATCAACGTCTCGCCCAGCCAGGCGCGCGTCTTCATGGACGGGAACTACATCGGGATCTCGGACGACTGGGACGACGCCGGCGGCGGCTCGCTCCTGACGTTCAACCTCGAGGGCCAGCACCGCCTCCGCATCTGCTACCCGGAGCACCGGGACCTTGTCGTGGACGTCATCGTCCGTTCGACCGCGGCCGACGACAAGGTCACCGTCGAGCAGGAGCTCCCGAAGGGCGTGCCGGACGGCCCGACGGGCCCCGAGGGCAACTTTCGCCGGCCGAACTACAAGTCGATCGGCGCCGTCCTGTTCAACGTGGACCCGCCCGACGCGATGGTCACCGTGAACGGCAGGGACTACGGCCCGGCGTCGAAGTGGCTGAAGGAAGAGATGACGTTCGCCAACATGGCCGTTTACCAGGTCGCCCTCTCGGCTCCGGGCTACGAGACGAAGACGGTCCGCGTCCTGATCGCCCCGACCGCCGGCGAGCTCCGCGCGACGGTCAAGGAACGGCTGAAGAAGCAGTAGTCAGATCGGCCCGGACAAGATCCGGAAGCCGGCTGCCTTCTTGATCGCCTCCTCGAGCCTCCGCGCGAGGAGAAGCGTCAGGCCGCCGAGCAGGGGAGCGCCTTCCGGCGCGCCGCTGCCGAGCAGACCCTGGACGACGTCGCGCGTGAGGACGTAGACGACCGCCGGGCCGCCGTGCGCGTACACGTCCGCCGAGCGCGGCGCGTCGTCGACGAGGCCCATCTCGCCCACGATCTCGCCGGGCTTGAGGATCGCGAGGGCCTCCTCGCCGGCTCCCGCGATGTCGAGGGAGACGCGGAGCCTGCCCTCGACGAGGAGGAACGCCTCGTGTCCCGGGTCGCCCGCCTTCACGAGTGCGGCGCCCGGCATGACGGTGCGCGCCGTGAGGCCGAGCTCCGGGAGGATCGCGGGATCGAGGCCCGCGGTCTCGAAGAGGTCGCGCGCCCGGGCGAGGTCCACGTCGGAGTCGATCGTGTGGGCGCGCGTCGGGTCCGGAGCCACGGGCTTCAGCGGGAGCCCCTCGAAGAACCTCGCGAGCGAGGCGTTCGTGTCGCGGATCGCGGACGTGAGGCTCGAGAGGGCGATCCGCCGGAACGCTCCGCCCGCTGCGCCGCCCTCGAACACGAGGGCGCGGGCCTCGTCCGCGGGGAGAAAGACGGCTCGGGCCCCCGCCTCCGGCCTGAAACGCGCGACCCGGGACGAGCCGCCGAGCGTCGCGCGCAGGTCGGCGAGCGCCGGCGCGGCGAGGCGCGCGACCGGGTGCGGGCCGAACGGCGTCTCGGCGAGGAGCTCCGCCGAGCCTTCCAGAAACAGGAATGCACCGGCCGGGGAGTCGCCGTCCCGGATCTCGTCTCCCGCGGCGAAAACGCGGCGGGCGCGCGCCCCCGCGAGGAGCTCGGCGTCACGTGCGCTTCCCACCCCCGGGATTATCCGCCGCTCGGTGCACGTGCATCGGTTGACGGGGCGGAGGGCCGGATCTATCGTCCCGGCGCGGCGATGAGCGGTCCCACCTCGGATTCGACCCAGGTTCTCAGGCGCACGCCGCTCTGGGAGCGGCACCGGGCGCTCGGCGGCAAGATGGTCCCGTTCGGCGGATGGGACATGCCCGTCGAGTACTCCGGGCTGTCCGAGGAGCATCGCGCGGTCCGCGAGCGCGCCGGCCTCTTCGACGTCTCCCACATGGGCGAGATCCGCGTCCGGGGCCCGAAGGCGTTCGAAGTGGTCCAGCGCCTCACGTGCAACGACGTCGCGGCGCTCGACGACGGCAAGGTCCAGTACTCCGCGTTCCTGACGCCGCAGGGCACGTTCGTCGACGACCTGCTCACGTACCGCCTCGCGGCGGACGACTACCTTCTCGTCGTGAATGCCTCGAATACGCCGAAAGACGTCGCGTGGGCGAAGGCCGCCGCGTGCGAGGGCGCATCCGTCGAGGACGAGTCCCGGATCTGGGCGCAGATCGCCGTCCAGGGCCCGCGCGCGGAGACGATCCTCCAGACGCTCACCGAAACGCCGCTCGGAAGGATCACGTACTACCGGTTCGAGCCGGGCAAGGTGCTCGGCGTCCCTGCAATCCTCTCGCGCACGGGCTACACCGGCGAGGACGGCTTCGAGGTCTACCTCCACCCGGATCACGCGGGCGACGTGTGGGACGCGATCCTGAAGGCGGGCCAGCCGCACGGGATCCTGCCGGCAGGGCTCGGCGCGCGCGACACGCTGCGTCTCGAGGCCTGCCTCGCGCTCTACGGCAACGACATCGACGACGCGCACACGCCGTGGGAAGCGAACCTCGGCTGGATCGTCAAGATGAAGAAGGGCGAGTTCCAGGGCCGCGAGGCCCTCGCGAAGCAGAAAGAGGCGGGCGTCGCGCGGAAGCTCGTCGGCTTCGAGGTGACGGGCCGCGGGATCGCCCGGCACGGCTATCCGCTCACGGCGGACGGAGCCGCGGGCATCGTCACGTCCGGAACGCAGACGCCCACGGTCGGCAAGCCCATCGGCCTCGCCTACGTCCCAACGGAAAAGACCGCGCCGGGCACCGTCCTGGCGATCGACGTGCGGGGCCGCGGCGTCCCGGCCGTCGTCGTACCGACGCCGTTCTACAGGAGAAGGACATGAGCAACTATCCGGACGACCGCCGCTACACGAGGAGCCACGAGTGGATCCGCGTGGACGGCGACGTCGGCACGATCGGCATCAGCGACCATGCCCAGAAGGAGCTCGGCGAGATCGTGTTCGTCGAGCTGCCGGACGTCGGCGAGATCTTCGACGCCGGGCAGGAGTTCGGGACGATCGAGTCCGTGAAGGCGGTCTCCGAGATCTTCCTGCCCGTGGCCGGCGAGATCCTCGAGACGAACAAGGTCCTCGCCGACGAGCCCGGCGCCGTGAACGAGGATCCGCACGGCGACGGCTGGCTCGTGAAAGTGAAGCTCTCGTCGGACGCCGAGGTCGACGCCCTCCTGAACGCGGCCGACTACGAGAAATTCGTCGAGGAAGAAGCCAAGGCGTAAGGAACCACCCGATGCGCTACATCCCGAACAGTGCCGACGAGCGCGCCACGCTGCTCGCCGCGGTCGGAGCCTCGTCGGTCGACGACCTCTTCGCGACCGTGCCGCGCGCCGTCTACCACCGCGAGACGCCGCCGCTCCCGCCGCCCGCCTCCGAGATCGAGGTCCGCCGCGACTTCGGCGCCCTTGCCGCGTCGAACGCGTCGCTGTCCGACTGGACGTCTTTCCTCGGCGCCGGTCTCTACAGCCACCACTCGCCGGCGTTCGTCTCGCAGCTCCTCCTCAGGGGGGAGTTCCTGACGGCTTACACGCCTTACCAGCCCGAGGTCTCGCAGGGGACGCTCACGGCCGTGTACGAGTTCCAGACGCACGTCGCGCTCCTGACGGGCATGGACGTCGCGAACGCCTCGATGTACGAGGGCGCGTCCGCCTTCGTCGAGGCGGTGCTCATGGCCGAGCGTCTCACGAAGAAGAAGACGAAGGTCGTCGTCTCGCAGGGCATCCACCCCGAGTACCGCCGATGCCTCCGGACGTACCTCGTGAACTTCCCGTTCACGATCGTCGAGGTCCCGGTCGGGGCGGACGGCGCCACGGACGCCGCGGCGCTCGCGGCCGCCGTGGACGACGCCACCGTCGCCGTCGCCGTCCAGTCGCCGAACACGTTCGGCGTCGTCGAGGGCTGGGACGCCGTCGCGGCCGCGGCCCACGCGAAGAACGCCCTCGCGATCGGCGTCGTGAACGAGATGTTTTCGCTCGCGGTGATCCAGCCGCCCGGCGCCCGCGGCGTCGACATCGCCTGCGGCGAGGCGGCTTCCTTCGGCGTTCCGCCGTCGTTCGGCGGCCCGCTCGTGGGCTTTCTCGCCTGCCGCGACGCGTTCAAGCGCCAGATCCCCGGCCGCCTCGTCGGCAAGACGGTGGACGCGGACGGCGCGAGCGCGTTCTGCCTCACGCTCTCGACGCGGGAGCAGCACATCCGGCGCGAGAAGGCGACGTCGAACATCTGCACGAACCAGGGCCTCTTCGCGCTCGCCGCGACCATGACGCTCTCGGCGCTCGGCAAGCAGGGGCTGCGCGAGACGGCGCTCCAGTGTCTCGCGAAGGCGGAGTACCTCAAGGCCGGCGTGAAGGCCCTCGCGGGCCCGTTCTCGCTCGCGTTCTCCGGGAAGACGTTCAACGAGTTCGCCCTCCGCTGCGGCCCGGGCGTCGACGCGGTGCTGCGCCGCGCCGAGGAGAACAGGATCCTCGCGGGAGTCCCGTACGCGCGCCTCGACCCGCTGGGCCCCGCGCACCGCGACCTCCTTCTCGTCGCCGTGACGGAGCGTGTCCCGCGCGCCGGGCTCGACGGCCTCCTCGCCGTCCTGAGGAGCTTCTGAGATGAGCGACCACGGAACCCTCGTGTCCGACTCCATCGTCCGCGCGGACGCGCGCCTCGACCGGCGGCGCCGCTTCGGCTCCCTCTTCGACGCCACCCGCGCCGGCCGCACCGGCGTCCACCTGCCCGCGCTCGACGTGCCCGCGGCCGACGCCGGGCGTATCTTCGGGGCTCAGCATCGTGCCGAGGTCGCGGGCGAGATCGAGGCGAGCGAGGTGGACGTCGTCCGCCACTTCACGCGCCTCTCGCAGATGAACTTCGCGATCGACACGGCGCTCTATTCGCTCGGGTCCTGCACGATGAAGCACAACCCGCGCATCAACGAGGAGATCGCGCGCCTCGCGGGGTTCAACGACACCCACCCCTACGCGCCGGAGCATCTCGCGCAGGGGAACCTCGAGCTCATGTGGCGGCTCGAGCAGGCGCTCAAGGCCCTCACGGGCTTCGCGCGCGTCACGCTCCAGCCTTCGGCCGGCGCGAACGGCGAGCTGACCGGAGCGCTCATGATCCGCGCGGCCCACGTGAAGGCCGGAAACCCGCGCAAGAACATCCTCGTCCCGGACTCGGCGCACGGCACGAATCCCGCCACGGCCCACTTCGCGGGTTACGACGTCGTCGAGCTCACGTCGAACGCGCACGGCACTCTCGACCTCGCCGAGCTCGCGTCGAAGCTGAACGAGGACGTCGCGGCGCTCATGATCACGGTTCCGAACACGCTCGGCGTCTTCGAGGAGCGGATCCTCGACATCGCGAAGATGGTCCACGACAAGGGCGCGTACCTCTACCTCGACGGCGCGAACTTCAACGCGTTCGTCGGCAAGGTTCGGCCGGCGGACATGGGCGTCGACGTCATGCACATGAACCTGCACAAGACGTTCTCGACGCCGCACGGCGGAGGCGGCCCGGGCGCGGGGCCCGTCGGCGTCGCGCCGGCGCTCGTCCCGTTTCTCCCGGTCCCGACCGTCGAGATCGACGGCGGCGTTTTCCGCCTCGAGGTCGACCGCCCCGACACGATCGGGAAGATGCGGACGTTCTACGGAAACTTCGGCGTCCTCGTCCGCGCGCTCACGTACATCGTGTCGTACGGCAACCGCATCCACGAGGTGGCCGAGAACGCGGTCCTGAACGCGAACTACATCCGCCGGAAGCTCGAGCCCTTCTACCACCTCAAGTACGACGCGCCGAGCTATCACGAGGTCGTGTTCGACGACAAGAAGCAGGCCGCGTTCGGGCTCCACAACATCGACGTCGCCAAGAGGCTCATGGATTACGGGTTTCACCCGCCGACGATGTCCTTCCCGCTCATCGTCCCCGGCGCGCTCATGATCGAGCCGACGGAGTCCGAGCCGAAGGAAGAGCTGGACGCGTTCATCGACGCGATGATCGCGATCGCGAAGGAGTGCGAGACGTCCCCGGAAATCGTCCACGGCGCGCCGCACACGACACCCGTGCGCCGGCTCGACGAAGCGGGCGCCGCCCGCGAGGCGAGCCGGCCGGGCAGCTTCGCCCCCGTCCTCCGCGCGCCGATCCGCTGAGTAGAAGAGAAGAGAAAGAGAAGATTCCTTAGAAGGTGAATATCGGGCGGCGCGCGCGCGACGGTGCGCCGGAGCGCCGAGTGGGGGGCCTGCTCCACTCACCCTTCTGAGAAGATCTCCTCTTCTCTTCCTCTTTGTATTTTCCGAAGCAAATAGAATCTCCTGAATGCCCCGTGTCCGCGTCGCGGTCCTGGACGGGCGGCGCCTTGCGCGCGCCCTCGTGGCCGGGGCCCGCGCGGTCGCCTTGCGCCGCGAGGCGATCGACCGCATCAACGTGTTTCCGGTCGCCGACCGGGACACGGGCTCGAATCTCGCCGCGACGCTGAACCGCGTTTCTGCGGCGGTCGCCGGGACGCGCGAGCGGAGCCTCGCCGCCGTCTCGCGCCGCGCGGCGGACGAGGCGCTCCTCGGCGCGCGCGGGAACTCGGGAGCGATCCTGGCGCAGGCCCTCGAGGGATTCGCGGAAGCTCTGCGCGACGACGGCCGCATCCCGGCGGCGGCGTTCGGGAGCGCCGCCCGCGCCGCCGCGCGCGCCGCGCGCGGGGCCATGGCCCACCCGCAGGAAGGGACGTTCCTCTCCGTGATCGACGCGTGGGCAGAAGAGGCGGAGCGCGCGGCCGCCGGGGCCGGCTGCTGGGCGTCCGCGTTCCTCGCCGCGCGGACTGCCGCGCGAGTCGCCCTCATGCGGACGCCGGACCAGCTGGCCGTTCTCCGGAAGGCCGGCGTCGTCGACGCGGGCGCGCAGGGGTTCGTGGACTTTCTCGAGGGCGTCGCAGCCGGTTACGCGGTCCGGGGCGTGGCCGCGCTGCCCGCCCCGGCGGACCGCGTCGAGGCCCGGATCCGCGAGGCGAAGGAGACGCTGCTCTTCCGGTGGTGCACGGAGGTGCTCCTGTCGGGCGCAGGGATCGACCGCGAGGCGCTCCGCCGGGCTGCGGCGCCGCTCGGCGACTCGCTCGCCGTCGTCGGGAGCGCGACTCGCGTGAGGCTCCACGTGCACGTGAACCGCCCGGAGGACGTCTTCGAGGTCGCGCGGCGTTTCGGACGCGTGGAGGAGACGAAGGCCGAGGACATGCGCGCGCAGCGCGACGCGGCGGGCGGCGGCCGCGTCCGCCCGGCCGGACGCGTCGCGATCGTGACGGACACGGCCTGCGACCTGCCCGACCTGTTCCTCGAGCGCGAAGAGATCGCGCTCGTGCCGCTGCGGCTCCTCGTCGGCGACGAGACGTTCCTCGACCGCGTCACGATCACGCCGGCCGAGTTTCATCGCCGGCTCCGCGCGGAAGGGATCACGGCCCGCACGTCGCAGCCGCCGGCGGCCGACTTTCGCGAGGTCTACGGCGCGCTCGCCGGGCACGGGTCGCCGGTCGTCGCGATCCACGTGTCCGGCGCCCTGTCCGGGACGTACTCGGCCGCGCGGCTCGCGGCGGCGTCGCTCGGCGACCGGGCCGGCTTCGCGCCGGTCGAGGTCGTGGACTCGCGGGCCGTGTCCGTCGCCCAGGGGCTCGTCGTGCGGGCCGCGGCCGAGGCGGCCAACCGGGGGGAGGGCCTGGCCGAGGTCGTCCGCGCCGCCGAGGATGCCGCGGCCCGGGTGAGGCTCCTGGCCGCGGTGCCGTCCCTGGACTCCCTCGTCCGGGGAGGCCGGGTGACGGCCGGACAGCGCCGCCTCGCCAACCTGCTGGGGGTGGTTCCGCTTCTGACGCTCGACGCCGCGGGCCGCGCGCGCGCCGGTGGGGCGGCCCGGGGCTTTCCCCGGGCCTGCGTCCGGCTCGTCGAGAAGTCCCTGAAGGTCGCGGCGGGGGTCCCGTCGCCTGTTTTCGCCGTGGCCCATGCCGACGCCCCCGAACTGGCCGAGAGGATCGCCCGGGAGCTCCTCGCCCGGCGCCCCGGGGCGGAGGAGTACGTCGTGGAGATCACCCCCGCCCTCGCCGCCCATACCGGGCCGGGCGCCGTGGCCGTCGCGACCCTTGGGGCGCGTCCGCGTTGACGCGCCCGGACGCGGTTTGATGAGCCTGCACCCTTGACGGAATGAAACGGCCGTCGCCAGACTTGCTTTTGTCTGTAGAATCGGGCCGAAAAGACAACTTACCCGCTCTTCTGGAGTGTGACGTGAAGGAGGAACCGGTGTTCAAAGCGATTGGGACCCGGCTGGCGGCACTCGTGCTCGTCGGCCTCGCGGTCGCCCTTCCGGCGGCCCGACTCGAGGCCGCGGGCTTCGCGCTCTTCGAACAGAGTTCGAAGGGCAATGCGATGGGCGGCGCGTTCACGGCCACCGCCGAAGATCCGTCGGCGATGTTCTACAACCCGGCCGGCAATGCGTTCATCGACGAGACGATCGTGGACGGCAGCCTCTTCGGAGTCCTCCGCCCCACGGCACGCCTCGACGGCCTGAACCCGTACCCCGGCGAAGGCTACTCGGCGAACATGGCCAAGCCCCTCTACTGGTTCGGGAACATGTACGCCGTCACGTCGCTGAGCAAGGACTTCAAGGTGTCGCTGGGCATGTGGTCGCCGAACGGCCTCGGCGTTCCCTGGCAGAACCCCGACACGTTCCGCGGCCGCGCCATCATCCAGCGCGTCGACCTGCGCCAGCTCGCCGTGGGCGCGCAGTTCGCGTGGAAGGTCTCGGACGCGATCGCGATCGGCGCCGGCCCCGAGTTCCGGTTCACGGACGTGAAGCTCTCGAAGAACGTCCAGGCCGTAAACCCCTTCACGCAGCGGGTCCAGGACATCGCCCACCTCAGCCTCGTCTCGACGGGCACGCCCGTCAAGGTGACCTGGTCCGCCGGCATGCTCCTCAAGCCGTGCGACCGCCTGCGCGTCGGGATCTCGTACCACGCGCACCTCGACGTCGACCTCGAGGGGCCCGCCCAGTTCTCCCAGATCGCCACGGGCAGCCCGCAGTTCGACGGCGCGGTCTCGACGCTGCTGCCGTTCGGCACGACCCCGACGGGGCGCACGACGCTGCAGTTCCCGTCCGTGACCTCCTTCGGCGTCGCGTACGACTTGACCCCGAACCTCACGCTCGAGGTGGACGGCAACTACGTCACGTGGAAGGTCTTCGACCAGACGGTCATCCGCATCGACGGGGTGCCGGACTCGGTCCTCCCGCACGGCTGGGAGAACACGTGGGCCGTCCGCGCCGGCGCGCTCTACAAGGGCAAGAAGGGCTGGCTCGCCGCGGGATTCATTTACGACCAGACGCCACAGCCCGACTTCGACGCGTCGCCCTTCCTGCCGGACAGCAACCGGACGGGCGTGACGATCGGCGCCGGCTTCAACGTCCTCAAGGGCGTTCAGCTCAACGTCTCGTCGCTCTTCCTGTGGTTCCACGAACGCACCGTCACGACGAACAAGGACAGCTTCAGCGCCACCTACCAGACGTTCGCGATCCTTCCGAGCGTCGGCATGAAGACCACCTTCTGAGGGAGCCAGGAAGAACATGAAAACTCCTCACACCCTCCTCCGCCTCCTCTCCGCCGCCGCCCTCGCGGCCGTCCTTGCACATCCCGCCGCCGCCCAGGTGGATCTCAGCAGGCTCGTCTGGATCGGCGACTCCGAGGGAGCCGGAGTCTCGGCCGCCTGCCTCACGAAGCGCGTCCAGGTCGACTCGCCCGGCGCCGTCATCGCGCGCGCGAACGGCGCGGACTTCCAGCAGCCGATCATCAACGACCCGGGGCAGGGCGGCTGCATGGTCCTCACGTCGCTCGCACCATCGTTCGGCGCTGAGCCCTCGACGGGCACGCCGGCGAATCTCACTCTCCCGCGCCCCTACAACAACCTCGCGATCCCGGGCTGCACGGTCCATGACATGCTTTACGCGACGACGGGAGCCGACAGAGGCGGCTGCTCGCCGCTGATCGACCTCATCCTCCGGAACTCGACGTTCAAAATCG
Organism: Thermoanaerobaculia bacterium; assembly: GCA_036504335.1. Lineage (GTDB taxonomy): Bacteria > Acidobacteriota > Thermoanaerobaculia > UBA5066 > UBA5066 > Fen-183. The sequence goes on from DASXVJ010000023.1 coordinate 355,168, forward strand.
GTTCGCAGGTCGACCAGGCGATCTCCCTCAACCCGTCGTTCGTGATCTTCGCGGACTTCGGCAACGAATACCTCGGCGCCGTCACGAGCGGGACCGCGATCGACGGCGTGACCCTCACCCCGACCGCCTCGTACGCGACCGACCTGAACGCCGCGCTTGCGAAGCTCAAGGCCATCCAGCCGAAGGGCATCGTGACGGGCGTCGTCGACGTGACGAACATTCCGTTCACGACGACGATCCCGCCGTACGTGACGAGCGGTGGCAAGCTCGTCCTCGTCGGCGGCGCGCCGATCCCGCTCCTCGGACCGAAGGGCTGCCCGGCGGGCGTCCCCGCCTGCCCGATTCCGAACACGACGCTCGTGACACTGGCCGCCGCCTCGTACATGCCTTTGGGCTACGGCATCCCGTGCGCGGTCGCCCCGCTCCCGAAGTGCAACAACCCGCTCCCGGATTCGAGCAGCGCCGCCGGCCCGGGCGTCCTTCTCTACGCGGACGAGGTCACGCTCCTCAAGACGCGCGGCGCCGAGTACAACGCGGCGGCCAAGGCGGCCGCGGCCGCTTCGGGGTACTTGTACTACGACCCGAACGACCTGCTCGCTCGCGCGAAGGCCGGGTTCGGCTTCGGCGGCGCGACGGTCAGCGCGGCCTACCTCACGGGCGGCATGTTCTCGTACGACGCCATTCACCTGACGCCGATCGGCTACGCCCTGCTGGCCGACGACATGATCAAGTTCATCAACGCGAGCTTCCCGGCCTCGCTCAAAGAGCCCGACCTCAGCGTCTATCTCTTCCAGGGCGGCACCGCCGGCGGCCTGAGCGGCGGCACCGTGCCCTACGCGTGGGCTCCGATGACGGACGCCGAGAAGGCGACGGCGATCGAGCAGATCTTCACGCTCGACTTTTCGAGCAAGCTCGCCGCGATGTTCCCGGCGCACCGCGCCGCCGTGTCGCCCGGACCCTCCGCGCCGGTGCAGCGCCACGAGCGCGCGGACCGCACCGACCCGATGCCCTGAACAGGAGGATTGACGTGAAAGCGACCTCTCCCGGATTCCTCGCGCGGCGCGTCGGCGTCACCCTGACCGCCGTGGCTGCGCTGTTCCTCGGGGCCTGCACGTGCCAGACGGGGCCCGCGTTCCGCATCACGGCGCCCGCCGAGGGCGACACGCTCTCCGCGGAGGCCTGCAAGGCCGTCACCGTGTCCGTGACGCCCGTCGCGGGCGATTACTGCACGTTCCCGCCGAAGGCGTACGAGATCTCGGTCGACGGCGGCGCGTCGCAGACGATTCCGGCGGACAAGACGCCGCTCGCCGCGACGTTCACCAACCTCGCGACCGGCCCGCACACGGCCACCGCGTGGGCGATCGGGCAGAACGGCAAACGCCGCGAGACTGCGTCCGTGAAGTTCACGTGCGCGCCGCCGCCGCCCCCGCCGGCCGCGCCGCCGCCGCCGCCCCCGCCCCCGCCGGCCGTCGTCGAGGAGCCGATCGACAAGTACATCCAGGACATCTTCTTCGACTACGACAAGTCGGAGATCCGGCCCGACTCGCGCGAGAAGCTCGACATGGCCGCGGGCTGGATGAAGAAGCACCCGGATGCCGAGTTCCTCCTCGAGGGTCACTGCGACGAGCGCGGCACCCGCGAGTACAACCTGGCTCTCGGCGACCGCCGCGCGAACGCGACGAAGGACTACCTCGCCTCGCTCGGCGTCGACGCCGCGAAGCTCAAGACGATCTCCTACGGCAAGGAGCGGCCGTTCGTGGAAGGCCACGACGAGTCGGCCTGGTCCAAGAACCGCCGGACGCACTTCGTCCTGACGAAGAAGTAAGCGCCCTCTTTTCAGGTCTTTCCGGCGGCCCGGGGCCCCGGGGCCCCGGCC